>NZ_JBALDG010000068.1:0-127211 GCF_036917195.1 Nostoc sp.
TTATTTTGGCGAACTCATTTGTTATTTCGGCGAACTCATTTGTTATTTTGGCGAACTCATTTGTTATTTTGGCGAACTCATTTGTTATTTCGGCGAACTCATTTGTTATTTTGGCGAACTCATTTGTTATTTCGGCGAACTCATTTGTTATTTTGGCGAACTCATTTGTTATTTTGGCGAACTCATTTGTTATTTCGGCGTGTCCATAATGCACCCTACGAAACTACTAGAATTGAAACCTATGCTGGTCATACTTGTGTGTACACCCTAGCTTCTAAAAGGAGAGAGGAATGGAATCTTACTCCCCTTCCCTTGCAGGGAAGGGGCTGGGGGTTAGGTCTGTATGAGACTCAACTGAGAAGTGTTATATTCCCTATTCCCCACGAAACACAAATCAAGACCTTAATATAACGAACAACAAACAGACCAATAATAAACCTAATAGCAACAGCAAAGCCTGATTGCGTTTTACCCAACTTTTCACAGTTACTGCAAAACTGTTAGTGTAACGCTGCTGTTGCAAATCTAACTTTGTCTCTTCAATATTTTGGTAAAGGGTACACTCTTTAGCGTAGGGACGCTGAGGAAAATTGCAAGTATCATCAGTGTGATAGGTGCAGGTGTCGCACAGATACCCATCCCCAGTGGCGCGGTGCAATGGAATACCAGGATGACCGTAAGCTTTGAGTGTTGTGCGGCAATAGGGACAATTAATAGCTTGACTATCAATGAGTTGATGGCAGTGGGGACAAGATACAGTAGCCAAAACCTTTAGTGCAAATAGGTTGAGTAAACACTTTGATTCTAGCCATTTACAAGGGTAATGGGGAAATACATACGTAGCCTGTTAATTTTAAATATGGCTAGCTCTCAGAATTGGTAATTTTAACAGTAAAAGTATTAATTTTATGATGATTTTTTAGATTTTTCTAAGTGATTTCTATCACTCCAAATAATTAAGGCTATGTCATAATCGAGCAAATATAAACTTTTGTCCCACGTCCAATAATTATTTAGAGGTAGAAAAATATTGCCTTTTAATCCTGAGCTGTGCCGTAACGAAAGCGAAGTTGAAAGCAAACTTATAGTGCAATATTTGCTACCGCAGCTAGGTTATACTCCTGACACCTGGCATCAAGAGGTTGCCCTTGGTAGCATCCGCTTAGACTTCTTAGCATTTGCCGCACAAGTGATTCCCTTTGTCTTAGATGCCAACTCACCGCTGAGTGTCGTCATGGAGGCAAAACATCCCAAACAAAACTTAAATAATCACGTCCTGCGACTTAGGCATTATTTAACCAGCTTAAATGTCAGATATGGATTGTTGACTAATGGCAAAGAGATTAGAATTTATCAAAAATTGCAATCCGATATTCAACTACTATTTCAATGTTCTGGGAAGGACGTTGAGGCGAAATTAGATAATATTAAAGCTTTAATTGGTAGAGACACTTTTAAAGAAGGACAGTTAGTAGAGAAAACAGAACTTGAAATAAATGAAACTAATTCAAATTTTGAAACAAAGAGGAAACATTCAATGAAAACGATTGCAATTTACCACAATAAAGGCGGCGTTGGTAAGACTACTGTTGCAGTCAACCTTGCAGCAGCATTAAGTAAAAAAGGGAAACGGGTACTATTAATTGATATAGATTCCCAGGCAAATACTACTTTTGCTACAGGATTAATCAAATTTCAATTTGAAGAAGATGATAATTTAAGAGAGCGAAACGTATACCATTTATTAGAATCAGGAGATTTTAACTTTATTCCAGAAGTAGTGCGTACATCTGATTATTTCAACAATCCAGAAATTGATGTTATTCCTTCACATATCACATTGATTCAATATCAGGAGATACTGAATAAAATATTAGCTAGTAGGAGCAGGCTAGTAACAAAATTAAAAAAGGTAGAAAATAATTATGATATTGTAATTATTGATACTCCTCCATCTAGAGATTTGTATGCTGAAGTTGCACTGATTGCTACTGATTACCTGATAATCCCATCCGATTTGAAACCATTTGCTAACCAAGGTTTACCAACTGTCAAAAATTTTGTTAATCAAATTAATGAATCCAGAGAAATTATGGGTAAACCGCCCATTATATTAATGGGCGTTCTTGCTTCTAAAATATCAACAAATGCTAGATTTTTACAATACAATTTTCCTAAACAGAGAGAAGTAATTTCAGAGCGCTATCAACTGCCACTCATGGAAGCTGTAATTTATGACAGAACAGCATTATCAGAGTGTATGAATCAGACTATCTCAGTTGGAGATTTAGAATATCCTGACCCGAAGTCTGTTATTAAATTTGCCGAATTAAAAACTTCTGCTCAAATTTCTGCTGAAGAATTTAATGTATTAGCAGATGAAGTTATCCAAAAAATGGGAGTTTATTAATGATTAATTTTTCTTTGGTGGATGTGAAAAGTATTGCTTCTAATGAACCTCGTTCAAATTTTGCAGAAGCTGATTTAGAGAACCTTGCAGACATAATTATAGAAACAGGAGGAATTATCAGACCATTAGTTCTGAAAGTAACAGGAGTAGAAAGCTATACGGTAGTTGATGGACATTTTGAATATTATGCTGCTGTCAGGGCAAGAGAAAAAAATCCTCGACAAGGTGAAATGGTTAATGCTTGTGTCATTGCCCCAAAAGTAGAGGATTTAGTAGTAAAGCAAGTTGCATCTTTCAAAGGAATTGATTCTTCTAGTAAAACAGTAACATCAGAGCCTGAAACCAAAAAATTAGAACCACGTTTGGCAAATCTAGAATTACGTCTTGAGAAACAATTTAATGAATTTAAGTCAGAATTTATACAAGAAAGACAGAGAATAGATGGTCAGTTCAAGCAACTTGAAAACCTGATTCCCCAAAAGGGTGAACAGAGTAATCCACTTAGTTTATTAAACTCTTTGGATAAAGAAGAGTTATCTAGAAAGTTACAACGCTCTAGAATTCGTGGGGCTGAAAAACTTGCAAAAGACATATTTGATGCTCGACGCAAGAAACCAAAGCAAGAGTTTGAAGATTATCGTGATCTAATGAAATCTATCCAAGGATTAGGCGTGCAAACAATTTTGACTATTATTGATGAGTGGTCAAGAAGTTATTAGAATTGTAGGTTGGATTGAACGAAGTGGAACCCAAAAAATCGCGAAAAAAGTTGGGTTTCGTTCCTCAACCCAACCTACGCAGGTTAAGGTTTTGGCTCTAACTGAACCCTATTACAATATGTCAATGCTTAACCCCGCACCTGTCGCAGTGCATTAAACGCCTTACCTCGTAACCCAATTGGTAACAACGATAATCCTAAACCAGTCCAAGCTTTAGGAGTTGAAAAAGACTGTCCCGCCAAAACTAGCTCTCTGCCTTTTTGCGTTTCACCCTTTTCAATTAAACGCAAGCCTAATAATAATTGCGTTTCTGTTAAACGATTTTTCCTGATTATCTCTATTTTTTTAGACTCAAATTTATAACTTTCTAAATACTGCATTTTATCAAATAAATAAGGAATGGCTCGATTAATACCTTGCTGCTCTGCATGAGAGCGATATTCCATCAATAATTCTGGTAAGTAATAACCATTTTTTCCAGCCAAAGCCAGACGCACAAATAAATCATTATCCTCGCAATTTTGCAGATTTGGCTGCATATATCCTAATTCTTGCAAGGTTTTACGGCGAAATAATGTTGCCCCAATTTGAAAGCTTTGGTGAATAAATACAACTTCTAACAAATTATCTACAATACCTGCTGGTAAATTCTTCCTACCCCAGCGTTGAGAATTTTCTTGAGTTTTTGCCTCATCCCGCACATTGTTAATATCAATTATCCAATGGTCTGTACCAACAAAATCAATGCTAGAGTCTTGAGCAAGAATCGCTGCGGTGCTTGCAAGAAAATCGGGTGTTAACCGATCATCATCATCAAATTTAATAAAATATTCACCGCTGGCAGCATCAAAGCCAGAGCGCATATTATTACTTTTACCAATATTTTGCAGATGACGGATATATTTAATCCGGTGGTCTGTGTACTGTGACATCAACTCAGGTGTGCGATCGCTAGAACCGTCATCACAAACAATTAGCTCAAAGTCTTGCTCAGACTGATTCAGTACACTGTCAATTGCATAAGGAAGAAGATGAACACGATTAAAAGTAGGAATGCAAACAGTAATTTTAGGCATATTATATACTAATAACTGCAAAATCTAGAAACTTTAGATCAATTGCTAATTTAATGCATCGCCAATAAAGCTATATCCATTTTCAAAAATCCTTTTTATCTTGAAGTTACTGAGTAACGCAAATAATATTATCGTTACTTTCTAAGCTATTATTCCCAAATAATTAATAATATACACATCTTTAGATTTTATGCTGAGGTCAAAGAGGAAGTGATTTTGGTTATGGATGATACTAAACATTACTCGTTGTTTGTCTGCATTGGCAAAACCCGTGTTGTGGTATCGCTTCTGTCAAAAATACCCTGTGCGCTTGGGCATTCGATTAAAGTACATGGCAGTGTACCAGTAATGAGAATGTCTTAGATGCTGTCTAGAATGCGATAATATTTGGGGTTGCTAAAGCAGTAGTGGTTGTCTCTCAACAAATTAGCAATAATGCACAGAGCAAATAAAAATTTATTTCTGAACTTGTATCAGCCCACAGTTATTCACTGATAAATAAACAATATTTTTGATTTAAGTATAAAAGGAGTAAAAATGTCTGACATTGAAGACAAAAAAATAATTGCTCGACGGTGGATTGAACTCATTAGTGAGCATCGGATTGAAGATATCTGCGAGATGACTGCCCCAACTTGGAAAATGCACGGTGGTTTACCTGGGCTTCCCCCAGGGCCAGATGGAGTACGTAAACTCTTTGGTTCATTTGGGGCTATCGAGCAGAAATGGACAATTGAAGACGTAATTGCTGAAGGTGACAAAGTTGTGGTGCGTGCAACCAACACCTGCGCTCAGGAAAGTTTCTTTGGAATACCTAGTCATGGTCGAGAGCAGACGTTCACGGCTATGTTCATTCATTGGATTGTTGATGGCAAGATAATTGAAACCTGGCGAAACGCTGATGATCTCGGACGAGTTCTTCAGCTTGGGGCGCGGATTGAGCCAGGTACGTCTGGGCAATAACTTTACCTGCTTCCCAGTGAAGGGTATCCCCATAATCTTTGATTTGGCGGCGAGACGGCAGTCGCTTCTGCTAAGGGAGACGCTGCGCGAACAAGTCGGTACCGGACGCCAGTCACCAGATAAAGGAAACGGAAACCTGTCTTCTCCTAAGGGAGACGCTACGCGTAGCTTGCTTCCCCGTAGGGGTACAATGCTGCCTCCCCAACGCGCTGCCTCATGAATTTAGGGCTAAAAACGAAACGCCCCTTAACTAATGCTTGCTCCAAGCAAGTGAGGGAGAGGAGTAGTTGAGTTTTTAACGACTCAGAGCTTGCTTCTTAGAGTTGTCTATGATAGTTTGCTAACTAGCATAAAATACAGTAACCATATCAAGTTACCGGGTTTTATTGAACACTATTGTTGATCTAGTTGAAGGAGTCTGGAGTTAAGAGTATCTAGGTACTCTATTAAATATATGACAAGCAGGAAAGAGATTCCCAGCGATTGAGAAGTCGATGCCTGGGATAAACCTAAATTTTTCAATTCATCCAGAGCATTTGTGATCAATGAAACGCCTACTGCGATCGCTGTAAACAAAATCGCCAGCGTTAGGGATGAAATACGTAGATAGTCTGGCATGGAAGCCGCTAATTTAGCACTACAAATGCTCAACAGGCGTTGTCTCTTGTAAAACTGTATTGCACGTCTGGTATTAAGCACAAAAGTACGGTAAACCCAAGTATTTGCAGAGGGTAATCATATGCAGATTGGACTGTTCCACCAAATGTGGGCTACTCCTAATATTGAAGACCGGGAATTTTTTGCTCAGACGATCGCCGATGTGCAATTGGCTGAGACACTGGGTTTTGAATCCTGCTCTTTTGGAGAACATCATTTTATTAGAGAGCGGCCTTTTTATGGTCGATTACCAGTTCCGGAAGTGTTCATTGCTAGGCTAGCCGGGGAAACAACCCGAATTAAACTTGGCACAGCAATTAAAATTCTCACCTTAGAAAGTCCACTACGTTTTGCAGAATCTGTATCTTTATTGGATTTACTAACTAATGGTAGGGTAATGTTTGGGCTAGGTCATGGAAGTCCTGCTGATATGGAACATACTGGCTTCAGCCAAGAGGAAAAACATCAAATCTTCCGTCAGCAACTTCTGGAAGTACTAGACTACCTTTCACCCCAGCGACAAGGCTCCCAAATTACACCAGTACCCCGCCAAGGGTTAGGAAAATTGTTCTGGTTAGGGGTACGCGATCGCGAAACCATAGTCTTAGCTGCTAAACTTGGTCTGAATCTACTAGTCGGACAAGGGGAAGGAGCATCTGCTCAAAACATCTATAGCGATATCTATCGACAAGCAGGTGGTACTGGAGCATTGCGAGGGTTTAGGCTGGTGTACGTTGCCCAAACCGATGCCGAAGCTCAAAAGACAGTTGCCTCATCTGCCGAAATATTCTTCAGCGTCAGAGAAAAGTTACCAGCATACATAGAAGCACAACGTCAAGGACGTATCGCCCTAGGGCCGCCGAAAGACTTAGCAGATATGTTGAAGCGGATCAATTACATTGTAGGTTCCCCCGCAACTGTTGCTGCACAACTTAACGAGTATGTTGCAGCTACTCAGGTAGACCGCTTGGGGATCAAGATTCATCTGCCAGGACTGGCGAATGAGCATGTAAGGCAAACAATGAAGCTATTCGCCCAAGAGGTTGCCCCTAAGGTGCAGTTATCAAAACAACCACAGGCAGCCTAAGCAATTCAAAATTCAAAATAAATCCCACTATAGATAGCAGGCATCCTGGCTATTGACTTGATACTTTCATAAAGCCTGGGCAGCTGATCTTTAGTTTCCTGAACTTGGTAGTCAGGATAGCACCCTACAATGAATATACGTATGCAAACTATTCACAACCGTAAAGTCAAAGGTGGAGGCTAAACGTTGGCACAATTGCAAACACAACCTTTGGCTTTGTCAGGCTCTCAAAAAAATTGGGTCTTACTCGGTGTCGGACTTGGGATATTTATGTCTACCCTAGATCTCGGCATCATCAATGTTGCTTTACCCACATTGGTGCAAGCCTTTGATACCAGTTTCCCAACGACCCAATGGGCTGTATTGAGTTACCAGTTGGTCAGTTCCAGTTTAGTTTTGGGGGCAACGCGCCTGGGGGATATGTGGGGCAAAAAGTCCTTATATCAGGGGGGACTTGTTGTGTTCACTTTCAGTTCGCTATTATGTGGTTTTGCACCTGGTATTGAGTGGTTGATCGGCTTTCGGGCCCTTCAAGGACTAGGGGCTGTGTTCATTTCTGGGCTTGGTTTGGCAATCATCACAGAAGTTTTTCCCTCTTCCGAACGAGGTCGGGCTGTTGGCATCATCGGTAGTGTAGTGTCACTGGGAATTGCTTTTGGCCCTTCCGCTGGCGGATTGCTTCTAAGCTTGTCAGGCTGGCATAGTATATTCTTCATCAATGTACCGCTGGGGATCATAGCTAGTTTCTTAATAGCTAGGGTGGTGCCTCCTTCTGTACGCATTCAGGGCAAACAGAAATTTGACTTTTTTGGAGCCATATTGGCTTTATTGACTCTGGGTAGTTTTGGGCTGGGTATGACGCTAGGGCAAAGCCAGGGCTTTAGCAGTAGCAATGCATTGATATTATTAGCGATCGCCGCCGCGAGTTTTATGACTTTTTTGGTAGTTGAAGCGATCGTAGAGCAGCCACTATTAGAGCTAAACCTGTTTCGCAATCTTCAGTTGAGTATGGGTTTGCTAAGTGGCTGGCTAGCATTCACTGTTATTGGCGGTTCACTGCTGATCGTCCCTTTCTTTCTAGAAGGCGTCAAGCATTATCCGACGGTAAAAGTGGGGCTGCTATTAGCCGTGTCGCCTGTACTTAGTGGGTTAATTGCCCCATTAGCTGGAACACTTTCAGACCGCTTTGGCGGTCGAGTGATCAGTTCCATTGGGCTGGGGTTGATGATTGGCGGCTGTCTGGGGATCAGCACCTTTGATGCTCAAATAACTGAGTTAGGCTATGTGTCGCGCTATTTTATTTACGGCATTGGACTGGGTTTATTCCAATCACCCAACAACAGCACTGTCATGGGAGCAGTACCGAGGGAGCGGCTAGGGATTGCTTCTGGGCTGCTGTCTTTGTCACGTACCTTAGGGAACACAGTAGGAGTTTCTCTAATCGGGGCAGTATTTGGAGCGCTAATCGCTAGTATGTCTGCGGGTGCAGATGTCTCTGTTGCCCCTCCTGAGGCGATCGTTGCGGGGTTCCAAGGGACTTTTCGCTTTGCAGCCCTAATACTGTGTGGAGCAGCAGTTGCATCCGTTTTGAGGAGCAGGGGGCAGGGGGCAGGGGAAGCAGGGGGAGCAGGGGGAGCAGGGGAGGAATAATTAATGCCCAATGCCCAATGCCCAATGCCCAATACAACTCTTGGAGAGGCTGCGCCAACGGCTTACCTCGGCTTTGCTACTTCGACGCCGCTCAGTACAAGTCGGCACAAGTCGCCCAACTCTTGGAGAGGCTTCGCCCTAAGCGTAGCTATGCCGCAGGCTTTACGACTACGCTCAGGACAAGCTCAGTACAAGTGCCCAATGCAACTCTTGGAGAGGCTGCGCCAATGACGCCTCTGAGTACAAGTGCCCGATATCCAATGTCCAATATTCAATTATCAATTACTAAGGAGTTAAATAAATGACAGGTAAATTAGAGGGGAAAGTAGCAATTATTACTGGAGCTTCAGCGGGAATTGGAGAAGCAACTGCGATCGCTTTGGCTTCAGTTGGAGCAACAGTAGTACTCGCTGCTAGGCGTGGCGATCGCATTCAGGCATTGACAAAACGCATCGAAGCTAGTGGTGGCAAGGCATTGCCTATTGTCACAGATGTGACAGATGAAACCCAGGTAAATAACTTGGTGGCAAAGGCAAATGCACAATTGGGAAGGGTCGATATCCTCGTCAACAATGCAGGGATTGCCTTACTCGGCACTATTGAAGCTGGAAATAGCTCAGACTGGCGGCGATCGTTCGACCTCAATGTATTAGGACTGCTATATGCTACTCATGCTGTTTTGCCTCTATTGAAGGCGCAAAAATCCGGGCATATAGTCAACATCTCCTCAGTGGCTGGTCGGACAGCGCGGGCGGGTCTTGGTGTTTATAATGCTACCAAATGGGGTGTGAATGCCCTCTCCGAAGCATTGCGCCAAGAAGTCCACAAGGACAATATCCGTGTCACCATTATCGAACCAGGTTTGGTGGATACGGAAATTGATAACCAAATTACCGATCCCATTGCCAAACAACGCATCGAAGAACGACGCAAGGCAATTACACCTTTGCAAAGCGAAGACATTGCTGCTGCGATCGTTTACGCCGTCACCCAGCCATCGCGCGTTAATGTCAACGAAATCCTCATCCGACCAACGGGACAAGAACATTAAAGCTAAAGGGCAAGCACTTTTGCTTTTCACCCAATTAAATAAGAGTTCTATATTTTGATTCCTAGCTTTTTGAAGCAATAATTCTTACCTGCGTTGGCGGACTCTCAAAATAGCACCTGAAACACCGAAAGCTAATATAGCCACGGGATAATTTGGTTCAGAAACTGCAATAATGCTCACCCTGTTGATGGCGAAAGCCCTATTTGACTCAGAAGTGCTGAAAACGAGTCGCGAGATGTTAGCAGTTTTACTGCCAATTCCAAGGAACAATGCCAAATTGTCCAATGTTAGTGAAAAGTAGCACGATTAGTTACTAATGTAACTACTTTAACTGGTAACGGGAGGACTGCTATTAGAGTTGTAATTGCTAGTTTGGTGGCAATTGCTGGTAAATATTTGATTGAGAACTTTAATAATTGATTTGCCGCAAATGCCACAAAGCTTACTCCTTATATCGTGGATTGGTATCATCAAAATATTGCTGCCTGTAGTTAGGCTTACTCTTAATCCTACGGAAAAGGGAGTTATATGATAATTAATTTATCTTAAAGTTCTAGTGAAATTACTGAAAATTTACAGAAAAAGAAATAATCTACATTATGTCACTCAGTCGTAGCGACCTCGAAGCCGGAAATGAACAGGCAAGACTATTAGAAGCATCACACTCTGGAATAAAGCTAACTACCCTGAGTGAAGATGAATTACAGCGATCGCTCGATGAAACACTACAACAGCAACCAGCAAATTCTGATATCTGGATATTTGCCTACGGTTCGCTGATTTGGAATCCCCTAATCACATATGTCGAGCGCCGTGCTGGGATGATTTATGGTTGGCATCGGCGCTTCTGTACATGGATGATCCTCGGTTACGGGACTCCAGAGAATCCCGGATTACTCTTAGGACTTGATCGGGGCGGTAGTTGTCGTGGTATTGCTTATCGAATTGCTGCTGCCGATGTACCATCCGAATTACTGCTGATTTGGCGACGCGAGATGTTAGCTGGTGTCTACGTTGCTCGTTGGGTAAGGATGTTTGATGGTAAGCAAGAATTCAAAGCGATCGCCTTCGTTGCCAATCGTCAACATCCCAGGTACGCTGATCATATACCATTCACAACCACTGTTGATAGTATTGCCACCGCATCTGGAAAATTCGGTGACTGCGCTGATTATCTCATGAGAACTGTCGATGGATTAATCGCAGAAGGCATTAAAGATAGACAATTACTCTTATTACGCGAACAAGTGCTGGCAAAACAACAAGCGCTTTTAGTTAGTGGCGGCTCTACTCAAACTACTACTTCAGAATAACTGTTGTAAACCTCTAATTGAATAATTAAACCGATACTAGAAAAATCTAGATTTGAAATTATGGAAAAGAATTATCCTGGAAAAACAATCACTGAGTATTTCTGGAAAAAATGAGTTTGAGCAGCGATCGGCCATACTCAGGTGCAATGTTTGCTTCCCAAGCAGATTGTTTAATTCAGATAAATATGACAAAGTTTGCGATTTACTGAATGTAGGTGCGTTCGCCCTATGGAAAGGGGTGACATTTCAGCTTTGCTCGTACAGCTCAACAGAACAGAAGGAAGGTTAGCGAACATAGCGAATCCTTTAAATTACCGCGCTATCACCATCGACTGTGGACCTCGTGCAACCGTGATCGAGAAGTCAGTCTTCACTAGTTCTGTACGCTTGGGGTCAGCGAAATCACCTGTCAGTCTCCAGAAATCGACTGATCCGTTCGGCTTTGAGCGGTCAAAATGTGCAAAACACACCACAGCCAGAAAGCGACTCGTGTTGTCAAAGACAGCGGACTCAGGTAACATGCCGTCGAAGGGAAACTCTCCCACGCGATCAATGCTCCCGGTCTGCGGGTCCAGCCGGAGCAGAGAGACGGAGGAGAAGAAGCCTTGCTTGGGGTCATCCAATGGTTGCGCGCTGCGTTCCAGATTCGTCGTAGCGATCCAGTGTTGATTGGGGCTTATGGCTAAACCCTCTGGCATCACGCCAGTGTCTGCCCTCGAAACGAGAAGATGGTGCGGGGTACCATCCGCAGCTGTGCTTTGTTCAAGCCGAATACTGGAAACGGTTCCACGAATATCAGTACCGAGCAGCATTGCGTTTACGATGGCAAACCGACCATCAGGGGTAAAACGCACAAGGAAAGGAGCGATGTCGAGGTTGACGGGATCGCCCCAGCTTGAGAGCACTACGGTCTTTGAGGTCGCGTCTACCTGAACTAAGGACAGCCTCGGATGCTCGCTGTAGACCAACCCAAGGACATTTTTCTTTGGATGGAACTCCGCACTCACAAGGGCATCACCAGCCTCAGGACCAGGAATGCTTGGAAGGAAAGGCTCAGAGAGTTTCCCTTGTTGAAGACGATACATGGCCAGAAGCGGCTGCTTCCGTTGAGGCGTTTTCTTGAAGACGATGGCTACGAGTGTGCCGTCTGCGTTGACCGACACAGAGAGGGGACTATCGAACCCTTCGATCTTCTGAACCACTTTCGGGTGATCCGGGTCGGAAAGATCGACGACCGTGATTATGCGGCCAAGAGGAAGGTCACTCAGCTTGGCATCCGGCAGTTTGCTGGGACGTGGACCTTGGGTTTCGATCACGATGGCGTACCTGCCATCCGGTGTGAGGGTGATCGAAGAAGGGGGACCGATCACTGAATTTGTGACCTCCACCGTAATGGGTTTCATAGCAGGAGGGGACCGATCAAGCCGTATTACCGAGAGCTCGTCGGAACCGGCCATGGGACCAAGTTTCCCGTCGATATACGCAGAAGGGAGCATGTCCGTGTCCGAAGCCACAACGAGGTATCGACCTTGGAAGTCGAAAGCCGGCACAGCGATCTGGTTCTGAGCGCTTACTTGAGAATTGGGAACGCCCAGAAGTCCTGCACCCAATACGCAAAACCAAAGGTAGGACAAACGCATCTTAAATGAAGCACAAAATGTGATCATAACGGCAGAGTCGACAAAGCATGGCTTTCGGGGTTTAGGCTAATTTTTGTCTCTTGTATGATATAGCAATTCTAAATTCAAAAGTTTAAGAGGAGTCAGTCGCTGGAGAGAGTACGAGTCCTTAAGCATGAAGTCAATTAAATGCTGCTAACTGCCAGCTTGAACTTTTAGTTTTTATATTTTTAGCTGTATAGCTTGCTAATTCAGTGCTGCTGAGTCATTTTGTCATGGCTTAATTTAAACTCCTGTATTGATATTCATAGTTATAATTCGGGTTTACCGAACTGATAAATTCGAGTAAACCGTAATCTTTTTAACTGTCTAATTTGTGCGGTAATCATCATTTATTAGGTGAAAGAACCGAATTCATCAGCTTGTTATTTTTGAATATTATGGGAATTAAAGCAAGGAATTAAATCCTCAGTTAATTGAGCAAAAAACTACTACTGTTACAAGGGATAAATTAATATGCTAGTTCGTTACAACCCCTGGCAAGAATTGAACACTTTAGAACGTCACATCAACGGCTTATTTGGAGATACCAGAGTCCCCTCTACACGGGTTGAAAAAGGCTTTATCAGAGTTCCAGCTGCTGAGTTGCACGAAACTGCTGATGCAATTCATCTCAAGTTAGAACTGCCTGGACTAGAAGCTAAAGACCTAGATATTCAAGTCACCGAAGATGCTGTTCACATTAGCGGTGAGCGCAAGTCCCAAACTCAAACCGAAAACAATGGCACTACTAAGAGCGAATTCTACTATGGTAAATTCCAACGTGTAATTCCTCTATCTGCTCGAATTCAAAATACCAATGTTACTGCAGATTATAAAGACGGCATTTTGAATTTGACACTGCCCAAGTCCGAGCAAGAAAAGAACAAAGTTGTGAAGGTTAATCTAGAGCAACCTGCTGCCTAATGGTTTCTGATGAGACGACTCTACGGACAATAATTGATTGAGATAGCTAAGAGCTTGGTTATGAGATGACCAAGCTCTTTTTTTGTAATAATTGTTTGTGAGGGAGCGATGGCGTATCTGCTTGCCAACTCTTAGAGTAAGTTTGAAAATTGGGTCTTCCTCTCTACGAAATGCTTTTGCTTGGAACTGGAGGTAGAGTATGACGCTCAAAGAAATTCCAAATCATCTGAGTTGAGTCCAAACCCAGGTTTTTATTGAACTTGTTAATATTTTTATCATTAGAAGTACCACCGTACCAAAGATGTCCCCCATTAACTACAGCCAATTCTAAAACCTCGGAACCAGCACTACAACCGGAGTAGGAATAGGTTTTAACTCTATCGCTACTGCGAGCATTGTCAAGGGCAAATGTTACATCCTTTGCAGCATAGGTGGGACATTGGTTATGATCGCGCCAAAAATTTACTACTTTCGGAATCGAAACGAGCGCTCCTTTTTGAGTTTTTTCGTCACCCTGATAATGTACAGATTGGTCATTTGTGCCGTTAATCATCAACATTGACACAGGAAGAAGGGGTTGGCATGTTTGTTCAAGTCGCATTGGCAAAGAACCAGCAACAGAAGCAAAAGCAGCTATCTGATCAGATAGTTGACAAGTCAAAGCCTGAGTCAATATTCCACCTTTAGAAAAGCCAGTAGCGTAGATTCTACGCTTATCAATATTCCTAACTTGCTGTAGGTGATTAATTAAATTTTTCACAAAAGAGATATCATCAATCTTCCTTTTGCCCTTCTTTCTCAAGCTCCATGTATGGTCAATTCCATCAGGATAAACTACAATAAACCCTTTTTGTTCAGCTAATTCATTAAACCCTGAGACATTACTAATTGATCGCCCGCTACCATCGTCCCCATGAAATACTAAAACTAATGGCATAGGACGACTAGAAGAATAAGACTTTGGTGTATAAATATAGTAAGTACGCACAGAACCTTGCTCAGTTAATTCGCCATCACTAGCACCAAAAATAACTTTGGATTGCCGAGCAGTTATTTGCTGTGCTTGAATTGATTCGCAAGCTGTTACTAAACCAATTAAGGTAAAAAAAATAAATACTCGCTTCAACAACTGAAAACTTAGATGAATATTCACGATAAATAAAATTTGGTAAAAGTATAAGTATTTTGTTTTTCATGCTGTTATGAATAACAAAGTACATCTATTCACTTACTATTTACCTCATACAAATGGTTGAATAATCGCTCAATTACAACTAGTAAAACTCTAACTACAGATAGTAAAACTCTAACTACAGATATAATCCAGTACTCATGGTGGGTTGGGGTGGGTGCGACGCTCTCCCATTTTCCTCTCTCCAAGACGCTCAACGCGTTTGCTTGAATGAAGGGCGGTACATTCCGGTGGTTTGTCTTTAGTCTATCATCTGGGGTGTCGGGGGGAATAGAGGCGATCAAGTCGGTGGTTTTCATCCTCCCGAATATACGTATTTGGGTACATCTAAGGGTTAAGGGAATCAATAAAACAGGAATAACTATTAAAACATTAGCCTTTTTTCCTCTCTTGATTGGGGGGCGATCGCATCTATTTCACGAATAAATGCTTATACTTTGTCTCGTTCTTTGGGAAAACTCCTCAGTTAAGAGCAAACTTACAGCCATGACAAATTCAGATGCACTACCAGCAAGTGTACCTACTGTTAAGGAGGGCAAAGCATTACCAACAAGGGAAACCAATGTTCCCAAAAATAACCACGGCCATTTCAGTCGGAACCAAATACCAATGCCAATTAGTAGAACAAACAGATTAACTACAATCGTGATAATTGGCGGCCCGCTCAAGTTGGCAACATGATAGCGCAGGATTCCCGCAAACTCTATTGAAACTAGTTCCAGCCCTATATAGTGGGTGGCAACATCTATCGCTGTAAGTCCCAATGCAATTACCCAAGATAAAACCCGCACTACTCTATTAGCCCAACTAGCTCCAGCGCGGTGAGCAAGTTCAACACCAATCACAATGAATAGCGGTACAACTAAATAATGTAATAGAAAACGCAGCATACTGAGAGTTTTCAAAAGCTCTCCTTCACCAATTATACTTCCTATTGAAAGAATGAGATTGTCATAGCTAATGCTCAGTAGCACTATAGGCAATACAATCATTGCGAGGCTGGTTGATTGCTGCCACAAACGAATTGCCCAGCTTATTAACACCCATTCGAGCAAGGCAAGACTGAAATGTGTTACGGGATAAATTATTAACATAAGTAATGTATTCAGATAGCAGAATGTATTCCAAGCACAAATACTGACTGCATAAGCCGATAAGGCTAATTTGTGCCTGGAATATAAGTTAGAGCGACTTATTCACTAAACTTGTGGTTGTAATTCCAGTTAAAACTGGTGTCTAAAAATCATCTGATAAAACCACTTTTAACTTGGTGTTAAGTTTTGGTGCAAAACCACTTCCTTCAGCTACATAAGTAATCGCTCCTCCAGCTTCTAAAACAGCAGGCCCACCACAGGCTTTAATTAAATCAACACCGTTCTTCACCTGAATATCTTGACAACCAAATTCAAGTCCATTTGGGCCAGTAATTTTAATTTTATTAATTGTTCCAGTTTCACCAGCCGATAAAAAAAGTTTAGCAGAGCGAATAACTGTTTTATCTGGCAAAGGAGTTGTTGTTGTGTCGATGCTGAACTTTCCTTCAGTAATTGGCGCTTTTTCCGTGATAATTAAGGTAGCAAGGGTGCTTGGCGCTGCGATCGCCTCTGTAGAGAAACAGAAAACCAGAAATGATAGAGCAAATGCTAAAATCTTGGTCAAGCGCATAGACTTTTTGAGTGAATTCATAACCATTTTTTGTTGAACCTGTAATTTTTAATGCCAGCTAGAGAAAAGATTGCTTCCATCGCTGTACTTAAAAGCTACGATATCAACTAAAAAATGTATCTAATAGTACCCTCAAGGGTACTATTATAGAAACTTGAGCAAAACTGATCAAACAATAGCTGCCTCTGGAATCGCACCCTGCATTCTCCTAAAAGCATCAATCAAATTCTGCAATTGTTGATCTGCTTTAAAAACTCCTAAACCACGCACTGTAAACTTTACCAGGAGAATATACAAACCACGTCTTGAAATTCTCTGGTAAATTAGCCGCCAATAGATTGCAAGCGGGTTTTTTCATCGGTGTTTCTAAAACGACGTGCTGCTTGTTTTCTAGTTTAATCCGGCTAAATCCAAGTTTTTTCGCTAGCTGTTTGAGTTCCATGACTCGCAAAAATTGATTCGCCGACACTGGTAAACTACCATAGCGATCGCTCTCCATAGCCGAAGTAGTAGAGTTTGAGACAGTTATACAATAAAGGCAAAGACGTTGAGGTTGAACTAACCTAATGGGTATACCTGAAACAAACCCAAAGATGCCAATGCCTTCACCAAGCCTCTACGAAACTGATTTTTACGCTTGGACACAGGAACAAGCAACTTTACTTCGCAATGAGCAGTGGAGTCAGATTGATCTGCAAAATCTCATTGAGGAGATTCAATCTTTGGGTAAACAGCAACGTCAAGAACTGCGAAACCGTCTGAGTGTGTTGATTGGACATTTACTAAAATGGCACTACCAGTCAGGGCGTCGTAGCCGTAGCTGGTTAGCAACACTTCGTATTCAACGCTTAGATATTGCTGAACTGCTTGAAGACAATCCTAGCCTAAAACCTTACCTTGAAGAAGCACTTCGCAAAGCCTACCTTAAAGGTGTCGAATTAGCTGTTGGAGAAACAGATTTGCCCAAGCGGACTTTTCCGGTAGAGTGTCCCTATAGTTTGCCAGAGATTGTGGACTATGATTTCTACCCCGGTGAACCAAGCAAGTTAATGGATGAATCAGAGCAGTAATTTGAAATTAAAGTAAATCTTCTTCAGATAGCTGGGCTATTTTCATCAAGGCTTTCAAGGTTCCAACTTTCAAATCTTGATTGCGGTGAACAGGAATTGACAGGATTTTTTCCACTTCAAGGTTTTCATAAATATAATGACTGCCAGTAATTCTTTGTAAAACCCAACCTTTTTGTTCCACAATCTTACAAAGTTGCTTGCCAGAAATCGATTTCATACAGCAATTTCGACAACTTGATCTGTTGACTCAATTGCATTACGACTGTTGGCAACTTCAAGCCAACCTTCAATAGCATCTTTTAAATTAGCCATCACTTCTTCTATGGTGTCTCCTTCGGTAATACAACCGGGAAGCGCGGGAACCTCTGCCCAATAGCCGCCTTCTTCTGCTGAATGAATGATTGCTCTGATTTTCATAAACCTGTTGAGCTAGTTTTTGAGAATATACTAATAACCATAACTGTTTGCTTTTAACTGTGGCTACTCAAAATAATGTTTGTTGCTACAGTTCAAAGAACAGATGTTTCTGCGATCGCTCTCCATAGGCGAAGTAGTAAAGTTTGAGTAAAAGCAAGTGTTGAGTTGATTCAGGAAACCCAAACTACGTTAAA
Organism: Nostoc sp.; assembly: GCF_036917195.1. GTDB lineage: Bacteria > Cyanobacteriota > Cyanobacteriia > Cyanobacteriales > Nostocaceae > Nostoc. Next base: position 18,050 of record NZ_JBALDG010000068.1, read on the forward strand.
GGCGATTGCACTACTGCCTCAGTTACGCAGAGAATTGGATATTTCTTAAGAATGGGTTCTATACTGATATCTGTCAAATGTACAGTTAACCCAAGCATATAACCTGTTTCTGTAAAGCAATAAAGGGCTGTAAATGAGGCTGTATTGGCAGCTTGCCATAGTCCGATAGTACGACCAACACGTTTTAATTCTAAGTAAACCTTTTCATCATTTGTAATGAAGTTGAGGCAATTTGGTTCGCTTCCTTTGATAGTTACTATTCCAGATTCTAGTTCGATTTGTTTGCCTTCTAGAGTGAGCTTGTTACTGCGAATCGCTTCCCACCCAAAATGACTTATCATCACGGCAACTTTACACCCTTGCTTATATAGCTCATTTACTGTTTTTTGCTCGTTTTGGACACTTCGCTCAAGTTCAGCCCGAATATGGTATGGATATCCAGCGTCAGCAGCGTTGTAAGTTCCTGTATGTTCTTTTAAGAGTTTAAGACCAGCAGCCGGAAGAGGATTCCATAAATGAAGATTTGCAATATTAACCTTAGCTACAGATATTCCAGCTTCAGCTGCTTTAGCATACGCAAGATATGCAAGTGAATAGAGTTTTAACTCAGAAAACGCACGCCCTAGATTATTTGCAGCAGTTCCTTGAACATCAACCTGATCTGCACACTGAGCGAAATAAGTAAGCAAAGAAGACCATTTATTATCAAGAGCCAACTCTGTGAGAGCGTTGAGTATAATTGAAGAGTCAGCTTTATCGCTTAGACCAGTTAATAAAATAACTAGTTTCTCAAGAAAGTGAGGCTTTTGGTCAAGATTTTGCCACGTTTCTACAGCTTCATATCTAAGGTCTCTATCTTCACCCACCATTGCTTGTCGTAAGGTGTCAAGTGCTATCTCTTGCTCACCGATTTTGAATCTTTCCTCAGCTAAATAAAGAGTTGCTCGGTTAGAAAAGAAAGTAGCATTATTGGCTGTAGCTAGACGTAGGGCTTCTTCATAATAGGAGATAGAAGCGGCAACACGAGATTCAAATAAGCCAAGCCAAAGCTGGCAATGGTAAGTATTACGTAATTCAGGAGCTAGCGACTCTAGCTCCTTTAGAGGATTACGTTCATCCTGATCACTATTTAGCAACCTCGCAATTCTAATCTTTGCTTTATCTTCGCTGGTGGATGTAGTTTCTTCAAGCCGTTCAAACAGCGTGTTAGCTTTCTCTACTTCTCCACGTTGCAAAAGCTTAATTGCTTGAGATAGAGATGAAGACTCTTCTATGTTTTCTTCAACAATCTCTGATAGAGATGAAGACTCTTCTATGTTTTCTTCAATAATCTCTATTTTTTGATAAGCTTCAATTTGTTTAGAAAAAGCTTGATATCGTTGACTAAAACGTGTCTTAATATTACCACCGACCGCCTGAGCGACTGCAATTAAGAGATGCTTAACTTCTTCTCGATCAGATGCTCGCACTGTTTAATAATCAGCCATAGTACTAGCTAGCTCACTTGGGCTTGTACCAACTAGTAAGGGTGCATACAACTGATTGCGTCCCCAAGCAGCTCCAGCTTCAAAGAAAAGCCACTCACGTTCCTTGGATTGCTGAGTAATGATAGCAATAAATGCTCGTGAAGACTGGGCGGCTGCTTGTATCTGGGGTTTGTAACCGATGTTAGATGGGCGTAGACCACCTGCCCCAGCAACAAAAACGTGAGGTTGAGGTTCTATTGCTCCCTCAATCAGTTCTTTAAGAGCAACTGCAAGACCTTGATCGGGGCTATCACGATAGGAAATAAATACCTCAAATTCACTGGAAACCTTTTCAGTTTTGGAACTACTATTGCTTGACTGGCTTATTTGAACTACCGAGGATTGTAGAGATGCATGAACATTGTCTGACATAATTTTCTGATTCAATAATTGTTTTGAGCGGACAGCCTTGTAATAAGTTTTTTGAGCAGCAAGACCAAGTATAGCTTCCTGTTTTTTAAAAGCAATGTGGTTCACTTTAAAAAAGAAAATGAGGGGAGGTGTGAAATTTGCGATCACTCTCCACAACATAACTATTGTTTAACTATCAATCAATTTTGCAATTAGTTGATCTGTGCCGATACGTTAATAAACTATTCCAGCACATCTCATACCAATTCTTTATGAAGCTGCGCTAAATAAGGCTTCAAGAATAAAGTCGTAAGAAGTGAGAGAGGCAATCATCGAAGGTGTAATTTCTTTGAGGACATCAGTTAAGTTGTGCTGTAGTTGTGTAAGAGTTTTACAATTTTCCCATTGGAGTTGAGATTTGAGAAATTCCCAAAACCGCTCAATAGGGTTGAGTTCAGGAGAGTGAGGAGGTTGAAAAATCGGGATAATGTTATCTGGGATATCGAGAGCTTTAGCTTTGTGGAAAGATCCTTGGTCGAACTGGATAACCGCGATATCATCACCTCTTGTCAGCAGATAGCAACTCCAAAAAGTGTTGAAAACAATCAGCATTCAGGTAGGGGAACTCATAGAAAAAGCTGTATCCACTTAAGGGTTCTACAACTCCGTATAAATAAAAATTTTCACGTTGCCATTGGCTTAAACCCACAGGTTTAACTCCTCTAGCTGTAATCAAACGTCCTGCAATTGTCTTTAATCCTAAACGTGTTTCATCCTGGCATAAGTACCTCAATCGTTTCCCCGCTCCAAATTCCTCCTGCAAGAATTTGAATGCTAAAGGCAGTTTTTTTTAAAGTGAGATAGACTTTGTGGGTGTTGTTTGGTGCTTTGAGGACGAGGCACTTTTAACTTCGCACCCAAACGCTGGCGAACAATTTCATAGACTGTTTTGTAGGCAAGTGAAAGTCCTAATTCGCTCTTGAGCCATTGTTGAATTTGACCATAGCTAGTAAACCCAGATGGCTCCTGTAACCGCTGTTCCAAGCGTTCTAAGTCTGAACCAGTAATGCTCGGAGCTTTTCCAGGTGCATGTTTGACTTCAAGCAAGCCCCTTGTTCCTTGATCTTTATACTTCCTTACCCAACGAGTTATGGTTGCTTCATCACGTCCTAAACGTTCTGCAAGCGATCGCCTGCTGCTATCTTGACCACTCTTGAGCCAATAAAGCATTTGTAATCTTTCTTTACTGCTTGCCGTCGTGGCATATTTGACAGCTTTCTCCAATTCTTCTTGGCTTTCTGAAATCTCAATTTGGAATGGACGACTCATCACAAAGTTACTCAATGCACCCATCTATAAGTTTGACTTAGTTTGGCGCATCTTTATACAGAATTGGTATCAGAGAGGCAGCTTTGCAATTCGATCAACCCACTCCTCTGCACTGGATATCGCCCAAATCATCAGCAGTTCCTCGATCGCGACTTCAACTGGTAGTTTTTGGGAAACAATGATCACTCCTGCACTATGATTGGTGGTGATGAACTCGGCAAATTCTGATGGCATTGTTTTACGATCATGACTGACGAGAATACGTCCCTGCTGTGCTGCGATCGCCAATACTTCAGAATCTTTTACACCTTCTAATCCAGCAGCCAAGGCTGTTTGAAAGTCAATGGTGGGTTCTTGTCGCAGAACTCCCATGACGATCGCTTGATTCAAATCAGCATCGGCTTGGTAGCTAACATTCACGATTCTACCTGTTGTCTTGTTGCCTTGGCTGCCATAAGCTTGTTATACAAAGCAGGATCGGCGGTTTCTAGCGGTTGAGGCATAGTGTCAAATGCTGCTTCCTCAGCTTCTAGATAAGCATCAATATCAGCACGATTGGCTAGATAAAACGCGATCGCTCCATAAACTTGTTCAAGTGTCAGTAACGGAAAAGAATTAACAATGCTTTCAGGCGATAATCCTTTTTGGAAAGCATAGACGATCGAGTCCAGGGAAATCCGAGTTCCTGCAACCCAATAAGCATCTTGACGATATTCTACGTAAGATTTAGCTGTTACAACTGACATAAATTTCTTTTGACTCTTATTATTAGGTTAAACTACGGTTCAAACAACAGCCGCCTCTGGAATCGCACCCTGCATTCTTCCGAAAGCATCAATCAAATTCTGCAATTGTTGATCTGCTTTAAAAACTCCTAACCCGCGCACCGTCACTTTACCTGGAGAATACACAAAGCGCGTCTTGAGATTTTCTGGTAAATTCGCCGCCAATAAATTCCAAGCAGGTTCTTCCATCGGCGTTTCTAAAACTACGTGCTGCTTGTTTTCTGGTTTAATCCGGCTAAATCCAAGTTTTTTCGCTAGCTGTTTGAGTTCCATGACTCGCAAAAGCTGATTCGCCGACACTGGTAAATTACCATAGCGATCGCTCCACTCGGCAGCAATTTGCTTTAATTCTGATTTAGATTTCGCTGTCGCCACCGCCCGGTATGCACTCATCTTTTGATCTAAATCGGTAATATAATCTGCTGGGATAAACGCCGTCAGGTTGAGATCAATCTGGGTATCCTCCACTTTCGGAATTTCTTGGCCTCGGATTTCCCGAATTGCTTCTTCCAGCATTTCCATATACAAATCAAAACCGATGGCATCCATTTGACCGGATTGTTCTGCACCTAGCAAGTTACCTACACCCCTGATTTCCATGTCGCGCATCGCCAGTTGATACCCAGAACCTAACTGAGTAAATTCCTGAATTGCTCGTAATCGTTGCCGGGCCGCATCAGATAACGTCCGCTGCTTCGGATAAAATAACCAAGCATGAGCTTGGATACCTGCACGTCCCACACGACCGCGTAATTGATACAGCTGTGCCAATCCAAAACGGTGAGCATCTTCAATCAAAATAGTGTTTACTCGCGGAATATCTAAGCCAGATTCAATAATTGTCGTACAAACGAGGATGTCTGCATCGCCATTACTGAAGGTGAGCATGGTTGACTCTAACTCGCTTTCATCCATTTGACCGTGAGCGATCGCAAACCTAGCCCCCGGTATCACTTCTCGTAAATTGGCTGTTGTCTCTTCAATTCCGTCCACACGTGGAACTACATAAAATACCTGTCCACCTCTGTCTAATTCTTGACGAATTGCTGTACGGATACTTTCAGAATTAATCGGTGACAGATGGGTTTTAATCGGGCGTCTGGTTGGGGGTGGCGTGGTAATCAAACTCATTTCCCGAATTCCCGACAAGGACATATACAAAGTCCGGGGAATGGGAGTGGCTGAGAGGGTAAGCACGTCCACCTGAGTTTTCAGGCTTTTAATTTTCTCTTTTTGGTTCACCCCAAACCGCTGTTCTTCATCCACCACCAACAGTCCTAAATCGCGGAATATCACGCCTTTACCTAAAAGTTGGTGCGTACCAATTACTACATCTAATTCACCCGTTGCCAATCGCTTTTGAATATCGCGGCGTTCTTCAGCGGAACGAAAGCGGTTGAGTAAGCCAACATTTACCGGGTAGGGAGCAAAACGTTCTTTTAGTGTATGGTAATGCTGCTGTGTTAAAATAGTCGTTGGCGCAAGGAGTGCCACTTGTTTACCGGCGATGACTGCTTTGAAAATAGCACGAATCGCCACTTCCGTTTTCCCGAAACCGACATCGCCACAAACTAAGCGATCCATTGGGCGATCGCTTTCCATGTCGCGTTTCACATCTTGGACAGCTTTGAGTTGATCCGTTGTGGGTTGGTAGGGGAAGGAATCTTCTAATTCTTCCTGCCAAGGCATATCGCCTGGAAAGCTAAAACCTTGTTGTTGCGATCGCGCTGCATACAGTTTCAACAAGTCCACCGCCAACTTTTTAATCGCTTTGCGGACTTTATTCTTGGTATTTTCCCAAGCTTTACCAGTCATCCTGTTGAGTTCCGGTGCTTTATCACCTGCGGCGCGGAACCGGGATAGAGCACCTACTTGATCGGCTGCGACTCTGAGTAACCCGTCAGCATATTGCACCACTAAATAATCACGGGTTTCGTTATTAATCGTCAAACTTTCCAGCTTGACAAATTTGCCAACACCATGATTTCTGTGAACCACATAATCGCCTGGACGCAGTTTATTGGGATCAACTTGTTTAGAAGTAGCTTTATGGCGCTTGCGGATATAGCCGGGAGTTGCCAAGGAATGCTGCCCAAAAAATTCCCGATCTGTAACGATTACTAATCGGTATGTAGGCAGGATAAAACCTTCTAGTTCGGCAAGACCAGAATATTTTAGGGCTATGGGAGTATGGTTAATTTGGAGCTTATCTATCGCTTGGTAGTCACGGGGATTCGGGATAAACTGAGCCGGACAGTCATGTTCTTGCAATAGTGAGACAGAACGCGAAGGTTGAGCAGAAAGCAGCCAGATAGAGAAATTGCGATCGCGTTCTTGACGGATTGTTTCAGCTAGTTTAGCAAACTGGTGCGGCGTGACTGGAATAGAGCGACTGGCAAGATTAATTCCACTATTTTCCTCTGAGAGTTCCGATAAATATAATGTTTTAAATTTGGCAACGTCAGCCAGACACTGATCAAAAGACCGATGAATTTTCGGCAATGTTGGGGGACTAGATTCTTCCCCATGCGCCATTATCCACTGTTCCTCAGCATTTTCCACCCAGCGATCACTATGAGCATGACACTGTTCTGGCTCATCAATGGCAATCAAGGTATTTTCTGCTAAGTAGTTTAGCACAGATGCTGGTTGCTCGAAAGCTAACCCCAAAAAGCGACGACTACCCTCCAAGAGTGATGAGTTCTGAGTACTAAGTTCTGATTCAGAATTTAACTCATAACTCCTAACTCCTAACTCAGAACTATTCTTGAGTGCCGCCATCACCACGGGAGCAAAGCTAGTAGGGGTAAGAATTAACCGATTAACTTTGTCTAGGGCGGAACGTTGAGTTGCAGGGTCAAATTCCCGCATTTGCTCGATTTCATCGCCAAACCATTCCAGCCGGACTGGAAACTCAGATGAAACTGGAAACACATCAACAATATCGCCCCGTCGGCTCCACTGTCCTTCTGTTTCCACCAAAGGGACTCGTTCGTACCCTAGAATAGTTATTTTCTCACTGAAGGCATTCAAGTCTAATTCCATCCCCCGCTTCAGGGTAAGACAGAATTGCCTAAAAGCTTCTGGCGGTGGTAAGTGGGGTTGTAGCGCCCCTTGAGTAGCCACAATCGCCATCTTGGGTAATTGTGAGGGATTGGGAATCTGGTTTTCTTCCCCATGCCCCATACTCAAATCTGCCAGTACCTGCATTTGTCCCCAACTCATTTCAGTTTCCGGGTCAAAAGGTTCGTAGGGAGAAGCCTCGGAGGTGGGGTAAAAATGTACTGTTTGCCATCCCATTGCCTCAAGTTGCGCGTAAACGCGTCCAGCTTCTTCCAGAGTGGCGCAAACTACAAATAAATCCTTGCCCGTAGCCCGCGCTAATGCCGAAGCCACCAGAGCCTTGGGCAGCCTGGGAATGCCATTTAACCGCAATTCTTGTTGTCGGTTTAGTTTAGAAATAAATTCAGTGGTGAGCGGCGATCGCGCTAAGGCACGCACAATAGAAGAAAATGACATAAGTACTACTTGCGGTGGGAGTCTTTGTGGGTCAGAAAATCTTGAAGCAGTTTATGTCAACTATTTTAAAAGTGTTAACAGTCTTCTTATTCTTTGGGTGGAAGAATAATGCAGAGCGACTAATAGACTTAAGAACTATAACTACTACTTTGTGTACAGTCAAAGCATTTATAGATGCACCTTTAATCCTAGATACTAAAAATTGAGCTACGTTCGCTCTGATAAGCAGCAATTTTAAACATGTCCTCCACAACTTTTGAAATTTTAATCATTTTGGTGCTAATTATTGCCAACGGCGTGTTTTCTATGTCTGAGATGGCAATTGTCTCAGCCCGGAAAGTTAGACTACAACAGCTTGCCAATCAAGGAGATCCCAAGGCAAAGGCAGCATTAAAACTAGCTGAATCTCCAAATCATTTCCTGTCAACTGTTCAAATAGGTATTTCCCTAATCGGTATCCTGACTGGTGCTTTTGGAGGAGCAACAATTGCCAACCGAGTGGCAGTCTATATAAAACGTGTCCCTTTATTAGCACCTTATAGTGACCCGCTTTCTTTCGGAATAGTGGTTTTGCTCATTACCTATTTCTCACTCATTGTTGGCGAATTGGTACCGAAGCGTCTGGCATTAAATAACCCAGAAAGGATTGCATCAATTGTAGCTATTCCGATGCAAGCTTTGGCGGCGATCGCTTCTCCAGTAGTCTATCTCTTAAGCGCTTCTACAGATTTGATCCTGCGAGTGCTAGGAATTACAGCTTCTACCGAGCCGCAAGTCACCGAAGAAGAAATTAAAATCTTAATTGAGCAAGGCACCGAGGCGGGAACCTTTGAGGAAGCCGAACAGGATATGGTGGAGCGAGTCTTTCGTTTAGGCGATCGCCCTGTTAGCTACTTAATGACACCCCGTCCCGATATTGTCTGGCTGGACTTAGAAGACACTGCTGAAGAAAATCGCCAAAAAATGGTTGATAGTGCCTATTCTCGGTATCCAGTTTGTCAGGGGGGACTTGACAATGTGCTGGGTGTTATCCCAGTTACCGACTTATTAGCCAGGAGTTTCCGAGGAGAACCGCTAGACTTGACGGTGGGATTGCGACAGCCAGTATTCGTGCCAGAAAGCACCCGTGGTTTGAAAGTTTTGGAATTGTTCAAGCAAACTATCACTCACATGGCGCTAGTAGTCGATGAATACGGCGTGATTCAAGGATTAGTCACTCTCAACGACATCATGAGCGAAATCGTGGGTGATGTTCCTTCAACAGATGGGCAGGATCAACCACAAGCTGTGCAACGCGAAGATGGTTCCTGGCTTTTGGATGGGATGTTGCCTGTAGAAGATTTTTTGGAACTTTTCGGTATGGAAGAGTGGCAATCTGAGGAACGCGGCAGTTATCAAACCTTAGGCGGTTTTGTGATCACCAATTTAGGTCGTATTCCTGCCGCAGCAGATTATTTTGAATGGCAAAGTATGCGAATTGAAGTGATGGATATGGATGGTAACCGCGTTGATAAGGTGCTAGTCGTACCGAAAGGAAATAAATCATCGGATACGACAAAATCTGATTAGTGTTGGGCACTTGTACTGAGCGAACCTAAGAGCGTCTAGTAGAGAAGCCGTAAAGCCTGCGGCATAGCTACGCCTTAAGCGCCAGCTTTTCCAAGAGTTGTATTGGGGATCGGGCATTAGGCATTGGGCATTGATAATTATTGTTTACTATTTCCCATGCCCAATGCCCTATTTATGCAATTTATCAAGTCTTAGATAGACGTTTGACAGCTTCACCCCCTAACAACTGATGGGCTTGTTCCAAAACTTGGGGGATTTTATCGGCGTGGGGATTGCGGGCGAGACATTGCCGCAAGTCTAATTCCTCTAACCGATCAGCTTTGTTACCAGGAAACCAGTGGCTGGCATTGCCAAGCAGGTTGTAGCGCATTTTAGCGTAGTCTAGCAGATCGTAGGCGATCGCTAGATTCCGCAGCCACAAAATCACCCGAATGTTTACCTCACCAGGGGTTTGGTCAAAGGTTGGTAGATTTGTCTGCCAGGATTTTACCCAATCTTCTCCCAAAGTAGCGATCGCTTCTGATTCCAACCTTGCTAAAATTGGTGGCAAAATTGACCATGCCCGGTCTACTAATTCTAAAGTTTTCAGGTGTTCATCAAAATCTTGTGGTTTTGCTGCTCCTAAACTCAGGGTATGCACTTGTTGATGACTCAAACAAAACAAATCATTAAACACCATTGGACTCAAAGGAGCGCAAAGATTTACTAATTTTTCTGGAGGTTTATATAACAAACCTCCTTTATCAGATGGGCTAATAATAAACACCCCCATATCGTGGCGTTTAGCTGCTTCAATTGCCTCCCAATTCCATTGATTAATGTAGTACCAGTGCAGGTTCACGTAATCAAATTTATTAGTATTAATTGTCTGCACAATCATATCTGTTGAGCCATGTGTAGAAAAGCCAATAAATCTGACTTTTCCCTCAGCTTGCAATTGCTGCGCTACTTCCAAACAGCCACCAGGACGGATACTGTAGTCGAATGACTCAGCATGATTGATGCCGTGCAACCCTAAAAGGTCAACATAATCTAGTTGGAGATTTTTCAATGATTGTTCAAATTTATTACGGAATTCTTTCGCATCTGCTGTTGGGTTTACTTTGGTCTGAACAATCAACTTTTCGCGGGGAAACTGGGGCAATATTCTCCCCAATTGCATTTCGGAACTGCCATAACCACGAGCAGTTTCAATATGATTAATCCCAACCTCAACTGCCTTTCTAATAGTCGCTTCCAGATTCGCCTGGTTATCAGCAGGAATTTCATTATTGTGAACATCTTCCCATTTGAACTGATATCTCATGCCACCGCAGGAAAACACTGGCATTTGTAATTCTGTGCGTCCAAATCGTCTATATAGCATCAGTGAATTGTGGATTGTTTACAACTTAAAATCTAAAAACGATAGTCATTCAAGCCTACTGTGCGACAATAATTACCTCTGTTCAATCTATGACACTAGCAAGATTTATCAGATTATTAAATTGCTCATACCAATTCTGTATGAAGATGCGCCAAACTATATGAGGAACGAACCGCATACTCCTACGGAGAAGCAAGCTACGCGCAGCGCGATGCCCTGAACGGCTGGTGAGCGCACTTGTACTGAGCGTAGCCGAAGTAGTCGAACCATGCCGCTGGCGCAGCCTCTCTAAGAGTTGGGTCTCCAAGAGTTGGACACAAAGCAAGAAAGAAGAAGCCAAGAAAATTTGGCGCAGCCTCACAAAGAAATGGTATCAGGACTAGGCAGGAGATTTTCCACGGGATTTGAGCGAGTGTTCTAATCACCGTTAAAATTACTCCTATAGACTGAGCAACTTTTCCAGGAATCAACAAGTAATTATGAATTGTTTATCGGACGGTTGACTTCTTTTGCGAAGGTAGCAGATTGTCAAATTAATTCTTTAGAGACTGCGCTTGGATTAAGCAATTTCTCAATGTTTCGGCTAACACCTGTACTTGCGGCTCATTAAGTAGGCCATGGTGAGATCCGGGAACGTAATGGACATCTAATTCTCCAGCAACTACGTCGCCCCAGCCGAATTGAGGATCGTATTCTGTGCCTATAGCTTCGTCCCGACTTTGATCCTCTGTTCGCAAGAGAATAGCTTGACCAAGGTAAGGTGAAAAGATATATTCACTGATGGCTTGAGTGTTAGCATCTATAATTTTTAAGTGCTTGTCAGTTTCAGGTAAATCAACTATTTCTTGCAAGTAACGGTTATATCTATTTTGGAGACGGCGCTTACGCCAATAATTCCATCTCACAGCCATTTGCCAAAGGTAGGTAGGTCCTTGTTGAACAATATTATTTAAATGCAAAAAAACTCGCTTGAGAAATGATGCCCGCCAGCTATAACCTGGACGACAACTATCAACCATAACTAGAATACCAACTTGTTCGCCTTGCTCTTGGAGTTGCCGAGCCATCTCGAAAGCAACTATACCCCCAAAAGAATAACCTCCCAGAAAATAAGGGCCATTGGGCTGAAGGGTCTGGATTTCTTGAATGTAGTGAGTTGCCATGTCTTCAATCCGCGTATGCAAAGGCTGTTTTCCATCTAGCCCTTGTGGCTGTAGTGCGTAGAATGGTTGATCTGATCCCAGATGCAGCGCCAATTCACGGAAACACAAGACTTCTCCACCCAGTCCGTGAATACAGAAAAAAGGTGGTTTTGAACCATTGGGTTGAATTTCTAAGAGAGATGACCAACTAGATTTTGATTCGTCTAAGGTATTTACTAAAGCCAAATTTATTGCTATATCTTCTTCTTGGCAAATTATTTTGGCTAGAGCCTCTACAGTACCTGACTGGAACAGAATCGCAAGAGGCAGATTTTTACTAAATGTCTTTTCAATTTGCCAAAACAGTTTTACTGCTAATATGGAGTGTCCTCCTAGCTCAAAGAAGTTGTCCCTGACACCGATAGGCTCAATGCCCAGAACTTGTTCCCAAATTTTGGTCAGTTGGAATTCTAATTCATCACGGGGAGCCAGATAGGTGTTTTCTGAATCAAGCCTTGTTGAGTCTGGTGCTGGTAAAGCGCGGCGGTCGATTTTGCCGTTAGGGGTTAGGGGTAAGGTGTCTAGTAAAACGAAAGCACTAGGCACCATATATTCTGGCAGTTTCTGTTTGAGGAAATGGCGCAGTTCGTCTGTGGTTGGTGTCTGTTCTGGGTGAGGAACGATGTAGGCGACTAGTCGCTGGTTTTCTGGATTATCAACTCTAGCTGTGACGACAGTTTGCTGTATATTGGGGTGTTGTGCTAATAAAGCTTCAATTTCTCCAAGTTCGATGCGGAAACCACGAATTTTTACTTGATTATCGAGGCGACCAAGATATTCGATATTACCATCACTTAGGTAACGGGCTAAGTCACCTGTTTTGTAAAGACGGCTTTCAAAGTCGCAACTGAATGGATTAGGAATAAATTTTTCTGTTGTTAATTTAGGCTGATGGAAATAACCCCGTGATAACCCTGCACCACCAATATATAGTTGTCCTGCAACACCCACAGGGACGGGTTGCAAATATTTATCTAAAATGTAAATCTGGGTGTTGGCTATAGGACGGCCAATGCTCACAAAAGCTTCTTCCTGCTCAATTCGATGAATTGTAGACCAAACAGTTGTTTCTGTCGGTCCGTATAAGTTCCAAACTTCAGCACCTCTTTGACGTAAGTGGGTAGCTAAATTTTCAGGTAAGGCTTCACCACCACAGAGAATTTTCAGTTGGGCATTTCCTTTCCATCCCGCTTCTAGTAAGATTTGCCAAGTCACAGGAGTGGCTTGCATAACAGTTGCAGCAGAGTTATTAAGTTGTTGTAATAACTGTAAACCGTCGGCAGTAACTTTCCGACTGACTAAAATTACCTTGGCTCCTAGTGTTAGGGGAAGAAAAATTTCTAAAACCGCAATATCAAAAGATAGGGAAGTAACTGACAACAGACTATCAAGGTTGGTTAATTGTAGGTGCTGTTGCATCCCCGTGAGGAAGTTGAGGACGCTGCGATGGGTAATTTGTACACCTTTGGGTTTTCCTGTGGAGCCAGAAGTATAAATTGTGTAAATTAAATTATCGGGATCAATGTAGCTTTGTGGCGAATTTTGCTGATGTGCGGCAATGCAATCCCTGTCGCTATCTAAAAAGATAACTTGGGCTTGGTGGGATGGAAGAGTTTTTAATAAATGTTGCTGGGTTAATAAAATGGAAATTTGCGAGTCTTGCAACATGAACGCCAAGCGCTCTTGGGGATAGGCCGGGTCTAGGGGTACATAGGCTGCACCTGCTTTCAGGATACCTAAAATTCCAACTATTAGATTTAGCGATCGCTCCACACAAATCCCCACCAGCATCTCTGGTTTGACCCCCAGTGATATCAGGTAATGCGCTAGCTGATTAGCACGGTGATTGAGTTGCTGGTAAGTTAGTTGCTGGTTCTCAAAGATTACAGCAATGGCGTTGGGAGTTCTTTCGGTTTGAGCTTCAAATAACTGATGGATGCAGGTATTTTTGGGGTAATCAGTTTGGGTATTATTCCACTCTATTAGTAGCTGATGCTGTTGGGCTGCTGTTAACAGAGGTAAATTTGAAATATGCTGTTCTGGGTTGGCGACGATACCTTCAAGTAAAGTTTGGAAATGCCCTAGCATTCGAGCGATCGTTGTAGCATCGAATAAGTCTGTGTTGTATTCAATTCCACCTTTGATCCCCTCTGGAGTTTCTTTAATATCGAAGGTAAGCTCGAACTTTGAGGTATCGTTATGGACTTCTAGAGGGGTAATGGTCAATCCCGGAAGTTCCCAGAGTTCGCTTGGGGTATTGTGGAAGGCAAACATTACCTGAAACAACGGCGAGTGGCTCAAATCTCGTTCTGGCTGTAGTTCTTCTACTAGCTTCTCGAAGGGCAGGTCTTGGTGGGCATAAGCTTTTAGTGTTACTTCTCGAACTTGACTAAGTAACTGTTGGAAACTTGGGTTACCTGAAAGGTTAGTGCGTATAGCTAGGGTATTGACAAAGAACCCAATCAACCCTTCGGTTTCAACTTGGTTGCGACCAGCAATGGGAGAACCGATGAGAATGTCTTCTTGCCCAGTGTAGCGGTGCAATACTATCCCAAAAGCCGCCAGCAATGTCATGAATAGGGTGACACCCTGCTGATGCGAGAGTTCTTTTAGAGATGCACTCAGCTTCTGGGGTAACATCAGGGATTGCACTGCTCCCTGGTAAGTTTGGACTGGTGGCCGTGGTCGGTCGGTTGGTAATTCTAATACAGTATTAGCACCTGCTAACTGAGTTTTCCAATAATTAATTTGGTTGGAGAGTATTTCACCTGATAGCCATTGGTGCTGCCACACAGCAAAATCTGCATACTGAATAGGCAATTTTGGCAGGGGGGAAGGCTTACCGCTCAAAAAGGCTTGATAAACGTCTGCTAACTGCTGCTCGATAATGCCTATTGACCAACCATCTGAGGCGATGTGGTGCATGACCAATAAGAGTATATGCTCCTGTTCATCTATTTGGAGCAAAGTAGCTCTGAGCATCAAGTCAGATTCTAAGTTGAAGGGGCGTTGCGCCTCTTGATTTAGGAGACATTCCACTTGCTCCGGTGCTACCTTAATTATTTTGAATTCCACTGGCCGAGGCGTGCCAATTACTTGTATGGGGCTACCATCAAGTGATGTAATAAAGTTTGTTCGTAGTGTCTCGTGATGGACAATGATCGCATCTAATGACTGTTGCAAAACACGCGCATTTAACTTGCCCGTTAAGCGCTGTGCATTCGAGAGGATATATGCTCGGCTGTTGGGTTGCAACTGCTGCAAAAACCACACTCGCTGCTGGGCAAAGGATAAAGGGGCTGACTCTCGGTTGGCTATTTGGGGAATAGTTTGATTTTGGGGATCATTTTCTTGACTCTCATTTTGGGCCAACGCTTGAGCTAAAGTAGCGATCGTTGGATTCTTAAATAAGAGTTGCAACGGTATTTCTATCCGAAAGGCTTGGCGAACTCGAGACATGACTTGAGTAGCCAGCAGTGAATGACCTCCCAATTCAAAAAAATTGTCGTGGATGCCTACTTGTTCCAGACGCAAAACTTTCGCCCAGATTGTAGCTAAAACTTGTTCTGTCGAATTCTCAGGTGGAACAAAGTTAGTTGAGAGCCTAAGAGGAAATGTATCCGGTGCAGGCAAGGCGCGGCGGTCTATTTTACCGTTGGGATTTAATGGTAGGGTGTCCAAAAATACAAAAAAACTAGGCACCATGTATTCAGGTAGCCGAGTTTCCAAAAAGCGACGCAATTCAGACTGGCTAGGGATTTGCTCTGGACTGGCAACAACATATGCCACGAGTTGCTTGTCACCAGGAACATCCTCTCTAGCTATGACTAGAGTCTGTGTCAGTGCCGGATGTTGACCTAATATGGCTTCAATTTCTCCCAATTCAATTCGGAAGCCACGTATTTTCACTTGGTGGTCAATACGACCAAGGAACTCGATGTTACCATCGCTCAAATAACGTGCTAAATCCCCAGTTTTGTAAAGACGTGCCCCTCTTTTAGAACTAAAAGGGTCGAAAATGAACTTGTCTATGGTCAATTCTGGACGGTTAAAATAGCCTTGCGCTAAACCAATACCGCCAATGTGTAGTTCACCTGATTCTCCAAAAGGCACAGGCTGCAAATTTTCATCGAGGATGTGAATCTCTGCATTAGTAATCGGGCGACCAATGGGAGCAATGGCGTAATTAGTGCCGCGCTGGCAAGTCCAGAAAGTGGTATCAATGGAAGCTTCTGTCGGACCATAGCAATTATGGAGAACATTGTCCAAATTCAGTTGAGCAAAAAAGCGTTCTATGAGTTCACCAGGTAAAGCTTCACCACCGCAGGTAATGTGCTTGATGAATCGGCAATTCTCAATTCCCTTCTCTTCCAATAAGACACGGAGTATAGAAGGGACTAAGGCCAGGACTGTGATTTGCTGCTCAGTAATCACCTTCACAAGGTAGGCAGTATCTTGATGTCCACCAGGTCGAGCTATGATCAATTGCCCTCCGAAGCACAATGGCCAGAATATCTGCCACACTGAGGGGTCGAAGCTAAAAGAAATAGTCAGTAAAACTTTGTCAGCCTGAGTTAATCCAAAAGTTGTTTGCTTCCAGTACAGTTGATTGCAAATCCCCCGATGAGGGATCATTACACCCTTAGGCTGTCCTGTAGATCCTGATGTGTAGATTACGTAGATAAGATTATCAGCCGTTGTCTCATTTAGAGGATTTTCTTGACTGTTTCGGATATTCCCTTGCCAGTTTGAGTCTAGACAAATTACTTGTGCTTCATGCGGTGGTAAATTATTGACAAATTTTTCTTGGGTTAACAATACTGGTGTCTGGGTGTCTTCCAAAATGAAGGCTAAACGCTCTGAGGGATATGCAGGATCTAAAGGTACATAAGCACCTCCAGCTTTCAGAATTGCCAGAAGTCCTAGAATCATTTCCAAGGAGCGCTCTAGGCAAATGCCTACAAGTACTTCAGACCCAACCCCTAAAGCACGTAGGTGGTGCGCTAGTTGATTGGCTCGGTGGTTTAACTGCCGATAAGTAAGTTGTGTATTTTCAAATACTACAGCAATGGCTTGGGGCGATCGCTCTACTTGCATCTCAAACATTTGATGGATGCACAGATCGTGATGATGAAGTGCTTGGGTTTCATTCCATTCCTGTAAAACTTGAGTGCCAATGATCTGACTTAAGGTATCTAACGGAATATTTTGCTTATATTCTGAAGTCTGGCTATTTATCTGCATTTTCTATATATCAACTCCATCAGGAAATAGCATTTTTTTAATTTATTTATTACTATGTATGGTGTGTTTATAGCAAATTATTTATTATATGTAAGTAATGCTGCATATTAACGCTTTCAAGATAAAAGTCTAAATTTATACAACCAAAGCCTACCTTGCTTTAAGAGTGGGACGCTGCGTGAATTGCAATGGCAAAGCTGAACGCAGACCTATACGCATTTTCAAAAATAATTAGTATTTAAAGCTCTAGCTAATCGATTTCCACTTAACATAATAATTCCCATATTTTTATTCGTTACTTTCTAACTAAAACTTTTAAGTCAAATTAAAATTAAAAAATGCACTATTGCATTGTTAAGATCCAGTCATACAAAAGCATTTGATTTGCGACTTTACCTTTCTTTGGCAAATATTTTTTTACGTACTTAGATAGACTAAATACAACACTGAAAAGACTTTATCGTTTTTTATAACAATTTGCTAAATGAAAAAATAATTATTACCGAATCTTCATTATGTTTCTTTATATGTAAAAATAATGTAAAGCTATAATTATGATTCGCTTAAATAATATAAGTAGGTTGGTGTAAAAAGTTGTCATTGGAATAATGCAGAAGGCTGGAAAAAGAGGGTTTTAGCCTGGTTCATCTTTCTTTAGATAGTTATCTTTAATTTGTGCTTTCCTACTTATGCCGACTCAGTGAAACCCTCATCAGGTGGGTTTCATGTCACTATAGATAAAGCATATATGAAGCTAAAATTTTGCACATGGACTTAACATATATATCAATGTGACGTAAGATACAAATAAAATCTTCAGTTTTTTCTTGCAGCGAACACCCATTCAAGCCGTTTGGCTACAAGCCAAGACTTGCAGTAAGCAAATCCAATGTTAATTTTTTATGGTAATGCCACCATGCCCAATCCCTCAATTTTTGATAGTTCAAGATTAGAACGGTCCAAAATGCAATGTTACAGGCACAAAAAAATTGGCTCTCTGTCAGGAGTAAAAAATGTCTATAAACCAGATATGGCAAGACTTACAAAGATGAAGCCTTGTTGATATTATTTCCAGTTATTAGAATTTATTTTCATGAATCTGTGACCAATTGTCTAGAAATGCCCATGAGACTGACCCAATAACCACAATCACCAGTATGTAAATTTTTGTAACAATAATCAAATTTTTGATGCATTTTGTTATAAGTTATGTGTGTAAGTTTTGTTAATCAGTAATTATGCGTAAATAAACAGAGAACTTCTAAGCAAGGCTAAATTAGTCTAGCTAAACATGCTACAGTAATTTAGGAAGGAATTATCATTATTATAGAAGTGCAACTCTGCAATGGAACTGTAGTAATTCAGTTCAACTATTACGCACCTTAAAAATCCTAATATTTATACCTGACCTACTTAATTATTAAGGTTAGGAATTTTATTAAACTATTAAGTTAACTCCCCAAGAAATTTTTGGCATCAAAGCTCAAAATTTCCAGACTAAATTGGATTTTACCCTGCAACAAAAGCTAAATATCTGGGTAGTAACCGCACTCAAACCGACCCTGGAAAATGCTTTTGCTTAAGAACTTAAAGTGACTCCAAACAAAATGGTTAATAGTAGACTACAAAGTCATAGTTTCTTTGAAATAAAAATGTGAAATACCCTACTTGTCTTATATAAATTTCCATCAAATAACTACATTAAGTGTTCCTAACTATGAGTAATCAAAGCATTACAACAAATAAATTCAGTGAAGTGCCTTTGGATTTACGTGCATCTGCATTTGTCCGGGTACGAAAGGGTTCGTGGTGGTTGAGATTAATAACATTGTTTTTAGTAGACTATACTCTTTTATCTTTAGCTTGGGTTTTAGCTGGATATCAATCTTCTTATGGGCATTTTACTAGGTATATACCGAGTCATTATTTACCGATTTTAATAACTATTGGGATTCAAATAGGATCACTAGCTGTCCAAGGTATTTATCGAGAAGGTCAAAACCGCTATGACTATTTCAATATCATCAAATCACTAACTTTTGCTCATGGATTAATACTTCTTGTTTGTTCTTTGTATAAACCAGTTGTTGATATTACACGTCCAAGATTAATTTTATTATCTTGGGTGCTAAGTATATTATTTATTTGTACTGGTAGATATGCTGTAAATCTTACTCTTGAATATCTGCGTAAGCAGAAAAAAATAGTTCGTTCTTCTGTATTCATTATTTGTGATCCTCAAGATCATGAACAGATTGCTAGTTTTATAAAAAAAGAAAAACATTACATCGTATCTGGAACGGCGAATGCTAATTCATTAGACAGATATCAACGTCAGCAAACCTTGAATCAACTTAATCAATTAGCTGTAACAGAAGTTTTTATATCTTGGGATGCTCTAAAAAACAGAATGTTTTTATGCTGGTTATTTCAAGCATCTGGCATCCAAGTGCATATTTTGCCAATGGAATTAAAACCGATTTATAAAAATGTAGAATTTAATAGAATAGGAGGAATGCCTTGTCTCAGCTTGGATTGTCCAATAATTACAGGTAAAGATTTTTGGATAAAGCGCAGTTGTGATTTTTGCTTCGCGGCTTTATTTGTAATGTTATCATTCCCTATTTATATAGCTATAGCTATAGCTATCAAACTGGACTCTCCCGGCACAATATTTTACAGGCAAACCCGTATAGGTTTACATGGGCAACAGTTTAAAGTATGGAAATTCAGAACTATGAGGTCTGATGCGGAAAAATTACAGAAAGAATTAGAAGCATTAAATGAAGCGAAAGATGGGATTATCTTTAAGATTAAAGACGATCCTCGCATTACCCGTGTTGGAAAATTTCTTCGTCGTTACAGCTTAGACGAATTACCTCAACTTTTTAATGTTATCTTTGGAGAAATGAGTATAGTAGGACCTCGCCCTTTACCTACTAGAGATGTTGATAAGTTTTCTGAACATCATTTTATCCGACATGAAGTTTTACCTGGTATTACAGGTCTTTGGCAAGTCTCAGGTCGCTCTGATATTTTAGATTTTGAACAAGTGATTAATCTTGATCTTAACTACATTGAAAATTGGTCGCTTGGGTTAGACTTTGAAATTCTGCTCAAAACAGTTATGGTAGTTTTGAAAAAAGAAGGTGCTTACTAAGAAAAAATAAAGCCAGGTATGTATAGAATGGCTAGAAAAACTTCTAACTATATATTTGAACAAGTCAAGTTATAACGTAATTGGGAAGCTTGGGAGGCGTTGTATTAGTTTCCCAATATAAGTTAATTTGTGCAGCCTTAATGGTATTATTAATGACTATTCTTGGTTTTAGCCAATTTATTTATTTCACCTATACTCGCCTATTTTCATTAAACTTATGGCGAATTATGATCCGAGCCTTAATGATAAGCATTTTAATGCTATTTGTATTTGTCTTATTGCAAAAAATTTAGCTTAGATTTTATGTTCACTCTAATTTTTGCAATTTATGCCTATGGTTTATTTGTGAGTTATCTAGGTATTCGTGCGTTTGGTGGTTTTCATTTTTTGTAGGTAAAACTTTTAATAAAAAATCCTGCTAATAATACATCCAAATTTGTTGATTAAATAAATAATTTAAATGAAAATATAATTTTAATTATGATTAAGGTTGCTCTATTACATTTTGGCTTTGAAGACTACACCATAGAATTAGCAAACAGTTTGGTTAAATATGTTGATTTAACGCTAATTCATCCAGAAAAAATTTCAGATGTCTGTAGTAAGGTTCTTGATTCCAATATCCACGTCGTTAGCTTTAAAAAACCACGGATTCGCGACCCGCGCAACCTATTGTCTATGGGCACTATGATGCATATCATCAAAAACATACAGCCAGATGTTTTACATGTGCAAGAAACTAACGATCCTTGGTACGATTGGACTTTGTTACTCAACAAAATGCCACCATTGGTGACAACCATCCACGATATATTCCGTCACCCAGGGGATAACAGCACTGCATTTGGTTCCGAGTATACCAGACGTATTGGCTTCTACCGTTCCCAACAATTGATTGTCCATACTAATCAACTAAAAAAAATTCTAATTGAGCAATTTCGTATACCTCAAGAGCGAGTCAATGTTTTACCTCATGGGGAACTTGGTAGTTTGTATCAGCGTCGAAGTAGTCAAAATATTCAAGCCCGTGAGCCATGTACCTTGCTATTTTTTGGACGTATCTTGCCCTATAAAGGATTGAAATATTTGCTTGAAGCTATGCCCTTAATTGCTGAATGTATACCTGAAGTCAAGCTAATTATTGCTGGAAAGGGAGAAAACATAAGGCAATATTTCCCTAATGGTTATGATGAGAAACGCTACAAGATTATCAATGACTTTATCCCTCTTGAAGAAGTAGGTAATCTATTTAAACGCAGCACGGCAACAGTTCTGCCATATATCGAAGCGTCTCAAAGTGGTGTGGCAGCTTTGTCTTATGGAATGGGAACGCTGGTTGTAGCTTCTGAAGTGGGGGGATTGAGTGAGATAGTTCAACATAAAAAAGATGGGTTATTAGTTCCACCCCGTGACGTTTCAGCTTTAGCTGATGCTATCATTTGTTTGCTAAAGAATCGCGACTTGCAACAAGGTATGCAAACAGCGGCACTAGCTCGCTCTCAAGAAGATTTAAATTGGTCAAATATTGCTGGTCAAACTGTGGAAGTTTATCAAAAAACTATAAAAATGACACATTAATACAACTGTACTCATTAGAGCATTTAACGAAAATAATAATTACAAATCTAATAAATAAAGTATTTCTCAAAATAAACTTAGACTACCAACCATGAATCCCTGACTTGCTTAATCTGTTTTCTATATGTATACATAATCATAAAAAATGAGGAAATTTTTAATTTCTGCCGAACAAATACTTACAGTAACTTGCTTGATGATCTACTCAGGAACTCCGCTAATCCCTCTTCTGACGGATGGCTTTACCGTAAAAGACACTGATAGAACTATATTTCGATTCTTTTTTACTTTTACATATATAGTTAGCCTTTCGTTAATTGCTTTACGCTGGAAGAAGGTTACTTACGTTTTTAGCAGAGATAAGTTTATTTGGGCATTGATTGGAGTTTGTGCACTTTCTAGTTTTTGGTCTTTAGATCCAGACACTACTGGACGTCGCGTTTTTGCTCTGGTAGCAACAACTATCTTTGGACTTTATTTAGCTTCACGCTACACCTTAAACGAGCAACTGAAGTTATGTGCATACATGTTTGGCTTCTCAGCAGTAATGTGCTTCTTATTTGTTATATTTCTACCACAATATGGTCTTGGAAACGATATTGATGGAGCTGGTTGGCGAGGAATATACCCAAGTAAGAATGTTCTTGGTGAGACATTTGTGTTGAGTGCAGCAATATTTTTCTTCCAAGCTATGACTAATCAAGAAAATCGCTGGGTTTCATGGCTTGGGTATGTTACTTCTGGAGTACTTATATTCTTCTCAAAATCAACAACATCTATAGTTAATTTTATAATCATTACAGCAGCTGTTGTTATATATTATCGAATTTTACATTTAAAGTATAAAGTGATGATACCTATTTTGACCTTCATATCAACCATTGCCATAGCTTTTTATACCTGGTTTATATCAGAAGCGGATACAATTTTAGGTTCAGTAGGTAAGGACACAACACTTACTGGACGTTCAGAAATATGGTCTGCTGTGTTGGAAATGATTGCGAAAAAACCGTTACTAGGATATGGCTATGGAGCATTCTGGATAGAGAATAATAGTGAGTCTACTATTGTTCAACAAACGATACAATGGAATGCTCCTAATGCTCACAATGGTTTTCTGGATCTCTGGTTAGAGTTGGGTCTATTAGGATTCTCGGTTTTTTTAATTGGGTTCGTTATTAATTTATTAAAAGCAATATATTTAATCCGGTGGAATAAAACATCTGAAAGTTTATGGCTCTTAGTCTATTTTACTGTTATTATTCTTTCAAATCTTGCTGAAACTACATTCTTAGAGCAAAATAGTGTGCAATGGATACTTTATGTATCAGCGATATTATCAAACAAACTTTCTACACGCGCAAATTTGTAAAAATAGAATCAATAGACTTTCCACGTTTTAGGAAAGGGATTGGCAGCGCTTTGAATCTGGGAAAATTAATCAAATGATAATTTGTGATTCTTTCGTTGATACATTAATCAAAGATAGACCAAATAATTAAAAAATTACAGCTTATGTGTCTAAGTAATACTCTCAAGATTATCATGCTAGGTCCTAGTTTACTCCAGCAGGGTGGTATTTCCGGTTACGAGAAACTTTTTTTGGCGTATGCTCCTTCTGAAGTCAAAATATGTCATATTATTACTCATGAGGAAGGATCTATAACACTCAAAGTTATGGTTTTTTTGAAAGCCATATGGAAATTTTTATGGATGTTAATAAAGGAAGAAGTTGATATTGTTCAAATTCAAATTTCACAGCGCGGCAGTGTTTTCCGACAAGCAATTATGATACTTTTAGCTGGGGGATTTCACAAACCGATAATTTTACATGCTCATGGTAGTCAATTTCATCTTTTCTACGCTGGACTTGCAAAATGGATTCAGAAATTACTAAGTTGGATATTTGGCAAGTGTCAACGCTTAATTGTATTATCTGAAAGCTGGAAAAGCTTCTACATAGAAAAACTTGGCCTGAAACCTGAACAAGTTGTAGTTTTTTACAATCCAGTAAAAATTCCTGCTGAAGTTCCAGACCGTTCAGTTTCTAAAAAAGTGAACTTACTTTTTTTAGGACGAATCGGTCAACGGAAAGGAGCATTTGATTTGATCAAAGCTTTTTCTTTTTTGCCTACTGAATATAAAGCAAGATCAAGTATGATTATGGCAGGAGATGGAGATATAGAACAAGCACGTAATTTAGTTACGACTTTAAGTCTAGAAAATTATATACAATTGCCTGGCTGGATAGGGTCAGATGAACGTGATATTCTTTTAACTAAAGCAGATGTTTTTGTGTTGCCCTCTTACAACGAAGGTCTTCCATTAGCAATGCTGGAAGCAATGGCTTGGGAGTTACCAGTCATAGTTACACCAGTAGGAGGCATACCTGAAATAGTTACTCAATCTGAAAATGGATTAATTGTTAATTCAGGTAATGTTGATCAGTTATCAGATGCTATGAAGTCTTTAATTGGAAATGAGGGTTTGAGGCTTTCTCTAGGTTCTAAAGCGAGAACAAGTGTTTTGGCTCTTGATATCAAAAATCACTGGGTTTCTTTTCTTGATTTATATCGTTCACTATTAAATTCAAATGATCAATAATGTGAGTGTAAACAGCTAGCAATTGCAAGACTGAAAGCTATGAGGATGCAGATATGCAGGTTATTGAGTCCAGTTTCCCCAGGTATGACTAAAATTTCCCCAAAAAAGGCAGATTTTAGAATTGACAAGTCAGTCTTTTACAAAACTCATTAAGAATTGAGATTATGGCATTACCTAAAAAAGTACTAATTATCGTTGAAAATCTGCCAGTTCCCTTTGATCGGCGGGTATGGATGGAAGCAACTACTTTGCAAAAAGCTGGGTATGAAGTTAGTGTAATTTCACCCACAGGTAATGGTTTTGAAAAAGACTACGAGGTTATCGAGCAGATTCACGTCTACCGTCATCCTCTACCACCAGAAGAAAGTTCTGTCATTGGGTATCTTCGAGAGTATAGTTGGGCAATTAATTGGCAATTCCGTCTAGCTCAACGGGTATGGCAAGAGCGTGGTTTTGATGTGATCCATATTTGTAATCCGCCGGATTTACTTTTTTTAGTAGCAGGATGGTTTAAATTATTTTATGGCACATGGGTTATCTTCGATCATCATGACCTCAGTCCGGAGATGTATGAAGCTAAGTATCAACGGCGGGATATTTTTTATCATGGATTACGCTGGGCTGAACGCTTGACCTATGCCACAGCAGATATAGTAATTTCAACGAACGAATCGCACCGAGAGGTAGCTCTTACCCGAGGGCACAAAAAATCAGAGAAAATCTTTGTAGTTCGTAGTGCACCCGACCTTTCCCGTTTTTGCCGAATGTCCCCAAATCTCAATTACCGTAGAGGTAAGAACTACTTGATAGGGTACATGGGTGTCATGGGTGAACCAGAGGGAATTGATTATCTCTTAAGAATGGTCTATTACATTGTCCGCAAAAAAAATCGCCAAGATATTCACTTTATGTTAATTGGTAGTGGACCAGCAGCCGAAAAACTTAAAGTCTTATCTAAAGAGCTAGAAGTGAGTGAGTTTGTAGAATTTACAGGGTTTAAGCAAGGGGAGGAACTTTTAGAGCGGCTTTCTAGTTGTGACGTGTGTGTAGAACCTTCTCCAACATCTGCTTATAACGAAAACTGTACCATGAATAAAATCCTCGAATACATGGCAATGGGAAAAGCAATTGTCCAGTTTGATTTGCGAGAGGGAAGACGTTCTGCACAGGAAGCATCTCTTTATGCCAAGCCTAATAATGAGGTGGAATTTGCCGAGAAAATTCTAGAGCTTCTAGATTCTCCTGAACGTAGAGAAAAGATAGGAGCGGAGGGGCGACGCAGAATGGAGAAGATCCTTGAGTGGCAATATCAAGCTCCGAAACTGTTAGAAGCTTATGATAAAATTTGGCAAAGCTAATACTTACTTTAAATTTAGGAATCACTATTAAGTGAGGCTGAGTAATGGTAGATATTTATCGTCAAAAATCGCAAACTGACTAAACGGTGAGTTTTTTCCTGGGCTGAGTAACTTTGGACAGTATGGGTGATTTGACAAGGGGTAGAGCCATATAATCTACGAGGAAACAAATCAAGCCTTTGATAATGGAAAAATAAATTTTAATAATAATGGCTAATGGCAAAAAAATTTTAAATGAATGTAGTGGCGCTAAAGGGTTGATTTATGGTGCGGCAGAGAGTTACGACACCTTTAACTCACCTCAAATCCAGAATTTCCCAAGTTTTTTGCTGATTAGCATGGTATCAACACTATGGCATCATGGTGTCAGAATGGGAACTAAATTTGTAACTTAGATAGTCTATACTATTGTCATATTGTCAAATCGCATCAGTCTTGTCAATTGCAATGGTTTGTGCATTGTCTAAGTCAATTTTTAGTTTCTTGCTTAATATCTGTACTTTGGAAGATTTATGTTGGAAAAATCTATGGAATCTAGAGAATCTATTGATTTAGACCTTAGTCGTTACTTATTGATCTTGAAACGATGGTGGCTACCTGCTACTGCAATATTTGCAGCTACAGTTATGCTCAGTGCTATAGCTACACAATTTATGAAGCCATCCTATGAAGCTGAAGGAAAACTGTTATTTAGAATTCCTTCTTTTAAAGTAGTAGGATCTAATCTTTTGCCTAGTAACGGTGAAGGAGGAGATCCAGGAGATTTAAAATCCCTACTAGCAACTCAAAATCCTATAAACACTCAAATTGAAGTTATTTCTTCACCTACTTTATTGCAGCAGGTAATAGACAAACTACGACTTAAAGACCAAGAAGGTAAACCTCTGGAAGTAGAAAAACTACGAAAATCTGTGGTAATGAAAATTGTTGGCGGCACAGATGTATTACGAGTTAGCTATACCAGCCGTGACCCCGAACAATCAGCGGCAGTGGTCAACACAATCATGAGGCTTTATTTAGAAAATGATATTATAACAAATCGCTCTGAGGCAGCAGCAACTCGTCAATTTATTGCCAAGCAGCTTCCTAAAACTCAAGAGGCTGTTAATAATGCAGAAGTAGCACTTCGTATATTTAAACAGAAGCATCGGATAGCAGATCTATCAGAGGAGACAAAGTCAGCCGTTACGACTATTGGAAATCTAGACAATGAGATGGATACTGTTAAGGCTCAACTGGATGAGGTAAACGCCCAAACCAGTGAACTGCGCCAGAAAGTAGAGCTAAATTCTCAGCAAGCGATCGCTGTGAGTGCCCTCAGTCAGTCACCTGCAGTCCAGGGAATTCTTACACAACTTCAAGAAACCGACCAACAGCTAGCGATTGAGCGTAGCCGTTTCCTAGATGACAACCCCGTAATTGTTAACTTAGTAGCAAAAAAAGCTAGCTTAAAATCTCTCCTGCAACAGCAAATTGGTCAGACTGTTGGCAATCAAACACAAATTCCGCAGAACCTATTGCAGATTGGAGAACTCAGACAAAACCTGATCGAAAATTTTCTCCAGTCAGAAATACAGCGCTTTGGCTTAATTAAAAGACTTTCCTCTCTAAATAATTCCCGTTCTACCTACGAACAGCGAGTGAAAATCATACCCCAGTTAGCACAAAATCAGCGGGAGTTAGAACGGAAAGTTGATGTTGCAGAATCAACATATCAAACTCTATTAAAAAAGGTTCAGGAATTACAGTTAGTTGAGAATACAAATACAGCCAGCTCGCGGATTATTGCTCAGGCTTTAGTCCCCAATAAGCCAGTAGAAGGCAAAAAAGTTGTGGT
This sequence comes from Nostoc sp., assembly GCF_036917195.1. GTDB lineage: Bacteria > Cyanobacteriota > Cyanobacteriia > Cyanobacteriales > Nostocaceae > Nostoc. The sequence continues at coordinate 45,478 of NZ_JBALDG010000068.1, forward strand.
TTTAGTGCTAGGAGTGATGTTCGGTTTATTTTTGGCCACTACAACTGTTCTCTTTCTAGGAATGAGAGATAGATCTCTGAAAACACTTAAGGAAGTCAGAGATGTATTTGGATATACTTTGCTGGGAATTGTTCCTTTGTCTGTTAAAAAAATTCGCTCTCGTTATTCAAATTCAGAGTCAACAGTTCAAACAATTGCTGTCAGAGATACGCCCCACTCTTTAACAAGCGAAATGTACCGGATGATTCAAGCCAATCTGAAATTCCTGAGTTCAGATAAAGTGCTCAAAACTATCGTGGTAACTAGCGCAGTTCCTAAAGAAGGCAAGTCTACAGTTTCAGCTAATTTGGCAGCAGCGATCGCTCAACTAGGACGTAAAGTTTTACTAATTGATGCAGATATGCGAGTTCCTTCTCAGCATCATCTCTGGCAACTAACCAATGCAGTTGGTTTGAGCGAGGTTCTTATAGGTCAGGCTGAATTTGACATTACTGTATCTAAGGTAATGGATAATCTCGATGTCTTAACTGCTGGAGTTAGACCTCCCAACCCACTTGCTTTGCTTGACTCAAAACGGATGGCATCATTAATTGAAAATTTCTCATCTCAAAATAACTATGATTTTGTAATTATTGATGCTCCTCCCCTCCTTTTGGCAGCCGATGCTTTGACTTTAAGCCAAATGACTGATGGGATTTTGTTAGTAGCTAGACCTGGGGTAATTGATTCTAATAGTGCTAACGCTGCTCAAGAGATATTAGAGAGATCCAATTACAACGTCTTAGGTTTAGTCGTAAATGGAATCATTGATAAAAATGATTCTAGTATTTATTTATATCATGAGCATGAATATTTTAAACCAAGGGAGTTGACAAAAGAACTTAAGGGACTTGCAAAAAAGTAAAATCTCCAAAGTTTAGGGGCTACTAAAAGACATATCAATAAACCATTGACTAGAATTTCGTAGTTCCTCTGACCCCAGATTGTTTATCTCGACTTTATCCAAATCAAATAACGTCGCCTTATTATTTGACAAAAAGTAAGGATTCAGGTCATAGCAAAATGTCTACAATCGTTTCCTGATAACGCCTTCCGGGGATTAGTTACAATTTGGTATTCTCAATAATAATTACCTAACGCCTAGATTTCCGTGGTTTATTGCGACTAAGGGGATGTTAATAAGCCAAAGTAAATTTTGAAACTAGCTCTATGACTGGGTTTTAAACACCTGAATCCTTACGACAAAAATTCTAGCTTGTCATACAAGGTTTTTTCCAATGTGACTGATTTGGGTGACATTGATAAAGTCATAGTTACAGATGGATGAAGGTTTCAAAGGATAATTAAACACTTTTTATCAGCTTGCCATAGGCATTGCAATTCGGAAAAATGGATAAAGTTGAGCTAAGGGACTTCTAGAAAATAAATTATCCTACAAGCATCTAGGTAATTGATTTATCTGATATCTGTTATGGAAAAACGTAACTTTTTAAATAGCAATTAACAGGACTTAAACATTTTTGAGGAAAAAACAAGCCTCAAACCCGTGCAGAGTAAGGTAAATATACCAAATGCTCAAAAATAGCCAAAACCCAGATATATCAATAAACCAAGCAAAACGATGTCAAAGTCCATCTGTATATAGATTTGAGGTTCAATTATTGGGTATTTTTTGTCTAAGTCCCATAAAGAGACTATATCTAATTTGGTTCTACCGCCCTCTCATTTATGCTATAGCATTAAAATCAAGGTTTTATATCAGGTTCGGAATGTGGGTTACAACAACGGGTTGTAGACAAAAACCTTCTAAAAATCAGGATTTTGCCATACAACCCTATGCCATACTATTTACCCAATACCTTTGCCAAAGTAGGTTTAACTATTTGCTAAAACGACCTAAGGTAAGTGTGTGCTTGAGTGTTAAACAAAACATACAACCGCAGTGCATGCAGATAGGACAGTAAAAATTCCTTCCATAAAAACCATACAGGGTTTTATTGAATCAGTTTTTTACTTGATGGCAACAATAGGCACGCATCATCCAGTTTTGTTTTATGTCAATCTTCCTAAATTGGCAAAGGGCATTGTTAACTAATACCGCATTTCATATGCCCCTCTATCGGAGGCTGAACCATACACACGAGGGTTGCCTAGAGCATCAGTTTTTAAATTATTCCACTTAAAACCTTTATTGATTGCCGGACTCGTCTTTTTCAGTCTAAAGTCACCAGTCGAGGCATTAATAAATTGTGGATCTGCCATAATATCATTAGGCCCGAGAGCAATTTGACTAGAACCATTATTGTTGTAAAGGTTATAGTTAAAAGTACTGGTGGGACTTTGATTTATTGAGCTTATTGGTCTGTTACGCGCAGAATAAAGGATGTTATTGAAAACTTTGATATCACCTGAATGATTACTCATGATTTGCCCGTAATTAATTACTGGAGTCTGGTTATTCAGATAAGCTGTGTTGTGAACAATATCTACATGTTCGCTTTCATAAGTATGAATGCCCGAACCACCATTTTTATATGAGATATTGTTTGCAATCAAAATACGTCCTTTATACCCAAACCTTCTGTTACTATCAACAATAATGCCATTACCGTCTTGAATCCTTTTATTCTGATACCAGGGAATTAACATTTTATTGTTATAGACCTTGTTTCTGGTCACAACTATCTTGTAATTTTGGCTGTTGTCATAATTCCGAGAGGTGACCACCCCAATACCACTACAGGCGAAAACTGAGTACCAAGCATTATTAAACACCTCGTTATTATCCACTGTTACATAGTCCGATTCCATCATTCCAATACCTCCACCTCCACAATCGTGTACCTTGTTATTAAGAATACGTATATGGTGGGTGAGACGATTGTTTTTTCCATCTATAGTAACGCAGTTTCCATTCGTCAGCGGGTTTGATTTGTTATTCTTCTGACTTTGAGCATAAGCAAGGGTTATATTGCTATTGTTCCCTACAACCTCCAGCCCGTTTACCTCAATATATGACGCTCCATTGGAAATCGAAACTCCATGCCATCCATTGCTCTGAAGTTTCGGCCGATGTCCAGGATATGCTTTATACGTAATCCATGCATTTGCCCTTCCAGAGCGTTTAATATCTAGTACTGTTCCAACTTTACTTGTATTCTTGTATACTCCATTCATAATGAGTACTGTATCCCCAGGGTCAGTCAGGTTTGCTGCCCTTTCAAGTGTCTTAAACGCGGATGAGGTAGAGAGTCCGCTATTTTTGTCGTTTCCGTTACTACTAACATAGTATGTTGTCTTAGTTGAAACAGCACTGATCAGCTTGCGGCTTGGTAGTGGGATTTCCTGATCAGTGAATGACTGACGAACATCTTTAGCTAAAGACTCTGTTATTCTCTCTCCTGCAACCAGACCTGTTAATGCCCAGGGAAGTACAAGAGATGCGCTCAAACTGAGAAAACCGAAACCGTGAATGATCATAGGGAAAAAATAGGGTATGTTGCAAAAACTGAATCGTCAACGGTCAGTAGCTCTAGCCTTAGTAAATAACTCAATATTGGATCTGGTAGTGTAACTGCCGTTTGTTAAGTTTATACATGGTTTATTAGGTTACCACCTGAGAATTTCCACGTAAATATGGCTGAAAAGCCTTTTTAGCTCGTTTTCCAAAAACTGGCACATCTCTGGTAAAAGTACTGAAGGAAAATTATCAGTATCCAGAGATACCCAATAAATGGACACGAAGCAACTGTACAAATGCCATCATTTCCAATTCGACATCATTGTACTGTGTATACGCGTATCTATGGTTAAGATAGTATATCTGTCATCAATCAGTTAATTTACTTAAATAATTCTTATGATAATAATAATCAAAAAGTGACTAAAATAAAGGTATATACTATAATTATCGCCTTTAACTTTTAAATGATTCTCATTATCATAAAAAATTAGAGTAATTAAAACAAAGTTTGAAATAGCCTATCAATGGCAGATTAATAATTTTCAGTGATGACTTTAGGTCTACAGGATTTGTAAATGAGTAATAGTACCTAAAACTATCTTCAGATGTTGATAGAAAATACAATTTTTGAGTAAGCGATCCGAAAGGCAAACCAGTTCTGTACCCTAGTCTTGTCTTCTTTTGTGGTCGAGGCGGCGCGTAGCTTGCTTGTCTGTAGGAGTACCAGAACGGCTATTCTCAGTAAACCAAAAGCTTTTTCTTTGGAATAAGAGACGCTTTGTGTAGCTTGCTTCTCTACAAGAGTACGGCTCTATCGCTTATTCTTGCCCTCAAAAGGCAGTACAAGAGTTAATTTCAGTAGACCGAAAACTTCTGCGATCGCTCTGTCAAGAATACCTGCTCCAGTGGATTTTTGCGAAAAGCTAGTGCTTTTAGATACCATTATCTCATGTCTTTCTTTCAAGTGGAAACATAAGTAAAGCTAATAAATCAGCCAAGAGATCAGAGCAAACCTCGCACCATAACCATGTTTTGCTGCTATTTCAGGAATTTTGTCAAGGAGTTGCGGGAAGATTGAGCCAGAGAAATATCTGGTGCAAGCTATGACTGTAACTACCCTAGTTCTAACTGATAGTAAAACCTTGAATGAAGTAGTTAACTGTTTAACGGAGAATCTGACAATTCAGACTCAAGGTAAGTGTGAACAACAAAATATTTTTGAAATTTTAATTCGGGCTGCCAGGCAGAGGGATAGTATTGAAAACACTACTAAAGTCCTAAAAAATGTTCCGACCAGTAATGATATTCGTTACCATTTGGAGAAATATTCACACCTTCCTTCATTAGAAGAGGCTTTAAATAAAGCACTCCAAAGCCGCTTGCCAAGAGGTATACGACAAGGGCAACAGAAAATTGCCATCGACTTTAACTTAATTCCATATTATGGTGAGCCATCATCATTAGAAGCACCATATATTTATAGAAGTCAAGGGAAAAATGGTACAAGTTCATTTTATGCTTATGCTACTGTCTATGTCATTAAAAAACATAAAAGAGTAACTTTAGCCATTAAAGCTGTTCAACAACAGAATACTTTGGTTGCAATTATCACTTATCTTTTAGCAATAATTGAGCCATTAAACCTGAGAATTGAACGATTATATTTAGATAGGGAGTTCTTCTGTGTACCTGTAATCAGATGGTTGCAAGCTTTGGATATTTCATTTGAAATGCCAGCTATTATCCGAGGCAAACATGGTGGAACTAAACAATTAATTAGAGGTCAGCGGAGTTGCAAAACCAGTTACACTTTAAACAGTGATAAATATGGTTCAGTAACTTTTCCAGTGTGGATAGTTTGCACATATAAAAATGGTAAAAGACGAGAGCATGGGCGGGAATTTTTTGTTTACGCTGTCTAGAAAGTTAAATTAACTTTGCAGCTTATACATGATGACTATCGTCTACGTTTCGGGATTGAGAGTAGTTATCGGATGAAAAACCAATGTGGAATCAAAACTACTATTAAAAATCCCACCATTCGGCTTTTATTTATAGCTTTGGCATTCTTAATTATTAATGTTTGGATTTATCTAGTATGGCATTATATCAGCCGTTTAAAAAGAAGTACTAGACAAGTTTTTTCTCACCTATTTACTCTCAAACAGATGCTTGAATTTTTACGTCAAGCAGTAGACCGCAACTATGGGGTAGCCTGCGAAGTTTATTTAGCGTCCGGCTGATGTTTGTTGGTTTTTGGAGTTTATTAATAAGCTAAAATTATTATTTATCCAAGTCTTTCAGCTTTTGCACTTTTTTGGAAAAACGGTATCACGGACTACTATTTTTTAGTAATCGCAGAACTTTTCGGTCTACTGAATTTAATAGTCCCATTATGAATAAATAAGAAAGTTATTTTTCATAGCAATCCAAATCAAATCTTAAGAAAATATGGAGATTGATTCTGAATGCAGAATTAATGAGCGTGGGGGATTCAGACCCACTACTACCAAAGTTGACCACAAAACAAGAAAATTTGGTGGCGGACTTAACCCGTTTATTCATCCACCTTTCTTCTGACGGAGACGCTAACGCCTGCCGTAGGATGCCCGAACGCAAGAGCGTCTCCTGTCTTGAGAAGGGCTATAGGGAGAAGACCGCGCTGCCTCACCAGTCGCACAGAATTCAATTCTGAATTCTCGCTCCTGACTCTTGACTCCTGAATTCTTTCTTGTTAAAAGTACGTAGTTATAAACTTTTCAGCTTTTTTCTCTCTCATCAATGATTAAGCAGGGTTATATTAACTCTTGACTATTAAGCTTTGACTCATAGATAGTGTAATTTGAGGGACAGAGGGGGTTGACCAACGCCCCCAATTCACATCTGTACTTTAAACTAAAGTCCGATCAAATTCAAAAGACTAAAGATAACACCTAGAGGTCCAGTTATAGTGCTTATGGTATCGCCAGTCTTAGCTGAACCAGATCGGTTGACTACCACAACATCATTATTACGGAGTATAGGATTAGTTTGCTCATTAATCCCAGCAGAGAAATCCACTTTTACTATACGTTTAGTGACAGAACCATTGGGGTTAAGGCGAATCAAATCAACAGCCTTACTACTAGCTCTGGCATCATTAAATCCGCCAGCAGCGAGTATAGCTTGATTTAAAGAGCTATTTGGCTGAACGTCTGTTAAGCCTGGTTTTTTAACTTCGCCTACCACACCAACTTGAATGCGTGTAGGAGACAGAGTAGTGGTAGCTAATTGAGTAGCTTCTGCGGGGTTGATTTCAGTAGCCGTCGGAATAACAATTGTATCTCCGTCTTGCACAATGATGTCTTGATTGGCGTCACCACTCTGCAATAATTGCCAAAGATTAATATCTATAGCTTGTTCTGAGCCGGATCGTGTAGGCCGGCGTAGCCTAAGATTACGAACATCAGCCTGTGCTGTAATTCCCCCTGCTAGTTGAATTACCCGCGTCACATTTGGTAGACCAGCGGGATTGGCAGTGCCACTGTTAACGGTGTTAGGGGTTGCGTTCCCCTGGGCATCTGTGTTACCTGGGGTGACAAGATAGGAACCGGGACGGTTAACTTCACCAATAATTGTTACTGTGCGGGGTGTGGTTTGGCTAGCGGCAAAGTTAGATGCAAACAGATTGCGGGATTCTGCCACGTTGAAGTTGGTTGCTGTTGGGACAACTATGGTGTCTCCATCCCGCAAGGTAATATCCTGTGATAATCTACCTGTTTGAATGAGTTCCTTCAAATTGACACTGACGGCTTGCTCTGAGGAGCGTCCTATTTTACGCCTTAATTGAACTTGAGTCACATCCGCAGCTAGGGTTACCCCCTGTGCTGTTGTCAATGCAGTTAATACTGTGGGGTATTGTACGCCTGGATTATCTCCCGCGCCTCCGCTCAAGCTGAGAGTGTAAGCTCCTGGACGTGTCACCTCTCCAGCAACGAAAACATTGATGGGACGAGGCGATAACAAATTGATTGAGATTAAGGGACGTTTGAGGAAGCGAGCATATCTTCTAGCAATTTCGTCAGCAGCCTGTTCAGTTGTTAGACCGAGGACTGACACGCTGCCAATTAAAGGCAGGTTGATTGCTCCACCTGGGGGAATTTGGTATTCACCTGTATATTCAGGTACTTCAAATACATTTACACGGATGCGATCGCCGCCTCCTAATGAATAATTAGTATCTATTTGTGTTTGTGTGGTTGGTGAAAGTGTAGTTGGTGGTAATGGTTGTCCCTGAGCTAAACTGATACATGGCACAGCGGCATTGACAGCAGTTAACAAAGCCACACCCACAACTGGCTGAGTTAGGAATTTAAACAAACTTCTGTTAAGCATATTTACTTGAGACTCTAAAACTACGATCAATAATGTACTGTCTAAACATTTTTATTTGGACTATACCTAAGTATTCAAGTTCCCCGACACTCTTATTTTCCTCGAAAAGTGTGATTTCCCGGAGGAAATTTGTTGATTGAATTTGAATTTTTAGTGAAGTTAATTTAAAGTTAACTTTGCTTGATGGATATAGCAATTTTAAACACCTAAAATTTCCTACTTTGCAATAAGCAACAACACTAATTCAGTGAGTTATTTTTTGTTTCGATTTGTTGAATAAAAAACTCTTCTAGGGAGTAACGCGACAAGTTCATGGCAATAATTTTACCCTCCATGAGACGAAGACTGGCGAGAAAATCATAGTGATCGTCTTGTAGTGCACCTTGCCAAGAACCATCTGATTCAAATCTGAGAGTAGGTATCCATTTTTTGAGAATTTCCCAGTCACCACCTTGGCCTTTGACGTGATATGTGTTTTTTGTGCCTAAGAGTTCATTAAGGGAACCAGAGCAAATTAATTCACCTTGAGCGAGGATGGCAATGCGATCGCAAATCTGTTCTACTTCACTAAGAATGTGGCTGTTGAAAAAAATCGTCTTACCAGCGGCTTTTAGCGCCAGGATAATTTCCCGCATTTGGTAGCGTCCCACAGGATCAAGACCAGACATCGGTTCATCAAGAAAAACCAAATCTGGCTCGTTAATTAGCGCCTGTGCCATGCCAACACGCTGTAGCATTCCTTTGGAATAGCGGCGCAGTACTTTTTTGCGGGCATCGGCTTGGGATAAACCCACTAATTCCAACAGTTGGGGAATGCGTTGGCGTTGGACACTTTTGGGAATTTGGAATAGCCCAGCTGCTAGCTGCAAAAATTCCCAGCCAGTGAGATAGTCATACAAATAGGGATTTTCCGGCAGATAGCCGATATGTTGCTTAACATTGCGATCGCCTACTGGCTCACCCAATAATAATCCCCGTCCAGAGGTAGGACGAATAATTCCCAGCAACAATTTTAAAAGGGTGGTTTTACCCGCACCATTTGGCCCCAGCAACCCAAAGGTTTCCCCTTTATAAACCGTTAAAGAACAGTTTTTGAGAGATACAATTTTTTGATTTAGCCAAAAACCAGTGCGATAGACTTTTCGCAACTCAGAAGTTAGGACTACTGGCGGAGTTTCTGTCGGATTAAGTTGAGAATCAGGGTCATCTGCAACAGACTTCATCTCGATTAAATCGCTTTTTACCAGCTTGGTATTAATTACAAGTTACCCGATAGGCTGATAATAACCATCACTAAGCAGTGTGTCAATTATCGCAAACAGAGTAGCTGAATTAATACTATAAATGTCAGTCCTGGTAAGTAATTCTGGCTAACTTTACAAAATGCCTTTAGAACTGGGAATTACACCAGCCCGACGGGAGTCAATTTCCACTGCCAACCGGGTTGCCCTCGCAAACGCCTTAAATGTTGCTTCAATAATGTGATGGGAATTAATGCCATCCAGTTGCCGAATATGCAGTGTCATTTGGCTATGGTTCACCAGTGCCATAAAGAATTCACGCACCAGTTGGGTGTCATAGGTTCCTACGCGTTGGCTAGGAATTTGCAAGCCGTAGCTGAGGTGAGGGCGTCCGGAAAAGTCTAGCGCTACCTGAACTAAGGCTTCATCCAATGGTGCGAGAAAATTACCAAAGCGGACAATACCTTTTCTGTCGCCTAGTGCTTGGTTCAAAGCTTGGCCCAAGGTAATGCCTACATCTTCGTTGGTATGGTGGTCATCAATTTCCCAGTCTCCCGTGGCTTGCACATCTATATCAATCAGCCCGTGGGAGGCAATTTGATGCAACATATGATCCAAAAACGGAATGCCAGTTGCTGCGGTGCAAGTTCCTCTACCATCCAGGTTGATGGTAACTTGCACATCGGTTTCACCAGTGGTGCGGTGAACAGTGGCAATCCGAGGGGTTTTAGTTGACTGGTCGTAGTTTGAATTAACTTGGCGATTGGTTGTTTGCATGGGGAGTGGAAAGAGTTAGAAGTTAGGAGTTATGAATTTTTAACTCTTAACTCCTCACTTTATCGCGTCACATTCCCATAATTTCATATCCTGCATCTACATACAGAATTTGTCCGGTAATGCCGCTGGACAAATCACTACACAAGAAAGCCGCAGCATTGCCCACTTCTAACTGAGTGACGGTGCGTCGTAAGGGAGCTACTTCTTCTACATGATGAATCATATCCAAAATCCCGCCCACTGCTGAAGATGCCAAAGTGCGGATGGGGCCTGCGGAGATGGCATTGACGCGGATATTTTGCAGCCCTAGTTCAGCGGCTAGGTAACGCACACTAATTTCTAACCCCGCCTTGGCAATTCCCATAACGTTATAGTTAGGGATTGCCTTGACACCGCCTAAAAATGTCAGGGTGACGATACTACCTCCCTCTGTCATCAAAGGTTTCGCTGCACCACTTAACTGCACCAGCGAGTAGGTACTGATTTCTAAGGCGGTGTTGAAGCCAGAACGAGAGGTGTGGCTAAAATCTCCACTCAAATCGTCTTTGCTAGCAAAGGCAAGACAATGGATGAGGATGTCTAGCTTCCCCCATTGATCGCGGATTGTCTCAAAGGTAGATTGGATCTGTTCGTCATTTTGAACATTACAAGGAAGAAATAAGCTGGGGTTGAGGGGTTCTACCAATTCCGCAACTTTTTTCTCCATCTTGCCGCGTTCATCTGGCAGGTAGGTAATACCCAGGTTTGCTCCAGCTTTATGCAGCTGTTGGGCGATGCCCCAGGCGATCGAGCGGTTATTGGCAATACCTGTAACAAGAGCATTTTTTCCAGTCAGATTCAGCATAGAAATTATTAATGCGATCGATCATTAGGAGCATACTAGAATCTGAGGCACGTTTTGTCTTTGTTTTACATAGGATTTGCAAAAATGAATATTGGTAAGGGTGTTTCCTGTGACAAAATTCTTGATTTTTCCTAAAGATATTCTCAAGATATCTTTATTTGTTCTTTAAAAAACCCTTTTTAATACAGCTATTGGAACTACTTATCAAGAACTAGTAGCTGAAAGGATCAACAATTATGTATCATTATAAACAAAGAGTTATGAAGCGATTAGTTTGAGTATAGGAAAGTACAGAAAGGTTGACGGTGCTTTATTCATTTTTCAGGTGTATTCTTAGGTAATCAGTTTTTGTTTTTCCGGCATTGGGTAGGGGAAGGGAGATGATCGTGACACAAGATAAAGCCCTAGCAAATGTATTTCGTCAGATGGCGACCGGGGCGTTTCCGCCAGTTGTGGAAACGTTTGAACGCAATAAAACGATCTTTTTTCCTGGCGATCCTGCCGAACGAGTTTATTTTCTTTTGAAAGGTGCTGTTAAACTTTCCAGGGTGTACGAGGCAGGAGAGGAAATAACGGTAGCACTGCTGCGAGAAAATAGTGTTTTTGGTGTATTGTCATTGCTGACAGGAAATAAATCGGATAGGTTTTACCATGCGGTTGCATTTACCCCTGTGGAATTACTGTCAGCACCAATTGAACAAGTGGAGCAAGCACTCAAGGAAAATCCAGAATTATCAATGTTAATGCTGCGAGGTCTGTCTTCGCGCATTTTACAGACAGAGATGATGATTGAAACTCTCGCTCACCGAGATATGGGTTCCAGGTTGGTGAGTTTTTTGTTAATTCTTTGTCGGGATTTTGGGGTTCCTTGTGCAGATGGGATCACTATTGATCTGAAGTTATCTCATCAAGCGATCGCAGAGGCAATTGGTTCAACTCGTGTTACTGTCACTAGGCTACTGGGGGATTTGCGTGAAAAAAAGATGATTTCTATCCACAAAAAGAAGATTACTGTGCACAAACCTGTTACCTTAAGTAGGCAATTCACATAAATGCAATTGGAGAAAGGGGAATCGGCGCGTGTTGTATTTTGAAAAATGACACTAATAGCTAGAGGTAAATCTAAAATTGAGTAATTTCAGCTATTGCCAATTTCCACTTCTTTCCAGACAATGGTTAAAAGTAGTAGGCTGTATCTGGAAGGATTTCGGTAGCTAAAGATGACCACCGGATACATCCTCATCGCAGCAATTTTAATTCTGGGAGGCGTAATTGCAACCGTGGGCGATCGCATCGGCACACGAGTTGGCAAAGCCCGCCTCTCACTTTTTAATCTTCGTCCGAAAAACACTGCTGTACTGGTAACAATTTTTACTGGTGGTTTGATTTCAGCATCAACTTTAGGGATTTTATTCACTGCTGACGAAGGCTTGCGAAAGGGAGTCTTTGAATTAGAGGATATTCAAACAGACCTCAGGCAGAAGCGGGAACAGCTAAAAACCGCAGAAACTCAGAAAAGTCAGGTAGAGAGTGAGCTAAACCAAGCAAGAATTGCCCAAGCAAAAGCACAACAAGACTTGCAGGTAATCAATCAATATTTGCAGGCGGCGAATGCCAAACAACGCCAAACACAAGCTCAGTTGAATCGCACCATTAATCAACAAGCTCAAACCCAAACTCAACTCCAACGGACTCAAGGTCAGCTAGAACAAGTTGTAACTCAGTACCAAAAAGCCATAACTGAACTCCAAAGCGTTTACAATCAGAGAAAGGAGCTACAGGCGGCAGTAGAACTACTGAAGACAGAACGTCAACGATTGTACGCTGAAGCTAAAAAAGCGATTGACGAAGCTAAAACAGCTATTGAAAAACGCGATCGCGAACTTGCTAACCGTCAAGAAGCGATAGAAGTGCGCGATCAAAAAATCGTCCAGCTCGATCAACTAATTCAAAAGCGGAATGTAGAAATTACGGCGCGAGAGCAAGTGATTGCCAAACGGGAATCGCGCCTCAAAGAATTGGAAGCGCAACAGGACCAACTAGAACTGGAAGTTGCAAGGCTGGAAAAATATTATCAGTCCTACCGCGACCTGCGTCTAGGTAAGCTAGCCTTAGTTCGCGGTCAAGTTCTGTCTGCTGGTGTAGTTCGTGTTACCCAACCTGCTGCTGCTCATCAGGCAGTGGTAGAACTTTTACAAGAAGCCAATCGCAACGCCAACCTCGAATTAAGTGAGCCTGGTACAAATCCGGCAAATGTAGAGCTACTACGCGTCACCCAGGAAAGGGTTGAGCAATTGAGCAAGCAGATTGAGGATGGTCGAGAATACGTGGTACGAATTTTCTCGGCTGGTAATTACGTCAGGGGAGAAAAGCAGATAGAATTTTTTGCCGATACAGCCCGGAACCAATTGGTTTTTTCGGGAGGCGCAGTGCTGGCCACAACTACTACCGATTCCAAAACCATGACATCCTATCAGTTACAGCAGCGGCTGGAAATACTGATTTCTGCTTCCCAATTTCGGGCCCGGAATGCCGGAATTGTGGAAAATGTCCAAGTAGAAGGGACTTTTCTGCGCTTTGTAACCCAATTAAGACAGTATAATCAACCATTGGAAGTCAAAGCGATTGCAGCAGAGGACACTTATACAGCCGGGCCATTGAGAGTAAAATTAGTGGCAATAGTAAACGGACAAATCATTTTTAGTACTTAAAAAATAAAAAAATATTTGCACACTGTTATTAGTAAGATTTAAACATATTTGAACAGCAGCTAAAATACTTCCTGTGATTGCATTTCTTCTCTACGAAATGCTATGCAAACGTTTCTAATTCTTAATTTTTAATTTTTAATTTATTATGATTTTCCGTAAATTTTCACCAACGCAACCAGTTATTTTGGGGTTTGATCCAGGTCGAGATAAGTGTGGTTTAGCGGTGATGGGACTGGATCGACAACTGCATTATCATCAGGTCGTACTAGCAAAAGAGGCGATCACTACCATTGAGACACTGCGTCAAAAGTTTCCGATTTCCTTGATGGTCATCGGAGACCAAACTACAGCCAAGCAGTGGAGACAGAAATTATATCAGGAATTGACAGAACCGCTGAATATCATTTTAGTGGATGAGCGCTACACAACCTTAGAAGCACGCGATCGCTATTGGCAAATGTTCCCGCCCAAAGGGCTAATAAAGCTATTGCCGCAGGGTCTGCGACAGCCACCAAGGCCGATAGATGACATTGTTGCCATCCTCCTAATTGAAAGATACTTAAATCGCCTCACGGAATCAGCACTCAGCAGTCAGGAGTGAGGAATTACATCATGAACTCCAAACTCGTAACTTTTAAAGTTCCGCCCGAATAGTAAAGGCATAATCTCCTCCAGGCTCTAACTGATAATCTTGTTGCTCCAAAAATCGACCGAGGGGTTCTTTGATTAAGGCGCGGCCTTGGGAAGGCTTGACGGCAAGTTCTCCCCGGCGAAAATGCCACTGGAAATGCCACTCGAACTCACCTGCACTCACTTCACCCTCAAGGAAGCCGTGTTGCCAGGATTGGCGAGTAATTCTGACATGGGCAATGGTTTCTGGCAGACGTTTTGCACTCACAATGCTTTATAAGAACTTTCAATAGGACTACATCTTTGCTTTGAAAAGACGGGGATGTAGCACCAATGGCAAATTTATTCGTCTGATTTATCTTACCCTGATCACACATCTTATGTAATCTACGGTAACATAATATTGTGCTAAACAAAGGTCGAGCCATGATAGTTTACGAGTTTAAATGCAAAGGGAAAGACAAGCAGTATAGTGCGATTGACAATGCTATTCTGACATCGCAATTTATCCCAAATAAGTGCTTACGTTACTGGATAGATAACAAAAATGTGGGCAGATACGACCTCAATAAATACTGTGCAGTATTAGCTCAGAAATTACTTTTGCCTAATGAACTTAACTCAATGGCTCGACAGTCTGTTGCTTGTCAATTACCAAACATAGCTTAAATAGACATCTCAAAGAAGTCGGTTATCTGTGACTTCAGTCTCAGGGCACAGCGGCACGTCCTGAGAATAATCTTGCTTAATATTTTATGAATGAGTATATCCTAGAAACTGCATATTTGATGCAATTTTCATCAGTGTATTGTGGATTAATTGGGATTTACTTAAATGATTTCAGCACAATTACAGCCCGATAAAGCTTGGAGTATTTATATTGCTTTTCTTGGATATCAAAACGCAGAATATATTCTAATGGATGTTCAATAATTTGGTTACCACGCAGACTTTTTCGTTCGATAAATACCTTATTGATACTCTTATAGAAGGTGCAGATAGTTACAGGTGATGTGACGAAAAAAGTAGCGCTCATCATAATAATCAATGTAAATAAATTTAAGAAAAATAGATAATTTCGCTGATTCTGCTGCACTAATAGGGAAGTTTGCCCAGAGTTGATAAAATCGTTAATTTTAAAGACAACTTCTTGATTCTCTTGATATAACATGTGAGAGCAGAGCAAAGTCTCCAAATAAAGTCACAATCATAACTTGATGAGTTTTCGCTTTTTTGCTACCAGTCTTTGTCAGAATGTATGCTTCCTGGAGATCAAACATTTTGATCTCCATACTTCCCAGCAAATTAAACCGCTTCAATTCACAGTTAATTTGGTTTGGTGAGAAGCGCTCGCAAGTTAGTTTAACTGAAGCAAAATCAAAAACTAAGCAGTAAATCAAAAAGCTTAAACAGATAGTAAAAATGCACCAGCCGCTGAACCAATATCTGAGTGGTCGATGCTTTAGCTGCAATCTGGTACGAGTTTCCTCTACAATTTTCATCAGCGCCTGTGTATAGAATACTTAATCCCTAAGTAGAGTATTCCCTTCGTAGCCCATTCACTTATCGCCAAATCTAAGTACTAGGGAAGATTTCTGATGAATCGCTAAAAAAGCTTTGGCTAGCTGGTAGATAATTGGGGCAGAAAGCTATAGCTAGAAGCATGGAAACCAAACAGCTAGGAAAAACTGGTATCTTTGTGAGTGCGATCGGTTTGGGTGGTATGCCCATGTCAATTTCTAATCGCCCTCCCGAATCGCAATCAATCCAAGTTATTCATCGGGCCTTGGATCTGGGTATTACATTTATTGATACTGCCGACTCTTACTGCAAAGATGAGTCAGAAAAGCACCACAACGAGCAATTAATTCACAAGGCACTTAGTAGTTACAAAGGCGATGTTAGCCAAGTAGTTGTGGCAACTAAGGGCGGTTTGATGCGTCCTAATGGCAACTGGACAAGCAACGGCAACCCAGAACATTTGCGCGAAACAATTCGAGTCAGTTTTGAGGCGTTGGGTGGTGCTAAACCCATCGATGTTTGGCAATACCATTCTCCCGATTCTAATTACACCATTGAAGAATCCCTTACACCAGTTAAAGAAGCAGTGGAGGCTGGTTTGATTCGGTTTGTAGGAGTTTCTAACTTTTCCGTTGAACAAATTAAGCGGGCGCGGGATGTAGTAGATATTGTCTCGGTACAGAATCAATACAGTCCTTGGCAACGACAGCCAGAAAAAGATGGCGTGTTGAAGTATTGCGAACAGCAAGGATTGAGCTTCTTGCCTTGGAGTCCCTTTGGTGGTAGGCGTCGCCATCAGGACTTGCAAGATATCCCCGCGATCGCTCAGTTAGCTAAAGAAAAAGGCGTGTCTGTGTATAATATCGTTTTGGCGTGGTTGCGTTCCAAATCGCCTGCTATTTTGCCAATTCCTGGTGCTAGCAAGATTTCCAGTATCGAAGACTCAGCACAAGCTATAAATGTGAAACTATCTGATCAAGAAGTGCAAAAAATTGATCAGGCAACTTAATCATTCCACTAGCTTACGTAGATTTAACAGGGTGCAAAATGTAAAAGTTAAAATTCTTAGATTGCCTGCACTCAGCGCATAGAGAAAAGACATGATCTTAGAAACACACCGCTTGCTAATGCGTGACTTTATAGAGGCAGACTGGCAGGCGGTTTTTGCATATCAATCTGATCCTTTGTACTTGCGTTACAACGATTGGACGCACCGGACACAAAAGGATGTTTGCGAGTTTATTGAGATATTTATTGATCAGCAAAAAGAGCAACCACGAACAAAGTTTCAGTTAGCTGTTGTCCTTAAGGAAGAAAATCGGCTTATTGGCAATTGTGGTATTCGTGTAAACGACCGGGAAATGCGGGAAGCAAATATCGGCTATGAACTAAATACTCAATATTGGGGACAAGGTTATGCAACAGAAGCAGCACAGGCAATTTTAAAGTTCGGCTTTGAAGAACTGGGAATGCATCGTATCTGGTCTTGGTGTGTTGTGGAGAATATTGCTTCTATAAGGGTATTAGAAAAAATTGGTATGCTTCGTGAGGGTCATCTACGGGAAAAAGAGTTAATTAAAGGTAGATGGTACGACAATTTTATTTATGCTATCCTTGACCACGAGTGGAAAGCATCGCGGCTTTATGTTTAGTTCTAGTTGTCACTGCATGGGAACAAATAAAATTGTAAATGTAGCCTGAGAAAACATTAGAGGATTTACATCCGTGACACTCAAAGACTTAGAACAACAACTTCTTGCCCTCAGTCCTGGTGAAAAAGTGCAGGCTATTCAGTTACTTGCTCAAAGTCTCAGTAGCAATTGGCCAGGAATAGAGAAAACCCCCAGAGTCTGTGGTGGAGATGCTCGCATCATTAAAACTCGTATTCCCGTCTGGGTACTTGTGGAAGCTCGTCGTCTTGGATATAGTGATGCTGACCTTTTGACGAGCTATCCAACCATTACATCTACAGATTTAGCTAATGCTTGGGGATATGCAGAAGCTTATCCCGATGAAATCGAACTAGCCATCGAACGAAATCAGGTAGCCTAGTTAATGGCACGCTTTTATGCAGATGAGCAGTTTCCGCTTCCAGTTGTGGAATTATTACGCACTTTGGGGCATGATGTTTTGACAGTTCAGCAAGCAGGAAATGCACAACGAGGCATACTAGATGAGGAAGTGCTGGGATTTGCAACTAGCCAGGAACGCTCGATTTTAACTATCAACAGGGATGATTTTATTCGCTTGCATCGTCGAAATTACAATCATTTTGGTATTATTGTTTGCACTAACAATCCTAATTGGCAGCAGTTTGCAGCCCGAATAAATGAGGCTGTGACAGCAGAAGAATCGTTGCAAGGAAAACTAATTCGTGTGGTACGTCCAGTCACTTAAAAAGGTTTTACTGGAACCGCGCAAACTTGAGAGATTTATCTGTATTGTCTTGTAGTTTTTTATAAAAATCTAACCGAATTCCTATAGAGCAGATTATTTAATATGTTCAGGTAGTATTGTACCAGAAGCGATCGCATCCAATTTCTCAGCATCAAGGATTATAATCGTCCCACCCCGACGATAGGCAATTACTGACTTCAAACTTTTAATTAACCGCACACATTCTTCGTAAGTAATGCCGCAACTCCGAGCCATGCGATAATAAGATAATTTAACTTTTAAACACTCGCCTTGTGGACTTGATTCAATTCCTGATTCAGCAGCAAAATATTGAATTAATCTGGCAAGACGAACAATAGCTCTTTCAGAAACTAATCCGTGGACTGTTTCATGCAATTGCTGAATCCGACTGTTAAAAACCATCAGCATTCGTAATGCAATTTCTGGATTTTGCCCAATAGCTTTTAATAAAGCATCTCGCTCTACAGTCAGAATCTCACAATCAGATTCAGCAGTCACAGTTGCCGGAGAAATTCCATTTCCTAATAAAGCAGGAGCCGCAAAAATTTCTCCAGCAGTTAAGGCGCGGAGAATCGTTTCTTTGCCCGTTATTGCTGTTTTGGTAACTTGAATTACTCCACTAATAACAGCATAGAGTTTTGCTGGTAAGTGATCGCTCTCATGCAGAATAATCTCTCCTTTGCGATAGAGTTGCACTTGAGTATAAGGTTGCAGATTTATTTTGTCTGCTGTTTCTAAACCTGAAAACACAATAATTTGTGAAAGTTGTTCCAAGGATGCCCGCATAATTAGCCTGATATTGCAAAGGCTGGACGATGATCAATCCAAGGATTAGCCGCTTCTAATTGTGCTGCTAGGCTGATCAGGGTAGCTTCAGCCGCAGGTTTGCCAATTAGCTGCACACTGATGGGTAAACCCTTACTGTCAAAGCCTACAGGAATTGCGATCGCAGGTTGTCCAGTTGCATTAGCAGGTGGACAAGGGGCAACCCATTCAATAATATTTTGGAATGTCTCTTCTGGACTCAGCGAAGCCCATTCCCCAACGCGGATAGGTGAATGTAGATAAACTGGCAATACCAGCACATCCACGGTATCGAAAAACGCCACAATCTGCCGTACCACTATCTGCATTTGGGAAACTGCTTGCAGGTATTCTGCAACAGAACCTGTACGGGCAAATAGCCAGCGATTCACTGGCTGCAAGGCTTCAACAGGAAGTCCTGACGCAGCCACCCCAGCTTGCCAGACGATTTGAAATGGTTCAACTAAACCGCTAAAATCTGGGGATTTCTGTTCGACTTGGTGGCCAAGTTGTTCTAATAACTCGACTGTTTGCCGGACACCTTGCTGACAGTTGGCGTCAGCTTCTCCCAAAGGAGAAATGCTAGTGTCAAAGGCAATTCGCAAAGCACCGAGTTTTGTCTGAGTGGCGGCGAGAAATGATGGTTCGGGATCGGGCAACCAGTAAGGATCGCCTGTGACATAGCCAGATATGGCATCCAAAAGGGCAGCAGCATCAGCGACAGTCCGAGCTATTGGGCCGTTGGCGGCAATTCCAGCCAGGCGCTCGCCTACGGGTGCTTTACTCACTCTGCCCCTGGATGGTTTTAGTCCCACCAAACCACAACAAGCCGCAGGCCCCCGAATTGAACCACCGCCATCAGAACCTTGAGCGATCGCACATAATCCCGCTGCTACCGCCGCTGCTGCGCCACCACTAGAACCGCCAGGGGTGTATTCTAAATTCCACGGATTTCTGGCTGCGGGAAAACCCGTAGGTTCACTGTATGGGAATGAACCTAATTCGGAAGTGGCTGTTTTACCAAGAATAGTAAACCCAGCTTGCTTAATCCGTGTCACAACGCCATCATCATAGTTAGGAATATTGTTCAGTAATGCCGGATTTCCAAAAGTACAGGTAACACCTGCTACAGCATTGAGGTCTTTAATGGAAATCGGTACCCCAAAAAATGGCGGGAGTTCTGAGGTAGTTGTCAATAATTCTGTTTTAGCTTTGGCATCTGCGATCGCTAATTCTGCCGTCACCGTAAAATAACTTCCTAATTGGGGATTTAACTGCCCAATCCGTTCTAAATATATTTCCACCAACTCTAGCGGTGATACTTCCCGGCGACGAATTAATTGCGCCAACTCTAGTGCTGGGGTAAACGCTAAATCAACTTCATTCATAAGTTAGTGAATGGGTAATTTTGGCTTTCTCTGGAATTTTGAAACTTCAATTGTTACTTTAGCAGGATTTCCGGGAACTATACATTTTATAACTCCTGAGATATGTCACTCACTTAGGATGCTCAGATGCAACAGGCGTGGTTATATTGTTACTCAAGCCATTTTAATTGTTTCGTATAAACTTTCAACAAATCCCTAAGGGGTATTTATGGCTAACCTAGAAATACTTGTTAGTGAATTGCCAACACTGATTCCGAGTCTCAAACTGACTATTGGCGATTCTAATGAAATAATGGAGCAAATTATCCTGATTAATAACGCTCAAAAACAACTACGGAATATTCAAAAATTAATTGCTGAAGAATTGAAATTTGAGAACATCAACAATTCTGCGATCGCTACACTTCCTCGAATAGGTACTGTAACTAGTTTGTTTATACCTAGTGCTGGGTTAGTAGATCCAGCTATAGCAGCAAAATTTGGCAACTCAAAAACTAAAATTTCATTAACTGATTTACAATCAAAAATTGATGGTTGGATTGAATGGGGTTATTTTTTGCAGGCAATAGCCACTGATATTCTCAGTGATGTTCAGTTGGTCAATCAACTAAATTATGATATTAATCATCTCAGCCTTCGCGCCAATTTTCAGGTAATTGCTGAAAGCTTAAAGATTAACTTATATTTGGAAAATTCTCAGTTGTTAGAGCATCAAATTCAAAATATAAACAATTCTCTCAATGAATTATTACAGTTGCAACAGAAGTTAAATTATATTTTTAATACTATTATAAATAGTTGTAGCTTATTAAATATTTTATTAGGGGTGTCTGCTTTTTGTGGTAAATCGGGCTTCGTCTTAGAGTGGTTAGATGATGACCACGAATTAATTATATCGAGTGATGGCAAATTTCAAGAATTGACAGATATTCTGAATGATTGTGATTTTTTCCAAGAACAAATTGTTGCTTTAATTATTCAGGGCGACACTTTAAGGAAACAGGCAGAACAAGCCCTAAAAAAGATTGAACAGGAAAGTAGTAAACAAGCAATTATTAGCCAGCATGTAGAAATAGTACCATCTTCGACACAAAAAATAGTTCGTTCGGCTTTGCTCGTCGCCTCAAGTTTATTAATCTTAGGTTTTGCTAGTTGGAAAATTCAAAAGCAAAGTCTAAGTTTAACTCAAGAAGGAAGTGCGATCGTCCCAGAGGTTGGCGCAGCCATTGCTAACTTTAAATCTGCTCAAAAACTCGGTATGGAGGCTGCTTCTCTGGTTCAAAATCCACCGCATCCTCTAAAAGTATGGCAACAAGCACAAAACAAATGGCGTCAGGCAATAAATTTGTTAGATAGTATTCCTGATGAAACATCAGTTTATGACCAGGCAAAGAATAAATTGGCTTACTATCGGATTAACTATAAATTTATCAGTCAAAGAGTCTTAATTGAAAAGAAAGCCTTAGCAAACTTAGAATCGGCTCAAAAACTAGCAATAGAAGCTAATTTATTTGGACAAAATTCATCTCATTCGCTACTAATTCGGCAGCAAGCACAAGATAAATGGCAACAAGCAATCAATTTATTAGAAACTATTCCAGAGAATACGTCTGTCTCTATACAAGCTAAAGAAACACTTAGTATTTATAAAACTAACTATGCAGCTATCAGTCAAATAAGTAGGTAGGCGGGAAAATTTATAACTATGTGATTGCGTTGGCGTAATACCATTTCTTTGTGAGGCTGTGCCAAATTTTCTTGGCTTCTTATTTCTTTCTTTCTTTGTGTTTTTTGCGTCCTTTGCGGTTCGTTCCTCATGTAGTTTGGCGCATCTTCATACAGAATTGGTATAAGCCTTCCCGTCGGGTACGTTATGAAATGAAGTGAAGCAATCACAAGAGCTTCTAGCTTTTTACATTTTGTTATATAGGACTTACGCAAAATTATGAAAAAACGAACCGCAAAGGACACAAAGGACACAAAGTAAAGAGGGTTTTAGAGAGTTCTTGCGTAAGTCCTAACATAGTTAGGTTTATTTGTGCTTATCTACTTAATCCAAAATTAAAAAATAGACTATAGTAATCTTATTTTATTTGTAAGAATTGCAAGTTGCAGATCCCCAACTTCGTAAAAGTTGTCGGGGATCTGGTTTCTCGTAATACTGACACGACTACAGCTTAGAACGGTCAGTCAAAATCTCATAACCAGTCTCTGTAACCAGCACTGTATGCTCAAACTGAGCCGACAAAGAATTATCCACAGTGACTGCTGTCCAACGGTCAGATAATGTCCGGGTGTGTCTAGAACCCGCATTTAAAATTGGCTCAATTGCCAGCGTCATCCCCGCACGGAGTTTAACATTTGGCATCTCGCGGGTACGGTAGTTGAATACTGAAGGTTCTTCATGCAGGTTACGACCGACACCGTGTCCAGTGAATTCTTCGACTATACTAAAGCCGTTAACTTTCACATGGTCTTCAATTGCTCCAGCTAGGTCAAGCAGGTAGACGCCAGCCTTTACTTGTTCAATGCCTTTATATAATGCTTCTTCTGCTACACGAATTAATTTAGCAGCTTCTTGCGTCACTTCACCGACAGCAATTGAAATGCAAGAATCACCATGAAAGCCTTGATAATAAGCGCCCGTATCTACTTTTAATACATCCCCCACACGAATCACTTTCTTCTGACTAGGAATGCCATGCACTGCTTCATTGTTAATACTGGAGCAGATAGAACCTGGAAAACCGTGATATCCTTTAAAACTTGGTGTTGCACCCATTTGGCGGATGCGTTTTTCTGCATAAGCATCCAAATCAGCCGTGGTCATTCCTGGCTTTACTAGCTGAGAAATTTCTTTGAGGACAGTTGCCACAATTGTCGCTGATTGCCGCATGATTTCAATTTCACGCGGCGATTTAATTTCAATTCCTCGGCGCTGTTTTTTCGATGTTGTAGGCTGAGTTGTTTGAGGAAGTAAGTTACTGAAAATGTTCATAGGAAATTAATAATTACTGGTGGTTTTGCCGCTGAAGTATCAATGCTTTCTCTTTCTTTATTATCCATGCTTAGTGCCCATTTCTACCTAATGCTTTTTTCTGCCAACACAGATGGCCCAGCAGTAACGACTACGATTTGATCTGGGTGGAGTAACTCACGAGCCGTTTGATTAACTTGGTCAAGAGTGACTTTCTGGATTTTATCGGTAAAGGAGTGTAATTCTCCTTTATCTAGTCTATACACCTCATTCATCAAAATCTTATCTGTTAATTCTTCTGGGTTTGCCAGAGAAACATTGTAGTTGCTGATGAGGGTGCGTTTAGCTGTTTCTACTTCCAGTGCAGTGACACCTTGTTGATGGATTTGCTGTAATATTTGGCGGGTACTAGCGATCGCTTTGATGCTATCTCCTGGACTAGTTTGCATCTCAATCACAAATGTCCCTGCATTTTTCCCGGCTTGGAAAGAGCTATAAATTCCATAACTCAAACCTTGGCGATCGCGCACTTCTGCACCTAGTCTACTAGATAGGGTATCGCCTCCCAAAATTTGGTTCAATACTAAGGCTGCGTCAAACCGAGGATCATAACGGTTAATACCTGTGTAACCCATATAAGTAACAGCTTGGGTTTTACCTGATAAAATTGGGTTGACACTGACTATTTTCTCCGGCATTGATACCGGAGGATATTCTAATGTGGGTGCTTGGCCGCGAACTTCCCAATCACCAAACTCATTTTTAATCAGCGATCGCACAATGTCTAGATCAAAATCTCCCACCAGCGCTAGCACTGTCGTGTCTGGACGGTAATGTTTGGCTTTGAAATCAATCACATCTCGGCGCTGAATCTGCTGTAAACTCTCCTCTGTAGGAAAAGTATGTAAGGGATGTTTTTTCGGGTAAATTGACTGAACAAATATTCTTCTAGCTACTTCTGATGGCTCATCTAATTCCTGTTGCAGATCAGTTAAAGTTTGTTGGCGATGCAATTCCAATTCTTGGACTGGAAAGGTACTATTTTTTACAACATCAGCCAATATCTCCAGGATTATCGGCAAATCAAGAGCTAAACTATCACCTTCGATATGTACACCTTCGCGGTAGGTTTGAAAGTTTAGACTCACTCCTCGTTCTCCCAAGACTTTGGCAATAGTCAAGACATCCTTGCTCTTAGTACCATTGAGCAAATTATCTGCTACAAAAGCAGCCAGTCCAGCTTTATTCTCTGGATCAAATTCCGTCCCAGCTTGAATGTATCCGCTCAGGGTAACGGTGGGAGTACTATTATCGGGTAACAGTAATATCCGCAGTCCGTTAGTAAATTTGAATTCTTGTGGTAATACTCGTGAGATTGTATCTGTTACTAAATCCACAGGTGGTAAGTATTTCGCTACCTCAGAAGGAAGCACGGGTACGCCAGGAGAGAAATTCTCTTTAGTTTGGGCTGAGTCTGGTTTGTCACCAACTCCTGTTGTCCGCTTCTGGGTTGGTTCAAAAAAGCCTGCTATCCGGGCTTCTTTTGTCAGGTATTTGTTAATAACAGCAACAACATCCGTCGGCTTCACCAGACGGACAGCTGCCAAATAGCGGTCTGTGTAGCGATAATCACCAGCAGTTGTCTGATCATTGCCCAATCGCATTGCTTGAGAAGTGATATCACGGTTACTCAAAATTACGTCTGCTGTTAATTGAGTTTTAGCTCGTTTTACTTCTTCTGAGGTCACACCTTTTTCTGCTACATTAGCGATCGCACTACTCAACACTGAGTCAATTTTTTTCAAATCTTGTTTAGAACCAGCCGTCACCACCACCTCATACCAGCCAGATTCTCGCAAACTGGTAACCGATGCTGTGACTTCACTAGCTAAACCTGATTCCACTAATGCCTGATAAAGCCGAGAATTTCGTCCCTCTGTCAAGATGTAATCCATTACATCTAGCGCCGGCACATCCGGTTGATTTGCATCCGGTAGCGGATACACTGCTTGCAATAGCCTCCCTGCTCCCGGTTCTCGCAATACTATGGGAGTGCTATTAGCGGGGCGTTTAGCCCGTGCTGTTAGCGGGGCGTTTAGCCCGTGCTGAGTGCTAAGTGTTGGGAGGGTTGAGTGTTGAGTGTTGAGTGAGGCTTTTGACTCAGCACTGTTCTTTGCTAGTTTGCCAAATACTTCTTTAATTGTTTCCAGGGTATTTGCGGTTTGAAAATCTCCAACAATCACTAAGACGGCATTATCAGGACTATAAAAATTGCGGTAATATTTTTGTACCTGCTCAACTTCAAATTTCTCGACATCAGCTTTGGTACCACCTACAGGCAACCCATAGGCGTGATTGGGAAACACCGCCTGCATGACGGCACGGTTGAGGCGATATTCTGGACTATTTTCGTAACCCTGCAACTCGGAAATTACTACCCGCTTTTCATTCGCTAATTGCTCTGGCTCAATCTGGGAATTTTGCATTCTGTCTGCTTCTAGCACCAAGAGCGCTTTCAGCTTGTTTCGTTCTACAGTACCGTAATATGCAGTTTGGTCATAGCTGGTGAAAGCATTAGAATCACTACCTAAAGCACTAAACAAACGTCCAAATTGAATCGGACGATTTTTTGTACCTTTAAACATCATGTGTTCCAACTGGTGGGCAATGCCATTCACGCCCGGTTCTTCGTTGCGTGAGCCAACCTTGTACCACACCTGCACCGTCACTACTGGCGCAGTATGTACTTCCTTTGTCAGAACAGTTAAACCATTCTCCAGCACTGTCTTGCGGACGTTTTCTGTCAGTGTTGAGGGCATTATTGTTTTTGCTAGCAAGGTTGACTGGTATTTTTCTTTGTTAGATATAGCTGCATGTTGGCTATGAGCAGGTTGATCGCTTAACAAAAAAACTGCTACTA
The DNA here is from genome assembly GCF_036917195.1 of Nostoc sp. Taxonomy (GTDB): domain Bacteria; phylum Cyanobacteriota; class Cyanobacteriia; order Cyanobacteriales; family Nostocaceae; genus Nostoc. The sequence continues at coordinate 71,546 of NZ_JBALDG010000068.1, forward strand.
GCCATAAGCTTAAAAGTAATAGCGGCAAGGGATATTTATAAAATCTGGAAAATCCATACATTTATTTAGCAGATATATCTGTAAATTAAGTTACATAATTATTTTGGAGAGTGACCATAGTTTAATCTGACAACAAAATCTGTTACTTCGGTAACAATACAGAAAAACAGTATATTAGCAATAAAGGTAATAAAAAAGCTAAATCATGGGAGTTTTGCTAAAACCCGAATGAATTCCAGAGGTAAACCATCGGTATCGGCGATGAAAGCCACTTCGTAAATGCGATCGCCTATTTGCTGTTGTGTCGGTTCTAAAAGTACCTTCAACGGTTCTAATACTTCGGGTTGACTCTCAGCGGTTAGTGCTACACGTTCTTGTAAATTTGTCAACCAGCTAGGTAAATCTGGTGTAATCTCAGTTAAATCGAACGAGAGATGATAGTATCCCACATAATGTTCGTCAGCAAAAGCATCTGGGGCTGGCTTTGGTTCGGGTATTTGGATCAGTTCAATTCTGCCGCCTAATCCTTGCATCCAGCAAGCTAAGGTGTAGCCTGTAGTAAAGCGTTCCGAAATTGTAAACCCTAAATGTTCGTAGAAAGCGATCGCTCGATGAATATTTGCAGTCCGAATAGAAACGTGGTGCATAACAAAAGTTAGGAGTTGTGAGTAAAGTTATGAGTTATGAGTTATGAATTGAATTTAACTCCTAACAGACGCGATTAATCGCGTCTCTACTCCTAACTCCTAACTTTTAACCCCTAACTTTACTCAAATAACCTGAAATAGGGGTAGCGTACAGGGACGCCAGGCTCTTTTTCCAAGTCAAAATTAATCACTTCCCAACAGGCATCTTCTGAGGTATCAGGGCTAAACTCCACGGGTAAGCCGTATAGTCGAGCAGCAGTAGCTTCCGGTTGTCCAGAACGCCAAGGTGTACTGCGTTCCAAGTAGCCACTCATCAATTCCTGATAGCGTTGAGCAATTATCACTTTTGTTGCTCGATAGCCTTGGGTATAAAGCTTGTCTAATGCTTCGTGAATTTCAAAGCGAATACCATCGGGATGAGTATGCTGTCTATACCATTCATTATTCCACCTTCGCCAATGACGTCCCGATTGCAAATGGATTAACTCTCCATTTTTAGGATTAGCTTCAAACGCGCCATGACGCGGACACAAATAGGTATCTGTTAATGTCAGCGCCGGAATAGTCTGGCGACAATGGGGACACTGTATTTCAGGTCCAAACATCGGGTACTGCAAGCCTGGATTCATCATCAAGTGCGTACAAACATAATTTTGTCTTCACCAGCACTAGTAGGTTGGATTATACACTTCGGCTTCGCCACTTTGGGTTACTTGCTCACTTCTGCAAAGACACGGGCTTGCAGCAGTAACATTGCTAACTAGTGTTTTCCTCAGCGTAGAGGCTTGACGCTGTGATATCCTGGTTGTGAAACTAGCCTCAAAAGTTGGATTTTCTCCAGTATTCCTGGGTACCATATTCATATTCTATCGTGTCTACCGCTTCTTACTGGACATCTGTCGATTTTTCTCAAGCTGCTTTTATCGCAGCCAATGCTGTTGTTATGGGTTCGGTAAATATAGCAGCAGGGGCGAGCATCTGGTATGGAGCAGTGGTTAGAGGAGATGTAGAACGGATTGAAATTGGCGAATGTACAAATATTCAAGATGGGGCAATTCTACATGGTGATCCTGGTTTTCCGACAATTTTAGAAGATCATGTTACCGTAGGGCATCGCGCTGTGATACATTCCGCTTACATTGAGCGTGGAAGTTTGATTGGCATTGGCGCGGTGATTTTAGACGGGGTACGAGTGGGTGCTGGTAGCATTATCGGTGCTGGCGCAGTCGTAACTAAGGATGTACCTCCGTTGTCCCTAGTTGTGGGCATTCCTGGCAAAGTGTTACGGCAAGTAACAGAAGCTGAAGCCGCAGAACTCATTGAACACGCTAAACGTTACCAAAAGTTAGCTTTAGTTCATGCTGGTAAGGGTACTGATATCGGGTTTAAGAAGTCTTAGGGAGTGGGGAGAAATCAATTCAAAATTCAAAATGACGCTCGCGGACTCGCTAACGCTGCGCTAACAAAATTCAAAATTGTTCGCGCAGCGTCTCGTAAACAAGAAAAGACTGGGGCAGAGGTAGCTAGAATTTAAACATTCTTTACATATGTAGTTGGAAAAGTTGCCCACTTCAGCTAAAAATAAAAATGAGAGCAGTTGACAAAACTTTAATTTTTACTTAAAAGAGGGGTTCTAGATATGGATATCGATTTCCGTATAGCGATCGTTTTAGCACCAATTGCCATTGCCGCTGGCTGGGCAGTGTTTAATATTGGCGCTGCGGCTTTAAGACAAATTCAAGGCTTTTTTGATCGGGAAGCTTAAATTCGGCTCAATATCATCACTCTTCAACCGACTGTTTCTCTTCACAGGGGCAGTCAGTTCCTCTTTTCCGAGTTCTGAGTAAAGAATAGGACTTAGGCACACTCTCCGAATTCTTCTCTGCCAGACGCTGTGCGATCGCAAAGTGTCTGGTAGAGTTGGCTCTATTGGCGTCTTTTCTGTGAGACTAGAGGCGTTCGCGTAGTGTCTGGTAGAGTTGGCGGTAGCCTGCGGCAAGCCACCACATGTCTACGATAAATTAAGCTTTTTAGCAATTCTTGCGTAAGTCCTAAACAAGTAAGATTCCCGACTCCCCACTCCCCCTTCCTTGAATATCGATTCTGTAATACAACCCCTTCAACGCTTTGGTGTCCATTTGGGACTTGATCGCATTGTCAACCTATTGGCAAATCTCGGTAATCCTCATTACCAAATGCCAGTAATTCACGTTGCTGGTACCAATGGCAAAGGTTCGGTCTGTGCCTATCTTTCCTCAGTACTTACTGAGGCTGGTTATCGTACAGGACGCTACACTTCCCCCCATTTAGTTGATTGGACGGAACGTATTTGTTTAAATGAACAGCCAATTTCCTCTGAGGAATTGAGCCAATTATTAGAAAGAGTCCAAGCTGCTATTCGTCCTCAGGAAGAATCGGCAACTCAGTTTGAGGTAATTACGGCGGCTGCTTGGTTGTATTTTGCCCAGCAGCAAGTGGATGTGGCTGTGGTAGAAGTCGGATTAGGAGGGCGCTTGGATGCTACCAATGTTTGCTTGGAACCGCTGGTTACGATTATCACTTCCATCAGCCGGGAACACTGGCAGCAACTTGGTCCCACCGTCGCCGATATTGCTAGAGAAAAAGCAGGTATTCTCAAACCTGGATGTCCGGTTGTGGTTGGGCCATTGCCACCGGATGCAGAGAAAGTTGTGCGATCGCGTGCTTTAGAATTACAATGTCCGATTTTTACGCCTCAACCCGCCCGTCAACTAGCGTCAGGATGGGTAGAATATCAAACTATTCAAAATTCTAAATCAATTAAATATCCTTTACCATTAGCCGGACAAATTCAATTAACTAATTCAGTTTTGGCTTTAACTGCTTTAGAAATTCTCCAACAACAGAGTTGGCAGATTTCAAACGAAGCCATAATTAACGGCATGGCAAAAACTAAGTGGCCGGGGCGGATGCAATGGACTACCTGGAACAACCATAAATTATTAATTGATGGTGCTCATAATACAGCTGCTGCCCAAGTTCTTCGTCAGTATGTTGATAGCTTAGACGCAGTTAACCACAAGCCCGTTAATTGGGTTATGGGAATGTTTTCCGATAAGGATCATGCAGATATTTTTGCCGCCCTGCTGCAACCAGGCGATCGCCTTTATTTAGTACCAATACCAGTAGAACCTTGGCCCGGTAGAACTTCCGCTGACCTAGACTACTTATCAAACCTAGCTTACAGCCTCTGTCCCCAATTAAGCGATCGCCAAATCTATCCAGATTTATTCACAGCATTAGAAGCAGCAACCTCAACTGCTACCACAGACAATTTAATCGTTTTGTGTGGTTCCCTTTATTTAGTAGGCGATTTTTTATCTACAACCAATATAATTCGTAAATCATAATTACGAATTACAAAATTTATCTTTGATTCCACTGTTGTGCCGCATCTTCTACAGCTTTATCCACACTCTTCTCGCCTAACATTGCTGCTTGCAAGTTTTCATAAACTGCTTTTTGCAAAAGGTTGAAATCCTTCAAAGTCGGGGTTAATATTTCTGCTTGTTGTAGTTCTTTAGCACTAATAACTCGCGCTTTTTCTACTGTTGAAGCATTAGGTGGAATATCTTTAAAGTAACTATCAGACAATGCTTTGACTGTAGAAGGTAGGACATTTGCAGCTTTAGCAAAGACTAACTGATTTTCGTCATTGGTAACAAATAAAGCAAACTTCACAGCACCGTCTGGTTGTTTAGTGTCGCGGGGAATAACTATGTTCATCACCGCGACATTTTTCTTGCCTGTCTCACCAGTGAGTTGAGGGGCTATTCCCGAAGCTTGAGCAATTTTCGGGGCATTATTAGCGATCGTTTTCAGAAACTCTGGTCCAGAAGCAAGAAACACAGTCTCTCCAGATTGGTATAAATCGATCGCGTGGCGATGTCCTTGCGTCAAAGCTTCTTTTGGAAGCAACCCTTTTTTATACAAGTCTACCCAATACTGAAACGCTGCTTTACCTTGTGCTGAATTAAACGCTGCTTTCCCCTCAGCATCAACTAGGGTGACTCCCATTTGCACAAAAGATTCCAGCACTTCACCAGAATCTTGTGGTACAAAAGTCACAAAAAAGGCATATTTGCCAGTCTTATCTTTAATTTGTTGAGCTGCTTGTGCCAATTCTCTGTAGGTTGCAGGTGGTTTATTGATACCTGCCTGTTTTAATAAATCGGTGTTATAAATGGTTAACCGTGTGGTGAGATACCAGGGAATCCCAAAACTCTTGCCATTAAGCGTGCTTGCTTTCCAGATATTTGGTAGATAGGAGGAACGTACATCGTTTGAGACTTTTGCATCTAAATCTAACCAGGCATTTCGTCCCGCAAGTTGGGAAGCGAAACCCGGATTGAGGTTAACTACATCAGGTGGCGTTTTTGCTGAGACAGCAGTTAAAATTTTGTTCTCCATCGCCGCCCAAGGTACATCAACCCAGTTAATCTTTATACCTGGATTTTGCGATTCAAAACTCGCAATTAGGCTTTTGAAGTAGTCGGTAAATTGAGGTTGGAGTTGCATCGTCCAAAACTCAACAGTTGCCGCTCCTGAACTAGCTTGTTTTGTACTTGTACTAACATTACCTGTGCTGCAACTTACAATCCAACTGGTTAATAAGCCAAGCAGTACAAAAGCAACAAGTTGTTTAAATTTTCGCAATTGAATCATTTTCCCAGTATTTTTACGCTTGCTCAGTGTGAAAAGCTTAGACAAAATTGTCGAGATTATAGGCTAAATAAATTACCTAGAACACCAATTCAGTAATCCTGGAAGAACTTTTCCCCTAACCCCTCTTTGCTTTGGAGAGTGGAGTTTAGCTCCCCCAACCCTTGTAGGGAAGGGGGCTGGGGGCTTAGGTTTTTCATTAATGACTCTAGCACCAAGTCCGTTTTTAGTATCATTTAAATTTTCAATTTAGCAGTCCAGCGGGCACAACTGTGGTACAAAGCTTCAATCGTCTGTTTGGCAAATCGAATAAAGGGGTCGGTATTGAACTTGCTCCCGAACGGGTAAATGTAGTTCAGCTACGCAAGCAGCGTCAAGTCTTGAAACTAGAAACCTTTACATCAGTAGCAGTTCCAGAAGGCGTAGTTACCGATGGTCAAATCACCGACCCCGCAGCAATGCCGCAATTAATCCAGCAGGCGCTAGCTGAGAGCAAAATCAAAACTTCTCGCGTCGCCACTGGTGTACCAGGGCGAGATTCCATCGTTCGGATCATCCCTGTGCCAGCAGAGTTAGATGACAAAGAATTGCGGGAAATGGTGCTAAACCATGAAGCAGGTTTATATTTACCCTATCCTCGGGAAGAGGCTGATGTAGATTATCAGAAACTTGGGTACTTTGTAGATGAAGATGGCATTGAAAAAGTACATGTACTCCTAGTAGCCACCCGCAAAGAGATAACGGATACCTATATAAGTACATTCGAGCAAGCAGGATTAGAAATCGATGTTTTAGAAATTAACAGTTTTGCTCTGATTCGGACTATTCGCGAGCAATTGCGACAGTTTGGGCCGCAAGAAGCAGCAGTATTAGTTGATATAGAGTTCGACAGTACAGAAATCGCCATCATCGTTAACGGAGTGCCGCAATTTTCACGCACAGTCCCAATCGGGACTTATCAAATGCAAACTGCCTTAGCAAGGACAATGAGCTTACCCACATCACGAGATATGGAACTCTTACACGGAATGATTATTCCCCCAACTCCCATAGACGGTGGGAAAACCGGCGTGACCGAACTCGATCCTGGGATGGCAGCCATATTGAGAGTATTGGGAGAACTAACGGATGAACTGCGCCGTTCCATCGATTTTTACCTTAATCAAAGTGAAAATTTGGAGGTAGCGCAGATTTTATTAGCTGGCCCAGGAGGTGGACTGCAACAGCTAGATGAATTCTTTACCCAACGATTGAGCTTACCAACTACCCAAATAGATCCAATTGGGGCTTTGTCCTTGGAAGTTGACACTGATAAATATCCACAGGTGCAACGCTCTGGCTTGGCGATTGTACTTGGTCTAGGAATGCGGGAGGTGTAATACCAATTTTAGATTTTGGATTTTAAATTTTGGTGAAGCAGCGCGCTCTTCTCCCTACAGCCCTTTTCCTAAAGGAGACGCACTCGCGTTTGGGCATCCTACGGCAGGCGATCGCCTCTCCCTTTGAGAGAAGGGGAGCCACTCGCTCAGAGGGGTTTCCCCAAGTAGAGGAGCCAGCCGTGTGGTGTTAGCGCAGCGTTAGCGTTAGCGAAGCGGTAGCGAGGAACGAGCGTCCGTAGGAGCGTCGGCAGTCCGGTCTTCTCCTAAAGGGAGACGCCAAGGGCGATGGGGGTTTCCCCCAGGAGGAACTGCCGTGCATGGTCTCCCGACTTGAGCGGACTGGCGTCAAGTGGCGTGAGACGATGCCGCGCATAGCGCAGCGTTAAAGTCCGCGTCCCTTGCGCGTCTGGTAGAGAGCGTGTGGGGGTTTCCACGCCACTTGACGGCAGTTGCTTCTCCTAAGGGAGACGCGCAAGGGACAAGTCGGGAAACCGCTTGGGCGCACTGCCTCCTTTATGCCTCTTAACCCGTCCACCACAGTGGCTCCTCATGAGCGACTGCACCAAGCCGAAGGGATTGTCTGTTTTGACTAATCACGCTGTTTGAGAATTCTCAAACCATAATATTTATCTCTAGTTGGTGTGAGAAAATGTATAGTTTGGATGTTAACTTTCTTAAAGACCGCCCAGCATACCAGGAAAAGCCTCAGAGAAAGGGAGGTATATCCCTAAACCTGCCTACGGGGAATTTAACACCAGTATATGTGGGAGTTGCAGTGTGTCTAGGTCTTCCAGCTTTATTGGGAGTTGGTTGGTGGTTTTTGCAAGGGAAGATTGTTGAATTAGATGGTCAGATTGCACAACTTGACCAAGAAAGCAAGAGATTAGATACAGAAATAGGAAATATTAACAAAATCAAAGCCGAGACGAATGCAATTAAAGGGGAAACCCAAGCTTTGGTCAGTGTATTTGACCAGATTCGACCTTGGTCAGCAATGCTGCAAGATTTGCGCGATCGCACCCCAGCAGCAGTGCAAATCGAGAATATCAAGCAAATCCCACCAATTGCAGCAGCGGTAGGTCAGCCAGCAAACAATCCCGCCGGAGGATTAGAAATTACTGGATTGGCTCGTTCTTTTAACGATGTCAATGATTTCTTATTAATTTTACAACAGTCTCAGTTCTTGAAGTCCACAGAAAGCAGAATTCTGACGGCAACGTTAGTAGATGCTCCCTTAACACCAGGTGTGGATCAACCTATTACTAGTGTAATAATTAAGCCACCCCAACTAGTTAAATACACTATTCAATCGAGCATGAACGATGTTCCAGCTTCGGAATTAATCCGGGAGTTAGAAAAAAAAGGCACAGTGGGGTTAGTGACTCGAATTCGTAGTATGCAACAAACAGGAGTCATTTCAAAATGACGCTGAGTGATGATTTAAATTTTGCCGAACATGGTGGGGAATTTGATTCTGCAGCGCCAGCATCCCTCGTGATCTTTGGCGTTACCTTCACACCACAAATTATTGGGATCTTGCTGGGGGTAATTGGTTTAGCGGGAGCAGCTTATATATTGTTAAACCTGCTAATGCCAGCTTGGGAAAGCTATCAGCAGCAGCAAGCAAAAAGCTTGGAACTGCAAGCGCAAGTTGCCCAAAAAAAAGCCAATATCAAACAGATTGACAAAGTTAAAGACGAACTAGCACAGGCAAAACAGCAAAAAGTTCAAGTTTTAGGTTTATTTGCTAACGAAAAAACTTCGGATACATTGCTGTTGGATATGAACCGTTTAGTTGAGTCTGGCAATACTCCAACTTCTATAAATGCAGTAAGAGCTAAACTGAATAAATTTGTACCAGTTTCTCAAAAACCAGAACCAATTATCGATGGAAGTCTAGGACCACTGGTTGACGGCAAGCTGCAACGTAGCAGCATCAATGCCGAAATTACAGGAACTTATGAACAAACGCAATCAATAATCCGTAACATTGAGCGTTTACAGCCTTTGTTAATAATTAAAGATTATCAAGCAACTTTGGCTCCAGTAGAGTCAAGATCCCCATTAGATAAAACGCCTGTGCAGGTAGGCCCAGCAGCGATTAATACATCATTCCAGTTACAGATATTGATGCCACTTAGTCCAGAAGAAATAGCAGCGGCTGCGGCTGCGGCTGCTAAAACTGCCCCGAAAAAGTAATTAGGAGTTAGGAGACGCGATTAATCGCGTCTGTACAGGAGTTAGGAATTATGAGTTATCATTCCTGACTATTTACTCCTCACTCCTAACTATTCACAATTGTTTGTAAACAAGGTTTTATTAAGTGAGGAATGAACTGTGAAACAGCTTCACGGTAATAGCTTTATATTAGGTACTGCCGCTTTTGTATTTTTGGCAGCTCAACCAGTTTGGGCACAAATTAGTCAAGTTACTAATGTACAGTTAAATCCAGTTAATGGTGGAATTAGTGTTGCTTTGAAAACTTCTTCAGGGTCGCGCTCGCAAGTTTTCACGACAAAAAGAGGTAAGGCTTTAGTCGCAGATGTTATCAATACTCAATTACGATTACCACAAGGCAATAGTTTTCGTCAAGATAGCCCAGCACCAGGAATTGCCTCCGTGGAGGTTAGTCAGCTTGATGCCAATAGCATCCGGGTGACGGTAACTGGCAGCAACAACGTACCTAGCAGTCAACCTGTGGTGCGATCGCCAAATGGAATTACACTCAGGTTTAGCCCATCCGCAGGCACTATAGCATCAGCACCAACGCCAACAGCGCCAACATCCACAGCACCGCCTGCTACTACTCCAGTCCAACCGGGTCAAAAGCCAGGTGTTCTGGTTCCCAACCCGGAAATCACCATTGACGGAAAACCTGCACAAGCTTCTGGGACAGGTCAACCTGTGAGTCAGGCGCCACCTTTTTTACCGAGAGCCGTTGCCCCACCTGTAGGAGATATTGCCATCTCCAATACTGATGCTTCTCCTAGTGCCATTGACTTAGGAACTCAGGAACGTGTACCCCGCCTAGTACTGCGAGATGCGCCGGTGCGTGAGGTTTTGTCACTGCTTGCTCGTGCTGCTAATTTGAACCTGGCTTATGTTGGAGGTGAGCAAGCTGCTGGTGCTGGAAGTCAGGCAACTTCTCAAACAATCTCCCTGGATATAGAAAACGAGCCAGTGCAAGATGTGTTTAATTACGTCTTGCGCTTGAGTGGTTTGGAAGCTAACCGCAGTAATCGCACAATTTTTGTTGGACCTAAACTACCTAATTCCACCCGTGACATGGTTATGCGTAGCCTGCGACTCAATCAGGTAACAGTGGGAGTTGCTTTGAATTTTTTGGTCGGCTTGGGAGCAGAAAGTGCCGTCAGCCGCGAACGACAAGTTACTAGCGTTAATGCTGTACCCGTGGGTACTGGAGTTGCGCCTATCACCCAAACTCAGACGACCACAGAAACCAGAGTTGAAACTCAACGCGTTACTTTTACAGACTCTAACCCATTACTGAGAGGTTTACAGGCATTAGGAGATGAGCGCACTAATTCTCTAACCTTGATTGGCCCTCCCCGGCTAGTTGAGATGGCGATGGCTCAACTAACTCAGCTTGATATCCGTCGTCGTCAAGTGGTAGTCAATGTCAAGATTGTCGATGTTAACCTCTTGAACACCCAGGACTACAACACCAGCTTTTCTTTTGGCATCGGCAACAACTACTTTACAAATGATGGCGGTGCAGCATCTCTGAATTTTGGCGGTTCCAGACCAGCTACAAGAGCTGAAGCATCAACTAGTGTGACTAGTACACCTACAACTGCTAATCCACTTCAAAGCTCAAATGTTTTTCTTAACCCAAATGCAGGAACAGCTAGCGCTGGCGTAAACTCTAATCCAGTACAACCAGGTATAACAGCATTTACACCAGGAACAAGTACAACTTCAATTGTGCCAACTGCGATTGATCCTGCTACTGGTACACCGACTCAGTTTCAGCAGCAAACCACGACAACCCCTTCAACAACCACATACAGCTTGCCCAGCATATTCCAGTTTCCTAAGCGTCTTCTCGCTAGCTTGCAGGCTCAAGTGCAAAATGGTAACGCCAAGATTTTGACAGACCCGACCTTAATTGTCCAAGAAGGTCAAACCGCTAATGTCAACCTGACTCAGGAAGTGGTAGGCAATATTAAAAGGGAAATCGTTCGCGATACGAATCTTGCTACAGAAACGATTTCAGCGGAAAAAGACCGAGTAGGTTTAACCCTAGCTGTCAAAATTGAGCGGATTGACGATAACGGTTTTGTCTCTCTATCGGTAGCTCCCGTTGTCAAAGCACCCCAAGCTCCAGCTACCATCAATGTTGGCGGGGGTGGTAGCCAACAAATATTCTTGGTATCTGAACGCTCTCTTAATTCTGGCTCGATTCGCCTGCGAGATGGTCAAACGTTAATTCTCTCAGGCATCATTCAAGATGCAGACCGGACAACTGTTTCCAAGATTCCTATTTTGGGTGATCTTCCGCTGATTGGTTCACTCTTTAGAAGTACAAACAGACAGAATCAGCGCAATGAGGTGATTGTGTTACTCACACCTCAAATCATGGACGACTCTGAAAACTCCTCCTACGGCTATAACTACACCCCCAGTCCAGAAGTGCGCCAAATCCTTGAGCGTCGGGGATTGAAGCTTCCTAGTAAGTAATAAAGATAATGGGTAGGTGAGTCACCTCTGGCTCAAATCCTCAAACCTCTCCCTGCCTTGAACTAAAGTTCAAGTCTGTCCCTCTCCGAGTCGGAGAGGGACGATTTTGCGTAGTAAAACCTCTTAGAGGTCTTTTGTATTTAGCTAAAAAGTCAGGACAGGGAGAGGCTTTGATTTTTCCAGATGAGGTGAAAAGTCAACAAGATCCCCGACTTCGTAAAAGTTGTCGGGGATCTAAGGCTTCGATTTTCAATAACTCTTCAAATCCTTAATTAATCTCAACAAATACTAAGCATCTCCTACCTTCCCACTCCCCTGCTCCCTTAGCGAACGCAGTTTTAATAAGTATTTTTTCCTAGTTTTGGGGTGGTTTTTAGTGAAATAAGTACCCTAAAATGACAAAACATCCTGAAATCTATATAAATTAATGGTTTCATCTATCCACATCAGGCTACAACACCTTAGAATGATTCATTGAAAAGTCGAGCCGATGGGATGTACAGCCATTTTGAGTAAAAATACTCCCAAAGGATGATTTTTGTATTTCTGCGAACAAAGATTTTAGTACAGATGCACCAGGGTGCATCTGTAAAGAATCTCAAGTAAACCTTCAGGAGTTTGACATGAACAAAGGTGAATTAGTTGATGCCGTAGCTGAAAAGGCTAGTGTTACCAAGAAACAAGCGGATGCAGTCTTAACTGCCGCTTTGGAAACGATTATTGAAGCAGTTTCCTCTGGTGATAAGGTAACGCTGGTAGGATTTGGCTCATTTGAATCACGGGAACGTAAAGCCCGCGAAGGTCGCAACCCGAAAACAAATGAAAAAATGGAAATTCCAGCGACGAGGGTTCCTGCTTTCTCGGCAGGAAAACTGTTTAGAGAAAAGGTAGCACCCCCAAAATCATAGGTTCTATCTTCTGGAACCCTTTTTTAATGCGGCAACCTGCACACGGGGGAAATTTAGCCTGGGCAGCAGCACTGGCTGGCTGTCCCCCTGACGCTATTCTGGATTTTTCTGCTAGTATCAGCCCGTTGGGGCCTCCAAACAGCGCGATCGCTGCTATCCTGTCCCAAATTGGTAATCTTAAGCACTATCCAGACCCAAACTATAGTGAACTGAGACTAGCTCTCAGTCACTTCCATCAATTGCCGCCTGAGTGGATTCTGCCGGGTAACGGCTCCGCAGAATTACTCACTTTAGTAGGTAGGGAATTAGCTCAATTAGCCGCAACAATTTTAATCACTCCAGCCTTTGGCGACTATTACCGAACCCTGAGAGCATACAACGCTAAAGTGCTGGAGTGTCCGCTGATTAGTTCTGAGCAACCAGTCCTGAGGAGCCAGTGCGTTGCTAACTTTCCTAAAGTTGTAGCAACTGGTGTTGCTGAGTTAAAAGCTCTACTCAAGACTCAGCACTCAGGACTTGGATCTACTGACTGCGCCTTACTGCTAAACAACCCCCACAACCCAACCGGAAAACTATTTTCGCGGGACTCTATTTTGCCCTACCTGGAGCAATTTGCTTTGGTTGTGGTGGATGAAGCATTTATGGATTTTGTGCCGCCCAATGAGGAAGAAAGCCTGATTGGGGTGGTGCAGGAATATGCAAATTTAGTAGTATTGCGATCGCTGACCAAATTTTACAGTCTCCCAGGACTGCGATTGGGATATGTGATCGCACACCCCAACTGGCTGGCTAAATGGCAGCTATGGCGTGACCCCTGGCCCGTAAATACACTAGCGGCAGCCGCAGCAATTGCAGCCCTCCAGGATACGGAGTTTCAACAGCAAACCTGGGCATGGTTATCACCTGCACGAAACCAACTCTTTCAGGGTTTAGCTAAAATCCCAGGATTGCAACCCCAAGCAAGTGCTGCTAACTTTTTACTAGTTGAGTCCCAACAGTCTACTTCGCAGTTACAGCAACAATTACTCCAGCATCACCAGATTTTAATCCGCGATTGCCTTAGTTTTAAAGAACTAGGCGATCGCTTTTTCCGGGTTGCTGTACGTGAAGAGTCCGATAACCAACGCTTACTAACAGCGCTAAAAGAGAGTTAGGAGTTATAAGTTATAAGTTATGAGTTATGAGTTTATAGCGAGCGATCGTTTGTATGCAATCCACTCTAACCTCACTTCCATTCCTTTCTCCTTTTAGGAGAGAGGCTTTGAATCTTACTCCCCTTTCCTTGCAGGGAAGGGGCTGGGGGCTAGGTCTGTATTGAACTCAACGCAGAAACCCTATAAGAAGGGTTTTAACTCCTAACTCCTAACTCCTGTACAGACGCGATTAATCGCGTCTCCTAACTCCTAATTCCTAACTCCTAACTTTAAATTCGCGTGACCGTTGACTACGATGTTGTAATTATTGGTGGTAGTCTTGCTGGATACTACGCTGCCCTTGCTGCCACCCAACTACGTGCTACAGTTGCCCTGGTGGAACCCAAAGTAGACTACGGGTTTACTGATCACCATGCTCTTACCGAAATCGGTAAACTGGCGCAGAAGTTGAATGATGCCGCTAGTTTTGGTATTCATGCTACACACGCTGATATCTCAGAAGAATGCCACATATCTATGGCATGGCAAGAGGCGATGCTGTATGCTCAATGCATCGTCTCAAATCTCAAAGAACAGCATTCTCTAGGCATCCTAGCCGCGCTGGGGGTAGATGTCATCGTTGGTAGTGGTCAATTTCAATCTTCACCCCAACTCGCTTTTGCTGTTAACAATCGCCTACTACGCGCCCGTACCTATTTGCTGGCCAGTGGTTCGCGTCCAGAAATTCCAGAGATTGAAGGATTGCAAGCCACTGGCTACTTTACCCTATCTAATATTTGGCAATCCTTAAAGGGAGCGACATTACCCAAAAATTGGGTAATTATTGGCGGGATTCCCCAAAGCATTGAAATCGCTCAAACTTTAGCGCGGTTTGGTTGCAGTGTGACGCTGGTAGTCAAGCATCCTTATGTTCTACCCCATCTTGACCCTGAGATAGCCATATTGCTTCAGGCACAGTTGGAAGTTGAAGGTGTATGTGTCCTCACTGATAAACCAGTAACTCAGGTGAGGCTAATTGAGAATAAAAAGTGGATTCAAGCAGGAGATAAAGCCATTGAAACTGATGAAATTTTAGTGGCGACTGGACAACAGCCGAATTTTGAATCCCTAAATTTGGCAACGGTAGGCGTGAAATGGCATCGGCGTAGCTTAGTAGTGAATGATAAACTACAAACTACTAACCACCGCATTTACGCTTGTGGTGATGTAATTGGTGGTTACGACTTTGCCAATATCGCTAATTATGAAGCAAAAATTGCCCTGAACAATGCACTCTTTTTCCCCAGGTTAAAAGTAAATTATCACTCCATTCCTTGGGCAATGTTTTCTGTACCGATGGTGGCGCAAGTGGGTTTGACAGAGGCGCAGGCAAAACGCCAATTTGGTCGAGATAAAGTCTTAGTTTTGCGACAGTATTTTAAAACAGTGGCAGCAGCCCAACTTAGGGACGAAACTACTGGTATGTATAAATTAATTGTGCTAGGCAACGGTGAAATTTTGGGAGCTTCGATATTGGGGAAAGAAGCTGGAGAGTTGATTAATTTGATTGCTTTGGCAATTTCCCAAAAAATTAAAGTCAAAGATTTAGCAAATCTATCTCCTGTCTATCCCAGTTTCTCAGAAATTCTGGAACAAACTGCAAGAGAGTGGAGTAAGCAGAGATTAAATAGCAATATTGCTTTGCAAGAGTTTTTAGAAGGCTTTTTCCATTTTCGCCGCAATTGGAATTTGTGAGTGGGGTGGGAGTTGTCATTAAAATAACTCCACAAATTGGGCTTTCTTGGATAATTGTTATTTGAGCATTACCTCTACCGGGAGGTAAATCTATCAATAAATAATCCAATTCGCCCCATTCCACATCTACTGCTAGGGTTGCGATTGCAGTTGGTGCTATACATTACTGTTACTAACCAAAACGATACTATTTCTGGCACTCCAGGTGATGATGCGATCGCTGATGGTAATAGCAATGACACCATCTCTGGGGGCTAACTGTGAGGTGGTGTCAATGGCTAGTGTAATTATATGTATATTGTTACTATTATTAATGACTGAAATTCCAGCCGGAGACTGGGAACGAGGTAATTGGGAGTGCCTTAAAATCCCTGCATCACTACCCACACTACCCCCGCAGCTACCAGAGGCACACTGAGGTTATCTGTACCGTGGGGTGAGACTGCCTCTACTAGGGTGGTGAAAGTAGCGGTTATTACTGCGGTCAAAAAGACCCATGCCAAACTAAAAGGTTTTGCTAGGGGACTTAGTGACGAACCAGGTAGCAGCAACAGCACTAAGAAAATGACCACTGTACTCGCTACAAACATTGCTGCCGAACCTTCCCAGGAACGCACAGAATTTCCCACTTGGTATTTATGCTGTCCGAAGCGTCTACCTATTAATGCTGCTAGTGCATCCCCCCAGGTCATCGCCATTATCCCGGCTACAGCGATTGGGGCGCTATCTACTGGCCCGTCTGGTCGCCACAGTAGCCCGAAAAGCAGTGTCACTGAGATAGCGAAATAAACTGTGCCCGGTGAGCTATCCTGGGTATCCATTGCGCCGATGATTCGGTAGCGGTAAAACAGGTAGTTAAGTCCGATAAAGGTAGCAAAAGGTATAATTCCGATTTCCCAGTGCTTAAATAGCAGCAGGACGCCGAAGACCCACATCCCTGCACCAATATGGATCACTTTGCGAGTCAAATCCGGTTTCACAGCAAACAGCCTACGCAGTCCCTCGCCAATCACAAGCAGACTAATCGCGTAAATATAAGAAATTGCTAGCCCGATAAAATCATTGTTAGTCATTTGTCATTTGTCATAGGGGATTGGGCACTTGTACTGAGTGTTGCCGTAAAGCCTGCGGCATAGCTACGCTTAGGGCGCAGCCTCTCCAAGAGTTGTATGGGGCATTGGTCAATTATCAATAGTATTCCTTCCCCTGCTTCTTCATTTTGACCGATCGCTATTTCGTTTAAAGTTCTTTTCTACTAATGAAACACTACCAATACCTTGAAGAATACCACGACCGATTAAACCTAAACCCTGACCGATTACTTGGGTGAGGATGAAGACTATACCACTACCTAAAAAAGCTAATAGTGATTTTAAACGCGGTGCGATTGCATCACTAAATTCTAGGAGTAACGTCACTACTAAAGGAATATTAGAAAGTTTTACTAACTCCTGATTTCGAGGGGCATAAACTGAAGTATTGGCAATGCCACGAGGCGTAATTACAAATAGCTCATACCGACTTTCAAAAACGGCTTTTGGCTCATTTATATAAATAGCTAAACGATATTTCCACGATAAATCATTTCTAAATCGTTCAATCTCTCGTGTGGAAATTAATTGGCGTCCATAAAATCTTTTTTTAATCGCTTCTACATCTGCTAAAGAGTTTAGCAGTGGTTGCACTACCCCATTCGCTACCTGAATCAACAAGTTCTCTAAAATCATTAATGCTTGGGACTTGGCTTCAGCGCTCACTACTGGATAAGAAGTATTCTCAATGTTTAATTCTGTTTGAAATAGCAGATAAGAATAAAACTCACAATATAGGGGAATTTTATTGAGAATATCTCTTTGCACAACCTCTGTATTTGTGAGCAAAAAATTAACAATTTCTATATTTTTATTTCCTAATTTTATCCGAGAAAATTTCCCAAAAAAATCTGTAATTGCTGCTTGCCATAAATCACGTAATAAGATAAATTTTACCTCATATAATTGATTTATCTCTATTTGAGAAGCACGCAGTTCATCTAACTGTTCAGCCAATTTTTGCAGGATAAGATAAAGTAATTCCCGTTTTTTATCTTCACGAAAGATGTCAATTTCTAAAGGGATATCAGTGACATTTAGTAAAGAAAATTGAAGTTTGGTAACGCAAGATGCAAACAACTCAGATTGTAGTGTTCCCGGACTAAGTAAAGGTGACACAGTTTGCCTTTGTTGAATGGCACTACTCAATGAAGGAACCAGAGGCGGCTGATCAGCAACGGGGATATGTTCCTCTTGCCTTTCTTGTGATGAAACCAACAACCGATTTATTAACCAACGAGCCGCTAGCAGTTCTCGCCGCTGTCCAGCCAGAATTGCTCGATCTAATACTGGTAGTCCGGGAACTTGTAATTGTGCTGTTACTGCGGCTAGGGTAGCGTCAATGTAAGCAATTCCTGACAAACGTAAATTATTTCGTAGTCGAAAAAAGGGAAGTGGGGAGTGGGGAACTCGCAGCCCCCTCTGGGGATTAGGAGCAATAAGGAGTGAGGAATTAGGAGTGATTATTGCTTCCGTGTCCTGAAACCAATAGGAACCACCATCTGCAACTTCTTGCATGGCGGCGACTAACTCAGGAAGTGGTGTGCCTTTGGGGCAGTAGCCATTAATACCAACAGATTTCGCAGCTAAGAGTAGTCCTTGTTCTTGAACAGAACTGAGGAGTAAAATTGGCAGGTTGGGATATAAGGCTCTGAGTTGCCGACAGAATTGTAAACCTAGCTGCTGACTGGTGGTGGAGCGGCCATTACCGAATTCCAAAACCACCAAATTTACCTGATTAGGGTTCTCTTGGGCAATTTCTGCTAAAATTTGCAAGGCAGCAGTATCAGTTTCTACCACTCCTGTAACTTGCAGGTTACTAATTGCTTCCAGAGCTACCCGTAATCCCAGACGAAAAATTGGGTCTTGGTCGATTAACAATAATTTTAGAGGGCGATCGCTCATACTCTACTCAATTACTCAAGTACTGTTTTTTACCAATCAGAAAACAGCTTTGATACAAAACTTTGTCTTCCCGATTGTTACCTGTTTTCGCAAACTGATAAATCGATCATAGTTGGCATAGGCAGCCGTCACTGTGTAATTAAATGAACCTGAGTATTCGGCACTGGTTGACAGAACCCTATATCGCAATCAATCAAATCAGAGGATTTCCAGTGGGGCGATCGCTCAAAATTTCTTTACATTCTGAAAAAACACAGGCTTATTTGCCAGCCAATCAAAGTTAAGAGAATTATCTGCCCTTGTCCATCAACCCCTAATGCTGCATTTGTTGAGCATTTTGTACTACGATGGACTACTAGATAATGAACTATTGCAGTTAGCTGCTAATACTTAAAAGTCTTATCTGTTATGGGAAATTTATCATCTCTTGAGTCGATGGTTGTTGGGCTATCCGCTAATTGGTGGGATTAAGACAATGCTACTGCGCTCAGGATCGGCTTATATCTACCAGACTCCAAAAGCGCGCGATCGCTAATTTACTCGCTGGTCGTCATCCCCAAGATTTACTTGAGCAGATCCAAGATTACGCTCTCAAAATCTTGCACTCGCAACGTCATCAAATTAATTTAGCTGAGGAATCTATAGCGCTCGCTCGTACCATGCGGGAAGCCCTCCGGCTTGGTGCAGTCGCTCATGGGGGAAACTCCTTGGCGCTAGCCTCTCACGAATGGGAGAAGACCGCGCTGCTTCATCGCTACGCGTCTATGGATGCAATACACTCTGATCTCACTTCCATTCCTCTCTCCTAAAAGGAGGAACCACTGCGTTGGGCGGTAGTTACAGTGCTAAACTCAGTAAATAAATAGTATAATTAATGATGTAAAATTTGGTATCGGCGTTCAATATTTCTAATCGTTAAGCCATAAAGTATTGATAGTTAAACAACTCAAACAAGTTATTTGCAAAAGCTAAAAATAATACTGAAACTCAATAAACAATTCACCGCCAGGGCACTAATTTAGCTTAAATGTAAATCTTTGTTAATGTGTAAGTATAGATTGTTTCTCAAGTTAGAGATAGAATGCGCTGTAAATCACCTTAAAAAATTGGCAAACATATGAAGAAAAGAATTCAAAAAATAGTATTTTCTGGTACTAGTATTACTTTAATAAGTGCCATGTCCTTGTTTCTCAAAACACCTTTAGCTAACGCTCAAAAATTTGCAAAGGGTGTTGTTTTCGACCCACCATCAAATGTTAGGGTGAAACCCAATACCAATAGTAGAGTTCTTTGTAGGATAACCTCAGTAAAGACTATAGATATTTATCCTGAAGGAGAGTGGTATCATACTTATAGTTGCGGTCATCATCAAGAAGGTTATATCCATAAAAGTCAAGTTAGACTAATAAAAAGTAGTATCCCATCTGGAGCACCTCAGTAAAGACTCGCACCGCTCTCACTCACATAAGCCTGGTATACATATTTGCCACTCTCCAGCATTGCCTAAAAGTTTCACTGCTATGAAGTTAAAAAAGCGATTTCTTCAATTCTTTTTTAACTCAGGTAGTTTATAGACTTATCGGCAAATGCGAAATGCCTACTAGACAATGGTTTTAGCGATTCTAATGCAAGTGTGATCGTAAGCACTTAATAGACGGAACAATAAGGCTTTCGGGAAATAAGTCGGGTTAAATCATCAGTTAGGATAGAAAAGATAGAAAAAATAAAATTTTATTTTCTACAGACAAACTCAAGTATTAACAGATAAAAAACATGAGCAATTAAATCGCAATCTGACAAGTCCGCAAACTGCCATTATTAAACCTCCAACAGGCAAACCTCATGGGGACCTTAATTCAGGAAATCTCACCAACGCCTGCTTATTTGATGCCATCCTCGCTAAGACTGAATAATTAGCCATCGAGAATGGTGCTTTATTCTCTAAAGACTGCTTTCAAATATTGAAACATTTGCGTAGTTTACCGCCGCAGGCATCGCAATAGCCCTTTTTAAACACCGTGAAAATTACGACAAACACAGATAACAAATGGAACAAACTTCCTACGAGCAGACTAATTGAAAGCTGCGAAGGCACAATTATTACTAGTAGATTTAGATGATCATGCCGATGATGACGAAACAGTTTTTGGCAATAACCCCATTGATGAGACTAATGGTTATTAGGTTTTATTAGCTAGGAAAGCTAGAATCCAGACTTTTAACTCCTAACTCCTGTACAGACGCGATTAATCGCGTCTCCCACTTTCTAACTCTCATTAGCTTTCTTGTGGGTTGCGGTAGCCAAAAAAGTTAATACTGTAGTTAGTAATCCGTACTCCTGTTTGTTCTTCAATTTTGCGGATAAAATCTTCTGACAGTTCCACATGAACATCAAGAATTTGATTTGTATCTATACAGTTGACATGACTGTGAGAGTCACTGATATTGCCGTATAAACGCCCATCACAGCGTTCAATACACTCAATGATGCTCTGACTAGATAATGCTTCTAAATTTTGATAAACAGAGGTATGACCGATTTCTTTTCCTTGTTGGTTCAAGCGATCGTAAATCTCTCTAGCAGAAAGATGTTCATTTGCTTGCCAAAGTAATTCCAGAATAAAGCGACGCTGACGACTAACGCGCATACCCAAGATTTGACACTGCTCAAGGGCATCTTCTAGAGAACGAATTGGTTTTGTAGGAATTGTTTGTTTTTGCATATTACAGCTTCTTAACTGTTAGGAAAATTTTTTCATTTCAACGTTTATTTGGTTATTTAATATATGCAATCATATTGCACAGCAGATTTTTACCTGTACTTGTGTTTTGGCTTTTGATGCTGCGGAAGTGACAGGTGGTGATAATGATTTTTTTGGTTGTTGACGGCTACTTTGTCAGACCTTTATATAAAACAAACTCATTACAACTTTAACTTAAAATTGCTGCAAATGTCTACCTTGGGGCAGGCGTTGCCTTTTTTAAGTAGGCTAATTCTAATCACATACTATGTTAATGGTGTAGCAATTTCTATTGAAATATAAGTAATTATTGTAATTCTAAAAGTAATATTCAAGTGTAGCCAAATCCGGTGTATGTGAATTGCGTAGGCGTAGCCCGCCGCAGGCATCGCCAGCGGTTCGTATCAAGGCTTGCAACTAGATGTATATTTGTTGTAACGAGCGAAAACTAAGCAAAAGTATCAAAGTTGTTGGAGTAAACTCTTGCAATATCCCAGCTTCTATCGTCTGATAGTGATCGAGGTGTTTGCTCAATTTCGCCAGAAAATTTGCTCCTTCGCCACCCGGAGCGATCGCAAACTGCAAAATTGAATCGACATAAGCCTTAACTTTGGGGTTTTTAACTCCCTCTGTAGCTGAGGTATAGAGCAATTCACCTGATAGATATTCAAAATCTGGTACATATAGGCGATCGCCAACTACTTCAAATATCTGCATTTCTTTCGCTGGTCTAACTGTTAACTTCTCACGCCTGACTCGATCAGCCGCCTTCTCAAGCAGTGTTTCTACCTCTTCTAATTCCCCGTCTATACATCCCAATTCGGATTTTGAAAGCTAAATCTCCTAAACTACCCAAGGTGGTAACAGTTAGTTGGGCGCTTGGTTGCTGTCGCTCGTCTTGATGGCTACCTAGAACATCGAAAAAACACCAACTGGCATCCAGGTCTTGTGACGAGGCTGGTTAAAATTGCATGACCTCTGTGTTTGCCTTGGTCTGGTAAAGACGACTGGCAGCGATTTTAAGAGACTTAACGCGAAAAGTCAAAGTCATCACATGCTTGATTGTAAATTCAACTACTTAAAGAACAAAGTCAAAGTGAGTGAAGGTCAATCTAGCGTCAATCCCTGAAAGCTGCTACTGTAGATTGTCGATCCTACAGTTGAGCATCAAGAAAGTGACTGCTGAATCAATGACAATCGCGATCGCACTCAATAATGACTTCATTAACAATCTGGATCTGTCGCCTGCGTCAACGGTGATTGAACAATTGCTGCAAGATGGGGTAGCATCCCATGAACAGCAGCTACGTTTTGATATCAATTACGATCTTGAACCTGGCGATCCACGGGAACTCTCAGAAATTCCAGAGGTGCGGCTGTGGTTTGTGCGCCTAGATGCCAAATACCCCTGGTTAGCATTTTTACTAGATTGGAAAGCTGGAGAGTTTGTTCGTTATGCCGCCATGCTTGTACCACACCAGTTCAGTTCTCAAGAAGGCATTCAGTATAATCCTGAAGCCTTAGAAATATTTTTGATGCATAAAATCTTTATTTTAGGTGATTGGCTCAAACAACAGGGCATCCCCAGCCTATCGCGGCTGAAGTCTATGGCCCAAATGCTGGGTTATGAATTAGATGATGCTTTTTTTGAGATATTTTAAATTGCTAAATCGCTAAGTGCAACGACTACTGTATTTAAATCGTGGATTGCTTAAGATAAAACGTTACCCTTCTATTCATCAATCATGACCTCCATCCTCGTCCTCGGCGCAGGTGAACTTGGCCTCTCTATGCTGCACAATCTCGCGCGACTCGCCCCAACAGACACAACCATCACCGTTCTCCTCCGCCAAAGCACAATAAACTCTCCTAGCACACCGACAAAGCAGACCGAATTAGACAAACTGAAAGCTCTTGGCATCAGGTTTCTCCCTGGAGATGTTGTTAATAGCTCTAGTTCCGACCTATCTGCCCTTTTCAGACCCTATCATACTGTCATTAGTTGTGTGGGCTTTGTAGCTGGAAGTAGTATCCAACTGAAAATCGCCCATGCAGTCCTAGATGCGGGCGTGGCGAGGTATTTCCCGTGGCAATTTGGGATGGACTATGATGTTATTGGCCGAGGTTCAGCCCAAGATTTATTCGACGTGCAATTAGACATACGAGATTTATTGCGAGGCCAAAGCAAAACGGAATGGGTGATAGTGTCTACGGGGATGTTTACGAGTTTTCTCTTTGAGAGATCCTTTGGGGTTGTTGATTTAGATGAATCCGTTGTGCGAGCGCTAGGAAGCTGGGAGACGGCTGTAACGGTGACAACACCAGAGGATATAGGGGCACTGACGGCGGAAATTGTCTTTATGGAGAATCCGAGGTTCAGGAATGAGGTAGTGTTTACAGCTGGGGATACAGTGACGTATGGGCGGGTGGCGGATATTGTAGAGAGCGTTCTCGGTAGGGAGGTGAGGAGAGAAAAGTGGAGTGTGGAGTTTTTAAAGAGGGAGTTGGCGAAAGATCCAGAGAATTCGCTTAAGAAGTATAGGGTCGTGTTTGCAGAAGGGAGGGGTGTGAGTTGGGATTTGGAGAAAAGCTTTAATTGGAAGGATGGGAAGGAGGTTGTGGATGTTGAGAGGTGGTCAAGGGAGAATTTGAAGAGATGAGTGCATGGTTACGATCAATTCCGCTGTCCGAAATACGGAGACCGTCAAAAACCTGGGAGCCTCTTGAAGAAATTTAATCTAAAATCTCAAATCTCAAATTGGCACAGTCAACTTTGATTTAATAAGTTCGTAGTTTGCGCTGTCTTCGCTAAAACGCAAACTACGAACAATCCTTAACCATCAATTATTTCTTTACAAACTACTAATGGGACATGGATTTAGTCCTCTCCGGCATAAATGCAGAGAAAAATCTAGTTTTCTAGCGTATTTTTTAATACTGAATGACCGCAAAATTTAGTTATCATGTCCAGTTTTGCGGTCATTTAATAAACGCATAACTACATTGGATATCCAATAGACTGATTGCAGAAATTGGGACAAACTGCTGGTTCAGCCACCCCAAATTTTCTCCAAAACTGCGTTTGGTGAAACATCCGCCGTTTTTCCCGTGGGGGATTCAATGGCCAGGAATTTATCGTTTTTCGGCAACAACTTAGCTGGATCGCTGGGCCCAAATAGGGCAATGGTATAGGTTTGGACTGCAACGCTCAGTTGTAGTGCCGCACTATCAGTAGACAACATCAAATTAGCCCCGCCAATTATAGCAGTTAACTTGCCAATATCATCTGGGGCAGTCACCTTGATATCTGGAGAAGACTCCAGAAGCGATCGCATAAACTGCTGATCATCAAGTCCCTTAATAACCACCACAGGCAGATCCGGCTGCTTATGTTGGAAGGCTTGAATAATTTGATGCCACTTCTCGACAGGGTAGATTTTATCCGGTTCTTTAGCCTGGGATAACTGACCAGAACCGCCATGAATCAAGATATAGCCTGTTTCATGTACCCCTAAGCGTTTTTGTTCCTTTTGTGCCCACTCAATATCTGGTTTTGGCACATTTACTGCTAGCTCTGGGACAGGGCTATTTATTTCCAATGGTTGGAGCAAATCATGATATACCGCCGCCGCATACTGGGATGGTTTGAATGGCACAGTGTGGCTCAGAAAAACCGAACCTTTGCCTTGGTAGCCAATGCGTATGGGAATTCCTGTCAACCAGAGCAAAAGACCCAGCAACCAACTTTGCTTCACAGCAATGACAACATCGTATTCGCGATCGCGAATTATGCCTACCAGGTTACCCCAATCTGCCAAACTGTTACGGTCTTGAAAATCAAAGTTCAGCACCTCGTGAACTGACTTGCTCACTCGGTAGGCAGCCTTTGACTGGGGTTCAACAACGACATCTATCTGAGCATCAGGGTAATGGCGCTTCAGGTCATCTAGAGTCGGAAAGAAGAGAATTTGGTCGCCAATTCCGCCAGGTACAAGGGCTACTACTCGCATAATATTTATTGACGCTTACTCGCTCCCTATTTTAGGGGAAAATATATAGCTTAAAGATTGAGGAATTCTGTGTATTTACTAATTCCAGCTGCGGGAATCGGAAAAAGAATGGGGAGTAACCGCAATAAACTCCTACTGCTCGTGCGATCGCAACCAATTATTGCTTGGACTCTATTAGCCGCAGAAGCCGCAAGTACAATTAATTGGATCGGGATTATTTACCAGCCTGCTGATTGGTCTGACTTGAAAGCAATTATCGCCGATCTGAAGCTGACTAAACCAGTGGAATTGATTCAAGGTGGCTCCACCCGCCAAGAATCTGTTTACAATGGCTTGCAGTCCCTCCCAGTAGCCGCAGAACAAGTGTTGATTCATGATGGTGCTAGATGCCTTGTCACATCAGATTTATTTAACTCTTGTGCCGAGGCGATTCGCCACTGTCCCGGTTTAATTGCTGGTGTACCCGTCAAAGATACGATCAAAGTTGTCGATCAACAAGGCATAATTCAAGAAACACCCGATAGACGACAATTGTGGGCGGCACAAACTCCCCAAGGATTTGATGTCAAGTTGTTGAAACAGTGCCATGCTGAAGGTGTGCGTCAAGGTTGGGAAGTAACTGACGATGCCGCTTTGTTTGAAAGGTGCGGTATTGAAGTCCGAATTGTCGAGGGAGAGGAGACAAATTTAAAAGTGACCACTCGACAAGATTTAGCGATCGCAGAATTTATTCTCACAAGTAGAGGCTTTTGATGAAAATGAACAGGTAGAGGGGAAACTTTCTCTAGGTTTTTTCCCATGCCCCATGCCCAATTTAAGAGTTTCAACAATAATTTTGATAATTTAGGATATAATGCCACACACTTGTTGATTGTTAGTTGTCATCTGCTAATGACTAGTAACTAATGACTAGTAACTAATGACCAATGACTGATGATTAAATGATTATAGCCACAGCGACGAAGATAGAAGCAATTCTCTATTTAAAGGGTAAACCCTTGTCGCTCGGCGAAATCGCCGAGTATGCCGCGTGTGATCGCGCCACTGTCAAAGAAGGCATAATTGAACTAATGGACAACTATGCCCACCGAGATAGCGCTTTAGAGGTAATAGAAACCCCAGATGGTTACAGTTTGCAACTACGGTCTGACTTTCATGATTTAGTGCAAACGATGATACCAGTAGAATTGGGAGTAGGTGCATTGCGGACTTTGGCAGCGATCGCCCTCAATAGTCCCATACTCCAGAGCGACTTGATTAACCTGCGCGGTTCAGGAGTATATCAACACGTTCCAGAACTCGTCGAACTTGGTTTCATCCGAAAGCGCCGAGACAGCGATTCTCGCTCCTACTCGCTCCAAGTAACGCCGAAATTTCACCAGTATTTTCAAATCGAACAACTTCCGCAAATACTTTCCACCAGCCAGAAGGAAGAACAACTAGAACTAGAACTAGAACTGAAGGGAGTAGGGAGTGGGGAGTAGGGAATGAGGGGGATGAGGAAAATAACCAATATGCCCCATTCCCAATCCCCAATGCCCTCTGCTTTTAAAGGCTTATACCCGTGGTGAATGCGCTACCCTTGTACAATGGTTTAAAGTAGAGTTAGCAATTAAGCTAAATAAAACTGCCAATGGTGTTTAATCCTGACTTTTTGAATGACAACTCTGAGGAACACCCTAATCAACTTCTTTCCGATCACTCTGAGGAATACCCCAATCAGTTACTCAAATATCTACAACATCAGTCTCCTGATGTTTTAGCGAGGATTGCTCAGTCCGCCAGCCCTGAAATTAAACAAATCATTTCCCAAAATGTCCAAGGGCTAGTGGGAATGCTCCCTGTAGAAAATTTCAACGTGCAAATCACTACAGATCGGGAGAACTTAGCTGGGCTTTTAGCGTCGGCCATGATGACAGGGTATTTTCTGCGCCAAATGGAACAAAGAATGCAGTTAGAGCATTTGTCTAATGGTCAATAATCAATAGTCAGTAGTCAAATATTCTGAGACTATTGACCAAATAATTACTGATTCGTAATTCGTAATTAAGAGGGTACACAGCTACCACCAAAATCTCTAATTTGGTGGTCAACAAGACAGTGAGGGTACAAAGCAAGCACTGATCACAACTACGAATTACGAAAGCATTGCGGTAGGAATAGCGCAGCGTAAAGCCTTCTCTTCTCCTAAGGGGAGACGCTGTTCGCCTTCGCCAACGGCATGGCAACTCTTAAAGACGCCGTTCGCTTAAAGCGAGTAATTGAGAGTCGGAATGAGCGTTAGTTATCAATTACGAATTACCTTGACTACTTCCTTTCAGGATAAGCACCTGATTGCACTTTAAAGGTTTGAATTTTACCACTGCGGTTGACTTCGATCACTAAAATGTCCCCAACTTTGCTGGCCTCTACCAACTTCTGAACTTGGGCTGAGGTTTTGACTGGTTTACCGTTAACTTTTTGAATCACGTCTCCAGGAAACAGTCCTCCGCGCTTGGCTGGGGAATCGTCTGTGACTCCTCTAATCACAATTCCAGCGTCCTGCTGAATGTTCAATTGATTTTCTTGATTAATCTGCTGTTTTTTGATCGGAGAAAGGTCTGCCATTTCAATACCTAAGAAGGGATGTTCCACACGCCCTTTGGTAAAAAGTTCATTGGCGATGCGGGCGGCGGTTTCAATGGGAATGGCGAAACCGAGTCCTTGAGCATCAGCGCGGATGGCAGTGTTAACACCAATCACTTCGCCTTGGGCGTTTAACAAGGGGCCACCAGAATTACCAGGGTTAATTGCGGCATCAGTTTGGATAAAGCTGACTCGCTTATCTGGGATACCTACCTGAGTGCTGGTGCGATCTGTAGCGCTGATGATGCCAATAGTAACAGTATTATCTAAACCCAGAGGATTGCCAATAGCGATCGCCCATTCTCCTGGTATTAAATTTTGCGAATTGCCCAGCTTCACTGTCGGTAAATAATTCGCTTTTATTTTCACCACTGCGACATCTGTCACAGGATCAACTCCTACCACCTTCCCCTCTAGACTCCGACCATCTTTGAGGGTTACTAGTACTGTATCTGTATCTGCTACCACATGAGCGTTGGTGAGTAATTCTCCATCTTCGCTCAAAATAAATCCCGATCCTGTACCGCGCTCAATACGCTCTTGAGGAATTGGTTGTTCATCCTCTCCAAAGAATCGCCGCAAGAGGGGATTTTTCAAAGCGTCAGAGATCGGATTGGCTACTTTGCGGGTGGCATTAATTCGCACCACAGCCGGGCCAACTTTTTGTACTGCCGTCGCAATAAAATTCACATTCTCGCCCCCAGTAGCCCCAATAGCTGCGTTAGGAGAATTTGGAACTATGGATTCTGGAGGCAAAGCCATTGTCACATTTCTTAACTGTTGGAACGAGGGATTTTGTAGCAAGAGATAGCGACTCCCAAACAAACCTGCACCACAGCCGAACACCAGTAAAAATACATAAACGCCCAGTTGCTTTAAAGATAACTTCATAATCATTCTGCTTAAGGACAGCAATGCAGTTGCTAATTTCTAAGTGTAGTCAAGCTAACGGCAAGTGGACAGATCAATTTATAAGGAATTGGGCATGGGGCATTAGTTATTCTCCCTGTCTGTATTGTCCTCCTCATCTCCCTCTGCTTCCCCTGCTCCCTCATCTCCCCACTCCCCACTCTTCCCATCTAAAATCTAAAGTTAATGCGCTCCTGACCTATATACATGACTTTACCCTTTCGTCAACTGTTTCTCTGTAGCTTAGTTAGCGCCTTGGGTCTAGTATCCATAGTGCCAAACACTAACAGTGCTAATGCTGCTGTAGGTGGTTGCCCAACTCCAGCCCTATCTCGCTTCCAACGCCATAAAGTTGTTCGTGGCGAAACTTTGGAGAGCATAGCGCAGCGCTACAATCTGATTCCCACAACTATTATCGGCATGAATCCAGCTTTGCAGAACGATGCGATCGCAGTCGTTGGTAGTGTACTTCAAATTCCTCCCTACAATGGGGTTGTAGTTGAAGTGCCTCGCGGTGAAACTTGGCGACAAGTGGCGGCAAAATACAAAGTTCGTGCTGATAGCCTTTTTGAAGTGAATGGTTGCCAAGAAGACCCCAGAATTGTGTTTGTTCCGGGGGTAAATTGGTCGCCCAATGGTGTTGTAACTAAGTCCGTTTTACCTACTGATACAGGAACGCCAAACCGTGCATCTCTGTCTGGATATCCTTTGGCACAAGTGGCAACTGTAGCATTAGCTTATGGCTGGCAAATTAATCCTGCGACAGGTCAAGTTTTCTTTCATAGTGGTGTTGACTTATTAGCAGCAATGGGTGCTAATGTGCTGGCGATCGCTCCTGGAACCGTAGCCTTTGCTAACGATCAAGGTACTTATGGCAAGTTGGTCATTATTAACCACAGTGGCGGACTCCAAAGCCGTTATGCCCAGCTTGACAGTATCAAAGTTACTGTCGGTCAGCAAGTGAAAAAAGGAGATTTAGTGGGAACAGTAGGCACTAGTGGACAACCAAGTTCTAGCCAACCGCATCTCCATTTTGAAGTGCGTTCTAGCTCATCTTTGGGTTGGGTAGCAGAAGATCCAAAGGGTTATTTGAAGAAATAAGGTTCGTTTTGAAACGCATAGGCGCTTCGCCTTCTTGCAGGGTAGGAACGCAGAATAAATCTCTGTGTTCCTCTACCGAACCTTTACGATTCTTTGCGTTAAAAAAAGGATGCTATATTTTCGCTAGATTTTACGATGTGCATTCCTGCCTCTGCAAACCTTGCAAATGCTGCATCTGCCTGTTCTGTGTAGTCCACAATACCGGGAACAACAACAGGAGAAGTGCAATCTTCTAAGAGATAGATTTTTTGAGCAAGGCTAGCATCTACCTGTTTAATTTCTGTTAATAAATCGTCAATTGTCCAGGCGACGCAATGACTTTTGGCTTGACCACCAATAATTACTGCATCAAATTCTAAAAGTTGCTGAATCAGGTGCGTGTTCTTTTGAGCAAGTGGACGCTGCTCAAAATCTTCTAACACTTCTGGGCGTAAGATGGAATAGTTTTCTGTTAAAGGATTTTCACCTTTGATTTCAAATTGCGTCTGACTTTGACGAGCAATGCCGTGGAAAAATATTGCTTCTTCTACCGATGAGACTAGAGCATGACCAATACCGCCCAACATAGAATGATAAGGCCAAACAGTGAGCGGATATTTACCGTCTTGACTAAGTTGCTTAAGGTAATGGTAAGCGTGTTTTTCTAATAATTTATAATCCCCATTAGTAACACTGTTAGCAACTGCTGGGTTAACTTTCCAGATACCTTGTTGAATATCTGCTGGTGTGATGCTAGTTGCTGCTGGGGTGGGATGTTCTCCGGCGGCGTTCACCCAAAAGATGGGATGAAAAATTTGTGTTGCTGTGTGGGTGTCTAAGGTGGGTACAATTTTGGTAATTACTCCCAAGTTGCGATAAATAAACTCACATAATCTGACATTATCATCCACCGCCGCACTCCCAGATTTTCCACCTACAAATAATTCAAAGCCGGGGATGCAGAAGGTGTTTTGGACATCAATTGATAGTAAGCAAATCCGGGTTTTATCTAAAGATGCAGGTTTGATATCATGTTGTTTTGCCCAGATTTCAGCTTCGGTGGCACGTTCTTGGTAAGGTACGCGCCAGACTTCGCCCACTTCTTCAGGGTTAAAGTGTGGGGGAATTGGTAGTTGGGTTGTTGTTTGGGTGTTCATATAATTCTGCACTTATGTTGTAATTATTAAGCTTGTCTCAGTTCAATATAATGCTTTATTCAGTAGACCTCATCGTGGAAACCTAAAGTTAGCAACAAAATTTCTTCCTCTCCTAATTCAGGATTTCTCGCAAATTTCAATAAAATGTGATCAGTTCATCACTACCAACGAATTCTATATTACTAACATTTAGGTAATTGTAGTAATAAGTAATAAATGAAGCTATAGCATTGGTTTTGCATTGACAGTATAGAATAATGTGATGACTACAATATTCCCCGTCCTTCTTTACTGTGCAAAAATGCAGCAATTTGCGCTGCTGACTTTAATTTAACAAGCTGCTGACATCCAAAATGCGGACATTGCAGGTAAAACATATCTATAACAACATCTGAGTGATTGCGTTTTTCACGTAAGACCATAGGCATATGATGTATGGGGCATAGTACATTGCTATTTTCTACTTTCAAATGCTGTCTTACACGATCAACTACTGTAATTTGGATATGTTTAGGTGTAAAGCTCTGACTTAGCTCGGCATTTGATAACTTAAGTTCAAAGACATTTGCTTTGTGCATTAAACCAATATCCTGCGTAGAAAATTTCTGTATACCTCTACATTGGGTATTTGCATGATTGTAATAGCCAATGCATGACCAGAAAAAGTCATTTAACATCAATAAACTGCCGTCAGGGCGATTTTTATGTTGTAAAAACATTGGTCTGCCGCACCCACATTGCTTTTCAAGGACAACTTGCCCCATGTGAAACTGAAGTATGTGAGCTTTATCATTGTTCAAGAATGATGTTTCATATGCATCAGGGTTTTTTGCTTGTTCGGCTACGACTTCCTGAGTTTTAGCCTTTTGCCACTGCTCAAACTTATCCTCACGTTGTTTTTTTAACTCTTGGAGTTTCTCTAGCTCAGTTCGCTTTAGTAGTCCATCACGCGCCCGCTTTTTCTCAAGTTCCGTTTCCTCAAGGTCAATATTCTTGATGTCAATTTGAATATTTACAGTAACAGGCATTGGACTAGGCGTAGCCTGGTTTTCTTTGGCTCTCTCTTGCAAAACTTCATTAACAACTCTAGCAATATAGTTTTTGGTTACTTGATTGACAGTGCGGATTGTTTTTATAACAGTAGCTCCAGCAGCAAAAATTGCTTCGAGAAATCCCATATTCCTACTTTTTCAATAGATTTTCCATTTACTAGGGTTCCCCAAAGCCGAAGAGGATTTTTACTTTACTCTATTTTTTTTCTATGTAATCGTCCAAAAGAGCCACTACCTGTGGCAATCTGAGAAACAGAGATTTATCAAATCTGATATTTTAGCTACAGGAAATTTACCTGATAGGGTTATGCAAACTCTGCCAACTCTTACAACTTCTAACACCACAGTAGATCAACCCACTTTTGATACAACTATCAAGCGGCGTAAAACCCGTCCTGTAAAAGTGGGAAATGTCACCATTGGGGGCGGCTACCCCGTTGTGGTGCAGTCAATGATTAACGAAGATACTCTTGATATTGATGGCTCCGTGGCTGCTATTCGTCGTCTGCACGAAATTGGCTGCGAAATTGTCCGTGTCACAGTTCCGAGTATGGCTCATGCTAAAGCTTTAGCAGAAATTAAACAAAAATTAATAAAAACTTACCAAGACGTGCCAGTTGTGGCTGATGTCCATCACAATGGGCTGAAAATCGCTCTGGAAGTCTCCAAGCACATAGAGAAAGTACGGATTAATCCAGGCTTGTATGTGTTTGAAAAGCCAAACCTTAATCGAACTGAGTATACTAAAACTGAATTTGACGAAATTGGGGATAAAATCCGCGAAACCTTAGAACCTCTGGTAGTTTCTTTGCGTGAGCAAGGTAAATCGATGCGAATTGGGGTAAATCACGGTTCCCTCGCTGAAAGGATGCTATTTACCTACGGTGACACTCCAGAAGGCATGGTGGAATCTGCCATAGAATTTATCCGCATCTGTGAATCTTTGGATTTCCGCAACTTGGTAATTTCCATGAAAGCCTCACGAGTACCAGTGATGCTAGCCGCCTATCGCCTCATTGCCAAGCGCATGGATCAACTGGGTATGGATTATCCGCTACATTTAGGCGTTACGGAAGCCGGTGATGGCGAATACGGACGAATTAAATCTACGGCTGGTATTGCTACCTTACTTGCTGATGGCATTGGCGATACAATTCGCGTCTCACTTACAGAAGCACCAGAAAAAGAAATTCCCGTCTGCTACAGCATTCTCCAAGCTTTGGGATTGCGAAAAACGATGGTGGAATACGTCGCTTGTCCTTCCTGTGGACGCACTTTGTTTAACCTAGAGGAAGTGCTGCACAAAGTCCGGGAAGCCACTAAACACCTGACTGGGTTAGACGTGGCAGTTATGGGTTGCATTGTCAATGGCCCCGGAGAAATGGCAGATGCTGACTATGGCTATGTTGGCAAAACACCTGGTTACATTTCTTTGTATCGTGGCCGGGAAGAAATTAAAAAAGTCTCAGAAGATAAAGGTGTAGAGGAATTAATTAACCTTATTAAAGCAGATGATCGCTGGGTAGAACCGTAAGGGAAGTGGGGAGTGCTGAGTGCTGAGTGAAGAATTTCACTTCTTTACTCAGAACTCAGAAAAGAGAAATTGTTTTGCCCCATTCCCAAAAATTTTGTATCTTTAGACCATCAAGGTCACCGGATTGTCAAGTATTTTGTTGAAATTAGGAATACATCCTCCATCTGTACAGTGGTAGCCTGTGTTAGATTGAGCATACTGACTATATTTTCCCTCTGACGCAGCTGTCATTATGGTGATTACAAAAAGTAGGCTTGTTTTGGGTGCTACGGTAGTGACACTCTCCACGATCGCTGTTACTAGCCTTGGCATTCACTCGCGAGGTGAGGCTTTATTTAAAGCAAGTCCCAAAGAATTGGTAGATGAAGTTTGGCAAATTGTTCAGCGCCAATATGTAGACGGTACTTTTAATCAGGTAGATTGGCAGGCTGTTCGTAAGGAGTACTTGAGCAAGTCCTACAGTAATCCGCAGGAAGCGTATAAGTCCATTCGGGAAATGCTGAAAAAGCTAGAAGACCCCTACACCCGATTTATGAACCCAGAGGAATTCAAGAGTATGCAAGTGGAGACCTCTGGAAAACTCACAGGGATTGGGATCACGATCAGTCAGGATGAAAAAACGAAGCAACTGGTTGTAATTGCGCCAATCGAAGATACACCAGCCTTTAAAGCTGGTATTTTGGCAAAAGATGTCATCCTCAAAATCGACGGCAAAAATACCAAGGGGATGGATATTAATCAGGCAGTATCCCTAATTCGAGGTGAAGCCGGAACACAAGTCAGTCTAACGATTCAGCGCGACGATCAAACAAAAGAATTTGACATCAAGCGCGCGGAAATTGAAATCCATTCAGTTAAGTATTCCCAAAAGAAAACTCCAGCAGGTAACCTTGGGTACATTCGCTTGAATCAGTTCAGCGCCAATGCTGGTCAAGAAATGCAAATCGCTATCAAAGATTTAGAAAGCAAGCAAGTAGCTGGATATATTCTGGATCTGCGTGGTAATCCAGGTGGCTTACTCTTCTCCAGTGTAGACATTGCCCGGATGTGGATAGATAAAGGTAAGATAGTCTCCACCGTTGAACGCCAAGGAGAGGCATCAAAAGAAGAGGCAAACGGACGCGCCTTGACGAATAAACCGTTGGTGGTTCTGGTAGATAAAGGTTCAGCTAGTGCAAGTGAAATCCTCTCAGGGGCTTTGCAGGACAATAAGCGTGCTACTTTGGTTGGTACTCAAACCTTTGGTAAGGGACTAGTGCAATCGGTGCGTCCCTTGGAAGATGGCTCAGGATTAGCGGTAACAATTGCTCATTACTATACCCCCAACGGTACAGATATTAATCATAAAGGTATTGCTCCAGATGTGAAGGTAGATTTGACCAAACAGCAGATGGAAGAGTTATGGCTTCATGAACGTGACAAACTTGCTACCCTAGAAGATCCCCAATTCGCTAAAGCAGTGGAAGTGATAGGTAAAAAAATTGCTGCTAAGAGCACAGCTTCAGCAGAAAAATGAACAGTTAGAAATAAGGTTAGGAGTCAATAGTGAGGAGTTAGGAATAAAAACCATGATTGTCAACTGATAACTTCTAACTCCAAACTCCTAACTTTTAATTTAAACTGGTTGGCACTTCCCAGCTCTAATAAGTCCGACACGCCGAGCGATCGCTTCTTCTTGCGAAGTAAAAGGCCCCCACTGTTCTATAATCTCTAGATTATCGTCGCCAAGTTTATCGCTGGGGAGAATTTCGCAATTACCAACAGAACGCTTGACAATATACCAAGTTTGTGAATTATTCATACTTGAAATAAAAACTTTGTTTTTTACAGTAAGGATTCTAAGGCATACAGAAAATATTCTCCCGTGTATGCGATTGTATCGGATCTGATTTAGCTATAGACTACACTTACAACCAATTCCTTACAGCCAGAATGCTATTTGGCCTTAGCTAACCACTGAAGAATTTTAATAAAAATATAAAGTGTACTTAAATAAGTAGATAAATTAATATATATTACATGTGTAATACTTTTGAAATTCAATAGATTGATATGCGTTTACCTATCATTATCAGTGCGGGGTTATTGCTATCTTTCGGACTGAACCTACCAGTAATGTCCAAATCTCCCATAGAGATAGCACAAGCACAATCGCCAGCGAGTAATAACTGGAATTTAAGGCGATCACAAAGGCGATTAGAATTTAATCGCCGTTTCTGGGATCGGCAAAATATTTCCAACTATGACTATACATTGAGCAATAGTTGCTTTTGTATAGCCGACGCTAGGGGACCAGTAGTCATTAAAGTACGTAATGGTCAAACAATTTCCGTCACTTCTGTAGCTACAGGTAAACCAGTTAATCCAGAATTTTTTCAAAACTACAACACAATTCATAAGTTGTTTGATGTAATTCAAGATGCTATCAACCGTAAAGCCTTCAGCCTGAATGTGGAATACAGTGCTAGATTCGGCTATCCAACCAAAATTAATATCGATTACAACAGTCAGATAGCTGATGAAGAAAAATATCTTACAATTGAGAATTTTAAGATAATTAAATAGCTGCTGCTGCAAACAGAAATAGAACTTACGCACAAGCAACGGAAAATCGAACCACAGAGGACGCAGAGGACACGGAGGAATAAGAGTTTGAGAGGTTTTTTGCGTAAGTCCTAAGAAAATTAGATATTAAGGCAATAGGTATGCTTACCTTGATCATTAGACCTCTTGCATAAATGCTTAAATTGTCATGTCGAGCGGAGTTAAACAGAGTAGTGAGATTTTTCTCTTCACTGCGTTCCGCTCAAAATGACATTCCTGATTTTTTGACTTTTGTAAGAGGTCTATTAACTGCTGGCGTTCAAGTTTCTAGGTGCTGCTGTGCAAATGTCTCACAGTTAAAGGCGATCCAGTGCGTAGCTTGCTGCACAACTCTTGGAGACGCTCTTGCTAGCTAGCTTAGTACAAGTCAGTGACCACCGTAGGCATCGCCTTTATTTATCCTATTAATTAAATTTCCTCTAATAAAAAAGATTAGCATTGCTGATTAGATGTATAAATCTTGGTCTAGAAATGCGAAAGTTCGAGCGATCGCTCATCACCAAAGTAAGCGGGCAGAAAAATTTCCCCTTTTTGGCTAGATATACAAGATCAGCTTGTCAGGGACATTACTCCTATTCGGGAATAACTGCTAATAAAAATACAAGCCAGATCCAACATATATCAAATGAACTATCTAATTTTTTGAGAGGGGTATTGAAAGTAGAACTGAATATTAACCATTTTATTTGTTACCCTTCTGGCAATTTAGCAAACGCCTGCTCAACTAACTCTTTTGCTTTAGCATCCAAACGTAGCCAATCCACTTCACCCAGTTCATCAATTAAATTAGTATCAATATCAGCACTTTCCTTCTCTGGGCTGTATTCCAGAAAACACACTTGATAACATAGTTCCCACAAATCGATACTCGCTTCTTGCTGTTGACGCTGCAAACGTAGATGATATCCTGGATGGGGCATCGGTAGACGAGTAAGAGTCTCTCTGATTTCATCTGCTTCTTGGGGCGTTGCAGTTTCCATTGCTTGCAACAACTCAGTCACCAATGCCTTGATTTCATCAGTGGTGTTAGACGGCCAAATCAGGACATCGTTATAAGTTCCCGTCCAGGAGGATTCATCAAGCAACTTGCGGATATTGTCGATAACGCGAATGAAAGCAGGTTGCATGAGAATTTCAGCCTGCTGCCATGCAACTGAGTTTGTTATTTTAGGTGGCATTGGTAGTAAACAGGGGCACTAAAAGAAAAAAAAACGGTCTGCGTTTATTAAAAAGCTGCGTTTTTAATCTAAATCTTTTCTCAAGATAGCGGATTTCATTGAAGAAAATTTGGAGATATTTATTACCAGCTGGAAAATTAGGTAATAACTCTGGGGAGGGAATATGATCGGCAAGCTACTAGACCATCGTTACCAAGTAATTCGAGTCCTCGCAATGGGAGGATTTGGTCAAACTTACATTGCCCAAGATACTAGGCGGCCCGGCAATCCCATCTGCGTTGTCAAGCACCTCAAACCCGGAACTGACCCCAGAGTTTTTGATACTGCTAAACGCCTGTTCCACAGCGAAGCCGAAACTTTAGAAAAACTGGGCAATCATGACCAAATACCCAGGCTGCTAGCATATTTTGACGAAAATCAAGAATTTTATTTAGTACAAGAATATATTGAAGGACATACCCTAGCTGAGGAACTTATACCTGGTAAGCGTTGGAGTGAAAGCCAAGTAGTTCAACTGTTACAAGAAGTTCTGGAAATTCTCGAATTTGTCCACCGCCAAGGCGTGATTCACCGCGACATAAAACCAGATAATATCATCCGTCGTGCCTCAGATAATAAGTTAGTTTTAGTGGACTTTGGGGCAGTGAAGCAACTGCGTACACAACTGGTGACAGTGGGCGGACAACCCTCTCCCACAGTAGTTATTGGCACTCCTGGCTATATGCCCACAGAACAAGGGCAAGGTAAACCGCGCCCCAACAGTGATATTTATTCTCTTGGCATCATCGCTATTCAAGCACTAACAGGATTATCAGCAACAGAACTGCAAGAAGACCCAGAAACGGGCGAAATCATTTGGCAGCAATCTGTAATTGTGAACTACCGACTGGCGGCAGTGTTGTCCAAGATGGTACATTATCACTTCAAAGACCGCTACCAAAACGCCACGGAAGCACTGCAAGCATGTAAAGACGCGATTAATCCTGTAGCTGCACTTTCTACACCTCAAGAATCTGCCAAAAATTCTAGTTACCAAGTAGCCAAATCTCAGTCTCAAGTATCTCGGCTGCAAACTGTTGCAGTTGCACCAGCAAATCCTGTCAAACCTGCCCGTCAAGACTCTAGCAAATCTGATCCATGGCCGATATTAATTGGCATATTATTGGCAGGTGGTGCGGCTGCTTTGGTAACAAATGTATATCCAAATGTGAAAAATTTAGCTTCTAATCTTACAGGTAACGATACCGCCTTAGCAAACAAATGCTCGGCTGTTGTCGTCGGAAATTCCAATATCCGTTCTGAACCTAGTTCGATAAATTCTGATAATGTTTTGCAAATAGTTGCCGATAACACCAATTTCGAGGTGACTGGCAAGCGTACAAAACGAGGTTGGGTAGAAGTTAAACTTAAATCTGGCCGTTTGGCTTGGGCCCACTCGGATGTGATAACCAATAATGAAGAATGGGGTTCTTGCCTGCGCGAAAAGGGCATTGCAACTAAGATTGTAGATGATAGTCTCCTGATTGCGACTCGACCGACTCCCAAGCCAAAAGCAAAATCGAGGGATGTAGTAACTCCATTACCAGAAAAATCGAAGCAGTCAACTTCCGACACTGGGAAATCAGATCAATCGCAGCCTAGTGATAACAGTGCCAATATTGTAGAACAAGCAAGACAAAAGTATGAATCAGGAGATATAGTTGGAGCGATCGCACTTTTGAGATCAATTCCGGCAAATGCTGCTTCTAGTATCCAAGAGACACGCAAAATGATTGCCCAGTGGCAGGAAGATTGGGCTAAAGCAGAGATGTTATCTAATGAAATCAACAAAGCAATAGATGATGGTAAATGGGATAAAGTTTTAGATTATAGAAACCATCCAGAAAAGTTGCCTAATACTCAATATTGGCGAAATAGAATAGAGCCATTATTTAAACAAGCAGCTGAAAATCTGGCAAAACAGGCACTAACTAAACTAGAAAATCGAGGTAATCAAAAGACTACCCAACATCAACTTCCCGATACTAACCAATCTGCCACTAAAGAGAGTCCTAATACTACAGAAACTCCTAAAGGCGGTTTATGAAATCAAAGTTTGTTAATTATTATAATGTTTCAGCATCTATTGATAATAAGTAATAGATAATCTTATTAGCTTTACCTATGGATGTTGAACTAATTTGTCTTTTATTGATGTATATTTTCAGCGATTTGAAGGGCTTGTGCTAATAATTGCTCGCTTTTATCTTTTTGTTTTAATTGTGTGTACCCAATAGCGATCGCAGTTATCACTTTAACTTTCTTATCACGGCTTTTAATAGTCTTAGCAACTTCAAGTGCTTGGGATAATACCTGCTCTGCTTTAGCAGATGGTTCTGATTGAGTAGCCTCAACAATTTTAGGCAAAGCTGAGACTTTGACATATTCAGAATCATAAAAAAGCAACTTTTTCATAGAGTCAGACTCTGACGAAAGGAAGGCTTTTTTATAGTCAGACTCAGCATCCTCTTTAAGTAGTTGAAAAGCCTGCTCGTATTGACTCTTTTTTGTGTACTCAACAGCAAGTACACTCAATGCTTCCCTTTTATTGTAAGAGTACTTTGTTTCCTTGATCGCTTACAGGGCTTGCTCATATTGCTCTACTGCTGCACACGTCATAGCAATTTCAGCAAATACATCTAAAGAACCACCAATAATTAAACCATCATGAGTGATATAAGCGTCTTTAAATAATTCATAATTAGGGTAATCCTTTATTGATTTGGCAATCACAATAGATTGGTTGCATTGCCCCAGTTCTGCATAATCAACAGCAATATCAGCTAAATAAAAATTTTTTATGCTATCATATTTTTCCTTTTTAATACTTTGAAGGGCTTGGGCTAACAGCTGTTCTCCCTTAGCCTGTTGTCCTACTTGTGCATACTTAACAGCCACTTTAGCCACTTTAGCCACTTCAGCGTTATTATCTGGATATTGTACATTTTGTGGGGCTTGCGTTAGCAGTTGCAATGCCTTTGCTTTTTGTCCAACTTGTGCATATTTGAGTGCAATTTCAACCATCTCATCACTGGTTTTAGCTTTTTGAAGTGCTTGTACTAATATCTGTTCTGCTTGAGCCTTTTGCCCAGTTTGTGCATACTTAAGTGCAACTTCAGACATTACTATAGATTGAGAAATAATATAATCTTTTCCATTTAAAG
The DNA here is from genome assembly GCF_036917195.1 of Nostoc sp. Lineage (GTDB taxonomy): Bacteria > Cyanobacteriota > Cyanobacteriia > Cyanobacteriales > Nostocaceae > Nostoc. The sequence goes on from NZ_JBALDG010000068.1 coordinate 111,859, forward strand.
ACCCACTTGTCACATTTATTGATATTAATTTGGCAACTTGAAGGGCTTTTTCGTATTGCTCCACTTGTACTAGGCGATCAGTAATATGTTTTAACCTAATATCTATGGAACCTATTTCTGCTGTTGGTTCGCGTGAATGAAAAGATTTTGCTATTTCCTGATAAGCTCGTGCAATTTCCTGAAGAGATTTTGCTACTTGAAGTGCTTTGTCGTATTGTCCCATTTCTACATAAATAGTTCCCAACTGCTCCAATAAGTCTTGTGTAATGTTAATATCCTTAGATATTTTGGCAGTTTGAATAGCTGGGGCTAATAACCTCGAGGCTTTATCCTCTTGTCCTAATTTTGCATATCCGACAGCAATTTTAGCTAAAAGTTCTGCCTGGAGTGGTTGCTTACCATTATTTTTCTCATAAATGGCAACCTTATCCACAGGTTGACAAGCTACACCAAATATGATTAGTAATACCGCGTGAGCGCAGGTCGCCGTACTATTACGGAGAAGCAAGCTACGCGTAGCGTCTGGCAGAGAAGACATCGCCAGTTGTTTGAGTTTCATCCGCTTTTTGAGCTTGATTAATCACTCATATACAAAAAAAGCATCTAGGCAGTATTTTAACAGTGTTACCCTGTATATCTCTTACCTAGATGTTTTATCTGATATTTTTTGTTGTTACTGCATTTCGTCGTATTCTGGGGCTTCAACTCGTCTTGCTTCCATCCGCGAAGCAGGTAGAAACTCAGCGCGGCGGACTGGAACCAAAGGCGGTGTATTTCCTTGGTAAGGGTGAATCACTTGTACAGTACGGGCTGGGCGCTGCCGTGGTGAGAATAAAGCTAATACCCCAGCGACGACAACACCACCACCAATAGTGAGAGCCGCACCTCCCACAGCCCAGAGCATGGATGAAGACCACCAAGGATTTTGCGGCTGGAATGCTGCTGCTTTTTGTTGGTTATTCTGCTGGGCTAATTGCCACTGTTGCTGAGTATTGAAATTTTGAACTTGGCCTTGGAGTTGTTGATTTTGCAACTTCAGCTGTTCATTGTCGTTTTTTAAACGCTCCAACTGCATCTGCGTGTTCAGCTTTTCCATCTCTTGGCGCTGGTCAGAAGTAGGAGCAGTCGGTGGCTGACTGGGATACATTGGTTGCCCATAAGGCCCGTAAGGATATATTTGTGGCTGTACTCCCGGCGCTACTACAGTCCCTGGCATTTGCGAAGCAACGGCAAAATTAGGTTGTAGGGGGGTATTTGTCCCTTTGAGCAATACCAGAGCTGCCAGCCCAGCTACGGCGACCCCGCCGATAAACGCCATACTCTCACTCATCGCCTTTGCCCCTCAATTGCGACGTAACTATAACCATTTGTGACTGACTCCCTCTCACACACATAATTTATACCTACTTAGCTTCACATAATACTCAAACTATAAGCGACCGAATCAGCTAGTTTTTTTAGATCATGATATCTGATGTTAATATTCAAAACCATAACGGTCAAATTGTCTACCAAATAAGAAGAGAAAAACTGCGTTGTTATACTTTTTAATCTACTTTCCCCGTCTAATCAAGAGGAGTATTTGTACTGTTGTTAGTGGTCTTGATGGCTGCCTTGAGACTTTGGCAAAATTCGGCGATCGCATTTAGTCCCTGCTCTGGTGTCCCTTCGGCTAACCGTTTGACAACAGCGCTACCCACGATCGCTGCATCTGCGCCCCATTCCCTTACCTGTCGGGCTTGGGCCGCTTCAGAGATGCCAAAGCCGACTCCGATGGGTTTATCAGTAACACTACGAATTTGTTTGAGTAAATCGGACACGCGGATTTCCAGTTGCGATCGCACCCCTGTAACCCCAGTGACGCTGACTAAATAAATAAATCCTTGGGATGAACGAGCGATCGCTTCTATCCGTTGGGCAGAACTGGTGGGAGCTACCAACAAAATGACATCAATTCCCATCTCACTAGCTGGTTGGAGCAAGCCTGCTGCTTCCTCTAAGGGTAAGTCAGGTATTACCAATCCTACGACCCCAGCAGCAGCAATTTGCCCAAGAAATTTTTTAATCCCCCGGTGCAGAATTGAATTGTAATAGATAAATAGAACAATGGGCGATCGCAGTTTAGGAGTAATCCCTTGCAACATTTCCAGCACCTGCTCTAATTTCGTTCCCCTTTGCAGGGCGCGGGTAGCAGCAGCTTGAATTACTGGCCCATCCGCCAGAGGATCGGAGTAGGGTATGCCCAGTTCTATAATGTCGGCTCCACTGCGATCTAGAACCTGCAACGCTTTTGCTGTTGTTTCTAAATCTGGATCGCCAGCAGTAATAAACGGAATCAGAGCGCACTCACGATTCCGTCTAAGGGTTTCAAAGCAATGAGAAATCGCAGTCATTTAAGTGTCAAGAGTCAAAGGTCAAGAGTCAAGAGTCAAAATTGGGACTTTGGACTCTGGACTCATCAATGATAACTTTACACCTGAGATTGCTCTTCTTGTTCTATTTCAGCTTGAATTCGTGCTAGTTCTTCAGGAGTAAGCTCATCTAGCCGCTTTTGCAGAAAGTCTTGCTCATACTGTTCCCGCTGTTGGTGGTAGGTCATTTTTTGTCCCACCGCACGGAAAAAATAGCTGGCTAACCAGCCAACTAACCCACTGATTAGTAAGACTTGGCTCCATATACCAGCTTTCTGATTATCCAAACCGACTAGCTGCAATCCTACATATGCCAAGCCGCCGGCAATAAAAACACCCAAGCCAATTCCAATAGCGTCAATCCGTCGCATGAGAGTTATGACCTACCAATCTTGTTAAACTTCAATTTGTCGCCGTCGGGGTCGAAAATTTACAAACGGCGATAGAACCAACAAACCCGGAAAGAAGAAAAATACCAAAAAGTACATAAAGGTACGCTCGATGGAGGTAGCTACATACCAACGCTGCTTCAGGTACAGCAAGATAACAATCGGGATTACCAGAAGGTAAGCTCCAGCCAAAATCAGATACAGCAGGGCGACAATCATAACTTTCAAGTCTTAAGCTTCTGTTTTCCATCATAGGCTGAAGAGCCAGACTGAGGAAAGTAGAGTCATGACGCTTTCAACATAAACTACGCCAGAATTCCTCGTCTATGTCCAGATTAGACTGATAAAAGGTAGTATTATGCTGTAATCGTAAATCCACTAGCAAACGAATGCTCTAGTCAGACAAGAAAGAAAACTCATCCAGATTGATTCCGAGGAAACAAGGAAGATTTCCAACTCTGGAACACAATCGCCCTATCTGGAAAAAATATTTTCAATCTAGTTGGACAAAAAACACAATTGATGGTGGAATAGATGAGGAGGTATTTACTGCCCCCACCAAATAACTAGTTATACTAGTTGCCAAACACCTGCGGGGGTGTGGCGGAATGGTAGACGCTACGGACTTAGATAACTGAGCCTTGAAGGAGAAATCCCTCAAGTGGAAGCTCTCAAACTCAGGGAAACCTAAATCTGGTTACAGACATGGCAATCCTGAGCCAAGCCCAAAAATTTTAGATTTGCGATTTTAGATTTGCGATTAATCTTCAATCCAAAATTCAAAATCGTTCGACTGAGCGAACGCAAGGGCGTCTCTAAGAGTTGCCGAAATCTAAAATCCAAAATTGAGGGAAGGTGCAGAGACCCGACGGGAGCTACCCTAACGTTAAGTCGAGGGTAAAGGGAGAGTCCAATTCTCAAAATCTGATCTGGCTATTGTCATCAGGTAGCAGTGAAAACTGCGGGAGAATGAAAATCCGTTGACCGTAAAAGGTCGTGTGGGTTCAAGTCCCTCCACCCCCATTAAAAATTTAAAATGCCAAAAGACTCCTATTGTGACTTTACCCATAACTTTGCCGCAACGGCAAGCTTATGCTTCCAATGAAGGGCGGCAAGGTTATGCGTCCAAACCAATTTCTCTTCTTGCGGCTTTAAAGGCAATGCGAACCTCATTGTCACGAAAACTCCAGGTTTAGTCAATAGCTGTGAAATAGCTGCTTCACTAGGATAAATACCTTCAGAGTGAAATTGCTGAACAGCCTGTTTTACCTCCTCGCAGCACTGTTCGATTCGCCTGATGCGAGATTCTTTTATATACTTAACGTACTCGGATGAAATCGCTCGGCATAGCTCTGGGAAATGCCTGTAAAGAATTCGCTTAGGATACCCAAGGCGTTTCGCTACTGCTGTCATAGGTAGCGGTTGTTCATTCGCTTGAAGCAAATTTTCAAGTAACTGTTGAGTGCGATCGCTATCGAACTTTACTTCAAGCTTTTTTGTACTGCTATTTCCCACTTGGTTTTGAGGCATAGTAGGAAATTGACTAGAATTCTTCTTAAGAGTCTCTTGAGTTAAAAAATCCAGCACAAATACCTGAAGAGTAAAACAGATTTTTAAAATTACATTCAGTTCTGGCAAGACTTTTCCCATCTGCCACATCCAAACCTTGTTTTTGGGAATTTCGAGCATACGGGCAAAAGCAGCTGTGTTTCCTTCAGTAAATTGGTTTACGTACCTACAGAACGCTTGAGCAACTATTTCCCTTTGCAAAGGTTTTGGTAGGTGAGGGGTATTAGCAAGTAATTCTCCAATGGTTTTAATAACCCACGTTTGCCAAATAATCTCTTCCTTGCTCGGTGGAATTTGATCAGAAGACGGGTAATTAGCAGTAACGCCAAGCCATTCTAAGCAATAAGGGCAATAACCTGGTCTCGAATTAAGAAGCAAGAGGAGGAAGCTCTCGTTTGCAATGAGGACATTGCTGGGATAAGGACTGATTGTGCCAATGACAAAGTGTAACTGCCTCAAAAAACCAAATTAAGGGTTCGTAAATTACTTTGTCTTTCAAGGAATACCACTCCTCATAACAGTAGGGACACCAAGCTCGTCTAGCACGAAGTAATCTCCTTTGGGGAAAGATATCAGCCCATGTTAATAGTGTGAGAAAGCGCAAATCACTACGTAGAGTCAATGACTCTAGGACTGTGACTAAATCAAGAGCCATCGTACCTACTCCATTGAGTGCCCCAGTCAAGCTTCGCATTTCAAACAGATTTGTAGTTTTGTAAGTCTTGGGTATAAAGGACACGAGTTCTCTAGATATTAAAGCTTTTGGGGTTACACAATGAGCTTCTGCTAGTCGAGATATATAACCAGTTAAGCTTTCCACTAATGGAGTACCAATACCAATAGGATCTAAGCGATACAACCGACTGCGAGATGGAATAGCAACCTTTCTTAAATTCCAAGATTCGTATGTTTCTAATACACTAGCTAACATCTTGCTGCACTCCGATGGGATCTCTTTTAGGTTTGCGTTTGCCAACCTCTCCTGGCGGACAAGTAGTTTTTGGGGTTTCTTCTGGTAGCGCGATTGGTTTTGTTCCAAGTCCTAATGCAGAGCGTAAGTTTTGTACATCTGTTTCTGTTTCAGATAATTGTCGTTCGCCCTCTTGAATTTCCTTGAACATTCTCTGACACTGAGCAACCGACCAAGCACGTTTTTGTAAGTCTTTTAGAGTCACGGTTGTTGTTTCTCGATCCAGAGCATCTTTAAGAGGGCGTGTTAGCCAATTTTTCAGTATGCCAACACATCCTAAAGTACGTTCATAAAAATATTCCCAATGAGTAACTAAATCTGGAGGCTCTGCAAGTGGCATCTGCTGTTGGAAAGTCAACAATACACTTTTAAAAGCCTGTACGTCTTCTGGGGTGTCAGCACAATAACGGCGGAAATGAATATCGACGCTACGGCGTGAGAGTTGACCACTTAAATTACGGAATGTTAGTAATTCGTATGTTCCTAACAGACAATGCAAGATGCCTGTCATATTTGCCACAGATTTGAGGCAGTCTAATTGATCTTGTAGCTTGTATCCGCTTGCCATCTTGCCAAAATGTTGTGCTTCATCTACAAAAAATACGTCTGGATGACGATGGATGAGAGCATTTTCTAAAGCTCTGCGTAAAGCAGGTGCAACTACTTTTGACTCAACATTAATTTTTCCAAAATTATCACGAGAGATACCACGCACACCGTAATCAAACTTGTGATCGATTAAGGGTTCCTCTAAGGCGATTAAGGCGCGTGTGTAGTAATCTTTCCAGTTGAAGTTTCTCGATTCTGGGGCTACAGCTTCAACACCAACAACAGGAACACGACTGCGATCGCTTTCCAGTTTAGGTAATGCTAGTTCTGTTAATTTTTGCTCAACGCGGAGTCGCAAAGTTGTTTTACCGATACCGCTAGGGCCATAAACAAAGATATTCATAAAGTAAGCCAAGTGTCCATACAGCTTTATTTTTAGGGTTAACTGACTTGGTGACTTGGCGGACGTTACGAGTTATTTGTGTATTACCAAGTAAGTTATGGACAAATTGAGTATTGGAAGTTCCAAATAGGCGTTCGCAAACCGAACCAAAACGAGCTTTGGCTGGGGGTCTTTGCTTTTTTGTACATTCAAAAGTAGCTAGTAGTGTTTCAAAATAAAGGCTGTGAAACTTTGCATCATTATCTACCACTACAATTTGGGGAAGCCTACCGTGACGCTTGACACAAATTCTTAGCACCATTAAGCAAGAACGATATGAGGGTGAGTCAAACGTTAGGTAAACTGCCAGTAATCGCCGTGAGTAAGCATCTACGAGAAATGTTGCCCAAGGTCTGCCAAGATTGCGACCTGTACGAGAGCAAACTAGCTCTACATCTAACTGAGTATGATCTATATGTCCAATTTCAAAGGGGCGATCGCCGTGTCTTGGGGTAGTTATAGTAAGCTCCCAATAGAAGGATTCATGCTGGTAAGCGGCACGATGACCTTGGCGTTTTTTAGTCTGTTCGTAACCAGTACGGCGTTTTACTTCTTTGGTAAATGCTTTATAGCTTGGAGCAATTACACCAGATTGTTCGCAAGCTTGAACTAAAGCCCCGTAAACCTCCCACATTCTTTTTTGTTTATGAGTTTCATAGTCTTCTAAAATAAACTTCTCCATAACTGCTAAGGTGTCTTCGGGCAGTTTGCGCTGACGATTACCTTTGACACTGCGATGGGACAAAAGCCCAATGTAGCCGCAACCGTATTTTTGAAGTGCAGTTAGATATTTAGCTTTCCAGTCACGAATAGTACGGGCTGGTATTGTTTCGTTTTCTGGGGGATGTCCGTTTAAGTAAGGTTCGATAGTTTTGTAGCGTTCAAGAGCTTCTGCTTGGTCTTCAGGACTAGCTTGATAAAATCGCAGCCAAGATTCTGTGCTAATAGCTGTTTTTTCTGGTGTTTGGAGACTTGTGATTTTTCCTTGGCGAACCAGATTCTCAAATATAGCTTTTTTGAGTTCAATTAACTGATTATTTTCTGCGCCAAGTATAACCTCTGTTTCTCCAACATGGATGATATTTAAACCTTTGCCGTCCCAACTAACAGTCGTTCCAGTAATAATATTGACTACAGGAGAGATAGCCGGAAGACTTACACTTGGCTGTTCAACCATTAATCTATAAGCACTAGCAGTTTGTTCATCACGGAAGATTAGACATCTTTCTGGTTCAGCAAGTGCTGTAGCATTTAAATCAATATAGATTTGCTCTTGAGCAATTAAGGTGTAGATATCGTCAGATTTAGCTCCTGTTGACTGATCGAGTAATTCGGCTAAAGTGATTCCCGGCTGCGATGAAACAATTGCAAGTAGTGATTGAGCGATCGCTTCTTCCACTGCTAGGGATTCGGCTCGGTAATAATCTTCTAAAAATTGCAGATTACGTTGCACAACCCAATTGATTTCGCGATCGCAACGGATGCGGTAATAAAGCCCAAACTGGCTAGCATAGACTTCTCCTGGCGGACAATGCCATTGATTATCTTCTTGAGAGTAAAAGTAAGGATTGGGGTTTTTCTCTGCTAGTTTTTTCAACTCCTGCTCAGTTTTACACTCTTCCCAACCAGCCGAATTGCTTCGGATGATAAAGAAATCTGGGGTGTGTAAAACGCCTAATCTACGTCCGTTACTTGCTTGATAGTCAAGTTTAATTTGTAGTGGTTGATCGTAGAATTCTAGAACATCTTCATCGTGTTCTAACTGATAGATAATTGGCAGTTCAACCCGATGAGACTCAAATTGAATTGGGAGATATCGCACGAACCTGAAAACGGCGACCGTACAGGAAAACCAGAGGCTGATCCAAAGCTTAGGGACGATCGCACCAATTAGAAAACGGCGACCGCACTGCAAAACCAGAAACTTATCCAAAGTGTGGGGGTGCGATCTTTCAATTCATGCTGGCTAGGCATCGTACCTTAGTAAACAACCTAGTTTCTACAGCAATAACTTTCACTTGCAAAGCTCAAATTAGACTTACAATATCTTACGAGAACGAATAAGATGTTCTCGGAGATAATATGCTCTTGATGAAGCAGTTTCGACAATTGCATTGAGCAGCACTAAACATGACTCATGCAAATTTCTTGACAAAGATCCAGGTTGATCAAGCTGTAGAAAATACTGAATAGCTCTTTCCAAGTAGAATGCAGTATTCACCCCTGAAAATAAACGAGTTCCGCCTTGTTCTCTTTGATGCCTTGAGAGAATATGTACCCCTGGTTCAAAGAAAATTGAGCGAAAGTGATACATGAGTGACGCTAATCCTTCAAACACATCTGGATTTTTTCCAGCATTTTTGAAGAATTCAAGCAGCAATTCTTTCCCAAGTACAATATCTTGATTTTCATAATCAACTTTTTGCCAGGGCGTATCAGCGTCTAACATGTTACGAATTAACTTTCGCCTACTATCCTGATGCCTAGATCTAGATTCACTGTCAGCAAGCCCAGTAGCTAACTCTTGCACTTTCTGCGATAATTCTTTCCATAGTTGCCAGTAAACTTCTTTCTTATTTGCTCTTTCAGCAATCAAAGCGACTTGTAGAATCAAATAATCCATGAAATCGGGTGCTATGTTACAACCCTCCACCAAATGTTCAATATAAGGTTGAAAGCTAGAATCGTGCAAATAAAATATATATCTAGCGAACCTTTGCGAGAAGCTAAGTCGAATTTTATAGTTGATTTCGATTTCTAGTTCCTTATCTGTTCTAGAATTATGAGTGTGTTCCTGCTGCTCAGATTCAAAGAAGAGAGTTAGCATATTCGATAGCAACTTGATATGGCTATGTTCTCTTGATCCATCTGGTATCATCAAGCATGGGCTTAAAAGATACCAAGGGCTATGAGTTTGAAGCGTAATTTGTTCAATCTCACTTAGAATCTTACTATGTGCAAATTGATCGCGGAATTCATCTTTTCTTTCTCGTAGCTTAGTAATCTCAGTCTCCCTATCAGTACCCTCTAGGTGATATATTCGTCTTTCGGCTAATTGATTACTTTGCTCATGCTCAAAACGAGCATACTCAAGTGCTCCAATAATGCATTTCTGTGCGAACTCAGGATCTCTGTGCCAGAGATAATTTCTGATACCCTCCGCTGCTTTATGCCGAACATTTTCATTAACGTGTGTTAACGCAATAGCAATTAATTTTTTAACGAGAAACTTTTCATTCTCCTCAAGAGCAAAATCCAATAAAATTGGAAGAATAGATGCCGCAGCAGATGCACCGTCATGATCCGTCGCATCTACAATTGCAGTTGTATTGTCTGAATCTGCATTTGCTGTAACTGCTTGAGTTATCAATTGAGCACACCACAAAACATCTTCTTCATTCAGTTCACTTGAATAGTCTCGAATAAAAATAGCAGCAGCAGTGACAACAGCACCCAAATACATTGCTGCTAGATCATCAACAGCACCAGACTTGAGTTCTTCAAATAACTCTTTTGCTTCAGAAAGAGCTTCATGCCACGTTACATAGTATTCATTCTCTAGCGGTTCGTATTTAAAGATTTTTGTTGCCCAAACATAGAGCGCAGAGAAGCGGCTTTGTACCCGAAACCTTTTTTGAGTTTGCTGCTGAATATCCCTCAGATCAGGTTCCAAATCTTCAGGCTCAAAAATAATTCTGTTATTCTCTTTATCCTCTATAGGTTGCCAACCACGACTATCAATCCTATGTAAGAGAAACCGTGTCGTTTCATCCTGAGACTCAGATGCATGGATCAAATCAATAGCGGCAAGTGCTTCATCTCTCCACTCGGAAAACTGAAGGCGTACAATCAACGTCTCTAAATGTTCTGTCCGCCACGGGCGCAGAGCAGCAGCACGTCTCTCTTCAGAATAAATTTCGGACAGTGTATCTCTTTGAAAGCCAGAATGCCAATTAATTTCATTGCCACCTCGTTCATGAACAATCCGACTCCGATCCATGTGATACAACTCAGCAGTTCGTAGAAGTGGCAGCGCAGATTTTCCAACTTTTGCAGGAAAACCTGTTGCTACAGAAGCCAAAACTGCTGTAGGCATGACAGAATTACTATTTCGTAAAATGTAGTCGAATAGCCACTCTAATTGCCCTGATTCAGAATACTCTGTATATACGATTAACCAGTTCTCAAGCGCCATAAGAGCAGACTGCAATAAATAAGGAATTACAGAATGTCCACGATATGCAGCCCACAGGCGACCAGAGTAATGCTGCTGAATTTTTGTCCCATCATTTAACTGGATAGTCAACGGTTCAAATACTGGCTTTGAAGGATCGCGTTGTGTCGATGAGTAGCGGTCTGGTGCATCTAAGTCAGAATAAGCATATTCTTCTGCTGCAATATTAAGTAGTTCCAAAATGAAGTCTAAGCCTTTTCTTGGATGGAAACGTAAAAGGTGTTGGAATGGACCTTTAGCCCCACTGGCAGGAAAAAACTCATACCGATGTTCGTGGAGGCGGAAGTAATGATTCACTCCTATGGTGCTACTGTACCGATAACTACGCCCTTTGTTAGATTCCCTAATTAACCACTCAAAATGTGCCAGTTTAATTAGTGTATCTGGATCATATTTACAAAAGAAAGCGGCTTCAATCCCCTGAAAAACCATTGTACAGAACTCTTCAACATAATGTGGTCGGCGCGATCGCTGACCAGTTGTATTCGCAAAAACATCAGCTTCTAAAAGTTCCGAAAATTCTTCGTGTATTGCTGGAATAGTTTTTATAATGATGCTGAGTAGTTTTTTTCTGTCACCATTATCTCTGTATGATTCCTTGAGAGGAGCTAACAGGTGAAGAGTTAATAATCCTGCTTCACGGGCTGATAATGGTAAATCTTCATTTAGATTTAATAGAGAAGACCAATTATTTAGGACTGCTGTTACATGCGGTGTTAAATCCCCAAATAAAGAGTCTCTGTTTTCAAATAGAAAACAAATCATGGCTTTCCAGCCTTGACCATAGGGTTTAAGAATCAGAGCATCGACTAAAGAGCTATCATCACTTTGTTTGAGTTTGGGAGTGAATGTTTGATCTGGCGTTTGGCAAGCTATTCGCAGAATGAAACAAAAACGTTTCAGAAGTTTTCCATCGTCTAAAAAAAGCTTATCTTTTAAAGAACTGAGGAATTCGTCTGGATTATCGCCTTGAAGCACCGCAGCAATAGTCTCATCCTGCCAATAGCTCTGGATATCTTGACTAGTAAGAACACAGCGCACAAAATCATCAACATTCTCGCCGCACCTTAACTTTTGATGAAGCCACAAGCGAAATGCACGGTTTATTGCAGGTTCATGACCGATTGCATCAAGGAAATCTTGTATTCTACCTGAATACCTTCGATAAGCATCCTCAATATATTGGTCAAGTGCCCAGTCCTCTAGAACATCATGCGATGGACTAACAAGATTATTCGTGGAATCGCGACGAACTAAGTTATCTTCTTCGAGCTTGAATATAGCATCACCATCAAACTCAGCTTCAGAAACTCCATAGACCATTTTCTTGGCTCGACTGACTGCGATGTTGATGAAGGCTTGCTTTCGCTTAAGCGGCATTCCATTTGCTCGCTCTTGTTCTTTTGCAATTACATTTCGCCAGACTGCAATGCGGAACTCCTTTTCACCATCCTGAGACGTAAATTCCGTTCCAGTCTGAAGAACCCTACATGCTAAATCCGCAAAAAACGGAGATTTTAGCAACGGTTTCAAATTCAGATTGTCAGAAATTTTTTGCAAGGGTTCAAGTCGTTCACATAGATTCTGAACTTGATCATTACTAAACCCGTTTAATGTAAGTGTTTTAAAGTTAACTCCAAAAGGCTGAAGATAGTTAAATGTTATTTGTTGATACGCATAGTCACGACCAGTAGCAATCACAGTCCAACCTTGATGCTTGCTCAGTAAATGAAGCAAGTCTGTAAACGCTGTTGTTTTCTCTAACTCAAGAAGCTTTTCAAGCGACTCGATGATTAAGTATTTTTTGGGCATTAAAGCGAAACCCGCTTCTAAGTTATGAAGTGAACTTCTTAAGCCCATTGCTGAAAAAACATTATCAAGATGGGACTGTTCTAAATCCTCAGTGCGTAGACAGAATATAGGAACACTTTTACTGATATAGTCTAAAAACTCTCGTATCAAGCTAGATTTTCCAGAACCACGCTTTCCGGAAACAAAAACGAAGCTAGAGGTTTCAGTCAAGTTGAGTAGTTCAGAAAAAACATCTGGTTGCTCAACATGGATTTCACCAACAGTAGTCCTTATACCACCTAAAATGTAATCGCCATGCTCCTTGAGTTTTTTGACATCTGATGACCAACCGGAGGAACTAACAGTACTAAATGCAGTTCGGATGTCTTCTGGCAAAGTCTCTAAAGTGAGAGTTCCTGCATTTTGATTAGCAACTTGAACAGCATCAACGACTCTCGTCCACAAAAACGATGCAGATTCACTTGAATACTGAGCAATTAGAGAATGAAGTAAAGATAATGTACTTCCTGATTCTGTATCCAAATCATAGCCAATGAAATGAAAGACTTTTAATAACTCCCATAACTGCCTGTCAGAAACATCAGTTTCACCATTAGCCATCTTCAAATGCGTCTTGAACGCTTCCAACTTTTTCCTTTTTGCATCACTACTAAAGTTGGAAGTTTTAATTTTGATAAAAAATTCTTCTTCATTTTCAGCATATCTTGCCCACTCTAAAATAGGTCGCACATCGTTTATGTCAGTTGCGCTTAGAGGACCTGTTATAAGAGCGAGAGCATCGGTATTAGGATTGAAATTTTCGTCATTGAAATCGTTCCAGGTACTTTGAATTACTTCAGCAAAAGTTGTATCTCTTGCCGTGATGCTAATGTCATGCTTGATTTGAGCCAGTAGCCTTGCTTCTTTCTCTGTTTCTGGCTGTTTAGCAAACACAATGAAATCATCAGTATTAAAGCCAGCATAATGCCCTTGCAGCTTAATTTTTATAATTGGAAAAGGTGGTAAGCAGGGTGCAAGCCGACCAGACAGCATAAGAACAGTAAAGGCTGCTTGAATCCGTGTTTCAAAATTTACTCCACCACCCCCCGTAGAAAAGGGGTTACTTTGCTGTTTTGCTGGCTCTGGCATTTATCTTCAGTGCTTCAGTCTTCTTTAGATTAACCTCTTTATCTTAGCCTTTCACCTCATCGATCACCCTCAAGAACTAAATTTCAGAGATTTCTGCCTTAAAACATTATCGAGAACACACCAGTGCCGATAAACTTTCCCAAAAAAGGCAAGCACCTTTTTGCCTTGCCTCAATTACCATATCCCTTACCGTGTAAACCTTCCTGCCATTCTTTTACCCTAAATTCCCTTTCCCATAAAAGATACTTGTCAAATTGGAGATTGAATCATCGTCCACGCCAAATCAGGAGGTGATAATCTATCCATTTCCTCAATCCGATACCTCAAAAATCGGGTATTTCTTGACCCCACATGATCAACCCAATAAGGTAAGGTTAACCTGCCTCGATTATCCCTAATCGTCCACTGTCTCACCCCCTCTAGATAATCTTCCGAGACAAGTTTGATCCTTTTAATCGAACTGGTAACTTTCTCCCAAAAATAAACAACCAAACCGTCTTACTAGCTCAGGATGGTCAAACGCTAACTGTATCCTCTCCCTTAAACTTGGTTGTATCTTCTCCCCGTCAGAACGAACCCAAATCAAACACTTCAGATTAGACAAAATTTCTTGATAACAGGGAATAATATTCTCTAAATGGCTAAAATCAGCATTCTTAAACCGTCTCATTTGACGCAAAATTTGCGACTTTTTGGGGCTAGATAACATCGCGATCGCCAATTCTACCCCACAGTGGCGATAGACATCCGTTTCCCCTACCAAAGACAACAACATCCCATACACTGTCGCTGGAGGAGGAACAGGATAGGTTTTTCCCATTTCCCTTGCATGGGACTCCCGAAAAGTCGTAAATGGAACATCCAAATAGAGAATTAATGGTGCAATCATTTTGATTATTCTATGCCCAAATCTCTTTTAATGACTGTTTTCAAAGCTTCAATCAGTTAATTTCGATTATGATAAATATGCGCCTTATTAAAAGGGGAATTATCAAAATTATCCAATTGTTGTAACTCCTTAACAATTGTTCCCCTAATCCACAATTTACTAGGGTCAATCTGTCCGCATTCCACTTCATCTATAAACTCTTTTGTAAGTTTTGCTTCCTTACTCTTAGGATCGCAATATTCAAAGCAATAGGAAATATATGAAGCAAAATGATTTGTCCATTGAAGTACCAAACTATCGGGACAGAAAGGATAATGAAAAATATTACTACTCCCTCCTACCTTGGGCAGATTCATAATCCCATCTATCAAAGGTAAAATCCGCGAAAAATCTTTGAGATGAGTGGCATTAATTCCAAAAGAATATTGATATCTAGTTGCATGATATTCTGTAAAATGAAGCGATGTACTATCCTTTTCTCTGCCACTTTTTGCCCCTAACTTGACTGCACCATCATAAGGCGTTAGCGAAACAGCCATATTCATCCCTAAAGCACCCATCCGCTGATTGGGAGTGCTGAGTTTTGTTTGTTTCTTTTTTCTCTTTGTTGTTGAAATCTCCTCCTCTGTTTCAGCAGACTCTAATAAAGCAAACCCAAAAATATCATCATCATAAAATTGTTCTGGATCGAAATCTTGACTTGTTAACCGATTAATATGTTCGTCCTCATCCCAAACTCGATTAACTAAATAATCTTGCTTTTGAAGATAAAAACGTAACGCCCAACGAATCGCACTTGAACCTACAAAAGAATGAATTCTACTATTCCAATAGCCTTTTTGCAGAGTAGTCTTATTTCCTCGTCTAATACCAAGTTGCCAAAGATAGTATTGTTACATTCAGTTATATTGAACAGAGCCAAGAAAATCCGACTTCTCCCTTAACAGTTAGGGGGTTATT
>NZ_JBALDG010000069.1:0-26629 GCF_036917195.1 Nostoc sp.
TATCGCTAACCCTGCGCTATCGCTAACGCTGCGCTATCGCTAACGCTGCGCTATCGCTAACCCTGCGCTATCGCTAACGCTGCGCTATCGCTAACGCTGCGCTATCGCTAACCCTGCGCTATCGCTAACGCTGCGCTATCGCTAACGCTGCGCTATCGCTAACCCTGCGCTATCGCTACCGCTTCGCTATCGGCGTCGCACCTTTGAAAAAATCCCTGAGTATAAATAAAATAGAAGGCTGGGATGATACAACCCCAAAGTCAAAATAGTATCACCTACACACACGTTATCCACCTAAGTCATGTAATTGACATAGATATTCCCCAATGGTCTGGCGACCCCACAGTGGAATTTGAAACTGTGGCTGAACTGAATAATGATGGCTATTACCTGCGGCGTTTCGCCTTGGGAGAACATAGCGCTACCCATATCAACGCCCCTAACAGCTTTCATAGCTATAGTATGGGAATTGACCAATACCCTGCCCAATCTTTGGTTCTACCTGCGGTAGTCATAGATATTCGCCAAGCCACAGCGGTTAATTCTGATTATGCCCTGACTATTGCTGATATTGTGGCTTGGGAAGAACAATACGGTGAAATTTCTCCTGGCTGCGTAGTTATACTGAATACTGGTTGGCAAAACAAGTGGTCGGATAAAAGTGCATTCCTAAATCATGATGCTCAAGGAATTGCCCACTTTCCGGGCTTTGGTAGTGATGCGACTCAATTTTTACTGAATGAACGGCAAATTGCTGGGGTAGGAATTGATACTCATGGTGTAGATCCTGGACAAGATAACAGTTTTGCTACTAATCGCCTGGTTTTAGAACAACCGCGGATTGTGTTGGAGAATCTCACCAATTTGGATCAGTTGCCACCAAAAGGTACTACTCTAGCGATCGGGATTCTTCGGTTGCGTGGTGGTTCTGGTTCTCCTGTGGGTGTCTTGGCGTTAGTGCCTTAATTTTTATATCGATATCTCTATCTCACACCAATTTTTCAGACTAGCGGATAACCTAGAAAGCAAGCAAACTTAATACACAAGTTCCAGTGGATCATCAGCCGGAGATTTTCAAGATGACAACTCCGCTATCTTGCCGTAATTATGTAAACGGTCAATGGTTGAGTGTTGTAGGGGAAGTAACTTTAGAAAGTCGCAACCCTGCTGACAAAACCGAAGTCGTTGGCACATTCCCGCGTTCCCAAGTTAATGATGTAGATACAGCGGTAGCCGCCGCCCGGAAAGCCTACCACAGTTGGCGCACAGTCCCGGCCCCAGCTAGGGCAGAATACATCTTTCGCGTCGGGGAAATATTACTCCAGCATAAAGAAGAACTTGCCCAGTTAATCAGTCGGGAAATGGGTAAACCCTTGACAGAAGCCAGGGGAGATGTGCAAGAAGGTATTGACTGTGCCTTTTACAGTGCTGGCGAAGGGCGGCGACTATTCGGGCAAACCACACCATCGGAAATGTCCAATAAATTCGCCATGACTGTGCGAATGCCCATAGGAGTTTGTGCCTTAATTACTCCCTGGAATTTCCCAGTGGCAATTCCTTGCTGGAAAGCTATGCCAGCCTTGGTATGTGGCAATACAGTCATCCTCAAACCTGCCGAAGATACCTCCGCCTGTGCAACTAAATTGATTGAAATTTTCCAACAAGCAGGTTTACCACCAGGAGTGATCAACTTGGTGCATGGTGTGGGAGAAGAGGCGGGGAAAGCTTTAGTTGAGCATCCCAATGTAGATTTAGTATCGTTTACTGGTTCTTCAGAAACGGGTGCCTTTGTTGGCGCTACTTGCGGACGCACTCACAAGCGTGTCTGTCTGGAAATGGGTGGTAAAAATGCCCAAGTGGTGATGGAAGATGCAGATTTGGAACTTGCCTTAGATGGTGCAGTGTGGGGTGCTTTTGGGACAACTGGTCAACGGTGTACGGCTACTAGTCGCCTGATTTTGCATCGTGATATCAAAGAAAAATTTACCGCTATGCTTTATGAGCGTACCAGTAAGTTACGCTTGGGTGCTGGCACTGACCCCAATATAGATATTGGCCCGATTGTCAATGAAAAGCAACTCCAACAGGTGAGCAAGTATTTAGATATCGCCCGTGAGGAAGGAGCAAAGGTTTTAATTGGTGGAGAGATTGCCAGTGAAGGCTCATTGAAAAACGGTTATTTCTTTCAACCAACTATTTTGGATGATGTAACTCCTGATATGCGAGTTGCCCGTGAAGAAATATTTGGGCCAGTGGTGGTATTAATTGAAGTTAGCTCCTTTGAGGAAGCGATCGCAATTCTCAACGATAGCAATTACGGTCTTTCTTCTTCAGTTTACACCCGCGATATCAACCGGGCTTTTACTGCCATGCGCGACATCGAAGCAGGTATCACCTATATTAACGGCCCCACTATTGGTGCAGAGGTACACTTGCCCTTTGGTGGTGTGAAACAAACCGGTAACGGACACCGCGAGGCTGGAACTACTGCAATGGATGTTTTCACGGAATGGAAAAGTGTTTATGTTGACTTTTCTGGAAGTTTGCAACGCGCTCAGATAGATAACCGCAGTTAATTTCGCAATAAGCGCGATTTTCAGCTGAGTAGACTATAAAAAAAACCTAACCCCCCAGCCCCTTTCCTACTAGCGTTGGGGAGTAAGCCTCGAAGCCTCTCTTCTAAAAGAAGACAGAATCTAAATTTCGCATTGGAATGCGAAATTTGTAGTATCCCCTTGACATTATGGCGATTTTATACTACATTTGTAGTATAAAGATAAAAGCCTCCTCAAAAGGCAAAGCAAAAACCTCTTGGAAGCTTGACAATTGCATAGATGCCGGGGATTAGCTTAGTAACTTCCTTTGGTAGTGCCCATTTTTGGGACCGCGATTGGTGTTCGACTGCTCCGAAGCCAACAAACGGACGGTTGCAGGATTCGGGTACCCTTTGCTACGCAACGCTAGCGCGAACGGGAAGGCAAAGCCTACAATTCCCGACGGCTCCACCAGACTTTACTGCGGTTGAAGTTGTGTAGACGCTTCCTTAGCAAGTCGAGTTACATCGCCTGAATAAGAGCATCGCAATTATGCCTGCCTTGGGTCTGTAGCTCTAAGGGTAGAGTTCCCAGATGTCACTTGTGCCCTGACAGAAAAAGCTTACATACTAGCTCAATAGTAGAGCGATCGTCTCTAAAACGATAAGTTGCAGGTGCGATTCCTGCGTGTGTCACCACAGCTTTTTCGACTCGCACGAGGTGTGAGTGTAACTCTCACAGGGAGGGTATCGGTTCAATCCCGATCAGATCCACTAATATCAATTCGTAATTAAAACAAGAGGTGATTGCAATGGTTCATATTCGATTTGAAGGACGTTCCGTTGATGTCCCAAAAACACAATTGGGAATTGCAGCAGGGATGAATGATATGGCAGTGAAGGAGCGCGTTGCTCGGCATTTAGATGTGAATAGCGATCGCCTCTGTGTTTACGTAATTGATCGCCGTCCCAGTGGTGATTTGATCATCCGCCCTGAAGCTGTCTATGGTTAAAGGAGGCAGGAGGGAAAAAAGTTTAAAACATAAGCCTTTGCTTCATTTCTAACCGCATAATTTTATTCCGCGCCCTAACTTGTGAAGCTTACACACACTCCGGCAACGGAATGCAGGTTCAAGTCCTGTCGCTCCCTTTGATGGGAGCGTAGCCAAATTGGTATAGGCAATTGTGAAAACTGCTTTGCTAACTTGTGCGGAATTTAAATTATTTAAATGGTATTTTTCTATAACCTTTACTCAATATAGGGTGAGTTCAATGATGTTAGCTAACTCATGTTTAATAACAACTCAATTAGTACAACTGCATTTAAACAACATGAGATATGAGCGAACATTGTTTGAGCGAGATTGTGATTGAGCGTCCTCGCGGTGGGATGAAAATTAGCCTCAAAAAGGTGACTGGCTTTAAGAAGCAATTACACAAAATCACTGAGGAAGCAAGTCAGGATGGATTGTTGAATCCCTACCTGATTAAACCAATAAATAAATCTAAGTATCTGAACCATCGAGTAAACGTCGTCGTGGCTACCCATCTGAAAAAGCTGTTAAACGTGGCGACCGCCTTGTTCATGGCAACAAGGAACTACAAGAAAAGCTTGGTAACAATGACCTTTGTCTTTGTGGTTCTGGTCGCTGCTTTCAAAAAGTGCTGTCGCAATAGCGGCAGATATGATGGCAGCTTACGCAGTTACTACTTTTAGGGAGTAATATCAACGATTTCGATATCTTACATCAAAACTGGCAGTTGTTGCCGCGCCCCGATCGCAGAAGCTTACATAAGTCTGAAAAATTTATACACAATGCTTCTACAACTTGCGCGGTGACTTGATCGCCCCGCGTGCAACATCTGTCTCCTCATCCATCACAACTAGAGGAGGTTCATAATGAACACCGCAGAACGTGACCTGCGCTTGGAAATGCTCAACAGTTTGCTAACAACTCCTCATCGCCAGCTTGAGCAAGTCGCAGAAATTCATCAGTTAATTGTTGAACTCGATCCCATTTTCTATGGACATCTGGCCGTTTGGTATCAGCTTCATGGTGATGTCCGCGACCACAAGGAAGTGTTTGTTGCTCATTTGTTAACCAGCAATTTGATTGAACACCGAGATGCTGGATTTATGATGCTGCAAGAATTTCCTCCCTATCAAGTGGCTCGTGTGGTGGACTTCATGAAGCAGCAGCAGAATAAACTGCCTCGTTCGGCTCGGACTGCGGTACGGCGTTACTTGAAGACACGAGAGAGCAATCCGGCTCTGTTTGATCGTGCTGCCTTGCGAGGTCGTAAGGCAATGAAGCACTTGTATGCTTCACTGCACATCAAGCCAAATGAGCGGGCAAATGCGATTCTGTTTCGCGATACTCCACCAGAGGGTTCGTTAGCAGATATGTTAAAACAGCTTGCTAAGGCAGAAAGTGCAGCAGAACAGGCACGGCTGATTGTGGAGTTCAAAATTCCATATACGATCGCAATTGGTGCTATCAACCAACTCACACCAGTTGTATTGGTGGCGTTAATCAACAGCATGACTCCCCAAGAAGCGATCAATAACCTCAAATCGCTCCAGACTAGAGGTGCAATGGATCACCCACAAGTCAAGAAGCTGATTGATTCCAAGCTGGAATCAGCCTCTAAGAGTGCGCGTGTCTCAGCATTCAAAGCACAGATTGCCGCAGACGCCGCAGATTTTGACGCAGACACCGTTGCCCAACTGGAAAAAGTGACTAACGAACAGGTGAAACGGCGCGGTGCGATCGCTCGTCCAACTGCTTTACTGGTGGATAAGTCTGGTTCAATGGAAAATGCGATCGCGACAGGTTTGCAACTCGCTGCCTTAATCTCTGGTATCACTCAGGCAGAACTGTTTGTCTACGCCTTTGACACTATTCCTTACGCTATTACGGCAAAGGGCAAGGAGTTGACCGACTGGGAGCGTGCTTTCCAGCACATCAAGGCAGGCGGTAGCACTAGCATCGGCTGTGCATTGGAAGCAATGCGGCGGAAAAAGCAGGTAATTGACCAGATTATCATAGTGACGGATGAGGGCGAAAATGCGGCTCCTTACTTCGGTGAAGTCTACAAGACCTACTGTCGGGAGTTGGCAATAATGCCCAATGTGGTGATTGTCCGTGTGGGTACTCATTACAACTGGGTGGAGAGTCAACTAAAGCAGCAGCAAGCACCTGTAGATACGTTCACCTTCGCGGGTGATTACTACAGCTTGCCGAACCTCGTCCCACTCCTAACGCGTCCCTCTCGTCTGGATTTGCTGATGGATATTTTGGATATGCCGTTGCCTGTAAGAGAGGATAAGTGAGGTTATAATAGCAAAACTGCTCATTAGCTAAAGTTAGTAAGCAGTTCTATTTTATAAAGGTTAACCAAAAAACTTGAAAAAAAGATTACATCGAACAAATGCTAATCGAATGAAAATATAACTAGCTCTTGTGAGGCCATCGTGAATGCAAAAGAATATTATAAAACTATTAGTGAAGCAACCCATACGATTTTTGAAGAATCTGTTAATCATTGTAATTTTCTAGGAAAACTGTATGATTACTCAGCCTCAATTCAAGAGTGGCTGGATGTTATTCCATCCAGTCAGGAAAAGCAGATGATTGATTATTCTCTTGAACAAGTAGAATTTAGTTGTCTATCGTTGCTGTCTGGGATGTATAGACAATCTTTCGCCTCTCTTAGGCTGTCTTTAGAACTCTTGTTCGGATCTGTCTACTTTTCTGCTTACAGATTAGAATACCTTGAATGGAAAAATGGTTCAAGAGATTTAAAATGGCAAACAATCAATGATGAAAATAATGGTGTTCTATCTCAGAGATTCTCTAATGTATTCTTTCCTGAATTATCTACTCATATCGATGCTCACCGCAATACGGCTAATTCTGTTTATAGAGAACTTTCTGAATTTGTTCATGGTAACTACTCAACTTGGAATCGAGAAAAACCAAGTTTGTCTGTGAATGAAAATTTAATTGAACAATATAGACAAAGGTTTCAATTGATAAGCTTGGCTTGTCACTTCCTTTTGAGTATGAGATACTTAAAGGAGATAGAACCGCAAAAATTACACAAAATTGAAGTTCATGTGATGGATGAATTGCAATACATACCCGAAATCCGCTTAGTTTTTGGTGGTGCAGTAGAGGGAAAATGACGACAGGCTTTTACTATAGAACTGAGGACATTAGAGCTGATAAAGTTCTTTATTTATTCGTTGGTAGTCAGATAGATAGAGAGATAGTTAACCTTTTTAAATCACCTGTACCTACAGTTTTAGAAGGAAGTAGAGGCACTGGAAAATCTTTCTTGATGGCTGTTGCCAGAATCGAGTTAGAAAACAGTTTTAGTGAATTAAAAATACTACCAGTTTATGTTGCTTTCCGAGGAAGTTCTCTAGTTCATACCTCAGATCCATTACAGTTCAGGCATTGGATGCTGACTAAAGTGATTAGAGAGGTTTTAAAAGAATTACGTAAAAAAGGACTTATAGTTAGCTCGTATGCTTGTTCTCTCCTTTCAGATAATACAAACCAGGATCAAACTCGATTAGAGACTAAGTTGGAGCAGATTATAGATAACTATGAAAAATCCTACCAAAATCCAGGAAATACAGTAAATATAATTAACATACCCGATATTAGCGATGTAAGAGATGCCTTTGAAGATATTTGTATAACATTAGGTTTAGAACGAATTAGTCTCTTTTTTGATGAAGCGGCCCATGTTTTTAGACCAGAACAACAAAGACAATTTTTTACTTTATTTCGCGATTTTAGATCGCCCTACATCTCATGTAATGCCGCCGTATATCCTGGAGTAACTCATTATGGTAGTTTTTTTGAGATAACTCATGATGCTACATTTAAGCGAATTGAAAGAGATATTCTAGAAGCTGGTTATCTTGATTTTATGTGGGAGATTTTTCAAAAACAAGCAGATGAACCAGTAAAAATTGCTTTTGAAAAGCAAAGAAGTTTATTTAATACTCTGGCTTTTTCGGCTAGTGGAAACCCAAGAATTCTTTTCAAAACTCTCTCCAAGAGTAACAAAGTGAATACTTCAGAGGTAGAATCTGTAGTTAGAAACTATTACCGTGCTGATATATGGTCTGAACATACGAAGTTAGGTGAGAAATACATAGGCCATAAAGCTTTAATAGATTGGGGCAGAAATTTTATAGAAACTCATATTTTAACAGCAATTCACAACAAAAATCAATGGCAAATTAAAGAAGGTAAAGAAGAACTGACGGTTTACTTTTGGATTCATAAAGATGTGCCAGAAATGGTTAAAGAGGCACTTCGTCTTCTCTGCTATACGGGAATTATTAGAAAAATAGATGATGGTGTAAGAAATAGCCATTCAAAAATTGGATCTCGTTATGAGATTAAGTATGGCTGTATCTTATCTCTTGCTCCCAATCCTCAATCTTATTCTGAAGTTCTTGGTAGAAATTTAGATATTAGAAGATTTAATGAGTTTGGAGCAACTCATCCAGCTTACCAAAGCTTGCCTCAGCAAAATCTCCAAGAAGTTCAAGATGAGGAAATTGCCATAATAGTAAGGATGCAGCTTCAGCAAAGTATTGATGTTCTTGATATAACCGATTGGCAAAAAGAAAAACTTAAAGGAGTTGGAGTAACCACTATCGAATCGCTGTTGTCATTAGACGAAGAATATTTAATTAATAATATTCATCAGGTTGGGGCTGTTAGAGCTAGAACTATGAAAAACGCAGCGACTGCCGAACTTTTAGAATACCTATCTGGTTAAGTTTGTAATTAAATAAACATAAATAAGGTACATTAAGTGGCAAAGATCACACTAATAATCCATCCATGATTTACATGAACATTTAATTAAAAATGTAGGAAATCGCCCCAGAGCAAAGTGTTGTATTATATTGTAATATAATAATATCCTGCGTGCCCTAACTTTTGAAGCCTACATACTAGTACGAGAGGAAAAGTAACACTGTCAAATACAGTGGGTGTGTGTGAACGGGGAGTGCGAAGAACCTGGGAGGTAGGCTAAAAAGTAGCCATCCTTGAAAGAGTGTGTAACAACTCACCAGCGGAGTCCCTCTAGTAACTGAGAACACGCAATGCTCCACCAACTTGCACGCAGAATTATATTAATTCGTAATTAAGAAAGTTAGATTTTACCATAGTTTTTAAGGTTGCATTGGTAGCCTTATTTTTGAAAATTGGTATTAGTTATGACTAACATATTTAAGCTAATTAACCAAATTGCGATCGCAGAAGCACAGTTGTCTGATACCCAATTCCTTGCGCCTTGTGTTAAAGGTGGACGAGTTCGCACAAGGGTAGCCGGGATGGTTTACACCTTCACGGCAAAGCCTAGTAAATTTGAAGGTTGGGGTATTTTTCAGTCTGTGGATGAGAAGACAGCAACGGTTGTAGAAGAAGCAGACTTCCCCCAAATTGCGGAATACCTACAAAACTTTCCCCAAATACGGCTGCGGTTAGCACACCAACTGCGGAAACAAACCTGGCTAGCATACCCCGTGAATGAAGCAGATATACGTCAACGGTTGAAGGTAGTTAAGCCGATCGCAGTGCATCTAGTAACCGAAGGCGTTACCTTTGAGCAAATCATTACCCGTTGGAATGGACAATCCTGCTGGTTCGAGGAAGTAGATCGCCGTAGCGATCCGGCAATTTCTGAAACTCTGCAATCTGCCGTCAAGCAACTCACTCCTGCTGAGGAATTACAGTTTAAGGGCATTACTCCAGAAATCCGCACAGTGTATGAATTAGCAACTCGGCGGATTGAGGGCTTTACTCAACCCCAACAGGATGAAAAGCGACTGAGAAAAGCATTGCAGATGGGTGGCGGTGAATTAAATCAATTCCATGATCGCAGCGATTACTGGACAGTCGATTGGACAACTGCTGATGGTGTTCGCCATAGTAGTGCGATCGCTAAAATTGATTTGACTGTTGTTAGTTCTGGCATTTGTCTGAGTGGACGCGATCGCGACTTTGACTTGCAATCATTAGTGGGTGTAATAGAACAACAAGAGTAGTGAGAACAATCGGACTAATTAATTACGAATTATTATGAGTATCTTTTTTCACGAGCAGCTTTACCGCACCAATACTGTGATGGCAAAGTTGAAAAACTATTCTGTAACAATTTGTGGCGCTGGAGCATTAGGAGCTAACATTGCTGAAAACTTAGCTCGGTCTGGTTTTGATAAACTTACAGTGATTGATCGCGATCGCATTGAGGAACGTAACCTTTCAACTCAACCTTACTACCGTTCCGATGTTGGAGCGTTTAAGGCAAAAATATTGGCAAATAATTTATATCGAGCAATTGGTACTAAAGTTGATGCCAAAACAAAGGAGTTGACACCAGCAAATGCAAATCAACTACTCAAAGACAGCCAGCTAATTGTCGATGTCTTTGACAATAGCGTGGCGCGTCAAGCAGTGAAAGATTATGCTGAACAATTAAGCATTCCTTGTCTTCATGCTGGGCTATCGGCTGATTATGCAGAAGTGATTTGGAATGGCGTTTATCGCGTTCCTTCCGAGATTAATGATGATGTCTGTGATTATCCGCTGGCACAAAACCTGGTAATATTAACCGTGGCTGTGGCGTGTGAAGCGATCGTCTCATTCATTGCCACAGCAGAACAGCGTAACTTCACCATCACTCTAAAGGATCTAACTATTCAATCTCTGTTTTTGTAAATTGCGTAGACGCTCTTAGCAGCTTGTCGCAGACATCGCCCATCAGAATTTACCAAATTCTCAAGCTTTAAGTAAAGAGCAACTAAGAAGCAGCAAGTTTTGTGGCGAGGTGTAAATCTCCGTTACAAAACTTAATTACTCTCTTCCTGCGAGACGCTACGCGCAGCGTATCGTAGAGAGCGCCATTACGAATTACAAATTAACTAGCTAGATAGTTGTGTATCTTATCCTTCTGTTTTCGTAGACTACCCAAAGCTTGTTGCTCTATCTGTCTTACTCGTTCTCGACTAATACCCATACGTTGACCAATCTCCGCTAAAGAAAGTTCCTTTTCATCTGTTAAACCAAAACGCAAAGTTAATATTTCTCGTTGCTGGGGAGTTAATGTTGACAATAAGATTTGAATATTTTGTTGGAGAAACTTTTGGTCAGTGTATAATTCTGGGGAGAGTCCATCATCCTCCAACACATCTCGTAATTCTGTATCTTTTTCTGAGCCAACTCGCAATTCTAGAGAGACAGGTTGACGTGCTAAGAGGAAATAATCTCGAATTTGTTTAGGATCTAAAGATAGTTCTTCGGCGATATCAACTGCGGTAGGAGTCCGACCTAGTTTTTGAGTTAGTTCACGTTGAATACGCTTGATTTTGTTCAGTTTTTCTGTAATATGAATAGGCAAGCGGATAGTACGTCCTTGTTCGGCGATCGCTCGTGTAATTGCCTGACGAATCCACCAATAGCCATAAGTTGAAAACTTGTACCCTTTAGTAGGGTCAAATTTTTCAACTCCTCGCTCTAAACCTAAACTTCCTTCTTGAACTAAGTCGAGGAAATCTAGGTTATGTCTTTGATACTTCTTAGCAACAGACACCACAAGTCGCAGATTAGCCTGAATCATTTTCTGCTTGGCTTGATGTCCCTGATGTAGCTGTTGCAGCAGTGATTTTTCACCGATATTTATATTTTCAAGCCACTCTTGTTGTGTCGGTTGACGTTTTAATTGAATAGCTAATTTTTCTTTTGCAGCAAGTAAAGCCATCATTTGTTGAACTTGCTTGGCGAAATTAATCTCTTGCTCATTAGTTAATAAAGGTATATGTCCAATTTCACGAAGATAAGTACGCACTGGATCAACAGTAGATAAATATTTTTCATTTTTATTGTTTACTTCTAGAGACTGGAAAGATAGATTATTCATAGTTATTTGAACCTTCAGAAATACTTGTTGGTTTAGAGGTAAATAAATTTCAATCCCAGAGAATTAGTGTAACATTCAGAAATCAAATTATAATGAAATTATTAATTTTGGATGATTAAGTTGCTGAGGTGACTTGTGACTGGAATCGGTTTTTAGCTTGATTTTAAAAGGTGAAATTCAAAGATTGGTCAAGATTTTCTCGTTGTGATCACGGATAATTATTTCGCCAAAACTAATATGTTTTAAGTTAAGAGCTTGATGTTACAGGAGCTTGTCAAAGAAATGAAAAGGTTATGTCTGTCCAAATTCCAGTTCGTTATGAAGCAGTATGAATACCTCTAGAAACAGCTTCTGCAATGGGTTTTGCAGCACTGGAGACAATGAATTATGCCTTGATTACACAATTGCTTTCGCAGGGGAACCTACTTGTTTTTATATCTTAAAAGATGCGATCGCTCTTGAGTAAAGTTATGTCTTTTCTAATCCTTCTCAGATTTTGACCTTTTCCTACCAAACAAACTAGTCATACTTAATCCAGTAACTAACAATCCCAATAGTCCTAGTCCGTTCAAAATCGGGTAGATTCCCTGTAAACCAAAGATTTCACCACGATGAATCGAAAGCAGTAGACTACGCCCAACTCCAAGGTTAGCTGACCACTCACCTACCAGCGTAGCTGCAATACCAGTTAACAATGTTACAGCAAGCGGTAAAGCCAAAATAATCGCCAGAGTCCGGTGGTACTTGCGAAATGAACGCATTATCCAAAATCTCCAGTGGAAACTATAGCAGTTTGCAAGTTGATCAGGTACAGAACTGTTTGTCTCAAAGCCAGATAGAAAGCTTGTTCTCCTAATGTCTCCTACCTTTTGACTGAATTCTAGATTTTAAATTTTGGATAATGGAATTCAAAGATTCAAAATTCAAAATTTAAAAAGGTCTGTCCCTTACGCGTCTTGTAAGAGTTTCCCCCGAATTTAAACACGAAAACAATTCTATTATCCAAAATCTAAAATTATTTATTCAGAGCAACTATCTAGAAACATGGGGTCAATCTAAAATCGTTCAACTGAGCGTAGCCAAAGTCCAAAATCCAAAATTGTTTAACTCCTGCTGTATGTTAGTTTTCCCTCACCCTTTAGAAACAGTGACGATATTTGTGTCAAGTGTTTGTAACCCCTTAAGAGCTTTCGCTTTATCTTTTGCTTTCAGCGCACCCTTCACCTGGGTCGCAGTGTCTTCGATTACATTATAGGTTTTTGAAGATTTAGTTTTGACACCATCCTCAACCTTAGACCAAGAATTTTCAAACTTATTAAATTCCTGTTGAGCTTTGTCAAAATTTCCGGCTTGCACCGCAGTTTTTGTATTTGAAACTACACTGACCAAAGGATCAAAACCTCCCTGCGTAGTACCAGAAGTTTTGGATGCTGTTGTCTCCCCAGTGGTTTGAGTGGTAGCAGGAGTCTGGGTAGTAGATTTTTGATCGCTGTTACATCCTACCAATGTCAGTAAGCCAATTGCAGTAACGGGGATGATGTAAATTAAGCGTTTCATAAAACCTCTTGAATAATCATAAATCGCCAAGTACTGACGGTATCAGTTACTATATCAGCAAACCTGTCATCTAAAGTTGCTGGAGACGTAGGAAGATTTTATCCAAGTTTTATCTAAGTAATTAATGCAATAATCTATACTTTATCTATTTATGCGGCTGTATCAAGGCTGTTTTTGCATCTTAATTGCGGGTTTATGCCCGATCATTTTTGATGGGTAATAATGTCTAATTTGTTACTTTGTTTCTGATTAAAAAGTCTTGAATGCAGTTGACAAATTCTTTTAACTCTAAAATTAAGTTAGTAGTATCTTTAAGCTCTTGATGGTAAGCCAATTGTTCTAGTTTGTCAGCTGCTAGGTATATAGCTGTAGCTCCAATATTGGCAGTAGCACCTTTAAGGTGATGAGCTTCTCGCAGAATTTGCCCAAAGTCATGAGATGCGATCGCTGCAATAATTATTTCTAAACGGGGTTTAATATCTTCAAGGCATATTCGCAATAGATTTAATTCAAATTCTGCGTCATTTCCCGATATCCGATGCAAGTGTTCCCAATCAATTGCTAGGTCAGTGGAAACTGTCTGTTCATACACAACTGCCTTTTGTTGTGAGAAGATCACGCCTGTCCAATGCTCTAGAGTCGCAGCTAATTTTTCTTTAAACACTGGCTTACTCAGATAGTCGTCCATTCCGGCATTTAGACACATTTGTTCGTCTTCTTTCATTGCATTAGCCGTCATCGCAATCACCACAGGACGACGACGCAGGGCAAAAGCGTCCTCTTGCCAACGATGAATTTCTTTTGTGGTTTCCAAACCGTCGAGAATTGGCATTTGGCAATCCATTAGAATCAAATCGTAAGGAATTTTTTCTAATAGCTGCAAAACTTCCTTTCCATTAGCAACGACATCGGCTTTGTAGCCCAAACTCTGGAGTTGCTTCAAGGCTACTTTCTGATTCACCAAATTATCTTCAGCTAACAGAATTCTTAATTTGGATTTAGTAGAGGGGTAAGGGAAAGAGGAAGTAAGAATGCTTGAAGTTTCTGTACTCTGGATTTCTTCAGTAGCCTCTAGCCTTGAGCCTCTAGCCCCTTGTTCTGATTCCGGCACAGTTTCTAAAATAGTCATGATGGTATCGCGCAGTCGTGATGGCTTAATGGGTTTGACCAAATAAGCAGCAAATCCGATTTGGAGCGCCTGCTGCACTTGATCCCGTTGATTAGTAGAGATGATCATAATCAAAGGTATCTCAGCAATTGCAGAATTGGCTTTAATTTGTTCTCTTAAAGTCATGCCATTTGTTTGGGGTATTTGCATATCAACCAAGGCGACATCATAGGATTTTCCTTGCTCACAAGCTTTCTGAATAACTTTGAGGGCCGTAGCAATACTGTCAGCTTGATCTACATGCATTCCCCAATGAGTAGCTTGATGGTAGATAATTTTGCAATTAGTAGCGTTGTTATCCACCACTAACAAGCGGCGATTGTGTAAAAGTCCGCGTTCGCATTTTGGCAAAACAGGCAGGGCAAGCTTTGTAAAAAGCACCTCAAACCAGAACTTAGATCCTTTCTCCATCTGACTTTCTACCCCAATCACTCCTCCCATCAAGGTCACCAGTTGTTTACAGATGGCTAATCCCAAACCGGTACCACCATACTTGCGAGTCGTAGAAGCATCAACTTGGGTAAATGGCGTAAAGAGTTTACGTTGGTCTTCAGGGCTAATGCCAAGACCTGTATCTGTGATGGCAAAATGGATGGTGGCTGTAGTGGAGGAAAGCGAACGCAATTCGGCTTGCACTAATACTTCGCCAGCGCTAGTGAACTTGATTGCATTGCTGATTAAGTTCATGAGAATTTGCCGCAGCCTACCACTATCTCCTTTGAGGTGACTGGGGACGTTGTGCTCAATCATGGCGGCAATTTCTAATCCCTTGTTATGAGCTGAGGGAGCCAATAATTCCACCACTTCTTCCACACAAGTGAATAGGTCAAAATCTAGAGTTTCAAGAGCCATCTCTCCAGCCTCAAGTTTGGAAAGATCCAAAATCTCGTTGATTAAACTTAAAAGGGCGCCTCCACTACTCCGAATTGTTTCAATAAAATCTCGCTGTTCTGCGTCTAAGGGAGTATCTAATACCAAACTGGTCATTCCCAATACAGCATTCATCGGAGTCCGAATTTCATGACTTATATTTGCCAAAAAGGCACTTTTAGTCTGAGAAGCTAATTCGGCTTGGCGACGGGCAATTTCAAGTTCTTATCGCTGACGAGTTTCTGCTGCTAATAGTTGGGCTTGGGCTAAGGCAATACCTACTTGGTCGGCTATTTGCCGCAAAAGATCAGTTTCAAAGTTAGACCAGTGGCGGGAATCATCACACTGATGAACTATGAGCAAACCGCGAAGTTCTTCTTTAACAAGAATGGGCACAACCAAATTGACTTTTACCCCAAAGTGTTGCATTAATTCCAGATGGCTTTGTTCGACTTTCAGCAGATCCAAATTAGCCAGCCCTAAAACGTGTCCTTGACGGTACTGCTGTAGATAGTATTGTTGTAGATATTCCGCTTGGAAGTAGGGAGGAGTGATGCTTTGCTCTTTGATTGCTGGTAAGCCAGAGACTACTGCTTCAATAACGGTGGGTGCAGACTCATCTGGCAAAAGCTGATAGATCAAAACTCGGTCAGTCTGGAGAATCTTTTGCACCTCCTCGACAGTGATTTGGAGAATTTCTTCGATTTGTAAAGACTGGCGAATCTTGAGGGTGATTTCGGTAAATAGTTGCGATCGCAAGTTTTGGCGTTGTACTTCTTCTTCAGCCTGTTTACGCTGAATAAACTGCCCCACTTGCTCGCCAATCGAATTCATCGTTTTTGCTAAATCTTGGTCAGGTGGCTGGATTTCACGGTTGAAGCAGGTAATGACACCAAGGATTTTGTGACCGCTGCGGATTGGAAAACCAAAAGCTGCTTGTAATTCTACTTGAGCGTTAATTTTGAAGCGGGAGAAACTGAGTTCTTTAACAACATCAGTGATCCAAACAGGTTCAGAACTAGCCCAAACCCGACCAGGTAGTCCAATTCCTGGTGGAAAGGTGGTTTGCCGATTCAGTGCTTCAAACTCTTGCACCTCAAGAGATGCTTTATGCCACATATCGAGAAAACGCAGCACATTTGCTTGCTGATCTACCATCCAAATTTCACCCAAATCCCATCCCAAACTCTCGCAGATCCCTTGCAGTATTTGGTGAGTAGCTTCGCCCGTCGTGGCGGACTCCGCTAAAACGCGGGTTGCAGCATATTGTGCAGTCAGATGCTGTTCAGATCGTTTGCGATCAGTAATGTCAATGCCAGTGCTAACAATGTGTTCCACTGATCCTTCATAGTCTTTTAAGAAGGTATTCGACCAGGAAATCAGTCGCCGACTGCCATCCTTCATTACCCAATAGTTTTCGTACTCTAGGAAGCCTCCACCAGTTAGCAATTGCTCAAAAACTGCTTTGACTGACTCCACCTCTTCAGGAATTATGAACAAGCTCCAGAAATACCTACCCCTCACCTCATCGAAGGAGTAACCTGTTGTTTGCTCACAAGCTTGATTGAAGCGAACGACTTTCCCTTGAGAATCAAAAACTATTACCAACGCGCCAACTGTATTAAGGACTGCTGAGATAAAGTTGCGTTCTTGATTTAAGGTTTCTTCTTTCCTTTGGCGCTCAATCACCTGACGATAGATGAAGTAGTAGACTACAGCAACAACGATAAAACTTACGCAGATGGCGATCGCAAATGTCAGAATTGTGTTGCGACTCGTGTGTTGGAGTCGTCCCCCTTCCTCGTTTTCCATCTCATTGATCACCTTGCGGCTATCATCCATGAGATTTTGTTGATTATTTCTCACTACTACTTGCAATACCGCCTCTAATCCCTTGTTCTGGCGCAAGTCGATAGTCTGTTTGAGTTGAGTTTTAGCCGTTATCAGAGATTCAAGCGTTGTGATCTGCTGTCGTTGGTTCGGTTGATCTGTTGTTAAACTCTTCAGTTTGGCAATTTCTTGATCCACCTTAGCAAATGCTGTTTGATAAGGTTTGAGATAAATTTGTTTTCCAGTGAGGATATAACCATTTTGCCCAGTCTCCGCATCCTTGATCTGGGACAGTAGTTCTTCTATACTGTTAATTTTTTTAGAAGTATTTTTTCCTATACTGCCATTATTAGTATATACTCTTATATTTTGATCGGAAACCACACCAATCAAAACTAAAATTGCCGACGCCAAACTGAAACCTGCCACAATCCTTTTGAAAAATTGCTTGCGTACCCTCTGCGTCTGTTTGTCTTTGTTGGTCACAAGTATCAAACTTGCTAAATTTCGGCGCAATTCCAGTTGCTTAATGACTTGACGACTTAAGGTTCGTAATGCCTCTATCTGATCTGGAGTAAGTTCTCGTGGTACGTAGTCAATCACGCAAAGTGTTCCTAGCGCATATCCCTCAGGATTAATCAGAGGTACACCAGCATAAAACCGAATATTTGGGTGAGAAGTGACCAGTGGGTTTGCGGCGAACCGTTGGTCATTTGTTGCATCAGGCACAATCAAAACATCAGGCTGTAGAATAGCATGGGCACAGAATGCCAAATCTCGATGTGTTTCTTGGGCTTCCATTCCGACTTTTGACTTGAACCACTGACGGTTTGTATCAATTAAGCTAATTAAAGCAATAGGAGTCTGACAAATATACGAGGCTAAACAGGTGACATCGTCAAAAACGCCTTCAGATGGCGTATCGAAGATTTTATACTGCAAAAGCGTCTCGATTCTCTGTACTTCGTTCTCAGGTAATGGTGCTTTCATCCTTGAGCCTTATCTACATTCTGGGGACTGGGGAAGAAGCAGAGGGGCAGGGAGCATACAACTCTTGGAGAGGCTGCGCCAACGACTGCGCTCAGTAACCAGGGGGACAGGGGGTAGAGGGGCAGGGGAACCAATGCCCAGTGCCCAATGCCCAACACAACTCTTGGAGAGGCTGCGCCAACGACGCGGCTCAGTACAAGTGCCCAATGCCTAATGCCCAATGCCCAATGCCCAGTTCAACAAACTTACTTTAATTAATGACAATAGTTTAGTTAAAAGCGTTAGCGTAATTTCACTGAGTTCGACCTTATTAAAAAATCAGTCAAATGATTAAGTCCTTGCTGTATTTTTTGTGGGCTGGTTTATTTGAAATCGGGGGCGGCTACCTAGTCTGGTTGTGGTTGCGTGAAGGTAAGCCGTTCTGGTGGGGCATATTGGGTGGAATTGCTTTAGCTTTCTATGGGGTTATTGCAACTCTCCAATCGACAAATTTTGGCAGAGTGTATGCGGCTTACGGTGGCGTGTTTATCGCAATGGCAATGCTTTGGGGTTGGAAGGTAGACGGGATAACTCCAGATCGCTACGACCTAATAGGAGCAAGTTTTGCTTTGGCGAGTGTTTTAATTATCATGTTTGCACCCAGAACTTAATTGACACTCTCAGTCCTTTTAGGGCTGATATTTGGGCAAATTATCTGATAATTTAGAATAATTATCCATTTTCACAAGGATCTTGGTTTGTAACAGTTGGTAACTAAGAACTTTGAATTTTGTAGCGGTTGAATAAAATATTATTCTTCAAAAACAAAAAAAGATGCAATTATTGCATAATTACACCCTTATTTAAATCTTGGCAACTACAATCAGGATTATATTTTTGTTAACATTTGCATAAAATTAAGGTTAAGTATCTTTTAAGACAAAAATGTCTAACTAAAAGTAATCAAATGTAGTGAAGTATACAAATAATTGGTGCTTAGGAAGAAAAACAAGTGTTGAAGAAAGTTGTAATGATTGGGGCTATGACCCTACTGATTTTGGGAGTACCGCTGATGGGCAATGCTTTTGCCCAAACCCCAGCTGCTGCGCCGCCTGCTGCTGATACTGGAGATACGGCATTTATGCTGATTTCAGCAGCACTCGTGCTGCTAATGACACCAGGATTGGCGTTTTTCTATGGTGGATTTGTGCGATCGCGCAATATCCTAAACACATTGATGATGAGCTTTGTGTTGATGGCGATCGTGGGAGTTACCTGGATTTTGTGGGGCTATAGTCTTGCCTTCGCGCCAGGTTTACCGTTCATCGGTGGATTGCAATGGTTGGGGTTGAATAATGTCGGTTTAGAAATAACCGATTATCTCAAAGGGTCAAACCCGCCGGAAGTCGTCTCTTATGCCGGAACGATACCGCATCAGGCATTCATGATCTACCAAGCCATGTTTGCCATTATCACCCCAGCCTTAATTTCTGGGGCGATCGTTGAGCGGATGAGTTTCCGCGCCTATTCCCTGTTTGTGCTGCTGTGGTCAACCTTTGTTTACGCCCCCCTGGCCCATATGGTATGGGCGAAAGGTGGATTCTTGGGTTTGGCTGGTGGTTTGGGTGCCCTCGACTTTGCAGGTGGCACAGTAGTTCATATTAGTTCTGGCGTTTCAGCCCTGGTAGCTGCGATCGTCCTTGGGCCTCGGAAAACCCATCCCGATCGTCTTAGCCCTCCACACAATGTTCCTTTCATTTTGCTGGGTGCTGCCTTGCTGTGGTTTGGCTGGTTCGGTTTCAATGCTGGGAGTGCCTTATCTGTTGCCAGTGGAACTTCTGGTAATGTAGTCACAAATTTAGCAACAACAGCCTTTGTTGCCACCAATACAGCGGCGGCGGCGGCGGCTTTAATGTGGCTAATTTTGGAAGCAGTTTTACGGGGGAAACCGACTGCCGTGGGAGCGGCTACAGGAGCCGTTGCTGGTTTAGTGGGCATCACTCCCGCCGCCGGATTTGTGACACCGCTATCAGCGATTTTAGTTGGTTTCGTCACCGCCTTTGTTTGCTTCTATGCTGTGAGTTTTAAGCACAAGCTAGAAATTGACGATGCTTTAGATACCTATCCTGTGCATGGGGTTGGTGGTACAGTGGGGGCGATTTTAACAGCCATCTTTGCCACGACTCAAGTCAACGGAGGAGGTAAAGACGGAGTGCTGCGGGGTAATTTTGGTGAATTGGGAGTTGAACTAGTAGCAATTGCCGTTGCCTATGCGATCGCAGGTGTTGGTACGTGGATTATTCTCAAGGTTATTGATGCTACAGTCGGTCTGCGAGTCAAAGAAGAAGCTGAATTGCAAGGTTTGGATATCAACGAACATGGTGAAGAAGGTTACAACTCCGAGTTTGGCGATCGTCCCACTTAGTAAGGAGTGCTGTTAGCGGATAGCTATGGTTTAGCCCGTGCTGAGTTAAGAGTTTGCAAGGAAGACTTTCTGTTTGCTTC
The DNA here is from genome assembly GCF_036917195.1 of Nostoc sp. Taxonomy (GTDB): domain Bacteria; phylum Cyanobacteriota; class Cyanobacteriia; order Cyanobacteriales; family Nostocaceae; genus Nostoc. The sequence goes on from NZ_JBALDG010000069.1 coordinate 20,388, forward strand.
CCCAGTTTAAGATTGTGTAATTTGCGATCGCTAGCGTTAAAATTTGATTCTAATAATTGGTAAATTTCGCTAGTCGTGTCTACTTCAGCAAAAACCTTTCCTATCTGGGCATTTTTCTCGCTGTTAACCAACGGCATCCTCATGTTGGCGGTCATTCTGCTAATTTGGCAACAGCAGAAATTGACCGCTTTTTTTGGGGTAACAACATCCCCAGAGCCAATCAACCTGAACAACTCATCCCAAGTTGTTACACCTGATTTAGGTCGCCGTCACCAACTCACTTACCAGGAGTGGGTAAACATCCTTGAGCAAGAAGCCAAGGTAGCTGCTGACCAACGGACTCCGCATTTAAGCATATTGGCGGGAGATTCTTTGAGTCTGTGGTTTCCCCCAGAGTTATTACCCGAAGGTAAAAATTGGCTTAATCAAGGAATTTCTGGCGAAACCAGCAATGGACTTTTGAAAAGATTGAAGATATTTGACCGCACCCAGCCAGAGTTAATTTTTGTGATGATTGGCATTAATGACCTAATTGGGGGGATGAGCGATAGGGTAATTTTAGATAATCAGCAGCAAATTATCAATTACCTACGAAAGGCGCATCCCACAGCCCAAATTATTGTCCAATCGATTTTGCCACACGGGGCAGAGGAAGCAACCTGGAAAGGACGAAAGAAACTCCAGACTATTGCCAATAGTCGCATTCGCCAGTTGAATCAGCAACTGCAAAGCATTTCTACCAAAAAAGGTGTCAAATATCTCGATTTATATCCCCTGTTTACCAACAAGCAAGGTAATCTCCGCCGCGAATTTACTACTGATGGCTTACATTTAAGCCCTGAAGGCTATATAGTTTGGCGTTCTGCATTGCAGATTTATAGCGAAATCGAATTAAAACCCCAGCGTTAACGTCCTTCGAGGGAAAAAGGGTAAAGCACAAAAAGAAGTAATATCTTTGAAGACAACTGTGTATAAATCGCCTCTTAGCGCGAGAAAATAAAAAATAGTGGTTTAAGTAGACAAATCAAATGGATACAAAAGCTTTTAAGCGCAGCCTGCAATATTCAGAGAATTACAATCGCAAGGGCTTTGGTCATAAAGCAGAAGTTGCCACCCAGTTGCAATCTGAGTATCAGAGTAACTTGATTCAAGAAATTCGCGATCGCAATTACACCCTACAACGAGGTGACGTGACGATCCGACTAGCACAAGCCTTTGGCTTTTGCTGGGGTGTAGAACGAGCTGTGGCCATGGCCTACGAAACCCGTCAGCACTTCCCCACAGAACACATTTGGATTACTAACGAGATTATCCACAACCCTTCTGTGAATCAGCGGATGCAAGAGATGGAGGTAGAATTCATCCCCATTGAAGGAAAGAATAAAGACTTTTCTGTTGTTGGCACTGGTGATGTAGTCATATTACCTGCTTTTGGGGCTAGCGTTCAAGAAATGCAGATACTTCACGATAAAGGTTGCAAAATTGTTGATACAACTTGTCCTTGGGTATCTAAAGTTTGGAATACAGTAGAAAAACACAAAAGAGTCGATTATACTTCCATTATTCATGGTAAATATAAGCACGAAGAAACAGTCGCTACTAGTTCCTTTGCTGGCAAGTATTTAATAGTGTTAAATTTGCCAGAAGCAGAATATGTTGCTGACTATATTAGCAATGGTGGGAACCGTGAAGAATTTCTGACGAAATTTGCTAAAGCTTGTTCAGCAGGATTTGATCCCGATCAGGATTTAGAAAGAGTTGGCATTGCCAACCAAACTACGATGCTTAAAGGCGAAACTGAGCAAATTGGCAAGCTTTTTGAGCGGACTATGTTGCAAAAGTATGGCCCTACTGAGTTAAATCAGCATTTCCAAAGCTTTAACACTATCTGTGACGCCACTCAAGAACGGCAAGATGCAATGTTAGAGCTAGTAGAACATAATTTAGATTTGATGGTAGTAATTGGTGGGTTTAATTCATCGAATACTACTCAATTACAACAAATTGCTTTTGAGCGGGGAATTCCTTCCTATCATATTGATACTGTTGAACGGATTAAATCAGGAGATTCGATAGAACATCGGCAATTAAATGGGCAGTTAATAACTACAGAAAACTGGCTACCAGATGGAGAAATTGTCGTGGGAATTACTTCTGGTGCTTCTACGCCAGATAAAGTGGTAGAAGATGTGATTAAGAAAATTTTTACTGTGAAAGCAACAGCAATACTGGTTTAACATTGATCAGTTATTGATTTTATCTCTTGGCGAAACACTACACCAATAACAGTTATCAGTAACTAGTGAACAATAGTTACTGATAACTGTTGACTGTTCACTTCACTATATATTAAAAATTTGTGATAAATTCAATAAATGGCTATTTATGAGCAAATTGGCAAAGGCTATGATTTGACTCGTCGCGCTGACCCTGAAATTTCTGCCCAATTAGCTGTTCACCTTCAGCTAAAATCAGATTACTCATATCTAGATGTGGCGTGTGGCACTGGAAATTACACACTAGCTTTGGCAAAACATGGTGGTGTTTGGTATGGAGTTGACCACTCAAAACAGATGATTGATAGTGCTACGAATAAGAGTAATGCTGTAGCTTGGCAAGTTGCAGAATCTCAGGCGTTACCTTATGGTGATGAGACTTTCTCTGGAGTGTTATGCACATTAGTAATACATCATTTTGCTGCATTAACTCCTGCTTTTCGGGAGATTTACCGTGTCTTGCCTGCTGGTTGTTTTGTATTATTTACTGCCACACCTGAGCAAATAAATAAATATTGGTTAGTCGAATATTTTCCAGAGGCTATATATAAATTTGCTGAACAGATGCCAAGTTTAGAAAAGGTCAAATATGCTCTCAATGAGGCAGGTTTTAAATCAATACATATCAAACCTTATTCTATTTCGGAAAACTTACAAGACCTGTTTTTATATAGTGGAAAACATCGTCAGGAAATATATTTAGACGAGAATGTGCGTTCTGGAATTTCTACCTTTGCTTTGCTAGCTTCTGCGGATGAAATCGCAGCAGGGTGTGAAAGCCTAGCAGCAGATATTAACACAGGACGCATTACAGAGATTGTCAATAAATATGAAAACAATCAAGGAGATTACTTGTTTGTAATCGCCGATAAAGTATGAATCATGAATTAGCATGACACAGAAATGGCTTTCTATCGTCGGTATTGGAGAAGATGGATTACAGGGCTTAAGCGCGATCGCTCGTTCTCTTGTCGATCAAGCTAAAGTAATTGTGGGAGGCGATCGCCATTTGGCAATGCTCCCTACAGATAACCAACGTGAGAAACTAATCTGGACATCCCCGATTAGCGCCTCAGTTGAGGAAATCATCCAGCGTCGCGGTGAATCAATTTGCGTACTCGCAAGCGGCGATCCGATGTGTTACGGCATTGGTGTTACCTTGATGCGGCGAATTCCCATTTCAGAAATGACGATTATTCCCGCACCTTCAGCCTTCAGCCTCGCCTGTGCCAGGGTTGGATGGTCTTTAACTGAGGTAGAAACCTTGAGTTTGAATAGTCGTCCATCCTCCCTACTCCAGTCTTACATTTATCCGAAAGCTAGGCTGTTGATTTTGAGTGAAGGGAAGGACACACCCGCCATTGTTGCCGAAATTTTGACAAATCGCGGCTATGGTGGCAGCAAAATCACCGTATTGGAGCGCATGGGTGGCATTCATGAAAGAATTGTGGAAGGTACAGCTGCATCTTGGAATGAAAACGAACTTGCTGCTTTGAATGCGATCGCAGTTTATTGTATTGCTGATGCTGGGGTTGTGCCTTTACCAAAGTTACCAGGATTACCAGATAACGCCTACTACCACGATGGACAGTTAACGAAGCGTGAAGTTAGGGCAATCACCTTAGCAGCTTTGGCACCCACACCGGGAGAATTGTTGTGGGATGTGGGCGCGGGTTGCGGCTCGATTTCTATTGAATGGATGCGAAGCCATGCTCGGTGTCGGGCGATCGCGATCGAACAAAACTTGTCTAGACTACTATATATTGCCGATAATGCCGCGACTCTCGGTACTCCAAATCTGCAAATCATTGAAGGTAAAGCGCCCCATGCCCTGAAAGACTTGCCTGCACCAGATGCCATTTTTATTGGTGGTGGAGTGACAGCAACGGGACTTTTTGATGTTTGTTGGGAAGCACTGCGGCCTGGTGGACGTTTGGTGGCAAATGTTGTGACGGTAGAGGGTGAGCAAACTTTATTTCAATGGCATGAACGAGTCGGTGGTGATTTAATTCGTGTTGCAATTCAACGAGCAGAACCTATTGGTAAATTTTTGGGCTGGCGAGCAATGGCACCTGTGACGCAATGGATGGTTGTAAAATAACAAGATTTGTGTCTAGTATAAGGTTTTATTGATGTCCCGCAAGCCAGTACCTGTAACCTAAATCTTGATAAATTAATTATCAAAAGCGATAAACTTTTTTATACTCTTCCAAAACTGGATCGTAAATTACTCTTTTTTGACGCTCACAAAACTTTTTGGTCTACTGAGTTTTGTTGTTTTTTGAACACTGACAACAGCAAACACACAAGTCCCATTATTATCAGTGACACTGAAGAAGTAGGTTCTGGGACAGACTGAAGGTTTTGTAAAGACTGATAATCAATCACATTCCCTTGAATTGGGCTGAGTGATGCCAAAAGTTGCTCAATATCTTTAGATATATTAGTGTCATTAATACCAACACTTCTAGAAGAGATGAGCCGATTAAACGTCTGGCTACTTGATACATCAAAATCTCCTGTTAACCCAAGAAAATTTTGACCTATCTTACCTATAAGGGAGTCAATCAAATTGTTAGCACCAGTTTTGATTCCTTGTGGAAATAACTCTAAACTGCTGGGGCTGGGGTTATTGATGTTTCCAATGGCTGCGTTATCACCATCCGCTAACCATTTGCCATTACCAATGATTTCATTTCCACTTGTAAAAACCCAGTTCCCATTACCAATAATTGTGTTGTTACTACCGAAGTCCCAATTACCATTTCCAATGGCTGTGTTGTTACTCCCAAAGTGCCAATTACCATTACCTAATGTTGCGTTATTATTTCCGTTATCCCAATACCAGTTACCGTTACCAAGAGTTGTGTTACCCTTTGCAAATAGCCAGTTACCATTACCGATAGTTGCGTTGTCATTATTAAAGTTCCAGTTACCATTCCCAATGGTTGCGCTGTTACTCCCATAGTCCGAGTTAAAATTACCAATGGTTGCGTTCTTACTACCAAAGTTCCTATTGCTTTTACCAACGGGTGCATTGTCCTTATTAAAAGGTGGGCTACCAGAATTAGTAATAGGGTTACTACCAGTATTAAACGTATTGCCACTGTTACTAAAGGGTATATTATTACCAAGAACTTCTCTCAACGGATCGAAAGGCGATTGTTGAAGTAAACTTCCAGCACCTGCTATAGGGCTACTGTTGCCAGCAAAGGGGTTGATACCGCCAATTGCAGTGGTATTGCCACCGTTTAGAAATGGGTTACTTCCATTTGCTAATGTGTTATTAGTGTCCTGGAAAAAATTTTTACCCAGAATTAACTTCAAGCGATCAAAGATTAATTGCTGAAGCTTGCTGCCAGCATCCCCAGCAAAGGGGTTGATACCGCCACCTGGAATGGCACTGTTACCAGCAAAAGGGTTGCTACCGCCACTTGGAATGGCACTGTTACCAGCAAAGGGGTTACTACCACCCGTCAATAAACTGCCTTCAGTATACAAACTGCTATTGGTAGCAAAGGAACTATTGCTATACAGGTTGCGATCGCCAGGGGCACTAAAGGTATTAACCTTACCATTAATGGAATTGACAGCAGACGCTTCCATCGGTACTAATTCTCCAATTTTTAGTTAAAAAATTTTCGAGTCTTCAGTACATGCTACGCCAAGTATGAATTTGCTCAACCCAAAATTTCTCTAAATAAAGGCTTTAATCATTTTTCCTGTAACTCTGACAGAAAATCTTGCCTAAAGTCCTTACTAATAAAGAGTTTCAGTCCATAACATAGTCAATTAGCATAGTATGTACTGAAAGACTCATCATTGTTCCAAAGATTCTAATGACTGTCGCTACTAAGCGAACGGGATGCCGCCACCAGCACCGCCACCACCAAATGATGGCATGCCGCCACCAGCACCGCCACCACCAAATGATGGCATGCCGCCACCAGCACCGCCACCACCAAA
>NZ_JBALDG010000070.1:0-30199 GCF_036917195.1 Nostoc sp.
TTGCCCAAGATTTGCGGGAATTTGAGGAGGCGCAGCGCAACTACCAACAAGCTTTGGCTATCGATATCGAATTTGGCGATCGCTATTCTTCTGCTGGCACCTACCACCAGTTGGGAATAGTTGCCCAAGATTTGCGGGAATTTGAGGAGGCGCAGCGCAACTACCAACAAGCTTTGGCTATCGATATCGAATTTGGCGATCGCTATTCTTCTGCTAGCACTTACCACCAGTTGGGAAGAGTTGCCCAAGATTTGCGGGAATTTGAGGAGGCGCGGCGCAATTACCAACAAGCTTTGGCTATCAAAATCGAATTTAGCGATCGCTATTCCCAAGCACTCACCTACTGCACTTTAGGACTGGTTGCAGAAGCAGAAGAAAACTACGCAGAGGCGAGGGTTCATTTGCAGACAGCGTTGGAAATATATGTTGAGTATAAAGATGAATATTGGGGGGCGATCGCACGGGAGGCGTTAAAGAGATTACCAGAGTGATAGGGTGATGGCATTTAATAGGGGCGCGACCAGATCATACTCATTAGGCAGGCGTAGCAAGTCAATACAATCGCATTGTTAGTCGATACAATCGCATTGTCAGCCGATACAATCGCATTGTTAGTCGATACAATCACATTGTTAATCGATACAATCGCATTGTTAGTCGATACAATCGCATTGTTAGTTGATACAATGGCATTGTCAGCCGATACAATGGCATTGTCAGCCGATACAATCAAATTGCAAGAGATTACCAGGACTTACGCACTTGTACAGTGACTCTTTATTTGTCGCTATGCCTTGTTTTGTCTCATCAAGGATGTGAAGGCTGGAATCTCTAGCGTTCAGACTAGAATCAGCACAGAAAACTTACAGGCTGCATCAACACAAATTGTTGCAAGTCTAAAAGGGGTAAGACCCAGCTTAATCACATGAATTTGTTTCGACGCCATTTAATTTGTCACTGTATAAAAGCCTGTACGTTTTTCGGACGACAATCTCTTGGGAAATTGTGATGCTCAAAACCTTTATTGGAAGCTGCCATTGTGGCGCAGTTCGATTTGAAGCCGACATCGACCTGAGCTTGGGTACAAACAAATGTAACTGCTCGATCTGCACGAAAACGCAAAATTGGAACGCAATCATTAAGCCCAACGCATTCCGATTGCTATCCGGCGAAGGCGATTTGAGCGACTACCAGTTCAATTCAAAGGTTGGACATCATCTCTTTTGCAAGCACTGCGGCGTGCGATCATTTGCTCGTGGGCACGTTGAAGAGATTGGCGGTGACTACGTTTCAGTCCAATTGGCTGCGCTCGACAACGCCGAACTAACGGAACTCATTGAAGCGCCCATTCGATTTGCTGATGGCCGTAACAACAACTGGGATGCGCCTCCAGCCGAGACAAGGCACCTATAGGAGCGTAGACGCCGCTTTCACGGCAGTTCAATACAGACCTAACCCCCAACCCCAACCCTTGTAGCGTTGGGGAGTAAAATTCAAAGCCTCTCTCCTAAAAGGAGAGAGGTTTGGAGAGAGGTCAAAAAATATGCCATACACAAAGCATCCACGGCAATGATTTGCAAGGTAGCACATCAGTTTCCTGGCGCTAGAGTTGCAGAATTGCCAACGGATGGTTCAGTGTATTGGCAAAAAATATTCAAGCCGATTTTGAGGATATATAAAACAATAACAGTTGCGATCGCTGGATCAATTGGCAAACCGTGTGCCGTCGCTACACCAACAAGGGAGATAATCAACCCTGTCAACAAGGGCGAACTCCCTGGATTCTTCGTGTAATCTTTAAGTTGGCCACGAAAACCATCATCGCCACAGAGTTCCTCACGCAATACCTTTAGTGTTACTTGCCAAAGTGATTTTCTTTGCTGCATCAACGGTTGTCCATTTTTCTCAATCCACAAATCCTCAAAAGCGGTTTCAACTTTGCCATTGTGTTTTTCCAAGTGATTCAATGCGTGTTGTGCAGGATCATAATCTTGTAATATCCCCCGTGCAACATTCATTTCCGTATGACTTAATTGATCATCCATCATTTATCCTCATTTTTTAGTTTGTCATTAGGTATGGGGCATCAGTTATTATTATTCTCCCCTGCTATTTTGCTTCCCCACTCCCCGCAAGGGTTGAAACTACGTCAAAATTTAGATAAACGCGATCGCACTTACTGACAATGCAGATTACCCAAAGTCTCCATACAGCAATTCTTATCACTGACTTAGAACGCTCCGAACACTTTTATGGCAAAGTATTAGGATTATCTAAAATAGATCGTTCCCTAAACTACGCTGGTGCATGGTATCAAGTCGGCGACTATCAAATTCACCTGATAGTCGCAACCACTGTCCCCACCGAAAACCCCAACGAAAAATGGGGACGCAATCCCCACGTCGCCTTCTCAGTAACTGACTTAGACGCCGCCAAACAGCAATTCCTCAATCATAATTATCCCATTCAAGCCAGTGCTTCCGGTCGCGCTGCCCTATTTACTCAAGACCCTGATGGAAATATTATTGAGTTGAGTCAGCAGTGAGGGAGAGTGGGGACAAGCAAGACAAGGGGACAAGGAGGAATTATTGAATAAAGTCTCTACCTTGTCTTGTCCAATGACCAATGACTAATGACTAATGACTAATGAAAATCATTGCCTACTCTTATACTAATCCGCTATTAGAATCTTCTCCCGATCAAGCCGATTGGGGATGGGAGGTGGATCAAGTTTATGAAGATTTGGGCAAGCAAGAGTCTTCTGGACACGCTACGCGAACGCAATTACAACAATTATTTACCGATTGCCAAACTGAAAGGGCAGATTATCTCCTAATTCGTCGGTTGGAAGAATTAGGGGATACTGTAGAGGAAATTAGCGATCGCTTGCATCAACTCGAAGCAATGGGAGTAGCGATCATCGCCACAGAACAGCCCTACACTTCCGAAAACTACCCTCTGGGCGCTAACTTACTGAATTTGCTACACGCAATCCAACGTCAGCAACGTAGTCGTCGCATCCGTGAAGGACACGCCCGTAATCGTCTCGATGTTGCACCGCCACCCGGCAAAGTTCCCTACGGCTATCGCAGAGGTAAGGGAAAATATACCATTGACCGCAGTACTTCACCAATAGTCAAAGATTTTTTTGAACACTTTTTACTCTATGGTTCCCTGCGAGGTTCAGTTCGTTACTTGGCGAAAAAATACGGCAAAAAAATCTCTGTCACCACAGGAAGACGCTGGCTGACTAATCCAGTTTATCGCGGCAATACAGCTTACCAAAATGGTGAAACCATCTCCAATACCCATATTCCGATAATTTCTAAAGAAGAAGCAGCCCAAGTTGACCGACTTTTACGCCGTAACAGCCGTTTACCATCCCGAACTGCTAGTGCTAGGCGTTCTTTAGCTGGGTTGGTTGTCTGTGCTGAGTGTCAGTCACATCTGACAGTTACTCGTGTCACCCAACACAATCATGATAAGGAGTATCTTTATTTACGTTCTACTAGCTGTCCTCGACGCCCCAAATGTAAGGCTATTCCTTACCAAGAGGTTTTAGAACATACAATTGAAACGGTTTGCCGTGACTTACCCTTAGCTGTAGCGGGGATGAATTTTCCCCAATTGGATGGAGTCAAGAATAGTTTAGGGCAAGCGATCGCTCGTCAGCAAGAAATACTTGCTCAATTACCCGCTTTAATTGAAACTGGAATTTTAGATGTTGAAACAGCAAAGTTAAGAGCTTACAAACTCCGCACAGAAATTTCTACACTCGAAGCAAAGTTGGCGACTCTTCCCCCAGTTAACTTGCGTTCTGTTGCTCAAGCTGTTTCCATACCACAATTTTGGTTAGATTTGTCGGAAACAGAGCGACGATTTTACTTTCGAGAATTTATCAAGCAAATTGAGATTGCTCTTCAAAATAAAGAATTAAAACTACAAGTTATTTTTATTTTTTAAGTTAAAGGGGCGGTTATACCAATTCTGTATGAAGATCCGCCAAACTATATGAGGAACGAACCGCATACTCCCACGGAGAAGCAAGCTCAAAATCAAGTAAATAAAAACTAAGCCAAGAGTAACATCCACAACAACAGGTAAATTCATTGAGAGGCTCCAATAATTTTTTAGTGGCTTTTTTTTGGAAAAAATGCTATTAGCAAATTGTATAGCACACATATTTCAATGAAATAATCACTTAATGAAATTTAAAATACTAAAACTTGCTAATTTGGAATAGTTTTAATCAATAATCATCTCTATAAGAATCATAAATTGTTTTTAAAAGCCGAAAATATTGTATTTAGTCCTCTTGAGAGAAATGCAAGCTATTAGCCTCAGAATTTATTTATAGGCAGGATGCTAACAAAATGGAAGATTTAAATATGTTAGTAATTACTATCTAGAAAGATTACAACTAATTCTTTTAATTGTTCAGCACGCTATTGAAACCCTGTAGCAATTATTTCATATTTTTTAAATTAAGCCAAATTAAACCTAAGTAGATAAAAATTCAACTAATCGTCACATTAAGAATAAAATACAAGTTTATTTACGGACTAAGTAAGAGGTAATAAATAATTTATGGACTGTATTATTTTTATCATTTATCAGCTGAAATGTTCTTTAAATAACCAAGATAAATTTTTCAAAAAATAGCGCTAATTAGAGAAAGTTGAGTTAATCTTGGAAACTAGCAATTGTTAATAACATACGTTGTTACTGGGTGCAACATTGGAGATTTGCTCTGGTCTCTATGTAATCAAACCAGCAAGTAAAATGATTAACATAGAATATGCAAGAAGGAAGCTTTATTTGGAGTCATCTAGAAAAACAGCATCGCACGGTTGGCAAATGGATTGATTGGGTATGGCTAATAGTATTGCTGTTGGCAGCAGTGTTACTGTTTAGCATCAATCTGGGAGGATTGCCGCTGCGAGATTGGGATGAAGGGACTGTGGCACAGGTTGCTCGTGAAATTTGGCACGCTCCAGCAGGTTCAATGCGTTGGGTTTACCCAACGGTAGGAGGCGAACCATACTATAACAAGCCGCCTTTGATGCATTTGCTAATAGCTTGGGCTTATTCTCTAGGAGGCGAAAATGAGTTGACAACGCGCCTACCTGGAGCAATTTTAACAGCGACATCTGTACCTTTACTGTATTGCATTGCTCGAGAGATATTTCGCCAACGTTGGGCAGCAATTTATAGCGCCTTGATTTATCTAACAATGTTACCTGTGGTGCGTCATGGGCGGCTGGCAATGTTGGATGGGGCGATGGTAAGTTTTTTGATGGTGATGATGTTGTGCGTGTTGCGATCGCGCCGGGATTTACGTTATTGCCTTGGTGTTGGTATTAGTTTTGGGTTGATTTGCCTGACTCAAGGACTGCTAGGCATATTGCTAGGTGCGATTGCGATCGTATTTCTGTTTTGGGATACGCCACGACTGCTCACCTGTTACTATCTGTGGATAGCAATCTTAATTGGTATTCTGCCTGTAGCTGGTTGGTACAGTGCCCAATTAATTCACTATGGTTACACTTTTGCTCAAATTGGCCTTGCAAACCCATCACTAGACCGAATTAGCTCTGTTGTAGAAGGGGATTCTGAACCACCTTGGTACTATGTTATTGAACTTCTTAAATACACATGGCCGTGGTTATTATTCTTACCGCAAACTGTCCGCTTAACCTGGGAAAATCGTAACCTTAGCTGGGCAAAACTAGTAATGGCGTGGAGTGGTGTTTATCTGCTGGTAATTTCTTTCATGATTACCAAAGTTCCCTGGTATCTATTCCCGATTTACCCTAGTTTAGCCTTAGCTTTTGGTATCCAATTATCAGATACAGAAAATTCGCCTTTACTTTCATCTTATCCCCGTGCTTGGGTTGTTGGTTTGGCGATACTTGCTGTAGCCGCTTCTGCTGGTAGTATTTATTTTAGTTGGGGTACAACACCGAAAACAGACTTACAACTGATTTTTGCCGCAGTAGCTTTAACTATGACCTTAGCAGCTATTTTGGCAGAACGAGGTGATGGACAATTTCTGAAGATTTTGTTTTGGGGAAGTTATATTTCACTGCTGCTGTTAATGAAATCTAACTACTGGGTTTGGGAATTATCTGAAGCCTATCCAGTTAAACCAGTCGCCGCCATGATCGTGCGGGCAAATCCAGCTACGAGGAAGATTTACACATCTTTTCCCTACCATCGTCCCTCGTTGGATTATTATAGCGATCGCACCATCATTCCCGCTTCTGTTGGCGAACTGGAATATTATTGGCACTACAACGGCCAACCCTATTTCCTGCTTCATGCATCTGCTTTCAACAATCTCGAATTAGAGTCGGTGAAGCTAATTGACCAAGCTGAAGGCTGGAAGTTAGTTACAAAAGATACAAATCGATTGTAAATGTCGGGCATGGGGCAGAAGAGGCAGAGGAGAAAAACTTACTACAATTTCTCCCTCGCTCCTCATCTTCCTCATCTTTCTCATCTCCCCCTGCCTCCCCTGCGTTTACGATTACCTACCCAAGCATCTATGGGGATATCAGTACAATTTCGCCATAATAGCTAGGTGTATTCTGTTGCTGATTGATTTCCGGGGTGAAATACTCCAAAAATCCCATAAAAGGCAATTTAATAGATTATTGAAGGCAGAAATGCGCCTGCTGGCTCGTTGTACAGTCCCATACTCATCAATGTCATTGGTCGAACTACGTGCAATCCTTTCTCTAAGCACCAGCGCAATAACTCAGTATTGCGGGTTGGCAACAAAAATCCTGATTCGGAAATTGCTGGTGCAGCGCCGAGGAGGATCTTGAGGTCTTGATTACTCTGTGCAACTGCGTGTCCATCAAAGCCAAGTACAGTTGTGTATCCTGTAATGTTACCGTTATGTTCAACTACTGTAAGCGTTTGTTGCTCAATCGCATCAAGTAATTCCAGGTGACGAACATGACCATGAACTTGAAAACAGAGTTTGTTGCAGATATCAATATCTGCTAAGGTTGCTGTACGAACCACATACCCTAAAACTTCAAGTTGAAGCGTCGTACCTTTTAGGACTGCAAGCGGTTCTCGCACATGAAATCCGAGCTTGGTATATAAGGATAATGAACTACTATTATAGGCAGCTTGCACTAACCTCACACCTGCAAACTTCTGCTGCCATGCATAATCTAAAACGTATTGCATGAGATGTTTTCCAATTGAACGTCCTTGTGTCATCGGGCTAACTGAGAGTGGTCCAATTCCGGCAATTGTTCCATTACTCCAGAGGAAGTTGCTGCCTACAATATGTCCATCTAGTTCAGCTACAACCGAGTAAATATTTTGACGCTTAAGTAGAGAAGAAAACGACTCAATTGTAGTTTCGACTGAACCCCAGTCTATAGTATAATTATGTTGATCATTGAGTATCTTAAAGGCTTGGTAACAGATTGAACCGCAGTCATGAGCGTCTTCAATTCTTCCCTCTCGTAAAATGAAGTTTGTGCTTTTCATAATTGGTAGACTAGCTGTTTCAATATAGTAAGTAGTAGTCTGTAAACCTTATGATCATAACTACACTATATCAACCGATCTGACACCACTTGGAGAACATCCAGACGTTCCCACTAGCATTAAGGAGCCACTGCCCCAGGTATACATTCTATTGAGTGATGGCACTCTTGCGCCCGCATGATTGTTAGTAAAGCTATCGGAGGCAGCCTCTAAGTGTGGATGTATTCTGTATCTTCTGTGGAAAATTGGCGTACATATTCTTGTTTTCTGAAGCTTTGTTTGTCAGAGTCGGGCTATACACAGCTACCTGATGCCGAGCGGTTTGATGAAAATCAAGGAATATTTAACTACAGAACAAGAATTAGATTAAGCGATCGCAGAAGCCTTAGAAACAGTTGCTAAAAAAGACATTGTTGGTTGGTTCACCCACTGTTGCTACTATATTGCACTCAACTGAGAACCACTATATTTGCTTGAACATGGTTTTTTTTTACCTTAAACAATGCCACTTTTAAAATTACAATAAAGTAATTAATTTATCAGATACTTTATTTTTATTTTATAAAAGTTAATACTTGATATATTTAAGTACTAAAATTCCTCACTTATTTGTTGCTCACCAAATTTATCAAACTGCCTTTTCAGCTTATTTTGTCCCTTACTATGAGTCGTTGTGGGCAATGTTTTCATCCCAAGTATTACCAGACGGGAAATTATAGATCCTCTGGTATCCAGGTTTTCTACATTGTTTGGCTAGACTTATAGGATCTGCTGACCCTGCAAAAAATTAAGGAATCATCGCTACCTTAATAACCTGACGCGCCTTCATCTCACAAAACACCTGTTCTAAATCTTTTAATGGCCGCTGTTCACTAATAAGTAACTCAAAAGGAATTTTGCGACCAGCGATCAGTGCAAGCGCCTCTCGCACATACTTTGGTGTATTATGAAACACGCCTTTGATGGTCACTTCGCTGTAGTGTAGCTGTTCTGTATTGACGGTAATGCTGGTATCCCGTGGACATCCACCGAATAAGTTGACTGTTGCACCAGGACGGGCGCAGGCGATCGCAGTTTCCCAAACACTTGGTACACCAGTTGCTTCAATCACCACATCTGCGCCCCATCCTTGGGTGAGTTCTTTCACTACACTGGGAATATCTGGGATTTGACGATAATTAAAGGTCTGGATTGCACCCAATTTCTGACCAATTTCTAGCCTGTGGTTATTACCTCCCCACAGCAACACCTCAGCTTGACTACTCAACGCCGCCACAAACATCAGCCCGATCGCCCCATCTCCTAAGACGACTACTTGATCTTTGGCTTTGACGTTAGAACGGGCTACACCATGTAACACACAAGCTAGAGGTTCCGTCATCGCTGCCAATTCCCACGGCAACTCATCAGGAATCTGTAACAAATTATGCTGTACTATAGCTGCGGGAATTTTCATGTATTCGGCAAAAGTCCCATTATTCCAGGTCAGATTCGGACATAATGAATATTCTTGACGTTGACAAAAAAAGCACCGACAGCATGGGGCAGAATTATTAGCGACGATGCGATCGCTTATTTGCCAACCACTGACATCTGCGCCCAAGGCAACAATTCGCCCAGCAGCTTCGTGCCCAAACAGCGTCGGCGTTTTCAGCATTTTGGCATGACCACCACGCCGCCAAACTTTCAAATCTGTACCACAAGTTGTTGCCGCCCCCACTTGAATCACAACTTCGCCAGTCGCTGGAGTGGGGTCAGGAACTTCCTCTAAGCGGAAATCTTCTTGACCATAAAGTACCGCTGCTAACAAAGCTTTAAACCTATCAACTAGATCCACCTGATTTTACCACTTGAAGCTAGTTGATAGGTTTAAACAAATTAGTCTTGATTTCTAGTTGGCTTTTATTAATCTAAAATGCCGTCAAACTAGGAATTCACCACTGGCTGAGGAACCACTCCGGTGTTCCGGGTTTCCACATTCGGCAAGCGAGTAACAGTCAATAGCGGTACTTCTTGTCGGCACGATAGACAAAACCAATACAGTTCACCATGACGGGCATGACGCAGCAGGGAACCACCGCAGCATGGGCAGGTGTTGGCTCTCGTACTCATACTAATGTTCTCCTTAAAAAAAGTTATTGTTTAAATTAGATAAAAAAGCAGTTGATTAAAACTCGATGTTAGCTGCATGAATGCGGCCATTCGATTCTATGCGGTCTTTAATAATTTGTCTGTAAACAGCTTCATATCCGTTAACCATTTGGTTAACACTAAAATTGTTTTCTACATGTTCTCGACAGGTTTGACGATTGAGTTCCAAAGCTAATGGAATCATCAATGCCATTTCTGCATAGCTTTTGCAGATAAAACCTGTTTTATCGTGAGCAATCACCTCAGGTACGGAGCCGAAATTCATGGCAAGCACTGGTGTACCAGTTGCCATTGATTCAATCATTACTAACCCAAAAGGTTCTTGCCAGTTAATCGGGAAAAGAGTTATGGCTGCATTGCCCAGAAATTTAGCCTTTTCGGCGTAGTTAATTTCGCCTAGATATTCAATTTGCTGACCATCTATATGGGGAACAATCTCTTGTTCAAAAAACTTAGAGTCTACTAAATCAACCTTTCCTGCCATCTTCAAGTGCCAACCACTCTGTTTAGCAATAGCGATCGCATGTTGTGGCCCTTTCTCTGGCGAAAAACGACCTAAATATGCCAAATATGGAGGTTCTGACGGTTTGGCTACGAATGGGTAATCTGCTAGCTCAATTCCGTTATAAACCGTGCCAATATAATTGAGATCGATTTGACGCTGCGAGTTACTAATGCTGACGTATGGTTGCTTTTGGTGGTAGCTAAATGCGTGACGGTTGTCGTTTGTAAAATTACCGTGCAGAGTGTGCACTGTAGAAGTTGCTGTTATCAAACTCGCTAAAGGTAGTGCCGAAATCCCTACATGAGAATGGATAATATCGAATTGGGCAGCACTTTGGTAAACTTGGCTCAGTTCTAACATTTCGTACACTGCATACTCTTTGACACTTGGGTCCAAGCGCAATGCCTGCGGATAAACTGCTTGTAAATGAGCTAAAGTTTGAGAATCGCCAGAGGCAAATAAAGTTACCTCATGACCGCGACGAACAAGTTCATCAGTCAAGCGACTCACTACCAGTTCTGTTCCTCCATAACTAGGAGGTGGAACCCTTTCCCATAAGGGGGCAACTTGAGCGATTTTCATAAGTTTTTTTGGTTCAGTCTATGAAATTGTTCTCATCCAATAATGAGTTACATGATTATTGTATGAGGAAAGAGAATTTGTACTTACTCTTTTGACATTTAAATTAATCTAATAGGCTACCAAAAGCACAATAACGGTTAACCGTAACGCAAATTCTCTACCGACAAATCTAAAAACTATCGGTAAAAGTCAACTACAATCTATATTTCTAGCCTATAGCAAATCAATTACTTGTTGCATCTGTCTTGGGTATCATAATGAAGTAGAATATTTGGTAGCACAACTTACAAAGTTGAATATTTGGTAGCTGACAATACTAATATCTTCAATGGGATCAAATCATTAAAGCTTCGTTTAAACGTAATTGGGAAATGGAACAGAAGTTATAAATATTAAGTAATTGTACAAAAATTACATAATGTGTAATTAGTAATTTACAAAAATTTTGATAACTAACTAATGAAAATCGCTACTTGGAACGTCAACTCAATTCGCACTCGCCTCGAACAGGTTACCGATTGGTTAACTAACAATCCGGTTGATGTTCTCTGCTTGCAAGAAACCAAAGTTGTAGATGCCGAGTTTCCGCGATCGCCTTTTGAGCAGTTGGGCTATAACCTTTATATATCAGGACAAAAATCTTATAACGGCGTAGCCCTGATTAGCCACCAGCCACTTATAGACGTAAGTAGCGGATTTAGGGCGATTTTGACCGATTTACACCCTGAATGGGATGAGCAAAAACGGGTAATTACAGGTGTAATTGATGGTGTTCAGATTGTTAACTTATATGTTCCCAATGGCGCAGCAGTCGGAACTGAAAAATATGAATACAAACTGCGCTGGTTGATAGCGCTACGCGAGTATTTACGATTGTTAGTGCTGTCACAACCTGCGATTTGTGTGTGCGGTGACTTCAACATCGCCCTAGAAGACAAGGATATTCACGAGCAAGTGAGTACAGAAAATCACATTATGGCAACAGAAACAGAGCGCCAAGCCTTACGGGATATTCTAGAACTAGGATTTGCCGATGCTTTTCGCAAATTCACCACAGAAGGTGGAAATTATACCTGGTGGGATTATCGCGCCGCTGCCTTCCGTCACAACTTAGGTTGGCGGATTGACCATCACTATCTCACACCTATACTGTATGAGCGTGCTAAAAGTTGTATTATCGATGTTGCACCCAGAAAATTAACCCAACCCAGCGACCATACGCCAGTAATTGTGGAATTTTGAATGGGGGATTGGGGATTGGGCATGGTAAGAAGCAGGGGAGCAGGGTGCAGAGGTGAGAATTTTCTCCCTGCGTAAGTCCTACGTTTGTCATTGCGGAAGCGGACTCCAACTCTACTAGACGCCTTGCGAACCCAGAAGTAAGCTACGCAAAAGCCCTTCTCAAGACAGGAGACGCTTTTGCGTTCAGGCATCCTACAGCAGGCGTTCCAGCAGGGTAGCAATTCGCTTGCGGTTTGGGATTGCTTCTCTACGAGACGCTACCGCGAATGCTACATTTCATTTCGCTCGCAATAACATAATTTTGCGTAACCACTTAGTGTTAGCGTAGCGCCTCTACGAGAAGCTACGCTAACAAAGTACGGCTAGAGCCGCTTACTATAAACTTTTAATTATTTACGCCGAGGTACTTAATACCCAGCCCCTATCAATCAATCTAACGGATGATATATATCCTCAGAACTGGGATTGAGATAAGGATGCTGTAAATCTATTAGATGTTGCCTAAAGTGTTGGTCAATCATCCTCATCCGCTCCTCCATCGCATTCTTACCTTTTTGCCAAGCTTCTAATAAAGCATTAGCGACAATTTGGCAGCGGTTCATCCCAAAACTTTCCTGTGCTGCAAATTTTTGGATTGGTTCTTCGGCTAAACCTAACCCTGGTGCTAAAAATTTGGTAAACAAGGGAATTTCGGGCTGGAAATGGGATTGATTTTCTGGATAAATAGCCTGAAGGATTGTGCGAATTTCTGAATAGTCAGGGAGTTCAAAGTAGAGTAGCCCCGAATCATAGCGTCCGTATGCACAGGGATTATGAAGAACCTGAAAGTTAAAAGGAATCGAGGCTGCATTCAATTGCAGTGTCAGGCTTTCCATGAGAGCGATCGCACCAGATGGCGTAATGTTAAAGTAAATTCGCCCTGCTCCCAAATCAGCATCGGGGTTGCTCTGGCGTTCCTGTCCGACATTACTAACTGCCAAGTAAGAGCCATTTTGTAGTCGATTTTTGGGCATCCAGATTGCTACCATGTCACCCACTTTGGTAGATTTTTTACTGGATTCTAGATGGCAGTCTGGCTCAACATAGAGTGTTAAACCGCCTTTAGTCACTGCCATAGTACCATCAGGTTCTTTCCGCAATACCTGCCATCGAGGGTCAAAGTAACCGATGCCGTGATTACTGGCGTGCAGATGTTCGTAAAAGTCCCAATCAATTTCCAAAATGGAATTATCTGCTAAATTATGCTTTGGCGGGTGATTATTACTATCAGTATTGACTGCCAAAGTACTTTGCAGGGAGCCATTGTAATAAATTCCATAAAGAAAGTTTCGCAGCAGGAGAGTGAGATATTTCTGTTGTAAATCTACAGAATTGTGCTGAAATCTGTCAGCTATTTTAGTTGGCAGAGCAAAGGGTTGATAATTGGGATGGTAAATACAAAAATTTGACTCAATCTGGATATTCTTAGCAATATCAAATAGAGAATTTAGCGGTTGATTGATAGAGTAATTTAGCATTAATCCATTCAGAACTCAAATTTTAAAATCCAAAATTATGAAACCACTATGGGGCAAAATCTTCTAATATTTATGATAGGGTAAATAACACGCAGAACCATTCAAAATGTCTAATTTAATTTGAAAACCAGCTTTTAAATTGTTCTGCTCCCTGCCATTAACAACCGCGAAGCCGAGTCTTTTCGTAATAAATACGAAGTAGCTGTGGCTCCTTTACAGGCTGAGGAAGTTTATGGATTTTTGCCACAGGATTCAGGATTTCGGACTCTGATATCCCGAAAATAGTCAGTATAGCTTGCTGCGGCATAGTGAGTAAACTTTTAGCCACTTGCAGCATACAGATATCAGCATTATTAAAGGATTTGCGGCAGGTAATCATATCCTGAATTTGATGAATCAGTGCTAGCCCCGCAAACTGGATAACCCGCAAAATAAAGTCACTGCGATATTCCAAAATCATGGGGAAAGCATTTATATAACCTCTAATTAGGGCAACAATTGAAGGTTGTAAAATCTCTAAAGGTGTCAACGCTAGATGTAAAGATTCTTCTAACTCAATGGTGGGGTCTACTACGAGGCTCTTGAGCCAAATTCCTAAATAGCTTGCTAGTAAAGTTCCTAAATCAAAGGCTGGATCTCCCCAAGAACAAGCTTCCCAATCAATTAGTCGTACTAGGCAATTGTCTAGTTTCTCCCACCTGAAATGAACCAAAATGTTGTTCAATTTCAGGTCGTTGTGAGTCAAGCAGCAAGGATTCCAGTCATATGCCAAATCTGCGATCGCAGATTCCAAACTCTCCGACTGCTGGTAGAGTAGATAGAATTTCAGCGCATCCGTGGGAACCGTTCCAAAAATCTCTGGCCCAATCGACTCTACCCCTTGCGCCGGATTGTAAAAGCCATAGCGAAACTCTCCTTCGGGAGCAGTTGCCATAAAATCCCTATATTCTCGACGGTTATAGGTTGCCCGATGGAGTCCTGCCAAAGTAGTACCGATCGCAGAAGCAATTTGTTGTGGAAAAATATCATTGCTGTGGTAGAATATCGCAAGCTCCAGATATTCATTCAGGTAATTGCGGACGAGGATAGAATTTTCTTCGTCAAAATGCACTACCAATGGTGCGTAGTTTACCGCCGTAGGCATCGCAGAAATATTGCCAAGAACTGGAAACTGCTGGAGCAACCGATGAAACAGCCACTCCTGAAACAAATCATGGGGCGCGGCGTCTTTGTTATTAACGTTACGTTCTTGTTTAATGAGCAGTTTGCGATTATTTG
The DNA here is from genome assembly GCF_036917195.1 of Nostoc sp. Lineage (GTDB taxonomy): Bacteria > Cyanobacteriota > Cyanobacteriia > Cyanobacteriales > Nostocaceae > Nostoc. Next base: position 14,788 of record NZ_JBALDG010000070.1, read on the forward strand.
CTAGAGTCACTAGTAAATTGAAATTGTTCTTACTACTTCCTGGCAACTCAGATTTGTCTGATGCGCCATCTTCTGAGCTACACAGCCCCGCATCTTGCAGATACTGGATAACATTATGAGAAGACAGTGATAATACCATGTATTATTTCCTACTTCATTAAATTACTTAAACTTATCTGTGTTGGTATTTGCTTGTACTTAGCAGTTATCGGTATATAGTAACTAGTACCGCAACGCGGAAGTTAAAAGTCAAAAGTCAAAAGGTATTAATTTTGGGCTTTCTGGCTGTTTTAAATGGTAGGTTTATTTCCGCCAACCTGTACTAGTGTGTGAATAACAATAAAGATTTGTACAATCTACTAATATCCCATTTTTGAGATAAAAACCTGCCAAAATGGCACCAAGTCCTTTACAATTGCTTTAAAATTTGCTCCCAGATAGCGTGACATCTTTACACTTTATCAGCATAGTTACTTAGATACATCTAGAGCAAGTTTTATGGTAGAGCCTTTTGATGTAGCTGCATCTCCAGGTTTGTGGCGCAGAAGCATCCCCAGCAAAAAACTGATTGGCGGCAGATGTTGTTCGATGTTTAGTAGTCATCCTGAAAGCAGCAAAGAATTTCAGTAATCCTTCGCAGAAGGAAGCATGACATTCAACGCTATTATTTTTATTTATCATCATAAAGCCAAAAAAACCGGACTTTTTAGGCAATTAGTAATTATTTTTTTCTTTAATTTTCAGAATTTATGTCTGAAAACCTTGCGTTCACCTCATTTGTGCCACCGACAAATTGTAGATGACTATAGGTGATCGCAGATAACGGCTACATGAGTGCATCTTATGTAACTGTACTTCTGTCAAGTATGTTAAAGGACTTGCAAATAAAAAACCTTCCTCAAGAGCCTCAAGAGCTGATCCCAACCCTATTGGAAGCCTACCCCACAAGAGTTAACTCTTAGTTTCGATATCGTACAACTGGCATAAGGTAAGGATTTTTGCTTAAGGCGATCGCGCACATTCTCTGCAAATATCACTACACAATCTGGCGCATACTGCATCACTTCCCGCATAAACCAAAATGTACTAGATACTCGCCTGACAACTCGCCGAACTCGTGCTTTATCTGGTAACCATTCATTAATATCGTCTTCTCGGTTTAGCTTGATAGGCAAAAGCCAAGCCAGCAAATAGATGCATTTCTACTTCTATCTCAGCCAAATTAGATCGCCACTCACCAGAAATTGGCATGACAAGCTTCAGTAATCCGGTTTAATCGTAAACTCCAGTTGTGTGTAAAGATGACTTAGAATGAGAGTTTTATATCAGATTTCAAGTTAGTAAGGTACAAAAATACCCCACCTGCACTGTCGCGCACCCTCCCCTTACCAACGGGAGGGTTGGGGAGGGGTGTACTTCATTATACTTGCAAAGTGCTGTAGATATTGTAGAACTAAATCATTGTAAGCAATTAGTTTCGCATTACAACAATATCCGCTTTACGTGCGACAAATAAATAACTCTAATCAAGTGATTAGCTATGATGTTGTGAATATGCCTCCAGTTACTGGAGTTTAGACTAAATTCTATTTTTCAGGCTACAAAGCTTGTGTAGCAAGCATTTTAGACTTCGGAATCAAAACAAGTCTAGAAATTACATAAGCCCGTCTGGATAAGGGTTTGACGGTCTTTTAAGCCAAACTAGTCTAAACTCCAACAGTTAGCCTAATTCAGAATATCCAAATGCGAGGTCAATACTATCAATTTGATGACATTCAAAACTTCAAAATTCCAGTTTTGGTGGAATATCGTTTTCGGAGTTAACTAATTCCCAAAACCTTTGCTACGCTTTTTACTTTTTAGAGGCTCTATCGTCATTAACTCTGCTGTAAAACCTCTGGAATCTTGGAACATTAACTTACGAATTCGGTGGCGTTGGTAAGCCTGCACCTCAGCAGCTAGGGGATGAGTAGAGTCAATTTTTAGGTGAGTAATAGAAGAAACATATTTTTCTTTACTTTCGGGATTATTTGGCTCTTTTAGTCCGCACATAATCCCACCTTCATCTCCTGAATAGCCAACGAAATCAATTTCAAATTCTCTGTCTGGATCAGCATTTTCTCCTTTTTGCTTTAATGTCTTCAAAAACTCCTTTCCAGCTCGTGCTTTAATTGGTAAGCTCTCTTTTAATTTTTCAGTAAGTGCCTTTGCTGCATTGTAATCATCAATTCTCATCCCTCTAGCTCTTTATTTCAGTTTAAAAGGATTTTACTATAGTCTTTAACCTTTTCCCCAGTCACAAATTACGCTACAATCTTTAACCCCTGCTAGTTCTGTACGCTCCCCATATCCATCGTGAAACATTATCAACAACAAACCAACGCCTTCCCCAGCGATTACCTCAATAACTTATGGGGAGAAATTCAAGCTTGTCCTTACTTTGCTATCAACAACCTCAACCGTGATTTTGTTGCCACCAAAGGATTTTCTGTAGTATTTCAGCGTTCTGGATTAGCAAAAGTAGAACAGCAGTTTCCCTACTTCAAGCCTTACTTAGATATGGCTCTCCAGCCAAATTGTAATGCTTTTTACCTTAATCCTTTACAGCTAAAAGAAGGCTCCCGTGTCGATCCGCATATTGATCGCTCCTTGCGTTCCTACTCCAAAACCATTGAACCACCTGCGGTTGTCAGTGTCCTCTATGTGCGAGTACCTCCCGATATGGAAGGGGGAGAACTGGTATTGCGATCGCACAAACGCCAACTTGGGCAAATTAAGCCACAAATCAATACTTTACTTTACTTTCAAGGTGATTTAACCCATTCTGTTAATGCTGTGAAAACCCCAGGAAATCGCTTAAGTTTAGTTTGTGAACAGTATAGTTTGAGTGAAGCTGAACTCCAGGAAATTCCAGAGTTCACTGTAGAGTCAAGAAGCACTCAGTCTACAACCAAAAAGAGAAAGTATGCCTCATAGTTTCGTGTTGAATTTACTACCTAAATCGCCCATTTCACCACAATTTATTACTGGTAGACATCTCCACGCCCTATTTTTAACTCTTGTTACTGTAGATACCACATTGAGCGATGCTCCATCTTTCTACGTGCATCGGTAGTTTTAAAGCCCCAATAAATAGTTGTGCGTTGAAGATTGCGTTGTTGCTCCCAAGTAGTAATTTTAGAAGATAATTTTTGTGCCTCAGGAATACGCAGCTCTAAACATTGACGAGATAAAGCTGAAAGTCTTTGATAATGTGGAGCATCTTGAAATCATATCAAGTCCGCTCAATCACTTACGATATGTCATTGCGAGTGCAACGCAGTGGAACGAAGCAATTCGCTTGCGGTTCGGAGATTGCTTCACTTTGTTCGCAATAACAACTAATCAACCGGACATGATATCAGACACTAATTGGCTCTGAGAGCCTTGCTGATAACACACGAGTGCGTTTTTCACCCGAAAGCTTTATGTCTAATGTTTTGGGACATTTTCTGACGGCGAACTCAGCTTAAAAAATAAAAAAGGTAGGACTTCCTACCTTTTACCCAAAAAAAGCATTTTGTAACCAAATACCAAATTAAATATCACACACGCTTTTGACGTGTCTATTGCAAAACTATGACGAGCGTATGACACTTAATTTGTAATGGACTTCGCTATTCCTCCCAATTGCAACCCAGCCGGATAGCTACCTTCCTCTTTGACCCGCTTAATTTCAGCATCCGTTATTCGCAAATTTAATTTCTGTGCCAATGATCGCACAATATCTCCCCGGTCAATTACACCAGCTACGGCACCAGCCGGAGAAAGCACGGTAATTCGAGGTAACTGCTCATTTTCTAGCTTGTTAATTACCTCAGCTATCGTTGTTGCTTCAGCAACAGTGGGTATTTCTGTCAGAGGATGCACAATGCTGTGTAAGGTTTGGGTTTCCCATTCGCTCCTTTGGGTTAAACGAAAATCGTCAATGGAAACTAGACCCCGGTAACGTCCATCAGAAGCAGCAAAATAAACCTGTGAGGGAGCGGTTTCCAAAAGGTATAAATCGGCAAAGGAACGTAATGTCTGGTCAGCATCAACAACGCGAAAGTCACGGGTCATCGCATCAGCCGCCACCACCTTGAGCAAGCTTTCTTGCAATGTAGTCACATTGTCATAGCTGTTAGCGTTGCGGACAGCAAACCAACCTAACAGCGCAATCCACAAACCAACTACTAACTCTCTGGTCAAAAAATCTACAACAAATCCTAGAGCGATCGCACCATAACCCAATATTTGCCCAGCCTTTGCAGCCCAGTGTACGGCTTGAAAACGATTACCTGTTATTTGCCATAGTGCTGCTTTTAACACTTGCCCTCCATCTAAAGGTAAGCCTGGAATCAGGTTAAATAGAGCCACCACCAAGTTAATTCTCGCCAAATCTCCCACCATAACACTGAGTGGACTAGTATCAGGTATCACGGTGACTGCCAGCCGGAGCAGGAAAAATAGTATGATACTCACCAAAGGGCCAGCGATTGCTACTTGAAAGGCTTTGAAAGGAGTTTTAGATTCTTCTTCAATAGCAGCAATCCCGCCAAACAGAAATAGGGTAATTGAATTAACTTTAATGCCTTGCGATCGGGCTACCAAGCTGTGACCCAACTCATGTAGCAACACCGAACCAAATAGCAACAGTGCCATAACTATTCCAGCACTCCAAGCTATAACATTCCCCCATTCCTGATAAGCTACCCCAAAATTGAGAGTTGCCAACCCTAAAATCACAAACCATAACGGGTCTAAAAACAGGGGAATTCCAAATAAAGACCCAATTTTCCAATTTGTTTGCATTACATTGTCCTAAAACTAGATATCGTCAGTAGTTTTTATACCGAGATACTACACATAGTTGTATACACATTTATATTGAGCATCAATTCGGTAGTGCCGACATGACGAAATGCTCTTATTTCTACAATAGACAATTAATGCTTGTAAAAAACTCTAGAGTGGGGCATGGGGGAGCCACTGCGTTGTCCGGGTTTCCCGGCTTGTTCGCGCAGCGTCTCCCTTAGGAGAAGCAAGTGGCGTCATGGGGCATAAGTTATTTCTTCCCTACTCCCCCTGCCCAAAATCGTTTTTAGGAGTTTTGTATTGATCGTGGCGTTACAAGTAACGCCGCTGTCATTACAAAACTACAGACGACCGATGTTAGTCAGTCCTAAAACGATGCCAATACCGATAACATGACCAAAAGCCATCGCTGCAACGAATGTTGGAACACTGATCGGCAGGATAGGGAACTTGGGGCCAACTAGGGGTTGTTCAATCCTAGTACTTAGTAAAAGCACTACTAAGCTGCTGATGCTGATGATGATACCGACTGTAGGATTCCACGCAGGTGTTGCAGGAACAGATGCAGCGGCTGCTAGTAAAATAGATGAAATCAAGCTTTTGTCTCCTAAATAGAAAAGTTTATCTAGACCTACAAGATTATAAAATTACCAAGGCCCAAAAGTTTTTTAGATAGTTTAGACTTTTCAAATGATTATTTTAAATTTGTCAGATTTTCATGCGTGTCAAGATTTGCGGCATCACTCAACCACAGCAGTCTATAGCGATCGCCTCTCTGGGCGCAACGGCATTAGGATTTATTTGTGTGCCAACCTCACCTCGCTACGTTACCGTATCCCAAATTCGGGCAGCAGTGGCAGAACTACCGGCAAATATTGACACAATTGGTGTTTTTGCCAACGCTAGTATCCCCGAAATCAGTCAGATTGTTGTTGATTCTGGGTTGACTGGTGTCCAGTTACACGGAGATGAATCACCAGACTTTTGCTACCAGTTACGTCAATCTTTATCCAATATCGAAATTCTTAAAGCGCTCAGAATTGGTAGTCTTGAGCATCTTGACACAGCAGATAATTACACAAAATACGTGGATACTTTACTACTTGATGCCTACCATCCGCAACAACTGGGTGGTACAGGCAAAACCTTAGATTGGACGATGCTAGAACAATTTAGCCCTAGTTGCCCTTGGTTTTTGGCTGGAGGACTAACAGCAGATAATATTGTGGAAGCCCTGAGTCAGGTTAATCCTAGCGGCGTTGATTTATCTAGTGGTGTGGAACGTTCACCTGGAAATAAAGATTTAGATAAAGTAGCCAAGTTGTTTGAGAAATTGGGGAGTAGGGAGTAAGGGGAGCAGGGGGAGCAGAGGAGAAGTTGTAGTAAGTCTTTCCCCTTTGCCCTTCTGCCTCTTGTGCCTAATGCCCACTCCCCATTCCTTAAAAGAACGCTGCTTGGTGGCGAATCAAGTTAAAAAATTCTTGGCGGGTTTTCTGGTCCTCTTGAAACACACCAACCATTGCGCTAGTGACAGTCCAAGAACCTGGTTTCTGGACGCCCCGCATCACCATACACATATGGCTAGCTTCCATCACAACGGCGACACCTTGAGGTTCTAGAATGGTTTGGATTGCTTCGGCAATTTGGCGGGTTAGCCTTTCCTGTACTTGCAAGCGGCGAGAATACATCTCAACAATGCGGGCCAGTTTACTCAGTCCCACAACTTTTTGGTTGGGGATATAAGCAACGTGTGCTCTACCCATAAATGGCAGCATATGATGTTCGCACAGACTAAAGAAATTAATATCTCTAATTAGTACCATCTCGTTATGTCCCTCATCAAAGATGGCATCGTTAACGAGTTCTTCAAGGGATTGGTTGTAGCCACTGGTAAGAAACCGCATTGCCTCGGCCACTCGCTTGGGTGTTTTGAGGAGTCCTTCGCGTTCGGGGTCTTCACCAACTCCCAATATTAGTGTCCGCACGGCATCCTTCATTTCCTCCATCTGTTCCTCTTTGGGCGGGAATACATCCGCTTGTCGCCCGTTATTAGTATTGCGATCGGGTCTAGGAGTTATGGCTTCTGCCAAATCGGGAATCAGAGGTGATTGAGAGTAATTGGAACCGTTGGAACTAGCAATAGTCATGATTGAGTCTTGGTTATAGTTTTAATTTAGTTAGGAGTTATGAATTATGAGTTAAAAATTCTAATTCCTAACTCCTAACTTCGCAGTTAGAGTGCGCCAGCGCTGGGCATTAGGGTCAATTCATCAATAACTGCCTGTTGTGGCAACAGAACTGTGTAAAGAATTGACTGAGCCACAATTTCCGGGGTTAACATCTTGGAACGGTCTAAGTTGGCATGGACTGTTTCTGTGTCCCAAAGTTCGGTATTGACTGCCCCAGGACAAATAACCGTGACACGAACGCCGTAGGTGCGTTCTTCTTGTGCCAGGGTTTGAGAGAGGGCAATCAAACCAGCCTTGCTGACGCTGTATGCTCCCCAACCGGGAAACGGTTGCTTGGCGGCAATTGAGGCAATATTGATAATTGTGCCTGTACCGCGATCGCGCATTGAAGGCAAAATCCCCATAATGCACTGAAACACACTGGTAAGATTCAAGTTAATTACCTGCTGCCAGTCCTCTAGGGGGGTTTCGCTCAAAGTAGCTGTATATGCTATGCCAGAATTGTTTACCAGAATGTCTATATCACCAAAGTCAAGGGCGATCGCTTGGATCTTTTCTTTTACTTCAAACAGCCGCGCTAAATCTACAGCATAAGCTTTCGCTTCCACCCCAGTGTGCTCTACAGCTTGTCTTACCGCCTCCAACTTATCCAAAGAACGGCTGACTAAAGCCACATCTATTCCCGCTTTTGCAAAGGCTAAAGCCGTTGCTTTCCCAATTCCACTACTGGCCCCAGTAATCAGGGCGCGTCGTTTTTGCTCAACACTCATGGTGTCTCCCAATTTTTGGGCAGTTCCCAAAGCCTATTACCACCCCATTATTCACACTTCTCGGTTTGGATAGATTAAAGGAATCTAAAAATCTGATGATTTTCATTCAGCAACTGCTATGATGCAGTGTAATAGTCGGTATATTGTGGGTTTTTCCAGTGAAGACAACAAATCATCAGCTGAAAAATCACGCCGTCCACTCAAATTAGATTACTTAATAATACAAAAGTTATTCAATCAAATTGAGTATATTTGCCAAACACGCAAATGCCTATGGCTAGATTTTTAACAATCTAGCCATAGGCAATTATAACATTGCTGCTTGGTTAATCAATGATTATGTAATGCTGTTAGTGGGCAACTTCTGTAAAAACACCAATTTTGCGGAATTTTTCATACCGCAGTTGGCGGCGTTCTGGAGCGGTTAAACGATTGAGTTCGTCCAAATTTTCCAGCAGCACTTGCTTGAGAGTGGTAGCGGCTTTTAAAGGGTCAGAATGAGCGCCACCAGTGGGTTCAGGTAATATTTGGTCGATAATTCCCAACTTTTTCAGGTCGTGGGAAATAATTTTCAGAGCAACAGCGGCTTGGGGAGCCTTAGCGGCATCTTTCCACAAAATGGCAGCACAGGCTTCAGGAGTGGCAACGGTATAAACGGAGTGTTCAAACATCAGCAGGCGATCGCCTACACCAATACCGAGTGCGCCGCCAGAACCGCCTTCACCAATGACTGTGCAGATAATTGGCACATCTAAGCAGAACATTTCCCGCAAGTTGTAGGCGATCGCCTCTCCTTGACCTTGATGTTCTGCTTCTACCCCAGACCAAGCTCCTGGTGTGTCGATAAAGGTTAGTATTGGCATACTAAACTTGTTGGCATGTTCCATCAACCGCATCGCCTTGCGGTAGCCGCCAGGGTAAGGCATTCCAAAGTTACGGGCAATATTGTCTTTGGTATCGCGACCTTTTTGATGACCCAACATCACCACAGGTTGCCCACTCAGACGACCGACACCACCAACTAAAGCCGGATCGTCACCACCACAGCGATCGCCATGCAATTCCATCCATTCATCACTAATAGCCTGAATGTAATCGAGAGTACTGGGGCGACGCGGATGACGAGCGACTTGCAATCGCTGGGACGGGGATAGACTAGTGAAAATTTCCTCACGCAGTTGCATGGCGCGTGCTTCTAGTTGACGAATTTGACCAGAAACATCGACGCCATTTTCTTCTGCAAGTTGCCGAATTTGATCAATTCGGGTTGCCAGTTCTGCTAGGGGTTTTTCAAAATCTAACAGTAGCGGTTTACGCTCGGTAGTTGCCATCGTAGGGGTTATGAATTACGAGTTATGAGTTTTTCTATCAGGATTGAGTAGTGAGAAGTAAGGAGGTAGGAGTGAGGTTTGAGAAGGTGTGGACTTATGATTATTAACTCTTAACTCCTAACCGGAGGCGGAGCGTCTCCGGCTTTGCTCCTAACTCTTAACTGTTAAACCAGTAGTGGTCTAAATCCATGTTTTACTGACACCCGACCAATCTGCTCCATTTTGTCTACGGTAATCTGATTTCGCCCCCACGAAAAGTTCGTGTATAACTTCTCAAATTCCAACAGCATTGATTCGGCAAAACAAGCAAACAACTGGCGGGCTGGCACGTCCATATTGACTATTTTCATAATTTTCCAGTCAATATCCAGGGAATGCTCTACAATTCCACCATTTAACACGTGTACACCAGGATATTGAATTTTCGTTGCTAAGTTTTTAGGATAGCCACCATCAATCAACAAACAGGGTTGTTTCAAAGTCGTGGGGTCAATTTCCACGCCTTTGGGCATACTCGCAACCCAAACTACAACATCAGCTTGGGGTAGTGCTTCTGTCAAACCCATGATTTTTCCCCGCCCCAGTTCGCCTTGCAACTCTTTGAGACGTTCTTGATCACGGGCTATTAGCAGCAGTTCTTTGACATCTGTTCTCGCATCTAACCAGCGTGTAACTGCACTACCAATATCACCAGTTGCTCCACATATAGCAACTGTCGCGTTTGATAGATCAATTCCCAGTTGTTTTGACGCTTCTTCCACCTGCTTACAAATAATGTAGGCAGTGTGCGTGTTTCCTGTGGTGAACCGTTCAAACTCTAGTTTGATATTACGGACTTGGCTAAATTGCTCTAACTTAAAATTTTCAAAAATAATCGAGGAAAATCCGCCTAAAGCTGTGATGTTAATACCGTGCTTCTGTGCATGGGCCATGGCGTTGAGGATTTTGCGTGTTGCAGCTTTGATGCGGCGACTAGCTAGCATCTCCGGCAGAAAGCAAGATTCTACATACCGTCCTTCAATTTGTTGCCCAGTTACACTGGTTACAATAATGCTATCAACAATTTGCGGCGGGGCGCTGCACCAAAAGTCTAGCCCTTGATCGGCATACTCTGGGTATCCCAATTCTTGAGCTACCGCTTGAGCGTGTTCTAAACTAGTCAGATGTCCAATTAGACCAAACATGTAGTGATTATTAGGCTTATGCTGTTTTGAGCGCGTGTGAATTTCGTGTAGTTAGGAGTTAGGAGTACGATTCATAATTTCTCACTGATCATTCCTCACTGGAGGCGGAGCATTACCGGCTCCGCTTCTAACTTTTTATTAAGCGGCTATGAGTCCGTAGGCTGACAAGCGCATAATATCGCGAGTCGTGAAACCGATGTTACTCAATGCTTCACCATACTGAATCATAAAATCTTCTACTAAAGCATCTTTTTCCATTGCCATTGTGTGGGCATCACCCTCTACTTGGTTGAGCATTCTCCAGACGATGGGTAGGTTCTGGCGATTTGCTTGCTCTAGTTCAGCTTTGGATTGTGCAAAGTGTTCTTTCAACCAAACTTCTCCAAAGTTGAGGTGGCTATATTCTTCTTTTACTACTCCCTCCGTGATTTTACGGGCAAAATCATCGGCAACAGGGATGTAAATTTCATATGCTGCGATCGCAAAACATTCAATAATCAAAGACTGAATTAACAAACAAGTAACGACGTTACCGGATGCCGCTGCTGTTTGGAAATTTTGGTGTAGTCCAGAGAAAAACTCCTTGGCGAATTGCAAATCTGGGGTTACTTGCAAATTGCGCCCACAAGCTTCAAATCCTTTCTTGTGGCGACTTTCCATCTTAGAGAGGCGAATCAATTCATCATGAGATTCCGGCAGCAGTTGGGCTAGTGTGATGTAATTTTCATGGGCTTCTTGTTCCCCTTCAATCACGATCGCATTAATCCGGCTATAAGCATCTTTGTATGTTTCGCTCTTGAAATCTAATCCTTTAAATTCGTCTGTAAGCTGCTGCATGGTATGTTTACTCCTGTAAATCTGAATTATTTGATACCAGGATTCAATTTCCCCTATGAACTGAGGGTAATAATCACTGTGGTTAAATTTAACTTAACAAGTAGACTATATTTATAGATTAATTGTTGCTGGGGGCAATGTTCTAGTACTAGCGAAATAAATGCTTTGCAGCTCAAGTAATGTCCAAACCAAACCCGAATCTGAAATCTGGGGATTTTTTGAGCCTAGTAGTTTTACTGCTAGGGGCATTTGTCGTTCTACTCCCGCTGTTTGTAGTCTTTCTCACCTCCTTTGCACCAACCGCCGCCAGCCCGGGAAATTTATCCAAAAATAACTGGTCTTTAGCTAATTACCCCGTTGCATGGCAACAGGGAAAATTTTTGTTAGCGTTTGCTAATTCTACCTTGGTAGCGATCGCTGTGACGGCGTTTCAGATTGTCACTTCTGCTTTGGCTGGTTACGCCCTAGCACGGCTGAAGTTTCGGGGACGCCAAGCACTGCTATTGGTGGTTTTAGCAACTTTGGTGATTCCCTTTCAGTTATTGGTGATTCCCATCTTTTTGGTTTTGAAGTGGGGGCACCTGATAAATACCTATGGGGCGCTGATTTTACCCACTGCTGTCAACGGCTTTGGGATTTTCTTGTTACGTCAGTATTTCCAAACAATTCCGGTGGAGTTAGAGGAAGCCGCAGCTATAGATGGGGCGAACCGACTGCAAATTTTGTGGTGGGTGATGTTACCTTTAGCCGGTCCGGCCTTAGTGACGCTGTTTTTGTTCACCTTCATCAGCGAATGGAATGATTTGTTTAAGCCTTTGGTGTTTACCACACGTCCCGAATTAAGAACGGTGCAACTGGCGTTGGCTGAGTTTCAAGAGCAATTTACGAATAATTGGCCCTTGATGATGGCGGCGGTGACAATAGCGATAGTCCCAGTAATGGTATTATTTCTCATCGGTCAGCGTCAGTTTATTCAGGGTATTGCCACCACAGGGATTAAGAATTAGCAAAGGAGGCTGGCGGTGAGTCAAAGCCAGCCTGAGATTTCAATCTCAGCATTGAATTTTATGAAACTATGCGAAATTCTTCCTAGCCAAGCTGAATCCATAATTGTACACATTTTGTAGGAAATGGAAACAGTTATGAACCCTGAAACATTACAGCAGTTACAAGACGAGATTCAACATAAACTGCTTGAAAGCGTTAATAACGCTGGCTTATATGCAGTGCTTGAGAAGTACGGAGTATTAGATGATAGAGCTCTGGTAGTTCAGTGGCAGTGTAATCTTGATCCAAATAAAATCAAATCTGTTAATGCAAGCACAGAACAGGAAATTGTGCTAATGCAAAATTCCTGGTGTATTCCTTGCCCAACTGGCAACCCTAACGGCTGTAACTGCTAAATAATTTAGTCTTTGTACTATAAAGAGTTTATTCTAGTGAGTATAAAAATGCTAAACTTTGCATTTACTAGTTAGGCTAAAGAGATAATCCTAAGTATCACCATACCTAATTAGCAAAGAGCAGTATTTCAATATACTCTTAGTTTTTGGGTGCAAGTTTGTGATGTGTCGATACCGAAGCAGTTGGTACTGCGAGTTAGGCATAGTGAGTACTTTAGCAATTGCTGGAGTGCTCACTTTCTTTGAGAGTTTTGCCTTAGCCCAAATACAAAAGGATGGCACACTTGGATCTGAAAGTTCAATCATTACACCAAAGCTAATCGATGATCAATCTATAGACCAGATTGATGGTGGGGCAGTTCGTGGTACAAACTTATTCCACAGCTTTGAACAGTTTTCTGTCTCTGCGGGAAGGACAGCCTACTTTAACAATGCAAAAAATATTCAGAACATTATAAGTCGGGTGACAGGTAATTCTATTTCTAATATAGATGGCATTCTGAAAACTAACGGCACAGTCAACCTGTTTCTGATTAATCCTAACGGCATTGTTTTTGGGCCCAATGCTTCTTTAAATATCAACGGTTCATTTGTTGCAAGTACGGCGAGTAGTCTGAACTTTGCTGACGGTACAAAATTTAGTGCTATAGATACCCAAACTACACCCTTACTGACAGTAAGTGTTCCCATTGGTTTACAATTTGGAGCAACTGCGGCTTCCATCCGCAATCAATCCCAAGCAAAACCAGATGGCGCAACTAATAACTTTGGACAAGGCGTTGGTCTACAGGTGCAGCAAGGCAAAACCTTGGCACTTATAGGCGGTGATATAACGCTAGAGGGCGGAAATATCACAGGAAAGCAAGCAAGAATTGAGTTAGGAAGCGTCGCTGGTAATAGTCTGGTCAGTTTAAGTCCAACGAACCAAGGTTGGGCATTGGGATATGAAGGCGTTCAAAATTTCCAGACAATTCAACTAACCGATCAAATTGGGATTCCATCTATAGTAGATGCAAGTGGCGAAGGTGGCGGCGATATCCAGGTACAAGGCAGGCTTGTGCAGGTAACTGGCAATTCACAAATTCTGGCTAATACATCTGGAGCACAAACAGCTGGGAATTTGATAGTGAACGCCTCAGAGTCTGTAGAACTTGGACTAAATGCGGTATTGTCTAGTGTAAGTTATAACACCGGAAACTTTGGAAATATAAATGTCACTACTAAAAACTTGGTGGTCAGAGATGGAGCACAATTGCAAGGGCAATTGACCATAAATGCCTCAGATTCCGTGGAACTAATCGGCGGCACCTCCATTCCTGTCTTGCCAGATGGTAGTGATTTAATATCCAGTGGATTATTTAGTGCAACTTATAGTGATAAAAACGCTGGCGACATCACAATTAATACTGGAAAGTTGCGTATCCAAGGAGGGGCAAGAATATCAACAAGCTCTGAGGGTATATATAAATATATCACTAACGAACTTACACCAGCAAATACAGGAAAAGCAGGAAACTTGACGGTGAACGCCTCTGAGTCGGTAGAACTAATTGGAACCTCACCAAATGGTTCTAGGCTCAGTGGCTTGTTTTCTGGAACTGAAGGGCCTGGAGATGGCGGAAACTTGACTTTAACTACAGGGCAATTGATTATCAAGGATGGGGCTGCAATAACTGTGAGCAGCCAAGCTAGAAAAAATGTAATCTATATTGGAGATCCAAATAATTTAGGGAAAGCAGGCGATTTAAATATAACCGCTCGCTCCATACTTCTGGACAACAAAGGGAAACTCACATCTAATAGTGAGTCAGGTCGAGGCGGGAATATTACGCTACAGGTGCAGAACTTATTATTGATGAGCCGCGAAAGTAAAATAACCACTGACGCAGGTAAAACAGGGCTTGGTGGAAATGGCGGTAATATCATCATCAATGCACCTAATGGCTTCATCGTCGCGCCTCCGTCTGAAAATAGCGATATCACTGCCAATGCCTTCTCTGGCTCTGGTGGTAAAATCACAATCACCGCTAAAAACATCTTTGGTTTTGTACCGCGTACCCGTGCAGACGTAGAGAGACTTGATCCAAAGGAAATCAACCCGAATAACTTGCCAACAAATGACATTACGGCGTTTTCTCAGCAAAACCCTTCATTAAATGGCACAGTCCAAATCAACTCACCAGATGCTGACCCCAGTAGGGGATTAGTGGAACTACCCGTAAATCTGGTTGATGCTTCGCAGCAAATTGTTGCTGATTGTAATTCTGGTGCAAAAATAGCCAGGAGTTCATTTATTAGGACTGGGCGTGGAGGACTAATAGCCGATCCCACGCAGCCATTGATACCTGATGATGCAGTGCTGGCAAATTGGATCACACTCTCTCCAGAAAGTCACAATCGTGCTGGCGGTATTCCGAAAAGAGCGGTTGTTCAGGCACAGCAAAATACAGAAGAAAAATCACAGAAAGTTAATTCTGTCAATGAATCTATTCAAATTGTGGAAGCCCAAGGGTGGGTTATAGATGCTAGTGGAAACGTGGTTCTGGTTGATCAAGTACCCACGGCGACGCCTCATAACTCCTGGCTCAACACTGCATCTTGCGCTGCTAATTAAAAATTGAGATTCTTGTAATTTTTGTTAGTGCGATCGCCCCTTGTACTAAACTCAGCTATGAGTGCGTTGGCGTAGCCCGTCGTAAACATCGCTGATTCGCTATAACCTTC
The DNA here is from genome assembly GCF_036917195.1 of Nostoc sp. Classification (GTDB taxonomy): domain Bacteria; phylum Cyanobacteriota; class Cyanobacteriia; order Cyanobacteriales; family Nostocaceae; genus Nostoc. The sequence goes on from NZ_JBALDG010000070.1 coordinate 30,062, forward strand.
ATGCAAGCGATCGCACCTTCTATTAAACTCAGCTATGGGTGCATTGGCGTAGCCCGTCGTAGACATCGCTGATTCGCTATCACCTTCATGCAAGCGATCGCCCCTTCTATTAAACTCAGCTATGGGTGCGTTGGCGTA
>NZ_JBALDG010000071.1:0-175979 GCF_036917195.1 Nostoc sp.
CCGTAGGTGAGGGTTTGTCCGCTATCTGGGTCAGTAGCCGCTAATGTACCAGTTTCAGCAGTAAAGGTGTCATCATTGGCGGTGTCAGTGTAACTAATAGCAGTGGGAGTATTCAGAGTCGGTGTATCGTTTACACCAGTCAGGTTAATATTTAGGGTTTTGCTATCATTAGCACTACCATCACTAACTGTAAAGGTAAATCCTTCTGTAGCGTTGCTTGTCAGTGCTTCAATTGCACTATCAATGGGTGTAAAGGTATATGCTCCGGTGCTGCTGTCGAGGCTAAGAGTACCGTAAGTTCCGGTTTTGGTAACAGTTGTGCCATTGATTGTACCACCAGTAATCCCGTAGGTGAGGGTTTGTCCGCTATCTGGGTCAGTAGCCGCTAATGTACCAGTTTCAGCAGTAAAGGTGTCATCATTGGCGGTGTCAGTGTAACTGATGGCGGTGGGAGTATTCAGGGTAGGTGCGCTGTTTGATGACGCGAAACCTATAGCTTGGCCATTGCTTAGGCTGGCGGTGTTGAAGGAGTACTGTAGCGCATTAGTACTATTTTCTTGAATGCCAACCGTAGCACTCTTGCCACCATCATAACTAGCGTTGCCAAATGATACGTCGTTGTAAACGAAATCAATTTTGTTAGTTGCTTCGTAGAGAAGAACTTGAAAGTTGGCGGTATTGGTTTGAGCAGAATAGTGGGGTACTGTCCACTGAATGACAAACTGACGACTACCAGCACTGCCTATGGTTTGAGAGTATATTTTACCGTTATACAGATCATCCCAGAAAGGGAGAATAGCAGGTGCTGGAAGAGCACTTGTCGGTAAAGAAGCGTTAGTAACAGGAATATCACCAGTATTGGCAAAGATTAGCCCACCATTATTACCTACTCTTACTTGGTTGTAATTAACGCCATAGAAATTGAAGTTAAAAGGTAGGGTTAGGTTATATTCATCGTCATCAGAGGTATTACTTGCACCAGTAATACTCGTACCCGTAACATTAATATCCTGAAATGTTGTATTAACCGTTTGATAACTGTATGTTCCAGGTAGAACCCCTGAGTAAGTCGTCATCGCCTCAAGGGTAAAAGCTTTACCTGTGGTAACGTTACCCAATGTTATTTCTAATTCCCAATTTCCCCCTAAAGCTGCATTCCCTGTCAGACTCTCAGAAGCAGCAATATTTGACCCTGTTAACTGGTGCAATTTATTAACAAATTCTTCCCCCGCATCTCCGGTTGCAACATTACAACCGTAGAGTATCAAAGTCAGTTCATCTCTTGACCAACTTTGCAACTGAGATGTGTAAATATTCAGGGTATCAAGACTAAGTTGACTGTTACCCAAATACAAACAACCTGGTGAACCATGAGAAACAATGTGAAGTGTATTAACTTCTGGACGGTGTTGCAGAATATGGGTAATTTGGGCTACACCATCTTGCTCACCAGAAAGGACATGCGCTTCAATACCAGGTAAAGCCCCCTGCAATAAAGTCTCAATATCATTAACAGTCGCATCAATAAAAAGCAGTTGAGTTAGTTTATAATTCATCTTGGGGAAAATTTTCGGTTTACTGATTAAATATTGCTGACTGTTTACTATTTAAAAGCACACGGAAATAGCGTCCTGATTCTTTGTAGAATAAGGACAAATACTATATAATTGCTACTGTTATGCAACGCCTGAAAATTTTTAACTAAAGAAACCTCAAAATGTTAGTTTATAAAGCTTTAGCCTCTATATCACAAGTTATTAGGTGTAATTTTAAAAGACATTTTTTTTGTAATTTATGTAAATTTAACGATACTTTTTATTTTAAGCTACAGTATAAACACTTAAAAAATTGCGTTTCTGTTCTAAGTCTAGCTTGAGTATATATAGGACTTACGCACTGAAGCCTGAAACGTAGATCCCCCTAACCTCTTAAGGAGGTTGGGAGATTTGAGCGTGTAAGTCCTGATTGAGCAATAGTTATTCTTCCCTACTCCCAATTTTTCTTTATAGAACAAATGTACTAAAGAATATGCTATAATTGCCATACGTTGATGTTGGTTGAAATCATAGTAGAGGATAAGCTCTAGCTGTAAGTTTCTTAAGTACCAAAATTTCCACCATTATTTGAGTCTTGCGCTATGGCAAAATCAACAAACAAAGCAGGTACAAGAGTTTAAAATAGTTGAATCCTAAACTCGACTCGGTGCTAGTAATTAACTTTGAAAGGCATTGAAGTCTATATTTTCATGTCTTACGAACCCCTGCACCACAAATATCGCCCCAAAAGTTTTGCTGAACTGGTGGGCCAAGAGGCGATCGCTACCACCCTCACGAACGCGATCGGCACATCCAAAATTGCCCCCGCCTATTTATTCACTGGGCCTAGAGGTACGGGGAAAACTTCTAGTGCCCGGATTCTGGCTAAATCCCTCAATTGTCTCAAAAGTGACAAGCCCACTGCTCAACCCTGCGGCGTGTGTGAGGTTTGTCAGGGAATCACCAAGGGCTACGCCTTAGATATAATTGAAATCGATGCCGCCAGCAACACTGGTGTCGATAATATCCGCGAGTTAATTGAAAAAGCCCAGTTTGCTCCTGTGCAGTGTCGCTACAAGGTTTATGTAATCGACGAGTGCCACATGCTCAGTACCCAGGCATTTAACGCGCTACTTAAGACACTAGAAGAACCACCAAGACACGTAGTATTTGTATTGGCTACAACAGATCCGCAACGGGTGTTACCAACGATTATTTCGCGCTGTCAAAGGTTTGATTTTAGACGCATTCAGTTAGAAGCGATGGTCAAGCATTTAAGTGCGATCGCCTTTAAAGAAAACATTCATATTTCAGGCGATGCTGTAACGTTGGTAGCCCAACTTGCTCAGGGAGGGTTGCGGGATGCCGAAAGTCTACTTGACCAATTGGGTTTGTTAGCGGGTGAAGTGACACCGGATAGAGTTTGGGATTTGGTTGGAACAGTGAGCGAACAGGACTTACTGGGGCTTTTAAATGCGATCGCTCAAGATAAACCCGAAGCAGTTCTGGACTGTACCCATAAAATTCTAGATCGTGGTCGAGAACCGCTAACTCTTCTGCAAAATCTTGCCGCCTTTTACCGCGATTTATTGATTGCCAGAACAGCACCCAAGCGCCACGATTTAGTTGCTTGTACTCAACAAACCTGGACAGCACTGGTTGAGTTTGCCCAATACTTCGATATGAGCGCGATTTTAGCAGGACAGAAACACCTGCGAGAAGCTGAAGTGCAAATTAAAAATACCACCCAGCCGCGTTTGTGGTTGGAAGTAACATTACTAGGATTGTTACCCAGTGCGACGAATATTCAGCCACAAGCCCCAAGTGTCGCGCCGCGAGTTAACACACCTGCTGTATCTCCAAGCTATCCTCCAGCAGTTGCTCAAAATCAGGCAGTCTCTTCTGTACCTTTAGCTGATCCGCAAACAAATCATAATTCTGCATCTCCCAATCACCTAGCAGCTGCCCAAAATCAGCCCGTCACTTCATCTCCCGCAGTTGAACGGCAAACAAATCACAATTCTCACCTAGCAGCTACCCAAAATCAGCCCGTCACTTCATCCCCCGCAGTTGAACGACAAACAAATCACAATTCTGCTGCTAACTCAGTTTCACCACCAACCCCAGAACCTGTATCTGTTCCTGTGCCGCCTGCGAACGTTGAACCAGTAACTTCAGAAGTTGTTGAAGAAGCAGAATATGACTTAACTCAGGTTTGGCAACAGGTGCTTGCTAACCTCCAGCCAAAATCAAGGCAAGAAATGCTGCGTCAAATGAGCCAACTCATAGAGTTCGACGGTGTTGTGGCTCAAATTGCTATCAAACAGGCATGGTATGACAAGGGGAAATCTTATCTACCTATGATTGCGGCAGCTTTCCAGCAGACTTTTCAGCGTGAAATCCAGATAAATATAGAAAAAGGAACTTCTTCAAACTCTACCTCAGCCCAAAAAAATTCTCCTCCAAAAGACTCTACTCGCGTTCAGCAGCCACCATCTCCTAGTTATAACCAGCAAATTTCGCCTCCAGCGTCAGTACCACAGCCAGCAACTCCACCACCAGCACCGACACCAGCACCAGTAAAAAGCGAGTCGGTAGCAAGGAATGGAAATGGTGTAAATGGAAATGGCGTAAATGGAAATGGGGTGTTCGCTTTGCCTACAGCGCCAAAGCAAACACCCGCACCTGATTGGGAACCTGACGAAGTAGCGATCGCAGCTCAACGTCTAGCAGAATTCTTCAACGGACAAATTATCCGCTTTGCAGAGGATTCAACACAATTTTCCGATTCTATAACTACACCTGAGTGGGTAGAGGAATCAGAAGTTGATGATGAATAAAAAAATGCAAAATTATTTTTGCTAATTTTGCATTTTAAATTTTAAATTCTCCGTTGGGGGCTATTCCCCATTCCCCGTATGCAAGGTTTTCACCCATTTCAAGCGCTTTGGTCTTACCGACATGCGGGCAGTAGTACTGCTCATGACTACTAACCAGTGCAACATATATAAACTGCCACGCAGGGTTTGCACCAGCATCAGAAAATATGTAGAAAGTGAGAATTTCTGATCTTGACGTATCCGCCTTAGACCTGTGTACATCCCCACCATCGACATAGTAACGGACAAGCCTGTGATCGGACTTAACATTGGTGGACGATGACGGGCGATCGCCATTAGTAAATCTGGTATTGTTGCTGTAGGCAAGATATACATAATCAGCATAAAAATCAGCAAATCCCAGCTTTTGCGCCATCCCATGCGGTTCTTGAGAATTAAATCCCAATAATCCAAATAGCGTTGATATCCGCCTTCTGCCCAACGGTTGCGCTGATGCCAGAGTGCAACTGCACTTGTCACTCCTTCTTCTTGCACCGCTGGATGAAAAACACACTCAATATCCCATTTTTCTAAATGTAAGCGGATTGTCAAATCTAAATCATCGGTAATGGTTTCCTCGTTCCAGCCACCGCAGCTTTCCAAGGCTGAACGCCGGACAAATTGACCATTGCCCCGTAGTTCGCCAATACCACCAAGGGCAGTCCGCTGTTGCTGAAACCAGGTATCAAGTGCCATTTCTGCCATTTGACCCTTAGTCCAAAAGTTTTCTTTAGCGTTGGCGATCACTTTTCGCACCTGCACCGCCCCTACCTTTTCTCTTTGAAATAAAGGTATTACCTGTAGTAACAAGTCTGGTGTCACTTGGGCATCAGCATCAAATACTGCTATAATACTGCCCTTTGTCAGCGGCAATACCTGATTCAACGCCCCCGATTTGCCACCACTAGCTTCTGCTGAACGCCTTAGTACTTTCAGTTGTTCGTATTTCTGTTCTAGTTCTGCTAATAAATGTGGCGTGCGATCACTGCTGTGATCGTCAATTATCCATACTTCGTACTGCCCACCTGGATATTCCAGATTACAAAGATTATTGACTAATTTAGCAATTACCGTTTCCTCATTTTTCGCAGCCACTAGCATAGATACAAAGGGCAAATCTCCTTGTATTTCTTTTGGATAGCGACGGGATTTAGCAAACACTACCACCAAAGCATGAAATCCTAGAATGGTGGTCAGTCCTAGAATTAATATGGAAGCCCAAGAAACTAAATGTAGAGCGATCGTGCCACTCCAGACGATAGTCAAGACTAGAGCGGCTTTGCGTCTACGACCTTGAAACTGGGATGTTAGAGACACAGGTTCTGTCTCAGACCCTGACTCCTCATCTACTGATAGGTCAGACAACAAGGAGTTGAGCGAATCAAGCTCTTGATAAGAATCTTCTTCGGGCCAGGAATTCGCTGGCATAGGTTAGTTGATTTAAAAACCAGTATTTGTCTACAGTTAGTAATTTTACGGACAAATATCCCCAAGCTACTTTTCCCGATATTAATCGAAATGGGTAAACTGCAATACCCGCTATCCCTAAGCTACAAGCCGCTGGGACTACCTTTGTTTTCACCGTCACTGTGCTTAATTACCTTGTGTTAACCACCTTTGCTACTCTTAGACAGAGGCTTAATTCCTTTGATAACCACTTGGGTAGGAAGCTTGTAAAGTCGGACTTTCACTAATGGAAACTCCAGATTAGGAAAAGTGATCACAAGGTAGCAGCAGTTTGTCGTTGCCAGCAATAGCAATAACGACATCCACCACTTTCCAGTGAGGATTTTTAGTGTTATTGCCCCAGCTTCGATAAAAGTTAATGCAGCATCATTGTAACCGAAATTTTAATATTTCTTAGCAGTAACTTCATTTATCGGACATTGGGCATGGGCTATGGGTCAAAAGTTCTTCTTCCCATGCTCCTCTACTGTGTGCTTTAGACACATTTTTTGGGAATACTACTAAGAGCTACTAACGCTCTTTTATATCTTTGAGGAGATAAAAATAAGATGCTGACCGCTTTATCAGCAAAGCCAAAAAAATCCTTGTTTGGAACCAAGCACGGAGAAACAAGGTTTTAAATATTCTCTAATGAGAGTAATAAAAGAACGCTAATATCCCCAGTTGCTAACTAACTTGAGGAATATTTAACAATGTCTATTGAGCAACTCCAGCCTGTCACTCAACAACAAGCCAGTGTTTACTTACCTTACATTCAGGGTGCTAGGCGCAATTTTTTACCCTATGCCATCAGTCTCTATCAAAAAGGGGTCTTGGAGGGACAACGGAAGATAGAAGGCAGTGAGCATGTCCCCTTTGTCGCCTCCTGGAATGTTGCTACTTTACCCTCAGACTTAACGCGTTGCCGAATCCAGTTTGATGGCAACGCTGAACTAAGTTATGAACTGATGATGGCCAGTTTCGAGTTTATTAATTTTTTAATTGAACTTATGGACAACTATAAACGTCATCGTGCGACCGATTTTTCACAACTGTTTTACCGCAAGCTACTGCGTATAGAAGATTGATTAAACTCAGCCGGACTTTTGCAAGTTCGGCTTGTCTTTAAAACTACCTTATATGATTATGAAATTTATCACTATTCCATTAGCGATCGCATAAATTCTTCAAATAAAGCCACGACGCGTGAACAACCACCGTTTTTTTAATCACGCACTAAACGTCGGTACAATTCGGCATTTTTTCTCAGCACATAGTTGGCTGCTTGAGCCAACTCGCTCGTCGGGTGATTGAGCCAGTCTTCTATTTTGGGACATAATAAATCTTTAAGCGAGATCCCACTCTCTCGTGCTAATGCTTGCAGCTTCTACAATTGTTCATCAGAAATATTGATCGTGATGGAAGCCACAGCCATTACTCCTTGAATGCTAAGAAAGTGTAACATTTTTAGTATTTTAAGTCTCTCTGACAGGTAATCCCTATCTTTATTCTTGCTTGTGATCGTGGAGTGTGTTGAAGATAATCGCTCCTTATCTTACAAAATTCGATTAAAAAGCGCTCCCACTCTAAATTTTCGATTTCAGGTAATTTATGAAAGACGTACATGAAAGTAAAAAGTACTTTGCATCAGCAATAGTTAGATCAGGCTCAGTCAACATAGCATGTCTGATACCTCCCTCATCACTTGTATATCCATACAGATTTAAAAATGAATTTTTTAAAGCGGGATGTAACTTATTAGAAACTTCCAGAACTTTCAGGGCTTCTCCTAAAGTTGCTTTTGGTTTTCCGGTAATAGCTTTTGCAAGACTTTCAACTGCGGAAATAGATTCTTTTATAGAGTTTCTGTAGTCAGTATTTTCTTTATCACTCATTAAAGCAAGGGAGCGCTTCAAATGGCTGGACACAGCAGGAAAATTTTTATCATCTACTGCTTGCTCAAGCATTTCAATTTCTTGATCATTGGTGATATCTGTGAATACACCTCCGACAAATCTATAACCTGCAAGTTCTCTTTCTAATACAAAATTTATATCTTCTACAAGTTCTGGAGTTCTGAAATAGTTGATTATAAACGCAAGAAAATCATAAACTTCATTATATTGGCACTTTTGGAAATATTTTAGTAACCAGTTTACAGATGCTCTTGATCCTCTAGGCAAGTTATCCAAAGGATACTTAAAATAGTTTTTCCAAAGATATTTAATAAAATTATCTATATCTATATCTGAATATCTCATAATCTCAAAACTTAATTTTTCTGAGTACTCAAGTAAGAAATTTGCACTTAAAACATTCCAAAGAGAATTCCGTAGATCATCATTCATACTATCAATTTGGATAATCTCAGATATTGGCTTCAAGCCTCGTCGTTGGCTAAAGCTCTTGGCTGAAACCTCATCTGCGAACATTTCAGGTAAATGTTGTTTCGCCTCGGATTCAGCAATTTTTTCAGGATCATGTATATGACAGTATCCAGAAGAATTAGCTTTGAGCTTACATTTTTCTCCAGATTTAGTTATTGCCTTGCAATTAGCTGATGACATGTTAGATCACTTTGAGTATATTTTTATTAAAATAGCGGTCTTCTCAATGAAACCTAGTATTAATTAAAACGCTGACAGTGCTCTAAGAGCTTTTATCAATATAAGCACTCAAAAATACCAATTGGTTTAGCATCTCCTCAGCCGAACGAGTAGCAACTAACTTGAGTAACCCTTGTAACTGTTGCCCTACGGAATAGCGTTGCTGCTGCAACAAAATAATGCCAGCGTGATTTCTCTGTGTGGCTAAAAACTCGTTATGCAAACAGCAGAAGTCTCTTCGGTTGTAGCTATATATGGCACGCCCTTGCTCTGTTGCCCAAATTAGCTGCTCATCATCAGAATAGCTCTGCCTGCTCACATCCGCAACTGTCATAACATCCAAGTTTGCATTACAGAAAGCTTTGATTAAAGACTTCTCAACGCTGTCCTCATCTAAATACAAACGAATTTGGCTCACTGTCTCTTCGGCGTGTATTCAGCTTCCAAACGGTCATATTCTTCGATTTCTATGGCAATCTCCGTGTCTATTACTTCTTTATTAACATAGTAGTAAGCTAGCGCTGCATAAACTTGTGCCAACATTAGCTGTGGTCTTTGGGCAACTATCTCTTCCGGTTTCATGCCTGCGTTAAAGTCGATCGCAATATTGTGTACTGTAATCCGGTGTCCCGCAATCCGAGGGCGACCACCACAAGTTCCCAGTGTGCTGACAATCAGCGTGCCAATGTCGGTAATGGTTTGCATAGCTTGTTTACTAAATTTTGCTTCCATAAGCAACTGAGCAATTTAAAACTTCTTCTAATTTAGAAATATAAATGTCCAGTTATTTATTTGGCTGCCCACACCAAAATAAAACATTTATCCCTAATAATTAGGAGTCTAGCACTAATCCCAGAATACCAAACATCCTGCTTAGATTGGAGACGATAGACTTTTTATAAGAGTAATTTTTGCAAAAACTCGAATTTCCCAACATTTCAAAGCAGGTATAGGGCAATGGTGCGATTAAAACCGTGGCAGTGGGTCGTCTTAGCAATCCCGATCGCTTTCATCATCATTTTCTTATTGGTAGCCGCTGGTTCACAAATTCATGCGTGGGGCATTAATTGGATTTGGGGTGTATTCACCCTTTTATTTGTGGGTTGGCGTTGGCTGTTGGTAAAATGGACTCAACCTGCTGTTAACCAAGTGGAAGCTGTATTAACCCAAGTCCGCGAAGACCTGGAATCGGCAGCAGAGGATACAGTAGGGCCACGAGTGGGAAGTGATGTCACAAAGCTTGCAGAAACCGCACTCCAAGAGATTTTGCAAGCAGCACAAAGCGATCGCCCGATTTGGGAAGACTGGCAAACCTTTTGGACACGATGCCAGGATTTGGTTGTAGCGATCGCTCATATCTACAATCCTCAAATTCAATATCCCCTGCTGAACATTTACGTCCCCCAAGCTTATGGGCTGATTCGGGGAACGGTGGATGATGTGGATCAGTGGATGCAGAAGTTATCTCCTGTCCTTAATCAGGTGACGGTTGGACAAGCATACCAAGGATACGAAGTCTACCGAAAGTTGGAACCATCGGCTCGGAAATTCTGGAAAGCTTGGAACTGGGCACAGTGGGTCTTAAATCCGGTGGCGGCGGTGGCAAAACAAGTTAGTCAGGGTTCTAGTAACCAAGCAACTCAGCAATTATTGGGGAATTTGAGCCAGTTATTCCGGGAAGCTGCCCTGAGAAACTTATGCCGACAGGCGATCGCTCTCTACGGAGGTGGGACATTACCAGCTTCAGCAACCGCTGTTTCTACCCCAACTTTACCCAAGGTAAAAACTCAAACACTCCGAGAAATCCTGACTCAAGCTCAACCAGCCGAGGCAGTTGAGCAAAAACCCGTGAATATTCTGCTGGTGGGACGCACAGGGTCGGGAAAAAGTAGCCTGATTAACACACTATTTCAGGCGGATTTAGCAGAGGTAGATGTTTTACCCAGTACTGATCGCATTCAGAATTATCAATGGCAAACTCAAAGTGGGGAAACCTTGACGCTTTGGGATACACCTGGTTATGAACAAGTCAACCGTGCCGCTCTCCGAGACCTAGTGCTTGATTATGCCATCAATGCAGATTTGCTGCTGTTAGCTACCCCTGCTCTCGATCCTGCATTACAAATGGATGTAGACTTTCTGCAAGATATGAAAGCAGAAGTTGCAGATTTACCTGCGATCGCGATCGTTACCCAGGTAGATCGTCTGCGTCCCATCCGCGAATGGCAACCGCCTTATGATTGGGAATGGGGCGATCGTCCCAAGGAAATTGCGATTCGCGAAGCCACTGAGTATCGCGCCAAACTGCTAGGAAACTTCTGTAATCTAGTTCTACCTGTGGTTACAGCTGACAGCAAAACAAGTAGAATCGCTTGGGGAGTAGAGGCGCTATCGTTGGGATTAATAGATGCGATCGCACCTACCAAGCAACTCCGTCTCGCCCGCTTTTTGCGTAACCTTGAAGCCCGCACCATCGCCGCTGCCAAAATTATCGACCATTATACCTTCCAGATGACGACAACACAGGGACTAACGGCATTGCTCAAAAGTCCCGTCCTCCAGTTTGTTTCTACCCTCTCAACCGGATCTCCAGCCCTAGCCTATATGCTGGCGGAGCAAATTCCCGTGGAACAGTTGCCGATTGTAATTGGCAAACTCCAAATGGGATATGAGCTTTTCTCGCTCTTGAATACAAGCAACCCTAACTCGCTCAACTTTGAATTGGTATCCCTCTGGCCGCTACTGCTAGAAAACTCCGCTTCACCTGATCGCAACGCTTGGGCATTTGGTCACGCCCTAGTGGAGTACTGGACTCAAAATTTGACAATTAAACAACTTCGGGAGCGATTTGAGTATTATCTATCGATTGCCAAATAATTTGTCTGCGTTGAGGAAATAATTAGGACTTACGCACTAAGAATGTAAAATCAAGGTTTGAGATTGCTTCTCTAGGAGACGCTTCGCTCGCAATGAGGTAATTTTGTTATGGTGCGTAAGTTCTATTAATGTCCATAAGCTATGTCTAAAACGGACTGTGACGCTCCAAGAACTCGTTGACGCAGCCTCTCCAAGAGTTGAGAGCTTCCTACGAAACACTACGCAAACGCTATCAGTAACACATCTTGCATTCTCTCGCAACTGATACGTTTAAATAACGATACTAACTACATTCACTCGCTATATTAAACAGTATAAGTTGGATTCTTCCTACGTAAATACTGAATATTTACCCAGCAGCCTTAAAGATATTTATACTCTTAAAGAGGAGAACAAAAAATGCGTTAACAGGTCGTACTTTTAACATCAAAGTTAAGATTATGTGTCTGCTGAAACCTACCCGCTTTACTTAAGTTTTTACCCAGACTTCCCTTTTGTTCAGAGTTCTTTATGAAAAATATATTACAAACCTCCATCTCTCAAGAACAGAATTCGCATCAGAGCTATAGCATTTCGTCTTACAATAGGCTACTTTCGGTTGTGAAGGATTTGGCTAGTGTGCGGACTATTGAGGAAATTATTGAGATTGTGCGTTTGGCGGCTCGGGATCTCACGAATGCTGATGGAGTAACTTTTGTACTGCGGGATGGTGAATGTTGCCACTATGTTGATGAAAACGCCATTGGGCCACTTTGGAAAGGTATGCGTTTTCCACTCAAGTCTTGCATCTCCGGTTGGGCAATGCTCAATAAACAAGCAGCGGTGATTGAGGACATTTACCAGGATGCACGAATTCCTCTTGATGCATATAAAGTTACTTTTGTCAAAAGTTTAGTGATGGTTCCCATACGGATTTCTGATCCACTGGGTGCGATCGGAGCCTACTGGAGTAGACGACACCGAGCCACGACTGAAGAGATAGAATTGCTTGAGATTTTGACCGACACTACGGCAGTTGCGATATCGAACGTTCAACTTATCCAGAAACTTACGAACCAAAACGCGCTTAAAGACAAATTCATTGCGATGCTAGCTCACGAGTTGAGGAATCCCGTTGCCCCGATCTCCAACGGGGTTCAGCTTCTCAAGTTGAAGCTGGGCGAGACTGGCGCAGTCGGGGAAACAGTCTTAATGATGCAACACCAGATTAAGCACCTCTCGAAGTTGATCGATGAGCTGCTCGACGTATCGTCCATCACTTACGGGAAGATTTCATTAAATCTTGAGAAGTTTAATCTGGTAGATTTGGTTCGCCAGACTCTCAATGACCATGCACAAGCAATAAAGAGATCCAACCTTACCGTAGTACAAGACCTGCCAAACACGCCTGTATGGGCTGATGTTGACTCCACCCGCTTCTTTCAAGTCTTTCGCAACCTTCTTGAGAACGCCTTAAAGTTTTCAAAGCCAGATGGGACGATCTGGGTCGATCTCTCATTGATTTCAAGTGAGAATGGCTCAGGTAGTATAGCGGTCTTATCTGTAAGAGACTCAGGCATAGGGATAGACCCGACAATCTTACCAGAACTCTTCGAGCCGTTTACCCAGGCCGATCGCAGCTTAGACCGTTCGAGGGGCGGGCTAGGTCTGGGACTATCGGTAGTCAAAAGTCTTGTTGAACTTCATGGTGGTCATGTTGAAGCCTCAAGTAGAGGGATCAATTTGGGAGCAGAATTCAAAGTCACTCTCCCTGTATGCGAAGAGATTACAGCCTTGGACAACGACCTAGAGATTATAGAGGCAGCTAAAAAATCGTTGAAGATTTTAGTTATCGAAGATAATGACGATTCAGCCGTAACATTAAAAGCAGTGCTTGAGTACTTCGGGCATGAAGTTTCCATTGCCAACAATGGAATTTCAGGGGTACAAACTGCAAGAGAGTTTGAGCCTGATGTGATTATTTGTGATATTGGACTTCCTGAGATGGATGGATTCGCCGTTGCACAGGAATTGAGTAAAGACTCCAAATTTACTCGCTCAATTCTGATTGCGCTCACCGGCTACGGTAGCCAAGAGGATAGGGAACTTGCGCTTCAGGCTGGTTTTAAATGCCACTTAACCAAGCCTGTGGACTTTGAAAAACTTACGGCAGAAATTGATCGATACTTTGATGGGGTATTATCAAGTTAAGAAATTTTGTTACTTGCGTCTTGAGACTGGAGAAAAGTCAATCCATTAAATCATTTGTCGCAGGCTCACCCGGATAAAAGCGATCGCTCAGAATTTCCTCAAAAGGATATAAGCATTGCTGGGGAAAAGTTGAGAGTGGTAGATTTGTTTCTCCTGATGCTAAATCCCTACTGTTTTCATAGGATTCCGGGAGTGCTTCTTCAAGGTAAGGCTTTAAGCTAGGATTTTCGCTCATCAACTTGAGAATTTCCGTCGTTGGACTCTAATTATCGCTAACCAGCTACGACTCCGTTGCTTTGGTTGATATTCCCATTTGAGTAAATGTCCAATTAATATACTAAGACGATTTCTCAATTCTTGGCATTCCTTTCTTCCCAAAGATTCAATTTCCTCAATTAAATTTGGCAAGTCAAGCTTATTCCATTGGTGATGACGCAGAAGGTTAGCCTGTTCTTGAGTCCAACTGTAAAAGTCTGCTTCATAGAAGTTTAGCATCAGGTTTCCCTCTATTTGTCTTGTTTGTGGTGTTTGCATAGTTGATTCAAAACCTGGTGAACCTTCCTTAATTCTAGGGTGCTTTAGCCTGGATGAAAGTCCTTTAATTATTCACACCTATCTATTTACAATACAATTAATGCTTGATAGACCCAAAGAGTAAGTCGAATGAGCTTTTACTTGCGGAAAACACCAAAATGAGGAAGTCGAATAAGCTTTTACTTGCGGAAAACACCAAAATGAGGAAGTCGAATAAGCTTTTGAGTAAGTCAAATGAGCTTTTACTTGCGGAAAACACCAAAATGAGTAAGTCGAATGAGCTTTTGAGTAAGTCAAATGCTATTTTAATCAAGTAATTAGGTATTTTGATAAAGTAATTAAGTATTTTGATAAAGTAATTAAGTATTTTGATAAAGTAATCAGCAAATATACTTGAAGAAGAATTCAGAATTTAAAAATCAGAATTCAGGAGCAAAGCCAAAGACGCTCTGCGGATTGACGAGAGGCAGCAGACCTGTTTGAATACATCCTCAGCCTCCAGGCTGGGAACGAGCGACACAAAACTTTAGGCTTTTATTACAATACGCTTGGGTTAGCGCCAAAAACCTTAAATTGTATAGGTTGGGTTGCGCTTTGCTTAACCCAACCTACAATTCTCCACAAAGCCAAGCGTATTGGCTTTTATTCGTAGCATTCCATCAGCTACAAAGCCTTTTTAATTACAAATTACAAATTACGTAGCTTGCTTCTCGCCGGAGGCGAGTATTACGAACTAGAAAGTCAGCACACTCCTAATTGATTCCCCTTTATGCATCAACTCAAAAGCATCATTAATTTGCTCAATCGGCATCACATGGGTAATCAAATCATCAATGTTTATTTTACCTTCCATATACCAATCAACAATTTTCGGCACATCTGTACGTCCTCTAGCGCCACCGAATGCCGAACCTTTCCAAACGCGCCCAGTTACTAATTGAAAAGGACGAGTACTGATTTCCTGTCCAGCACCAGCAACACCGATAATCACACTGACGCCCCAACCTTTATGGCAGCATTCTAATGCTTGACGCATAACTTTGACATTACCGATACATTCAAAACTGTAATCAGCACCGCCTTTTGTTAAATCAACCAGATAGGGAACTAAATCACCCTCTACTTCCTGGGGATTGACAAAGTGCGTCATGCCAAGCTTTTCTGCCAAGGCGCGTTTGCTGGGATTAAGATCCACCCCGACAATCATATTCACTCCCACCATCCGCGCCGCTTGGATGACATTTAAACCAATACCACCCAAGCCGAAAACCACGACATTTGCTCCCGGTTCCACCTTGGCAGTATTGATGACTGCACCAACACCAGTAGTCACACCACAGCCAATGTAACAAACTTTATCAAATGGGGCGTCTTCCCGAATTTTTGCCAGGGCGATTTCCGGCAGTACTGTATAGTTGGCAAAAGTGGATGTACCCATGTAATGATGAATCATCTGCCCATCGATACTAAAGCGACTGGTGCCATCGGGCATGACACCGCGTCCTTGAGTTAAGCGAATGGCTTGACAAAGATTAGTTTTGAAACTCAGGCAATATTCGCACTGACGGCATTCGGGAGTGTAAAGGGGAATCACGTGATCCCCTGGTTTGAGGCTGGTGACACCAGCGCCTATCTCTACCACCACACCAGCACCTTCATGTCCCAAAATTGCTGGAAACAAACCTTCGGGATCGTTACCAGATAGAGTAAAGGCGTCGGTATGGCAAACTCCGGTGGCTTTAACCTCAACTAACACTTCGCCGGCTTGTGGCCCCGATAGTTGAACGGTTTCAATCGTCAACGGCTTACCTGCGCTGTAAGCTACTGCTGCTTTAACTTGCAACGTCAGCCCTCCTATATAGTTTTTTGACTTTCTTACCAGTGCTGAAGTACCGGGATTATTTCACTTAAACATATTGAGTGCATGAACCACTTTTGCATCACTTCATCGTATTTAGTAAGCACGATCGCCACTAAAACCATAAATATCACTTTGTTAAAATATCATTCTGTAGCTAAATTGGTTAAAGGCGGCAACAGCTGTTTTGCCAACGATGTAAACTTGATGTCAGCAGCAACCCCCAAATATTTTGTCCACTCCTCAATTAATATATTTTGTCACAGCTTATGAACCCTGACCTAACTCAAATTGGCGCTCAAATGTCAAACCTGACTGGCGTAAGAGCAATCATGAAGGATATTATCGAGACATTACGAGCGGGTGCAGGGCAGGAGTTTATTAATTTGAGTGCTGGTAATCCGTTGATTTTGCCAGAGGTAGAGCAGTTATGGCGGGATTGTACTGCACAACTTCTCGCTAGTCCAGAATATGGTGAGGTAGTTTGTCGCTACGGCTCAAGTCAGGGCTATGCACCATTTGTTGAAGCGATCGTCAATGATTTTAACAAACGCTACGGGTTAAACTTGACCGAAGGCAATATCCTCATTACCTCCGGCAGTCAAACCCTTTACTTCTACGCTGCGAATGCCTTCGCTGGCTATACTCCCAGCGGCGAGTTAAAACAAATTGTTTTGCCCCTCTGTCCTGACTACACAGGTTACGGTGGTATCTGCTTAGTTCCAAAAGCCCTAATCGCTCACAAACCGACTCTTGATATTGATGCAGCTGCCCACCGATTTAAATATCGCCCCGACTTCAGCCAACTCTCGATTACAGAAAACACGGGTTGTGTCCTCTTCTCTCGCCCCTGTAATCCCACTGGCAATGTCCTCAGTGATGATGAGGTGAAAAAGATTGTTGCCCTGGCTGCACCTTACAATGTACCCGTGTTAATTGACTCGGCTTATGCGCCTCCCTTCCCAGCATTGAACTTTACCGAAATGACACCAGTGTTTGGTGATAATATCTTACACTGCATGAGTTTATCAAAAGCGGGATTACCAGGAGAAAGGATTGGTATTGCCATTGGAAATGAAAAGTGGATTGAGGCGTTGGAGTGTTTCCAAGCAAATATGAGTCTCCATTCTTCACGTTACGGCCAAGCGATCGCTGCTTTTGCAATCAATTCTGGTGCATTAGTGGAAATTTCTCACACTGTCATCCGTCCCTTTTACCAAAATAAATTTACCGTTTTAGAAACCAGCTTAGAACAAGCGATGCCCAAGAATTTACCTTGGTATCTCCATCGCGGTGAAGGAGCAATTTTTGCTTGGTTGTGGTTACAGGATCTACCCATCAGTGACTGGGAATTTTACCAGCAACTCAAGCAAGTAGGTGTGATTATTGTCCCTGGAAGTACCTTCTTCCCTGGTTTAGAGGAAGAGTGGGCGCACAAGCACCAATGCTTCCGCATCAGCCTTACAGGCAGCGATGAGGAGATTGCCACCGCTATGCAACGTTTAGCAAAAGTGGCTGAAGAAGCTTATCAGCGTGCCGCTGTGAGTGCGTGATTAGGGGTAGAGACGCGATTAATCGCGTCTGTACAGGAGTTATAAGAATTCTTTTCCCAATGCCCAAATCAGATAATTGGCTAGAAATAGGTAAGATTGTTGCCCCTCAAGGATTATCTGGAGAATTACGGGTTTATCCTGTATCTGACTTCCCCGAAAGATTTGAGGTGCCAGGAAAACGTTGGTTGTTGCGTTCAGGTGAAACAGAACCACAACCAATCGAATTATTGACAGGACGTTACATCAGTAACAAAAACTTGTATGTGATCAAATTAGCTGGTGTGGAAAATTGCGATCAGGCGGAGGCGTTGCGCGGTTGTAAGTTAATGGTGCCAGCAAGCGATCGCCCCCAATTAGGCAAAGATGAATATCATGTCCTCGATTTGATTGGCTTGGAAGTCTTCATGCAAGCATCTGGCGAACTCGTTGGTACGGTGGTAGATATCATTCCTGCGGGGAATGATTTGTTAGAAGTGAAGTTGCATGAATCATTTGCTACTGACAAAAAGCAAAAGACTGTTTTGATTCCATTTGTACAAGCGATCGCACCAGTGGTAGACTTGCCATCTGGTCGCATTGAAATTACACCACCGTCTGGGTTGTTGGAAATTAATAATTAGGTCATTACTTAATCTACCTTTAGCTAGTTTCGCTGTACTGGATACTTCAAGGGGAAGGAAAGCTTAAGGCATGAGAAAATTAGGCGGTTTAACGCAAGAGCCAGTGGTGCTTTCTTATCAAATTGTTGTTATTGCTTAACCATAGTTTTATAGCATTTCATTTTTATGTGAGCAACAAACTAATCTTGAGTTATTTTTGATGCGAGCAAAATTGAACGCTGTACCTGAATTGGAATATTAAGTATGCTCGCTAGTTTTTGACGAACCTTATATCCTATATCGTGCATATAACAGTGGCGCAAAACAATCTGTTTCAATAAGCGATCGCAAACAGGATTTTTGGAGAATTCAGAGTGTAATTTATCAATTTTATCGGTATCTAAATTTTTTTCAAACTGCAATTCAATGATTTCTTGAATCAAGCAAAATGAAGGCTTATCGTTGGTTTCGGTTACTTTAATATATATGTCACGACCTTTAGGGGAACCTAGAGAAAACGAAATTTTGTAAAGCATCGCCAAAATAACTGTGTAATTAATTCCTAAGTAAAAAGACTCAATTTCCCGAATAATTTTTGAGTCTGGAAGATTTGGCTCTTCTTCTAATATCTTTTTAATTTTCCTGATTGACTCTTCTCGCACGTATTCCGAAAATCTTATAAAGACGCTAAGAAATCTTAGTGAAACCAAAACTGATTCTTCATAGATGAACTCTAGAGAATTTCGCTCTAGAGAGCCAAGCCTATTTCTTAAAATCTGTCCACAGACTTCAATTGCTCTGAATACTTTATTCACCTTTACCATAAATTCTTCTACGTCTTTGTCGTCATCTACAGGGCTATCCTGATCTTCATGTTGTTCAATAAAATCTTTTTGTCTATCATCTTCTAATCGTTCTTGGCTTGCGTCACGATTCTCTAAAACAAGGTCAGGTATTTCTTGAACAAAATCTTGAAGAAAAGATAAAGAACTTGCTTCTAGTGTTACTTCTTTCTCATCATAAAAAATATCTATAACAGAAAGTAGAATCTCATCAAGAATCCACGGATCTTTAGAATGGTGCGTAAGAAACAGAACTATGTTCGATGCCTTCTCAAGATGAATCGTATTTACTAGATGTTTTATTCTCTTTTTAGCTTCTTCGCCTCGATGAAGAGAGTCTGCCAATTTTTTCGCTGCAAAGAAGTAAAATAGATAACGGTAACGAAACTTTAAACCAGTCTCTGATCGTTGCAGAATAAATGAACTGACCAAATCTCTAATCACTTTATGTTGATCAACTGGAAGAAAATTAGTTGAATATTTTTTAAAGAATGCATGCAAATCAGAGTCATCAAGACTTTCGGAGGGAGACTCTAAAATTGCTCCCCCAAGTTCTGATAAAACATTGAAGTACCTATCAATCTCAGTTCGTTCTACATGAACACGCTCTAGGGCTTGGTAGATCAAATACTGATAATAGTGTCCATAAGCAGTGAGTTCAAGTCTCTGCGTGGTCATTGTCTCGAAAGACTGAAGAAGCGTTAAAATGTGGAATGGTTTTGCAGGAACTACATTCTTGCGTACAAGCGAGTCTACATGGAGACGCAGTTCATCTATCTTTGCCCAAATCTGCTGATCATCTGTTTCTTCAGTTAAGTCTAGTGCAACCCATTTATCAATTAGTTTGGCACGATGGACATTATCAAAAGGGAGAATTTCTAATTTTTTATAATCATCAAGATCAGGAAAATCAGGTACGGCAAATCTAAAAGATTCCTCAGCAAACAGAATAGTACGAGGAAAAATCGAATTAAGACTTGCTATAAATTTAATTTTACCCTTCTGATTAAGTTTGACTGTTGATATATTATCAACAATACAAATAATATTAGATTTATTAATAAATTCTTCTACCGATATAAAATGATATGTATCTGAAACTAACTTTGCAATTTGTTCCTCAATCCTAGAACTTTTTATATTTGCCCCATCAACTAGTAAAGGTAAGAATCCAAAGGAAAGAGCATCTAGGCAGATTTTTTTGGCAAGAGTAGTTCTGCCTGACTGCTCATCTCCTAAAATAAGCATACGGCTATCATATTCTAGTAGCTTTTCACCTGAAATATTTGATGAGATTCCTTCTAACGATTCTTTTATAACTCTTAAATTAGGATAGACAAATAAATCATTTAGAGAAATAGTTTCACGATTTCGATGTGCAAACTTTATTCCAGTATCATCAAGGAAATCTTTAAATTCATTTGAAAATTCTATATTTGAGTTTGAAGGAGTACTTAAATTACTGAAGTCGTGTTCACTAGAAGTTAAGAAAGCTGTTTTTTTTTAATTGTTCCCTTTATCAATTTAGTAAAAGTTGGGAAATGGGTACGCAAGAAGTTTTCTGTATCTAGCTCCGCTTCGTAAGAAATTCCCACAAAAGGCGGGATTGAAGAAATTATTCCTTTGAGCTTTGCTGCTGCTGATTTATCTGGCTGATTCAGTTTATCTCGGATTCCTCTCAAGAGCATAAGAACTTCATCAGGATATGTAGATGAGCTTACTTCAATTTTACGAACTTGGTTCACAATTTCTGCAACTACAACCTGTGCCTCTTGTTCTGAAATTTCCATAGATCGTGACTGCTCTGAGAGAATCTCCCAGTACTCTTGCTCATACGGCTGCATCGATTTTTTCACGTCGCTGATCTGCAACTTAATTCGCTCCTTGTCTTCATCGGGAGTCGTTGTCAACGTCAATTCTTTACCTGACACCTGTTGACGATAACGGGTCAGAATTTCCTCAAGGTGACTCAGGCGATCGCTTGACATCCCTAAACTCCAAAATTTCAAAAACAACTGTTCAGTTTTACACAATCTAGTTCATTATGTCTTTAGGGTTTTTACATAAATAGGACTTATGTGTTAGTACATAAGTCCTATACGTAATTTGAGTATTTCAGCCATGTTTAGCACCCAGCGATGTCTACGACGGGCTACGCCTACACAAATATGCGAGTAAATCAGGGTTATGCGTAATTTTTGAACTTTGTAGTGACAAGTACTTTAAGTAATTTAATGCATCAACTGCTACTCACTTTCATGGTTAGCGCTAAGATAGCTATGTATTTTTTTGAAGTATAAATATGGCTCAAACTTTTTATGTAAATCCAGTATCAGGTAGCAATACCAACCTTGGTAGCCAACAAGCCCCGTTCAAAACTATTGCCCAAGCCCTCAAGGTAGCTACAGATAACACTAAAATTCAACTGGCAAAAGGGAATTATAATGCTGCTAACGGTGAAGTCTTTCCGCTAACGGTTCCATCTGGCGTAATAGTGGTGGGTGATGAAGCCAACAAAGGTGATGGCATTTTGATTGAAGGAAGTGGTAACTACCTCAGCCGTACTTTTGCTGCTCAGAATATCACATTTGTGCTGCTGGATAAAGCTGAACTCCGGGGGGTGACTGTAACAAATTTGGCTAGCCGTGGTAGTGGTGTCTGGATTGAATCAACTGCTCCTACTGTTGCTAATAGCACCTTCATTAACTGTAAGCGGGAGGGAGTATTTGCTACAGGCGATGCTAACCCAGTTATTCTAGGTAATGTGTTCAGTGAAAATGCAGCCAATGGAATTGCGATCGCTAAAAATTCCAAAGGTCAAATTCAAGGTAATACCTTCTTCAAAACAGGTTTTGGCATTGCTATTAGTGATACTGCATCACCCACCCTTCGAGATAACAAAATTTCCGAAAACCGTTCTGGAATTGTCATCTCTGGTAGCACTCGTCCTGTATTGCGTAACAATGTTAGTGAGAATAACACTGACGATGGGATCACAGTAATTGGAAGTGCCCTACCGGATATCGGCAGTACTAATAATCCAGGCGGCAATACTCTACAAAATAACGGTAAATTTGATTTGCAAAATGCCAGTTCCAACAAGCTGGTTTCTGTGGGAAATAAAATAAATGCGTCTAAAGTCACGGGAAACGTAGAGTTTGCAGATAGTTCAGTTCCCACGCCTACTCCTACACCCACGCCCACGCCTACTCCTGTGCCTACGCCCACACCCACACCCACGCCTACGCCCACACCCACGCCTACGCCTACGCCCACACCTACACCCACGCCTACTCCTAGTATCGAATTAACCGATATTAGTAATCATTGGGCGGGTGGGTTTATTCGGGAATTAGTCAAATTGGGGATAGTTAATGGTTTTCCTGATCGCACATTTAAACCCGATGCGACGATGACACGGGCGCAATACGCCGCATTACTGGTAAAAGCTTTCAACCCATCGCCAAACCGCCCTGTGATCAAATTCAAAGATGTACCAGCAGACTTCTGGGCATCCAAGGTAATTCAGCAGGCATATCAGGGTTTATTTCTCTCTGGTTTTCCTGACAATACCTTTGGCCCCAACAAAAATATCCAGCGTGTGCAAGTGATTGTCTCCCTAGTGAATGGATTGAAGTTATCTAGTGATGGTACAGCAACTATCAAAGTTTTTGATGACCAAGCAAAGATTCCTGAATATGCCAAGGATGAGGTAGTAAAAGCTATAAATAAGGGGATTATCGTCAATCACCCGAATCTCAAACAACTCAATCCTACCCGCGATGCTACACGCGCAGAGGTAGCGGCGATGGTATATCAAGCTTTGGTGGATGCTAGACGTGTAGCGGCGATCGACTCGCCTTATATTGTGAGTGCTTAATTGACAAAATAGTTTGTTTTAGCAAAATCGGATGATTTTTGTAGGAGCAATTTTATTTCTTTGCAAGTCCCTTTAAAGAAAGGTAAATTGACTATAGCAGTTCTAAATCATTTGTGAAAATTATATATCTCTTTCTTCTTTCTTCCGTTTACGTTCTTGTCTACGAGACGCTGCGTGTTGGTGGAAGCCTCTCGTAGAGAAAGCGTTATTGGTGATTTGTTTTCTTGTCTATATTTTTCACAATTCAAATAGGACTGCTACATTATTTTGTTCATTACTGATATTTTAAAAGTGGATTAATGGCAAAAACTTCATAATATTTGTTACAGTTTTTAAAGTTTTTAATTCTGGTATATCTGGTTTTAATTGTTCTGCGATCGCTAATTTTTGTTCAGCTTGTGCAGGTTGAAAGTTATATAAATAAACAAAAGCTAAATAAAGCCATGTGTAAGGATTTTGAGCATCATATTTAGTTAATTCTATTAAATTTTGGATTAATTCTGGAACTTGGCGCTGTAAAAGTTGTGATAAAACTAGAGTGTAACGCCAATTTAAGTTATCTGGCTCTTTTTGCAAATGATAATTACCTGCAAATTCAATTTGTTTTAAATAATCTTGAGTAGGATCGTATTGATTGAAATTATATATCTGCACAAATATATTCTTTAATTTACCCTGTTGTAAATCTTGTGCTAGTTGTGAAGTGCGGGTAACTAAATCTAAAGCTGGCGATTTTTCTACTGTTCCTAAATCTGTCACATTTACAGTAATATCTGGAATATTTAAAGATGTGATTTTGCTGTTTCTTCTATCTAAATATAGTGCTGATAGTTGATATCTTCCTACTGGTAGTGTTTTAGGAATAAATGTGGCTAAGGCTTCTTTTACCCGGAAAGTTCCTTGAGGATGACATTTGATACCACAGTATAAATTACCCAAGCCAATGGCATGATCGTGATCCCAAGATGATTGGCTATTTTGCCATTTTAACAGTAATAAACCATTTTGCAAATCATCCCATGAACCTGTTATTTGATAGGTTACAGGATTATTTTTATCTAAAATTAGTTCCTGAGAAATCGCCACTTTTTCTATATTAATTACAGACTCAGTATTACTTAATTTTTGCACAACTACATGAGGATTTTTGCAGTTATATAATCTAAGTTTATCTTCATTAGGTAATATCCAATCGCCCTCTAATTTCAAATCAGTAGAAGATTCGACTAAAGATTTTAATTTCCGTTTAGTTTCTCCCTTTTCTCCTGGTTTGTATGATTCATTTTCTCTGGTGACATACCAACAAAAATATTGTAAATCTTCCTCTATCTGAGATAATTTCGTTGTTAATTTTCTGCCATATACGCGAAAATCTGCTAAAGCCCCAAAATAATTGAAAGTAAACTCATTTACTTGAGGTATAGAAACGGGAATTACCCCTAAATTTGACCTTAAATATAAATTTTTTTCGGTGATTTGATTTATCAGTTTACCTAAAGGATATTTGTTGCCATCATTATTAGGTAAATGTTTACCACCCCATGCTTGAATTAGGGGTAATGGGAACAAATTATTGAGTAACACTATGCAACTTAATACCAGAGTTGCTAATCTCAGTCTATCAAAATATATATTCTCAATTAAATTGAATAAATCCGCTAAAATTAAACTAATTATAGGAAAGCATGGCAGAATAAATCTAATGTCTTTATTTGTGCCCAAAGAACAAATTATATAGCTACTCACTAAGGTAACTAATAACCAAATTCGAGCCGATTTATAAACATATCCTGGAATTAAATCAGTAGTAAATTGATATTTAATAAGATAAACCAATAAAATACCAATACTCACAGAGAATATTGGTAAACCAACGCTTTCTGGGATCATTTGTGGGTAGTATAACCATCCAGCAATAGTTGTCGCAGAAGGATCGCCCTCCCCTTTTCCGGCTTGGTTAGCGTTTAATGCCGATGTGATAATTGTTAACCAATTTAAGCCATACCAAAAACGACAAATTAACCAAGCTATCATCAAAGATAAGCAAGTTTGAATTAGCTTGATGAATTTACGTTTTCTAATAAAACTAATTAATGCCCAAATACTAGGAACTAAAATAAAAATAATGCCTGTAGGTTTAGCCAACAAGATTAAACCTATTCCTACGCCCAATATGATAGTTAACCCCCATGAGAAAAACCCAATATAACTATCTTTCCAAATTGTCAGAACTGTAAAAGTTACTGCAACAATTGCTGTCAAACCATAATCTAATAAATAATCTGTCCGCATAATTCCCAAAATAGGAAATAATAGACAAAATATGCTGGCAGTTATGCTAATTTTTCGGTTTTGAAATAAAAAATTACTTAAATGATACACTGAAAGTATAATCATCGCAGTATACAATAAGTTGACCAAACTTGCTTGATCATATCCACGTCCAAACAATATCAAAAATGGTACGGTGCAAATATATACAAAAGGAGCGCGATAACTAGGAGTTAATTGCCACAGAGATAACCACCAATTTCCTGAGAAGATATTGAGGTTTTGAAAAATTCTATAATGATGTAATGCTGTCGTTAAATGGGCACTTTGATCATAAGATGGAATCGATTCATCTAATAAAAACCAAGCTCTATCTATAGCTAATGCTATCAGCCAAATTATTAAGAGGATGATATAGTCTTTTCGATGCTGATGATGGTTAAAATAACTCATGTTTATTTGCTCACAAACAAAGTTTAACCAATTATATATCTGTTATGTATCACCGATTCACTACTCTTATTGGGAAACGCTATATCATATCCGCTTAATTACTTAATTAAACCCCAAGAACCCCACCCCTTCAAAGTTATGCTTTCTCTCCCTGCCCCTAATCCCCAGAGGTGACCCTGAGTTCCCCGCAGGTGGGGAGGGGATTAAGGGGAGTCAGTACTTCACTTGGGTTCAAAAATCAAAATAGAAATGTGGGGTTTAAATAGATGAAAACTGCTGTAATTAATAAAGCGATACCTACGGTAAGCTACGCTAACGCATGGTGGCGGATATGATCTTCAATAAAACTGGCGATGAAATAATAACTATGGTCATAGCCTTCTTGGTAACGCAAGTTTAGCGGCTGCTTAACATCTGCACAAGCTTGTTCAAACACCTCTGGTAGTAATTGCTCAACTAAAAATTTATCAGCAGTCCCTTGGTCAATTAGAATTGGACTATGATATCCTACTTGCTTGATTAATTCACTGGCATCATAAGCACGCCAACTTTCTTGATTGCTGCCAAGATAACCACTGAAAGCCTTTTCACCCCAAGGACAACGCATAGGTGCAGTGATAGGTGCAAAGGCTGATACTGATTTGTAGAGTTCTGGGTTTCTCATTGCACAGACAAGCGCCCCGTGTCCCCCCATTGAATGACCAAAAATACCTTGTCTCTCCGGTTGCGTGGGGAAGTTTGCGGTAATTAAAGCAGGTAATTCCTGGACGACATAGCTATACATTTGGTAGTGTTGATGCCACGGTTCCTCTGTAGCATCAACATAAAAGCCCGCACCTGTGCCAAAGTCCCAGTCATCATCCTCACCAGGAATACCTGTGTTCCGAGGACTAGTATCTGGCACAACCAGCATCAAACCATACTCGGCTGCGTAGCGTTGCGCCCCCGCTTTCCCCATAAAATTTTCTTCAGTGCAAGTTAAACCAGAGAGGAAATAGAGAATCGGCACTGGTTTTTGAGTTGCTTGTGGTGGTTGATAGACAGCAAAGCACATTTCAGCGTTACAGGTTGAGGAGGGATGACTATAAAAGCCAAGTTTGCCACCAAAGCTTTTATATTCTGAAAGGAGGTTGAGGTTAGGCATTGGTTATATTCTCTTTCCTGAACGGCTGCCGGAGAAAGATTATTTTAGCGTAAATGAAACTATTATCTCTGCTATGGAGGTAGCGATCGCTCTAATAACCGAAACCAAATTGCGATCGCTGCTTGGCGATTCATCGCGTCTGGACTTTGTAGCACACACTTAAATTACGCGCCGTCAGCGCCACCACTTACTCTCTCAATCAACCCTGCGACTAGGTAACTTAGTCCCGCACCTTTTACAAAACCCAGCATCTACATCGTGGAAAGCCAAACCACAACCTGAACAAACTGTTTCTACTTGATTAGCAGTTTTCACCACTCGCTTAATTAAATCTCCCACTTGCCAAGGAATCAGTGCAATTCCTGTAAAAATCATCAGTACTGTTAGCAAACGTCCTAATTCAGAAATTGGAATAACATCGCCAAATCCCACAGTTGTCATTGTGACAACAGAGAAATAAAATGCATCAAAAAATGTCCTGTAATTTTGAGGATTAACCGGATGCTCTACTTGATAAATTAAGCCAGAATAAATAAAAACAATTGCAAATAATGTAAATAGGATTCGCACAAAAATCATGCCATCTTCGGTGCTGATAGTGGCGAATAAAAATTTTCTATCTATAAATCTGATTAATCGTAAAATCCGAAACCATCGCAGTAGGCGGATAAAGCTGATATCCACCATTCCTAGAAAGAATGGCAAAATCGCCATTAAGTCAATAATCGAATAAAAGCTAAAAATATACTTAATTTTATTTTCTGCACTCCAAAGACGGAGTGAATATTCCACCGCAAAGATGATAACGATCGCAGTATCGGCTACATGTAATTGAAACCGCACAGAATCAGGAATATTATAAGTTTCTGCCACAAAAATTCCTGATGATAATAGCACCATCGCAGCAAGTGTTAAATTAATCGCTTTCCCTAATGGTGTTTCCAGGTCTGTTAAGTAAAATTCTGTTTCTTGTCTGCTCAGTAACATATTCGACCATTAACTAATCTTAATTCCCAGTTATAACATTAGAAATACGATATTATTAATCATTATCCTTATGTTAACCTCAGCTTATAGTAACCCAGAAAATTTTATGCCTTTAGCTTTGGCAGAAGCAAAAGAAGGAGATGTGTCTTCCGGTACCGTGATTGTTAAAGATAACGAAGTCATGGACATAGCTCATAACACTGTGAAAAGAGACAACGCTTGATTAACCCATGCATAAATCAACGTCATTCGTAATTTAACACCTAAACTTAAAAACCCTTCTTTAGAAGGTTATAACATGTATACAACTGCCAAACTTTGTCTGATGTGTACAACTGCTTGTGTTTGGAGTGGTGTATTATAAATTGTATATCGTGCTTCAATTCAAGATTTAATCACTGTAAATCAATCACAAATTAATATCTTTTGCGAAGAGGTGATTGCTAATACCAATTCGCTATGAAGATGCACTTAATTATTAAACGAACCGCCAAGTAGGCCAAGTACGCCTTGACAGAAGGAGTAATCATTAAGTGCAAGCTCACGGAGAATTGGTATAAGTCATTTAGATAATATCAAAGTAACAAAAGACATTTTACTAAATAAGCTAGATTTAGATCCCCGACTTATTGAATAAGTCGGGGATCTATCTGGGTGTGAATTCTGATGTAGAGCGGATTACGGCTTCCACAACGCACCGAAAACCCCGAAATGGTGTCGTACTTTCAGGGTTAACACACCCCATAAATTATATAGACGTTAAAATTACGAATTACGTTAGCGAGTATTCGTACCCCTACGGGGATCTTGTTAGGCGTAGCGGATCGTAGAGAGCGTCATTACGAATTACAAATTACTTAATTTGGCTCATTCAAATAGGATAAATATGTATTTGCCCAAATCGCAGCTTGAGTGCGATCGCGCAAATTTAACCTGTTTAAAATATTTGTAACATGATTTTTCACAGTCCCCTCAGAAATGTAGAGTTGCTGGGCAATTTCTCGGTTACTAGCGCCTGTAGCAATTAACCGCAAAACCTCTTTTTCTCTAGGAGTAAGTTCAGCTAAATTAGATGGTACAGCCGATGACTGAGTTGGTGTACTATTAGAAAACTGAGTTAACAGCTTTTTAACTATACCTGGGCCTAATTGAGTATATCCTTTATAAACTGCACGAATAGCAACAGCTAATTCTTCCGAGGGCGTATCTTTTAATAAATAACCCATTGCCCCATTTTGCAAGGCTGCTGACACATATTCATCATCATCAAAAGTCGTCAGTACTAAAATTTTAGTTTTTGCAAAACGTTTTTGAATTTCTCGCGTAGCTGCAACTCCATCCATAATGGGCATTCTGATATCTAGTAATACAACATCTGGCTGAAATTTAGCAACCAAATTAATCGCCTGTTCACCATTTTCTGCTTCTCCCACTATCTCTAAATCTGGTTCTAATTCTAATAACGCTCTTAATCCTTGACGAATTAAACCTTGGTCATCTACCAACAACACTTTAATCATCATGTTAACCTTGTTAAAGGAATATTAACTGTAATTTTGCAACCAGAACCAGGAGCGCTATTAATATTAAACTCACCTCCAAGTGCTAAAGTGCGATCGCGCATACTATGAAGTCCATAACCAGTAGTATTTTGCCTTAAATCAAAACCTCTACCATTATCCTGAATTATCAATCGTAAATTTCCTCTGATCTCAGTAAGTTCTAGTTTCACTTCTGTTGCCAACGCATATTTAGATATATTTGTCAACGATTCTTGAGTAATCCGGTAAATAGCGGTGTTGATTTCAGGTGTGAGAGAAGATTCCAGATTGATTTGATAAATTGGTAAAATGCCATTGGAGCGATGAAAACTTTCTGAAAGACTAGCGATCGCACGTTCTAAAGATTGCTCTTGTAAAGGATTAAAACGCATAGTAGAAACAGATTGACGGACATCTTTTAAAGCTTTTGATCCTAATTCTTTTGCTGTTGCTAGAAATGTTTCTGCTTTACCTGGATTAGATTGCCACAATTTTAAAGCAGTTTCTAATTGTAGATTTAAAGCAGTCAGAGAATGTCCTAATGAATCATGAATTTCACGAGCAATGCGGTTACGTTCTTCCAAGGTAGCTTGATTTTCAATTTGCATGGCATATTGACGGAGTTTTTCATTAGCGATCGCTAACTTTTCTCGACTGTGCCGTTCAGATAATACTGCATTCATCATCAACAACACAAAAACTAAACTTAAGCCAAATGTTAAAGACCAATTCCAGCTAAAAAAACGAGCTCGTTCTTGTGCTTGTGGTGATGCTTGATAATTGAATAACTGGTATTTTAGCTGTGTAGTAATTAAAAATAAGGTAAATGATAAAGTTGTAATGAATAAACGTCCAGGTAACTTAAAAATTAAGCAACTGCGAGTAACTAAAATTATGTATAAAACGGGGAAAAGGCGAGCAAATCTTTCACCAAAAAGTCCAGTTGTTAAAATCAATATAATTTCAATTACTGTGTATATTACCTTAGTTATCTGGTTACTTTTGGGTAATCTTAAGCCCATTAAGGCAAAAATAATTAGACTATAAATTGACAGTTCTGGCAAGAGATTGCAAATTGATAAGTCTGGAAATATACCACAAATTGATAGTTCTGGAGGTTTGGGACCAAATCGCCGTAACGGAGGTGGTATAACTGCTGTCAATGCAGTGATTGCTAGTAGTATCCACTCCAGATAAAGCAGAGATGGAAAAGGATGTTTCTTAATTTCAATTGGACGATTCATTAGTCGCTTCATTCCAGTTATGAGTTATGAGTTATGAATTAGGAGTTAGGAGTTCAGAACTTTTGAGCGGCATCCAACGATTAGAACTTCAGCAGATGTTTAAATCTATCGCTAAATGAGCAATTAAGAGCAAGTGCAATGTCCAAAAAATTAGATAATACGCAAAATAAGGATTTATAAATTAATCATAATCAAAATCTGCATTATTCATAACTTATCAGTTCTAACTCTTAACTCCTAATTATTTATTGTCAGTCAAATTTGTTAAAATTCCATCATGACTAAAGTCATGGGTAAAACCATGACTTTCTCCTCATGTGACTACTGAAGATAAGTTCTTATGATGGTGGCATCCAACCAGGAAAAAACCACCAGACAAGTAATGAAACTCAAAGCATTATCGTTAGTCGCTGGAGCGATCGCCTTAACTTTAACTGCAACCTCCTTTACTGTTGATGCTCAAACAGCCTCTCCTTCACCCGTATTACTTGCACAAAGTCCACAAAAAGAAAGGGGCCCTTGGAAAGACTTGAATCTAACAGATGCCCAAAAAAACCAAATTCAGGCAATTCGCCGCGATAGCCGCACCAAAATGGAGGCAGTTTTCACCCCAGAACAAAAGGCCAAGTTAGAGGCAGCGAAACAAGCGCGTCGGGCTGAGTGGCAAGCGCGTAAGGCTCAGGGGCAAACAGGCCAACGGCAACCAGGTCAGCATCACGGTCGTAGAAAAGGTGATTTTGCTGACTTAAATCTGAGTGAAATACAGAAAACCCAAATCCGACAAATCCGGGAGTCTGAGAAACAACAGATTCAAGCAGTCTTAACCCCCGAACAGCGGCAAAAAATAGAGCAATTCCGTCAAAATGCCCCTTCGCGCCGTCAACAAGGCAATCCTCAATAATAATCTTTCAAAAAATAGTTAATAAGTCTGGGGCTTTGACCCAGATACTTGGTAACCAGAATTCCTATGGCACTTACCCTTGACTGATGTCCAGGCATTGTTTTCCATAGTCAAAAATTAATAGACTTCTTGCAGAAGATGAGGAAAAGGGATGAAATTTTTTCCCCTTTTCCTTTCCCTCTTTCTTCATACCAAAATAGAAAATTGGATAACCCCTAGTAAAAGTTAGGAGTTATGAGTTTTGATTAATATCAAGTCCGCTTAAATAACCGTCATTGCGAGCGTTCGAGGAGCGTCTCGTAGAGAAGGAAAGCAATCCCAAAAACCCTGTGATTGCGTCGTTTCAGTCGCAATGACATATTATAGGTGATTTGCCGGACATCATATAACTCATAACTCCTAGCTGTTTCAAAATGTCTAAAGAATTCGCTATTGGTAGTAAAGTCCGGATTGTGGCACTACCGCCCTACGTCAAAACTGCTGAACCTATGCCCATGCTGCGCCCTCCCGATGTGATTCACATTGGCGAGGAAGGTATAGTCATTGACCGCCGTCCCGGTGGATATTGGGGTATTCGCTTCGCTAAGGGAGCCTTTCTCCTAGATAGCCAATACATCGAAAGTACAGATACCCCTCCCGAATCTCACTCAGAGCGAGACTAATAGCAACCAAGAATTGTAAACTTGTGTAAAGTTGTAATTCTGGTTTGCACTATGATTTCCCGCCGTACTTTTTTAAGCATATTATTTGTCAGCTGTATTTCTGTGATCAGCTGGCTGAATTTTACCCCTGCTGCTGATGCTCTTGGTGGTAAACTTCCTGCAATTAATCAATCCGCACCAGAGTTTACTTTGCCAACCAATACAGGGGATGGCAAAATTTCCCTCTCTGACTTGCGCGGTAAGTGGTTAGTCCTCTACTTTTATCCTAAAGACTTCACCTCTGGTTGTACTATAGAGGCTCGCCGTTTTCAGCAAGACTTACCGCAATACCTCGAAAAAAACGCCCAGATTATTGGCGTAAGTGCTGATGACATTGATTCTCACGCCGAATTTTGTGATTCAGAGGGACTAAAATTCCCGCTGTTGGCTGACACTGATGGTTCAGTGAGTAAAGCTTACGGTTCGTGGCTCGGTTTCTTATCGATGCGCCACAGTTTTCTCATCGATCCTCAGGGCATCTTGCGCGAGACTTTTGTCAAAGTCAACCCAAGCATCCACAGTTCAGAAGTGCTGGCACGACTAGAAAAATTACAGTCCGCAGCTTCTTAGACGATTCGCCTCAGAGGATATTTGAAAAGTCCTCTGATGGATTTTTTCAATAAAGTGTAACTTTTGTAGGGTGTGTTCCGTTCCTAAGGCACCATTGAAGATGCTTTCGGTGTGTTACGCGATCGCTAACACACCCTACACATTTTCTACTCAGAATAAAAGGGTTTTTGACTTTTGACTAACTTACAATAAACCCATATTTTTTGAGTACAGTCTTGGCTTGACTGCCAGATAAAAACTCGATAAACTCCTTGGCTGCGGGAATATTTTTGCTGCCTTTAATTACTGCCATTGGATAGACAATCGGTGAGTGAAACTTATCGTCAGCAGCGACTACAACTTTTACTTTGTTGGAGATTTTGGCATCAGTCGCATAAACTAAACCAGCTTCGGCGTTGCCACTTTCTACTGCTGCCAAGACTTGACGTACATTGTTAGCAAAGACGAATTTGGACTTGACTCGATCATAAAGTTTCAATTTCTTTAAGACTTGCTCCCCATATTGTCCAGCAGGTACACTCCTGGGTTCACCGATCGCAATTTTTTTAATCTTACTATCTGTTAAATTGTAGAAGCTGCTGATGCCAACAACATCTTGAGGCACAATCAAGACTAGACGGTTATTTGCCAGGTTAGTACGGCTACCTGGTACCAAAAGTCCTTTTTCTTCTAAGGCATCCACTTGTTTTTTGCCAGCAGAAATAAAGACATCTGCTGGCGCACCTTGCTCAATCTGTTGCTGCAAGGCACCAGAAGCCCCAAAATTATAAGTAATGTTGACATTTGATTTAGTTTGTTGGTATATAGGCTTAATTTCTTCTAGTGTCTCTTTTAAGCTGGCGGCTGCGGACACGAGTATGCTGGTGTTTGACTGTGCTATTACAACAGAAGGAGTAACCAATGGTAAACCAATTGCCAGAAGCAAGCCTGCAACTGCTATACCCAGGAAGCCAAGAATTTGTCTTCTTTTCATAAAAAAGGTGCTTGAGAGGTTTTTTTCTAAAATTGATGCTAGATAGAATAATAATAATACCAATATTTCCCCAACTATATCAGTAAATTTATGCCTAAAAAAGACCAAGGGTGGGTCACATTCCAAACCTCAGAAGAGGAGCGGAAGATTTTGGAAGAGTTCTGCGGCCAGTCTCAGCGCACCAAGACCGAGATTCTCCGGGAACTAGTACGTGGTCTTAATCAACACTCTTCACCATCCAACTCGCAACCAACCATAAACACAGAAGAGGAAGATATCTACGCTCAACAGCCTGAGATAGAAATTAGTATTCAAAAGAAACCACTCAAAGTTAGCTCCCGCAATATTCTCAAGGGTATTGTTAAACGAGTTGTCACTGGAGCCGTTAATAGTGAGGTGACCCTGGAGATTGTTCACAAAGTTGAGTTAACTTCGATTATCACCAGAGTATCGGTAGAAGAGTTGGATTTGTCTGAGGGGAAAGAGGCTTATGCCGTTATTAAGTCCAACGATATAGTTATTGCCAGAGAATAGGCTGTGGTGATGTCTCTCAACAATTACTTTAGCGATCGCTTTGCTATTCACTCAAGAAAAACGATCAAAATTTCCTGCGCGTTTGATTCCAGATTGCTGTATAAACTTCTTAATCGATGACTGTTGAGATGTTGAATTTTTGCTATGGACGCTTGTAATAATGTTGCTCGGCTCAGGGTAAGCGTATATAAATCAATACAGTTCAGTTAAGCCTAAAACTCAACTTCTGCGTAGGTTGGGTTAATGAACGAAACCCAACACTTCCGTGACTTTGTTGGGTTTCACTTCGTTCTACCCAACCTACAATTTTCTTAAGTGAACCGTATTGGTATATAAATGATTCTTGACAAAAACCCCAGTTAATAAATTAAATACTGCACTTTGTCTTGGCACTATGATGAGTTAATGTCAAAAATGTGACAATATTACTTGATTGTACCCAAAGTATTTATAAAAAAAGACAGGGATTACCTGCCTTATATAATTAATTGATATTGTGTTCACTATGTATAACACATGATTTTGACAAACCTATTACACAATTGTGTCAAAAATGTGAATGCGCTTGCTAATAAAGACGATTGTCCTGATGAGAGAGACAAGCAGGGCGATCGCATCTAAATTAGTTTTGACCAAAACCAAGGTTAAGAACCAACCAAAAAATCAGCATTTCTCGTTTGATTTATTTTCCAAGCCTCAAAGCAATTACCTGATTTTCTGTAATCAGCGAAGTGGAATAACTCTGTTCTGCTGGCCTTTAAAGTTGAGTTAATTTTTTTTAATTTTTGGCGACTAGCGCGGCAGAAGATATGACTTGATAAAAGCCTGATAATTTTTTGCTGTCACAGATAATTATTTTATACAAAAAATTATTCTGAGATAAGATTGACAGAAGAATGACATGAAGATTAGTACGTAGTTAACTTTTAAACAGCAATTGACATTATAAACATTACTCTTAACAATGTCTGTGTTGTTGAGGAAAGCAATTTGCGGGTTACAGCTACTAGTACGTCACGGCGTAAATAGCGCAAAGTCTGAGCGGCGGTTCTTGCCGTTGGCGCAGCCCGCCGCAGGCATCAGAACTTTGCAAGACGAGTAACCATTTAAAAACTATAAAAATCCCATTCCATAATACTTTTGACTTTTGCCTTTTGACTTTTGACTTCCGCCTTGCGGTACTAGTGTTATTTACCTTTCAAACGCAAAGTAACCACCTTAGTCTTGTTCGCTGCCAGAATGATCGCGAAATAGTGCTGTGTAAATCACAACGCACCTTTTTACAAGTACGATGCAGGCAATTCGGGTATGGCAAATCTTGAATTAAAATTTACTGTCCTAAAGTAACGATGCTTGCATTTTACAAATCTCTATGCAAAAATAGGTTGCTAAAGTACTATAACCCTATCGGATTACAGTATTTAAATAAAAAATAATCGGATGCGATTTTCTTTCCTTTCATATTCAATCACTGGATTGCTGGTTTGAGACTCTGAAATTTCAGATATATAGCCAGCTAAATCTTTGCTAGTAAATAATCTGGCATTTAAGCAGAAGTATTGTGATAAATATTTCTGCGGCTTTTGCTGTTCAATTTTTAGTCAGTTATTTCACTTTTAAGGTTGAGGAGTCATGTCGATTGTTCGCTGGAATTCTAGATTTAGATTGTGCTTACTTTTTTTGGTAAATATTTCAATTATCTCAGTTATTAATCCTGCAAAAAGTCAAGCTAATATACCTGAATCTGTTGCATCTACTGTGAGTGATACCACCCTTGTTCCTGCTTCTGGGCAGTCACCTGTATTTTTTCGTGATCGCAACAATTATGTGGTTGAGAAGGTTACACCTATTTCACAATTACTCTCACCTATACCTAAACCATTACCTACTTTTAAGACTACCGATCCCACAGTCAGCAGACATCAAGTGCGATCGCCAGATGACAATACAGCAATGGAACAGGTAACTTCTGTTTCGCAGTTATCAGATGTCAAACCTACTGATTGGGCGTTTCAAGCCTTGCGATCTTTAGTGGAACGGTATGGGGTGATTGCAGGCTACCCCAATCAAACCTTTCAAGGTGATCGGGCAATGACTCGTTACGAGTTTGCCGCTGGACTAAATGCAGCGCTGGATCGAATCAATGAGTTGGTAAGTGCAGGAACTAGCGATCTGCTGAGAAAAGAAGATTTAGAAACATTGCAAAAACTCCAAAGTCAATTTGCGCCAGAACTAGCCGAACTACGGGGGAAAGTGGATTCGTTGGAAGCAAGAACAGCGACTCTGCAAGCACAGCAGTTTTCTACTACAACTAAACTTGTTGGTGAAGTTGAGACTGTGATTGGAGGAATTGTTGCAGGCAATAACGTCGTCACCAAGCAACCCGCACCTCACAATTTCATATTTCAAGACCGGGTTATTTTGCGCTTAAACACCAGTTTCACTGGTACAGATCAACTGCGGATAGCACTCACAGGAGGAAATATTACCGCTTCCGGAGGAACAAGAAGTGGAATACTTGGAACTAATGATGGCAAAACTTCTGATTACGCCAGTCCACTTTTCCCCAACAATCAATTTTTCCTCTCTGGCCTGCGCTATCGTTTTTTAGCTGGTAGTAATACTGCAATTAATGTTTTTGCTCAGTCTGATGGAGCCTTTGAACTAGGCTTGAGTGGAACCATCAACCCGTATTTTGAAGGGTCAGCAGCTAATGGGATCTCACGATATTCGCGGCGAAATATGGTCTATGACTACGGAGATACCGGAGCCGGAATTGCCATTCTCCATGACTTTAGTAAACAATTTCAATTAGGGTTGGAGTACACCTCGATTAACGGTAACAATCCTACAGAGAATAATGGCTTATTTTCAGGCAGGTATGTAGCTTTAGGACAATTACTATACAGCAGCCCCAAGAATAATTTCCGGCTGGCTTTGACTTACGCCAATACTTATAGTCCACCAAACACTACAGGTCTAAGTGGCACAAACTTCGGTCCAGTCATCGGCAGTAACTTAGCAAACAGCACCGTGGCTGGAAAAGCAACTTTAGCAAATACTTATGGTGTAGAAGCGTTTTATCGGATTAATCCATCTGTGGCATTAAATGGATGGGTAGGTTATTCCGCGCACCGTTACTTAGGGAGGGGTGATGCAGAAGTTTGGGACTGGGGTGCCGGACTATCATTTCCCGATTTATTTCACAAAGGTAGTTTGGGAGGCATTTTTGTGGGCATGGAGCCAAAGTTGACTACTCTGAGTAAGAACATCAATTTAGGAGCGGGCCTTGGTCAAGTAGACAAAGATACCTCCTTACATATTGAGGGCTTTTACCAATATCAACTCAATGATAATATTGCGATCACGCCCGGTGTAATATGGATTACTGCACCAGACTTTGATGCTGACAATCCTGATAGTGTAGTTGCTTGGCTCCGTACTACCTTCAGATTTTAACTTGAAAAACTATAGCAATCTTGAATCGTTCGTGAGAAAAAAGCTTTCCGACTTCTTAAAAAAGTCGGAAAGCTGGAGGTTGCAATTCTCACAAATCAAATAAGTAAGTCGTTTACCCCAATCCGCTTGGGTTAAGTTTTGTCGTATTCTATTTGTCCATAGTCAAGTTTGATAATTCGGTTTGCTAAATGAAAATAGCGGTCGTCGTGGCTAATCACCAGCACTGTTTTACCCCGCGATCGCAGTTCTGGGAGTAGTTTCGTATAAAATATTTCTTTGAATATTGGATCTTGATCCGCTGCCCATTCATCAAATAGATAAATTGGTCGATCTTCCAAGTAGGCTGTGAGTAAAGCTAGTCGTTTCCGTTGTCCTTGAGAAAGTGCAGTGGTGGAAAGTTGCCCATTTTCAACTTTAACTTTATGGTTTAGTTGTAGTTGTTTTAAATATGTTGCCGCTTGAGCATCTAAGTTAGAATTTTTTAATCCCAAAAGTTCTTCAAATAAATAAAAGTCGGAAAATACCACGGAAAAATGCTGGCGATACCATTCTCGGTTCTGTTCGCTAATTAACTCACTATCAAACCAAATTTCGCCGTTGTCAGGGATGTAAAGTCCAGTAATTAGTTTAGCTAATGTAGATTTACCACTACCATTACCGCCAACAATGAAGACTAATTCTTCAGGATAAAATATCAAGTCGATGGGGCCAAAGATAAAACTATTGTCTTCTTGATCTGTGTAGTAAGTGTGGGTAACATTTTTAAATTTCAAGCTGTGCCAGTCAGATTTCAGGGCAGGTGGAACAGTCGATATTTCAGTTCGACTAGCTAAAGATAAACCCAGTGACTCTATTTTTTGCAAGGCAATGCTGGCTTTGCTTAATAGAGGAAGTTTGCTGATGATGTTATCCATTGGTAACACCAAATAAGTCAAGGTCAAAATGTAGGCAGAGAGAGTTTGAGGATTGATGGTAAGCAGATGGGGCAGCGCAAACAGGACAAAACCAAGGGCAAAAAAGAATACGAGTTGACCCCAGCTTGAAGTTATGGCAAAAAGGGTTAGACCGTTAACGTTGTGATCACGAAATTCGTTAGCAGTTGATTGCAGTTTTTCTTCTAAAAAGTCTTGACGCCGCCCATAATTTAGCTTGAGTTCCTTGACTCCTTCGGTAATGGTGCGAAAATGTTTAAACAGATGATCTTCATCTTCACGAGCTAGGGCTAGCAATTTCCCGCCTCTGTTGAGTAGCCACTGACAACTAGCGATCGCTACTACTGTAACACCACAAACCATCAGCAGTACTAACCAAGAGAGCCAAGTTATATACGCTATGCCACCCAGGACGATCGCTAGATTAATAAAGATGAAAGGCAACTGATAAACAGCATTGGCAACCGCCTGAATATCTTCTGTTAAAGTTGCCAATAATCGAGGATTCCCTAAGCGTTCCAGATGACTCAACTCAGAAGCGAGAATTTGGCGACTCAAACGTATCCGTAATTGCAAAACAGCATTCTGAGAAAGGCGAATCAGCATCACTTGGGAAATGATACTGGTAATCAGTGCAACTATTGCCAGCCCCGCAAAACCCCAAGTTATGGATGTCAGCCAGGAAGTGGAACTGCTACTAGCAGCACGGCTAATTAGGGCAATCAAGCCAGCACTACTACCGCCACTCAGGAATCCGGTAGCGATCGCGATCGCTACCATCCCCCAAGAAGAACGCAAAAGAAAGTAAATTAAATTCATAACAAACGCTCATACCCCCATGACGCCAGTTGCTACCCTACGGGTTCTCCAAAGGAGTACAAGTTGGGCATTGCCCGAACGCCAACTAGATAAGGGAAACCCGTCTACTCCTAAGGGAGACACATTCGCGTTCAGTAGTGGTTCCCCAATGCCCCATTTCCATCACACTAGCTTGTAAACCAATTCAGTTTGCGCTTTTAGGAGAGATTTTATATTTTACAGTTAAAAACTTCTGAAATATCACGGTAAGCTAGTTGCAATTACAACTGATTCTGCCAGTAGATTGTCAAGTTAGCTGCTCAGTTTTCCGGGGTGAAATTTGCGATGACTGTGAATATGAAGTCTTTGGATCAACAAATTAATGTCGCGGCCGATTCTAAAACCGCTCCTGTTACTCAAGGAACCCGCTACGTTCCTTTGCACCATCGACGCATTCTGTGTATCTTTCCTAAATACAGCCGCTCTTTTGGTACTTTTCATCACGCCTACCCACTTATGGGTAATGTCCGGGCTTTTATGCCACCCCAAGGTATTTTAATTGTGGCTGCCTACTTACCCAAAGAATGGGAAGTAAAGTTTATTGATGAGAATGTCAAATCAGCAACTAGGGCTGATTACCAATGGGCTGATGTGGTGATTGTCAGTGGAATGCATATCCAGAAACCACAGATTAATCAAATTAATGAACTTGCCCATCGAGCTGGCAAAATCACAGTTGTGGGTGGCCCCTCGGTATCTGGATGTCCAGAATATTATCCTGAGTTTGACATTTTAAGTTTGGGTGAATTGGGAGATGCGAACGATCGCATGATCGAATATCTTGACCAAAACCTGGAACGTCCCCAAGCGCAAATTCGCTTTGAAACTAAGGAACGTTTGCCCCTAACAGAGTTTCCTACTCCAGCTTATCATTTGCTGAATATCAATGATTATTTCCTGGCAAATGTCCAGTTTTCCAGTGGTTGCCCTTATCGCTGCGAGTTTTGTGATATTCCAGAACTCTACGGCAACAGTCCCCGGATGAAAACACCAGAGCAAGTAGTTGCGGAGCTAGATGCAATGCGACAATCTGGGAATTTGGGGGCAGTGTATTTTGTCGATGATAACTTTGTTGGCGATCGCCGCGCCGCCATGAAGTTGCTTCCTCACCTGATTGACTGGCAAAAACGCAATGGCTATCCCATCCAGTTTGCCTGTGAAGCAACGCTCAACCTAGCTCAAAGTCCAAAATTGCTAGAGATGATGCGCGAAGCCTATTTCTGCACAGTCTTTTGCGGTATTGAAACACCTGAACCAAATGCTCTCCATGCTATTTCCAAAGACCAAAATCTAAGTCTACCGATTTTAAAAGCGATTCAGATTTTAAATAGCTATGGCATGGAAGTAGTATCAGGAATCATCATCGGGTTAGATACAGATACACCAGAAACAGCAGACCGAATTATCGAATTTATGCGGGCATCCCAAATTCCGATGTTGACAATTAACCTCCTTCATGCATTACCGAGAACTCCTTTATGGCGGAGGTTAGAAGCAGAAGGACGAATTGTCTTTGATGAAAGCCGGGAATCAAATGTTGAATTTTTGATGCCCTACGAGCAAGTTATTGAGATGTGGCGGCGCTGCATTACAACAGCTTATGAGCCAGAATTTTTATATCAGCGGTTCGCCTATAATATGGAACACACCTACCCAAACCGCATCAAAGTACCAAACAGCCCAGCTCGCACTTCTGGGGCTAATATTCGCAAAGGTTTAACTTATTTAGGGAATATTTTGCTGCGGATAGGCATATTTAGTAACTATCGTCAGACTTTTTGGAAAATGGCCAAGCCAGCCCTGAAAGCGGGTGATATTGAAAATTTGATTCACGTTGGACTTGTGGGACACCATCTGATT
The DNA here is from genome assembly GCF_036917195.1 of Nostoc sp. Lineage (GTDB taxonomy): Bacteria > Cyanobacteriota > Cyanobacteriia > Cyanobacteriales > Nostocaceae > Nostoc. The sequence goes on from NZ_JBALDG010000071.1 coordinate 41,228, forward strand.
AAGTTTGCTCAAGATTGTGCCAAAAATGAAGAATCAGCTTCCTTTTATTCTCAAAAAATCCTTACCAAAGTTCGTAGTTAACTGTCAAGATTACGTACTACCCATCAGTTGCTGCAAGTGCTACATCTAAATTTGATAGCTCACGCATAATACAGAGTTGGAGTTTGCTGCAAATAGGGCTGAGGTTTTGTTTAAATATTTTTAGGACTTACGCAAAAAATCTCTCAAACTCTTATTCTTCCCCTCCGTGTCACGCCAGTTGCTTCAAGTCGGGAAACCCGCCCAACGCACTGGCTTCTCTGCGTCCTCTGTGGTTCGATTTTCCGTTGCTTGTGCGTAAGTCCTAATTTTGGAAAAAATAGACTATCAAAGCTAGCTAAAAGTCCTATTTCACCATTGCTATGTGACTGTCACTACTTATTAGTACAGCATTTCATTAATTCGTAGTGAATTAAATTTGGCAATGGCAATGTCTCCCTGTGCAATGGCAATGTCTCCCTGTGCAATGGCAATGCATCCCTGTGCAATGGCAATGCATCCCTGTGCAATGGCAATGTCTCCCTCTGCAATGGCAATATCTCCCTCTGCAATGGCAATGTCTCCCTCTGCAATGGCAATGTCTCCCTCTGCAATGGCAATGCGTCTCTGTGCATTTAAAAACGATACAATTTTATGCAAACCTGTACTTAGTCCCTTAAAATCTGAGGTTTGCCAGAGGTAGAAGTAAAGCACAGTCTATCCGACTAAATGAGGGCTAAAAATATATCCAAAACTCCATAAAAGTAACCTTAAAGACACAGCAGTGATATTTCCTGGGAAAGACGTAACTACACTGCTGCCTCCCTAAGATTATAAGAATTGAAAGCCTACAGTCCACGCAGACGGTCTGGTAATGAGACAGAAGCTTGCCAAGATTTACGAGCGTGGAGCAGTTATATAGGAGTTTGAACGAACGGTTATGAACAGTTCTTTGACCCGACCCCTTGCTGTCGTGACGGGTGCCTCAAACGGTATTGGCTACGAACTTGCCAAACAGTTTGCCCAAAACGGCTTTGACCTTTTAGTCACAGCCACCGGATCGAGTATCAATGAAGCTGCTCAAGCTTTCAAAGATTTAGGTGCTCAGGTTGAGACGGTGCAGGCTGATCTGGCTAACTATGACGGTGTTGAGACGCTCTACAACCAGATTAAAGCGACTGGCCGACCAGTGGATGCGATCGCGATTAACGCGGGTGTCGGTGTCGGTGGTGAGTTCGCTCGTGAAACCGACCTGAAGGAAGAACTAAATCTGATTAATTTGAACGTTGTGTCATCTGTACATCTTGCCAAACGGGTGGTGAAAGATATGGTTGAGCTTGGCAAGGGTCGAATCCTTTTCACATCGTCGATAGCCGCCTTGATGCCTGGCCCGTTCGAGATAGTCTACGCCGCCTCTAAGGCATTTGTGCATTCTTTTTCAAAGGGGCTACGTAGTGAATTGAAGGATACGGGTGTTACCGTCACCGCGCTCATGCCCGGGCCGACTGATACTAACTTCTTCCAGCGTGCGGATATGGACGACACCAAGGTAAGCGCGGCTAAAAAGGACGATCCAGCTGAGGTCGCCAAGCAGGGTTTCGACGCCTTGATGGCAGGTAAGGATGAGATCATCGCAGGTTCACTGAAGACGAAGCTTCAGGGCACTGTGAGCAAGGTCTTACCTGATACCGTAAGTGCTGAACTGCATCGCAAGCTCACTGAGCCTAAATCAGGCAACTAGTAATTTACGCGTAATCAATGGAATATGCTCAGTTGGCACTGTTTTGAAATGGAGAGCGTTGGCGCAGCCCGCCGTAGGCATCGCTTGGGCTAAGGGACTTCCAAGAAATAAATTATCCAAATAAACGAACCACAGAGACACAGAGAACACAGAGAGAGGAGAAATAGAGAGGGTTTTTGCGTCAGTTTTGGGACATTTTTCTATTTGGAAGTCCCTAACGGCATCAACAAAGTTAATCGCGCAGTCGGCAATCTCACACATTTAGGCTGGTTCTGAGGAATCAGAGTCGTAACGGAGGATTCATGCAAATTCATCATCTCAATTGCGGCTGCATGTGCCCGATTGGTGGGGCTTTCTTCGATGGCTTCAGTCGGGGCCCAACAGCTCATCTCGTCTGCCACTGTTTGCTTGTGGAGACAGAGCAGGGACTTGTTCTGATTGATACTGGCTTCGGACTGCGCGATATCAAGTCCCCTTACTCCCGCCTCAGTCCGTTCTTCATTCATTTCAATGGCATCCAGTTTGATAAAAAATACACCGCACTCGATCAAGTTGAGCGGCTGGGATTTTCCGCGCCAGATGTGCGTCATATTGTGCTTACTCACCTCGATTTCGATCATGCTGGTGGTCTAGAAGATTTCCCAGAAGCAACCGTGCATGTAATGCAGACAGAAATTGAAACCGCGCAGAATCGGCGCGGCTTCATCGCCAAAAGGCGCTATCGTCCAGAACAGTGGGACGAGGTTAAGCACTGGAAGTATTATTCGGCGGGAGGCGAACCTTGGTTCGGCTTTGAAGCAGTACGTGACCTCGACGGACTACCGCCGGAGATTCTCTTTATCCCGCTTGTTGGTCACACGCGGGGTCATGCTGGTATCGCCATTGATACACCAGAGGGTTGGCTTCTACATGCAGGTGACGCCTACTTTTATCGGCACGAGATGGACTCATCCAAAAGACGCTGTACGCCAGGTTTGCGTGCCTACCAATGGATGATGGAGGTGGATCGCCAGGCTCGGTTGCTCAATCAAGATCGGCTACACGCGTTATCGAGCGATCGCAATAAGGGCGTGCGCCTCTTCTGTAGTCACGATGCTGTCGAGTTCAAAGCGTTCGCTGACCAATCTAGCGGATCTCAAAACTAGAAATTTAATCATTTGTCCAAACCAGAACTGATTCATGCTGCTGACCTTCAGGCAAATCCTAGCCCTATTTAGGAGATATTACTCATGGTTATTCAGTTACAAAAGTTGCCTACAAATGAGTTGCTAGGCACACTGGAACCAGTTACTCACTTCGACGGTGCAATGCCAACCGGTGTAACGGTATCCCATCAAGGGCGGATCTTCGTCAATTTTCCCAAGTGGGGCGATGAGGTGGCATTCACAGTGGCTGAGATCCGGGAAGGTCGCCCTGTGGCTTATCCAGATGAGGCGATCAATCGCACCAACCCAAACGACCTCGCGACAACACTTGTATCTGTACAAAGTGTCGTTGTCGATCCCGTTGATCGCTTGTGGATTCTCGACACTGGCAGTCCAATGTTCCAGCCAACGCAGTATGGCGGCCCAAAACTGGTTTGTGTGGATTTGGCAAGCGATCGTGTCATCAAGACAATTCTCTTCCCCCAGGATGTTGCTCTGCCAACAACTTATCTAAACGATATCCGCTTTGACCTGCGGCGTGGTGCCGAGGGTGTAGCATTCATCACAGATTCGTCTGACCAAGGGGCGAACGGAATTATTGTAGTAGATTTGGCATCGGGCGAGAGTTGGCGAAAGCTTCACGATCACCCTTCAACCAAGGCACAGGAGCCGACGAGCTTTCTGCCAATCGTCGAAGGTCGTCCGTTTATGGAGCGTCAGCCGGATGGCAAAACCAAGCCCCTCAAAATGGGGGCAGATGGGATTGCCATTAGCGCTGATGGCTCACGCCTCTACTACTGCCCACTCGCCAGCCGACGGCTCTACAGCGTTGCCACCGACGCACTAGTGGATCGCTCAATAGATGATAGCGCCGTTGCAGCAACCGTAACTGATGAGGGAGACAAAGGCGGGGGTGCAGACGGACTCGAATCGGATGCGGCAGGATATATTTACGCGACAAATTACGAACACCAGGCAATCCTCCGCCGCCGTTCCGGTGGAGAGTGGGAAACGGTAGTCCATGATCCGCATCTTATGTGGACAGATACACTCTCGGTTGCAGCAGATGGGTATCTTTACGTTACTGCAAACCAGTTGCATCGTCAGGCGAAATACCAAAAAGGAAAAGACCTGCGTCAGAAGCCCTATACCCTATTCCGCATCCGCATTGACGCTCAACCAGTTTTGCTGCGGTGAACACGGCTCGACCGAAAGGTAATTGACAAAAGTCTTGGTAAACGTATCTTACTATTAATAAACAACTTAACTTGAGGAAATTTCAACAAATGAAAGCAGTTTGCTGGCAAGGAACCAATAAAGTAGAAGTCGAAACCGTACCCGATCCTAAAATTATTAATCCGCGTGATGCTATTGTAAAAATTACGTCAACGGCGATTTGTGGTTCTGATTTACATCTTTATAATGGCTACAACCCTACGATGCAAAAGGGCGACATCCTGGGTCATGAATTCATGGGAGAAGTCGTTGAGTTGGGGAGGGCTGTCAAGAATGTAAATATAGGCGATCGCGTTGTCGTCCCCTTTACTATTTCCTGTGGATCGTGTTTCTTCTGCAATCGAGATTTATGGTCGCTGTGCGATAACTCCAATCCCAACGCTTGGATGGCAGAAAAAATGCTGGGTCATTCCCCATCTGGTCTTTTCGGCTACTCCCATCTCACAGGCGGCTACGCAGGAGGTCAAGCCGAATATGCCCGCGTTCCCTTTGCTGATGTTGGTTTGTTTAAGATTCCAGATGGATTGACAGACGAACAGGTTTTGTTTTTGACTGATATCTACCCCACCGGATATATGGCTGCGGAAAACTGTGACATCCAGCCTGGAGATACGGTCGCGATCTGGGGCTGTGGCCCCGTAGGGCAATTTGCGATTAGAAGCGCCTTTATACTAGGTGCAGAGCGGGTGATTGCAATTGATCGCGTTCCTGAACGCCTCCAGATGGCGAAAGACGGTGGGGCAGAAATCCTCAACTATGAAGAAGTCGAGGTGGGTGAAGCCCTGAAAGAAATGACGGGTGGGCGTGGCCCCGACTCGGTAATGGATGCGGTGGGCATGGAAGCTCACGGTTTGGGTTTGGAAGGCTTTTATGACAAGGCCAAGCAAACAGTACGTCTAGAGACTGATCGCCCCAATGTGCTGCGTCAAGCGATCGTTGCCTGTCGCAAAGGCGGCACTGTGTCCGTTCCCGGTGTTTACACGGGCTTTGTAGACAAAATACCTATGGGGGCTTTCATGAATAAAGGTTTGACGATGAAAACGGGACAAACACACGTTCATCGGTACTTGCGTCCCTTGCTCGATCACGTTCAAAATGGCGATATCGATCCATCATTCGTGATTACCCATCGTCTGCCGCTAGATCAAGCACCGCACGGCTACCAAATTTTCAAGGACAAGCAGGACAACTGTATCAAGATTGTACTCAAGCCTGGTCAGTCCACCTGAAACCTTGTAAGATAAATACCGAAAACCTTTGATAAACAAGCACGTTAGCGCTGTATTCCGTGCTTGTATTCTACACGCTAGCAGGCAACAGACAAGGGATGAAGGCTTCCAAATCAGTCAGGCTGAAATTGATTCAGTCAAGCTGCACGCTCAACGTATACTTAATGGTTTAGCTGTTGAGCGTGTGTGGCAAAAAGTGAGTTAATGATTTTCTATATTCTCAGCAGTTTGACAAATTAATTGCCAAGCGCGCTGTACGTGTATTTTATCTGTGGTTGCTTGTCCAATTGACATTCTTAAAGTTAATTTTTGCTCAAGCTTAGTGGAAGTGAGATAGATTTTACCCGAAGAGTTGATATTGTTAATAATTTCTTGGTTAATTGCATCACCCAATTTATGGCGAAAACATACCAAATTTAACGGGGGATTCACAACCAGTTCAAAACGAGGATGAGATTTTACACATTCAGCAAATTCTTGTGCTAAAGCAATATGCTTACGAATATAATGCTGTAAGCCTTCTATGCCATAGTGCCGAATTACAAACCACAGTTTGAGACTTCTAAATCTACGTCCTAAAGAAATCTGCCAATCTCGATAGTCAATAACTTTACCAGACGTGCTAGCTTGATTTTTAAGAAATTCAGGCATTATAGATAGTGCGTGAATTAGTTTAGCTCGGTCTTTCACATAAAAACAGGTACAATCAAAATTAGTTAGCATCCATTTGTGAGGATTAAAACAATAGCTGTCTGCTAGTTCTAATCCTTGATGAATCCACCGATACTCAGGACATATAGCTGCTGTACCGCTCATTGCACCATCAACATGGAACCAAATGTTATGTATTTGAGCGATCGCACCTATTTCTGTTAATGGATCTATGGCATGAGATGATGTTGTCCCCACAGTAGCAGTAATATAAAAAGGGATTAACCCAGATTCAATATCTGAAATAATCTGCTGTTGTAGTAATTCTGGACGCATTCTATAATCAGCATCAACCTCAATTAAACGGAAATTATCTCGCTTAATTCCCGCTACAATGGCAGCTTTCTCAATTGAAGAGTGTGCTTGAATAGAAGTGTAGACAACCAGTTGATTAATATCTGCTTTTAACTGTTCTCTAGCTGCTATCAAAGCTATTAAAGAAGCACTACTGGCTGAGTCTTGAATTACTCCTCCTCCTGTGGTCGAAGATTTAAATTGCGAGGGAAGTTCCAACATATCTATTAACCAGTCTAGAACATGAGTTTCTAACTCAGTACAAGCTGGAGAAGTTGCCCACAACATCCCCTGAACTCCAAGTCCCGCACTGACTAATTCTCCTAAAATTGATGGTGCAGAAATACCTGTAGGAAAGAAAGCAAAAAAGTTTGGAGACTGCCAATTAGTCAATCCTGGTACGATGATTTCATCTAAATCTTGTAAAATGTCTGCAAAAGACTCTCCTTTTACCGGGGCTGTTTCTGGTAGTTTGGCTCTAATGTCTCCAGGTTCTACTTGAGATAAAACAGGCAGTTGCTCTACTGTTTCTAAATAATTAGCTATCCAATCAATAGTTTTATATCCCCAATGACGAAATTCATCTGAGGACATATGGTATTCTTGATTGTTTTCCATATTTTTATCCTGGATAAAAAATCTTATTTAACACTACATATTTTATATGTTATCTGAAGCTTTAATATTTATTTTTCTGTATCAAGCTTAGTGAAAAAAAGGAGAGTATTGCTACTCTCCTAATGTAATATGAGGGAAAATTTTCAGTTTAGTGATCAAGCCTTGCAATCCGTTCACACGATTCACGAGCGTATGCGTTGTCAGAAAATCATCCCTTAATAGTCATTGTCAGCCACACAAATTCCTTTACATTTAATACCGTTCGTAGCTGTGCGCTGGCAATGACAACATAAAACTTTTTCCTTTTCTGTTTCTTGATTGATATTTATATTAATGCTTGCAGTAAAAAAGTCTTTTTCGGTCTGGATTTTTACAGTCATAACGGTAGAGGGATTTTTTTGGGGTTGACATTTTACAAGTCAGTTAGAAGCGATGATCACAATCTCAATACTGATTGGCTGTATCTCCTAGCAAGGCATACTAGTTTATTATTTCACTTCTATTCCTCCTCATTAAGACTGAGTATCCCAGCTAAAAATATACAAGCGTTCGCGTTCAGCGTCTCGTTGAGAGAAAAGTTTGGGCTAACAGTTTGCAAAAATGCCCTGACTTGGCGTTAGTAAATTATCTGGATCGTAACGTCGCTTTGCACTTACCAGATTTCCCCAAATCGGACGAAAATGCTGCTGCCAATCATGATGGGAGAAGGACAGGGCGTTTACAGGATATTGATAACCACCCAAATCACGATTTTTCTCAAAGAGTCTACGATTATCATTGAGCATTTTTTTAATTACAGAATCATCTGGTGGTACTGCTGTTCGCAATAGGGCAAACAGAAACACAACCTTTTGGTTCGGAACCCGGAAATTGGGTAGCCCAAAGCGTTTAGTTTTAACTGGATACAGCAGAATTGGCCCTTGACCAGTGTCAGCTAGGGTTAAGGTGGCAGCGACTTCACCAACAAAACTGTTAACTGCACTACTAGGTACAAACAGATTTAACCAAGGATGAGGATTTGACCAAACACCAATAGATTTGAGAAGGGCAACTGCAGGAGCTAAACGGTTGAGAAAATCAAAGTAAGTTTTATCTTCTATTTGTTCTGTACCGCGAGTATAGTTTAACCCCGCAAGTAACAAACTGTTATTAGGTATGCTTGGAGGACTGTAAAAGCTAGCCGCTTCTAGCAGATAACGCCATCCACCAGTATTATTAGAAACTAACTGACCTTCTACATAGTTGAAGCGCTGATCATTTATGATTTCGTATTGGTCACGAGTAAAGGTAGCCAAATCGTCATAATACAACTGAAACACACGGGCATTGGTAGTGGCGGGAATTAGCTTAACAGTTGCCTGTACGATAATTCCACATTGACCTAACCCTGCTAGTACTGCTGTAAATAGATTGCGATTGTACAACAGTGAACAAGTTTCCAGATCACCAGTACCAGTTATCACCTTCAGTTCTAAAACATTATCCACTTGCACACCATAGCGATGAGTTGCACCGCCAATACCCCCCACTGATAAAGTGCCGCCGATAGAAAGCTCAATGTAATCAGTGAGAACAGGCGGTGTTAATCCCTGCCTAAGTGTCTGTTGCAATAACTGACTCCATACCACTCCAGCATCAACAATTGCTCGGTCTGTACCAATGAAATGAATCTTGTTGAGCGGACTTAAATCAATGACAATGCCTGCTTCTACTTGTGACTGACCGTAGGTAGAGTGACCCTGACCGCGTGGGGCAACCTTGAGCTTGTGAGTCCGAGCAAATTGAATAACTTGAATAATATCCTCAATTGAGCCTGGTTTAAGTACTGCTATCGGTTGACGATGCACGATATTACCAAAGTCAATACTGGCATCAGCAAGTGTCATATTATCAGTGTAAAGCACTCCATCTAAGGAAGGTAAACTTTCAAAAACAGATGTGGCACTGGCAGATGTTACCCAGGAACGAGTAGTTAAATCAAACCCGATAACAATTGCACTGGTAATCAAACCTTGTAAAACTGAGCGACGTGAAGTGTTTTGTCCCATAAGTTTGAATTTATGGTATAATTATTTATATATTTATTAAGTAAATACACAGCTATTTTTTAGCGTTTACTTAACTTAAATTGAATTCATATTCAGTCAAAGGTGTGATTTGATGATTAGGGTAGAAGTTAAAAAATTATACAAATTTTCCTAAAAAATACGGTTAAATACTGTGAAGACTATTACTGAGGAAAAATCGCTTTTAGAAAATACAAGCGAGTCAAAGTTGCACTCAAGAAGCGCTCGCTGTTTCTAGTAGCAACTTTTCTTTCCCCAATTTTTCACCGCGAATTAACCTCCTACTTCTAATCTCTCTCCTGTATACTACCCCAAACAATAAACCTTTTTGCTGGATACTTTGGGTGATGAAGCGATCGCTGCAAGCAAAACTTCTTCAATTTCTCATACAGGTGCATAAATTATACTGATGGGGTGAGGAGCGATCGCAGTCCCAAAGATGGTATAGCGCCTATGATTGGTGTCGAACTCAACGATCCGATCAATAAAGCATTTCTGGACAATCTTGAAAACGTAGCGCAACTAAGATACTTTTGGTTGCTGCCATAGGATGAGTTTCAATTCAGAGCAGTTGCAAGCCCCATTAATAATTTCTCCTTCGTGGTCAGCTATCCAATCATAAATTTGTGTAGCTTTTGCTAATGCCACTCTTTCTGAACGATAAAGCCGAGGGGTAGGGCAGTAAGCTTGGCCATTGATGTGTATAGCTGCAATCTGCCAATAATCGCTGTCTTCACCCTCTGGTACAACTTCTAAAAACCCGTTACTGTAAGGCTCGATTATTCCTATATTCATCTACAACCATCAAACTTTAAAACAAAGGCTACAACAAAGCTGATACCAGCTAATTCTTCCGAGTCAAAGCTGGAATCACCAGGGAATGCGGTAGCAACCCCTGCTAATGATTGTGGGTTCGTAGTCAATGAAAATCTGAATTATTGGTCACTTTTTGGTTTGATTCCGTTATTGGCAGCAATAATGGCAAGAGGAATAGGCACAAACTAGGCTAAATTACTCCTCAGTCAGTAATGCCCAAGCCCACAGTTTGGGAATAGAGGCGATCGTAGCGGGTGCTAAAGCGCTCATTTGCTAGCCACCCCCATAGTAGCGGCACTTCACCCGATTCACCCCGGCGCGATCACCTACGGTGGGCGGGTACGCCATCGCACCAGCGCCACCTCTGGAAACTGCCACGCTAAATCCTGGCGGATGCGGTTAATTATAGGTGACTGAACCCGGTTTAGGTGGGCAAGTCTGAGCACCAGTTCCCGAATTTTAACAATACTGCGATCGCTATCCGCTGGGACGGTAGGCGATCGCCACCGGAAAGAGCGTGTACGCCATCGGGCTGCTGCCCTTGTGCGATCGCGGTGCAGCTTCCCCCCGGTGCGATCGCCACCAGAAAGAGCGTGTACGCCATCGCGCGGCGCTGGTGCTCTTGGTGAAGTGCGCGAGCGATTAGCTTTAAAGCAATTTGTTAACCAATGAGAAAACAAAAAATATCATCAAAGCTAGTTGATACAAGGACTCTAGTCATTTACGAGTTAGACCAATTTATCGCCTACATCTGGGGAACAACCTCCAACGCCACAGCCACAACCCCAAAAATAAATCGCACGGGAATTCACCGAAACAATACTGAGCAATAAGTGCTGATTGCCTAGCACTATTTCGATGAGGATTTGTTGTTACAAAACGAAACAGGGATTGCAACATAGATTGATTCTGCCTTAATCTGGAAAAACTACTAAGCCAGTTTGATGCCAGGTTCGCCCTTCTTTTGAGGGCGACGTGCAAAGGACGGGTGACGCTCGTACCAACGCTCTCCTTCTGGCTTTCCAGGATCAGCGTGCTGATAAACTTGTTCAATAAAACACTTTGATAGCCTAAAACGATGAAAGCATCTGCTAATTTCGACTTTGAAGACGAGAAATTCAATGCACCGCCTTCTCAAGTCATCCCCTGGTGTCAGATGATTAATCCTCGGTATGGCGCAGATGGTATGCAATCCCACGGTTTGGCGATTAAGCTAGATAATGCCAATGCTGTCGGCTTTGTGCCAGATGATAATTGGCAGCAGGTAGAGCATGAATTTAGCTCTGGAGTCGAAACGGTGTTTATTAGCACTAGTCCACACTTGGTTTTAGTGCGTCGAGGACCATTGTCTGTCAAAGACCGGGAAAGTGGTCTAAAACTGGGTACGCTCAAAGAAAATTATGATGCTTTTTTAGCTGACAAACTTAAATTTAAAACCTTTACTCGCTATCTAATTTTTATAGTGGGTGAGAATAAAAAGTTTTTACATGAATCACCACTACAACTAACTCTTAATGGTGCCGCCGGAGCAAGTTTCAGCAAAACCTACTGCGAATATCAACAAGGTAAAGTAGTTAGTGGATTCGTTGCTGAACTAGAAAAGGCTTATGCTGTTTACCGCAAGCAACCTTTGACACCAAAAGGCCCTTTGTTCCACGCTCACGGGATTTTTTGCCCGATAATTGAGTGTGAAGAAAGAGGTATTGAACCAAATACAGTTCTGGTCGCTTCAACTGTAGACTACAAACATCCGACAGTAGCAACTTTAACACAATACTTAATTGCTTCCGATTCTCTTGAGTCTGCAATGATTTGCAAGACTTTTGAAGAATACAAAGATTTTGGGAAAGAACCTGTAAAATCAGAAACGCCTAAATTGGCGATGGCAGGAGTTTCCAACTCTTACGTTTATGCTGATGAAGATGATTTTGCTTATCCGCCGTACTAAAAAAGTGAGGAGTGAGGAGTGATAAATGATGAATTTTGAATTAATAACTCCTAACTCCTGTACAGACGCGATTAATCGCGTCTCTCCTAACTCCTGTACAGACGCGATTAATCGCGTCTCCTAACTCCTAACTTTATTCTTTGAGCAGCAAATAATATAGTGAACCATTACCGCCTGTGATGCCAGCGCGATCGCCTGCTAGTTTACCAGACCCCATGAAATAATCTACCCTTCCTGGGCCTTTGATGGCGCTTCCTGTATCCTGGTCAAGCACAAAGCGGCTGACAGTACGCCTCTCTAGTTTGCCACCACTGGCAGGATAGGGAAATGAGTTATGAATCAAGGCTAGCGCTCCCGGTGGCATGAGAGACTTATCTGTAGCAATGGAACGTTCTGCTGTCACTGGCACATGAATACAGCCTGTAGCTGCGGTACCACCAGTTTCTTGAAAGAAAATAAATCGTTTCCAGCGTGGCAGATAATTGCTCAACTCCTGCGGCCGTCGCCGGAAGAAAGCAGTCATCCGTGGCAGTGTCAATCCATCTAGTGGAAGTTTGCCATCTTTGGCTAGTTCTTTGCCGATACTAGTCCAAGGGTAATCAGTTCCACCTGCATAGCCAACTGACGTTGTTTTGCCATTAGTTAACTTAATTTGGGCAGAACCTTGGATATGTACCATGTATGCGTCAAAGCGATCGCGAAACCAAAGTAGTTCTAAACCGCGCAACTTGCTCTTATTCCCTTTTAAACCATCCTTCCCTTCCAAATCAATTCGTTTTGGGTGGGGTTTAGGCCATTGGCTGAAATCAGGTGGTAGCCGATAAAGAGGATACTTATATATCGAAGTCCTGACACGGCTAGCGGTGTAAACAGGCTCATAGTAAGCAGTAAACTTAACAGTACCCTTGCCATCATTGCCCACAGACTGGTAGAAGACAAACTCACGGCGGACAGCGGCTTGTAATTGCGCTGCTGATTTAGAACCGATAACCAGTTCGCGGAAACGTAGCAAACTCGTGCGGACGCGATCAAGGGTAATTTCCTTAACTGGATAATTTTGATATGCTGCGATCGCCTCCTTCTTTGTTAGGTAAAGCAGACTGTTGTCAATGGAAGCCAACAACGCATTGCGATCACCTATTTTACCTGTTTGACTCCAAATTTGGTCATCCCAACCCAAACAAGTCTGCCCGAACGTACAATCGCTTGCAATAGCGATTGGTTTTAGCGGTGGCGTTAACTCAGGAGTAATTGGTACTGGTAGAGGTGGAAGATCAGGAGTTGTGGGTACTGGCAACGGCAGTAAGTAAGGAACCTGAGCAACAGCCGACCAGAGAGGGTTTATAAGGGCAATTCCCAAACTCAAGGAAAGCAAAGCAAGGGTTTTTCTCATCATTTAGTTGAATCTTTCAACACTGGAACTAAAAACGGGTTCTACCCGGATTGCCACAATCCGAGAAGGGCGGATGACCATATACTCCCCTTGAATATTTTTGATCGGCACGCTAATAAAGTCATTAGAAGCAGACTTTGGCACAAGTTCGCCACTATACCACTTCTGAAACTCTTGAATAGTAGGAAAACGTACTTCTTCCCGGTGACCGCTTTCCAGTAGGAGGTATACGGCATATTCATTTGCAGTTCTAGGCATAAGGTTGGATCGTTTGAAAAACATTCAACCCATTGTTAACCACGTAACCCCCGAATGAAAAGGGTAAGCATACGGGAGGTGGGGGAGCAGAGGGGCAAAAGGGAATAAATGACTAATGTCCAATGACCAATGCTGTATGACTCTTCACTGTAGACGCCTAATCCTTTAACCAGTTCCTTAAAAAGTGTAAGTTTATATTAGCTGTTGCATAACTCTCCAATTGACTTCTGATAACTCATTAGCATTGCTGAACAACAGTTATTCAGGAGGCAAAAATTATGAAACTTTACTATCGTGGTTTGAGCTACGAATACGACCCAAGCAAAGTTGCCAGCAAAAAAACAGAACAGCCGTTTGAACCGGCTCCTCAAATTGGGCCAGCTTATAATCTGATGTACCGTGGCGTTACTTATCGTGTTGATCCAAATTCCAAAGCGGCGAAAGCTCCCCTAGCACCAGTAGTCTATAAATTGAGCTTTCGGGGAATCACCTACTTTGTAAATAAAACTGCACAGGGAGAAGTTACCGTAGTCTCTCAACCAGCAAGTATTTCCAAGTTGAAGTACTGCCGATTTCTAAGAGGATGTTTGAAAAGTCTTAAAGTATATTAGAAACCTCGCTTCCATTCCTCTCGACCTTTCGGTGAGAGGCTTTGAAACTCCCATCCCCTTGTAGGGAAGCGAGGTAGGGGGGTTAGGTTTCAGAGGCTTTGATGTTAAAAAAAATACTTTTCAAACATCCTCTAAGAAATTAAAGCTTCAACAATAAAATGGCTACAAGCTGATCTGGAGTTTAGGAAGTCATGAACTTGTAGTACAATCCTCAAAAAACCTTGGTATTTCAGCACTACCTACCTAGTTTATTTCTCAACAAACCTTGCCAAAGCTGGTAGTTGTGCCAAGATTAATTTGAGGACTTAGGCAAGTGAGACAATGTTAGGACAATTATTAGACGGACGTTACCAAGTCCTTCAAGTCTTAGGTGGAGGTGGATTCGGTCAAACTTACATGGCCCAAGATACCCATCGACCAGGTTTGCCGAAATGCGTTGTCAAACACCTTAAGCCTGTCACTCGTAGCCCTGAATTTCTTGAAACTGCTAGACGGCTATTTACTAGTGAAGCAGAAACACTAGAACAACTGGGCAACCATGACCAGATTCCTCGGCTTTTAGCCTATTTTGAAGACAACCAAGAGTTCTTCTTGGTGCAAGAGTTCATTGAAGGGCATACTCTCAAAGCGGAACTATTCCCCAATCAACCTTGGACAGAAGATCAAGTAATTCAACTGCTCCAACAGGTGTTGGGTATTCTACAATTTATTCACAGCCACAACGTTATCCATCGAGATATCAAGCCGGACAATATAATCAGGCGGCAACAAGACGGCAAGTTAGTGCTGATTGACTTTGGTGCAGTTAAACAAGTCCAAACTCAACTGGTTACAGTTTTAGGACAGATAGGGGCTAGTATTATCATTGGTACCCCAGGATATATGTCTACAGAACAGGGGCAAGGTAAGCCCCGCCCCAACAGCGATATTTATTCCTTGGGAATTATTGGTATTCAATCGCTGACCGGGTTACATCCTATAAACTTTGAGGAAGACCCAAATACAGGAGAAATTTCTTGGCAGCATCAGGCTAACGTCAGTTCTGGGTTGGCATCTGTACTATCTAAGATGGTACTACACCACTTTAAACAACGCTATCAGTCTGCGGCTGAAGTTCTACAGGCGCTTAAGGATCTCGATACTAAAGTAGAAGCGCAATCACTTCAACCACTATCTTTTACACAACCGCCTCAAGCTTTACTTTCTCAACAAAACTCAATTGGGTATCCGCCTGCTTCTATCCTGTCTCCAGAAAATTACAGTCGGTTGGAAACAATTCTTTTAGAATTTGTCGGCCCCGTTGCCTCAAGATTACTACGACAAGTTGCAGCATCAGCGCCCAACCCCGAAGAATTAATTAATCAATTGGCCCTTTATCTTCGAGGAAATCAACAAATTGATTTTAAGAAGAAAACAATGTTTCTACTAGAGAAACCTACTCTACTACAAGAACTTACTGTTAAATCGGAAATTAAGTCAAATAATTTACCAAGCCAAGAACCTCAAGGAATCAGTAATAGCTTTGTGCATCAGTGCGAACGGGAATTAGCTAATTTAATTGGTCCAATAGCTACGTTCTTAGTCCAAAAAGCTGTTAAGTCTTCTGGGCAAATTTCTCGTGCAGAATTTGTGAAAGTTTTAGCATTACAAATTCCCGATCCTCAAAAAGCTTTGCAATTTCAGCAACGTCTACTTTCTTAAATTTTTAGCTGATACCAATTTTGAGAAAAATGTAACAAATGGGTAGGTTGTATTTCGCTTGATTTCATCAGCCAAAATATAAAATCTAAAATGGAATTAGCTCTAATTATTCAGCATCTCCAGAGCTATTTTTAAGCTAGCTTTCATTCGATTAAATGCTTCTGCTAACCCGCCAATTTCATCACTAGAGCTTTCTTCAAAATCAGCACTCATATCACCCACACTAACTTTTTGGGCTATTTTCTCTATTCTTCTAATCCGCTGAATCACATATTTTTTGATTAAAAAGTTAATTAAGAAAAGTACAAGCGCAAAGATAGTAATTAAAATTCCCATTATCAATATCCAAGTCCGTTTGGCATTAGCAAAAATCTCTTGAGAGGGAACAGAGATTATTTGGGCAGAAACAATCTGATTCAGTTTCCAGCCAAAACCATTTTCCGATCCATAAGTTACCAGTTGACTCTTAGGAGCCTGATCTGGTGTAGTATGACATCGCAGACATTGCTGTTGTGTAATCTTGAGTGGTTGGGCAATATAAAATACTTCGCCTTCTGACAAGGTGCGAAAGCCAGTAATTTCTAAAGTCTTCGGTTCGTTGCGAAAACGCTCTACAAGTTGAGTTTCAAAACTATCGGCTTTATCTGCTAAATTAGTTGGATTAAGTGTTGCATCCTTATGAAAAAAGTTTTTATATTCCGGCTTTTTACGAAAATTCTCAAAAACCTCTTTAGAGGAAAAAGTTGGTACTACTTCAGGCATAAACGTTGGGTTACTATCTAGTCTAGGTTCCAATAGAGGAACTATCCGATTTTGTGTATAATCTCTAACTGCGTTCACCATTTGGATGAGAGTCTGTGCTTGAGCAGCCACTTCATTTTGCGCTCTCCCTTGAAGTACACTGGATAAGGCAACACCACTTCCCACAATACTGACTATGAAAACTAATATTAAAAGTAAGTTAAATTTAGCACCTATTTTTAAGTTTTTTAACGTAATGTTGTTTAACATAACCTAAGCAACGAAGGTGGGATCTGAGTTTGTCTAATATTTATTTATACCTGTTAGAAAGCATCTCAACAATATTTAAATAAATATTAATTTTTTGTTGCAATGTAACCTATTTAGGTAGCAGTCAAACTTATCTAAATTAGTCCTGAAAACCAAGTTATTTCTTTAACCATAATTAATGATGTTTTTGCGATTTCCCCGTCGTTTATTTCTATTTAATCTGCTAGGTTTGACATTTGCTGCCTGCCAATCACCAAAGGAGTTTGAGGGCACGTTAACTATTGGTGTTATCAACTATGGTGGAGGTGAACAGATAATTAACCAATATGCTAAATTCAATAGTTACTTGGGTGAAAAGACAAACTCATATATTCAGCTAGAGCCTGCTTTTAATGAAAATAGAGCGGTAGAGCGCCTTCAGGCTCGTGCTTGGTCATTGGTATTTGCTCCACCAGGTTTAGCAGCTATTGCGATCGCACGTCACCAATATGTTCCCCTGTTTCCTTTAATAGGTATTAGTAATTTGCGTTCAATCTTCGTTGTTCGCAAAGACAATCCAATATCTGACTTAAAACAGCTCCAAGGTCAAACAGTGGCTTTAGGTCAGTTAGGTTCAGCAACAGGATATTATTTCCCACTTTACAATCTTTATGGTACAACACTAGCAGAGATCCTATTTGCACCTACACCCAAAGCCGGGCTGGAATTGGTCGCCCAAGGAAAAGCGATCGCCTGTGCTGTCTCGGAGGCGGAATTGGCTCTCTACGGTTCACAGTTGGGCCCAACCGAGTTCCGCATATTATTTAAAGACCCTCACTATGTACCATTAGGTGTGGTCTTGATTGGGCCGAATGTAGAACGTAACCGTCAAGAGTTCATCCGCAAAGTAATGAGCGATGCACCTTCAGGTTTAACTCAAGAAGTAGGGTATATATCCAATGGACAAGTACCAGATTACAAATACATGATTTCTGTGGTTGATCGGCTAAGTTCGATTACTTCTCAGCTACAAAAAAAACCTGTTCGTTTATTTTAATCAACGTAAAATCAACCTTTTTAGCGTTTACTCTTGTTTAAATCCTCAAATAATACTCAAAATCCTGCTTTTCAATACTTAAGCATACTTAACAAGTATGAATTAATACTTAATATTTTCACTCAGAAAATGCTCACTCTCTCATCTTTCTTACTGCCTAAATACTCCTATATCTTTTATCTTCTGAGTTTTTGAAGTATTACTCTAAGTACTTCAGACATTATTTACATACCCTTACCCTGTACTCTAAGGCACTTACAAAAAACTACCCTCTAGGATGAAGGGAGTTAGCTGACAGAGATTAATGAATGATTACTGACTCAGTAACCCGATAGCGATTTCAAGATACATTTTCGCTTTATGCAAAGCTAACAGCTTCTCTTGAGTGTACCTATCTGAATAATTCATGATTCTCCCTTCCATATTTATTAATGTAATACCGTACTATCTAAGAATCTTTACTTAAAAACTTATATTTAAAAGTAAAAGTTACGTTAAAAACCGGAATATTTACTTAGAGTAAGTATGCAACAGTAATATTATTCTTTCAACGTCAAAGATAAAAGGAAAGCATGGAGATAACATCAATCATTACTGAAATTTTAAGTGGTGCAGATAAGGCGGCGATAACAATTTTAGTTAAAGCCCTCTTTGAAAAAGAAATAATAACAATAGGCAATTTTACAAAGAAGAAAGCTGAAAACTTGATTGATGCAGTAAAAAGGCTTATAAAAAAGCCAACTTTAAAAGATATAAAACCTGAACAATTGATAGAGAAAATAGAAGATGTTGAACCGTAAACATTACAACCTATATTAAAACATGTACTTATAGGAGATAAAAACGAAGTAATTAAACAGAAATGGATTAATTTATTGGAATCAGCAATATTGGGACATCAAATTCATCCCAAATATATAGAGGCGTTAAGACTTTTAAATAGTATAGACGCCAATGTTTTGGAATTTATGTTTGATTATCGTAAAAGAGGAAATCGATTAACTAACTCTGAAATTGTAATAGGCTTACAACAAAGACAAATAGAAAATCCTACGGAAGAAATGGTAAAAGAGAGTTTGTATAATTTAGCAGAAAGAGGATTGTGTGATGTAAATACCTTACAGGGAAAACCAAGGTATTCAGACATGAATAGCGAAAACATATATATTAGCCATTTCGGGAAAAAATTTTTAGATATAGTTACAGAGAAAAGCTCTGAATAGCAACTTTAAAAATAGAGTTTGCAGTTGAGAGCGTCAATGAGCCAACTCTCACGATTGATTTAGGAGTGTTATAGTTCGATTTTTTGGTAAGTAATATTATCTTGCTCAAAAAAACAATTTGAATCGTGCTAGCTGGTTTTCAATGGTTCCTGTGAGGATTTTATTTAGTTCTGTGGTGTCTTGGAATTGTAAAATTTGCTGTGTCGGTAAGTCGAAGGGAAATTCACCTTCAAAATCTGGGCGTTGCATTTGCGCTAGTAAAATCTGTTCAGACCGCTTACTTTGAATAGCATAGCCAATCTCAACACAGACATTCGGACTGGGAATTAATTGGGAGGTTTCTTTACTATCAATACTAACAATGGGCGTGGTGTCAGCGATAAATAACAAACTCTTACGGATTTTTCGCATGATCATGCGGTTAATCCGTACAGGCGCACCGCTGGGACGAGAGGATTCTACTAATGTTAGGGGAAAGCGCGATCGCTTGTTTAAACTGTCCAAACTTTTTTGCAGTTCTTCTCTTAAAACATTCGTCGCTGCGGCATACTCAGTTTGATAGCACAAAAAAATCGTTGGTTCTAACTGAGCTAACACCGCCTGCTTGGTGAAATAAATTTCATGACTAATTAAGTCAATATTAGCTACGCAATAGCCACCACTACCTTCAATATAAAATTCAATATTTTCCCCTTCTAGATAGCGTCCAAACCAAGTTGATTTCTTAACTTCGTCGCTTTCTTCCAAAAAGTCTGCTCGCAATGCTGATTTCAACAGGCTTTTTTTGCTTAAGCGAATGTCTGGCGGACGTTTTTCCAGTTCTGGAATCGGCTCATAATCCTGTAGATACCACGCTCTGAGCGCAATAATTGACATAAGGCGCTATTTCAACTATTTCTCACTATTCAACTTCGTATAATCTTACACTCAGAGGAGACCCTATCTCAGACTTCTCTTTAAACACAACAACACCCAAACCTCTAATTGCTGAACTATTTCCTCCTCTTCTTTATTCTATCCAGGGATGTACTCACTTTCATCGCTTCTGTAAACAAGTAATGAAAATCAGTTACAGCGTCCCCTAATCTTCCATATTTGAGGAAATAGCAGTTTTCGGGTTGGGTGTTGCTGTCTTTTGACGAGACAGATGTAAATTAAACAGCGTTTTTTACCTCTTACTACATTCCTAATGCAGCTGTTATATCTGCCAGGGAAGCTTATTTAGTGGCTTCAACTGTTAGATTATCATTTGGGGATGGGAGGGATTTTTTTTGCAACGAAACTTTACTTTTTAAGCATTTTTAATCTAAGTTAATATATTACAGGTCCTGGATAGCTTCTAAATCTTTTTTTTAGTCTAATGTTGTTAAAAATTTTATCATAAGCCTTTTGGATAAATTGAGTAATTCTTATTTCAATCTTTAAGTTTTGAAACTAACATTTTGTAATCTTCTGAAAAGGAGTGAGAAAATCGCATATCAAATCTATACAGAGAACTTTTGTTAGTTCATTGGTATGTCTGATTGATATAAAAAGCAAATTTTTAAAATACTCCATTATACCATGAATTATTTATGCAAAAAGTTTATTGATTTTGGCTGGAGACTTGACGGGAATTTCAATGCAGAATTCTGTACCTTTGCCAGGTTCTGAAATACACTCCATTATTCCACCATGTTTTTCGACAATAATTTGATAGCTAATTGCCAGTCCCAATCCTGTACCCTTGCCCACAGGTTTGGTAGTGTAAAACGGGTCAAAAATTCGCTTTTTCACCTCTTGAGTCATTCCGGGACCATTGTCACAAATACGAATCAACAGACGAGAGTTGTCTACTGAGATTTTAGTGGAAATATAAATAGTCAGTATTGGGCATGAGGTATTCCTTTTGTCCACCTTGTCCCTAGTCTTCAGTTCCCCAGTCCCTAGTCTCCAGTCCTCAGCCCCCATTATCAGAGCATCTATGGCATTGCTGAAAATATTCATGAATACCTGATTCATTTGGCCGGCATAGCATTCCACCCGGGGGATGTTCCCATAGTCTTTAATTACCTGAATACCTGGAAATTCAGCATTTGCTTTCAGCCGATGTTGCAAAATTAATAAGGTGTTGTCAATGCCTTCATGCAAGTCAACGCGCTTGTTTTCAGCCTCATCCAAGCGAGAAAAATTTCGTAACGACAGCACTATTGAGCGGATGCGCTCAGTTCCTACTTGCATTGAGGTCATGATTTTCGGGAGGTCTTCTACCAAAAATTCAAAATCGATCGCTTTGATTGCAACGTGAATTTCACTATGCGGGAGGGGATAGTGTAACTGGTAGAGGCGTAAAATTTCTAGCAGTTGTTCGGTGTAGTCACAGGCGTGGCACAGGTTACCGTAGATAAAGTTAACGGGGTTGTTGATTTCGTGGGCGACACCCGCTACCAACTGTCCTAAACCAGACATTTTTTCGGTGTGAATCAATTTTGTCTGTGTTTCTTGGAGTTCATGTAGGGTATGCTCTAAATGTGCAGCTTGATTTCTGGCTTCAGTTTCGGCATCACAGGTTTGTTTGTAGAGTTCTGCTTGTTGAATGGCGATCGCAGCCTGATCTCCTAGCTGTTGCAATAAATCAATTTCTGCATCCTGCCAATTTCTGGGAGCCTTACACTCATGGGCAATTAGTAACCCCCATAGTTGCATACCCATGTTTATCGGAACTATTAAGTTTGCTTGCACTTGCAGACTCTGCAAAAACTCTCGATGACAATCACTTAAAGGATCTGTTGAAACGTTGTTAATTGCCTGTACTCTGCCCTGAAAGTATGGACTTGTATACTGATCAGGAAAGCATTCCGGTAGTGCTTTTACTCCCAAAGTTGACTGCCAATTGCCATTAATCTCTTCCACAATCACCGATTTACTCTTCAGTTGGAAAATCAGTACCCGATCTGAATTTAGCAAGGGACGGACTTCCCGGACGATGGATTGCAGGGTTGTCTGCAAGTCCAATGTGCGGCGAATCTGCTCTGTGACTTGTTTGAGTACTTTGGTAAGCAGTAATGATTTTTCGAGTTCAGCCGTTTGCTCTTGCACTCGCAGTTCTAGGTTGACATTCAGGGCTTGTTCCTGTTTATACATTTGCTGCTGCTGAATTGCCATTGAGAAATGGTCGTACAAGGCTTGCGCCAATAAGATATCTTCCGGTTTCCACTGAGCTGCTTGCCCCTTTTTTTGCTCTCGCCAAACCTCAAAGGAAAGCTGGGGTAAAAGTTGTCGCCGATTTTGTTCACATAGTCCCGCCCACAAGATTTCCGTTTCAAATTCCGAGCGAAAAATACTTAATACACCGATAAATTTTTCGCGGTAATGTAAGGGAATCACCATGAGTCCGCGAATTTGAGTAGAACGGAATGCTAAAGCCAAAACTCGCAAACGTGGTTCTTTATAGAGGTCAACAGTTGTCCAAATATTACCTGGTTTCCACTCAGCCATCCAGTTTTGCCACATAGGATGCTGTTCGATAATACTATTATCTAACTCGTAGGGGAGTGTAGGTTGGTCGCCCCAAGTGTATAGTTCCCGACTCTGTTCAATGTAAAGCCTGCCACCTACTCCATTGAAGGCAGTAATAACTTCTTCTAGCGCTCCCTGCAATTCGATTGCCGGTAGTTTATGCAATAGTGTGGTAACTCGGTTAATAGTAACTTCTCGCTCTTGCTTGGCCAGGGTTTCGCTGAGTAGATTACTTTGAGCGATCGCGATCGCTACCTGATCGGCAACTTGCTGCGATACTTTTAGTTCCCGCTTCAAAATCTTTCGCGGTTCACTATGGTGAGATACCAACAATCCCCACAATTTAGGCTTTGCCGATTGTTCTTGTGGGTCGCAATGTAAAATTGGTACTACCAAAGAAGACTGTACGCCCATTGCCTTTAAGTATTGAATATGGCACGGGTCTACCTGCCGATAGTAGATATTAGTTTGTAGGGGTTTGCCAGTTTCTTTTAATTGTAGAGGCGATAGCCCGATCTTCTCGTTTGCTACATCGACAATCGAACGTTGTCCCACTGACAAAAACATATCTCTGGCCGCTTCGGGAATATCATGAACTGGGAAGCGCAACCCCAATAACGATGGCAGACGCTGGTCATGAATAGATTCAGTAATAACTTCACCATTACCATCAGCATCAAAGCGATACACCATTACTCGATCTGAACGCAAAAATAAACGTACTTCAGTAACGGTAGTCGTTAATATTTCTTGCAGGTCGAGCGATCGCCTGATTTGGTTTATCATCCGATGCAGTAAACTTTCTTGGTCTAAGTTTTGCTGCAAACCTTTTGGTTTATCGGTAAATGTCATTGCTTATATACACCATGACTGAAGTATAATTTTTTTTATAATTATCCCTGATGAGAATTATCAATTCACAATCCCTTGATTCTCTGGTCTAGAGTTAAATTTAATCATTGACACCTATTAATTTTATCTTCTCAATCATTAAACTATTTCAGTGATATTACTGAAATAAATACTTTAATAATTGCCTATAATTAAAAATATTTTTTCTCATTTTTGCCCCTTAAGGCAATTAATTAAAATTTTTTCAAATAAATAACTAAATTATTGGTATTGGCAACTTTTTCAAATGTTTGTGGCTGGAAAATTTTACTATTCCCCGTCCATTGGTGACAAATTAATACCAATTCTATGTGAGGCTGCATAGAACTGTAAAATAGAAAGCAGGAAAGAATCAAGACCAGAGATAAACGAGTTATCAAAACATAATATTTAATTATATTTAATACTAAATAATTAGTTTTTTAGTTTGATTACTGTTGACAAAAATAATTTTTAATTAACTTTTTACGAATGTTATCCGTGTAATTGCTGATTTTATCTTGAATGCAACTATTTTGATGAAATTATTCGTAAATTACCGTTAAAGATAATAACTTACGGATTTCTTCACGCACACTCATGAGAGTTTTACCGAGATGGTTTTGACCTGTTTTATTAGCACCACAGCCCCAAAAAGAATCGGTTGGGGAGTTTTCAACCAAAATCTCATCGCCTGTGTTCAGAAGAACTTCTCTAATATCAAGATGAGTGAGAAACTTTTTGAGTACAGCTTCTCGCATAATTTGAGTTTTCACCAAATCCCAATCTCGACGGAATTGGCGAGTGTTACATCTTCCCAAAGCGGCAGCTTCTTCTGGGGTGGCGGCGGCATGAATGAGGGGTATAATTGCCGCATCTGTGCTGCCGACAAACTTTTGCGCTTGATAATAATGCTCAACCGTTGGCCAGTAAGTACCCTGGATGTGGATTCTATGGGGAGAAAAGTTAGAAAAACAGCCATAAGGCTGCCAAACCTTATAAAAGTAAATAGTCATTTGAAAATTGCTCTTTTATATATCAACTTTAGGGTAGCTGAAAGATTGATCGCACTCGCAACCCAAAACCAAACTTATCAAACAGATTTTCTCTCGGTTCATATCATTGGGGATTCTTCCCAACGACTTATAAAGATTATCAAACTTCAGGGTAATTGAAACTTTATCAGATTTGAAAACCCCTCATTTGTATGAAGGGTCTATAACATCATACTACGGGAATTATTTTACACAATACTTGGAACAACAAGTTTACTACCTTGCTCATGAGCTTACCCTAGATGTGCTTACCACCTAGCAGCTTCTCGCCTTGCTCATTAACTGTTTTCTTGAGTGAGTCGCAGTGGTAAATCAATTCTTTAGTCAGTTCGTTCTCTGGTAGCCTTCCAGTTTCCACGTCGGTTAGGATGATAAAGCTCCTGTGGGTGCTATGGGTGCTAATAGCCTTTGCAACCAATCTAACCCGCCCTTAGCGCTTAGTACGCCCAATTGTGGCTACTGAAAAACTTTTTACCTTTTCTCATCTTGCCACAAAGCAATACCGCCTAATAAACCAGTGATATTGGGGATAAGTTTCACATTTAACGGTAGCTGGAAATTCACTCTCACGGCTTCACCACCGCCAATGTAAAGGTAATCATAATTGAACAGATGTTCCAAGGATGCGATCGCTTTTTCTAAACGCCTGTTCCATCTTTTCTCACCAATTTTTTCTAACTCTGCACGCCCCAACTGTTGCTCAAAAGTCTCTCCTTTGCGAAACGGATGATGCCCCATTTCCATATTCGGTACCAGCTTACCATCCATAAATAAAGCCGAACCAAAGCCCGTACCCAGAGTAATCACCAATTCTACGCCTTTACCTGCGATCGCTCCAAACCCCTGCATATCTGCATCATTAATCACCCGCACAGGCTTATTTAAATGTTTTAATAATGCTGTTTCCAAATCAAATCCAATCCAATCTGGATGTAAGTTTACCGCTGTTTCCGTGACTCCAGACCGCACCACACCAGGAAAACCGACCGAAACGCGATGAAATTCACCTTGAGCCGCCGCTAACACAACAATTGCATTAATTACAACATCTGGTGTAGCAGGTTGGGGTGTATCTAAACGTGCCCTTTCCGTTACAGGATTCCCCGTAATATCCAAAACCATAGCCTTAACGCCACTACCACCAATATCTACTGATAGGGTACGAATCGATCCATTTTCTTCAACCATTAGCTTAAGTCCTTGTTATTAGTCCCTATCTGGTTATTATCCTCTGCCGCATCTTGATTAGACTGGATATAGCTAGAGTTCTTCACATGGGGATTTACAAGCGATCGCTCCCAATTTACACATAGGAAAAAATCCGGCTTACTTTGGGCGGGTTTATACAGCAGTTTTCTTTTGCATGAAGTACAAAGCTACGGGTTTTGAGGCAGCCCCCGTCTTGGCGGTTCCCGTCGATAGCGCAGCGTTAGCGAGTCCTTGAGCGTCTGGGGGACTGCCGTTAGCGCAGCGTTAGCGAGCCTGCGAGCGTCACCCGTTCGCGTAGCGTCTCCAACAGGAGAAGGGCAGAAGGTAGAAACTTTTTACATATGATGAAAGAGTCCTGCGTTTTTTACCTCACTTAAAAAGCAAACAGCTGTAACTAAATCACCGAGTGTCCTTAATCCTCAATCCTATAAATTGGAATGGTAATTATAAACTGTGAGCCATCTCCTGAAACTGACTTGACTTCTAATGTTCCTCTATGCTTTTCTACAATAATTTGATGAGTGATCGCTAATCCTAAACCAGTTCCTTTACCTACGTCTTTAGTAGTAAAAAATTGTTCAAATATACGCTGTTGTACTTCTCTAGACATTCCTACCCCATTATCAATAATTTTAATTAATATAAATTTTTTGTCTTTAGTTAATTCTGTACAAATTTTGATTTGAGGTGTGAATCCGATTTCAGATTTATGTAATATAGAATTGGGAGTTGGCAATCTAATAGGTAAGGAAGTTAATTTATCTAGCCCTGCTTTCTCTATTTTCGCTGATTGCACATTATTAATCTTCTCATCAATTGCATCAATAGCATTGCATAAAAGATTCATAAACACTTGATTCATTTGTCCTGCATAGCACTCTACAGGTATTATTTCACCGTACTCCTTAATCACTTCCATAGCTGGACGCTTTTGTGTAGCTCTCAAGCGACTATCCAAAATCATTAAAGTACTATCAATACCTATATGCAAGTCAACTTTTTTAATTTCCGCTTCATCCAATCGTGAGAAAATTCGGAGCGATAGCACAATTTCTTGAATGCGGTTAGATCCCACCATCATTGATGATAAAAGTTTAGGAAGGTCTTCCTTGAGAAAATCTAATTCAATGAATTTTGAAAATTCTTGAATTTCTTGGATAGTATCTGGTGTATAATTTTCGTATAATTGCAATATTTTTAATAAATTGTCAATATATTTTTGAGCATAAATTAAGTTCCCATAAATAAAATTAACTGGATTATTAATTTCATGAGCAATTCCGGCTACCAATTGTCCCAAAGAAGACATTTTTTCTTCTTGTACTAACTTTAACTGCATTCTCCGCAGTTCTAAGTGGACATTGATCCGGGCTAAAACCTCTTCATGTTCAATAGGCTTAGTAATATAGTCTACTGCACCCAGATGCAATCCCTTGACTTTTTCCACAGTTTCAGAAAGCGCCGTCATAAAAATCACTGGAATATCTTTAGTTTTTGGGTTATTTTTTAGACGACGGCAGGTCTCAAACCCATCAATTCCTGGCATCATTACATCTAATAAAATCAAGTTTGGTAATGTCTCTTGCGCTTTTTGTAATGCACTTTCACCGTTCTTGGCAATAGAGACTTTAAAGCCAAAATTGTTTAAAATATCAAATAGAACCTTGAGGTTATTTGGAATATCATCAACAATTAAAATCAATTCTTTTTGAAAATTATTCATCTCTAATTTAAGTTAAATTTATTTTTAATTAAATTAACAATCGCTTCATCATCAAAATCTTCTGCTAATTTTAATATTTTGTTAGCAAAAGTTGTATATTTTTTGTCTAAACTTTTAATATAATCTGCTTCATATTGAATTTCTTGAATATAACCAGTCTGAGCAGCTTTATACAAATTAATAAGCTGTTCCTCTGGTGGAAATATCATTTCTTCTAGAGGAATAATGCTCTCTAAAAATTTATTTTTTTCTTCATAAATCCATGTTAAATTTAAATAATATTGTAATTTATCAAATAACTCAAAATTTTGCACTGGTTTAGGCAGGAAGTCATTACAACCTGCCTCTTGGCTCTGTTGACGATTCAAGCTGAATACACTTGCAGAAGAGGCGATAATTACCGTATCTTTAAATTCAGATTGAGCGCGTAAATGTTGCGTCATTTCTAAGCCATTCATTATCGGCATTGCTAAGTCGGTAATAATCAAATCTGGTTGAAATTCTTGAGCTTTCTTTAAACCCTCTTCGCCATTTTCTGCTTCAAGGACTTTAAAACCAACAGGTTCAAGCAGATTGATAATTACAGAGCGATTTTCCCAACGGTCATCAACAATTAGAATTATCTGTTGTCTACCTTGGTAAGAAACTACGTTTTTGTTTAACTCAGGCGTCTGTGATGATATCCAGTTACTAGCTTCTGGTAGAGCTAAGTCAAACCAAAATTTACTACCTTTATTTGGTGTACTTTCGACTTTGATTTTACCTCCCATCATTTCTACAATTTGACAACTGATTGCTAATCCTAAACCTGTGCCTTCAGATTTATGTTTGCTATCCCCTACTTGCTCAAAAGGTAAGAAAATTTTCTCTAATTGTTCAGGAGTCATTCCTACGCCTGAATCTTCAACTTGGAAGCGGATATTCCAAGTATTAATATTTTTTTTCTTTTGTATGGCATATTTTTCATCTTCTATGACTCCTACTGAAAACGTTACTTTCCCTCGTTCTGTAAACTTAATAGCATTACCCAGAAGATTAATTAACACTTGCTTTAAACGTTTGTCATCACTATTAATAGCAGTAGGTAACTGGTTAATTACTTCATATTGAAAATCTATTTCTTTTTGTTCTGCTTTAATACTACAGATATTTCGTACTCCCAGAAGAAAGTTTTCTAAATCAAAGTCAGTAGTGTAAATATCAAGTTTTTTTGCCTCAATTTTGGAAAGCTCTAAGATGTCATTAATTAGTGTCAATAGGTGAGAACCACACTCCTGAATAATGCTAAGTCCGTTCTTTTGTTTGGAAGTAGCGGTTTTATCGCGTTGCAGAATTTGAGCGTAGCCGAGAATTCCGTTGAGGGGAGTGCGGAGTTCATGACTCATGTTTGCTAAAAATTCGCTTTTTGCTTGATTAGCAACATCGGCTGCTTCTTTTGCTGCTTTGAGTTCTACGGTACGTTCTTCAACCCGCTTTTCTAAATCTTGATTGGTATTTTCTAAGTTGGTGAAAGACTCTTGTAACTGTCCTGCCATTCGGTTAAAGGATTGAGCAAGGATGCTAAGTTCTTTGATCCCAGAAACTTTTACTGCTAGGTCTAGGTTACCAGATGCGATCGCACTACTAGCTTGGCTTAACTCCCAAATAGGTTTGATAATCCAACGAGAAGTGTAGATTCCCAAAATTGTCGCTACACCTAATGCACCAAGACACAGTAAAATTGTTGTCTGGTTATTGGCGTTGATTTGTGCCATAAAATCCCTTTCTGGTACAACGACAACTACTAACCAATCGAGACCAAACTCGTCTTGCCAATTCATAACGTGGACAAATTCGCGATCGCCTTTAAACTCAAAATCTAGTATTTGGGTGTCTTTAATTACCTTAAAGTTGCCAAATTTATGCTGTAAATACTTTGCTGTCGCTTGAATTAAGGGATCACTACTATTTAATGCGCTTAAGCGTTGCGTTTTACCATTTATCAACGTAAATGGCCTGCGGCTATTAGAATTAGCTATTAATAGCCCGTCGCGTTCAATAATAAAAGTTTTTGCTCTTGGGCTAACTTTTAAGTTGCTCAAAAAATCACTGATACTCGAGAGCAGTAAATCGGTGCCTATCACACCAATCAATTTGTGAGTATTGTCGTAAATAGGACGATCTGCCGAAGCTACGATATATCCTTCAAATCCCTCTGTTACGGAAATTTGACTCCAAATAGGTCGGCCTGCTTTTACCGTTTCAGCGTACCAGTCATCAGCTAGCGGGTCATAGTCTGTAGATTTTAGTAATTTAGTGCAATTTCCCTGGCTATCTACTGCGTAAGTGTAGTCTTTGTTTGCAAAACCTTTATTAATTACAATTCCTTGACCTGCCAGCCAACGACCCGCCCCAGCCTCTTCATAGGTTTCTAGATTATAGCCAATCCAGCTAACATTTTTGAATACCTGCGCTTGTTTCCAAAAGTAACGCCCTGTATTTTCCAAGTCTTTTAAGTTGAGTAGCCCTTGATCTATTGCATCAATGTTGATTTGATTAATCTGATGCGGGGTTGCTAAGTAAGTATCAAGGTGTTCGTCAACTAGGCTATCGGTTTTGCTCATCAACTGATTAGCTAGGTCATTAACTGCCTTCTGTCCATTTTTAAACGAGAGATACCCCACCAATCCGACAGCACCAAAGATTTGGATCACAAAGGGGACTATGAGTACAAGGCGCAGTGGTAACTTTTTGGAATATGGCAAGCCAAGAAGGTTCATTGCTTAAAGTTATTGGGCAGTTTAATGACTCCTATCTTGCACTTAGCGATCAGAGTCACCAGGGCTAAGTGCAAGATGTGAGCAAAGAATAAATTTTCTAGCTAAAGTTAGTTTGCCCACAATCTTGTTTCTTGTATCAATCCCGTTAAGATAAAAATGGCGTAATCCAAGTAATATGAACAGTTTCATTCCTCTAGAACGCTTTTTTATCTACCTCACCTGGACTGACATCCAGGCAATACCAGATAAGGAAAATGTGGTAATCATCCAGCCTGTGGGGGCAACTTGAATAACATGGTCCTTATCTGCGGTTAATTGTAGATGCTGAAACTAGCATTATGTTATCGATTTTGCCAGAACAACTGAAGCTAGAGAAAACTGTTGCAGAGTATCCCCCAGAACAGTCAGAAATTAGTTTACTGAGTTAGGAAGGTAAGTTACCTGTGGCTTGGGTGACGCCAGATATCAGTAAAAGTGAAGTGATTGGCGACGCCACAACCCTAACTAAAGAAAAAGGCGATCGCATTCTCGAATCTGTCGCTAACGGTTGGGCGCAAGTTATTCAAGATATTTATGCCTATCGACAACCAAAAGTGGAGAAGGGATTGACGCATTTTACTCAAAGTTAAAAATCCAATACATTAGACGCGCGACAACATCCAGATTTGCTAATGTAGAGATAATGGAAATAGTACTGGCGTAGCTGCTTAAAATCTATTGGGTAGCAAATTTCTATTAAAACTAATATAAGAGAAAAAATTATGACGGCGTTTGAACCTCAAAGCATCCGCTCTTATAGCCAAGAAGATGTCCAACAAATTCTGCACTTAGCGATCGCTCGTCAAGCTAATGACAAAGACACAGAATTTTCTTATGAGCAGATATTAGAAATTGCTGCTGAGTTAGAAATTTCACCTGAGTCTTTAAAATTAGCAGAACGTGATTGGGTAGGGCTACAGAGCCAAGTCCAACAGCGAAAAGCTTTTGACGCCTACCGTATCAGAAGATTTCAGAAGCGTCTAGGGAATTATGCAATTTTCAATGGCTTTTTGATACTGGTCGATTTGATCACTGGTGGCGGAATTTCTTGGTCGCTGTACATTTTGCTATTCTGCGGATTATTTGTAGGGCTGGATGTTTGGAATACCTTTCAAATCAAAGGCGAAGAGTATGAAATGGCATTCCAAAAATGGAGTCGTAAGCATCAGATTAAGAAAACCATCAGTACAGTTTTAAATAAGTGGTTTAAGGCATTACAGGCTTAGTAGATTTGCTTGCGTAAACGTACCCACACGGAGAATCAAGCTACGCGTAGCATCTCGTAAACAAGCTTGTCGTAGACATCGCTAATTCAAAAAAAAACCATAGTAGAATTCGGGGTCATATTTACCGGAATATTTGTTATGTAACACTATTGAAAGAAAATCTGAATAAACAGAGGAATTATTAGGATTAATATTGATGTTACAGTAGTTATCGATTGGATGAGAATACCAATATTCCTATACAAAGCATAGGAACCAGAGAAACGAGATAACAAGGGGAAATCGAGCTTTTTTCGACTTATGTGTACACCCTAGCCCCGCTTGCTCTTAGAAAAGACAAAGCATAGCTTTGGTGGAGTGGGCTTCTTCAGGTTTAATAAGTAATCAAGCGGACATGATATAAAATTCTTGTTTATTTATCTTGAGAGGAATGCAAGCTATTAGCCTTGGAACAGAATTCCAATGGGGGATAGAAACGAAGCGGGAATTGTCATATATTGGGTAATGACAAGCCCTACTAAAATTGGGGAGTAAGATTCAAAGCCTCTGAAAACCTCCGCTATGGTATTTACTTAAGTTTTTCGTGAGCAGCCAAAATAATTTTTTCAGTTTCTTCCCAGCCAATACATTTATCAGTTACAGAAATACCATATTTTAATTCTTCTTGTTTAGTAGTAATTGATTGATTACCTTCATACAAATGGGATTCTAACATCATGCCAACTATTGATGTATTACCATCCACTATTTGCTGAATAATATTTTCTAAGACAATACCTTGTAATTTGTAATCTTTATTGGTATTGCCGTGGCTACAGTCAATCACAATTCTCGGTGGTAAATTTGCCTGTTTTAATTTCTCTTCAACCAGTTTGACATTTGCTGGATCAAAGTTGGGCTGAGTACCACCCCTTAAAATTACGTGACCGTAGGCATTACCTTTAGTTTGAAATACGCTGACCTGTCCGTTTTGATTAATTCCCAGAAAATTATGCGGGTTTCTAGCTGATTGTAGAGCATTCAAAGCTACTTGAATATTACCGTCAGTACCGTTTTTAAAACCTACAGGCATCGAAAGCCCACTTGCCATCTCGCGGTGAGTTTGTGATTCGGTCGTGCGTGCTCCAATGGCAGACCATGTAATCAGTTCACTAATGTATTGAGGGATGATTGGATCTAGTGCTTCTGTGCCAGCAGGTAATCCTAATTCTGTAATTTTTAATAACAGGTTCCGGGCAATTAACAA
Source organism: Nostoc sp. (assembly GCF_036917195.1). Classification (GTDB taxonomy): domain Bacteria; phylum Cyanobacteriota; class Cyanobacteriia; order Cyanobacteriales; family Nostocaceae; genus Nostoc. Next base: position 73,908 of record NZ_JBALDG010000071.1, read on the forward strand.
ACCATTTTCTACATGGAAAGAATCATCCATATCTGGATCATTAATTAATCCTTTCCAGCCTACAGTTGTTCTTGGTTTTTCAAAGTACACTCGCATAACTAGTAGCAAGTTATCCTTAACTTGCTCGGCTAATATTTTCAATCTCTCAGAATATTCGAGCGCTGCTTTTGGATCGTGGATTGAGCATGGGCCAACTACTATAAATTTTCTGCGATCCTGAAAATCCAGGATATGTTCTATTTCCTGTCTAAATGCTAAAACTCTTTGTTCAGCTAATTGTGTTAAAGGTAATTTTGATTTGACTTCATTGGGAGTTAATAAAATGCGATCGTTCTCGATGTTAGCGTTGTCAATCTCAATGTTAGCGTTGTCGATATTACTATTAAATAATGTGTTATGCATGGGGATGATTTGGCAATTTTATATCCGCACTTCAACTCAAAATTGTAACACAAACCGATGATATTTTAAAATAGCCTGTTTTCTGCTTGACAAATTTCTAATTAAACTGTATAGGAGTAAGATATTAACTGAAAAAGGGGAAAAATGTTTCCCCTTTTTTTTCCTATTGGACTACTGACTCAGCAGCAGTGTATATGATTACTGCCATACAAACACTTTGGCTTCGTATGGTCCCAAATCAGCTATGATACCATCGTCACTAGCTTCGACATCATAATTCCCTGTCCACTCGTGCCATGTACCACCGCTTGCTAAATTAGGAACATGATAGTCACCTAGAAAATTTTCTGAAAAATTAGCTACCACAACTACACGAGAACCTTCATCATTCCAACGAGTATAAGCTAATACTTTAGCCTCTGGATTTTCGTGGATAAAATCAATATTTTCTGTGTAGAGGGCATGATTATTTTTACGCAGGTTGGTTAAGCCTTTGTATGATTCAAATAAACCACGATTTAAATCATTACCTAACAGCGTCCAATCAATTTTGGATGATTCAGGTTGTTTAGGTTTATACTCGCCAAATTCCTCTCCCATCCAAATCAAAGGTACACCAACAGCAGTCATCAGTATGGTTACTCCTAATTTAGCCCGCCTAAAAGCATCTTCGTCAAAAATCTCACGGTTCCCCAATTCAACCATGAGATGGTTATGGTCGTGGTTGGTGAGGTAATTTACCACATTAATGGTACCCAAGAAGCCTTGGCGCTTGCAGTCAATGACATCTTTAAGACGCTCTAAATCAAATGTATCACCGCAGATATGTTCTAAAATGCAGTAATAAAAACTATCATGCCAGCAACCATCCATTGGCCCATCTACATTGGTAATGCTGGTAGCTTCAGGAATGTATTCAGCAACGTTGTAAAAAGGCTTCATGCTAGCAGTTTTTTTGGCTTCTTGAACAATCCAGTGCATGAAGTCGTAGTTAGCAATTTGCCGCGCTGCATCATAGCGAATACCATCAAGATGATATTCCTCAATCCAAAAACGGATTGTATCACCAATAAATTTCCACGCAGGATGAATATCTAATTTTTCGTCATAATGTTCATAATTAAACTCAGGTCCCCAGTTATTATCAGGGTCATGGGGAGAGTGATGATACCAATAATCGTGGTCAATTTGTGTTAAAGGAGCAGATGCTTCTGAGTGGTTATAAATACCATCAAGAATCACACGAATACCTTTAGCATGACACTCATCAATCAATTTTTTTAACTCAGCAGTTGAACCATAACTAGATTCTGTTGCAAAGAAGTGGCGGGGATTATAACCCCAACTATAATCACCAGGATATTCTTTAAGTGGCATCAACTCAATAGCGTTGATTCCCAGTTCACACAAATAATCTAACTTTTCAATAACATGTTTGTATTTACCTCGTGCATAAGGGTCATCCTCACCACCAGAAAAGTCACCAACATGCAATTCATAAATTACCAATTCTTGGTCAGCAGGTAACGGTTTATCATCATGTTGCCAAATATAGGTATCAATAATCCTTTTACCATCTTTTACCTGGATAACACCATCATCATTTCCACTTTGTTCATCTATATCAGTTGCATAGGGGTCTGTGATATCAACCCATTGTTCTGGTTCAAAAAACCATGAATTTGACTGGACGCGCAATTTATATTTATAAACGCCGTCTTCTAGTTCAACACTTGTACGAAAATAACCATCATCACCTTTTTCCATTGGAATTTCTTGCCAATCAGAAAAAGAACCAATTAATGCGGCTCCTTTGTTGTAAGGTGCAAATAAATTAAATTCAATTGGCTTTGCCATAGAAGTGTTTGTAATATCAATGGTTGATAGAAGTATTTTCTGATGCTCAATTGAATTTGCAAATCAATCTAGAGAAATAATTATATAATTACTGCTTCTATCTTCAGGAATAATTGATAAATACTTTATAAAAATTAACTATTTGTTGGCAATTTTTGAGTGTTTATAGCATTTATTTTTTGATTAATATTCAAATTTACTTACTGCAATTTGGTCTGATAATACTAGGTAAATTTAAATATTATTCTATCCAACTGCAAGATTTTATTAAATAAATTAATAGCTTTTTATTAAGTTATAAAACAGCAGATATTCTGGAATAAGAACAATATTGGTAATAATAAGATATTTTTTACTAGATCAATCTGATTTAATTTGTGATAATTGCAACCCATAGATCCCCGACAACTTTTACGAAGTAGGGGATCTTGTTTATCAGAAATAATTTTGGATTGCTATAAATATCTGCCGTATGAGATTACTCAATTTTGCCGTTAGTTTGTTGCAGATAACTTAACAACCAATTCGCCGCCGTCGCCCTGCGAGTTTGTCGAGGCCCAAATTCACCAATTTTGTAACCTTTGAAACCCAGTTTTTCTTTTAGCATTTGTTTATTTTCAGCAGGAATGGAACGAGTCAACTTGACTGTTGCAGGGCGAGATTCAATGAAATCTGGTGGTTGTGGGTACTCATCTTGCCATTCTGGTGCAACTTGGCTAGTGTCCCATTGTGCAGTTGAGGAATCATAGCGATAGCCTAAATAATGCCATAGCAACTGGTTGACTGTGGCATCATCAAGTTTCTCGTCAAGAATTGCCCAAATTGTTTCTGTATTCAGTGGTGGTAGGTTAGACATAAGCAATTCCAAATTCAAAGTTGAAAAACTGACTAGTAATTAAAATAAATCGTAATTCGTAAATAGGGGATTTGTTCCAAAATATAGTCGGTGGCAAGCAGAAATGAGGTGATTAAAAGTGGGATAGTTGCGATCGCCAAGAGTTGAATTTGCCCTATCCTTGGGATTTACCTATGAGGATGGTCAAACTTTTCTCTTCGATAACCTTGCAACCCTCTTTGGTATTGGCCGTACCAGTGTAATTAAATTTGGTCAAGACTATATCAAGCGCGAACCTCAAATCGATCTGAGCGATCGCGGTAATAACGCCCAGGATGATGGTTTTTACTTTAGCCTTCGCTATCAACCTTAGTAAAGTGGTGCGTTAGTCTTTAGCGTAACGCACCCTACCAACTTGACTTATCAATGTTTCCTGACCTATGTCAGCATTTTTTGTTTTAAAAACCACTTCAAAAGCGTATTTTCAGGTAATTTGCGATTTTTTAATAATTTCTTTTTGATTATTTACTCAGCTGATCTGCATTTGGGGTGTACTCTCAATATACAGTAACTATCTACTCGATTTTTGAGATAAATTACACCCAGAGGTGAATACCATGAAAAATTATGCTGATAAGCAGGAATTTATATTAAGTCAAATTACAAATAAATATTTTCAGCGCCGAGATTTCAGTGGATGTGACTTGAGTGGAATCGACCTGAAAGGAATTGATTTAAGTGGTGTTAACTTTATAGGAGCGGATTTGCGTGATGCAAATCTGTGTGGCTGTGTCCTCACTCGTGCTAATTTAAGTGGCGCAAATTTGATCCAAGCTAGCTTACGTGAAGCTAATTTGTATGAAGCATCTTTGTGTGAAGCTAATTTGATTAATGCTGATTTAACACGAGCAAATTTGTGCGGAACTTTCTTATGGCGGGCAAAATTCACAAATAGTAATCTTTGGGGTGCTTCTTTGTGTGATGTAGATTTGAGAGAAGCAGACCTAAGTGAAGCCAAATTAATTGAAGCATCACTGATTGAAGCTAACTTAGTTAGAGCAAATCTCACAGGAGCAAAGCTATGTGGAGCAAAATTACTAGAAGCTAATTTAACTGAGGCCAACTTAACTGGTGCAGACCTGACATGGGCAAATTTAACCAAGGCAAACTTGAGTAAGGCAAACCTTTGGGAGACAAACCTAATTTATGCTAAGTTCCGAAATACTATCATGCCTGATGGCACAATTAAGCAACCTCAGATAATGATTTATTAAAAGAGTTAGGAGTGATTCAGTTTTAGATTTTAGATTTTAGATTTTTCTTTCAATTTAAAATCTAAAATTAGCAGAGTTAGGAGAGAATAACTTTCTGTTTGTTCTTTTGCCCAATGACTAAAATTCGCGTTGTGAAAAGATAAAAATAGCGATCGCTAACAACATGGCACTATAAAGTAAGCCATAGCCAGCATTCATAATCAGTGCAGTTGTGTCAGGTAGTGCTTGCAGACCATAAACAGCATCATTTTTCAAATCTAATCGAGATAACTCTGGTAAGATGAGAAACAAACCTTGAGTTAGACGTTCCATACCAGGGTTGTGACTAAGACGACCAAGTTGTACTAAATCTTGAGTAATATTCCCGATTAAATATACTGCAAAGGTTAAAATAGTCGCTAGCAAAGAAGCAGTAAAAACACCAAAGGTAATAGCTATAGCAGTGATTAATGATAACTGCAAAAATAAGAAAATTACCGCAATTAGAATGCTCACCGTTGGATGAGGAATGTTACCAAATTGCAGAAATATCAGATAAATTGCTGTCATCGTGACGATAAGTACAGCTAGTACTGCGGATAAACCCAAGTATTTGCCGACGATAATTTCGCTGCGGCTGACAGGTTTAGCAATTAACATTAAGACAGTGCGTTTTTCAATTTCTTTATTAACCAGTCCCGTACCAATAAATATTGTCACAATTAACCCGATGGCATTCATCGCCGCCATCCCAAAGTCTAAAAACATTTTGTCTTCAGTCGTAGCTGCAAATTCAGGAAGGACATGGAAAGCGGTGGCAAGTATTAACGCATAAAAACCAATAATATATAGGATGCGATCGCGTACCACTTCCTGAAACACATTCTTTGCCAATACAAAAATTCTGTTAATAGTCATTTATTATTTTTCCCTCACCAAAGTTTAGATTTTAAATTTTGAATAATTTAAAATCAAAGAATTTAAAAATGTCTGTCCCTTACGTGTTTTGTAAAAGTTGCCCCCAAATTAAAATGCGAGAATAAATCTAAAATCTAAAATCAAAAATTGAGTTACTGCTGCGGAGGCGGTGATCCAACAATTAATTTATTGATGCGATCGCATTCAATTTCTGCAACTATAATCTTATCCCCTGAATTGTTAGTTGCTGCAACTGGTTCAATCCGACAAGATTTTTTCAAGTAATAGCCCCGTGGCTTAGAACTTGGGCCTATCCAAATACTTAATAAATCTAATATATATCCAGACTTAGTATTAGCTACACGCGGTTCAACGTGCCATAGTTCTTTCTCTTCATATCTCCCCAGATTTTTTTGAATTACTTCTGTACCCAGAGTTATTACCCGCTGTTTCGCATCTAGCAACCATTTTTCTACTTCCGACCAAGGTCTTTGAGCTATTTCTTCTACTACTCTTGGTTGAAGTTTTTCTAAAATTACAACACCGTTTTGCGGTATTTTTACTCGTTCTTCTGTTCTGACAACAAAGGCACTACGTTTAAAAGTATCTGCCTGCAAACTGGGATATTGTTGGAACCAATTATCCATCACAAAGAAAAACTGAATCCAACAACTTAGCAGCATACTACTAGCAACTAAAATTATGATTCTTTGGCGGTCTTCTGGCTTAGGAATTCGAGCTTTAGAGTCTGTATCAGTTCCTTCAATAAATTCTGGTATTGCTGTAATTAGTGCTGAAATTGTCGGCCAAAAAACGATTGTTCTTGATGTAATTACATCCTGTTGATTTCCAAAGGCAAAAACGCTAACTAAGAATCCAGTGATTACTGCTCCGACTGGCATAAAAGTACCAGGAACCCTCAAAGGATCTTCAGTTGTATACCAAGCTGTGCCAGCAATTAAAAATAACCAACCAAAAAAGGCAATTATATCTTTGATATAACCTGTAGCACAATATGAAAGTACCCAAGAAAAAATACTTAGATAAATAAATGTCTGCCAGGAATAAGCTTTGGGTGGAATTAATACCTTTCTAATTCCCGCATAAAGCCCTTCAGCAAATTTAAAAATCCCAAATACATCTTTAAATAACGTATTCATATTCCTCACCACACCTGATTAATCACTATTCTTGCCTTGAAGTAAATTCTTCCTACTTTGAGCGAAACAATAAAATAATGGTGATAGCACTATAACTTACAGAATTCGCTATTAACGTAGTAGTGACTAAATTGGTACTTTGTAATCTCAGATTGCTAAAACTCCGCCAACGTCGCCGTTGAGATGTTTGAAGTTCCTCTTCTTTTTTAGCAAATGATTCATTTAATAATACTAGTAATCCTCTTAAAAGGAAAAATTTCATCAAAAAAGTAGCAAAGAAAACTCCAAAAGCAGTTAAGATTATTAACGTTTGTGTTTTCGGTGATTTAAAATTATTAAAAAACATATAGTTAATTAATTCTGATTTCACCTGGATCGGCAACATTGGTTCTGATACAAAAAATATGATCCAACCAATCACACTAGAAAACAGATTGATAGAAATGGCATAAAAAATACTGGATTTTTTGTCAAATTTTAGTCGATTGTGGAAAACATATGCTTCGATGGGGATGGCAATTAGTACAAATAAAAAGTCAAACAGAATTCCACCAATGGGAAAAATCCTGGGAAGTATCCAATTTTCAGGCATAAATGGTCAACGGTAAGGGTTAACTGTAGAGAGTATAACTGGGATAGTGAGGGTGATGGCGGAAATTATCACATTGTTCTTGTCCTTTACCATGTTGGTGTGCCAGTATTCCTTTATTGATATTGTTAATATATCAAGCTGATGCTTGTACGAGCGTGCTAGAGGGGTAGTTTCTCAGATGAGAGTACAAGACGTTAGGTAAGATTAAAGATTGCCACGTTATAGCTTTTCCAGAGATGACAAGGAACGGTATTGGTATTCGCACGGCGCAAGTGCGTCAGGAGCGGCTCATTGGTCAAATTCACGTCTACGATGGCGTGGGTAAAGGTAAGTCTCAAGCGGCTTTGGGAGTGGTTTTGCGCTCCATTGGCTTGGGGATAAATACGCCTAGCAATTCTAACCGAGTTTTACTGCTGCGGTTTTTAAAAGGGCCGGAACGTGATTATGATGAAGATGGCGCGATCGCAGCTTTGCAGCGCGGTTTTCCCCATTTAATTGACCAGGTTCGCACCGGGAGGGCCGAATTTTTTGGGCATGAGGAAATTACCCCCTTTGACCGAGATGAAGCGGAGCGGGGTTGGGATGTAGCCAAAGGTGCGATCGCCAGTGGTTTATATTCAGTTGTGGTTTTAGATGAAATTAACCCTGTTCTGGATCTAGGTTTGCTACCAGTGGATGAAGTGGTACGGACATTAAAATTCAAACCCCAAGAGTTAGAAATCATCGCCACCGGACGCGCTGCGCCGCAAAAGTTGCTCGATATTGCAGATTTGCACTCAGAAATGAAACCTTATCACCACCCAACAGCTAAAGCCTTCTTACTTGAAGGGATTGAAATTTATACTGGTGCTGGGAAAGGCAAGTCTACCAGTGCTTTGGGCAAAGCTTTACAGGCCATTGGTAGAGGAATTAATCATCCTGGGTCTACCCGTGTGTTGATTATGCAGTGGCTTAAAGGTGGTAGCGGGTATACAGAAGACGCAGCGATCGCTGCCTTGCAGCAGTCATATCCAGAAGTGGTGGATCATCAGCGCTGCGGTGGAGATGCGATCGTCTGGCGAAATTCCCGGCAAGAATTAGACTACGTAGAAGCCGAACGAGGTTGGGAAATCGCTAAAGTTGCGATCGCCTCTGGACTGTATAAAACTATCATCCTCGATGAACTCAATCCCACAGTTGACTTAGAACTCCTCCCCGTTGAACCCATTGTTCAAGCTTTGCTCCGCAAACCGCGCGACACCGAAATCATTATCACTGGTCGCTGCCAAAATCAACCAGCGTACTTCGACTTGGCTAGCGTCCACTCAGAGGTTTATTGCCACAAACACTATGCCAATCAAGGTGTAGAACTCAAACGAGGAGTAGATTTTTAGGCGTTGCTGATTAGTTGATATGCTAGATTCTCTAGAAACATAACAAATCTATTTACCAAAATAACCTGGCGTGATGAGGTCGATGTCCGATCACAAGCGATCACCATTCGGGTAGATGATGTAGAGCGTTAATATTGGGCAAATTAATTAAAACAGACATTCGTACCAGAATCATCAATGGCTTATCCAAGGTACTGCAAACACTGTGAAGATTCCATCATCATGTCGGAGCTTACTCCTGGTAAATGGCAACCTTGGGAGCCTAATGGAAGTGGTAGACACCAATGCAATTCAAGTAAGTTTGCATTACCAAAGACAGCTTTACCTCTGCCTTCTTTACTAGTTAGTGTAAAAACTTACCTAACACGTTGTCATTGGTGTCAAGAACCGATCTACTGTCACACGAATGGGAACGGCGATTCTGTCTACACTGAAAATGGTCTAGAATGCAGACTTTGGGAGCCTCATCGCCCTTTTTCCTTATCGGTAGTACTGACGCTTATTAGGACTTAGTATGAATAATTCCGAGACTAACCCCTAAGAATCTCACCAGTCAAAAGTGCGCCCATCAGCCGATCCAACGCCATGTACTCTTTGATTGAGAGTTCTGAGGCATTATCAACGATTCGCCCGATTTCTGCTTCCATTGCTGGTATCAAATACCCATCCTCGAAAGCTTGTTCTACAATTTTTTCGATACTCATAACGCTGATTCTCTTTATGCTAGCCCACTAAGGGCGCTACACATATTTTGCTACATGATAAGGAAAATATTTTTCTTGATGAATGGGATAGTGGGGAAAGTTTGAAATCGGAGCAGGAATGCCAAGCAAATCAATGGTCACAGGAATTTTTGATCCCACTTGAGTATGAGGGGGAATTAGCGAATCTTAAATATGAAACTGATGTGATTGATTTTGCGGAACGTATTGGTATTCATTCTGGTATTGTTGTAGGTCGGCTGCAACATGATCATCTAATTGATCCGTCTTCGATGAATAGTTTAAAGGTGAGGAAGAGCATTTTCAAGGCATAGAATAAGCAGACGATATATACAAGCCGATACATTGAAAATAGGGTAAAAATATCTGAAGTTTGGCGCACTAGCCGGAATTTTTACTTTTGGTTAGTAAAATATTTTGCACAAAGCGATCGCGTCCTGCTGCCTTTGCTTGATACAACGCCCAATCCGCTGCGGAAATCATTTTTTCCAAGTCAGAATCTGGCTGAGGAATTTCTGTCGTAAATCCGACACTAATAGTTACATGAGGACTAACTTGGGAATTTTGATGAGGAATTGCTAGTGTGCGGACAGCATGGCAAATTTTGTCGGCAACATGAGTCGCCCCCTTAGTGTCTGTGTTAGGTAAAATCACAGCAAATTCTTCCCCACCATAACGGGCAACTAGGTCTGCGGGACATTTAATAATATCTTTAATGGCTTTAGCAATTTTTTGAAGACAGCGATCGCCTACCCGATGACCATAGGTATCGTTATATAATTTGAAGAAATCAACATCGCACAGAATCAGCGAAAGAGGCTGTTGATCCCATTTCAGGCGCTGCCACTCTTGGTTAAAATACTCTTCAAACCGTCGGCGGTTAGCGACTTGAGTTAATCCATCGATAGTAACTAATAGCTGCAATTCCAAATTAACGGCTTCCAGTTTTTGCTGTAACTGAGATTGCTGAATCAAGCGTTTTACCCGTTGTCGTAAAACTGCCCAGTGAATCGGTTTGGTAACATAATCCATTGCCCCTACTGCAAATGCACGGTCAACTGACTCTTGATCCTCAAGTCCTGTAATCATTAAAACTGGAGTGTGCTTGCTACAATCAAGAGGTTGTAACTGAGCGCAACACTCAAACCCATCCATATCCGGCATTATGGCATCAAGGAGTACTATATCAGGGTGGAATTGCTTAAAAACATTTATTGCCTCTATACCATTTTGAGCTTCTGCTATTTGATACCCTTCCCGCTCCAAGAAATGTCGTAATATCAGGCGGATAAAAGGTTCATCATCAACAATTAGAACTAAAGATTGACTTTCTTGAGCATTGGCTTTCATGGTGCTTCCTTCGCAAGTTCTTTTTGTAAGGCTGTTTTAACTTGTTCATATTCCTGATATAGTTGTGAAAATAATTTTAAGCTGTTTTCTAATTTACTGCTGCGTCCCTGTGCTTCTAACAGCTTGCAAAGCTGCACCAAGGCGATCGCTCCAACAGAAGCACTGCTGGACTTGAGTTGGTGGGCTGTCTTCCATATAGTCTGGGCATCCTCATTTGTGATCGCTGTGCTAATATCTTGCACCAGTCTCCGTGTTTCTGTCAGATAACACTCAATTAATTCAGCAAATGCAACATGATCTCCTCTGACGATATCCCACAAGGATTGGAGCATTTTAGGATCAATTTTGGCGCTTTTTAATGTCTGGTTTTGTCCTGACTGGAGGATATTTGGCGAAGATTGCAATTCTTTGCAGATCACTTTACCGAGTTTAACTATGGAAGTGAATTCAGAACTTCTTTGGGGTGGGCATTTACTGAGTACCTCAGCTAACTCTTGAAGCTGAATGGGTTTGCTAATGTAGTCATCCATACCAGCAGCAAGACAGACTTCGCGATCGCCTTGCATTGCATTGGCAGTTATCGCAATGATATGGGGACGAAAACCGACTCCCCATTCTTGAGAGATTCTCCGAGTTGTTTCTAACCCATCCATTTCAGGCATGTGGACATCCATCAACACTACGTCATAGGGCTGTTTTTGCAAAGCCTTGAGTACTTCTAGCCCATTGGTGACGACATCAGCTGAATAACCCATTTTCTGTAGCATCAGTAAGACAACTTTCTGATTGACAATTGTGTCCTCTGCCAGAAGAATCCGCAGTGGCAGTCGATGGGCCAAATGCCGATCAACCAAGAGAAAATCAGAAATACTGGCTTGGATCGGCTGATTTGTCAAAACACGGGTAATAACATCGTAGAGTTGAGACTGTTTAATGGGTTTACTCAAAGAGGCAGCAAACTGAACATCATTAAAGTCAGAGGAAGTTTCTCCTCTACCCAAAGAGGTCAAAATCACCAAAGGCAGATTTTGACAACCAGATTGCTTGCGGATTTGACGAGCTAGGGTTATGCCATCCATTTCCGGCATTTGCATATCTAAAATGGCAATATCAAACTGCGTTCCCTGAGCAAGTTGATCTAAAGCTTCTTTACCAGATTTGACGGCATAAGCTTGCATCTTCCAAGACTCTGCTTGCAAGCTGATAATTTTGCGGTTGGTCAGATTGTCATCCACAATCAACAGGCGCTTTCTGGCAAGGTGTATTGGCAAATTACTAAATTCAGCTTCTGGTACAGCAGGCACTTTGGTCGTAATAGTGAAGTAAAATGTTGAACCTTGGGAAGAACTTGGAGATGATAATAATTTTCTACTTTCCCATCTAGGGCTAGGATTGCCGCCAACAAACCCAAGGCTTTCCACCCAAAGGGTGCCCCCCATCATCTTACTTAGCCGCTTGCTGATCACCAGTCCCAATCCTGTGCCGCCATATCGTCGAGTCATGGAGACATCAGCCTGAGTGAAGGGGTGAAATAACCGCTTTATCTTCTCTGGTGCGATGCCAATACCTGTATCTTTGATGGCAAATTGAATTTCGTAGAGAAGTTGCGGCTCTCCAACAGGTATCGCAGACTGGGAAGAGGCAGAGGGGCAGGGGGACTCGGGGCCCCCACGGAGTGGGGATTGGGAGAGAGGGTGCACAGGAGAGGAATTTTCCCCCTGCTCCCCTGCTCCCCCTTGTCCCCAGCAAAGAGCCCCCAGTTCAACAGAAAGTACCACTTCTCCGTTTTCAGTAAACTTAATGGCATTGTTGAGGAGATTCATCAAGACTTGGCGCAGACGAGTCAAATCACCGATGATCTGAGTGGGAACTTGCGGCTCGATCAGGTAAGCTAATTCGATATCCTTTTGAGCAGCTTTAGGGGCTAATAAAGAAATAGCTTGCTCCACACAAGCTCTCAAATCAAAAGGCTGTTCTTCTAATTCCAGTTTGCCCGACTCAATTTTGGAGAAATCTAGAATGTCGTTAATAATGGTGAGCAAAGCATCTCCGCTACTACGAACTGTTTCCACTAAGTCTTGCTGTTGAGGCGTGAGGTCAGTATCCAGCAGTAAATCAGTCATGCCAATAACAGCATTCATTGGAGTCCGAATTTCGTGACTCATCATCGCCAAAAACTCACTTTTTGCCCGATTTGCGGCTTCTGCCTGATGTTTTGCCTGCTCCAAGGCAAAGTTTTTCAAGGTAAGTTCTTCCCGTCGGCGCTTTTCTTGTTCCAGTAAATGAGCCTGTGCTAGAGCAATACCTAGTTGAGCCGCCACTGCTTCTAGTAATTCGATTTCGTCTTGTGTCCACTTGCGAAAATAGCTGCACTGGTGTAAGCCGATCGCACCATTAGGTTCTCCTTGATAGGAGGTGCGGATTGACAGCATAGACTTCAGCCCAATTCGTCGGCAAATAGGTTCAGCCGCCTGGAATAAAGGATCAACGTACACATTTGGACAAGCGATCGCTATTTCTTGTGCCATCATCTGCTCGGCATGGGGATTGTTGGTCATGAGAACTTCCAATTTCAACATGGAGCAGTAACCAGGGAGAATATTATACTCTGCTACTAGAGGAATTCGGGGTGTGGGGTCGCTAATGTAAGAATGGATCAGACAGCGTTCAGCTTTAAATGCTTGTCCAATTTGGGTAGCAGCCGTCTCAAAGATTTTCCTGGTATCAAGACTTTGACGAATTTCCTGAGTAATTTGTTCAAGTAGTAGGGTGCGATGCAATTGCCTTTGCAGCGCTTCTTTAGCTCGTTTATTTTCGGTAATGTCGTGATTGACCCCAACAGTAGCAACAGTTTCCCCCTGTTCATCCTGTAAAGAGACCACGGTTGTTTCGGAAATTCCCTCACTACCATCTTTGCGAATAAAGTGTATTTCCCCTGACCAGCGTCCTTGCTGGTTAATTTTTTCGAGAATTTTGGTGCTTAATATTGCAGCTACTTCCGGCTGATGCAAAATACTGGGATGTTTATTCAAAATTTCGGCTTTGGTATAACCATACATGCTTTCGGCAGCAGGATTCCAGTCAATAATATTTCCGGTTAAATCTGTGATAATTACGCCATCATGCATGTTTTCAAAGGTGAGGGCTTGCCAACGCAGACTGGCATCGGCAAGCTTGCGCTCGCTAATATCTGTCTGAATTCCAATGAAGTGGCTTAACTTGCCATTTTCGTCATGGATAGGAGAAATACTTAATTCATTCCAGAACAAGATACCATCTTTGCGATAGTTGCAGAGAATAACTTTGCAACTTGTTCCAGCTTGAATAGATGAGTGCAGTTCATTGAGTGCTGATTGCTGTATATCTGCACCTTGAAAAAATCGACAGTTTTCCCCAATCACATCACTAGCACTGTAGCCTGTTATTTGCTCAAAAGCTGAGTTGACGTAAATAACTGGATTATTGGCGAGTGTGGCATCGGTAATAATAATTCCATTACTGGTAGCAGCAAGTGCCTTCTCCCTCAGTCTCAAGGTTTCTTCCACCAACTTCAAATCAGTAATGTCAAAGATAAACCCCTTCAGCATAGTAGGAATTCCTGCTTCCTCAACTACGTTAACAACGTCTCGCAGCAAAACAACTCGCCCGTCAGCTGCTAACATCCGGTATTCTAATTCGTGATTCTCGCACCTAGCAGTTGCTTCTTGGCGAAAACGAACAGACTTTTCTTTGTCATCTGGATGCAGATGATTGACCCAAAAATTTTCCTCGTACCACTCGGCGATCGGATAATTTAGCAAGTCTACCGCAAGTGGGCCAACGTAAATAAATCGCCAAGTTTTCAAGTCTAATTCCCAAGGGATGACTTTGACAGTTTCCAGCAATTGCTGCAAACGATTTTCGCTGGTGGAAAGGGCAATTTCTAGCTGTTTCTGTTTAAAAACTTTGTGAGCTAACTCTTGATTTAGTGCTGTTATTTGCTGGTTGCTTGCTTTGATCACCAAGGCAAAATAGATTGATAATGTCAGCGTCACAACAACCAATAACCCTGCAATCAATATTAATTGTGTTAATAACCCTAGAGTTAGGATAAAAAGTCTCTGCCAAAGTAGGATTACAGAGATTGAGAAGAAAATCCCCAGCAACAGCGTTAGTAATTTTCGTTTGCGAAAAAATTTCACAGCTTTGAACCAGTCATATTGGTGCTGTTTAACCACTTATTAACCCTCCAGTACTTTCAGGGATTATTGGACTAACTTTTACTTTTAAGTAATCTAAAATCTCAATAGCATCAGTGCAATTACGGAATTTATTTTTAAGTAGAATAATGTATATTATTTATAGAAAAACTTAATAACTTATAGTTATAATTACCATTTTTTTGATAGCAACAAATTGTCCGTATTAGTACACAGTGGTAAAAGTTTGGCTATCTTTAACAAGGGGATTTTACCCCAAGTCTTGTTAATTGAGATGGTAGGTAGATTTATGCGCCTGCTGTACTAGGCTTTTTTACCAAACGCACTCGCGATCGGTAATGTGTCGCTGATGCGAATAAACTTGAAGTTACTCCCTCACCAACATAGACGCGCAAAGGCTTACTCTTTGGTGAATTATCAAGGGTGGCTCAGAAACTCGGATTTGGAAAGGTAGAATACAAAGGTCAATATGCTCGTTGGCAATATCCAGAATTTTTAAGTGAAGCGTCAATCAATTTTGGATTTTAGATAATAGAATTTAGATTCACCCCAGCAATCAAGTTACTTGCTTGTCAATTAATTTTAGATTTTGGAAAATAGAATTATTCTTACGTTTAAATTTTCCTGCTCTCAAACATGGATTAAATTTTGGATTTTGAATCTTCTCTACGAGAGGCTCCGCCAACAATTCCATTATCCAAAATTTAAACATCGTAAATTTGGTGAATTGCAATCTGGAGTGTAAGCGATATTTAAGGGCAGGCTACGCCTACGTATTTTTAATTCTTTTATCATGCCCTAACTTTATTACAAGTGCGTATACGCCCAGAGGCAGACTTCTTGTACCGCTACTTTTAAGTAAGCTACGCCCATGATCACAAGAAAAGGGTAGTGGGGATTAAGAGCAAGGGTTATAGGGATTGAATTTTCCTTCCCCCTTAACCCTTCCCTTTTCACCATAAGAGTACAAAAGTCCCTTTTGCAAGAGACGCTCATGAACAGAGTCAGGACAAAGCACCCCCTACGCGAACACAATTTAGAACGAAAATCTCTTTCTCTGTTCCCTATCACCTGTAAACTGTTCCCTATTTTCAAGATAGGTCTATTGCCTATACTTGTACTTTAAATGACAGCTTCTTGGTGTTGACAATCAAAAACAACCATGTAGGAAGCATTTGGTATTTCCTGGGGGAGGTGCCGCATATAGCCATCGGCATCAGAACGGCTGCGGAAGCGAGCAACAATTTCCCGTTGTGTATTAGGAAGTAGACGAGCGATCGCCCAAGAATTGAGGCGTTCTTTATAGGCAATAGCCTGATTGTCTAATTTGGTAGCTTTGTTAACCGTATTTTCTGGCATAATTCTGTTATCCGTATGAAGTTTCATCAAGGGCGTCAATTAGTTTCTAGGTAGGAATGCACTAACGCTTTTTTTAATGCTGCTGCCACCTTGTTATTCGATTATTTATAGATTGTCAACACTTAACGCTATATTTTAGACCAACTAAGTTGGAATTTTCAGGTGGCTATGAATCTCAAAACCTTAATTTGCAATTGTTTCCAGGACACAACAAAGTTAAAGCAGAAAGTTTGGCAAGTATTGGGTTTGCATGATTTGTATGCATACACAGAAGTAAAGTCCGTATCAGTGGTAAAGCGAATATTGATGTCTGAAAAAGTACTATTGAAATTTAGCTGAAAATAAACAATAACGTGCCTAAGATTAATGGACGCAGACACACTCTTAAATTTTCTATAAGTGCGCTCAGTAAAGGCATATTGCGGACATTTACGTTTTTTATAGTTAGTTTATAATATTTAGATTTTAATAGTTTATTTAGATATTAAAAAAATAGATTTTTTCTAAGGTTTTTACTAGAGTTTTAGGAGCAATACATAGTGCAATTATTAAATTTAGAATATCTTGACTAATTGCTATAAAAAAGTTAATGTTTTCCCGAAAAAATTAGTAAATGGCGCTCCTATTTTAACTTAGTATGCTTCATTTTGTGAAGTTCAGACGAAAAGAGTAGAAAATTTATATCTCAAAATTTTCAAAGCACTTGAAAATGAGAATAACAGAGAAAACTATTGATTTTAACTGGAGGCGGAGCAACTCTTGCTCCGCTCTTGAATTCTTCTTCAATTCTAAGTATCTCTTCACCACTTCTTATCTAGTAGGGATTCAAATTCAGCTTGTAAGGCGGTTATATCCGCCAATCTTGCGACTAGTAAATTATCCTTACCAGCATCACTTAAACGTACTTTCCAATAACGAATACTGTCTGAGTTGTTCAACCAAAACTGAATTACGGTATCTACCACTTGATCTAGATTCCAACCCCACTTTGCTGGAACTGATTCCACTGATTCTAGAAACGTATCTAGTGTACACGTATACATTCCTAAATATTCCACGCCTTGGTGGGGTAGTTTTTGCCCATTTTGCTGTTGGTGATTAAAAAACTGTAAAAGTGGAGATACTCCTACAATATCAAAAGTGTATTTCATTCTAGTACTCTCAGTTTTAAATTACTTGCAGTAAAGCTTTAGTTTTTTAATATAATGTCTGACAAGTAACTAAAGCATCTAGAAAAAGTATAGTTTTAGTCTATATCATAGGCATTAAACCTCAGTCAAAAATTAGCACTAACAAGCCTTGAGTGCTAATATTTAATTAATAGTTTGATTTATTATTAAAGAGTTTGAGGCATTAATAAGGGTGTATATTTTTAATAATTATTTAATTAATTCCCTTATGACGTGTAAAGGCTTGATCCTCCCTAACCCTCCTTAAAAAGGAGGGAATTAGAGCCAGCCGTGTGCGGGAGTTCCCCCTGTTGAGCAGACTAGCGTAGGTAGGTTGGGGGAATCTTCGGGGCTAATTATTACTAACCCAAGCGTATTGCTTTAGGCGTGAGGTTGAATTTCATATTTTTACTACCAGTTAAAGATACGAATATTGTTAAAGTTAATTACGTCAACTTCTACACTCAGAAGATAATTTGCTAGCTTGAAGTCATCAGTTAGTACAAGATACTTCCCTTTAGATAAAGTCAAAATTCCACTGTCAGTAAGTCCGAATTTAAAAAATTTTTCAGTATTAACAGCATCTAAACTCTTTACATAGTATTCATCCAACATATCAACATTTTGAGCAAATAGAGCAAATATTGCAAAGCACTGAGAACGTTCAGGTTCAACAAGTTTATCCACAAAGTTAGAAACTTCAGTCAAAATATTTGGGGTTGTTACAAGTTTCCGAAATCTGCCAATGATTCTTAGCAACAGATCATAATCTTCTGGTATAAATTGCTGCGTTCGATTAAATCGGGTTATTCTTTCTCGATTAACCGTCCCAACAAAGTAGAGAAGTAAAATATTTGTATCAATTAAAATTCCTTTTTGGTGATAACGACGAATTAAGGAATTAATCACATCTTTCATACTTGTCTAATTTTCATTGCTTCTACTTTGCCAGTTTGAGAATTTACTTTAAAAAGTTTATATTCTCGTTCATACAACACAGTAGTAAAAGCACCAGAGGTAGCAATTAAGTTCTCAAATTGGCTTTGAGGAGGTTTTTTAGGAATATCAAACCCTAAAGTAATCAACCATAAGCTTTTATCCTCAGAAAGCTCAACTTCTTCAAGTCTCAAATCTCTTAATGAAGAACCCATCATTTCTTGTAGGGATTTTATGTATTCATAGGCAGCATTCACTGCTGTTTTGATATCAATCATAATATTAGTTGCTCCCTGACATAATTTGCCAATTTAATACCAATACAGTTAATTTAAGACTAAAACTCTTTGTCAAAGTCAAATTTTTTAACGTAGATGCAAAGCAGCTTCCCGCAGGGTACCACAGAGGCGCAGAGGACACAGAGAGAAGGAAGAAATCCTTAACTGAACTTTATTGAATTTAATACCTTTTTATAGTAATTTATCCTTGGCTACCGGTAATAGTCTCAACCCAGCGAGGATTCCAGTACCAAGCATCCAAGTGAATGACTTCTAAACCTAAGATGGTTCCCAGTTCGCGGGCTAGGGTAGATTTACCAGCACCCTCAGAACCAATGATTAAGATTTTCTTCACCTTAGGTTTGCATCTTCCTTTTCAAGCTCAAGAGGGTAAGCATTACTCACCCAAATAACCGTCTTCAGGGCAACTCAATACGCCGCTACAATAGTACCACTAGAAGGATTATGCCAAAATATTGATATTATGACCACTGCTACGACCGTAAAAACTGAGTATGAAGCGATTATTGGTCTAGAAACCCATTGTCAGCTGAGTACCAATACCAAGATTTTCTCTAATAGCTCTACGGCATTTGGTGCTGACCCCAATACTAACATTGACCCGGTTTGTATGGGTTTACCTGGGGTCTTACCTGTACTCAATGAAAAAGTATTAGAATACGCCGTCAAGGCTGGTTTGGCACTAAATTGTCAAATCGCTAGATATAGCAAATTTGACCGTAAACAGTATTTTTATCCAGACTTACCGAAAAATTACCAAATTTCTCAATATGATCTACCGATCGCAGAACATGGTTGGTTAGAAATTGAATTGGTAGATGCTGAGGGTAACCCCATTCGCAAACGTATTGGCATTACGCGTCTGCATATGGAGGAAGATGCTGGAAAATTGGTTCATGCAGGCAGCGATCGCCTTTCGGGTTCTTCCTATTCTCTGGTAGACTACAATCGCGCAGGTATACCGTTAATGGAAATTGTCTCAGAACCCGACCTGCGTTCTGGACTAGAAGCTGCTGAATATGCCGAAGAGTTGCGCCGGATTGTGCGGTATCTCGGCGTGAGTGACGGCAATATGCAAGAAGGATCTCTGCGTTGCGATGTCAATATTTCTGTGCGTCCGGTGGGACAAAAGGAGTTTGGCACCAAGGTAGAAATTAAAAACATGAACTCGTTCAACGCCATCCAACGGGCGATTGACTACGAAATTGAGCGCCAAATTGCCGCCATCGAAGCTGGCGATCGCATTATCCTAGAAACTCGTCTGTGGGAAGAAGGCGCTCAACGCACAAGTAGTATGCGGGTAAAAGAAGGTTCTAGCGATTACCGCTATTTCCCCGAACCAGATTTAGCACCAATTGAGGTGTCAGGTGCCCAATTAGAGCAATGGCGCAGCGAATTACCAGAATTACCAGCCCAAAAACGCCATCATTATGAAAGTGAGTTGGGGCTTTCGGCTTACGATGCGCGAGTGTTGACAGAAGATCATCCCGTAGCGGAATATTTTGAAACTGCGATCGCAGCTGGAGCAAATCCGAAAGCTGCTGCAAACTGGATTACTCAAGATATCGCAGCCCACCTCAATAAGCAAAAACTCAGTATTACTGAAATCGCCCTGACTCCCACCAATTTAGCTGATATCATCACTCGCATTGAAACGGGCAAAATTAGCAATGCTCAAGCTAAAGAAAAGTTGCCAGATTTGCTCAGTGGTATTTCTCCTGAGAAAGCCTTTGCTGGTCAGGAGTTAATCACCGATCCTAGTGTACTAGAACCCATCGTTGATCAAGTAATAGCCGCCAATCCCAAAGAACTAGAAAAGTATCGCAACGGTAACACCAACCTCAAAGGCTTCTTTGTCGGACAAGTTCTGAAAAAGACAGCCAAACGTGCTGATCCTAAGCTGACTAACGAATTGGTGGAGAAAAAACTGAATGCCTAGTAGTCTGTCATAGTCAACAATGCTTGGTGAGGGGGGCACAGGAGTAAGAATTTTAGATTTTGGATTGAAATTTAATCTAAAAGACGCTCTCTACGAGACGCTGCGCGTAGCTTGCTTCTCCGTAGGAGTACGCGGACTCGCTCTAAGCGTTGGCGCAGCCTCTCTAAGAGTTGCCATGCCGCAGGCTTTACGCTGCGCTATCATCAATTCCATTATCCAAAATTGAATTGCCCCATGCCCCAAGTAAGTATTTTCCCGGTGCTTCTTCACAGAATCTTCACATAAAAACTGGTGACAACCCGCATACATAAAATGATATAGTGTGGTAAGTAGATGCACCCTGATGATCTGGAGAGCTGCCTAAGTGGCTCTCTTTTTTATTTTATTTTTGTGATATTTACGGATAAACTCATAACATTATTAGAAATAATTTCAATAAACTAAGTAATAACCCTGACATCATCAATGAATTGGTGTGAAAAAAAGAATGCATGGTAATGATCTGGAGAGCGACCCAAGTGGCTCTCCTTTTTCGCTTTTGTCTTTCGTCATAAGAAAGGTAAAAACAATTATGCTAATCGCCAACTCGTGCATTATTATTGCCATCAGTAAATCAACTCACAACAAGTAGAAATACTTTAATTTTGAATTTTGAATTTTGAATTTTGAATCCCCCAAAGGGGTTGACCTATCCAACTTGATAGTTGTAAGGAAGAATAATGGCAGA
Source organism: Nostoc sp. (assembly GCF_036917195.1). Taxonomy (GTDB): domain Bacteria; phylum Cyanobacteriota; class Cyanobacteriia; order Cyanobacteriales; family Nostocaceae; genus Nostoc. The sequence continues at coordinate 94,998 of NZ_JBALDG010000071.1, forward strand.
TTGGCAAAAAATAACAGGTGGCATCACAGCCCCAAGGGGGTATCAGGCGGCGGGAATTAGCGCAGGGTTGAAACCTTCCGGGTTGCCAGATTTAGCTTTGATATTCTCAGAGGTGGAAGCGATCGCAGCGGGTGTATTCACCACCAGCCAAGTTAAAGCTGCCTGCGTAGAATATTGTCGCCAACGCTTGCAAGCCAAACATAGCGCTCGTGCCATCCTCTGCAACGCTGGACAAGCAAATGCCGCTACAGGGACTGAAGGCTACCTTGATACCTTAGAATCGGCTATGGCAGTAGGCCAAGCACTGAACATCCCATCTGAATCTGTGTTATTGGCTTCCACTGGCGTGATTGGTCAAAGAATTAAGATGGATGCTTTGCGAAGCGGGATTCCCAAGGTAATAGCAGCACTATCAGAAACAGGCTCAGATGCTGCTGCCGGAGCGATTATCACCACAGACTTGGTAACAAAATCTATTGCCCTAGAGACAACTATAAGCGACCGCCCGGTACGAATTGGCGGTATTGCCAAGGGTTCCGGCATGATTCACCCCAACATGGCAACCATGCTGGCATTTGTTACTTGTGATGCAGCGGTTTCATCAGTTCTTTGGCAGCAGATGTTAGCAAGAGCAGCTGATAGAAGCTTTAATTCGATTACCGTGGATGGTGATACTAGCACTAACGACAGCTTAATCGCCTTGGCAAATGGTCAATCTCGCACCCCAGCAATTACAGAATTGGGCGCAGAATCAGAGAAATTAGAAGCCATGTTAACAGCAGTTTGTCAGCATTTAGCCAAAGCGATCGCTCGTGATGGTGAAGGCGCAACCTGTCTAATTGAAGTGGAAGTAACAGGGGCCCACGATGAACTCTCAGCCCGGCAAATAGCCAAAACTATCGCTGGTTCATCCTTAGTTAAATCTGCAATCTTTGGACGTGACCCCAACTGGGGACGCATCGCCGCCGCCGCTGGACGTGCAGGTGTGCCCTTTGAGCAAGAAAACCTGCAAATTAAGCTAGGGGATTTTTTAATGTTAGAAAATGGGCAACCTTTAACCTTTGATCGTGCGGCAGCAAGCGCTTATTTAAAACAAACTGCTGCTGATTCTTCCCTGCCCAAAGACTTCATTGCCACCAATAATAGTAATGATTTATCCTTTGATAGAAGCACTATCAAGGCTCAACGAGTAGATAATCCAGTGATCATTGCAGTCAGCGTTGGCAACGGTCATGGTGCAGGTAAAGCTTGGGGTTGCGATTTGAGTTATGACTACGTGAAGATTAACGCCGAGTACACAACATGAACTACTCCGACTTGTTTACAACTTGCTAGCCCTAAGTCCCTATTCAAGGAACTCAAATCCTCAACACCCTTCACTGCTGCATTCACCGAATTTAGATTTTAAATTTTAGATTTTGGAATTGAAGATTCTTGCATCCGTCTTGAAAAGTTCGCTCAAGTCAAGCGACTCCGTTGTGGTGAGGCAGTTGCTCAGAGGGGGTTTCCACGCCACTTGCTTTAAACATGTCTGAAAAATGGTGATAGTTAGTAGTTGGGTAGTGTAGTTTAATGAACAGTGTCTTGAGGGTACGTACACGGCTAGAAGTTGCCGAAAGCATTGTCTAAAAGGTGGGCGCTTTGGCCATCACAACTTCAATTGTCAGTTAATTTCGACCTGAGTGTGACATTTGTATTGTGGAATCGCTAACTACAGTTTTTGCCCGATAGCGATATCGCCACATCACAAAACCAGTGATGAACAAAATTAATGGTGCAAGCCCAACGAAGACGTAGAAAATTCGGGATGGCAGTCCCCAGAAAGTACCGAAGTGTAAAGCGCCAAAAGAGTTGAGAATGCGATCGCCTAACGACATTTTCAAAGAACTATCCACTCGTAAAACTTTACCACTATATTGGTCAAGATAAACAGTACTTTGACCGTAGTCCTCAGTTTCTTGAGGAAGTTTAAAGCTAAACGTTAAGACTTCTTCTGGTTTATTTGGAAAATAAATTCTCCTAAGCGATGCATCCGGTAAAGCAGCTTGAGCCGTTTTTAATTGTTCTGTAAGTCCGAGCGCAGACTTACCAGCAATGGGAATAGATACTGGATCTGCTTGCTTTTGGCTAAAGGTGAGTGCGTAGATCATCGGGTTGACAAACTCAGAGAAGCTCCAGCAAAATCCTGTGAAAAATGCAAATATCAAAAATACTGCCGCGACAAAGCCAGCAACTTTGTGAACATCAAAGTTAACCAGCTTCGGATGAGCATTCCACTTAATTTTGAAACCAGATATTAACCGACGCCAACCAGGCCACAGGATGATACCTGTAATGCTCATAAAGGACATCAGTAAACCAATAATGCCAACAAACTTATAGCCAATGTCACCACCTAAAAGAGTATAGTGGAGCGGGTAGGCGATTTCAAAAAACTTATTCACAAAGCTTGGCTTTAAGTTATTGCCGAGAATCGCTCCGGTGTAAGGGTTAACGTAGTTTCCTGTTCAAGTATAATGATGAATTTCCTGAATGCGTAGCCGCTTTGCGGCTTGTCGCTAGACATCGCCCAGAAATTTACAAAAAAGCAGAGAGTTTTACGGAAGAAGCCTCCGCACCCTGCGGGTACTCCTTCTCCTACAGAGACGCTTGCGCGAACGGAGAACTCGTAGAGTAGCCATAGAAGCGTCTACAGACTTTGCGCTAATTGTTTTGCACCAAATTAAAAATTTGGTGAGGGTTTTAAACTCAAATGGGTAAGGCACAAAGGTATACGCAAATATTTTTATTTTTCCCTTCTGCCCTCTGCCTTGCCCAAATTCAATAAACGACTGCCCGAATTCAATCAACGACTGCCCAAATTCAATCAACGACTACCCAAATTCAATCAACGACTACCCAAATTCAATAAACGACTGCCCGAATTCAATAAACGACTGCCCAAATTCAATAAACGACTGCCCGAATTCAATCAACGACTGCCCGAATTCAATCAACGACTGCCCGAATTCAATATAGGAACTTAGCAAATTTGCTTTTATTAAACACGAAAGCGATGGCTTTGCCAACGCCTGCCGTAGGATGCCCAAAGGGCTGTAGGGCGATCGCAAGAATTAAACTGATACAAAGCACAGACGCTGAACTCAAGTTCAAGCTTGTCCCTCTTGGGCGGGCGAGAGGGACAGTTTTACGTAGTAAAATCTCTTAGAGGTCTTTTTTTACGGCTAATTTAAACGGACACTATAGCAATCCTATTTAATTTGTGAAAATTGCTAGGCTCAAATCCCCGACAACTTTTACCAAGTCCGGGATCTTGTTGTTCGTGAATGATTTAGGATTGCTATATAGCTGTTCTGACTTCGGTGCAATACAGTCGTCACCTCACCCCGTATTTAAGTTAAGCAAACACTCCCCTCTCCTTGGTAACTACGGTGTACATACATCTCTGTACACAAGCAAAATCATTGTAGATACCCCTAAATACCCTGTGCCTTTGGCAACCCCTCCGGTGTACGCAGTAGTAATAAATAATTTAGGATTGCTATTAATGCTATTAAGCTTTTTAATTCCCCAACGCCATGCAAAACCGCAATTTGACAGTTACCGACATTGCCTTAGACTTCCTCTTTAACTGCTTTGCCCATGATGACGTAGGTTAAGCTAATCGTCATTCTCCTAACTTCTCACTCTAAAAAATGGTTCCTTCCAGACGAGTTTATTTATTGTTGGTTTTGGGTATAGCGATGCCTACGGCGGGCTACGCCTACGCCCCGATCCTATCCTTGTTTCTCGGCATTAGAGCAACCATCGCCATCACTTTGTTATTTGATGCCATCATTCTAGGATTGATGGTTATAGATGGTTTACGGGTGCGGCGTTCTCGCGTGCAAATTACCCGCGAATTACCGTCACGATTATCGATTGGGCGGGATAATCCGGTGATCCTAAAAGTAACATCGCCAAATGCCAACGCCCTAATTGAAATCTGCGATTACTACCCAACAGGGTTTGGCGTATCTGCACCCGCACTCCAGGCTATTGTTGAGAGTAACAGCACCCAGGAATTGACGTATACTGTCAACCCGACACAGCGAGGAGAGTTTCCTTGGGGAAATATTCAAGTCCGACAGCTAGGACTTTGGGGATTAGCTTGGGATGATTGGCAAATTCCCCAAAGTCTGCCAGTGAAAGTTTATCCTGATTTAGTGGGGTTGCGATCGCTCACAATTCGTCTGACACTGCAATCATCAGGATCAATGCGCCAATCTCGCCAAACTGGTATTGGTACAGAGTTTGCCGAACTGCGGAACTATCGCACTGGTGACGATTTACGGTTTATTGATTGGAAAGCTACCGCCCGTCGGGTTGGGGTCTATGGAAATGCAACGCCACTGGTGCGGGTTTTGGAACCAGAACAGGAACAAACCTTACTGATCTTACTTGATCGCGGGCGGTTGATGACGGCAAAAGTGCAGAGTTTGCAGCGATTTGACTGGGGTTTGAATGCAACTTTATCCTTAGCTTTGGCGGGTTTACATCGAGGTGATCGCGTGGGTATTGGTGTATTTGACCGCCAGATGCATACGTGGATTCCCCCAGAACGTGGTCAACATCATTTGAATCAGCTAATTGATCGCCTGACTCCAATTCAACCAGTATTATTTGAATCTGATTATTTGGGGGCGGTGACAAATGTTGTGCAACGTCAAACTCGCAGGGCGCTGGTAGTGGTGATTACCGACTTAGTTGATGTCACCGCTTCTACAGAACTCCTGTCCGCACTCTCCAAGCTAGCACCCCGCTATCTCCCATTTTGCGTTACTCTGCGAGATCCGCAAGTTGATCGTCTGGCACACACCTTCACAGATGATGTTACAAATGTTTATGCCCGTGCAGTGGCACTCGATTTATTAATGCAACGACAAGTAGCATTTGCCCAGTTGAAACAAAAAGGTGTATTGATACTAGATGCACCAGCAAATAAAATTGCCGATCAGTTGGTTGAGCGATATCTGCAACTCAAAGCGCGAAATCAGCTTTAGCTAATTGCATTGATGAATCGAATGCGAGGTGCTATTTTCAGCACCTCACAATCCATGTCTAAAGTGATGAAAGAGTTCTAATCACGATTAGACAACCAAAAAATTGTTTTTGGTTAGTGACAATCCAGTAGATAATTGTGCAAATTTTACCTGAGTAAATCCAGACGCACTGCCATCTTGGTCAAAGTACAGTCCACCTGTAGAAAAATCATAGATAAATCGTTGAGCGATCGTCGTTGCAGATGCTCCAAGGGTAAACTGATTAGCTGAAAGTGAACCTATAGATAACCCGCCACCAAAACCAGCAGCCGATACCCGAATGATTTCATTAGTGGCATTGAAGTCATAAAGACGATCAACACCTTCGTTGTAACTATTGAAAGCAAAGGTATCAGTACCATTATTTCCATAGAGGGTGTCATTACCAAAACCACCTGTCAGGATATCATTCCCATCGCCCCCAGAGAGTAGGTTATCGCCTGTTGAACCGCTAGCACTCAAGGTATCGTTACCAGCACCACCGTTGAGAGTGTTATTGCTACGGCCACCAGTGAGGATATCATTGCCACAACCACCATAAAGGGTGTTATTACCAGAGGCATTAGAGGCAAAGAGAGTATCATTGCCATCGCCCCCAGAGAGTAGGTTATCGCCTGTTGAACCGCTAGCATTCAAGTTATCGTTACCCGCACCACCGTTGAGAGTGTTATTGCCAGACGAGCGAGAGTCGTATGTGGTGGAGAGGTCGCGGAGTTCGTACGGATCTTCGTAAGGGGTGTAGCTGTAGTAGCCAGAGATGGAGAGAGAATCATCGCCATCGCCACCATTGAGTAGATTATTGCCTGTTGAACCGCTAGCACTCAAGGTATCGTTACCAGCACCACCGTTGAGGGTATTATTGCCAGACGAGCGAGAGTCATTATTGAAGTAGGGATTTCCTTGGTAGTAGCCAGAGACGGAGAGAGAATCATTCCCATCGCCCCCAGAGAGCAGGTTATCGCCTGTTGAACCGCTAGCATTCAAGTTATCGTCACCAGCCCCACCATCGAGGGTGTTCTTGCCAGACGAGCGAAGGTCGTCGCCATCTGGGTAGTTGGTGTACTGGTAGCCAGAGACGGAGAGAGAATCATTCCCATCGCCCCCAGAGAGCAGATTATTGCCTGTTGAACTGTTAACGTTCAAGTCATCGTTACCTACACCACCGTTGAGGGTATTATTGCCCGCACCACTAATGAGAGTATCATTCCCCATACCACCCCGCAGTAAGTCGTTGCCACTCAAGCCGTCAATTTTGTCATTACCCCCCTGACCATTGATGACATCATCTGAGTTATCTAAACCCGTAATATTGTTGTCCAGGTCATTGAGGAAGGTCACCGTGTTCTTGATGCCGATGCTAGTTTCGGTGGAGTTGGCATCTAGGACATCAAAACTATCGGTGATGCTAGTTTGCCCATCAAACAGGATATTACCAAGAGCTGGTGTTGTTCCAGAAGCTTTCAAATTCTCCAAGTTTTCTAATTTGAAGTTTTTTAGAATAACTATGGCATCAGGCACCCCTTCAAAGTTGATTTCCAGATTGCTGCCATTCTGGGCAAGCAGCATATTTCGGGCAGTTAAGCCAGTACCCTGGAATTTGATGGTATCCACTTCGGCAATCACTGCTGCTGTGGGATTTACCCCTTTACCAATGCCAGCGAAATCGGTGATTGTATCAGTACCGTCACCCAAGTTGTAAACAAATTTATCCTTACCGCCTCCACCAATGAGAGTGTCGTTGCCCTGGTTAGCTGTGATAGTATCATTCCCGGCAAGACCCTTAATCGTGTCAGCGCTGTCGCTGCCCACTAAAGTATCATTACCGTTAGTTCCAATGATATTTGCCATAATTTTTACCTACCTAAATCGATTTTTTGAGTAACTTAAGTTCTCAATCTGCTATTAGTGCTGCTGTTAGTGCTGTTTTAGGAAACAAATAACTCGCCAAAATTTGATATTTTCGGCATAGTTTAACTTCACCCTTAAGGATCAGTAATATTTCTCGAAGATTTACCCTTTAAATGGCTTGTAAATAACACTTGCCAACTATTGAGAACTATCTAAATCTTAGACACTGTACACAATTATCAGCGTGTGCATTCTAGTCAAATACATAATTTTAGGCTTTTTTTTAATTATCCTTGATTCAGTAACTTCGGCATAGCCTACAGCAGTTTTCATGTATTTAAACCACATCTGTCGTAGAGGCGCAAGGCCTTGCGCCCCTACCGCGTGGTCTATTTACCTGAAAATAGCTGTAAACTAGCCTTCGCTGAAAAAACCTCGAAAAATCAAGCTGGAATGCCTAAAACTCATACTTGATAGTTGGTTTTGTTATCAATGCTTAAGTCTTACTCTCTTCAAAATAGCGAACAATTGACTCTTAATAGAGAATAGATATTTTTATGGTCTGGTTGTGGGCTATTGCCCGTGGGTGTCTAGCTTGAAAACAGGAACATTTAAATAACCTGATAATGACTAGATATTAGCGTATTTACTTAGACATTTATACTGATTTCAGCAGAATCTTTACAGATTCTTGATATTATTTGCCGACAAGTATATATATTGATACTTCTCTTTGTCTATTCTTCACATTTTTAAAGTTTATAGGCAATTATTTATTTGCAGAAAGCAGCAGGTAAATGCTCAAAGGACTGATCAAAAAATACATATTTGACTTTTGATTGCAGCGATACCTTTCCTGCGGAATGCTATACGTAGCAAAATCCCCGTAGGGTGTATGGTAAGTAAGCTTCTCTACCAGAGGCGACACCAACGCTAACGCTTGGGTTGGGTGTAGATGCGGCTATGATCAAGATTAAGCGATGCCTGCGGCGGGCTACGCCTACGCCTGGCAATGTTTTGTATCTAAGCAAGAATCGCTATGGGTTACCAAAATTATGAGCGCAGACGTGAACACTTGCAAACCATCCGCACCCATGCCCAAAGTTGAGGAACAAAATCCAACATCTATTCTCTGCTAACAGTAATTGTATTCAACAATATAATGGGAGGTGCTTAAAATAGAACCTCCGATTGCGTGCTGCCTAGTGATAGAAGAACGCTAATTATAATTAAACAACCACAAAATTATTGTTGGTTAGTGACAATCCAGCAGATAATTGTGCAAATTTTACCTGAGTAAATGCACCCGTACTGCCATCTTGGTCATAGTACAGCGCACCTGTAATGTTGTTATAGATAAATCGTTGAGCAGTGGTCGTTGCAGATGTTCCGATGGTAAACTGACTTTTCTGAAGTGAAGGTGTTGATAACGCGCCACCAAAACCAAAAGCCGATACCTGAATCAGGTCATTAGTGGCGTTGAAGTCATTAATACTATTAACGCCGTCATTGTAACTACTGAAGGCAAACGTATCATTCCCGTTGCCACCTACCAGGATATCATTGCCATTGGCACTAGTGAGGGTATAATTCCCATTGCCACCGTTAAGGGTGTTACCATAATAAATAGAATTAGAGAAGCCAGAGACGGAGAGATAATCATTCCCATCACCTCCATTAAGGATGTTTGAACCACTAGGACCATTAACAATTAAGTAGTCGTCACCAGTGCCACCGTTGAGGGTGTTTAAACTGGAGCCGATTGCTCCATTGGAAAAAGAGGAAAATAGAGAATCATTACCATCGCCCCCAGAGAGCAGATTAAAGACATCAAAAGAGTCAGAACCCGAAGAGTTAATACTTAAGTAATCGTCACCAGCGCCACCGTTGAGTGTGTTAGTACCTCCACTACCAATGAGAGTATCATTTCCCGCATTACCCCGCAGCAGGTCGTTACCAGTACCACTATCGAGGTAGTCATTGCCCGTACCACCAGTGAGAGTATTATTCCCCGCACCACCGTTGAGGGTGTTATTGCCAGAGGCGTCAAAAGCACTAAGAGAATCATTGCCATCGGCTCCAAAGAGCAGGTTATTGCCTGTTGAATTGTCAATATTCAATGTATCATCACCAGCACCACCGTTGAGGGTGTTAATGCCTGATGTGGTAAAACTGCGCCCGTAGTAGTCGTTGTACTGGAAGCCAGAGCCGGAGAGAAAATCATTGCCATCGCCACCAGAGAGGAGGTTATTCCCTGATGAATAGTCAATATTTAATGTATCATCACCAGTACCACCGTTAAGGGTGTTATTGCCTGATGTGACAAAATAAAAACTTTGGTCGAAGTCGTTGCGGTAGTAGCCAGAACCGGAGAGATAATCATTACCATCGCCTCCATCCAGCAGATTATTGCTTGTTGAATTGTCAATATTCAATGTATCATCACCAACGCCACCGTTGAGGGTATTCTGACCAGAAGTGGTGGAGAATCCTGCGTAGTAGATGGAGTAGCCAGAGGCTATGAGAGAATCGTTGCCATCGCCACCATTGAGTAGGTTATCGCCTTCTGAAAAGTTAATATTCAAGGTATCGTTACCAGCACCACCGTTGAGGGTGTTATCGCCTAAAGAGTTAACAATGCCGTATCTGGTAGGATCGCCAGAGGCGGAGAGAGAATCATTGCCATCGCCCCCAGATAGGAGGTTATCGCCTGTTGAATCGCTAGCATTCAAGCTAAATTTATTCCCTGTACCACCAACGAGGGTATCATTCCCCGCACCACCAATGAGAGTATCATTGCCCGTACCACCTCTCAAAAGGTCGTTGCCACTCAAGCCGTCAATGATGTCATTACCCCCCTGAGCATTGATCACATCATCTGATTTGTCAAAGCCATTAACATTGTTGGAGAGGTCATTAAGGAAAGTAACTGTGTTTTTGTTGAAGATAGTGCTTTGGGTGGAGTTGGCATTGAAGACATCAAAGCTGTCGATAGGGCTAGTTTGCCCATCAAACAGGATATTAGCCAAGTCTACAGCGGCTCCAGTAGATTTGCTAAGGTTATCCAGGTTTTCCAGAACAAAGTTTTGCAGGATGACTTTGGTAAAGTCCTGTTCAAAGGTGATTTCCAGATTGCTGCCATTCTGAGTCAGCAGCAGATTTTGAGCAGTGAAGGCAGCACCAAGGAATTTTAGGGTATCCACTTCGGCAATGACTCCTGCTGCCGGGTTTGTTCCTTTACCTACGCCATTGAAATCGGTAATGATGGTATCAGTGTTCTTTAAGTAGCCGAAGTCGTAAATAAATGTATCCTTGCCGCCGCCACCAGTTAAGGTATTGTTGCCGTCACTAGATGTAATAGTATCATTACCAGCGCCACCATCCAGTAGGTTATTGCCTGTTGAAGCATCAACATTCAAGATATCGTTACCAGCACCACCGTTGAGGGTGTTATTGCCTGAGGCATAATAAATAGGTCCATTGTTGTAGTAGCCAGAGGCAAAGAGAAAATCATTGCCATCGCCCCCAGATAGCAGGTTATTGCCTAATAAATAGTTAACATCCGAGTTATTGTCACCAAAATCACCAAAGCTGTTATTCCCTATACCAGCGACAAGAGTATCATTGCCCGTACCACCAATGAGAGTATCATTCCCCGTACCACCTCTCAAAAGGTCGTTGCCACTCAAACCGTCAATTTTGTCATTACCCCCCTGACCATTCACTACATCATCTGAGTTGTTTAAACCCGTAATGTTATTGTCCAGGTCATTGAGGAAGGTCACCGTGTTCTTGATGCCAATGCTCGGATCAGTGGAGTTGGCATATAGGACATCAAAACTATCGGTAATGTTAGTTTGCCCATCAAACAGGATATTGCCAATAGCTGGTCTTGTATCAGAAGCTTTCAGGTTATCTAAGTCTTCTAATTTGAAATCTTTCAGGATGACTTTGGTATATGGTACCCCTTCAAAGGTGATTTCCAGATTGTTGCCATTCTGGGTGAGCAGCAGATTTCGGGCAGTCAAGCCTGCACCAAGGAATTTGATGGTATCGACTTCGGCAATCACTGCTGCTGTCGGGTTTGTTGCTTTACCTACCCCAACGAAATCGGTGATGGTATCAGTGCCGTCGCTCAAGTCGCTGTAATAGTAGTTGTAAACAAATTTATCCTTGCCGCTGCCACCAGTTAAAGTATCGTTGCCCTGGTTAGCTGTGATAGTATCATCCCCGGCTTTCCCGTTAATCGTGTCCGCGCTGTCGCTGCCCACTAGGGTATCATTACCGTTGGTTCCAATGATATTTGCCATAACTTTTACCTACCTAAATCGATTTTTTCAGTAACTTCAGTTCTCAACCTGCTGTAAGTGCTATTTTCCGGCAGAAAAATTCGCCTCAATTTGATGTTTTACGGCATACTTTATCCGTCACCCTTGAGGAACAGTAATATTTTTGGAAGATTCACCTCATGAAAAGGCTTTTACGTAGCATTGCTAACTATCTCAAACTATCTAAGTCTTAAGCACTGTACAAATTAATCAGCGTGTGTATTCACGAGCATCGCTCATTTCAGGCTAAATTAATCATCTTTGTTCAGTATAAATCACTGAACAAGCATCAAAAAATCTCACAATTGAATGCCTAAAACTCACCCTTCATATTTAGTTTTTTTGCCAATGCTTAAGTCTTACTAAAAGAGAAAATAGTCACAGTTGACTCTTGCTTAGGAAAGAAATTTTTCTGCCCTCCTTGTAGGCTATTCTGTGTGGGTGTCTAGCTTGAAAATAGAGAACATCTCATCTCAATAGTCTCAAAATAAATACATAGTCTATATTTTACTTAATTGTCTATGCTGAAATCAGCATCTTTGCATATTCTTTACATTATTGACTGAGTAAATCTATATATAAATACTGAACTTTGTGTATTCTTCATATTCTTTTAGTTTCTAGGCAATAACAAAGCAGAAAGCAGTAGGCAAATATTTGAAGGAGTAATACAAAATATATATTTTTATTTAGCGTTGCTGAATCACAGGATGATTTTGTTTAATGCGGAACAAAGTTTCACTGGTTCTAGCCGCCAATTCATCCCGCAAATATGCAACTTTTGACCGCTGCGATCGCTTCTGGTGCATCTGCTATGCGTAGCAACATCCCCGTAGGGGTACGATAAGCTTCTCTACCAAAGGCTATGCTAACGCTAACACCTGGGTTGGGCGTAGCTGCAACTATGATCTTGATCGCCTGACAATATTTTAATATTTAAGCAAGAATTGCTATAAATTACCAAAATTACATATGCAGAGATAATCAGACTAAGCCAAGAACACTTGCAAAGCAGCCGCACCCATGCAGTGCATATTCTTCACATTATTGACCGCTCAATCTATATATAAATACTGAAACTTGTGTATTTTTCATATCTTTTAATCTATAAGTAATAACAAAGCAGAAAGCAGTAGGCAAATATTTCAAGGAGTGATACGAAATACATATTTGACTTTTTGAACGCTGGCTCGCCTTATCCTCTAAGAGGAGCCAGTGCTCAAAGGGGTCTCCTCAAGTAGAGCATCTGGCGTGTAGGCTGCAACGACTGTGGGAATCATAACTAATTAACCGGACTTGATATAACGCCTTGATTGGGCGTGGCTGCAACTATGATCTTGCTCGCCTAACAATATCTTAATATTTAAGCAAGAATCGCTATAGGTTACCAAAATTACAAATGCAGAGATGATCAGACTGAGCCAAGAACACTTGCAAACCATCCGTACTCATGCCGAAAGCACTTACCCTGACGAGTGTTGCGGTATAATTTTAGGCTATCTGGGTAATGGAAGCAAAATTGTGGTAGAAATCATGCCAACAGAAAATGCCTGGAATACAGAAGCGGCTGCTGAGTTTCCAGGGGAACGCACAGCAGAAAGTAAAAAACGGCAATATGTGATCGCACCCGAAGTTATGCTAAAAACACAAAGGGAAGTACGCGATCGCTCACTGAAGATTATCGGCATTTTTCACTCCCACCCAGATCATCCTGCTATCCCTTCAGAATGCGATCGCCTATACGCTTGGCAGGGATACTCGTATATAATAGTTTCCGTCCAAAACGGCAAAGCTGGAGAACTCGAAAGCTGGAGCCTTGATGATCATCATCAGTTTCAAGCAGAGGCAATTGAAAATATAATTTAACGGCTTAGTTTAAAGACAGTCACTCGTAGTGGTTTTCGCCGCCACCACGGATGAAAACTCGTCTTCCCCACTCTCTATGTCCTATGAAGATACAGTTTTTCGATAGGATTAATATTCCGCTCTCCCACATGATGATTACTATGCTCAATCCCAATCTGGATGAAATCCAGTTGACCAAAGATGATTACGAACGCTACTCCCGACACCTGATTTTACCGGAAGTAGCACTAGAAGGACAGAAGCGCCTAAAAGCTGCCAGTGTACTGTGTATCGGTACAGGTGGACTAGGTTCACCACTACTTTTATATCTGGCGGCGGCGGGTATTGGACGCATCGGGATTGTCGATTTCGATGTTGTTGATACTTCCAACCTGCAACGCCAAGTAATCCACGGTACATCCTGGGTAGGTAAACCCAAGATTGAATCGGCAAAAAACCGCATTCACGAGATTAACCCCTATTGTCAAGTTGATCTCTACGAAACTCGCCTGAGTTCCGAAAACGCCCTTGAAATCCTCCAACCTTATGATATAGTGGTAGATGGTACTGATAACTTCCCTACCAGATATCTAGTCAACGACGCCTGCGTATTGCTGAACAAGCCCAACGTCTACGGTTCGATTTTGCGGTTTGAAGGGCAGGCAAGTGTATTTAACTACAAAGCTGGGCCAAATTATCGTGACCTTTTCCCAGAACCACCACCACCAGGAATGGTTCCCTCTTGTGCAGAAGGTGGCGTATTGGGAATTTTGCCAGGAATTATTGGTTTAATCCAGGCGACTGAAACTGTCAAAATCATTCTGGGACAAGGTAACACCTTGAGCGGACGGTTGCTGCTATACAACGCCTTAGATATGAAATTTCGAGAGTTGAAGCTGCGTCCTAACCCGATTCGCCCAGTCATTGAAAAACTGATAGACTACGAACAATTCTGCGGAATTCCACAAGCTAAGGCAGAGGAGGCAAAACAGCAGATGGAAAGTGAAGAAATGACCGTCAAGGATTTGAAGGAATTGCTGGATAGCGGTGCAAAGGATTTTGTACTGCTGGATGTCCGCAACCCTCATGAGTACGACATTGCTAAGATTCCTGGTTCAGTCTTGGTGCCCTTACCAGAGATTGAAAATGGCAATGGCGTTGCTAAGGTGAAGGAAATGTTGAATGGTCACCGCTTAATTGCTCATTGTAAGATGGGCGGGCGATCGGCAAAAGCCCTCGCCATTCTCAAGGAAGCCGGGATTGTCGGGACAAATGTCAAAGGCGGAATTACCGCTTGGAGTAAAGAAATTGATCCGTCAGTTCCGGAGTATTAAAAATCCATCGCTTTCCTTGAAGAGTGGATAAACGGATGAGGGGCATAAGGGGTAGGGGGCAGAGGGGGGAATAACCAATAACCAATGCCCAATGCCCTATTTCCCACCTTATTATGATAATATTTTATGGGTTCAAGTGGGTTTACTCAGGTAGAATTTGCACAACTTTTAGGCGGTGTGACACTAACGGAAAACAATTTTGTGATTGTTTAATTGTGATTAACGCTTTGCTATCATTCTAAGTACGGCTTGCAAGGTACTAAAAGTAGCACCTTGGATTCGATTGATCAATGCAATGCCAAAAAGAGTATATGTTGTGTTGCCGTTACTGATTGCGATATGAAAATGAGTGGCATTTTTCAAATGCAAAGGAACGCAGAGTTATTCTCTGCGTCCCTCTGCGGATAAAATCTAACTTTCTTAACTAGGAATTACGAATGAGCTACACGTTTAACTTGACTCAGCAGACTGTGCAGTTTTTCCCCTTCAATGACTTCTGTTTCTAAGAGTTGAGTAGCGATCCCTTCTAGCAAGTCTCGATTCTCTCTGAGAATATTTAGGGCTTGTTCGTGGGCTGTTTCCACGATTTCCTTGACTTCACTATCAATAGCTTTGGATGTGTCTTCACTCACCGCCCGCCGGGGATTAGCCGCACCATTACCCAGGAACATCGCTTGTTGTCCTTGTTGGTAAGCCAGTGGCCCTAAAACTTTGCTCATACCATAGGCTGTTACCATCCGTTCTGCCAAGTCGGTTGCTCGTTGCAAATCGTTGGAAGCACCTGTTGTAATGCTGTTAAACACAATCTCTTCGGCGGAACGTCCACCTAACAGAGTCGCAATCTGACCGCGCAGTTCATCTTCATTCATCAAAAAGCGGTCTTCAGTTGGTAGTTGCAGAGTGTAGCCCAAAGCTGCCATCCCACGGGGAATAATCGAAATCTTTTCTACGCGACCGTTTCCTGTGGTTAGCGCCCCGACCATTGCGTGACCAACTTCATGGTATGCAACAATCTTTTTCTCAGTCTCATTCATCAGCCGACTTTTCTTCTCTAAACCGGCGACTACCCGCTCAATTGCTTCGGCGAAGTCTTCTTGAGCAACATTTTCACGGAGATTGCGAGCTGCCAATAATGCCGCTTCATTCACCAAGTTTGCCAAATCTGCGCCAGCAAAACCGGGGGTACGAGTAGCGATCGCTTTTAGATTGACATCATCTCCTAATTTTACCTTTTGAGCGTGAATCTTGAGAATTGCTTCACGATCAGATAAATCGGGACGGTCTACCAATACTTGGCGGTCAAAGCGGCCTGGACGCAGCAATGCCGGGTCTAGTATTTCAGGGCGGTTGGTAGCTGCTAGTACAATTACCGTTGCATCCCCAACTGCAAACCCGTCCATCTCAGTTAGTAATTGGTTGAGGGTCTGTTCCCGCTCATCGTTACCACCGTAGAAGCCGTTACTGCTACGAGACTTACCGATCGCATCCAATTCATCAATGAATACAATACAGGGAGCTTGTTTTTTAGCTTGCTCAAATAAATCCCGCACTCTGGAAGAACCCACACCGACAAACAATTCTACAAACTCCGAACCAGAGATGCTGAAGAATGGAACTCCTGCTTCTCCTGCTACAGCTTTCGCTAAAAGTGTTTTACCTGTACCTGGAGGGCCAACTAACAGCACACCTTTGGGAATCCTAGCGCCAATTTGCGTAAAGCGCCCTGGAGTCTTGAGGAAATCCACAATTTCCACTAACTCAGTTTTTGCTTCTTCTACCCCAGCCACATCTGCAAAGGTGATTTTAGCTGATTCGCCTTCAACGTAAACCTTAGCTTTGCTTTTACCAATGGAGAGAACACCTTGGGGACCACCGCCACCACCACCACGGGCGAGAAAGAACTGCCAAATGCCGATAAAAATCAGTGGTGGAATCACCCAACTCAAGAGGGTTGTAATCCAAGTATTCTTGGGTGGAGGTGTAGCAGCGAACTCAATTCCTTTTTGTTCTAGCAGTTTGGGTAACTCTAAATCAAAGATTGGTGTAGTTGCAAACACCTGGCCCGGCTCGGCATTTTCTGTTTTTATTTGGTAAAGAATCTGGTTTTGACCAACGGAAACGCGGCTGACTTCCCCTTCCTGTACTTGATGAATAAATAGGCTATAGGGAACGCCAGCAGGACCAGAAGCAAATAAACCAGGCAAAAATAAATTTAAGAGCAGGAATAGCCCTGATACTGCCAGCAATATATTAGCAATGAGCCGAAACCGAGGTGACTTAGGCTGTTCTTTAATTGCCATAGATGTTGTTACCAATCCTTAGAATGAAAACTGTTGAGAATGTGACTTTCTGCGAAAGTCGGCATATTTACCATCCGAATAGTTGAAGCAGCTTATACTGTTTCCAACCAATCAAAAATTTGGGCTAACTGATCCAGTGTTACCAGCCCATACTGCCAGAGAGTAATGGCTAGAAAGTTGGGGGTCTGCTCACAATGTCGCAAAGCAAGAGAAACTGCTCCACCAGAAATACCCAACTCTTCCTTTAAAAAATGCACTAATTGATCTGTCGCTTTCATAGTAATGTTAAACAATGTTAAATAAGTCTTATTTGTGAGACAGCTTGACTTGTGTGATGTAATGTCCAGGCTGCATCACAAAGTTGTTCAGTTTGTCTTGATCGTCAAGGATACTACTACTTCTCATAAATTCTCCTGTCTAGCAATGGTTGCAGTCTTTTTTTATTTATGTAACTAAACTTAACAATTAAATTAATCTTTGGGAACTAACGAGTAAATACGGTTTACCGTACTCAAAGAGTTAAAACCATTCAAAATGAGAGAAAACGCAGAGATTGGAGACGTAAAGATAAATCCCCGTGTGATGTTCATTTTTCACCAATGATTTCTATCTTTAGATAGATATATACACAATTTAGAAAGTGATGTGTTTATAACGGGTTGTTCAGTGACGTAAAAACTTTACAAGCCGTGATGCGTAAAGCCGCCTGCCAAAAGGTGACGGATATAAGCGAACAGAATGAATTTATTCATCCGTGATGCAGATCATTAATATACTTCAGTACTTTTTGTGTACTAACTTTTCCAGTGGTGTCAAACATATATGAATGTGTCCACAAACTAGGAAGCTTCATTAATTCTGGAAATTCTTGTCTCAGGTATCTAGATGAGCGACCTTTGAAATGCCTTGACTATTTGAGATATTGAGCGATGCGGATCATATTCCACCAGCAAGTGAATATGATCTGGGGCAATCTCCATTTTTTAAACAATCACTCAATGCAATCAAGAAAGCAAATCGATGTCACTCCAAGAAGTTGAAAGGCTCGTCCAACAGAGAACGAGCAAGGAAAAATGGCGTTGCATAATAGAGGGATGAGTTGAGGTCATCTACTGTGCAATGTCCATACTGCGAGGCTAGGGAAATTCGTAAGAACGGAAAGCGAAGAGGTAAACTTTCATCACATTTGTACCAGCTGCGACGTGCGTTCCGCCTCGCTCCGCTAACGCCAATTTATCGATGTGTACGATCCACCAAAAGGATATTCAGAGGCTGTGAAACAAGAATGCTTAAAAATGTAGTTCAACGGGATGGGTTTTCGCGGCATAGAACGAATTAAAGGTGTGGATCATACTACTATTATTTATTGGGTCAAACAATTAGGAGAAAAACTTTCAGATGTACCAAAAGAAGATATCATTCCAGAAGTTGGAGAATTGGATGAATTAGAGACATTTATAGGTTCAAAAAAAACCAAATTTGGCTCTTTACGGCAGTAAATCACTTTAATCAGGGTATTTTAGCCTGGGTTTTAGGAGACCATAGTGCAGAAATGTTTCAGCCATTATGGAAAATTGTTAAACAGTGGAAGAGCTATTTCTATGTGACAGATGGCTGGAAAGTTTACCCAAGTTTTATCCCCGATGGAGACCAAATTGTGAGTAAAATATATATGACCAGAGTAGAAAGCGAAAATACCCGCTTGCGTCATTATCTAGCACGTCTACATCGCAAAACATTATGCTATTCCAAATCAGTAGATATGCTTAAATACTCAATTCGCTTGCTACTTTACTACTTAAAGCATAAGGAAATACCCGTGTTTAACTGATTCATCCCGCATTTATGCAACGCCGGAAAAATCTAGCACGCGCCCATGAAGACATAGCTAACCGCAGAATTGATTGGTTTTGTCAGTTAGGGCATAACCTAACTAATAGATTTGATGTGCTGTGTTTTGAAACGCTAAACCTCAAGGGCATGAAGCGTCTTTGGGGAAGAAAGGTTAGTGATTTAGCACTTTCTAACTTTCTAAATATTTTGGAGTGGGTGGCGAGAAAAAAGGGGAAGCGGGTAGTCTATATTAACCAGTGGTATCCCTCAAGTAAAACTTGCTCTTGCTGTGGCCACATCTTAAAAAGTTTGGATTTATCAGTCAGAGAGTGGCGTTGTCCATCATGTCAGTCCGTGAATGGGCGCGATGACAACGCGTCTAAAAATATTCAAACCGTTGGGGCATCAATGGTTGGGTTAGGCGACGTAAGACGGTCGGAGACTGCGGTTGCTGTTTGAGCCTAGAATCCCCCGAATTGAATTCGGGGGAGTATGTCAACAGAATTACACCTAGCATATTGACACTGCTTAGATATTCATATGAATATCTAATTAAATCGGTGAGAAAAATTCAATGTATATAAAGAAATATAAATTGGAGGTAGAAGTAGGGTGTGTTATGCCGTAGGCTAACGCACCTTGAATTGTTGACGGTGCGGCGCTGGCGACAACGCAACGCCCTTCGGGTGACGCTCGATGACTCGCTAACGCTGCGCTAACACCAGTCGCCTACAGAAGGAAACCTTCTTGCAGCGCTGGTTCACCAGTTGCTACAACTTTGGGAAAGTTCGCAACGCACTGGCTCCCCTACATTTAAATTTCTTAACTTAGCTTGAAATATTAGCGCCGACTTACTTAAGTGATTTTTAAGAAAGGAGTCTGGACGTGAGATTACCGATTTTCGTTTCGCTTGTAATATCGTTAACAGCATTAGTCGATTCTGCGTTAGCCAAATCTCTAAAGACTTCAGAACTGTGGGATAACAGAACAATACAATTAGCCGTAGTACAGCAAATAAAGTGGGGCGATAATGCTTTAAATCTACGTGGACGGATAAACCAAGATTTTGCATTTATTTGCCCACCAAATGGTTATATTTACAAAGTATGGGGCACTGACGTTTATACCGACGATTCTTCAATTTGCAATGCGGCTGTACATGCTGGACTAATCACAACTAGAAATGGCGGACAAGTGAGAATTAGAATTCGTCCGGGAGCAGAGTTTTACTATGGGACGACTCGTAATGGAGTGAACAGCCGAGACTATGGTAGTTGGAGAGGAAGTTTTATTGTCCTTGGTTCAACACGATCACCAGGATCACTACAATGGAATAGCACAGCCTCAATTTTACGTAAACAGGTAAACCAAGATTTCGCATTCATTTGCCCACCAAATGGTTATATTTACAAGGTATGGGGCACTGACGTTTATACCGACGATTCTTCAATTTGCAATGCGGCTGTACATGCCGGACTAATTACAACTAAAAATGGTGGACAAGTGAGAATTAGAATTCGTCCGGGAGCAGGTTCTTACTATGGGACGACTCGTAATGGAGTGAACAGCCGAAACTACGGTAGTTGGAGAGGAAGTTTTATTTTTGTTAGATGATGACTATCAGTAGTTCACTGGAAAATTCCTGTGGCAAACAACGGCTTTGCCTTGGAACATAAAAATCAAATTGTTGAAATGACCGCGTTCATCCTAGCTTTCACAAAGCTATTAAACAAAATATAATCAATTTATCTTGCAGTTCTCCAAAATTAAAAATGTTACTGAGGAAACTTCATCCTCTTAATATCCAACGCCAAAAATAAATATTTTTTTACTCTCTGGCAATGACAATATCGTTAGACTTAATGACTGCATAAGCTTCTTTTCCTTCAGATAGTTCCAACTCTTCTGCAGAAGCTCTGGTAATAATAGAGGTTAATTCTACTTTATGAATAATCTCTAGAGTCACCTCACTATTAACTGCTCCATAAATAACTCGTTTAACAACACCTTTAAGAATATTGCGAGAGCTAACTTTTAGTGATTTTTTTTGAATACTACTTTCTATCTCAGGCTTTTGAGTATAAATATCTTCCTGTTTTTCTTGTTGACTTGGTGGTGAGATTGGTGCTGGTGAGTGCTGATTGAGACTACGCACGAGTTCCCGCAGAATCTCAGTCTTGGTGCGTTGAGACTGTTCACAAAACTCCTCCAGAATCTTCCGCTCGTCCTCTGAGGTTTGAAATGTGACCCATCCCTGTTCTTTTCTTGGCATAATAATATTATCAATTTTGGTTATCTTGGTAAAATTCTAGCAAGTATCAATTTGACATGTCGTTTTAGTAATAACATTTTTTTTGTCAGGATATTCGACATTTTTAGCGAAAATTAACCAACTAATCTGATATAGATAAGTAGATAAATATTTTTTTGTAGGTGCAAAATATTTTGTTACTTGAGAATGTATAACCGTCACTCTCTTAATACCAACTATGATGGTATAAAATTGGACTATGATATTTGTTGAGATAGCGATGCCTACACAATGGTAACCTGGCAGAAAAAACCGAAAGCGGCGATCGCATGAGTGCCGTAGGATTATTTAACGTGAGTTCACAGCAGGGGGATGAAACACCTAAAATCGCGTTCTCAAGACCTGCGGAGTTTATTTGAGAACAATATCACCATTGAATACGTGGCAGAACCCCTCAAAGCTATGCCAGCTGATGCAGAGGTGACAGAAGCGCTGCATTGGATGCAGGCACAAAATTTTGATGTTATCGGCGTTGAGACGGGAGATATTATTAGCGGTTATGTAGAACGCTCTAGTTTGATTCAAGGTAAAGAAGGCAAGTGTAGCGACTATCAACGAGTGTTTCATCCAAAAGAACTAATTGCCATTTCTACCCCACTTATAAAGTTGTTACCAATTTTGCAGCAAACTCCGCGATTATTTGTCTTGGATTGCAATCAGGTAAGTGGGATTGTTACCTGTGGTGACTTGCAGAAAGCACCCGCGCGAATGCTACTGTTTGGCTTGGTGACGCTACTAGAAATGAATTTGCTGCGGCTAGTGCGGATTTATTATCCCCAAGATTCTTGGCAAAAAGTCCTCAAACCTGAACGCTTAGAAGTTGCTCAACGGCTATGGCGAGAGAGCCAAGAAAGAAACGAAGCTATCGATTTGTTAGATTATTTGCAATTTTGTGATAAGCGAGAGTTAATTTTAAATCTACCAGAACTTCTCCAGCAACTGGGACTAAAGTCCAAGCGGTTTGGTGAACGCTTCCTTAAGTCTGCGGAATAGTTGCGAAATCGATTAGCTCACGCCCAAAATTTAGTTAGTGGCTCCTCTTGGACAGAGTTAATTTCTTTAGCAGAGGCGATGGAAACGCTATTAATTCGCTGTGAAGAAGTTGAGTGAAGTGGTCAGTTTTGAGCAACATTATTTAACTATAGCAGTCCTAAATCATTTGTAAAAATATATTAACCGCAGAGGTACAGAGGAGGGCAGTTGCGTGGGCGGGTTTCCCGACTTGAGCAAACTGCCCGTAGCGCAGAGAGAGGAATTGGAGATTTTCACGACTCATTTAGGATTGCTATATTCTCTTAAGTCGGCTGTAGATAAATCTAATAGCGCCTTGCTTAAATCCTCTAATTGAGTAGGGGGGTTAACAAGTCCCTCAGTAAATAGTAAGGTTATCTTTTGAGGGTTAAGGATTTTGGCTTCGCCGAAGCGATTTATTTTTATAGG
Source organism: Nostoc sp. (assembly GCF_036917195.1). Classification (GTDB taxonomy): domain Bacteria; phylum Cyanobacteriota; class Cyanobacteriia; order Cyanobacteriales; family Nostocaceae; genus Nostoc. The sequence goes on from NZ_JBALDG010000071.1 coordinate 117,318, forward strand.
GACTATTCTACTCTCACTCATACATATTAATTAACCTTTAGTAATATCCCTAACTTCATTAGTAATTTAATTTGTTTTTCAGTTTTTTAGTCGTGTCTTTATAAAGTGCTTTGATAATCTCATCGATATCCTCTGGCAGCACTTGGTCTTGTTTAAGAGTCATGATTGATCTATTATTTTCTTTGCTAATGGACGATAATCTAATAGGCATTGAGCCAAGATGTGTGTATTTTAGATAATAAGGGCTGAAAATTCTTGCTGGTGCTTAGATCACTACTTTTACGTTTTACACACAACATTTATTCTTCGCTATGGTAATTTAACGCGGCTTATTGAGCGAATCACTCACTTGAGTTCCTGTATAATTTGGAACCCAACCCTCGGCGTTGGCGCAGCCTGCCGCAGGCATCGCAAAATAGCGTACTGCTTTGAAATTCAACGATGCAGTTGGGCTGCACCAATGCTCAACGCCAGCGGGGATATAGAGATAGTCTTGTGCCTGAACTAAAAGCTGTACCTGGCTGCCATCAGGTTGCACGAAACCATAGATCATCTCTCCTGCCAACACATAGAGGGGTTCAGCCGCAGGATGAGTGTGGTAACGGCCGTAGGTTGCTATCAGGTGGTGAAGATTGAAGGAACCTGGATGCATATTTAGCAAATCACACCAGAGAGCGCCATTTTCTTGGTGAATAAATTCAAAAACGCTGTTATGGAATTCTACACAATAACGTTTCTCAGACTCCGTTAAAACGTCCTGGTCTAGCAGGTTGGGGAAGAGGAGTGATGTTCCTGGATCGTAGTGTCTGAGTTGAATGCTAAGAGGGGCAAGTTCACGAGCTATTTCGCCTAAATCACTCTCAATTGTGCCGTCGTCAAGTAGTAGGTTAGCCATGACAAAAAGACTAATTAACTGTTAAGAAGAGTATACTCAACTGTGAGCTAAAAAACCACTATTCTCGATTGACAAACCGGAGTTTAATTTCCTCGTGACTCCTGTCAATTCACTCCCTATTACTCCTTATCCCCAGAGAGACCTTCCCCAGTTACAGAAGAAATTTATCGCCAGAATGATGCTCATTGGTACCACTAGCATCTAAGCTAGTACGGGTGAACTATATCCAGTATGGAATGTCTGACTTAATTCTGTTTTGGCATCGGCGCGATTTACGCATTTCTGACAATACGGGACTGGCTGCGGCAAAACAGCAGAGTCCGAAAGTGGTAGGGGTGTTTTGCCTTGATCCGCATATTCTGGAACGGGATGATGTTGCTCCTGTGAAAGTAACTTATATGATTGGGTGTTTGCAGAAACTCCAAGAGCGATATGCAAAAGTTGGTAGCCAGTTATTAATACTCCACGCCAATCCTGTACAAGCGATACCAGCTTTAGCAGAGGCAATAAATGCCAAAGCTGTTTTTTGGAATTGGGATGTAGAACCTTATTCGCAAGAACGCGATCGCACCGTTATAAATGCCCTCAAAGAAAAAGGTATTCAGTTTCTTAACCAAAACTGGGATCAAATCCTCAACTCCCCAGATGAGTTACGCACGGGTGGTAACAGTCCTTACACGGTTTACACCCCCTTCTGGAAAAATTGGATTAGCAAGCCGAAGGCTCAACCAGTAGAAACACTGCAAAATGTTGAGGGGTTAACAGCAGCTGAACAGGAAATTGCCAAACTTGCAGGAGCGATCGCATTACCTTCAGCGAAAGATTTAGGATTTATTTGGGATGGAGAATTGATTATTTCACCCGGAGAGGCGGCGGCGCAAGAACGGCTAGAGGAATTTACCGCTAAAGCTATTACTGAATACCAAGAACAGCGCAATTTTCCCGCAGTTCATGGAACATCGCAACTGAGTGCAGCTTTGAAATTTGGCGTAATTGGCATTCGCACCGTTTGGCAAGCCACCATAGAAGCACAAGAAAATAGCCGCAGTGAGGAAACAGCAGTTAATATTCGCACATGGCAACAAGAATTAGCTTGGCGAGAGTTTTATCAACATGCAATGTATAACTTTCCCGAATTGGCTGATGGTGCTTTCCGTGACACCTTCAAAAACTTTCCTTGGCAAACTAACGAAGAATATTTCCAAGCTTGGTGCGAGGGGAGAACAGGCTACCCGATTGTAGATGCAGCAATGCGCCAGTTAAACGAAAGTGGCTGGATGCACAACCGTTGTCGGATGATTGTCGCCAGTTTCCTCACCAAAGACTTGCTAATTAATCCCCAATTAGGAGAAAAATACTTTATGCAAAAGTTGATTGATGGGGATTTATCTGCCAATAATGGCGGTTGGCAATGGAGTGCTTCTAGCGGCATGGACCCCAAACCTGTGCGGATTTTCAACCCAGCCAGTCAAACACAAAAATTCGATCCAGAGGGGGAATATATTCGACAATGGGTATCAGAATTGCGGTCTGTAGATCCAGAATATTTAGTTACTGGTAAAATTCCACCTTTAGAACGTCATGCTGTTGGCTATCCTGATCCAATTGTGGATCATAAAATACAACAACAGCAGTTTAAACTGCGTTATCAACAGCAAAAAACCGTTAGTAGAGATGATTGAGATAACTTTTGACAGATGGTTGAAAGGTGATCTTACTTTCTTGCCGTTAGATCAGGGGTTAAAAATATTCGTCGAAGGAACGTTTTTTTAGTCTGAGTGATGATTTTCTCCAAAGTAGGGAGTACCTAAAGCTTTAGGGGGTGTAGATTTTCCCAACTTACCCACTAATGCCAATAAAGCGATCGCATAAGGTAGCATTACTAAAAATTGGTAAGGTATATTTGCCCCTAATGCCTGAATTCGTAGTTGTAAAGCTTCTGTAGCCCCAAACAGCAAACAAGCCAAAGCACTACCAAAAGGATGCCATCTGCCAAAAATTAATGCTGCGATCGCAATAAATCCCTTACCAGCACTCATCCCCTCGGCAAAAAATCTTACTTGTACCAGAGTTAAATAAGCACCTCCTAAACTTGCAAGAGTGCCACTAATCACCACAGCGATATAACGGACAGTTTGTACCGAAATCCCAGCCGTTTCAGCAGCTTTAGGAGATTCTCCTACTGCTCGCAATGTCAGTCCAAAGCTAGTTTTAAATAAAATATATGTAGTTAAAATAACTAACATAAACAATAAATATACTAAAATATCTTCTTGAAATAGTAACGGCCCAATCAGGGGAATATTGGCTAAACCAGGAATAGTAATTGCCCCGATTCCAGGTAACTGCTGTGTACTACTGCCATTAAAGACTAACCGGGCCAAAAACGATGTTAACCCAGATGCGACAAGATTAATTGCTAGTCCAGACACCAATTGGTCAACACGCAAAGTCACACATAAAACAGCATGGAGTAGTCCGACTAATCCCCCAGCAATTAAGGAAGCGAGGATACCAAGCCAGGGATTTCCAGTGGAGAAAGTGGCAGCAGCGCTAGTAAAAGCGCCAGTAAGCAACATCCCTTCCAAGGCGATATTTAACACCCCCGACCGTTCTGAGTACAATCCTCCAAGGGCAGCAAATCCCAAGGGGACAGCTAGACGCAAAGTAGCTACCAAGTAATCAGAGAAGAAGTTGAGATTATTCATAGAGCTTTTTTAAACACAGAGGTTCGCAGAGGAAAGCGCAAAGTTTCGCAGAGTTTTGTCTGTGTTATTGTGCGTTAAACATTTGCGCTCTTCTGGGTTTTTCCTCTTATCTCTCTTTCAATTGCGAAACTGATAGCAATAAACAACACCATAAAACCCTGAATCGCATAAACCACAGTTACCGGCACACCTGCACTACGCTGCATTAGATTCGCACCACTACGAAGCGCCGCAAAAAACAAAGAAGTCAATACTACACCGACAACACTACCACGACTTAAAAAAGCGATCGCAATGGCATCAAATCCATAACCTGGTGAAACTTGTTCAAATAGCCGATATTTCAACCCCATCACCTCACAACTTCCAGCTAACCCAGCTAAACCACCCGCAGCAGCCATTACCAGCATAATGGTACGTTCAACAGATATGTGGGCATAACGGGCGGCAATTGGGTTAAATCCCACTGCCGTAATTTGATAACCTAGAGACGATCGCACTAACAATACCCATAAAATAGCTGCGGCAATTAAACCGAATAAAATACCAGCATGAGCGAGGCTTTGTGGTAATATAATCGGCAAACGGGATGTTTTAGCAATTAATGGCGAATAAGGACTAGGCGCACCTGTTGCCATTAATGGATTTTGTACGAGGTAGCTAACTAAATTCACTGCGATATAGTTGAGCAACAATGTAGTAATTACCTCATTCACTCCGCGCATTGCTTTGAGATAACCAGGAATCCAACCCCAAATTGCACCAAAGAAAAATCCTGCCAAAAGTGCTAGGGGGATATGAATCACCGCAGGTAATCCTTGCACATATAACCCAATTAAAGTACTTCCCAATGCACCCAGATAAATTTGTCCTTCCCCACCGATATTAAATTGCCCAGCCCGCAATGCTACTAACACGCCTAAACTGGTGAACAATAGCGGTGTCATTTTGGTGAGGGTGTTACCAAATCCAAAGTAAGTAGAGAGAGATTCTTGAAATAGGATGCTGTATGCGGTGATGGGATTTGCCCCAGCAATTAGCATCAGGACAGCACCGACGATCAGGGCGGAGGCGATCGCAATTAGCGGTGATAGTATGGGCAGCAATCTTGGATGAATCCGATTAATTAGTGTCATTTATATCTCATTTCTTTAATTCCTATGAATCCCAGCACACCTCTGTACTGGGGCATAACTGGGAATATAGAAAATTGCATTTTGAAACTTTCCTAAAGCGATCGCCTTCTCTGCGATTCTGTTGATTCAAAATTGCTGAAATCTGATCAGCAGTTAAAGTTACAATTTTCTCATCCTGCGTAATGCTAATTGATTGACCAAGCTGGCGATACTGTTCAATGGCTGATGCAATTGCTGCTTTCACTCCAGGATCAATTTTGCTATGCAAGTTTTTCATTTATTACCTCTGTAATTAGACTCCAAAAAGATTTGGTATTTTATTCCCTATTTGTCCTCCAGCCATCAACAAACCAATTTCTTCCACTGTCGCCGTCTGTGCATCCAAAATAGCGACAAACTCACCTCTGTAGATTACGGCAATGCGATCGCTCATTGTCATCACTTCTTCTAACTCAGTAGAAATATACAAAATTCCGGCACCGCGATCGCGTTCTGTTAATATTCGAGAATGGACGGCTGCTGTCGCCCCTACATCTAACCCTCTTGTGGGTTGCATGGCGATAATTAAAGCTGGTGTTTGCGCCAGTTCTCGCGCTAACACTACTTTTTGTTGATTTCCTCCTGAAAGCTGACTTACCTTGATATCAATCCCATTCGCCCGAATGTCAAACTCTTGCATTGCAGCTTGGGCATGATTTGCGATCACTTCTTGTTGTAACAAAAAACGGCGACAAAATGGCAGATATTTAAAAGCTTTTAAAATCAAGTTTTGGGCAATACTAAATTGTAACACCAATCCCATTGTCTGCCTATCTTCTGGGATGTAGCCCACTAAGGAATGCTTGTGCGTAAACTCAATTTTACCCTGCTTAATAGTCCGCAAAAGAGCGATGTCTGCGACGGGCTTTGCCAACGCATCAGCTAATTCTCGCTGTCCATTCCCTTCGACACCAGCAATTCCTAAAATTTCTCCCGCCCGCAGTTCAAAAGATACATTATTTACAGCAGGAATACTTCTTTGATCAGCAACTTGTAAATTTTGTACCGACAGGATAATTTCTCCTGGTAATGTAGGACTTTTATTTAACTGGAAAGCTACTTCCTGTCCTACCATCAATGTTGCTAACTGCTGAGGTGTCGCCGCTGAAGTTGATGTTGTTGCTACTACCTTTCCCTGGCGCAAAACTGTTACTGAATCACAGAGATTCATTACCTCTTCTAATTTATGACTGATAAAAATAATTGTGTTGCCTGCGGCTGCCAATTGGCGCAAGATAGCAATTAATGATTCTACTTCTGGCGGTGTCAAAACGGCTGTAGGTTCATCAAGAATCAACAATTTTGCTCGACGGTAGAGAATTTTGAGAATTTCTACCCGTTGTTGTGCCCCAACAGATAAATTTTCAACTTTGGCAGTAGGGTCAGTTTCTAATCCATAAGCTTGGGATAATGCGGCGATTTCTTGCTGTTTATATTGTAGATTCAGCCGCCAAGTTTTCTCTGTTCCTAAGATAATATTTTCTGTGACAGTCAATTGAGGTACAAGCATGAAGTGTTGGTGAATCATGCCAATACCGAGTTTAATTGCCTCATTTGGTGAGGTAATTTTTATTGGTTGTTCTTGAAGATAAATCTGACCAGCATCAGGTTGATAGAGTCCACTAATAATATTCATTAAAGTACTCTTGCCTGCACCATTTTCGCCTAGTATTGCATGAATGGTTCCAGATGCAACAGAGAGACTGATATTGTCGTTAGCGATAAAAGAACCAAAGCGTTTGGTAATATTTTTTAAGCGTAAATAGTTCATGTTTACAAAACTGATAGCTCGGAGTCAGGACTCAGCCCAGATTTTATGACTATAGTCCTGACTACAAAAGTTTTTTAAGATATCTATATGCTAAACCTATGTTGTTCTCTTCACGCAGCGTGTATCCTTACCAGCCTCTTTGCAGTCTTCAAAAACGATTTTTTTATTAACAATCTCTTGCTTTGCATTCAATACTCTTTGTTTAACTGCCTCCGGTATCATTGCCCCAAACTTTCCTAGAAATAATATATCTGTTTTTTCTAGCCCAATTGTATATATTTGTCCTTTGATTTGTTTTTGTTTAGCTAATTCTGCTATATATGCTATGGCTAAATCTAAGCGTTTGACAGCACTGGTTAAGACAGCATTTGGTGCAACGTCTAATTGATCATTTGTGTTACCAAAAGCATATACCCCTTTTTCACCTGCTGTTTGTAAGACTGTGGCTGAAGCATTATCTAACCATTGATAGATGACATCAGCACCGGAAGAAATTAATGCGATAGTCGCTTCCTTGGCTTTGGCAACATCATTCCAATCACCCGTAAAAGTAGAAATAATTTGGATATTTGGTTTAACAGACTTTGCCCCTAATTCAAATCCCCGCAGTTCTCCCTCGGTAGCGGGAAACTTCTCTCCAGCAATATAAGCTAATTTATTAGATTTAGTGATAGAAGCACCGATAATGCCACACAAATAACTAGCTTGTAGGTGATCTATTCGTAAAGAAGCAATATTCTCACCTTTGAGATTACCATTTACTCCAACAAAAAATGTGTTGGGGAACTGTGAGGCGACTTGTTCAATTGCGGCATCAAATTGTCCGCCATGGGCAAAGATGAGATTGTAGTCTTTCCGAGCAAAATCTGTTAATACTTCTGTTTGATCAGCTTGTGCTACTTTTTCTACATAGGCGGTTTCTGCATCTAGCTTTTGTTTTGCTAGATTTATTCCTTCATAACCAGATTGATTCCAGGCTTTGTCGGTAATCATTCCAGGGAGAGCGATCGCTATTTTAAACCCTTTAGCACCACCCGTTGTTGTCGCTGTTGGTGTCGTCGGCTTACTACTGCAAGCTTGCACCAGTAAGTTAGTACCAAACGCTGCTGAACCAAACAAGATAAATTGACGCCGACTAAAGTTTGTTGTCATACCTCGCCTTCAGATAAATAGCTATTTGAGTTATTTCAACACTCTAAAGTCGTAAGTGGTATTTTGGAAACAATTTTTCCCGAGCCCTGACTGATTAAGGCAGGTACTTAAAAAAAGGGGGTGATCTGGAAACGAACTTTGAACTTGCCACAAAGGGGAGCGGGCTAACGAAAGAGCCATTTTGTCCTATGTGCAATCGTAAACCTCACCTGGAGGGGGTTTTTGCTCCATCGCTGATTCAAGAACTATTTATGAGAATGGCGACGCCTTATTTTTACATGCCACGGTGACTCTCACGCAGAGATTATCAAAAACGGTCGTTTTTGAGACAGGCCAAAAGTGCCGCCGGCGGCCGGCATCGCGCCGACTGCTTACCGGGTCACCAGCCATTTCACTTTTTCCGGGTCTCGATGGTCGAAGAAAGCGGACGTTTCCTGGTCCAGCCCGGTAATCGCGGTCAAATCCTCCGCGCTTAACTCGAAGTCGAAAACATCAAGGTTCTGAACCATCCGTTCCTTGCGCACCGATTTCGGGATGGCAATGACGCCGCGCTGTGTTAGCCAGCGCAGGACGACTTGCGCGATCGACTTGCCGTATTTGTCGCCGATGGCTTGCAGCACTGTATTAGTAAAAAGATCGTTCTTCCCCTCGGCGAACGGTCCCCAAGATTCGATCTGCACATCGTTTTTTTTCAGGAATGCTTGCGTCTCGACCTGCTGATGGAAGGGATGCGTCTCGATCTGGTTGATGGCGGGCTTCACCTTGTTGTTCAGCATAAAGTCCATCAGCCGATCGGGATGAAAATTGCTGACGCCGATAGCGCGGATTTTCTTGTTCTGATACAGCTTCTCCATGTCCCGCCACGCGCCATACACATCGCCGTAAGGCTGGTGGATCAGATACAGGTCGAGATAATCCAACTGCAACTTACGCAGCGATGTCTCGAACGCCGCTTTCGTCTTTCCGTCGCCCGCGTCTTTAAGCCACAACTTGGTGGTAATGAACAGTTCCTCGCGCGGCACGCCGCTGCGCTTGATGGCCTTTCCCACGGCTTCCTCGTTGCCGTAGGATGAAGCCGTATCGATCAGCCGATAGCCCGCCTGGATCGCATCGACCACCGCGTTTTCGCATTCGCCGAGGTCTTTCATTTGAAAGACGCCGAAGCCGAGGATCGGCATTTCGACACCATTGTTCAATTTGATTTTTTGCATGTTTGGGATTCCTTTTCGATGTTGTGGTTATGGCGGTTGATTCAGTTATCTTGTGCAATACCGCACTATGGCATCTTAGACCATATTTTCCGTTGCCAAATCACCGCGCCATAATCCGTCGTTTTTAAGAATACATAAAAATTGAATTATTACATAGTTGTAAATCTAAAGGTTTAGACGAAAATTTGCATAGACAGAAAGATCAAATTTATGATTTAGTTGCTTGACATCTTTCTGTATAAGTTTGAGGCGCTGTTCAATTTCACCTAAACGTTTGATTACTATGGTAAACCCTATTACTGAAACTCCTAGATTGAGAATGCTGGCAACTGAACCAAATTAGGAAAGTATTGTTGCGGACGGGACACGCGGGAAATCCAGATTCACCCGATTCTGAAAGCATATCTTGAAGCCTACACGCCGACTATCAACGCCAGCGCCAGGGGCAAGAATCTGCATTAGTTCCCTGGCAGACATGCACTGAATCACATTCACGCATCGAGCGCCGATCGGATTTTACGGGAAGCGTTGCAACGAATAGGGCTAGAGGAGGGGGGATTCATTGAGAAGTTACGTCTTCACAGGTAAACGAGAAATTGTCCATAAGATGAGCAGGAAGATTAAGTAAATTGCCCCAACCAGCCCAAACTCTATCAGAGGGATATAGGTTACTTCGTAAATTCTGCCCAAGCCGCGTTCAGTCAGTCCATAAACGGCCAGTACACTCACTAAAAAGGCTCCGTAGATTGTACGTTTAGTCAAGATACCTACAGGTAGACCGTGGAGTTGGGTAAGCACCAGAATGCCAAGAAAACCAAAGAGAAATGTTGGCCACTTGCTTTGTCCTAGCATCCACGACACAACGACACTATGTAAAAGCACCGTAATTTCCAAAGTGAATGTCCACCAACGGTTTACATGGGTGCGGTTAAAGATCAATGATGATTGGAGCAGAAGCAAGAACATATAGAGAAAACCAATTAAGTGCCCCAAAGTCGCTTCCATTGGATGATACCAGAAGGTGTAGATAGCGGCAAAGGAGAAAAAGTAGCCATGGTACAGCTTGATAATTTGCAAAAACTGTTGATGGAATGGAACAGAATTGCCGAAAAACAAACCGCGTCGAGGCGTTTCCAAAATCAGTACGAAGACCAGTAGAAGGACAACCGCACCTTGGGAAGCCCAAATTGAAGTATCTTGAGCTAGAGCATCGTACCAAATATAGGTCTGGAGAAAGTGTAAAGCAATGAATCCACCATTAATGGCAAGCATAAGGTAATTTATCGGGTGCAACGCTGATTTGTATTTCAACTGCGATCGCTGCGCCCACAAGATACATGCCCAGATGCTAAACTGATGCCCAAGGTACATGCCCCAAGCCGTGGCTCGACTCCAAAAGGTCGGATTGGGAAGCTTCCAGTAGTACCAGTTTAATCCTTGATCAGGAAGTTTGATGATGCTTGCGGGAATGCTCCCACCGATCCAAATTGCGTAGGTGAGGAGGATGCTTACAAAGATGCCTAAAAACAATACTCGGCGACCTGTCATATTAATTTTAGATTTTATATTTTAGATTTTAGATTTGGGATTTAAAGTCTTTAGTACAAGGCTGTTCAAAAAATTATTAAGCTTGGTTCTCAAAGCTTTCTGAATCCTGAATCCTTACCTTTTTACTTTGAAATCAGGATTTTCAAGCTACACGTTCTGTCTTTGATTCAGATGCGCTTTTAGTCACTCGCAAACTAAGAGTAAAAGCTATCAGCATTACTAAAGATCCACTCAAAAAAGGAGCAGAACTCCCAAATTTCATAAAACTAGCCCCTGCCCACGTTGGCCCACCAATGCGTGCCAACGCAGAGCAAGAACTGGCAATTCCTAATATTTGTCCTTGTTCTTCTGGGGGGGTCATCTGGGAAATCAGGCTGTTCAATATTGGTTGACTGACACTAATTCCCCATGCTACAAGCGTGGTGGACACCAACAATAAAGTTAAGCTTTGTGAGAATCCAATTAGCAGCAATCCTAAACCTAACCCTAATATCCCCAAGATAAGTAACTTTATTTCACCCAAGTGTTTCTTGAGGAATCCGATGAGTCCTCCTTGAATGATTGTGCTGACAATCCCCATGAAGGCAAAAAGATAACTAGTTTGTTGAGGACCCCAGTTTAATTGCTGCTTAGACCATAAAGCCAATGTAGAATCCATAGCCGCAACAGCAAAGGTTACTAAAAAATAGATACCAACAAGCATACAAAACTGGGGACGCTGTGACAGATGTAGCAAGTTCAGCCGTTGCTGACGGTAGCGATAAGCTTTGATTTTGGCTTTAGTCTCAGAATTTAGAGATTCTGGAAGTAACATCAAAGCACAAAGCAATGCCAATAAAGATAATCCGGCTGCGAACAACGAGGGTAAATGGAAGTTAGCGTTGTCCGCATCAGACCCAATCAAAAGACCTCCAATCGCTGGGCCTAGAATGAAGCCAAGACCAAAAGCTGCTCCGATTATGCCCATACCACGAGATCGATTAATTGGCGTGGTAATATCTGCTATGTACGCTTGAGCAGTGGCAATATTCCCTGCCATAATCCCGGCAATACTACGAGCAATAAACAAAACCCATAATGAGTTGGCAAAGCCTAACCCAGCGTATGCAATTACAGAACCTAATAAAGTAAATAATAAAATCGGACGGCGACCGTAGCGATCGCTAAAACTACCCCATAATGGTGCAAATAAGAACTGCATTAAAGAATAAATAGCTATAAGTAGAGTCGCTTCATTAGGTTTTGCGCCGAATTGTTCAGCATACAAAGGTAGTATCGGCAGGATAATTCCGAAGCCGAGCAAGTCTATAAATACAGTTAAAAATAAGACGAATATAGACCTGCTATTATTTGTACTCTCCATAAGTGCAATTCCCTTTTATAAAAAATATGTGTAACTTAGATTAGTTTTATGGACATTAGGGAACACTTAATAATAAAGATTCCATTGAATGCAACCACTAATCAGTTCAAGCAAAATGCATTAATTTGAGTGTGGTTTAGCAAAATAGCATGGAACAAACCCATTATAAAAATCAAGCCAATAATACTACTAATGAAAGCAACTATGAACTCGTGCTTCCGTATAGCTTTTTGGATCTTAGCGTCTATAATGCTTTCTAATTCTTTGTATGACATTGACTTTAATTTGGCTAAAGATAACAATTATGTGGAACTTACGAACTTATACCAATTTTTTGTGAGACTGCATAAAATAAAGCTTGGTGAGAGAATGGACTTAAGCCCATTTTTCGCGAGCAACCTCATAAGTAATTGGTATTACAGAAGTTTGAATATGTCCGAAACCTCTAACTTATTAAATGAAGTATTTTGACTTCATGGGAGTGTCAAACGTGTTGGCATAGTTTCAAAACAGCACCTGAAACACCAAAAGCTAATATCGCCAAGGTATAAGTTGGTTCGGGAACTGCAAGAATACTTAACTGATTAATGGCCAAGCCGTATTGTGGCTCAGAACTGCTAAAAACGAGTCGCGAGATGTTTGGAGTATCACTACGAATCCCCAAGAACACTGCCGAATTATCTAATGCTAATGACGAAGTACTTAGAACGGAGAAACTACCCAACAGGTTATTGGTGCTATCAAAAGCGGTGATAAAAGTTTCAACTTCCAAATTACTAATGTCTACAGCTATCTGAGCACCAGCGCCAAAAACTGGCTGGGCAAAACTAATGCTAAAAGGCCCTCCATTCCCCTGAGGACGAGGATCAGGAGCACCAGGAGGAAGAGGTTGAAAACCTGTTGGATCTATACCTCCAAAGAGAACAAAATCTCCTTGAGCGAAGTTAGTCCGAATGCCAGGTGGAGGTAAAGTTTGAAAGACAAACGGTGGAGTAATCTGAGGTTTATTAGTTGGAGCTATATTTATATCTAACCCTAAACCACCTTGTGATGTTGCTAAAAAAGAGTTAGCTAAAAAAGTAGAAAAGTCAGGAGCGGAGGGATTGAATACTTTACCTAAACTTCCCCAATCGACTTGATCATTGCTTCCCAAAACAGCGCGTTCAGTTACTAAAAATGTAGCTGCTTTAACTGGTAATGGAAGAACCGTTATTATAGCTGTGATTGCTGGTAGATATTTGACAGATAATTTAAATAATTGATTGCTCGTAAAGGGCACAAGCCTTCCTCCTTAATTTTTTAGAAAAATAAATATCATCAAAATGCAATAATTCAACACCCAGAATCAGGCAATGCATTGCTCTGGTCGAGATAGTTGTTCGCGTAGCGTCTTTGACAGGAGAAGCAACTGCTATATTTAATGGTTTTGTTGCCAAAACTTATTCAGGGCTAGATGGTGAGAGTTGACATGAGGTACAAAGACAATTACTTATGTTTGTATCATGACGAGGAAAGTTATTGGCACAGATAGTTTCAGCTTACAGGTCAGCTGTGGCAGATACCCCAGGCAAAGATTGGGACATATCTAAGTAGTAGTGCAAAATTAAATATACATTTGTCATTGTGAATCAAGTGAAGTGAAATGAAGGAATTGCAAGGGTTTGGGGTTGCTTCGCTACATTAATGGACATAATAATATATACCTTTGTAGTTTTACGGTTCAAATATATTTGATCGTTGTAATATTTACATATTACAATGTTCGTAATTATAAAATTCTGATGAAATATACCTAAATATAATTAATTTTATTTTATATATGTAGTGAAAGAAAAATGCATAAAAATTTAGGTTTCTCAAAAATTTGTTATTGTGTCGGAAATATTGAGAAGTAATAAAATTGTGATCTACAGACTATACAAAATCATCGTCTTATGTATCAACGTCAATAGGTTGTTTCAGCCTTTTGCTAATCACCTTTTATTAGTTGCATAGATGTAGCCCAACCCAGGCATGGCTAAAAGGTAATTGAAAAATTTAGCTACAAGCCTTGAAAACCACATCTGCTATTTTGGCTTCTGTGTCAATGCGTCAGCGAGAGGCAGTTGTTGGCAGGGGTAAGGCAGAACAGCGCTCAAATATCAAAAGATTTCGCCGCTAATGGCGGCGGCTCGTACCGAAAATCCTTTTTCTCCCTTGCCTCTTTTTCTCAAATGGCGTCCCCAACAAGATCAATGAAGTCTCTTAATCCTGAGCGCGACCCGTTGACATCTATAATTTATATGGCTTATTATTTATTAGGCATTTGTACTTAATTTTTTAGAGCGATCGCTTGTCTTCTCTACCAGAGGTTGCGCCCTAAGCGTTCGCGCAGCGTCTCGAAGAGAAGCTATGCCACAGGCTTTACGACACACTGCGCCCAGCAAAATCTCCAAAGGGTTACGCCAACATTTTCTGGTGCAGCGATCGCACTCAGATTGAAATTGTCTAGCTCTTAGCATAGTTTAGATAATTTCGGATACATTAACCGCAAATGCGCTGATACTTTATTTTGTCCTCTTCACAAATTCCGCAAAAACACCGTTACGCTATTTGTACTTGTGATCAAAACTTAGAGCATCCAGTTTATTAGGGCGTGTTTATGACCAACCCTGTAACGATGGTTATCCAAGTCAATCTGGAGATGGCTCTAGAACTAGCTCAAGAGTTGGAGCAAGCTCCACACACTGAACTCAGTGCTTATTGTTTAGAGATTTTACAGGAGATAGGATGTCCTGGAACTGAACTCCCAGTTAACTTACAAACTCGCGAGCAGCAGCTAAACTTTATCACAGGCTTTGCATCTTATGCATTTGGGGAGGTACAAAGTGTACAAAACATTAATTGAAGATATCTTCCATGATCCAGAAGAAGCAGAAGAAACTACTTTTCCCGCTACAGATAAAGATTTGTTAATTTTGACGGAAAAATTTTTAGAGTTTGAAATTCCTTCAAAGGTTTTCTTGCAAGCTATAGCCATTGCTGATTACGACGGTGCCGCTGCTTTTCGCTACGTTGATAATTATTTGACTACCCTCAAAAATAAGAATAAACGTAAGCATAAGAAATTACTTGTGTTAGGGTCTTCAACTCGGTTTGACAATAATTGACGTACTTCTTCACGAGCTAACCCTGAACCAATACGATTTAGATAAGATAATTTGCACAATTGAAGTAAAGACGTTGCAATCCAACGTCTCTACACATATTTGTCCCACACCGACAAGAAAGAACAATTAGAATTTATCTAGAAGCTAGTGGTGGGATATTTATTAGACTAAGCATTTTTATCTGTGTGCTAATTACGAATTAATATTACTCTCTCCTCAGACAAACTTGTTCATAGCTTTTACCAGCAATATCCCAAGTGAACTCTGTTTCTACCAGTTGTCTGCCGTTGTCAGACAATTCTGAACGCAGATGTGGATGATCAAATAGTTGACTAATAGCGGTGACGTACTCTACCGGTTTATTCGCTCGTAATGCCCGTAAAGAATCACTAGCAACATCTACGGCTAATCCTTCTAAGCCGCGATCGCTTGCCACTATGGGTACACCAGCTGCCATTGCCTCTAAAGTTTTATTTTTAATGCCAAACCCAGTTCGCATGGGTACAACGCAGATGGTGGCTTGATGTAGATATTTTACCATCGAAGGTACACGCCCAATCACATTAATTCCTGGTTTTTGAGCAAGTTCTAAAACTTCTGGGACTGGATGAGAACCGACAATATCGAAAGTTGTATCAGGATAAAGTTTTTGAATTTCGGGCAAGACTTCGTTGCTGAAAAAGCAGACAGCATCAATGTTTGCCAAATTATCCATTGCACCGATAAAAATTAAGCGATGTCCTCCTGGATCGGTGCTACGGTTTGGGAAAGAAACTAAATCTACGCCATTGGGAATAACTGTAATTTCACTATTGGGATTAAGCTCTTGTAGTTGAATTTTATCTTCTTCTGTTGTCACTACAATTGCCGAAAATTTAGCACAGTAATTTTGCTCATAACGACGCAAAAGTGGCAAATTAATTTTGTCTCTGAGGGAATTTTCTGAAATACCCGTTGCTAATTGGTTGCGACAAGTTGCGTAAACAGAACTATGAACATTAACTATAGTTTTTAGCTGTTTCTGAAAATGCGATGGTACATAAATTTCATTGACGCTATGTTCGCAGGTAATCACATCACATTTTCCCGCTTCCACCCAGTTATCAACCCACGTTTGCATCTCAATTGAGTAGCGATTGAGTACGCTTGGCGGTGTCCCTTGTTGCAAAAATCTACCGAATCGCTGTATTTTCTTTAATATTCCGGTGGTTCCAGAATCTGGCGGACGTTCAAAAACGGCTAGATGATCCACACAATCGCGTAATCCTGCTACTTCTGCGTCTGTCACATCGCCTTCGCGTTGAGTTGCGAGGGTAACAGTATGGCGTTGACTCAGGTATTTAAGTAAATTAAATGTCCTTACTTGAGTTCCCCCGCGCGTTGGTGGGTAGGGAAAGGTGGAAGATAGCATTAAAATGTTCATAAAAGTGATGAATCAAATGTGATACATACACCATGACCTCATAGGAGGCTATATGTCACGTCGCTTTTCTACCAAGACGCGCAAGGGACGCTCCGAATTCAAAATTTACGCATTACAATCCCCATAAATACCACCCATCAAATCGCCTACAAGACGATTCATGATCAGGGAAAATGATTTGCAATGTCCGCTTTTGAAAGTTCCGTCGGCATAGGTGGAATCCGGGCGATCGCTCCGGCTCTGAGCGGTTCCGGGCGCTTGGCGTAGGGGAGTAAACCATCCGGCTTGGCGTGATACTGACTAGCACACTCAAGTACAGCAGTTGCTGTCTTCTCTACACGTTCAGCATCAGCAGGTAGATCGCCGAATAAGTAGGTGTGTTTGTTAAAACAGACGAAAGCAATTGCACAAGCCTGCTCACAAACACCCATACATTCAACGGGTTGAATCGAGAACTCGTCTTGTAACACCCAGTCATGATATAGGGTTTGTAATTTCTCTAGCAGCAGTTCACCGTCGCTTTTAGCAACATACTGTTTTGTCTGATGACTACTTCCACAAATTGTACAGACGAATATAATGTGTTGATGATTCATGTGTCTATAAAAATTCATGTCGAACACTTAATGGTATCCGACATGGATTTTAGGCAATTAGCCTGTTTGGTCATTGGGCAAAGAAATTAAGTACAGCATTTCATTAATTCGTAGCGAATTAAATTTAGCAATACCCTGCAATGCCAATGCATCGGGATACATTGTTAATGCATCGGCCGCCTTGTTAATGCATCGGGATACATTGTTAATGCGTCAGGATGCATTGTTAATGCATCTCAATGCAATGCCAATGCATTCCAAGGGAATGTTAATGTATTCCCCTGCATTAAAAACGCTACGCTTTCGGGCAAAACTGTTTGATATAGCAATAACGCTGGTTGACATTGACTAAGAAACGCTACGCTTCCAAGTCATCCCACTACGCGGAGTCTGCCGGTGTCGCAGCCACAGTCCCAGCAGCAAACCAATTACCACAATTCCGGTGAAGTAAGTCAGCGAAATCAATCGGACAGACATCGGCGGAGCGACACCTTCGACTGGAATATTCTCTGCAACTTGGAATGGCTGAAATTGCCGGGTTGCGTTTGCAAGCGGTGCAACCTCGACAACAATACTATGGGGGGCACCGTCAAAGAATTCCTGCTCCCACGCCAATTTTCCGTTGCTGTCTGGAGTCCCCTGATAAGCAAACGCCACCCAATTATTTTCGAGTTGGGTAGTTGTTACCTTCAACAGTACATCTGTCACAGGTTGGCTGGTTGTGGGATCACTGAGGCTGACCTGCAATTTGGCAGGTTGACCCACCGTTGCACTCTGGTCACCCGATAATTGCATATAAAGTCCTTGAGACTGCAATTTGGCGGGCTTACCAGAGGAGGGAACTTCTTCTCCCATGCCTGGCATCGACATATTATGGTGCGATTCGGCAAGTTCAGCGCTGATGTTAACCCAGAGGAGTGCAGCGATCGCTACTACAATCAATCCACTCAACAACAATCGTACCTGTTGCGGGGCAATTTCTCCCGGTTGAATCGCTTGTCTGCCCCCAATCACCCAACCTCCTAATAGTCCAACTGCCAGCAAAATCACAACCAGGATACCAAAGTAGCGGAACTTTAAGGAATTTTCAGGCAACGTCAGCGTCAGCTTTTGCTGAATCGGCTCAAACGCATTGGCAACGAGCGGAGTAACTGCTACCAGGAGTTGATACGTTCCCCGGATCGGCAGGGTTTGTTGAACCTGCAACTGACCTGTTGGTGCATTGCCCTCAATGTCCAGCAACTTTGTCCCCTCGACGATTGGAAAATCTGTTGTGAACCAGGGGTTTTTAGCAGCGGTAAACAATTGCAAGTGGATTTTGGCATCCTTTAAAGATTGCCCTTGAGCATCTACAGCTTGCAGCATCAGCTGCACTGGCCGATTGTAGTGCCCTGATCCCAAAACTGTGGTGGCTTCAGCCTCAAGGGGTCGAACCTGATTAATCGGTGGATTCGTTGTTAGCCGCACCGATGGTTGAGGGGATTGGGAAAGTCCGATCCAACCATACAGGACGATTCCGATCATGCAAATCGCACCGATCAGCTTAGACCACTTAAGTTTTGTCATTTGATTTCTTCACTCCTGCTAATCATTGACTCTAATCAACTAATGGCAACTGACCATCAGTGTGTGGTGACGCAGAGTATGAGTCGTGTCATGGATCGCAGGGTATGTAGTGAAATAAACTGTCCACAGAGTCAAAGAACATAGTGCGACATAGAGCGCTGATTGTACAGGTACTGATAGCACCCGACCGGCAACTTGTTGCTGAACTGAACTAGAAGATTGAACCGTCATTTTGTACCTCGCAGATCAGACGATATTAATTGATTCGGCAGGCATTCTGACTTCTCCAGTCAGCAGTGACCAGTAAACAGTAAATAACTGAAAACAGATGACTGATAGCTGAAGTTTACAGTTGCGGGACAGCGGTAGAGTTTCACTACACTTTCCCTGTTTCCTCTCACGGGGTAGCACCCGTCAGAACCGATTCGTGGACTAAGCATACACGAACATGTAATATATTACAAGAGTTTCTAACAAATATTTCAGTAAATCGAAAACTTTTTCCTCAAGAACGTAATGGTATTAGAAAGCTGCGACAGCTGCCTCAGCTACAGCTTGATCCTGTTCACCGCTACCACCACTTACTCCGATCGCACCAACTATCTGCTCATCACGTTGAAGTGGTATACCCCCGGCAAAGATCATGATTCGTCCTCCATTTGAGGCGTGAATACCATAAAATTGTTTTCCTGGTTGAGCATCCTCAGCAAGGGATTTGGTAGAGAGATCAAACGCACGAGCAGTAAATGCTTTGTTAATTGAGATATCGATACTTCCGATCCATGCACGATCCATCCGAATATGAGCAACAAGATTCCCGCCAGCATCAATAACCGCAAGATTCATTGGTTGTCCGATTGCACGAGCCTTCGCTTCTCCAGCCGCTAGTATTCCTCGTGCGTCATCCAAAGATACAGAATGTTTGTCAGAAGTCATGGTAATTCTTTCAATCGTAGAAATGTGTGCGTTGAGGGGCGTGTCATCAATAAAAGATATCATGAGCAGAAATTCTCGGTATACCCCTTCAAGACCGGGAAGACTTCAAGCGCTGGTTATACCGTTTCACATTAAGATTGATACAAATAGGCAGCGGGGGGCAGGGGGCAGGGAGCTCTTAACAGGGGAGAGAAAGAAAACTATCATCTAAATAAATTATTAGTTAATTTATTCTCTGGAAGTCCCCTAGCCGCTTAAAATCTGTTGCAGAAAAAGCATCTGATGAGAATGCTCAAGCTGTCTAGATTCTAGCAATTTAACTACATTTATACATTTACTGTCTAACTGCTCAGGGAGACTAACACTCAGCACAGACGCTTCCTCGATTTGTTAATAGACATCACCTCACACCTAACTTTCATGAGAAACTATTGCAAGTATTGCAATCGCTGAAGCTCAAAGATGACCATCACCATTTCGCGGAATTACTTCTGGGAAATCTATTTTGAAGATGAACCAACCAAGCAACGCTACGATCCTTCAGACGAATTTGACATGATTTGGCAGTACCCATCTCAGTTTGGCAAAGGATACAGCCGAACCATTGAGTTACGAGAGGGATTGGGACTGCTGATCAACGACTACCGACTTGATGACCGCTTAGTTGTAAAAGTCCCAGAACGTGCAGGCGATGACATACAGTACATCTTTCGTCTTTCAGGAAGCCATGAAATTTGGGATATTCATACAGGAAATCATCAAACAGCAGGGGCAGGACAGTACTCTTTCAGGGGTAGTGGCGCAGATACTAGCGAAATTTGTGCAATTTCACCAGAGCAACATCATCTGGCTGTGTCTGTTTGGATGGCACGAGAGCTATTTTGCTCATTTGCAGGCAATGTTGAAAGAGAAATTCCTTCAGCGTTAAAATGTCTTATTAGTCCAACAGAACAGTCCTGTTATGGCGGCAGTGGAACAACTACAGCAGTAATGCAAGACAGTGGTCGGTGTTGCAGCTATGCCCACGGTTAAGTTATTTGATGATCATGCAGGGCTGGTTTTTGCAGTAGCAACTACAGCAACAGCGACTTCTCCACAACAGCCACCTCAAACACCCCAAGCTAGTCAGCCAGAAAATCAGACACAGCCAAAACCATCAACAAGTGATGAGCCGATTGAGTTGGTAGTAACGGGGGAGCAAGACGGATACAATGCACCGGATGCATCAATTGCGACCAAAACCGATACACCTTTGCGCGACATTCCTCAGTCCATTCAGGTGGTGCCGCAACAGGTGATTAAAGACCAGCAACTATACCGCTTGGTTGATGTGTTAAAAAACGTACCAGGTGTGGTACAGTCAGGAAGCTCTCCGCGCAGCGTATTTGATAGTTTTTCGATTCGGGGTTTTGACGCTGATGTCCTCAAAGACGGACTCTTAGATCGTTCGCTGAGTACTGGTGGCTACGAGCCTGTCACAGTAGAGCGCATCGAAGTTCTCAAAGGACCTGCCTCGGTTCTGTTTGGGCAAGGGTCACTGGGGGGTATTGTTAATGTCGTCACAAAACAGCCATTGAGGGAACCTTACTACTTTTTAGAAGGCTCTGCGGGGAGTTACAATTCTTATCGAGGGGCGATTGATCTGTCGGGTCCAGTGAATGCTGACAAAACGGTGCTGTATCGTTTAGGTGTTGCCGCCCGGACGACCGAAAGCTTTGTTGATTTCTATCAAGATCAGTTCTACAACGTTTCACCTTCTTTAAGCTGGCAGATCAATGACAGAGCCAAGCTCACCTTGGCAGCCCAGTATTACGAAGATAAAGGACCCTTCGATTACGGTCTTCCAGCAGATGGTACTGTCCTGCCAAATCCTAACGGTAAGATTCCGCGCAATCGCTTCCGGGGTGAACCTTCAGTTGACGATAGCGATAGTCGCTCCTATCGAGTTGGTTATAACTTTGAGTACCGCTTTAGCGACAACTGGCAAGTGCGTAGTGCCTTGCAAACTTCATTTCTGCGTCTAAATAGGGAAGCTGTTTTTGGCTCCCTACAAGCAGATTTACGTACCTTTAATCGAAGTTACGGCGGACAGAACTACAAAGATGACTTCTACAATTTCGATACTTATGTTGTTGGCAAGTTCGCTACTGGCAGTATTCAACATCAACTGGTCACAGGATTAAATCTATACAGAGAGGATACCTTTGCCACCAATACCAGTCGCCAACTCGCTTCGCTGGATCTATTCAATCCTCAATACGGCAGTAGACTAACCGGACCGACCATTGATATCTTGGACTATCGTATCAGGAACGACGCACTGGGTATTTATCTGCAAGATCAAATCACATTGGCAAACAACCTCAAGCTACTGTTAGGTGGACGCTTCGACATTGGCAATAGTGATTCTCGTCGATTAGACATTGTGAGCAATGACTTCCAACAAGATGAAGCATTTAGTCCCAGATTGGGCATTGTCTATCAACCGATAAAAGCTATTTCTCTCTACGCCAGCTACAGCAAATCATTTCTACCACAAGTAGCAACCGTATCCCAAGGTCAAGCCAAGCCTGAGCGTGGTACCCAATACGAAGTGGGCGTCAAGGCAGATTTGAGTAGCCGTCTGTCCGCGACTCTAGCATTCTATGATCTGACTCGCTCGAACTTGCCCACCGAAGATCCCAATAACCCGTTGTTCTCTATCCTAGTGGGAGAACAGCGCAGCCGGGGGATTGAGTTTGATGTCACAGGTGAAATTTTGCCAGGATGGAACGTCATTGCTGGCTATGCTTACACTGATGCCGAAGTTACCAAAGACAATACACCTATAGTGGGCAATCAAATCAACAATATTCCGAAACACTCCTTTAACCTGTGGACAACTTACGAAATTCAATCTGGTGCCCTGCAAGGATTCGGGGCTGGTTTGGGATTTTACTATGTGGGAGATAGACAGGGCGATTTAGACAACACGTTTCAAATACCGAGCTACTTTCGCACCGATGCTGCTCTGTTCTACAAACGTGGGCAATTGCGTGCTGGGCTGAATTTCAAGAATTTGTTTGACATTGATTATTTTGACTCTGCCTCGTTTCGCGATCGCGTTTTCTATGGTGATCCTTTTACAGTACAGGGAACAATTTCTTGGGAGTTTTGACCAAACAAGGCAAAAGAAAGAAAAAGAAAAATGGTTTCAAGCCCCTCTCTTACAAATAGGACTTACCAAAAAGGGAGTAGGGAGTAGGGAAGAGGGAGTAGGGATGATGCATGTGCAAAAAACTGTCTTTTGTGGGTATAAAGCCCACTTAAGAACAAATAATTATGTCGAGATACGTAGTACGAGACATAAAACTTCCTTGCTTCAATCCCACCTCTTTTAAGGGTGGGTTCCTTACTCCCTACTCCCTACTCCCTCTGAAGCAACGCCATATTGTCATTGCGACCGAAACGGAGTGTAGGGAAGCAATCCCAGCATCAGGGGGGATAACTTCGCTATCGCTCGTAATGATGAAATTACGTTATTTTTGCGTAAGTCCTGACAAAGTTTAGATGCCTTCTCTGCGAGACGCTACGCGTAGCTTGCTTCTCCGTAAGAGTACGGCGGGCTGCGCCAACGAAGGAAACCTCCGCTCTAACTTTTCTTATATATGTGTGATCATGTGCGATCGCCTAACTGCTACTTTAGCATTCTATGACTTGACTCGTAGCGATCGCACGTTTGCAAGCCAATGTTTGCATCTTTTATAGGACTTACGCACAGGCAACAGAAAACGAACCACAGAGGACGCAGAGGTCACGGAGAAATGAGAGTTTGAGAGGGTTTTTGCGTAAGTCCTATTTTAATTAATCATGCATTTGAGCGCTTCAGACTCAAATCCCCAACTGGCGATCGCGCACAAGTCAACGTTAATCTATATACTGGTGTTCAGCTCCTTTCAGGTGCTAGATCCCCGACTTGTTTAAAAAGTCGGGGATCTGAGTATTCAGATATCTAAACACTCGTGCCAAGAGAAGACTTTTGTGTTTCATGCAGCCGGAAGCAACTTCTGTCGTCTTGGAAGTAACTTCTGCCGTGACGAAACCGTGTTTCGCGCAACCGGAAGTAACTTCTGTCGTCTTGGAAGTAACTTCTGCCGTGACGAAACCGTGTTTCGCGCAACCGGAAGTAACTTCTGTCATCCCGGAAGTAACTTCTGCCGTGACGAAACCGTGTTTCGCGCAGCCGGAAGTAACTTCTGCCTTGACGTTTGTTCCAGTGGGATTTTACTTTGCCGGAGACAGGCAGGGAGATTTAGCCAACACGTTTGAATTACCTAGTTATTTCCGTACCGATGCTGCTATCTTCTACAAACTCCAGGGTCTGCGGGTAGGACTCAATTTCAAGAATTTGTTCAATATCGATTTTGACTCTGCCTCGTATCGGGATCGCGTTTTCTATGGTGATCCGTTCACAGTGCAGGGAACAATTTCTTGGGAGTTTTGACACACAGCTATCTGACATTTTAGGCGATACTCTTTGGGTCACTTCTCTACTTTAGGCTGTACCTTAAGCGTAACTATGCCGTAGGCTTTACGCGATCGCATCATCTAAAATGAGGCAACACATTCAAACCACCAAACCCTGATATAGTCTAGCTTTCTTAATTACGAATTACGAATTGACAAAAGCACAGACGCTTCCTCGGCTTGTCAATAGACATCGCTTCACACTGACTTTATGAGAAACTATTGCAAGTATTGCAATCGCTGAAGCTCAAAGATGACCATCACCATTTCGCGGAATCTCTTTTGGGATGTCTATTTTGAAGTTGAACAAACCAAACAACGCTACGATCCGATCCTTCAGATGAATTTGATATTCTTTGGCAGTACCCATCTCAGTTTGGCGAAGGATATAGCCGGGATATTCAATTACGCGAGGGATTGGGATTACTAATCAACAATTATCAACTCCATGAGCGCCTAATTATTAAAGTCCCAGAACGTGAAGGCTGTATAAATTATGGCTTCTATGTTTCAGGAGGTGGTGAAGGTTGGGATGGGCATCCAAAGAATCATTTCACCTGGAAGCAAGGACAGTATTGGTTGTTTGGAAATGGTGTATATCCCAGTGCAGTTAATGCAAGTTTAGCAAACGAACGGTATGTGCAAGTAAATATTTCGATGTCACCAGAGCTATTTCGTTCCTTTACAGGTAATGTTGAAGGAGAAGTTTCCCCACAGCTAAAACATCTAGTCAGAAAACCAACACAAAAAAGATATATCCGTAGTGGAGCGATCGCACCAGCAATGCAAGAAATTGTACAGCAAATAGTGCGCTGTCCTAACTACGGAATGACTAAACGGATGTATCTAGAGAGCAAGGCGCTGGAATTAATGATGCTAACGGTTGAAGAGGAGTTGCAAGTAAAACAGGGCAAGCACAATTCTACTGCATTGAAACTAGATGATCTTAATTGCATACACTTGGCGAGAAATCTTTTATTAGGAAATTTTGACAATCCACCCTCTTTAACAGAGTTAGCAATACAAGCCGGATTAAATGAACGCAAACTTCAAGAGGGCTTTCGTCAGCTTTTCGGCACAACAGTGTTTGGCTATTTGCATGATTATCGCATGGAACAGGCGCGATGCCTGCGGCGGGCTACGCCTACGCTTTTGATTGCGGGGCAATTAAGTGTTAAACAAGTTGCACGAATTGTTGGTTATGCCAGTCCAACTTCGTTTCATGCTGCATTTCGCAAAAAATTCGGCATCAATCCTGGAGATTATTTGAAACGCTGTTGAGCATTTGCCAAAAAAGTCGCGCTGCAAGAAGAAAAAGTCGCTCTCGAAGAAGACAGACTCATTCACAAAAAATCTATTCCTGGTAAGATTTTTGAGAAAGATTGTTGATTGGGGAAATTTTTCTCAATTTCTTGGATCTGCTGCTTTTGAGATTACGAAGACGAATGTACCAACGGCTGATCCCAATCGAGCAAATTTAGATTTTTCTGTTTTATCGGGAGAGGTAAAAAGTAGGGGTGTCGAGTTTGATCTATCAGGTGAAATTCTGCCGGGATGGAACATTATCGCTGCCTATGCTTATACCGATGTCTTCGTGAGTAAAGACAATATAATTCCTGTTGGCAATCGATTTACTAACACGCCTCGTCACTCTGCAAGTTTGTGGAACACTTATCAAATTCAACAAGGAAATTTCAAGGATTTAGGATTTGGTTTAGGGCTTTATTATGTAGGTGATAAAGCAGGAGATTTAGACAATTCGTTTGAGATTCCCAGTTACTTCCGCACTGATGCCTCTATCTTCTACCGCCGGAACAACTGGAAAGCACAGATAAACTTCCAGAATTTGTTCGACATAACCTATTACACAGGCTCAAGTGAATCTCGTGACGCTTTCGCTGGCACTCCTTTTTCCGTCATTGGTTCTATCTCATTTACGTTCTGAGCATTTGAGTTGAAGTGTTCCAATCATCTTCGCGTCCTTTATTTTCAGATAAATAGACCACGCTCTACGGGCACAGCATTGCTGTGCCCCTACGACAGATGTGGTTCAAATACATGAAAACTGCTGTGATGAAATGCTGTACTTAGCTCATGATCAATTGCATTCAACTAATAATCACTACAGATCAAAGCATAATCAAACCCAGTCGCACACCCACAGCAACAGCCTCAGTGCGACTGGAGACACTGAGCTTTTGAAAAATGGATGAGAGATGAAATTTGACGGTATGCTCAGAAATGTGCAAGCGTTTAGCGATCGCTTTATTTCCCAACCCTGACCCAAGCATTCCTAAAACCTCTATCTCTCGTGGTGTCAAGGTTTGTACGGGATTCGCCACCACTTTTTCCCGGATAGATAATAATTCTATAGCATCTGGGTGCAGCACCACCAAACCAAAAGCGATCGCCTCCACAGCAGCGACAATTTCTGACTCTGTGCTACTACTGGGCAATATCCCCCGGATACCAGAACGTAATGCCGTCTCTAAATCGATGCTGTCGAGTTCCTCAACAATAACGATCATTGCTAATGGATATTGCTCCTCTTGAATAAGCAGCAATTTTTCCCACACCGATTGTTGAAGATTGCTGCTCAAATCTACCAGCACCACATCTGGTTGTAATTGCCCAACTTCCCTTGCCAATACATCCAAATCGGATGCACTCCCCACAACCGTCAGCCGAGGATTGGTAGTTACCACAGCTGATAACCCTGCCCGGACTACAGGGGAAGTAGCAACTACCATCACTCGGATCATGTCGCCTCCACAGCAGTTTTCCCAGCTTGCACGGCAACATAAATCACGAATTGCTGCCCACCGCGTAGGAGTTGTAGCGGCACAGATCCTTTACTGTCATGGAGATATTTGGGTAAGTCATTCATGCTAGTGAATAATTGCCCCGAAACTCCAATTAAAACATCGCCGATTTGCACACCAGCAGTTTCCGCTGCACTGTCAGGTAAAATTGACAACACCAATAAACCCAAGTTACGCCGATTTAAAAGCACAGGTTGCAGTGTAACTCCCAGTTGCGGACGACTATTTATTTGTAAAAAACGCTCAACGGTGCTGCTGGGAACTGCCACAGCCAAACCATTAACAATCATGGTGTTAATTCCCACGACAAGGCCTTGACAGTCGGCAAGCGGCCCCCCAGAATTTCCAGGATACAGCCGCAAATCAGCCATAACAGCCCGCTGATTATTTGCATAGATAATCCCAGTTGTCACAGCACCACTATCAGCAAACGGATTACCCACCGCCAAAACTAATTCACCCACTCGTAGCGCCTCAGAATTGCCAATAGTTGCAGCAGTTAAATCAGTGGCGATAATTTTCAGGGCTGCTAAATCTTGCTGTGGATCAAATTGTGTACGCACGGCATCAAATACTCTTCCATCTGCCAGTTCCACAGTTGCGCGGTTGCTGGTTGCTACATGGGCATTAGTGATAATTAGTCCGTCAGGTTGCCAAATTACACCGGAACCGACTCCCAAAGAGCCGCTTTTCACTTTGACAGTGCGATCGCGTAGTTTAGCAGCTACCTCTGTCAATTCAGCAGCGATGTTAGTTAATGTTGTGTTTGCCATGTTATACAATTTTTCCCCATGTCAAAGTAGAATCTGTTGGCTGACAATAGTTTTTAGTCGGGTTGGGATAATTGAGAATGCTGCAAGATATCAGTCAACCTAACTTTGGAAAGCAAATTCTGAGAGTTCCGAGTTCAGAGGCTCAACCTTCGAGTAAAAAGGTGGAAGTTCTGAGTTCAGAGGCTCAATGTTCGAGCAAAAAGGTGGAAGTTCCGAGTTCAGAGGCTCAATGTTCGAGCAAAAAGGTGGAAGTTCCGAGTTCAGAGGCTCAACCTTCGAGCAAAAAGGTGGAAGTTCCGAGTTCAGAGGCTCAACCTTCGAGCAAAAAGGTGGAAGTTCCGAGTTCAGAAGCTCAACCTTCGAGTAAAAAGGTGGAAGTTCCAAGTTTAAAAGCTCAAATGAATAGAAAATTTAGATAAATCTTCACAGAGCTAGTTAAACCCATCCCAAATTGGGATTATTCCTCCTTAGTAGGTCGTTCGCCAACTGCGATCGCTAACTCAATTAACACTCCACCCCGGACAACTTGCACGTTGACAGGTTTACCAATGCGATCGCTACTATTGAGCAGCCCCAGCACATCACCTGTATCGCCCACAGTGACGCCATCGAACGTTACCAAAACATCGCCAAGCAGCACACCTGCATTGTCAGCTGGCCCAGAAGGCTCAACATTAACGACAATTACCCCAGTTGCAGAAGTTAAATTAAGAGCAGTTTTCAGATTCTTTGGTAAACGTACAGGTTGCATTCCCACACCCAAGTAGCCCTTTGAAATGCGTCCTTTTGCTACTAATTGGTCAACCACGCGATCGACTGTAGCAGTGGGAATAGTCAGAGCAGTACCACGTCGCCCCAATGTATTCATACCTACTACAAAACCACCAGCATCTACGAGCGGCCCACCTGCAAAGCCAGAGTAAAGGTTGATGTCTGGGCGGATGAATTGGTCAATATTTCCGCCACTCATACTCCGCCAACTACCGCTAACCACACTCGCTGCACCCATCGCCGCCTTTAAGTCACCTTCGCTACCTCTTGCTAGTCCTAGTACCAGATGACCGACTTTGAGCGTTTTGGCATCGCCAACTTTTGCCACAGGTATTTCAACATTTTCTAGTTTAAAAACAGCGATATCGGTGCTAGAGTCATGACCGACGAGGGTTACTGGTGCAGTGCTACCATTTGATAGAGTAATGGTGATGTCGTCATAGCGCTGGAGGGATTCATCAGAGGTAACAATGATTCCATGACGCCAGTGAATGCCACTTGAGGAACGACGTGTACCCCCATTCACCGCAACCACAGTACTCCCAACTTGTTCTACGGTGTCAGCTAAACTGTTTGACAGGTCTAGTAATGAAGACATAAGATTTTTGTGCAAACGTTCTTAGATGTTCATATCGTGACGTTTTGTATGCACAGATGGCATCGGAAAAATGGGGAGAATTCACCCTAGAAAAATGGCTAGGATTTATATAGCCCACATTTGGCACTTCAAATAGTAGTAATAGATTATGCTGAGGAAAAGCTAAAAAATATAACTGTTATATTTATGTAAACATTCAAAAAGTGAGAGTATTTGCTTGATATTCTGTATTTCTAATAATTATTAGAAATAGTTCACTTAATTCATATCTATATAGTTTATTCATTACTCTCCCCAATTAAATCCTCTGCCTTGATTCCCTCCCCTAATAAATATAATTACTTATGGCAGTATTTTCAGCAGAAACAAGGGCATTGCTAAAACAGTCAGGATGGAGCGAAGACCGTTGTGTGGATACCAGCGAATATGAGAAAAGCTTACAGTCAGAAGGTTATTCCCTTCATGAGGTTGTATTGGATTTTTTGAAACGTTTTGGAGGTTTGCTAATAGTATATCCACACCACCGCGTTAAAGACGAAAAAGACCAATTTTACATCAATCCGACTGTTGCTGTTGCAGATATTGATTCAGGTTGGGTGGAAAAATACAGCGAACGGATAGGTGTACCACTTTGCTTAATCGGTCAGGCTTTCAGCTATCATATGACTCTAATGATGGACTCAAATGGAGGAGTATATGCAGGCTACGATGACACGTTGATTCGTATTGGGAATTCTGGCTCTGATGCAATTGAAGCCCTTTGTAGTGGAAGGGATATGCCAGAAGTACCTTGAAAGTAATCCTGAATCGTTACAGAAATGTGGGCAAAATATCACAAACACCAAGCGGATTGCATTCTAAAGTGGAATAGCAATGAAATGACAGATAAACAAATGCACACCCCATCAATAGAAATCGACCTGCTCACTCCATCTAAAGAATTACCTCTATATGGCAAGAGAATTTTAGTCACAGCACCGAGAAATTATGCTTATAGGTTAGCTGAACAAATCATCAAACAAGGTGGTTTACCTGTTTTCATGCCTACTATCGAAACCTGCTATTTATCAAACTATACTAAGTTAGATGCCGCTCTAGGCCATATAGATGAATTTGATTGGATTGTCTTCACCAGTAGAAACGGTATCACTGCATTTTTTCAGCGGATGAATGATTTAGATATTCCCGTATCTGTGGTACAAAAATGCCACTTATGTGCTTTAGGAGAAGACGCAGAAAGCTTATCATCTTTTTGTGGCAAAGTAGATTTAATCCCCACAGAATCTAGCCCAGCCGGAATTGTGGCTGAATTAGCGAAACTACCCGAAATTCACAAGAAAAAAGTCCTGCTCCCGGCTCCAGAAGTTCTTGGTTTGCCTGAGCCTGATGTTGTACCCAATTTAATTACGGATTTGCAACAATTGGGCATAGAAGTAACTCGCGTACCTACATATATTACACAGGCTTTAGACACAAGTATCTACAGTATTGAATTAAACCTGATGCGTCAAGGAATGATTGATGTAATTGCCTTTAGTAGCACGGCGGAAGTAGAAAGCTTTTTGACAATGGTTAACTCGCAAAACGATTATGAACGTTGTATTATTGCATGTTTCGGCCCTTATACAACTGCCAATGCCCAAAAGTTGGGTGTAGATGTCTCTATTGTGTCCAAAGATTATAGTTCATTTGAAGGATTTGCTGAAGCGATCGCAACATTTTTTACTCTCACTTCTAGTTCACACTAAGCCCTTGGTGATGTAGAGTAATCAACCACATTTGACTCTAGACGAGCTGCACATAAACCCGTAGTATCGAACATAGGGTTTAGATTTAGCTAGGAATTTTTACATGGCAACTTACAAGGTTACATTACGTACTCCAGATGGAGAAAAAACAATTGAAGTTCCTGATGATGAGTACATTTTAGAGATCGCTAACGAGGAAAATGGGCTGGACTTGCCCTATTCCTGTAACGCTGGTTCTTGCTCTACCTGCACCGGAAAGCTGGTTTCAGGTACAATTGACCAATCAGATCAGAATTTCTTAGACAACGATCAAATGGACGAGGGATGGGTTCTCACCTGCGTTGCCTATGCCACTTCTGACTGTGTTATCGAAACCAATCAAGAAGAAGCGCTTAACGCTTAACTAAGAAATGTGGATTTAATAAAGAGCAAGTTTTGTCGGGTGCGTTAGAACATTCACCCTAGCGCACTTCAAATCTGAGGTGGTGTCGTACTCTCAGCGATAACACACTCTACTAGATTTAAAATTTTGCACTTTCGTAATAAATCTTTATAGGCTGAGTAATTCACATTAAAAAGCGCTCTCCAAAAGGGGAGCGCTTTTTATTTAGTTTCATAGATAGTTAGCAGATATCAAGCTGAAATTAGCCAGATGATGCTAGATTAACTTTGACAACTTTATTCTTTTCTTCTTCAGCTTTGGGTAGTGTCAGGTTCAAGATGCCATCTTTATAATCTGCCGTGACGTTAGTATTTTGAATCCGAGCAAGTAAAGGAATTACACGTTGGAATTTACCATAATGGAATTCGCTTTTGCTCACACCTTTATCTTCAGATTTCGTTTCAGACTTTCGCTCACCACTAAGGTATACAGCATTTTCTGTAACTTGCAAATCCAGGTCTTTAGCTTCAATTCCCGGAAGTTCTAGTTTTAGATGAATTGCATCTTCAGTTTCTTTTAACTCAGCAGCGGGAACTCTGGATAAACCTCTATCCAAAAATGTAGTTGGCATATCTTCATCAAATAAGCGATTGATTTGGCGTTATATTGTGTTAAATTCCTGCCAAGGGTTCCAACGTACTAATGTCATATCTCTACTTCGGGTAATCAGTATCTTTACTGTCCAACTAATTGAGGATTTGATTCCTTGCTTTGTTCTCATAGTATTAAAAAATAAAAGTGGTTTAAATTCGGTTTTTATCACCTGATTTGGGAAGATTACCGAACCATAAGTTTCCTTAATAATAAGTACGGTAATTTCAAATAGTGTGTTTTCGGTAAACTCTACAAAAGTAGACTTGAAATATAGCAATTTTATTTAAAACGTCGGTACGAGCGTCACCTATACCCCTACTCTTAAAGCTTGTATGTGTAATGTATCCTACAAATTTATTGTATATTCATGCGATTAATGATAAAAATTTAACTTTTGACTTTTACTTCGGCTACGCTCAGTACAAATGACTTTTGACTTCCTTAAAGGGGCTGACCTCTTGTATTTTTTGAATTTCACAGAGATAATAAGAGATTCCTAACAAACTGCTGATAACAGATATGTCAACAAGTTGGATTTACCTTATTGCAGCAATCCTTTTTGAGGTTTCAGGCACAACTTGCATGAAGTTATCGCAAGGATTTACTAGAATACTCCCTTCGGTATTAATATTTGTTTTCTATGGACTTTGTTTTACTTCTTTTACCTTTGCTCTCAAGAGACTTGAAGTGAGTGTGGCTTATTCTGTCTGGGCTGGATTGGGAACTATCCTAATTGCTATCATTGGTATTATCTGGTTTCGTGAATCTGCCACATTCATCAAACTTATGTCAATCGCTTTAATAATCATCGGGGTAATTGGCATAAATGCAAGTTGATGGGGGATAGAAATTAGGCGGCTCATGTATCATTGGCTTTCCCAAAACATTCCACTACAAAACTAGCCCAAAGACATTGTGCATACGTGCCTTTTGAACTTACCCCAACATAATCGCCACCTGCATAATTGGCTTTATTTTTTGCAGCAATGTACTTTGTACAGCAACAAATAAAGAACTCACCACCACTTTGCCTAAAATCAACCGCTCTACTAAAATTCCCGATCTGTACGACTGAGCAAAATAACGATCACTGAAGTCAAAATAGCTCCCATCCACGCTACTAAAGGAATTGCGATCAGGAATATTTGCCACAGCATTGCTATGTCCCTGAATTGCATCGAATACAAACTACTCGTAAGGGCACAGTAACGCTGTGCCCCTTGCATCCAAATGAGAACGCTATAGCTTCTCTTCAATTGAGAGAGCGGGGAAATTGTTAATTTGACCCTTAGAAGGTCAACCTTCAAGTTTTAACTCTCCATGCCCAATGCCCCACTACGTTAATTCCAGCCCACCTTGATAGCCAGTGACAATGCGGCCACCATCCTTGAGGATGTGGATTTCTATCTGATCGCTAGCCCAAGTAATCTGGTCTTGGAAAGCTGGATTTAACACACGAACCCGTTGATTGCTGGAAGAAACTGGAGAGTTAGGAGAATTAATTGCCAGAGATTGGACAAAAGGCCCGTCAATTAGGATATCGAGTTGTTCTAATAAAGCTTGGGAACCTGGCGGTGCAGATTGGGACTGTAGTTGCTTCAGAGTAAACCCAGAAAAAGACATTACATTTAACCCAGCAGCTTTTACCTGACGAGCTAAAGACGCCAGTGCAGTTGCTTGCCAAAAGGGTTCTCCACCAGAGAAGGTTACACCTGTGTTGCGAGAATTGCTAAGAATATTCTCGGCAAGGGTATCAACAGCAATCAATTGGTTAGCTTCAAATGACCAAGAGTCAGTATTAAAGCAGCCAGGACACTCACGAAGACAACCTTGTACCCAGACGACTGCACGACAACCAGGGCCATTAACTTCTGACTGATCAACGTAACCCATAATGTTGAGATAGCCAGAGGGAATTTCCATGAGTGCTAGCGATGGGTCAGTTGGCTTAATTTCCATCTCTTTAACTCCTTTTAGCCGTTGCCTGTTAACCGTTAAATATAGCGAATCTTCAATTAGATAACCGCGACAAGTGGACTAAAACTAATGACTTATCTCTCAAAAACTTTAGGGGATTTTGAAAAGTCCGCTTTAACTGACTAGACTGAAGTTAGTTGCCCAGCTAGCATTGACCGTCCCATACATAGAATCGATGACTCAACAAACTTCTAGAATTTGTATCCTTGGCGGAGGCTTTGGTGGTCTCTACACAGCCTTGCGCTTAAGCCAGTTACCTTGGGAATCTACGCAAAAACCCGAAATTGTTCTGGTAGATCAAAGCGATCGCTTCCTATTTTCTCCTTTACTTTACGAATTACTCACTGGTGAACTGCAAACCTGGGAAATTGCCCCACCCTTTGAAGAACTTTTACAAGGCACAGGAGTGCGTTTTTATCAAGGGCTTGTCTCTGGAATTGACATCGACCAGCGACGGGTAAATCTACATGAAGGGCCAGAAATCCCTTACGACCGATTGGTGCTGGCGCTAGGAGGTGAGACACCGTTAGATTTAGTCCCTGGTGCAACATCTTACGCCTACCCATTCCGCACAATCTCTGATGTTTACCGTTTGGAAGAACGCCTGCGATTTTTAGAAGAATCCGATGCTGATAAAATTCGGGTAGCGATCGTTGGGGCTGGCTACAGTGGTGTAGAGTTAGCTTGTAAGTTAGCCGACAGACTAGGTGAAAGAGGACGCTTTCGGATCATTGAAATCGCTGACCAAATTTTGCGAACTTCCCCAGAGTTTAACCGGGAAGCAGCAAAGAAAGCAATAGAAGCGCGTGGCGTGTTTCTGGATTTAGAAACCAAAGTGGAATTAATAGAGCAAAATACCATCTCCCTAGAGTACAAAAATCAGTTAGACAAGATTCCCGTGGATTTGGTAATTTGGACTGTGGGAACCAGGGTTGCGCCCGTAGTGAAATCTCTTCCCCTGAAGCAAAATCAGCGTGGTCAAATCAGCATTACATCCAATCTGCAAGTCCTTGATCATCCAGAAATCTTTGCCTTGGGAGATTTAGTAGACTGTCATGATGCTGAAGGACAGCAAGTCCCCGCCACCGCACAAGCGGCTTTCCAACAAGCTGATTATACTGCTTGGAATATTTGGGCAACTCTGACTAATCGCCCCCTCCTTCCCTTTCACTACCAACAGTTAGGAGAAATGATGGCACTAGGAATAGACAACGCCACCCTCACTGGTTTGGGAATTAAACTAGATGGACGCTTGGCATCTGTCGCCCGGCGGATTGCCTATTTATATAGGTTGCCAACTTTAGACCATCAACTTAAAGTTGGTTTTAATTGGCTTGTCCGTCCGATCATAGAAACACTTTCTCGGTAACTTTAAGGTTGGGCATTGGTGAACCAGTGCGTTGCGGAGGTTCCCGACGCTCGTGACGCTCGTTCGCCCTTGGCGTCTCCCTTTGGGTAGATGACTTGCTATCCGCTGGAGCAACTAGCGTCATGGGGCAAAACAGTTCCTCTTTTTTGAGGTTCCTAGTTCTGAGTAAAAAACTGAGATTCCTCACTCAGCACGGGCTAAACCATAGCTATCCGCTAACAGCACTCCTGAGGGGCGTTGGTAAATAACCAAGACATTTACGATGATTTGCTTTATTTGCGCCAACCTACTTAGCAGATGTTAGACTACTACCCACAGAAGCTCTCTAACAAGCCAAAATCTAAAATTCAACATTCAAAATCTTCAAACTTTGATGGAACAACCGAAAGTTATTTTGTTAGATGGTGTGGGCACACTCTTCGACGTTAAAGGCAGTGTGGGCGAAGTTTATGGTCAGATAGCCCAGGATTTTGGCGTTACAGTTTCAGCCGAAAGATTGAATACAGCCTTCATCAAAAGCTTTAAAGCCGCGCCGCCGCCGATATTTCTAGATGCAGAACTACAAGATATTCCCCAGCGTGAGTTTGATTGGTGGCGGATAATTGCCCTGAACACTTTTGAAAGTGCTGGTGTTCTCAAGCAATTTTCTGACTTTTCAGCTTTTTTTAGCGAACTTTACATTCACTTTGGTACTGGGGAACCGTGGTTTATCTATCCTGATGTCTTACCAGCTTTGATCAACTGGCGGCGGTTGGGAGTTACTTTGGGGGTGCTGTCCAATTTTGATTCTCGAATTTACTCAGTATTGCAAAGTTTGGGATTGAAAGAGTTTTTTAGCTCGGTTACCATTTCTACCCAGGTACGTGCAGCTAAACCTGATCCTCAAATTTTTGCCATTGCCTTACACAAACATAAATGTTCCCCAGAGGCAGCATGGCATATTGGCGATAGCATCATAGAAGACTATCACGGAGCTAAAGCAGCTGGCCTCAGAGGCGTTTGGATCAATCGTGGAAAATGAGGGGATACTTTCAATTCAGCAACGCCAAATTTTTGAAGTGGAATCTTAGGGTGTATCAGTCAACAATTTCAAGCATATTTGTTTAAAAACTGTTTGGCAACAATTGGACTCCAAAGCACAAGCAACACAACTCCAGAACCTAAAATCAAGAACTGAATCTTGTTTGCAAGTCTTTGTTCGGTGTAGACGGAATTATTAACCTGCGTCCAGGGTACTAAAGTTTTGCCCCAAACCAAAAAATCATCAATTACTAGCAATAACCCCAAAGCATAGGACTTTTCCTCACCCCATACTAGCGGTAATCCTAAAATTTCAATGATAGCGAGCGTACTCTCAAACAACTGAGTATCTTGATGAGCATGTGCTGGAGCAATGCTGACAATTGTACTGGTTGGGGCAATGCCAAAGATAAGTGGCCCAGAGTCAACATCTGCCTGGCCATCAGCGTTGAGGGGATACTCCCTCACGGGGAAAAAGCCTAAGACTGAGGGAACAAACTGTTTGCGAAACTGAGCATACTGCTGTTTTGCAAACTTTGAATCTAATTCTAGTAAAAACGGCAAAAGATAGACTTGACTAGTACCTCGTGCGCC
The DNA here is from genome assembly GCF_036917195.1 of Nostoc sp. Classification (GTDB taxonomy): domain Bacteria; phylum Cyanobacteriota; class Cyanobacteriia; order Cyanobacteriales; family Nostocaceae; genus Nostoc. The sequence goes on from NZ_JBALDG010000071.1 coordinate 154,025, forward strand.
AATCTTAATTTCACCAGTCACAGCGTCAATTTTATGAGGAATTAAATTTGTTTGTGGGTCAAGATGCTGGCGAGTATAGCTAACCCAACGCTGAATTACTGGTTGATAATTACTATCAAACAATTCATCGTGCAAAGCTAAAGATGCTAAAGCTACGGTTTGGTCACAAGGCCAAGCTTGTCCGGGATAAGCATCAATGGTTACAGTAGGACTTTTTGTAAACGCCTGGGCTAACTCTTGAGATTGGGCACGAAATTGAGTAATATCTTGGAGCGATCGCTCTTTTGGTGACTGAATTTTTAATAGTCCACCCAACAACCGATTACTCCAACCTAAATAAAAGACGCCATTGGCAACTTGGGTATCTGCTGTAAAAGGTGCGCGTCCTTCGGGTGTATCTACTTGAGATAAAACCCAACGCACCTCTTGAATTGCTTGTTGGCGAAGAGGTTCGGACTTTGAAGACAAAGCAACATTCACCCAACTGTAACCATAGACTATATGGCTAAAAAACCATCCTTCTGGGAAAAACGCCTGCATCGTTTTTCCTTCACCTGCATTTAACCGTCGTTTGATGTTCTTTAATTGCATTAGTGCATCAGGACTAAGTTGTCCAGGTGCATAATCTTTGGCTGACACTGTTAACAAGCAAAAATTAACTCGGAGTACAAGTAAACTTATAGCAATAGTTAAGAAGACATAAGTCCAATAGCCAAATTTCTGCAATCTACTCATATTAATTATCTATAACAGATTATTTATACTGTAATTTATCAAACTGTCATAAGAAATAAGGGAGATGGTGAAAAGTTAGGGACTTCCAAGTAAAAAAATATCCCATTGCTTTTATGGCAGGGGAGCAGGGGGCACTTAGCTGGGGGATGGAACATCGTTTTTATTCCAGAAATTGAATAATTTATTTTTTGGAGTTCCCTTAGAACTTGAAGCATTAAGTTCAAAGACTCATTCATCTACCTCAAAGACTCATTCATCCACCTCAAAGACTCGTTCATCCACCTCAAAGACTCGTTCATCCACCTCAAAGACTCATTCATCCACCTCAAAGACTCATTCATCCACCTCAAAGACTCGTTCATCCACCTCAAAGACTCGTTCATCCACCTCAGATACTCGTTCATCCACCTCAAAGACTCATTCATCCACCTCAAAGACTCATTCATCCACCTCAAAGACTCATTCATCCACCTCAAAGACTCATTCATCCACCTCAGATACTCAAAATCTGCATTCCCAATGCCCAATGCCCAATGCTGCCCTAACACTCGTATGATCAAAATATCAGGAAAACATAACAGCCAGATTTTTACCGCAAAACATGGGCAGTATTTGGGAAATCGATTTTTACTCCCGTCCGATATTGGACGCTAATCAGAAAAAAGTTTGGGAAGTCTTAGTCTGCGAAAGCCCCTTGGATATCAGCACAAAAGCAGATTCTTTGTTTCGCTATGCTCAATATTGTCCCAGTACCCAGGTAAATTCGGGCTGGTTGCGGACAGCATTACAGGAGGCTATTAACCAAGCTGGAAAAGCACCAATTAAAATCCGCTTTTTCCGCCGCCAAATGAACAACATGATTACTAAAGCATGCCTTGACTTGGGTATTCCCGCCCAGCCTAGCCGCCGCACTTTGGTTCTCAACCAATGGTTAGAACAGCGGATGGAGGAAGTGTATCCTCAAGAATCAGGGTATCAAGGGGGGACTAATCCCTCAGTCCGTTTAGAAAAACCTTTGCCGCAACGTTTACCAGATGCTTTGGAAGGACAGCAGTGGGTATTTGTTACCTTAGATGCTGTGGATTTTGCAGATATGCCAGAGTGGGAAATTGGGTTTGGTGAAGCTTTCCCCCTAGAGTTGGCGCAAGTTTCACCCGAAGCCCGTATTCCTGGTATTTTGATTTTTTCATCTAGAGCATTGCCCTTGGCAGGCTGGATGTCTGGTTTGGAGTTGGCTTTCTTAAAATTTGACAGCAGCCAAGAGGCGAGATTGCTTTTAGAAACTGGTGTAACTGAAAGCTGGATTGTGGCAAATATCAAAAAACCTCAAATCTTAGCAGAAGCCAAAGGTTTTGAACAAGCCAAGCAAAAAGCTAACGGGGTGCATTTTCTCGGTGTCCAGTCTGATCCCAAAGCAGAATCTTTTGCTGGTTTTTGGCTGTTGCAAGAGGTTAACCTTTGAAAATGGAGATTGGGCAGAAATGACTAATGACTAATGACTGAAAATGGCGATCGCTAAGATCCGTTAAGACATGGCGATGATTTGGGATAATTAACTGCGTCCATCAGCGTTAATCTGCGGTTCCAAATCACAACTGCAAAAACACGCTGATGATTTTTTGATAGTTATCTGCGTCCATCAGCAAAAAGTGCGTAGGCGTAGCCCGTCGTAGACATCGCACTTTTCTTGAGACAGCGTTGATATGCGGTTCAAAATCCACAATGCACTAAGGGTCATGGGTTCTGAAAATTTGTCACAAGATACACTAGCCGAACAGTTGCTGGAACTAGCGATAAAATCTGGAGCCGAAGCTGCTGAGGTGTATCAGTCGCGATCGCTTTCTCGTCCAGTGTTTTTTGAGGCAAACCGACTCAAACAGCTAGAAACCAACCAATCTGAAGGCACAGCATTGCGGCTTTGGCGAAACGGGCGTCCGGGACTTACGGTGGCTTACGGTTCTGTCCTCGCCGAGGTAATGGTAGAAAAAGCTCTGGCACTAAGTCAACTAAATCAACAAGAAACAGTAGAATTAGGCTCTAACTTTCAACCCTCCTACCCAGATTTAGGGGAAAGTGTGCCGATAGAGGTTTTGGTAGACTGGGGCAAAGAAGCGATCGCACTCATCCGCGATGCCTATGCCGATGTTGTGTGCAATGGTGACTGGGAATGTGATGTTGAAACCACTAGACTAATCAATACCAAAGGTTTAGATTGTCACTACACCGACACTACCCTCAGTTGCTATATATCAGCAGAATGGGTGCGTGGCGATGATTTTTTAAGTGTTTCCGATGGTGAAACTAAGCGGGGGGAACTCCACTCGGAGAGATTAGCTAATCAAATTTTACAGAGGTTAATTTGGGCCAGAGAAAATGTCTCACCTCCTACTGGTCGCGTCCCGGTTTTATTCACTTCTAAAGCCGCTGATATGCTTTGGAGTACTGTGCAAGAAGCTTTGAATGGTAAACGAGTATTAGAAGTAGCTTCCCCTTGGGGAGAACGTTTGGGGAAGCAAGTAGTTGCACCCAGCCTCACCCTCTACCAAGACCCAAAAGCGGGCCCTTACAGTTGTCCTTTCGATGATGAAGGCACTCCGACTCAATTTTTAGTTTTTATTCAAAACGGGACTTTACAGCGTTTTTATGGCGATCGTACCAGCAAAGGCCAACTGGGTAGTGACACCACTGGAAATGGTTTTCGCCCTGGTTTAGGTAGCTATCCCACTCCTGGTTTATTTAATTTTCTCATCCAGCCAGGTTCGGCATCACTACCAGATTTAATTCAACAACTAGATGATGGCTTGATTGTGGATCAAATGCTGGGTGATGGCGGCAGTATTTCTGGAGATTTTTCTATCAACGTTGATTTAGGCTACCGCGTGCAAAATGGTCAGGTAATTGGGCGCGTTAAAGATACGATGGTTGCAGGTAATGTCTACACAGCCCTGAAGCAATTGGTTGCACTGGGCAACGATGCTGATTGGAATGGTTCTTGTTATACTCCATCTCTGATAGTAGAAGGGCTATCCACCACGGGGAGAAGCAATTAGATAATTCGTAATGACGCTACGCTAACGTAATACTCGCCAGAGGCGAGAAGCAAGCTAGGTAATTCTTAATTGAACACAGTACTTGTGTAGTCCAATACACTTGGGTTAAGGCTTTATCCTCTCTTTTCCTCCTTAAAAATCAGGGGATTAAGAGACTTGTAATCCAAAATCGTTTGACTGAGCAAGTTGTGCTGAAGGAAGCCGAAGTAGCGAAGTCGAGGTAAGCCAAAGTCCAAAATCTAAAATCCAAAATTGGTATGAATCAGCGCTTTCGCAACTGGTTGTAACCTAGAAGAGGTATAGCGATCGCCGAAGCTTGTGTGATCGGTCTGGTTGCTGCCTTATCTGCGGTGTTCCTGAAAGTGGGATCAGGATTGCTGGGGACATGGCGAGTCCATAGTGCCCACCTGTTACCAACATGGCTAGCATTACCGGCAATTGGTCTTATTTTGGGGTTATTAACACTTCATTCTCAGCCCTCCTTCAATCGCTGGCTAGTCCCAATGGCTGGTGGCCCCAATTCCCCGTTAGCGATTAAATTGCTACCGGCTTTAATTACATTGAGAAGTAAACCGCAAATTCGCCTGACACAAGTGTTTAAGCCATCTAAACACAAGCCAGATATGTCAGTTTTTGAAAAATCCATCCGCCATTTGATGCGTCGTTGCCAATTATCCAGTACTGTAGTTGCTCTCCCAGTCCAAGCGAATTCAGTAGCTGAAGGTGTGATTAACCTAGTGAAAACCGAAGGTTAAGATGTTGTAGTTTTGGGAGCTTCGCATAAGGGATTGTTGCAGCAAGCGATTCAAGGTAATATTCCAGAAGTGATCGCCTCTGGTATAGAAAGTACAGTGATTTTGGTTAGGGGTGCAATTAACAGTTAATGATAAAATATGCCAATAATCAAAGCAGCAATTATTGGTATTAGGATTGGAATAGCAACTATAAGTCCCCACTTGCCAAACTTGATTTCCTCACCTTCAGATTTTAAAAACGCAATCCAACCTACAACTCCCATCAAAATCCAAATACACCCAAAGGCAAGAAATATAATAAATACTGAATCTTCCATTTTTTACCAATTATATGTATACAAAAAAATGTAAACACATAAACAAAGCCTGCCAATGCAGGCTTTACCTATAATTATCTTTAGAACTTACGCCAAATTACAATGCAACTCCTTATCAAGGAACTGTGTAAAAATAACCTGAACAATTTTCATGTGAAAGCTATATTTAGCAACCCATTCAAAATCAAATTTGTACAACTTATTTTTACATGCTGCCTAAAAGTTAGAACGGGAGCCAGAGGAGCCTACCACATTAGAGTCACCATCACCTACAATATCATCGCCTCTGCGGCTCTTGCGACCAAATAAACCAAATAAACCGAGCAAGCCCAGTAAACCCCAATCACCATCCCGATGATTTCCGTCAGTAGCAGTGCGACCTGTAGTAGTATCTGTAACACTAGCATCAGGAGTGGTTGTTGTCTGAGCAGAAGCAGGTAGAACTGTGGGCAACGTAGCCAAACTTAAAGCTAGAACACTACTTCCCAGAATTTTAGAGACATTAAAGCGTTTCACGATTACATTCCTCAGTTAAATTGCTCTTAATTGTAATTAAAGTTTATTAAATTCTGGCAGAACCAGCATCAATCTTTAGCTGCAAATATAAATCTGCTTAAAGTTGCATTTGTGATCAGCTAAATAAGCATTTTGGTATACATATAGATTCCGATGCATGGCAAATTAGGCAATAGTGTAGTTAGCGATCGCATTAAAGCTAGCTCGATTCCAGAAGGGAAAATATTTCTTTTTAAAACTAAAAATTACGTCTTCAGGGATGACAGATGCCGATAAGTGAAAGCAATATTTCCGCAGCGATCGCCTCTGGTTTAAAAATTCAGTGATTTTGGTCAGGGGTGGGCTTAATAATTAAAATATTGGAATCCACATGAACTCGGTAAATACAGATTGACTATCTTCTGATAATTTAGGTTATTTGAAACAATCGCTTTATGTCGAATAAAAAACCTCTCAGAGGTTTTACTAGGCAAAACCTGTGCCTCTAGGAGTCCCAGAGGCAGAGGTTTGAACTTTAGTTCAAGACAGGGAGAGGTTTATCGAACTCACATGGATTTAAGAAAATCTAAAAGGTTTAATCTATCAAAATTACTCATCAATTCAAAACTTTTGTATAGAAAGTTTTCTGCTTTGCAACAAGACTATGCTCCCTTCCAGTGCATCCAAATTAGAGATTACCTACTAACCACGCTTTCTGCCTTGGCTGCTCAGATCCCAAACCTTGTTTTGACTACATTCAAGATGATTTCTCCTCACTGAGACAACCGCCAAATCTTAATAGTATTGTCCTCACTACCACTGACAAGGGTTTTGCCATCAGGACTGAAGGCGACGGATGTCACAGTGTTGGTGTGCCCTGCCAATGTGAGAATTTCCTCTCCTGTAGCTGGATTCCAGAGTTTGATGGTGCGATCGCGGCTACCACTAGCAAGAATTTTACCATCGGCACTGAAGGCTACGGATGTGACAGTGTTGCCATGTCCCGCCAGTGTGCGAATTTCTTTTCCCGTAGGTAGATTCCAAAGTTTGATGGTGCGATCGCGGCTAGCACTGGCTAAAGTTCTCCCATCTGGGCTAATTGCTACGGTTGTTACTGTTTGATAATTTCCTTCTAGTGTGCGGATTGAGTATCCCTTTGTTAGATTCCAGATTTTGACCGTTTTGTCAAAACTACCACTGGCAAGAATCACACCATCAGGGCTGATGGCTACTGATCGCACCCAAAATGTATGCCCTGCTAGTGTCCGAATTTGCTCTCCTGTTGCCAAATCCCAGATTTTGATGGTGTTGTCATCACTGCCACTAACTAGAGTCTCGCTATCGGCACTGATGGCTAGGGCATGAATTGAGTCAGAATGCCCCTGCAAAGTGCGAATTTGCTTTCGCGTTGTCAGATTCCAGATTTTGATGGTGTTATCATCACTACCACTAACCAGAGTTTTGCCATCTGGGCTGATGACTACAACATTTACCTGCTGAGAATGCCCGTTGAGTAAAGAGATTGCTTTTCCGGTTGCTAGATTCCAAAGTTTGATGGTGCGATCGCCGCCACTGCTGGCAATGGTTTTGCCATCGGGGCTGATGGCGACAGATAAAACCGAGTTTCCATGTCCTTGGAGGGTGTTAGCTAAGGAAACCTTTGCCAAGGTAATCTTTGGCGGTTGACCTAAAAGCGCTTCATCTTTGCCAGGGCTATTGTGCTGAAGCCTAGAGACCAAACTAGTCTGAATCCGGCGAAAATGTTTATACCAAGATTTTTGGAATCCGAACAACAGAATCAAAGCACTTAACAAAATTAAAATTCTCAGTAAGAAATAACTTTTTGGTAAATATGGTGCTCTAGTTGGTGGTATTTTTCCAGAGGATTTCGCGGCTGGTGGTAGTGCAAGTAGTTGTTTTGGAGTCAAGTCTGTGAGGACTTCATCGGCTGACTGGTAACGTTGCTGGATGTCTTTTTTCAAAAGCTTGTCGATCACAAAATCCAACTCCGGATTTAATGGACTCCGCAAATATTGCCGCCAATTACTTACCCAAGCGTACCCAGATTCCATCCACAACTGAAAGGGGGAATTTCCCGTTAGCAGATGAAAGCAGGTAGCCCCTAAACCGAATAAGTCACTGGCGGGAAAAGCTTTACCATCTCTAATCTGTTCTAGGGGAGAATAACCATGCGAACCAATGGATGTGCCAGATTTCTGCTGAACTCTCGCGGTGAATTGCTTTGACGAACCAAAATCAATCAGACTTAATCGCCCATCACTTTTATGGCGGATAATATTTTCCGGCTTGATATCCCGATGAATGACTTTGCGATCGTGGATAAATTTGAGGATGGGCAGTAAATCTAGCAAAATAGATTGAATTTCCCTAGCTTTATATGCCTTGCGCTGTTGCAACTCCTTTAACAAATTCTCCCCATTGATAAACTGCTGCACTAAATATAGGCAGCCATCTTGCTCAAAGTAAGCTAGCAAAGTCGGAATTTGGGGATGTTCCCCAAGGTCTTGTAGTCGCTGCGCTTCTTCTGCAAACAACTCCATCGCCTTTTTTTGCGACCAAGTTCCTTGGAATTTTGGAGCTAATTGCTTGATAACACAGCGTTCATTGAGTTTATCTACGTCTTCTGATAGATAGGTTCTGCCAAATCCCCCCTCATCTGAAAGGACTCGAATGACACGGAAGCGATTTCTTAAAAGTGACACCAATGGGGTGCTACAACTTTGGCAAAACTTCTTTCCATTGGGATTCAGGGGATTTGGGCAATCGGGATTTAAGCAGCAGATCATGATCTGACAGGCGCGACTGCATGACAACTTAGGCTAAGTTTGCCCCTAACTTTCCCTTAAGAAAATTGACTCTCGCTTACTTGTGGTAGAAAACCCTGTCTGGGGATTGGGGAATTACTTATATCGTTTGCGTTTGTAAATAGTAGTCAGTCTTCCTTATCTGTGGAAAACTACGAGAGCCATAGGATTAATTATTCTTTCGATTATATAATAATCTGAATAGAAATTTTTTCTGAAATATTAGCCCTAGTAATTTTGCTTGTATATTGGCAAGCGACAAGTGACTAAGTATTAAGTTAAACCCTGATTAATTAACCATTACTGACTATGAAATCAAGTCAAAATGCTTACTAAATTTGTTTTTAATATTTTAAATCGCCGATGATTAATTATTCATTTGATACCTTAGCCAAATAAAGCTTCAACTTAATTCTGTCACCTTGTTTACTTGAGCTTTGCTCTCCATTTCCGAATAGCACTAGCAGTTCTGGCAACAGGTGGTATGTATACATCAGGATTTTCGGGAGAATTTTCGTGTTGTGTAATACTTTTATTATTTGATTTTTGGGTAGTTAGACAGTTAGCCAAAGTAGGCAAATAGCTTTTATTACTTAAAGCTTTCATCACTTCATCAGCAGTCTTAAACCGATCATTTAACGTAACTTTCACCATTTTTCCTAAAATATGAGCGAAACTGTTGCTAATATTTACCTCTTTTTGCCAGCATATCTCACCAGAATTCGCGTCGTACTCAAACTCTAAAGGATTTTTAGCAGTCAACATATAAATACAAGTTATACCCAGTGCATAAATATCACTGGCATAAACTGGATGTAGAGAAAACTGTTCTGGTGGTGCAAATCCTCTAGTCCCAATAAAATTGGTGTTTACAGCTTGATTAATTGACTTTTCACAAACATCAACTAATTGCTCTTTCACCGCACCAAAATCAATCAGCACTACCCGCCCATCATCCTCACACCGCAATAAATTTTGGGGCTTAATATCCCGATGAATTACACGATGTTGATGAAGATACTGTAATACTGGTAATAATTCTTGTAAAAACTGTTTAACTGAGGTTTCACTTTTGGGCCCAGTTTGCCGCACTTCTCGTGCCAAAGTCAAACCCGGTACGTATTCTTGAATTAAAAAAAACTCTCCATTCGCCTGAAAGTAGTCTAATAACATGGGAATTTGCGAATGACTACCGAGTTGACCCAAAGTTCTTGCCTCTTTTTCAAAGCGCATACATGCCCTTTGCCAACTTTGCGGATTAGTCACTTTCGGACAAAGCTGTTTAATAACACACAGAGGCTTCCCAGGTAATACGGTATTTTTAGCTAAAAAGGTAATGCCAAAACCACCTCTACCCAAAATTTGCAATATTTCATAGCGATCGCGAAATAGCTTCTTGGAACCACACATCTGACCAAGTTGAGTTTGCTGTGAAATGCTCTCTTGAGAATTCGTTGTTTTCTGAGAAAAGCGATTCATTAGTATAGGATATTTACTTTGAAATGTCTCTAATCTTACGACAAATATTCCTTGGCAACAGTAAAATTACTGCATCTTTGCCAAATCATCATTACTTTTCTGTTAAAAATTCAAAAAGCAAAAATAAATTTTTGTAGAACTTACGAATTCACAAGAAAGAATTAAATATGTTTTCCAAAAATCTCTGCAACACATGAATCACCTGTAGGGGCGCAACTTTGCCGACCTTTAACAAGGGGCAAAATCCTTTTGTTAAGCCCCTTGTTAAGCCCCAAGTCTTGTTAATTGAGATGGTAGCTGAATTTACGTACCCACTGTACTAATACTGATTACCTATGAGGTTACGTAGAACAAGGGAATTTTGCCCCAAGTCTTACCAAGCCTGATTTTGTGCAATTTCACAAAGAATTGGTATAAGTATTTTGTGACACCAGGGGTAGCGAGTTCTAAGGCACCTCAATGGGAATCAAAGCATTTTCTGGTAAGTAGTTGGAAAAATGCCCTTCATCCGCAAGCACCAAAATCAGGCGCAACGGATAATCTGGCGGAACTTGCAAGTCTGCCCACGGCACTGCCAACTCTAAACAACTATTTAAAGCTACTTGAGCGCGACTGAAACGGGGATGCCATTGACAATTGTCTCCAGCTTCCCGAAACTGAATCGATTGTGTCAGCAAGTTAATTTCCAAAAGATGATGGAAAAGGTAATTAAGTGGGGCTGCATCTGGTAAATTTGCCAAGGGAACTGGGCTGTTGACCATTGTTTTTTCTGGATAAAACCACAGCAAATTCAACTCTGCTGGCAAATCCTGCCCTGGTGCTGCGCCACTTTTAAAGTCCAGCCGCAAATAAAAATTGAGGTGATCCACCCCATACCAAAGTCGCTGGATGACACTGCTATTGTGCATTGTCCCCCGTGCCCCACCGATTTCTATGCGTCCAGCTTTGTCCCAATCTTGTTCATCACCCTTACCATCGATGACGGGATGAATAAACCCTTGTGGGGTGTGGTTTCCCTGTGCTTCGTGGATTTCCACTGGTTGCTTGAGATAGGGCGGTACAGGTTCATTTAATGCCTTGTAAATGCCAAACAGATGTTCTCGAAATAACTGGTCAAAGATGGCATCTTGATTTGAGGAGTGTCCTGCACCAAACCACCAAAACCAGTCAGAACCCTCTGCGGCATATAATGCTTCCCACGCTTGTGGGTTGTTTTCTTCCGTTGCTTCAGGATGACTTGCCAACAGCTTCCTGGCTTCTGTCAAGTAATCCCAAGCACGATTTTTCGCAGGATCGCCGATCCAAGTGGTGAAGCTGCCATCCACCCAAGAACCGCTATGTAGTTGCCCTCCGGGAATAGTGGCTGTGGCTGGAAATTCTTCCAAAAATTCGGAGACAGTAACGAGTTTGAGGTGGGGTTCATCACTCAAACTTTGATACAAAGCTTCAAGGAAGGGTTTGCCATCTTGGGGATAAAATTCCCAGCAATTTTCCCCATCTAAAGCGATGGTAACTAGCCAAGGTTGTTCACTTTGACTGTCTTTTTGCATTTTAGCGATCGCTTGCAAATGTCCCACTAAGTCTGCTGCTGCCTGTTTTGCTGGCATCGCACTATAAGTAAAGCCAATCAAATCTGATAATCTGTGGTCACGAAACACAATTGACAGGTCGCCCTCTGCGGTTTGCAGGCGATACGGTTGGTACAACAGTTCTGGTTGCTGCACATTCCCCGCCCCATCCCGATGAAAAAGGTTTTTCAGCGTCCACCCTAAGACGGCTTCATCTGAGCATATCCACTTAAATCCTTGGTTAATAATGTCTGGAAGTATCTGTGGACTTACTGACTGTTCCGAAGGCCACAAACCACGAGGTATCTGTCCAAAGCGTTCTTTATAGAAGTTCCAAGCTTTCCGCAAGTGGCGGGGAATATCTTCTGCCCACTGAAATCGCTGCTCAGGCAATATCATATTGGGCACAGCTACCCGACCAGAGTTGGTATCAGCTAGCAAGGGCAAAATCGGGTGAGTGTAGGGCGTAGTGGTAACTTCCAGCTGTCCTGCCTCCTGCATTTTCCGATGTTGGGGGATAATGCGGCTGAGGATTTGTCGCTGTTTGGAATAAATGCGCTGGCGATCGCTTAAAGTAAAATTTCGTCCCTGTTTTAACCAAGCAGCAATTTCTGGGTCATCCCAAAAGAGCGGATCGATCCAAGCCAAATTGTGCCAAGCTAGCAAATCACCATAATCTGGCAATTCCCAATTTGCCAAACACCAAGCTTGCCCCTTCTCCTGCCTTTGCTGGTACAACTCGGCATAGCGGGGATGGGGGTCAATCAGGGTGTGGTGATTGGCATCGAAAAAGTGTTGGATGATGAATTCCCGCTGTTGCTGGTTGAGTTGTTCATCTGGTGTCAAGCTGGCTGTAAGGTAAGGGTCAAAAGCAGTACCAGCAATATAATCTTCAAGTTGCAATATCAGCGATGGAACTAAATTCACCGTTTGATGTAACTTAGGATACCGCTCTAAGAGCAATACCAAATCCAAATAATCTTTAGTCCCATGCAAACGTACCCAAGGTAGACGGTACTGCTGACTCGAAGATAGCGAAACGCCGCTGCCAGGAGATTTGTACAGCGGCTGATGTTGATGCCAGATAAAAGCAATGTAAAGAGGATGGGACATAAAAATAGTTAGGAGTTAAGAATGAGGAGTTAGGAGTTGATTCAAAACTCATAACTCCTAACTCCTAACTCCTAACTTTTACACCACTTGCTCAATTTCTGCAATTTCGGGAATCATTTCCTTGAGGCGGCGCTCAATACCCATTCTCAGGGTCATTGCAGAACTGGGGCAAGAACCACAAGCACCTTGCAACCGCAGTTTTACAACAGGCCCATCGAGTTCTACGAGTTCCACGTTGCCGCCATCAGACATCAGATAAGGGCGCATTTCATCTAAGACTGTTTCAACGTTGTCAATTGTAAGTTCCATAGTTTTAGACCTGCTAAGTTAATGATGGGCATTGGGGAGAGCCACTGCGTTGCCGGGGTTCCTCCGGTTGAGGCAAGTGGCGTCATTGGGCATTAACAATTCGTAATTCGTAATTACTAATGACACTCTCTAGGCGGACTCGTTGGCGCAGCCTCTCCAAGAGTTGAGGCTGCCTAGAGAGGGCGCCTGATAAAGAAGACAGTAATTACGTTGCTGTGAGCCTGCTTACTTTACTCTAGCCTTTAGATTCTGCTTTGCAGTCCGACGAACGCAGGATTTAATGCTCTTAACTATACGTCACCGTAAAAAGAAGTCAAAAATATTATTTTTCGTAAATTGAGTAGAGCAAAGCAAAAGCCAACATTTAGGCGTTTATTGTGTTTTTTTCCTCAACCCAGCTTATAATTATACAATTTTTTTGTGGACTATGGACGGAATTCTTTCCAATCTCCAATCCCCAATTTTGTTATTAAATAATAATGTTTAAAACTTAAAACCCAGTATTGCCAAGTATCCTAACTCCTAACTCTTAACTCAGCACTCAGCACTGTTTGTTGAGTCGCTATCACTAGATGAAACCATGACTGGCTGTTGATATAGTGGCACTGTAAATGTCACTGTTGAACCAAGTCCTTCGCCCAGACTATAAAAATGTACCTCGCCGCCCATTGCCTCCACTAGCTTCTGGGATATTGCCAGTCCTAAACCTGTACCGCCGTACTGACGAGTGCGGGAGCCATCCACCTGAGAGAATAATTGAAACAGTTTATCTTGTTTGTCCAAAGAAACACCGATGCCAGTGTCTGCCACACGTACTCTCACCATCCCAGGAAATTCCTGACCTTGAAAGTTCGGCTTCGCTTTTTTGAGTACTAAATCGGCACTGACAGTGACACCACCTTCATGGGTAAATTTGATGGCGTTACCAAGTAAATTGAGCATAACTTGTAGCAATCGTTGGTAGTTGCTTAGGACAATGATTTCATCAGAGGTAGCAGGCATTTGCATCCGGAGGCTGAGGTTTCTCATTTCTGCTTGGGGACGCATGAAACTTTCTACATCACTGAATAGCTCATCTAGCTTGACTGGAGCGTAAACTAGATCCATTTTGCCCGCTTCAATTTTGGCAATGTCCAAAATATCGTTGATGATATTCAGCAGATGTATCGATAATTGGTGAGCTTCTGCCAAAAATTGGTTTTGTTCTTCTGGGTCATCTGCCATCCCTTCTAAAATCAGCTTCAAAAAGCCGATCATCCCGTTGAGGGGGGTACGAATTTCATGGGATACATTAGCCAGAAACTCGCTTTTGAGGCGGGAAGCTTCTTCCGCTTTTTGACGCGCTGCTTCTAATTCTTTATATAAAGTAGCGTGTGCGATCGCAGTTCCCAATTGATCTGCTGCTTCTTTTGCCAGTTCTAATTCCGATTCTGTTAGTGTGTAGCATTCATCCTGCCAAGTCAAGGCAACCAATCCATTGGCTTGGTCTTGATAGCAAGTCGCAACCACCAAAGTTTTCTGCCGCCCAGACTGTTTGTATCCAGGCACTTCCATTACAACTGGTTCTAGGGTTGTCAAAGCCTGAGCAAAGGCAGGCTCAGAAGCTATATCTATTTCTTCTGAGCCTAGTATGATTGAGTTGAGTTCTGGCTGATGATACTCAGCCATCACTTTCACTTTTAAGCTACAAGGCTGGTAAGGACGACAAATAATGCAGCGCTCTAGCCGCAGTGCTTTTCCCAAACTGTCAACTGTTTGCTGCCAAATAATATCTAAATCCAATGTCCGGCGAATATTTCTGGTAATGCGATTTACCAGTTTTTGGTGTTGCTGTGAACGTAAAGCCAACTCTATTTGTGTGGGCGTTTTTGATGCCACACGCACTTGTTTTTTGTTTAGTGTCGCTTGCACTAACCGTCCCATCACTAAAACTGTAGTGGCAGTCGTTCCCAAACTTGGCATAATCGGACTAATCACTAAGTCCAATTCAAATAATTTCTGGTGGTAGCTAAACCAACACTGAAACCTTTCTGGCATCAAACTTGTCAAAATTCGCTGCAATCGTTCCAAATAAGTAACCTTATCCACTGGGGCAAAGGTTTGGGACTGGTTGAGATCGTCAACTACTTTTTCAGTATTTAACCCCAGAAGTTCGCTCTGCTGCCAACAAAAGGTCAGATAGCGCCCTGCCCCGTCTTGCGTATACACCAACTCGGCTCCTAGAGTTGGTAATGAGCCATCAGTCTTACTGGTGATAGATTCCAGATTTTGGGAAAATACATTCGGCAATTGGGAATTGGCAGTAATAGTCATTAATTGAGTTGGATAGACAAAGGGTATCCGACCGTAATTTTACTAAAGCTGCTCAAATTTATGCAGAAATTTTTACAGCTTTTTCGTTTTATTGGGTATTTCTTGGTGTTTTGAAATCTAGATTGGCAAACTTCATTTTTTTAACTTGCATTGACAGCAGATTGATTACGTCAATCGTTCCATTCACCCCGAGGAGGAACAGGGGTACGCACAGGGGTGCGCGTCAGTTCGTCATCCCTAAGGATTTCACCCCGTAACCACTGGCGAATCGCCACCTCAATGACTTTACTTGGGTCATTGGTGAGATGCTGAATTTGCTTTAGTAACTCGGAGTCTAGGCGGACAGCAATTTCTACCTTATCGGCTCGTGTGTTTTCCGCTTCGGTAGTTTTCCCTTGCATATTCATAGATTTGATATACTCTGAATTGGTTTTGTCTAAAGCTTTGTAAAGTAGTTATATTCATCATTTGGGCTAATTCGCTGAAAAATCTTCAAGGGCACAGTTACATAGTTCCCTGAAATAGCACCAAAGTAACAGCTTTAACTTTCAAATCGCATTTTTCATATAACTGACTAGACAATGGCTCTAGAAGTTTTGCCGATAAATCAGTGATTCCGGGCAATTACGGGTGGTAATTGCCCACGATCCCTACATGTACTTATTTACATTTATTGTACGCTCCTAGCTGATGATTACTAGCAGTGACAAATAGACTTTCATAATATTCTTAAAAGTCCACCTATTTAGATCGAAACTTAAAGATGGGGTGAAGAGGGGAGGCAGAAGGGCATACAACTCTTGGAGAGGCTGCGCCAACGAGCGTAGCTATGGCGCAGGCTTTACGACTGCGCCCTTCTCTACCTAGAGGCTGCGCCAACGAGCGTAGCTATGCCGTAGGCTTTACGGCTACGCTCAGGACAAGCTCAGTAACCAGAGGGGCAGGGGAGCAGGAGAGATAATAGTAACTCTTAACTCCTAACTCAGCACGGGCTAAACCATAGCTATCCGCTAACAGAACTCAGCATTAAAAGCTAGGAGCGTCTTGGCTAAGAAAGCATTAAAATACATTAAGTAAATTGCTCTTTTAACTTTGGTTGCTGCTAAGGCAAAGATAGTATATGACTGACGTTCCCGCAGTTCGCATTCGCAATTTTTGTATTATTGCTCACATCGACCACGGGAAATCAACCCTTGCCGATCGCTTGCTGCAAGCTACTGGCACTGTTGGAGACCGACAGATGAAGGAACAGTTTCTCGACAATATGGATCTGGAACGGGAGCGCGGGATTACAATTAAGCTGCAAGCTGCCCGGATGAACTACACAGCTAAGGATGGTCAGCAGTATGTGCTGAATTTAATTGATACTCCGGGACATGTGGATTTCTCTTATGAAGTCTCCCGCTCTCTTGTGGCTTGTGAAGGAGCGCTATTGGTAGTAGATGCGTCCCAAGGTGTGGAAGCGCAAACTTTGGCGAATGTATATTTAGCGTTAGAGAATAACCTGGAAATTATCCCGGTTTTGAATAAAATTGATTTGCCAGGGGCTGAACCAGAACGGGTAATAGGCGAAATTGAAGAAATTATCGGTCTAGATTGCAGTGGTGCAATTCTGGCCTCTGCTAAAGAAGGTATTGGTATTGATCAGATTTTAGAAGCAGTTGTCGAGCGGATACCGCCACCACCCAATACGATAAATGAACGCTTACGGGCGTTAATATTTGATAGCTATTACGACAGCTATCGGGGAGTAATTGTGTATTTCCGAGTGATGGATGGCACCGTGAAAAAAGGCGATCGCATCCATTTAATGGCATCTGGTAAAGAATTTGAAATTGATGAGTTAGGCGTCCTTTCTCCAACTCAAAAGCAAGTTGAAGAACTGCACGCTGGGGAAGTCGGCTATTTAGGAGCGGCAATTAAAGCTGTAGCTGATGCTCGGGTGGGAGACACAATTACCCTAAGTAAGGCCAAAGCAGAGTCACCCTTACCAGGTTACGCAGAAGCCAACCCGATGGTTTATTGTGGGATGTTCCCCATTGATGCTGATCAATTTGAAGACTTGCGGGAAGCCTTAGAAAAGCTCGAACTCAACGATGCGGCGCTGCACTACGAACCAGAAACTTCTAGCGCGATGGGGTTTGGTTTCCGTTGCGGGTTTTTGGGCTTGCTGCACATGGAAATTGTCCAGGAACGGCTAGAACGAGAGTATAATCTCGATTTAATCATTACAGCCCCCTCGGTGGTTTATAAAGTGATTACCCTGAAAGGGGAGGAACTGTACATTGATAATCCCAGCCGTCTACCTTCTCCCAATGATCGCCAAAAAATTGAAGAACCCTACGTCCAAGTAGAGATGATTACGCCGGAAACCTATGTCGGCACCTTGATGGAGTTGTCACAAAATCGCCGTGGCATTTTCAAGGATATGAAATATCTCACCCAAGGACGAACCACCCTCACTTACGAACTCCCCTTGGCGGAAGTTGTGACTGACTTTTTTGACCAGATGAAGTCGCGATCGCGCGGTTATGCCAGCATGGAATATCACCTGATTGGCTACCGTGAAAATCCTCTGGTGAAGCTGGATATCATGATTAACGGTGATCCCGTAGATTCCTTGGCGATGATTGTACACCGGGATAAAGCTTACAACGTCGGGCGGTCAATGGCAGAAAAACTCAAGGAACTAATTCCCCGCCATCAATTTAAAGTGCCAATTCAGGCATCTATTGGCAGTAAAGTTATCGCCAGCGAACACATCCCCGCCTTGCGGAAAGACGTGCTAGCCAAGTGCTACGGCGGTGACATCAGCCGGAAGAAGAAACTATTACAGAAGCAAGCAAAAGGTAAAAAGCGAATGAAATCT
Source organism: Nostoc sp. (assembly GCF_036917195.1). Taxonomy (GTDB): domain Bacteria; phylum Cyanobacteriota; class Cyanobacteriia; order Cyanobacteriales; family Nostocaceae; genus Nostoc. The sequence continues at coordinate 171,853 of NZ_JBALDG010000071.1, forward strand.
GTAGGTACCGTGGACGTACCCCAGGAAGCCTTTATGGCAGTACTGCGCTTGGATCAAAGCTAATTTAAAAGTGCTTAATCCTCAGAGACAATTGGCTGCGTCTACATCTCAACCTGAAAAAACATAAAAGAAGACCTAACCCCCTTTACTAGTAGGGTTGGGGGAGTCAAAGCCCATTGGTGTCAACTTAAGCTAAAACTCTTTTAAAACCTCGTTTCCAGTCTCTGTCCATTGGTGTCAACTTAAGCTCAAACGCTTACACAACATACGTTTTACCCCACCTCCAACCCCTCCCCTTGGTAAGGGGAGGGGCGGTTTTGGCTTTAGACAAAACCGGGGTGGGGTAACGCGAAGACTGATGGTAAGTGAGTAAATTCAAGATTATGTCTTGACAACGGTTTTACGTTAAGTTGACACCTATGGGCATTGCCATGCCCCTACTAACGTATTTGTATCATTATTAAAGTGAAATGAGTATTAGACAATCTTTTTCTCCAGGCTCAAATGCTTTTGAAAACCTAGAAATTACTGAACAGCTACTTACCCCTTCTTAAAGCCTGAGTTAGTTGCAAAAGGGGCGCTCAATTGTCCTAATTACGAATTACGTTAGCGTAGCGGTAGCGAGTCCGCGAGCGTCATTAGGAATTAGAATTGTACCTCGCTTACACGGTAAACGCATCTAAATTAGTCTTGACAAAAACCTTGGTTTGTGAATGAACGAATAATCAGAGTTTCTCGTTTGGTTTGTTTCGTAAGGCTCAAAGCAATGTCTATGATGGGCTATTTGGCGTCGCCTAAAAGATGATCAATAATGCTTACTTATTGATCATCTTTGAGGATTTATTGACAAGATGCGCTTACCCTGACCTTGCTTATTATCCATAGCATACAGTTGATAACCTTTGATAAGCTTTAACAAAATCACTGTTAAAGACATCTAAAAATTTTAGTAAACATACTCACTGCATTCAGCATCCTTGTATTTTTAGATAAATGTAGTTTTTTAGATATTTGTAAAGCGTCGGGGAGTCTAGCAGATGAAGATACTAGTACTGAGTTGGGAGTTTCCGCCGAGGATTGTTGGGGGAATTGCGCGGCATGTAGCGGAGTTGTACCCGGAACTGGTAAAGCTAGGGCATGAAGTCCACCTAATTACAGCAGAGTTTGGTCAGGCATCAATGTATGAGGTAGTTGAGGGCGTAAAGGTGCATCGGGTGCCAGTCGGCTATAGTAACGACTTTTTCCACTGGGTAGTCAATCTTAACCTGAGTATGGGAGATCACGGTGGTAAGTTGATTCTAGAGGAGGGATCGTTTGATTTAATTCATGCCCATGATTGGTTAGTAGGAGATGCTGCGATCGCTCTCAAACATAATTTCAAAATACCACTAATTGCCACAATTCACGCTACAGAATACGGGCGCTATAACGGTATTTACACCGACATCCAAGGCTATATTAATGGCAAAGAAAACTTGCTGGCTTTCAACGCTTGGCGAATTATTGTTTGTAGCGACTATATGCGCCAAGAAGTAGAACGAGTACTACACAGTCCTTGGGACAAAATCGATGTCATTTATAACGGTATCCGAGCCGAAAAGAAACAGCATCACGTAGATTTTCATGCTGTGAATTTTCGCCGCCAATTCGCCACAGACGATGAGAAAATCGTTTACTACCTCGGTCGCATGACCTATGAAAAGGGTGTACCTGTATTACTCAATGCCGTACCTAAGATCCTTTCCCAAATGGGAGGTAACGTTAAACTTGTCATTGTTGGTGGCGGCAATACTGACCATCTCAAGCGCCAAGCCTGGGATTTGGGAATTTGGCATCATTGTTATTTTACAGGTTTTCTCTCTGATAGATACTTAGATAGATTTCAAACTGTCGCTGACTGTGCAGTATTTCCTAGTCTTTACGAACCTTTTGGGATTGTGGCTTTAGAAAGCTTTGCTTCTCGTGTTCCTGTAGTAGTTTCTGATACTGGTGGCTTCCCAGAAGTGGTGCAACATACCAAAACAGGCATTGTTACTTGGGCGAATAATCCCGATTCTTTAGCTTGGGGAATTTTAGAAGTATTGAAAAATCCAGGTTATCGGCAATGGCTGGTGGATAATGCTTATGAGGATTTAGAGCGGCGCTTTAGTTGGCTGAAATTAGCCAAGCAAACTGAAGAAGTATATCAGCGAGTTGCCTTGGAGCGATCGCAAATTGTCTGGTAAGGAACTTGTTAGATCCCCGACTTCTTCAAGAAGTTGGGATCTAAATTCAATGTAAATTTTCTTTGAAGTTACATTAATCCTTAGAGGATGTTTGAAAAGTATTATTGCTAACACCAAAAGCTCCTCAACCTAACCTCTCTACCCCATTCCCTACAAGATTGGACTATAAAGCAATACGCTTGGGTTAAGGCTTAACTCTTTCTCAAAGTGAATTTTTTTAACGTAGACGCAAAGCGGCTTGCCGCAGGCTACCGCAAAGGACGCATAGACACGAAGTGGCTTCCCGCAGGGTAGGACGCAAAGGAAGAGAAGGAAGAGAAGGAAGAAATGCTTAACTCAAGCGTATTGGACTATAAAGGACACAAGCATGTGGAGATTTTCGCAGAGTAGGGCAGAGAATTAATGATTACTCTGGGTTCTTATAGCGTTAAAAAACAGTACAAGCCCTGTACGCTGGAAATTCTACCCTCTGTAGTGCCAGAGTTAAGCTAGTGCGCGTTTAAATTGCAGATTTTTTCGTTAAAACTGTCATTAGTCCTTTGTCCAAGGTCAAATTGTAAATACTAAGTGACTAAGGACTAATGATCAAAAACAATCAATCACGAATAAATAAGCAATTAAAATGCGTAACAGCCTAGCAATAATTGCAGTTTGCTCCAGAAGCTTAGTATGACAAAGGCATTCCCAAGCATAGCAAGGCGCTTGAAAAGTACAGGAATCAAGTTGTTGAATATGGGAACCTTCCTTATAACCCGTTTTCTCGAAAACTGGAAACGCTACTTTCTGGGTGACACTGTTGATGTCCACCCCTCCCCCTCCTTTGATTTTGATGTCCGTTCTTCTTTAGCAGGCCCAGTCCTGAGCTTAGGTGGGGGTGGCCCCGATGTCGATGATGCCATCCAGTGGATGATTAACGAAGTCAGGGGAGGTACTGACTCCGCCACTAAAGTTAATGTTGTAGTTATCCGCACTAATGGTAATCACGATTACAATCGGCTAATTTATGCCATGAGGGGCGTAAAGTTTGTGGAAACTCTTGTGATTCGCAGTAGGCAAGAAGCAAACAAAGCTGAGATTTATGAAAGAGTCAGAAATGCTGATGTGATTTTCTTTGCTGGTGGCGACCAATGTGAATACATCCGCAACTGGAAAGATACCAAGCTTGAGGCTGCCGTTAAGTCAGTTTACCTTAAAGGTGGTGGTGTTGGTGGCACCAGTGCGGGTGCGATGATCCAAAGTGATTGTGTCTATGATGCTTGTGCTTCTTCCGAGAAAGGCATTGAAACTAGAGACGCACTCGAAGATCCTTACCGGGACATCACTTTTACTTACAACTTTTTCAATTGGAGCAATTTAAAGGGAACTATCGTAGATACGCACTTCGACAGGCGGGAAAGGATGGGTCGAATGATGACTTTTATTGCCCGTCAAATTAAGGAGGGTGTATCTAGCAGTGTTTTGGGCATAGGGGTTAGTGAAAGTACATCGGTTCTTGTGGATAAAAACGGTTTGGTGAAAGTTATGGGTAGGGGTGCGGTGTACTTTGTACTTGGTAATCATATACCGGAAGTATGCGAATCCCGAACGCCTTTGACCTTTTCCAATTACAAAATTTGGAAAGTTCGCAGGGGAGACACCTTTAATCTTAAAAACAGACCAACTTCTGGCTACTATCTCAGGAGTGTCAAAAGGGGACGGATTGATTCAAATCCCTATTGAGTCGGGAGTGGGGGACAAGGGGACAAGGTGGATGAACGGAATTCTGAGGTGGATTCATCCAGTTAAAACACTCGTTAACGAGTATCAAAGGTGGATTCATCCAGTTAAAACACTCGTTAACGAGTATCAAAGGTGGATTCATCCAGTTAAAACACTCGTTAACGAGTATCAAAGGTGGATTCA
>NZ_JBALDG010000072.1:0-25122 GCF_036917195.1 Nostoc sp.
GTGGCAACATGGGGATGTGCATCTCCCAGCAGGTGTTTTCTCAGTTCTAAAGCTTGCAGAAACAGGGGTTCGGCTTGGTCGTAGCGTCCTTGAGAATTGTAGAGTAATGCCAGGTTGTTCAGGCTGGCGGCGACATTGGGATGTGCATCTCCCAGCAGGCGTTTAAAAAGTTCTAAAGCTTGCAGAAACAGGGGTTCGGCTTGGTCGTAACGTCCTTGAGAATTGTAGAGATATGCCAGGTTGTTCAGGCTGGCGGCGACATTGGGATGTGCATCTCCCAAATGAGTTTGCACCGTTGATAATCCTTGCTGATACCAAGGTTCTGCAAGGGTATACAAACCTTGTCCTTCATAGAATTTGCCTAAGCCAGTGAAAACCCAATATAAATTTTCATTCTCCACAGCATCAATCAGATTTTGTGCCACCTCAGTTAAATGGGGAATTGCTAGTTGCACTGACTTAATATCCTCAAGTGTGAGAGATTGAGGTATTTTCTCAGCAATTTCTACTAATGCTGCGGCAAAGGCTTTTTTGAAGTCATCGGCTGTGTTTAACCCTACCAACTTCCCTTGCAAAAACTCCCTAATTAAAGGACGAATTTTATAGCAACTTTCTGCTTCTGCTACGCTTTGAATTAAATGGCGCTGATAAAGTTGCTTTCTCGCCTCGTCAACATCTGCCTTCACCCAATTTAGCTGCTGACTGACAGATTCAACTATTTGCCAAGGAATGATATCTGGGGCAAATAAACTTAACAACTCACCGACACGCTGTGTCATAAAATCGAGTTGTTGCCAGCTTAATTCAAATACGGCTTCCAATTGAGATTTTTGTTGGGCTGGTAATCGTTGTAAAATCTCTGTCAAAGATAAATTTGGATCTTCTGCCAAATACGCGCCGACTAATTGCAAACCTAAAGGCAGATATCCCAACGATTTACATAAATTTGCTGCCGTTTGTGGTTCCCGTTGCACTCGCCTATCATTCTCACCCAACAAAGCTGTCAACAAATTCAAAGCATCGTTTGGTGAGAGTTCATCCAAAGTTATCTGTTGAACTGTTGAACCAAGATTTCGCAACCGAGTTGTCATCAATATACAGAAGCGGTTATCTGTTGGCAGGACTTGGCGAGAATTTTCCCAGTTAGTCACATCGTCAACATTGTCCAATACTACCAAGACTAACCCTGTTTGTGGTTGCCAATTATGCCAGCACCATTTTGCTTGTTCCTGGGAAGTCAATAAAGTTTGCGGTACTTCCAGTTTCATGTAAAACCGAGCAAACTCCACAATCTCTACTGCTAAATCTGGTTTTCTGGTATCTAACCAGCAAAGCCCACCAGGATAATTAACTTTATAGCGCTGTGCGTATTGTGTCGCCAGTTCAGTTTTACCGATTCCTCCCATAGCAGCCACAGCCAAAATTGCTGCGCTGTCATTTTGCAGCAACTTTTTATGTAGTTCTACAAGTTTCTCATCCCGCCCGACAAAGTTGGCGACACCCCGATAAGGAATATTATTTGGAGGAGATGAGTGTAACTGCCCAGTAGGGGAATTGTAGATACTAATATCGCCTTGATAAACTGTTCCACCCTCAACCTGAGTTTGCCAGCCCTTGGCATTATCCTGGTTGCTTTGGTTCATGATGGCTCAATTCAAGAATTGGGGGATGCATGATGAATGTTAATATCGCCTTGATAAACTGTTCCACCCTCAACTTTAGTTTGCCATCCCTTGGCATTATCTTGATTGATTTGGGTCATATTGCTATTGTCTACTATCTTACCAGCCTGAATTTCACGAGCCAGTGTTTCTACTTCTTTAGCAAACTCTGGTTCTTCATGTAAAATTATCTGCAAGTAAGCAGCAACCCTGTCTAAATCGGGTTTCGAGCCTTTTTCAGCAGCAACGAGGGCTGTTTCTGCTTTCAGATTTCCCCGTAATTTACCCCAAATCTTTTTTCGCAGCTCGTCCATTTTTACAAGGGCTGCTTCAGTGAATTTCTCGATAGTTTTCTCAAATGCTTTAGTAAAAGCAAGAGTTGCGATCGCACTAGCTGTAATTGGTTCCAAAATATGCTTCCTTATCCAGCGACACACTGATGGATACAATAACAGATGTTTTTATTCCATAAACATACATGTTTAGATCCCCGACTTCTTCGAGAAGTCGGGGATCTAACTTTTCAGGAAGTTACTTGAGTGGCGACAAATTACAGCTATTTTCAGGTAAATAGACCACGCGGTAGGGGCACAGCATTGCTGTGCCCCTACGATAGATGTGGTTCAAATACATGAAAACTGCTGTATAACTCAATACGTTTGGGTTAAGGATATATGTAAGTTGGGTTGTAGCTTGCTTCCCCGTAGGGGTACGTAGTGAAACCCAACAAAGTGCCGATAATGTTGGGTTTCGTCCCTCAACCCAACCTACGCAAGTTAAGCTTTTTGGCTTTAACCCAAGCGTATTGGATTATAACTTTATTCTAATAATAGATAATTAGTAGGGTAGCACAGCTGTATTACCCTACTAACCTTGTATTCAATTCAGCTAATATATGCTGTAATTAATTCAAAATTTCACAAAATCTCTGCCAACTTTACCAACAGATTATTTGCTAAATCCTCTAACCTAATATCATCTGCATCAACACTATTTTCTTCACCAGCTAATAACCTTCGCACAGCAGATAACCTGTCATTAGTTTCAGAAATTTTCCAAGATTCTTCTAAGTTTACTGCGAAATCAAATAGCGATCGCTCTCCTAAATGCTCTCTTACCTTGACAGCTACACTCTCATCACTCACCAAAAATTCTTTAATAGCATTTAATCGAGAATTACTTAATATTTCGTCATGTCCCCAGGTTTCTAGCCAGTCTCCATCTACATCTTCAACGTAAAAATTGACAAAATCAACCCCGTAAGTTAGCCAGTTTTGCTGCATTTGTCGTGCTGTTGCTAAAGCTTCAGCAAATGCATCTACTTGATTGTTGCAGCTGTGAGTTTCTCTTTTATTAAGCATAAAAGCTGTAATTAGCAGATAGGTATGTATGCTGGAATCAAAATTGGGAACATCAAATGGAAGTTCACGAAAATTTTAAATATTTACCACCAGAAAGATAATCACTGTTATACAGTGCCACATTAACTAACTGATTAACAAAATTAGCGTCCTTGGGATTGTAACTTAAGAACAGTCCTCTCTCTATTTCCCACGAGCGCAGTGTATTTTGCCAAGCTTGATACTTTTGGTAATTAAGTTCTTCTGAGACACTGGTAACTTGAATGCACAGTGGTTGATTGTTACGACTAACAATTAAATCTGTTGCCATTGAAAGGTCGGCAATATAACGCTGCCAAAAACTACCTTCACGCTGAACAATATCTTGGGCTATTGATTTAATTATATCATCATCAACCTGATTAAATTCGCCTCCCATCAATTTTTGTTTCCAAATATAAAATTTGGAGTCACTTGCATTAATCCATCTAGGAAAAAGATAACTATACCAATATCTCTCAATCGGCGTCATTTGATCGAACTTTGCTTTTTGTTCTTCTTCCGAAGGTAAGGATTTCACAATCAGCCAAATTGTAGAATCCGTAATCACCTCTAAGAGAAATGCAATCACAAAAGGTTTTGCAGTCAGGGAACCTGGCTTGATATTCTTTACCCAACGATTGATTTCGTCTAATCTTCTCGCTAAATCCGGATCTATCGAGGAGGCTTGCAGGGTAAGGGACTTTAGCTTATCCTTAATCTCTTTTGCTTGCAAACGATGCCCTACTTTCAGAAGATAACGCTTTTTTCACACACTTATAACTAGATTTTAACTTGAAAATGCCTTTAGTTAATTTCCTGATGTCATTAAATATTCTCTGGTTCAATGCCCTGTGTACGTAAAATCTCCCGCAATCGAACAATTTCTTGCTCTGCTTGTTGGGCACGTTCTTCTGCCTCTTGGGCACGTTCTTCTGCCTGTTGGGCACGTAAACTTTCTTGTTCAGCTAGTTCTTCAGATGATAATATTAATTGATTTTCAGTAGTGAATAATCTTAATTTACCTTCATAAACTCCCAAGTAAAGTTTTAACTGCTGGCTCCACAAACGTCCATCAGTGGTGGTTTGAATTTCTTGATACTTACCATCAACTAGATGAAATCCCTGAAACTCCAATGTTACAGGGTCAAACCAGAAATAATCCGGTGTACGGAAGGTATCTTGGTAAACTTGTTTTTTTAAGCCTTTATCAACTGCGGCTGTTGAATTTGACAAAATTTCCACAATCAAGTTTGGATATTTGCCGTCTTCTTGCCAAACTACCCAACTCTTACGGTCTTTTTTCTGAGTTCCCAAAACTACAAAAAAGTCTGGCCCACGGAAATGTTCTGATTTTTTCTGATTAGGACTGTAGTAAATCGTCAAATTGCCAGAAGCATAGAAATCCTGCTTCTCTCGCCACCACAATTTGAGTATGCGAATCAGCAAATCGATTTGGTCACGGTGCAGGTCACTTTCCAAGGGTGGTTCGTCACTAAGTATATCACCAGGAGGAAATACAACTTCATCCTCTGAAATACCATCAGAGATGAATTCTAAGGTAGCAGGTTCAGACATCAGCGATCGCCCCGCGATTTACATTCATTTTACTGAAAATTTGGTAACTTGCAGATGGCTTTGAAAACTTGTAAGAACTCTACTGCATCTGGAGATTCATTCAAACTTAATAATGGCATTAACTGATAAGTTGGCTGTTGATCATCTCTTAAATAAACAAATTGATAACGCAGTCCGTTAGTTACCAGTCCCCAAACAGATGGTTGTTGATTTAAACTTTTAAAAGCATAAGTGAGTAATTGAGGTAAACCCTCACCTACTTCGATCGCACTGTTTTTCGTTTCAATAACCACAACCCAAAATAGCGGTGCAATATTACTTTGAGGACTGTTGATTGCTAAAATATCCATCCGTCCAGTAATTCGTCTGTCTTCATCTTCGGCTGCGATCGCAATGCTATCTTCCATTGTCAACCGAATCGGCACATCGTAAAAGCCAGCTAACCGCATCAAGGGTGCAATCGTTAAGAATTTTACCAAACCCTCAGAAATTTTACCTGCATTTAAATAACGTTCAAAGTCGCTTCTGATTCGCAATAAATCCTGCTGTTCAAACTCAGAGAGTGGTTCTAGACTTAAGAAGTCTGTAAATGAAGCATTTGAAAGCTTTTCTAGTTTAAGAAAGCGATGAACATCGTTGAGAGATAGGCTGCTAGCTTCGACAGTAACTGTCATAGTTTCAGGCGTTGTTTGTAAAGACTATTTACATTTTGTAACATTGTCAGTAGAGACGGTAACATTTTAATTTTTAAATCCAATATACAAGCAGCATTCCTAGTTTAAAGATATATTCACCTTTACTCCTTGCTTTATAGGTGTTACAGACAAGCTTTTACTCTTTAACAACCTGTCAGTAATATCTAAAGCTTCTTGAAGAGGAATAAAGCCACGGATTCGGATGCCGACCGCTTCAGATTCACATTAGTATTCTAATAGAGATTTAGTGATAACTTTTGCTTCAATAATGGATTCTATTTGAATTTATCCAATTTGTTTAAATTGATAAACTCTCAGGGGATGACAAGATAACTTCTTCCCAATTAAATCGAGGTGAAAGTCTGATTTTGGCAATAATAGCGGCTTACGCACCCTATTCTCAACTACAAGCGGTATAGTATGTGCTTTGCACCACACTTGTATCTTTTCATGTCAAAATACTCTCAGGCTCAATGACCTGTAAATATCATAACTTTTTTTATTTAGGACTTACGCAAAATATCTCTCAAACTCTGATTTCTCCGTGCCCTTTGTGCCTCTGCGGTTCGTTATTCCGTAACTTGTGCGGTAAGTCCTATTATTGCTTGGTTTTGCTTGATGTAAGCTAAATACCTTGCAATTTCTATTCAGCTTCAGGAAAATTTAAACACTGTCTGGCACAACTAAGCTAAAAATAGTTTTCAGTAACAATACCGTTTGCAAATGTAATCATGTCTCAACCAAGTATAGAATCAATCCCACAAGAGAACGGCCTCTTTCATCCTCCCTCCGAATTCTCACAGAATGCCCATATCAAAAGCCTGGATGACTATCAGCGTCTCTATGCTAAAGCCAAAGCTGATCCGCAGCAATTTTGGGCAGATTTGGCTACAACAGAATTAGAATGGTTCCAAAAATGGGATACAGTATTAGACTGGCAACCGCCTTTTGCTAAATGGTTCGTTGGCGGTAAGATTAATATTTCTTACAACTGCCTTGACAGACATCTCACTACTTGGCGTAAGAATAAAGCAGCATTGATTTGGGAAGGAGAACCAGGAGATTCGCGTACCCTCACCTATGCCCAACTGCACCGAGAAGTTTGCCAATTCGCCAATGTATTGAAGCAACTGGGTGTACAAAAAGGCGATCGCGTTGGTATTTATATGCCGATGATTCCCGAAGCTGCGATCGCCATGTTAGCTTGTGCCAGAATTGGCGCACCCCACAGTGTGGTATTTGGTGGTTTTAGTGCTGAAGCTTTGCGCGATCGCTTAATTGATATTAAAGCTAAACTGGTAATTACGGCTGATGGTGGTTGGCGCAAAGATGCGATCGTTCCTCTCAAGGAACAGGTAGATAAAGCCTTAGCTGATGGTGCTGTTCCCAGTGTAGAAAACGTCATAGTTGTCAAGCGTACCGGACAAGAAACTTATATGCAGTTGGGCGGACGCGATCATTGGTGGCATGATTTGCAAAAAGGAGTATCAGCAGATTGTCCCGCCGAACCAATGGACAGTGAAGATATGCTGTTTGTCCTTTACACTTCAGGCAGCACCGGCAAACCGAAGGGGATAGTGCATACAACTGCTGGTTATAATTTATATACCCACATGACCACCAAGTGGATATTCGACCTGCAAGATACAGATGTATATTGGTGTACCGCCGATGTAGGTTGGATTACTGGACACAGCTACATTGTCTACGGCCCTCTTTCCAACGGTGCAACGAGCCTGATGTATGAAGGTGCGCCCCGTGCTTCTAATCCTGGTTGTACATGGGATGTGATTGAAAAATATGGTGTCAATATTTTTTATACTGCACCTACAGCAATTCGAGCATTTATTAAGATGGGAGAACAACATCCTAATGCGCGAAACCTGTCTTCGTTGCGTTTACTAGGAACCGTCGGCGAACCGATTAACCCGGAGCCTTGGATGTGGTATCACAAAGTAATTGGTGGTGAACGTTGTCCAATTGTTGATACCTGGTGGCAAACGGAAACAGGCGGAATCATGATTACACCGTTACCAGGAGCAATTCCCACCAAACCGGGTTCAGCAACTCTTCCCTTCCCAGGAATTATCGCAGATATCGTAGATTTAGAAGGAAACACCGTACCCAATAACGAAAGCGGTTATCTGACGGTGCGACATCCTTGGCCAGGAATGATGCGGACAGTCTACGGCGATCCAGAACGCTTCCGCCGCACCTACTGGGAACACATCCCACCCAAAGATGGTAACTATACTTACTTTGCTGGTGATGGCGCCAGACGCGATGAAGATGGTTACTTTTGGATAACGGGTCGTGTGGATGACGTACTGAATGTGTCAGGACATCGGCTCGGTACAATGGAAGTAGAATCAGCCTTGGTTTCTCACCCAGCGGTTACAGAAGCGGCGGTAGTGGGTAAACCAGATGAACTTAAGGGTGAAGAAGTAGTTGCTTTTGTAACTCTAGAAGGCACTTATCAGGGAAGTGAGGAACTGAGTAAAGAACTCAAACAGCACGTTGTCAAACAAATTGGTGCGATCGCTCGTCCAGGAGAAATTCGCTTTACCGATGCTTTGCCTAAAACGCGATCAGGTAAGATTATGCGCCGATTACTGCGGAATCTAGCTGCGGGTGAAGAGGTATCTGGGGATATTTCGACATTGGAAGATAAAAGCGTGTTGGATAAATTACGGCAAGGTACGTAAATAATTCCATGAGCCTAGTAGGGGTGCATATATCTGCGCCCCGTTTATCTTGTGATGCATTACACGCTAACGCACCTCAATTGATGCATTACACGCTAACGCACCTCAATTTATTATAAAGATTAGAACATTATTGAGGCACTCAGGGCAATGAAGTTGAAGTACAAACCTAAATCAGCATTTGTTCAATCTTTTAGCGGCATGACGCTGAGTATGATCACTGTAATGGGGATATCACCACTAGTATTAGCGGTTCCAGCAAAAGTTTCTTTGCACTCCCCTGAACAGTATGCACAGAGACAACCACAAAAACTAGCACAGGCTCAAGCTCCAGACACAGGATCATCAGAGCGATCGCAGATGATGCAACAAGCCAATGCTTCATTTAATCAGGGAGACTTAACAGGTGCAGAGGAAAATTTACGCAAGTTAATTAAAAAATTTCCAGACGATGCCTTTGGACGCTTTCAACTGGGAAATGTGCTTTTTCGGCAAAAGAAATCAGAAGAAGCAATTAGCTCGTATCGAGAAGCCATTCGCATCCAGCCAAAATATGCTCTAGCCTACAATGCGATCGGTATTGTTTATGCTAGCGAAAGTCGCTGGGAAGAAGCGATTACTGAATATAAAAAAGCTCTAAAAATTAATCCTAATTATGGCGAGGGGCTGACTAATTTTGCACTGGCATTGTGGCAAACAAATAAAAAAGATGAGGCACTATCTTCTCTACAAAAAGCTTTAGATATTTTTAAAGCACAGAATAGAGGTGAAAAAGTTAACCAAGTCGAACGAATTTTACGAGAGATCAAAGCTGGAGATCAGCCTAATGTTTCATGAAAATTATATTATTCAGTGGTAAAAGTTAAGAAGACTTGCTGACGATTAGCTTTAAGGATGCTTTGCCAATAATGCGAGCAGGTATTATGCGGCAGTTGCTGCGGGATTTGGCATTTGGGTGAGTCGTATCTGGTTTGTAATTATTGTGGGTTGGGCATGTTGCCCACCCTCTTAAAAGCATTGAAACATAATTATTTTAATGAATGAAAGATTTCTGTTAGCCAGAGAAAATGTAAGAGTAATTTTTCACTTGGATGGTAGATACACAAGGGTAGTGTGGGAACGTTCGGAAAATACTGTATGGGCAGGCACCGGATGGATTTTTGATATACCAACTTATGTAATACCATATGATTTACGAGTAATAGGTTCTCGTTTTCTATTATCTATAATTAAGTCGAATACAAATGATTGTGAGGATATAGAGAATATCCGCAATAATCGTAATAGCTTTTTTCATATAGAAAGATTGACTTTTCTTATATAAATGGTATCTAACCTAGTAGCGCGTCTATTCAAAAATAGTAAAATAGCAATCTACAACAAGAATCAGACAAACCTTTGATTGTGCCTATGACTTCCCTATCGGTATTAACTTTACCTGACCATACCCAGTTACCAGACTCAGATGGTACATTCGTGAAAAATCTTCAGGAGCATCCGCAAAGTATCTTAATTACAGATTCAATTAAACCTGTTTTAGAACAACGCCATCCTGACGGTCAATATTGTATTGGACAAGATTCTGGCATCTACTGGCGATTGACAGATCCTCCTGAGAAGGGCGCTGAGGCACCAGACTGGTTTTATGTACCCAATGTATCACCGACTCTTAACGGTAAAATGCGGCGTTCATACGTCCTGTGGAAGGAGTATATTGCACCCTTGATTGTATTGGAATTTGTCTCTGGAGACGGTTCAGAAGAACGAGATAATACACCGCCATCTCAAGGAGAAGGTGGAAATGTTGGTAAATTTTGGGTTTATGAGCAAGCAATTCGAGTGCCTTATTATGGAATTTATGAAGTAGCAAAAGCGCAGGTGGAAGTTTACCACCTAGTCGATAATACTTATCAACTGATGAAACCCAATGAACGCGGACATTACCCAATTGCTCCTATGGGGGTAGAGTTGGGAATCTGGCAAGGATTTTATCAGAATGCAGAGTTACCTTGGTTACGCTGGTGGGATGCACAAGGAAATTTATTGTTAACGGGTGAGGAACGGGCTGTAATTGAGCGACAAAAGCGGGAGAGAATTGTAGAGAAATTGCGATCGCTCTCTATTGAACAACTTAACGCTTTAGGAATTGACCCAGAAATGTTGGATTAAGAAACATTATTGACTAAGCGGCTTGGAGAACTATCTGAGGAAATGCGCTTCTCAATTTCTGGTTTACCTTTACTTATTCTCGAAGAATTGAGCGATGCATTGCTTGATTTTACTACCTTGGCTGATTTGCAATCTTGGTTAAAAGGGCGAATAAATTAAACTACTGGCTTTTCCTATTATGCAACGCTTCTTAAACTACCTCTTGTTGTTTTTGAGTTAGATACATCGCAATTCCTTTCTCGTAGTAAGCTGCTTCATTAATAAAAATAGGATAAACGGTAAACTCTCCCTCATAAAAAATATCTTTTCCTTCAAAAGTGAGAAACATTGGATCGCCTGGATTCAGAGGTTCATAATCTCTAAACTGAAGCTGGGGGTGAATCATGGCTTGAATTTCCCCGCCGTAGGCATCGCTTCTAGGATAATCGATAGTCTCAATGTATTGATAAAGTGTAAGCGTGCTGTTTCCCTGCGGAATATTACCTTGGTTGCACCCTTCAAAGTAATCTAAAATTGCATAAATAAGCTGCTCTGTTTGCTGAAATAATTCTGCATTTAAAATATTCTGAGCCACAGCACCAACTTCTATAACAAAACCCAATTCGCACAAAGAACGGAGAAAACCACCTTCTCTAGATTGTTGATTAACAAAAACCTTTACCATCGGATTGATAGAACTTAAATAAGCGCCTAACCGAAGTAAGAAAGGATGCAGATCACAAAAAATCAGACTTAACCCCATGTTGGCAGTTGTGCTGTGCAAATCAACAATTACATCTACAAAGGGCTGATTTTGCGGTTGCAGTATCTGTTGGATTGCTTTTGCTCGCGTATCTTCATAACTTGAGAGTTGCTGATTTTGTAAGCCTTGATTGGTGAAGCAGCGATTTAAATCCTTGTCAATGTATCGTTTACCTTCTTCAATAGCTTTGAGATTGCCAAGTAATGCCAGAGTTTCAAAACTTGCTCTGTTGATTAAATTAGGATATTGCTGAAACCTTTTGACTAGATGTATTCCTGTTAACTCATTACCGTGATTTCCTCCAATGATCGCAACTCGTTCAATCTGACTCATAACAACCTCATATCTAAAAAACTTGTCAAGTGGACGCTATAATGCCCAAGGCCAGTTGCTCTACTCAAGACCCTTCGGGTGACGCTCCTACGTCGCTACCGCTGCGCTAACGGCAGTCCCCCCGGGAACCGCCAAGACGGGAGCTGCCTCACCGCACTGGCTCCCCTACGGTTATTGAGAATGGTGCAAGATACAAGATAGAAGTATAACTGCTGCTAACGAAATCTTGTCAGAAAGTGAGGCGATGTCTACGACGGGCTACGCCTACGCTCCATATTCGAGCGAAAATGTGATAACTGTTAAGCTGTTAGCTTTAGCACAAAAGGGGAGGAAATTTATGGAGCATAACTTTCAAGCAATCGCTGAACTTTACAAAAACGCCCTCCTCAACGATGTCCTTCCATTTTGGGAAAAACACTCCCTTGATTGGCAGCAAGGCGGCTATTTCACCTGCCTCGATCGCTACGGCAAAATTTATGATACAGACAAATTCATCTGGCTGCAAAACCGCCAATTGTGGACTTTTTCCATGCTTTGCAACCAGCTAGAAAAACGCGAAAACTGGTTGAAAATCGCCAGCAATGGCGCTAATTTTCTCGCCCAACATGGTAGAGATAGTGATGGTAACTGGTACTTTTCTCTCACCCGTGAAGGGAAACCACTGGTTCAGCCTTACAATATCTTTTCTGATTGCTTTGCAGCGATGGCATTTAGTCAATATGCACTCGCTGGGGGGGAAGAATGGGCAAAGGATGTGGCAATGCAGGCTTATAACAACGTATTACGCCGCAAGGACAACCCGAAGGGCAAATATAATAAAACCTATCCCGGCACACGCCCGATGAAATCATTGGCTGTACCGATGATTTTAGCCAACCTGACTTTAGAAATGGAATGGTTGCTGCCAAAGGAAACATTAGATAATGTCTTAGCTGAGACAGTCCGCGAAGTGATGACCGATTTTCTCGACCAAGAACGGGGACTAATGTACGAAAACGTTGCCCCTGACGGTTCCCACATTGATTGTTTTGAGGGACGATTGATTAATCCAGGTCACGGTATTGAAGCTATGTGGTTCATCATGGACATCGCCCGTCGCAAAAACGATACCAAAACTATTAACCAAGCCGTTGATGTGGTGTTAAATATCCTGGATTTTGCTTGGGATAGTGAGTATGGCGGATTGTATTACTTTATGGATGCAGACGGTCATCCCCCACAACAATTGGAATGGGATCAAAAGCTGTGGTGGGTTCACCTAGAGTCTTTGGTTGCATTAGCGATGGGCTATCGCCTGACGGGGCGTGAGGTGTGTTGGGAATGGTATCAAAAGATGCACGATTACACCTGGTCACACTTTGCTGATTCAGAATACGGTGAGTGGTTTGGCTATCTCAATCGGCGTGGGGAAGTATTGTTGAACCTTAAAGGTGGCAAATGGAAAGGATGTTTTCACGTACCGCGTGCATTGTACCTTTGTTGGCAGCAATTTGAGGCGTTAAGTTTCTAGTCAGTTTAATCTTCACGGAAAACGCATCTTATTTTTTATGATCGGACAATTATTTGACATAGACTATAGAACCGATCCACTTTGGATAGTCAAGTCATACTTTAATGCAATAGAAGGTATCTCTTTCCCTAAAGCATTAAATTATCTTCTTGAAGCTACTGGTTATGGTGATGAATATGCCATGTGTGCATTTACTTGCGAAGATGAGGATGATATATTTGATGGGTTCGCTTTAGCCATCTTGATGAAGATAAAATAGTTTCTCAAGATATATTCAAAAAATATCTCAAAATAGCGGCTGAAAGGTACATTGAACTTAATCCAGAAAGGGCAGATGAGGTTCAAAATGTACTCAAAAAACTACCTGAATAGTACTGGCAAATTAAGTGATTAGACAAACTAAAAAACGTCATGAATGCTGTAACACCTAAGCGATTTACAATCGCGGAATACCATCAATTGATTGAACTCGGATTTCTGACAGAGGCCAATCATATTGAATTAATTCGAGGAGAACTGATTCAAATGACAGCAAAGGGAACACCTCATACAGTTTGTAGTTCTATCCTATGCCGTCAATTGGATCGGCTTTTAGGTGATCAAGCAGTCATCCGTGGACAAGATCCTATCACCCTTCCTAATCAAAGTGAGCCTGAGCCAGATGTTGTCATTGCACGAGGAAGAGATGAAGATTATCTCGCTCATCATCCCTATCCCAAAGATATTTTGTTAGTAATCGAAATTTCGGATAAAACCATAGATTACGATCAAACAACCAAGCTGTCTTTGTATGCAGAAGCCAGAATTTCTGATTATTGGATTGTGAATTTGCCGGCTCGTCAACTTGAGCGTCATAGCCAGCCATATCAGAATGCTCAAAGTGAGTTTAGCTATCTCAGCAAGCAGATTTTTCTATCTAACCAGTCAGTGGCGATTCCTGGATTTGAAGGTGCATTATTGGACTTGAGTAGGTTGTTTCCAGAGAGTGCAGGTGAATAATTTTGTTGGTGCGTAGGCATAGCCCGTCGTAGACATCGCTCGTCTTCTAAAGCGAGTTAAGCTACTTATGCTTATTAGACAAACTAAATACAAAATGATTTAATTAAAGGTATTGCCCAAACAAAAAACTTTTAATATGAGAAAACTGTCTGTGATTCTCCCCTTAGCTATCCTAGCTTTTGGCAGTGTAGTTGTTAAGAGCCAAGAAATCTCCTCACCCAATACTTACACTAAATCTGTTAACCGTGAAGTTTTAGCGAGTGGTTATCCTACTCAAGATCAAAAGCAGATTCTTGAGCTTGTACGTTATACCATCGCACCAAGAACAAAACTCCCTACTCATACTCATCCGGGAATGCAGATTGCACGAGTAGAGGCGGGAAGTTTAACTTTTACTGTTTTAGAAGGAGAAGCTAAAGTAACGAAAGCTAACGGCACAGAATTGATTCTTCAAAAAGGGAAAACTATACAGCTTACAGTTGGAGATTCTTTAGTTGAATCTGTCGGAATAGTTCATTATGGAGAAAACCAAACAAACAAACCGATTATTCTGTTGGCTGCTTCTCTATTTAATGCTAATCAACCAAAAGCTATTTTAATCAATCCTCAAAACAGATGAATTTGATGATAGATTTCGACTTTTGTCATAGGTTTACTCATTAGTATTTGAAACAATACGCTTGGATTAAGGAAATTTTTCCTTGTCTTTCTTCTCTCTGTGTCGCGTCAGTTGCTTCTCCTGTCGGAGACGCTCTAACTAGCAATAATTACAAACTAAATTCCGCTGCGCCATCCTCATCTACATCTGCATCCTTACCCATAGCAGTAGGTTTAAATTTAGAACCATGAATTAATTCACCAAACGCAATTCCTGGATTTTGGTGAAGAATATTTAGCACACTCATAAAATCTCGCACAATTTCTCCTGGTGTGAGTAATGCTTCTGCACCCAAGCGATTAATAATTTCTTCCACAAACTCTTTCAACTCACGATTTGTCAAAGTCTGTTCATACCCAAAATTGAGTGCATGAATCTCAGTTAAATGCTGCAAAAGCGTCAAAATTTCTACTTCACTCAACGGGTTCAATCGAATTACTGGCCCCAAATACTCCTGAACGCCAGATTGTGTAACAAAACGGCTTTCCTTTGTGCGTCTTTGCCAAGCTTGGTCTGCAAAAAGTCCCCGTTTGGGGTCTTCTAAAAATTTAGTTGTTCCACCAATAACAATGCCAAGATGTTCTGCTTTGCACTGCATAGTATCGTTAAACATTGCCAGAAGTCGATTATAATTCTTTTCCCGCGTGACTGTGGTTGATATTTGATATAAATGTACGGCTTCATCAACTAAAATTAACAGTCCTTTATAACCAATTTCAGCTACAAATTTCGCAAATAGTTTTACATAATCATACCAACTATCATCATCAATAATAACGCGTACTCCTAAAGCTGCTTTCGCCTCAGCTTTAGTAGTAAATTCTCCACGCAACCAGCGCATCGCCGCATTTTTTAAATTATCATCATCCAATCGGTAGCCACGCCAATAAGCGATAATTACGCTACCAAAATCAAAACCGTGAACTAAATCTTCAATATACTGAACTACTTGCCTAATTTTCGATTCAACTTGGTCATCAAAGCCATCGTCATTCGGACGTATTTCAGTTTCTTTAACCACTTCTTGTTGAATTTTATTAATCCATCCTTCTATAATCGAGACTAAAGCACCACCATCAGGACGAGTTTTTGTAGCTAGGTGGCTCATTAATTCTCGATAAGTGGCTACACCTTCATGGTTGCTTCCTGCTAATCGACGTTCAGGGGATAAATCAGCATCAGCTACTACAAAACCTTGCTCCATAGCACGGTTGCGAATTAGTTGCAGTAAAAAACTTTTCCCAGAACCGTAGTTACCAATTATGAAGCGAAATGCTGCTACACCTTCTGCAATATCATCGAGATTTTGTAATAGGCTTTTTAGTTCTTTTTCTCGACCTACTGCTATATGTTCAACTCCTACTCTTGGTACTACCCCCGCACCAAGGGAATTGATTAAAGCAGTGGAGATTTTTTTCGAGATTTTGAGCTTTGCCATATATTACACATCACTTTATTCTAAACGCAGAAGTACGCAGTAAATAGGTAAGACACATATTCACCTTACTACTAATCTGACGACAGCAATAATAATTTAATTTGACGAAGCATGTCTAGCCATAAAGTCTTTATACATTGCAATCATTTTTTTGACATACATCATATGCTCAGGGTAAACTTCTGGAATTTCTAAATTTGAATTAATAATTAATTCACCAATAATATCATTTGCCCGTTCATTTATAGAATCGATTAACAGATTCGGCATAGTGATGTTTGCTTCAGCAATTTTTTTAATAGCAGCCTTGGGATTATCTTGTTCGACTATAGCTTTTAATACTTCTAGTTCAGATGGGGAAAAATTTTCTAAAAAACTAGTCCATTCTTCAGGTATATTCTCTGATGTCTCTATTTCTGAAGTATCTGTGATTGCTGTAGTTTCCATTATTTCAGAAAAAGGAAACAATTCAGGATCATCTTCCTGGGAATTCTCAGACAAAGGCTCTTGATTGAATGTTTCTATTTGTTGGAGTAATTCCCATACTTGATTTTGTAATGAGTCTCGTTCTTCTTGTAATAATGTAACTTGCCCTTGCAACTCCTGTAATTCAGCTTTTTTTTCTACTAGTTGGGTTTGTGAAGAATTCAGGATCACTTGGATATTTTCTCTTTCGGTTTTTGTTGCTACCAGTAATTGATTTTTTTGGCTTATCTCAACTTCTAGTTCTTGAATTGCAATTCGTAGTTCGTATAGTTTTTCTTCTAATTGGGGTTTGAGTCTGCCCAAAAGAGTTAAATTGCTTTCAACTTCTTTTTTCTCTTGCTGGAGTTGGGAAATTTGACTTTGCAACTGAGTAATTTCAGTGCGAGAGCCATTACAATTCGACTCTAGACGGCGCTTCTCCGCTGTGAGGACAGAAAAAGCATTGTTCAATTCTGCTTGATTTTTCTGCAAGTTATTAATTTCAGTTTGCAGATTATTGATTTCAGTTTCTAACTGCTTTTTTTGCCCGGCAAATGTTCTTAATTCTCGATGTATACTATCCCTTTGGTGACGGCTTTCTGTGACTTGATTTTGCAGATGTTGTGACTCAGCATATAATAAATTATGATGTTCTTCGATTTGATTAATTTCTCTGACAACACGAGCCTTCAATCCCTCCATTTCTTTAATTCGCTTGCGGAGAGAACCTAAAACAAACATTTCATAATTTTTGCGTCGCTTATCTACAAATAATGCTGCTGCATAGATAATAACGGCAGTAATTACACCTGTGAGAAAGGCTTTATTAAAATCCCAGTTTGGGACGAGGCTAAGGCCAAAACTCACACTAAAGGCAACTATCCCTAAGATAAATCGATTGCTGATCATTACTGATTGCATATTGCTGGTTTTTAGCGTAGTTAAATTATCAGAATAAGTAGCTCTCATACTAATTTATAATTCGTAATGACGCTTACAGACTCGCTAACGAGCGAACGCGAACAGCGTTTCCTCTTCTCACATTGCCAGAGGCTAGCGCCTGCGGTAGGATGCCCGAACGCGAACAGCGTCTCCTGTCTTGAGAAGGGCTGTAGAGAGAAGAGAAGGCTTTACGCTGCACTAACATAATTCGTAATTAGAATACACAGAGAATAATACTTACTAAAAAAGAGTTTCAATCTGTTGTTCTGTTTGGTGAAACAAGACATTTTTCCCAAATTTGGTATCATAGTCATTCTGAAATCTCTAGTTTTAGTTACTGGTAAATAACATTGTTCTGTAAGTAACAAAAAAGTGCAATCATCAATGAACTAATTTTAATCAGAAGTGTTAAATGTATCTTGATTTACATTAAATCTTAAATCTGCTTTTAAAAAATCTACAAACTGCCGTGCTGTGCGTCCAGAACGACCATTATGGCGAGTTGCCCACTGTAATGCTTGAAATTCCAAATCTTCTTGAGTAATATTAATTTCAGCTTGTGCGGCTAGATGTTGTACAATCTTTAAATAAGTTTTCTGATTGGCTGGTTCAAAGGTCAAGGTTAAACCAAAGCGATCGCTAAACGAAAGTTTTTCCTGCATCGTATCCCAGGCATGGATTTCCTCGTTATCCTTAGGTGCAGGTCTATCTACAAAAAACTCCCGAATCAGGTGGCGGCGATTAGAAGTAGCATACACAACTACATTTTCAGGTCGCGCGGTTAAATTACCTTCTAAAACTACCTTGAGGGCTTTAAAGGCATCATCATCTTCTTCAAATGAAAGGTCATCGACAAAGATGATAAATTTTTGTGACACTCCCCGTAAATGTTCCACAATTTCTGGTAAGTCTTTTAAATCAGATTTTGACACTTCCAACAAGCGAAGGCTGCGATTACTATATTCATTCAACAAAGATTTCACCAAAGAAGATTTGCCAGAACCTCGACTACCGTAAAGTAATACATGCAGTGCCATCTCTCCTGATAATAAAAACTCTGTATTTTTTAGCAAAGCATCTCTTTGAGACTCGTAACCTACAAGGGCACTCAGCTTAACTGGATCAGAATATCGAATACCGATAAACTGCCCAGCTTGCCAGCGTAAAGCGCGATATTCTGCAAATAAACCAGAGCCACATTGCCGATAATAAGCTGCTAACTCTTCTACAGCATCACCCCAATTATCTAACTGTTGTAGATATGTAACGAACTTTATCTCTACTTCTACCAATTCTTGCTCTTTATACCACACTACTGGTGAAATCGGCATATGAGCTACGCCTTGTATCCACTCACTCAAAGAAGCGCTGCTACATTTATAGAGACTTTGCAATATTTGTAAATCATGCTCAACTGCTGCTACTAAAGCTGGGGGCAAATCTTCAAATTCTCGCACTTCAGCCAGCCTTGTAAAAGGATTCTCAGAGAAAAGAAGTTGAGTGATTAAATAGTCTTCCCAGTTTTGATTTCTAGCAGCCAAAGCGTAGAAGTAACTGCCGTAGGCTTGGAGGCAACCGCGTGCATCGGCGTCAGTGTAACGTATAGCTTGCAACAGTTCCAGAAATGCCATCCCTACTTCGCCTTGCAGAACAGACTGGTAGAGTAAAAGTGAGGCTGCTTGGCGCTGGAGATATTGAACCTTTGTATATGAAGAAGTATTTGTCATTGGCATTGCTTGATTGTCCATCAATAAACTGTGTGGTATAGCTAAATAACTATGGTAAATTGTCTGCTGACCTTAGCAGTAAAGTCAAAGTCTACATAGGTTTTTACAATGAATTTAAGTATAATTGCTGCTCTTGCCTACGGCATATTAGCGATTGTTGGTGGCATTATTGGCTACATTCAGGCTAAAAGTAAGGTTTCACTCCTAAGCGGTAGCATTAGCGGTTTATTACTAATACTTGCCGCTTACTTTCAATTCCAAGGACAAACCTGGGGTTCGATTTTAGCAGGGTTAATTACTGCTGTTTTAGTAGTCGTCTTTGGATTTCGACTGGCTAAAACACGCAAGTTTATGCCTGCGGGATTAATGACGATTTTGGGTATCTTGGCATTGGCGGTGATGGTGAATCAATTTGTGGCTTTAAGGTAGCATCAGTCTCCAAGCAATAACTATCCTCCTGTTTTTTGTTGCCTATTAAGGCGTTCTTTCAGAGTGAGGGAGGTGATGATTTGCAGCAGTGATATGATGTTCGGGCAATTAACCATAATACCCCCAAGCCCAAAGAGCCAAAGCTACGCTTGAGCTAACCTAAGAGCCTGTTTTTAAGGGTTGGGGGTGGGGTTCTTTTCTTATGGCTAATTTGGCGGACATCATATGAATTAAGCAATCGGGTGTTCCTGTGTTTCTGCAATCCAGTACTTACTACAGTTTTGCGTAAAAGCGTAGCGTTTTTAATGCAGGGGAACGCATTAAGATTCCAAGGGAATGCATTGGCATTGTATTGAGATGCATTAACAATGCAAGCCGATGCATCAACAATGCAAGCTGACGCATCAACAATGCAAGCCGACGCATTAATAATGCAAGCTGACGCATTAATAATGCAAGCTGACGCATTAATAATGCAAGCTGACGCATTAACAATGCAAGCCGACGCATTAATAAAGCGGCCGATGCATTAACAATGCATCCCGACACATTGGCATTGCAGGGTATTGCTAAATTTAATTCGCTAGGAATTAATGAAATGCTGTACTTAGCGCAAAATCTGGTCAATCATCCGGTTCGCCTGGGAACCGTAACCGCCCCCAAATAAATTGAAGTGATTCAAAATGTGATACAGGTTATAGAGCGTTTTTCTCTGCTCATAGCCTGCATCTAAAGGAAAGACTTCGTTGTAACCTTTGTAAAACGCTGCGGAGAATCCACCAAATAATTCTGTCATGGCAATATCAACTTCGCGATCGCCAAAATAAGTTGCTGGATCAAAAATCACAGGTTCTCCTGAGGCTGTACACCCGGCATTTCCGCCCCATAAATCGCCATGTACTAAAGAAGGTTGCACCTGGTGCGCCAATAGTTGCGGGATAGCTGCTAGTAATTTTTCTTGCTGAGGGAAATTTCCTCCCCGTCGCCTTGCCAACTGAAATTGATAACCCAGGCGATGTTTAATATAAAATTCTGCCCAGTCTGCTGTCCAAGTATTGATTTGGGGCGTTGAACCAATAGTATTGTTTATTTTCCAACCAAAACCTTCACTACTGCTAGCTTGATGCATCGCTGCTAACTTGCGCCCCATCTCTTCCCACGAATTGCTGTTACTGCTACCAAGTTCTAACCATTCCAGCAAGATGTAACTAGAATTCCCAGCTACACCCCAGCTTAAAGGTTTTGGGACACGAATACTAGCCGTTGCTAGCATTTCCTCTAAACCCAATGCCTCAGCCTCAAACATCGCAACTTCGGATGGTTGATTAATCTTAACGAAGTAGGTTATCTCACCATTGGAAACAGCATAACCTTGGTTGATGCACCCGCCACCAACCGATCGCCGTTGCTGACTCTGAAATTTTTTGCCAGTCACCTGGCTAATATGAGCATCGATTTGAGTCCACATGATTAAATTGGGGAGTGGGGATGAGGGAGCAGGGGAAGCAGGGGAAGCAGGGAGGCAGGGGAAGAAGAATTATTGATTAATGCCTAATACCCAATTCCCTATTCCCCACTTCCCATTCCCCATTTATAATTTACGGCTTGACGACAACTACACCATAAGCATTTGGGGAAAGATACTTTTTGGCTGCTTGCATCAAGTCAGTTGCATCTTGGCTCTGAATATAATCTGGGTAGTTAAAGGCGGGTTCTAAATCTCCCAGCAAGGACTGATAGTAACCATACAACCCAGAGCGATCGCTTGGTGTTTCATTGCTAAATATAAATTTGTTAGTTACTCGCCGCCGCACACGGGCAATTTCTGATTCTGTGACTAACTCGGTTTGAACTTTGCGAATGTGTTGAGCGATCGCATCCTCTACTTCTGCTAAATTTTCCACTGCACATTTAGCTGAAATATAAAATGTCCCTTGCAGCTGATTGGTCATATTGCTCACAGAAATTGAAGAAACTAATCCCCGTTCTTCTCGTAAATCCCTCACCAGTCTTGATGTCCGTCCGTGTCCCAAAATTCCTGCTAAAACATCCAGTCCATAGGTGCGATCTAACTGAGTCATTCCTGGAACCCGCCAAACCATCACTAGCCTTCCTTGCTGGAGACTTTCATCTACAAATTCTCGACGGACAATTTCTGTAAATGGTGACTCAGGAGGCAGAGACGGGATTAATCGCGTCTGTACTGGTGAGTAGGGAGAGACGCGATTAATCGCGTCTGTACTGAGTTTTGTAAATCCTTCAGCAACGGTTGCAATTAATTCTTCCACAGGCAAATTGCCCACAGCTACAGCAGTAATTGACTGGGGTTGATACCAATTAGTATGAAAATCCCGCATCTGTTGCGGTTTAAGTTCGGCAATCACTGATTCTGGCCCCAATACCGCACGGCGATAAGGTAACTCGCTAAACGCTGTCTGCATCACCCGTCGAAATGTCCGCCGCTGGGGATTATCCTCTGAACGCCTAATTTCTTCTAAAACTACTAATCGCTCCCGTTCAAAAGCATCATCAGGAATACTAGCATTTGATACTACATCTATTTGTAGTGGAGCCAGCTCGGCAAAATCTTTAGGCGCAGTGGTTATATAGTAATGAGTATAGTCTTGGCTAGTAGCGGCATTGGTAACAGCACCCCGTTCTTCAATTCGCCGTTCAAACTCGCCGCTAGCCAGTCGTTCTGTTCCCTTAAAAATCATATGCTCTAAAAAGTGAGCCATACCGTTAATGGCATCAGATTCTACCGCTGAACCAACTTTAATCCAGACATTGAGGTTTACAGCTTCAACTGGCATCTGCTCCGCTATGATTGTCAAACCATTGGGCAACTGATGCAGCGTTGGGGTATTAAGACGAGGAAATTTCCGTAGGGTTGAAGTCATTGCTACTTGTGTGAGGAGCTACGTTACCTCTTTATCTTATCCGTGACCGAAGAGACAGGGGAGCAGAGGGCAGGGGGAAAAAGAGTTTGAGCCTTGTTTATTTTTATTCACACAGTTTGGTTTTATTGTACCGACTTACTTAGAATACAAGGTGCAAAAAGAGTTTCAGAGCAAATAAATTTATTTATGCCCAAAAGCAAAAATATTTATTTCGAGTGGAGAGTGCCACAATCAAAAATAATGCGTCTAAAAGGTTTTACTACGCAAAGCCTGTCCCTCTCCAACTCAAGTGCAATCAGCAAATGCGTTGGCGTAGCACGCCGCAGGTATCGCTAAATCAACAAATGCGAACGCCGAATCAACAAATGCGAACCCCAAATCAATAAATGCGAACCCTAAATCAACAAATGCGAACCCTAAATCAACAAATGCGATCGCCGAATCAATAAATGCGATCGCCAAATCAATAAATGCGATCGCCGAATCAATAAATGCGATCGCCGAATCAATAAATGCGATCGCCGAATCAACAAATGCGAACCCTAAATCAACAAATGCGAACGCCGAATCAATAAATGCGAACCCTAAATCAACAAATGCGTAGGCGTAGCCCGCCGCAGGCATCGCCAAAATAACATTAGAAAGGGGAACTAAAACATCTAATTCCCTCCCCTTTATACCAATTTTATGTGAAGTTGCATAGAATAGAAGGACACTCAGGTGGTGAATATTATGGCGCGTAGTTTGAAGAGCGTGATTGAAGAGAGTGTAGAATTTTTAGACAAACAATTAAAACAGACTCGCACTGCCAGGCAAAGAGAACGAATACAAATCTTGTGGTGGCTCAAAACAGGTCAAGTAAAACAGCATCAAGAACTAGCGCATCGCTTGGGGCGAGATACATCCACAGTAACCCGATGGCTACAAAAGTATCGACATGGTGGGTTATCGGAGTTACTCGAAGTCAAAACCGCTGCTGGACAAACACCACATTTAACCTCAGAAGCGTTAACGGGACTAAAGGAACGTCTGAAATTAGGAGTAGGTTTCAAAAGTTACGGAGAGATTGTTGAATGGCTGAAAACAGAGTATGGTCTAGAACTGACATATGCAACAGTCTACTCCTGGGTAGATTACCGACTCAAAACGAAATTAAAACTACCCAGGCGAGGATATTGCCCTAATTCAAATTGACCAAGCAGGCGCTCATCTGACGAATAAATTGCGCTGGCCAGAAAATTTAATTCCGGTCTGTCAACCCGCCCATAGCCCAGAACTTAATCCCATAGTTTCGAGTTTGGGAATTTATTAAGTACCAACTTCAAGGTGAAGTTTTTACAACACTTGAACAATTACGTACTCGCTTGCAACAACTGCTTGAAAAAATAACCCCAGAGCGAATCTGCTTATTGTCATCTTATAATTTCATTCTTGAAACCCTATTCTATGCAGCTTCATTTTAAACTAAATCTCTCGTCGTAGTCCCAATATTCAGACAGATTATCGTTCTAGCCTGTCTATTGGTGTTGGTCCACTAATGATGTAAGCACGCCTGCCTTTAATAGAATAGCGAATCATTACAGCGGCATGTCTATCAACTCGATAACTAATGGAGACTTGACTAGAGTCGGCTGACCATTTTGCATAATAGGCGTTGGCACCTGTATCAAGTATTTCGTTGACTTCTTCGAGAGGACCAATTTTTTTCCCTGTTTGAGCATCCATCAAATAAAGGTGAAAATTGTTTACGCCAAGATCGCCCTCACCATGCGAGGCGATTGAGTAACGTCCATTTGGAGAGCGACCGTGAACAATAACGACGTATTCACCTGGTTTGTAGTTGTAGGTCGAGGTCGCGTAAGCTGTTGGTGAAAAAAATACACTGCACAAAGAAACGACTGTAATCATTGAAATTAGAATTCGTGGTTTCATATGTGGTGTGTTGTTGAAAATTTCATAAATATTATCTCATATCTTGTACCTACGGGATAAACCAGGAGTACGCGAATAAAGTCAACTTCACATAAAATTGGTATTACAAGGCTACCGTGTATACACAAGTCGTATCACCCCCCTTAATCCCCCCTTATAAAGGGGGGAAATGAGATTTCCGGTTCCCTCCCCAATACATCGGGGAGGGTTAGGGAGGGGTAATTCACTGCGTATACAACGTAGCCGACTCAGAGAGGGACAGACTTGAAAAAGAGCAAGCCTTAACCCAAGCCTATCGAGACAGACTTGAACTAAAGTTCAACACAGAAAGAGGTTCATCGAACTAACGAGGGTAAGGGTTATTGAAGGTTTCCCAAGCAGCAGTAGCCGCCTTTTGCAGGCGAAAGCTGAAGTCTACTAAGTCTTTCATTATTAAGTGCCAGTTTCTCTCAGCTTCATCCTGAATTATCGCCCAAGAGTCTTGTAAGCGATCGCGTTCTATCAGTTTCCTGCCTTCAATCAATTCCCGTGCTTGTCGCACAGCTTTCAAATAGGTTTCACGCGTGAGAGTACCTGCTGACTCTGCTTGGCTACGTCTTTCTAGTGCCTCAATCAGCGCTTTAGTTTCGCGCTTGGCTTCATCACTTTCGCCAGCCATTTCGGTTTCTACCAATTCGTCGGTTTGAGGACTAATTTCTACAATTACTATCGATTCGGTAGATTCAATTACTGTGGTTTCAAAGGATTCGATGTTGTTAGCAGTCATAGCGGGACTTAAACAAAAGTAAAAGACAAAAAAAGGTATAATGCTTAACTAGATTAGCTTTTACGTTATAAAAGCCTGATGAAAGAAACGACCC
>NZ_JBALDG010000073.1:0-301564 GCF_036917195.1 Nostoc sp.
ATCAAAGACTCGTTAACGGAGTTCTGAAGTGGATTAACGAGTATCAAAGACTCGTTAACGGAGTTCTGAGGTGGATTAACGAGTATCAAAGACTCGTTAACGGAGTTCTGAAGTGGATTAACGAGTATCAAAGACTCGTTAACGGAGTTCTGAGGTGGATTAACGAGTATCAAAGACTCATGAAAGTATGTTTACACCAAGTTGTATTTTAAAACATATCTCCTCTGCTCCCCTAGTTGTTGAGCTTGTCCTGAGGTTGTCCTGACTTGTACTGAGCGTAGTTGTAAACCCTGCGCCATAGCTACGCTTAGTACACGTCACCGCAAAAAGGGGTCAGAAATAAAAACTTTAACAAGGGAGTAGGGAGTAGGGGAGAGGGAGTAGGGAACCCCTGTTTGAAAACAGGGGATTTAATATTGACTGATTGTGTGTCGGCAGTGCCTCTCCACACAATTTTTTCTCTTCTTTTCCCCCTAAAGAGGGAGGCTTCAAACCATATAGGAGTAGGGTATTTTCTCTCTTTCCCTATTCCCTACTCCCTACTCCCTACTCCCTGTTTCGGTGATGCTACTAGACACGTTTAATTCAAAAAACGAATTCCGTACCTCATTTATGTTGGGCTGTACTTAGGGCGCAGCCTCTCCAAGAGTTGTATGCCCCCCTACCTCTGGGTTTAGTAATAATTCTCCCATGACTAAAGTCATCAAGGCGTTAGAGATTTTATTCAGGGGGAGAATAAAATCTACTTTGCCAGCTTGAATCGCAGCTGAGGGCATCCCGGAAAATTCAGCGGTTTTTACATCTTGGACAATGATAGTACCACCCATTTTTTTAATTGCCTCTACCCCGACCGTGCCATCATTACCCGTTCCAGTTAGCACAAGGGCGATCGCTCTATTTTTGTAAGTGGCTGCAACCGATTCAAATAACAAGTCAGCCCTAGGACGTAAAAAATGTACCAATTCCGACTGTGATAAGGAAAGCGTGCCGTCACCGTTAACCAACAAGTGATGATCGGGTGCAGCAACGTAAGCCGTTCCTGGGGTAAGGATATCTCCCTCCTCTGCCTGTTTGACGCTAATAGCCGTGCGCCGACTGAGAATTTCTGCCATGAGCGACCGATCTTGCGGAGGAATGTGTTGCACAATGGCAATCGCGGCTGTAAATTCTGCTGGTAGAGTCGATAGCACTTCAATTAAAGCAGTCACACCGCCTGCTGAGGCTGCGATCGCTACAATATCAAAAGTAGCGTTAGTAAACTGAGGTGGATGATTGCTGGCATTTTCCGCTATTTTAATCATAATTTTTAGGTTCTCATTACCAACCAAACTTATTCGTTACACAGAGAATAAAAAATTTTTGATTATTCATATTATATTTCAGAAATTATATAATATATTATTTGAAATAGCTTACTTTTTTTTCTCTTTCTCCACTAATTTCATAGGTTCATCTTCCTGCTCTAGAATGCGTTTTGCTTCTAAAAGCTGCTGCCTATGTTCCTCACTCACTGTTGGGTATCGCAGATTTAGTTCTTGTAATTTTGTGCAGATAATATTAGCGACTACCAGGCGAGTAAACCATTTGCGATCGGCAGGAATAATATACCAGGGAGCCGATTTCGTACTAGTGTGATTGAAAACTTCTTCGTAAGCATTCATATAATCATCCCAAAAAGCTCGTTCTCGGACATCGCTATCTGAAAACTTCCAATTTTTTTCAGGAGATTCAATCCGTTCTAAAAAACGTTTTTTCTGCTCTGATTTAGAAACATTGAGAAAGAACTTCAGGATGATTACACCATTGTCTACCAAATATTTTTCCAAACCATTAATTTCTTCAAAGCGTTGTTTCCATATCTTATTTCCTTCAGGGAAGTAAGGAAGTTGTTGCTTTTTCAAGATTTCTGGATGGACACGAGCTACTAGCACTTCTTCATAGTATGAGCGGTTGAATATCCCAATTCGACCTCTTTCTGGCAAAGCCTTAGTTGTTCGCCACAGGTAGTCATGGTCTAATTCTTCCGCACTGGGACTCTTGAAACTAAACACCTGAAATCCTTGCGGGTTAACACCAGATGTCACATGTTTAATTGTGCTATCTTTACCAGCAGCATCCATTGCTTGAAAAATAATCAATAAGGCATAAGTGTTTTGAGCGTAGAGAATATTTTGGTAATTTGCTAGTCGTTCAATATCTGCCTGTAATTTGATTGCAGCATCAGCTTTTTGATTAAAATCATTCTTATAAGCTGGGTCATAGTTTTTTTTCAGAGAAATCTTTGAACCTGGTGGAACAATGAAAGCATCGTAATTCATATGTAATAAAATTTCCTGACAGCTACTTATAAACCAAGCATATTATGAAGTACTAATTTCTGATAATTATTATTTCTTAATTAAAGAATATTTTGATGCAGAAGTTGATGCAGCTTGGAATATGAGTTGTTAAAAGAGCAAGGGTTACGTTACAGCTATTTTCAGGTAAATAGACCACGCGGTAGGGGCACAGCATTGCTGTGCCCCTACGATAGATGTGGTTCAAATACATGAAAACTGCTGTAAGTTGGGTTGATTTGCTTTCTTACCCATTGACGAAATGCTCTCAGCGTTGGACTTCTGCCTAAAGTTCGGCTCTGTTCGACAAACTGGGGAATTGCTTCAACAATGGGCAAGTTGGAAAAAGTAGAACTAATTTCAGACTCAATGTATTTGCCATTCTGAAGAATATTAATTTGTAGCTTCCTATCTTCATATCGCCACAGTTCAGGAACTCCTAACGCTTCGTAAGCATCCAGTTGAGTTTTGGAAGTAACATCAACTTTAATTGCAAGGTCAGGTAGCGGATCAACCCTCAAGTCTATTCGCTCTTTACCAATCATCCGAGCATGATTTTGAATGTAGAAAGAATCATCAGGCTCTACACCGAAAGCCATATCTTCACGTTTAAAGGTGGTTGAGCCAAATGTCTCACAGTCAATCTCTAACTCCTCCAGCAGAATTTTCACCAAATCCCCAATGATGACTTTGGCTTTCTCATGCTTCGGTAACGGCATCCTCATCTCCAAAGTTCCTTGGCTGTAAGCCAACCGAGTGGCTCGATGGTCGCCAAGTTCTTCTAAAATTGCCTCAAATTCTTGCCAGCTAACATCGTGGAGTATTACTCTATGTCCTGGCGGAACACTTAATTGTCGTAATTGAAGTGTTACCATTACTTACCATTGAAATTTCATGTTGAAGCTTGCAATAGCCAATATTAAGCTATTGTAGCTTCCTATTTCTTAGATTATAATAAATATTGTCAAAACTATATAGAAAAATTATATGTCATTTGAAGAATTTAACGATAGCTCCTTTAAAAAACTATTACAAAATCTTGGAAATTTAAATAGCTCTTACACATCTATTTTTTCAAAAATATCTGAGCAAACTAGCGGGATAGAAGAGAGCTTTACTGGCAGAGCAAGGCTATTCTCCCACTCTAAGTTGTTAGAAAACCTATCTGGTAAATCAAGGCTATTCTCCCACTCTTCTGAGTTGTTAGAAAATCTCTCTGGTAAATCAAGGCTATTCTCCCACTCTTCTGAGGTATTAGAAAATTTATCTGGTAAATCAAGACTTAGACCAGTAGAGGAATATAAATTCGCACAAGACAAGTTGTATACAAATTTAAATAAACAAATTTTTACTTGGCAAAAACTGGTTCAGCCCAGTCTGGAAATTTTTAAGCCGTCTCGTGAATTAAAGGAAATCGCACTTGCCTCAAGGGTATGGGATAAAAGTTTCACAGAAGTTACACGTCAAATTCAAGAACTCAATCTATTTAGTAAAAATCCAGCTTTAGTACAAAATTTATTAAAACCTTCAAGTGTTTATACAGATTTTGTAGAAAAGACCTATCAACGTCTTGAGCAAAGTACAAGTGAAAAAGTTTATCGGGCTTTAGAGACTTCTTTACATTTAGCAGAAGATCAATTACTAACTACTACGGAAACTTTAATTAATATTATTACAGTACCAGCAGATGATGAATTAGCTTCCTGTGAGATAGATTTATTACTACCGATTATTCAACAAGATGAATTAATAACAATTGTAGAATCATGTGAAGAAGAGGACGAAGGATCTCTAATACTACTTTCTCCTGCTGCTCAGGCAAATACAGAGGTAAAACGAATTTGGGACTTAATTATTCAATGTAATGAGGTAACGCAAACTAAAGAACAGAAAGAAATGTTTAAACCCACAAGTAAACTTTTAGAAGCTTGTGCAAATTTACCTTGGATAATACCTCAAGATAAACGGAGTTTTGGAGACTTTATAGATTATTTATACTTTACTTTTTATGAGGGAGCAGGAAAAGATAATTTACGCTTTTTAACTAAACACGGTGGTGTACTAGATGAAAAGGTAGATTGTGATTTTATTTGGTGTATCAAGCATTTAAGAAACAAGTGGCTACGTCATGATGCAGATCATGGAAAAGAAACAGATATTAAAAAGTCTTGGAAAGATTTGTCAGATAAATTCAAATGGCTTGGTCTAAATCATACACCTATTAAAGAAGAACACTTTCGTAAACTACATCGCTCTTTATTAAAAGAAGCAGAGTCTTTTTTAGAAAAAATTTTAGAAAAATTGATCCCATAGAACCCCGCCTTTATATGGAACCACGTCAAGAACATCTGCTAAAAGCGATCGCCCAACAGGCGGGTGTAAGTGAAGCAGAAATTATTCGCCAAGCCATTGACCTTCATCTTGGTGAAATAACTGCACCTCAAACTAACCTTGCAATGTGGGAAGCCGAAAGAGAATTTATTGACCAAATCAAAACTCGATCTGCTCAACTTGAAGGTCGGGATTGGCAGCGTGAAGACCTCTATGAACGGTAGAGTTTTACAAATCCTTTTATTGATTCTAAAAGCTCCCCGACTTCTTCGAGAAGTCGGGAATCTGAGCCTTCGAGCGATCGCAACTTTACATTAATTCAAAATTACTTGCCGTTGCCGTTAGCACCATTACCATTACTGTGAATTACACGTTCAGCAAGTTTTTCCGGCACTTCCTGGAGATGGTCATATTCCCAGTGGAAGGAGCCAACGCCAAGAGTGAGCGATCGCAGCTCTACTATAAAGTTTTGCATCTCTGCTTGTGGCAAGTATGCAGAGACATTATCCCAGCCTTGCCAATCGTTTTTACCCTCATAACCTAAAATTTGCCCCCGTCTACCACTCAACAGTTGCAGCACTTTGGAGGTAAATTCGCTAGGTGTGGTCACTTCCACCCGCAGAATTGGTTCTAACAGGGTAGGTTCGGCTTGGGGTATCCCCGTTTGCATTGCCAATCGGGCAGCTTGCTTAAAGGCTTGTTCGGAACTATCAACGTTGTGGTATGAACCATTAGTCAGAGTTACCGCCACATCGACTATTGGGTAGCCCAAAGGCCCATGCGTTAGAAATTCCCGCACGCCCATTTCTACCCCAGGAATATACTGTTTGGGAACCACGCCGCCGACAATGGTTTCATTAAAGTTAAAACCTGTACCGCGTGGTAAAGGCTTGATGTCGAGAAAAACATCACCAAACTGTCCGTGACCACCGCTTTGGTGCTTGTAGCGCCCATGAACAGAAGCCACCGTTTTGCGGATAGTTTCTTTGTAAGGCACTTGCGGTAAATGGGTTGTCATCGGTAGATTATATTTGCGGCGCAGTCTGTCTAGGGTGACTTGCAAATGAATCTCGCCTTGACCCCACAAGATTACTTCGTGAGTATCGCCGTGTTGTTCCCAAGCAAGTGAGCAGTCTTCTTCCAATAACTTGGTAATGGCACCACTGAGTTTAACTTCATCGTTGCGCTTTTCTGGTGTGATAGCGAGAGCATACACTGGTTCCAACTGTACAGCTTTGGGTAATTCTATTGCCGACTGCTGTTCTATAGAGATTGTATCCCCTGTCTTGATTCCTTCTAAACGACTCAATCCGACAATTTCACCAGCACTAACTTGGTTAACAAACTGCTGTTGTTGTCCCATGAGGCGGTAAATTCCACCAGTCCGAATCCCATTGAGGACAATACCATCAGTTAATTTGCCCCGCCAAACACGCACCAGAGAGAGTTTGCCACCTTGGGGAGTGTAGTAAGTTTTTAATACCTGCGCTAAAGGTGTACCACCTTTTAAGTTTTTTAAGCGACGTTCTGCTGTGGTTTCTGGTTCGGGGGCTTCCCGTAACAAGGCTTCTAATAGAGGTCTAACACCATAATCTTGTTCTGCCACACCAAAGAAAACGGGCACTACCAAATCTGCCCCTAATTCCATTTTTAAATCTTTGAGGATTTCCTCTTGGGGTGGCTCAATGTCTTCTAAAAGTTCTTCAAGTAAATGGTCGTCAAAATTTGCTAATGCTTCGAGCATTTCTGCTCGTGCTATATGTTCTTCTTCTTTTAAGCTTTCGGGAAAGGAGATGGGGTCAGCAGGTGCGCCTGGATGATATTGATATGCCTGTTCGCTCACCATATCAATAAAGCCGGTGAGTTGTTCCCCATTCATGATGGGATATTGATGCGCTACCAAGGGACGGCTAGATACTGCTTTCAGGGCGTTCAATGTTTCCAAAACGTGAATATTTGCCCGATCCATTTTGTTGACAAAGACGAGGTGGGGAATTTCCCAATCGTCGAGGAATTTAAATAGAGGGGCGAGGGTGAGGACTCGTTCGCGTATGGGTTCGCAAACTACAATTGCCGCATCCACTCCGATTAAAGCATTGTACGTTTCTTGGGCAAATTCTACACTTCCCGGACAGTCTATAAAAGTGAAACGAATGCCGCTATACTCAGTGGTAGCGGCGCTGACTTCTACACTCATGTGGCGATCGCGCGACTCGGCAGCACTATCTCCCACTGTATTGCTGTCCTTAACACTCCCTTTGCGGGAAATTGCCCCTGTGACAAATAACAAGCTTTCTAGTAAAGTGGTTTTTCCACTTAAATAAGGCCCGACGATTGCAACATTCCGCGAACCCGATTTTACTTTTTCGTTCATAAAACCCCCCTTGCGGTAAGTCTTTCCTAACCGCATTATTCTGCTGTATATATCAGGGATAAAAAATGGTTCTCTGGAGTCAAAATTACCCCTTCTTTAATTTGTTATTATCCTTCTTTTAATCGAAACTTCAAAAAATTGTAGCCTGTCGTAAGATTTAGCTTAAGAAAAGTTAACTATCACAAACTTTCATAGCAAATTAAAAATTTTTGTAAAAAACTTATTATGAAGTAAATTTAACTGAAAGTGTTGCAAGTTAGGAATTCAATGGGATTATCATTATCTAAATATCGCATAGCAGGGTTAGTAAGTTTGATACTGGTTGTTAGCATTCCTTCCCCTTCTCTTTCTTTATCTCCTCCTGTCCTCTCAAAGCTGGCACAATCTAATGGTAAAACTGCCATAGACTGGTTAAACCAAGGTTTACAGGCAATTCAGGCGGGAAGGGTACAAGATGCGATCGCCGCCTTTAAACAAGCAGCCCAATTAGATCCGACATTAGCACCAGCGCACTATAATTTAGGGCTAGCATTCCGACAAACGGGACAATTACAACCCTCTGCGGATGCATTTTATCGAGCGACGCAAGCCGATCCCAAATTTGCTCCTGCTTTTGCTAATTTAGGTGGTGCGTTGTTAGAAGGTAATAATTTAAAGTTAGCTAACGATTATTTGCAACGTGCGTTAGAACTTGATTCCAAACTAGGATTTGCCCACTATAACTTGGGGTTGGTACGAGAACAGCAACGAGATTGTGAGCTAGCGATCGCATCTTTTATAAAAGCCATAGAATATAGCAAAAATGCACCAGAGCCTCCTTATCATATAGGGATGTGTTATCTCCAACAAGGCAAACTTGAGCAAGCAAAAAATGCCTTTAATCAGGCAGTAAAAATTAATCCCAAGTATCCAGAAGCTTACTACAATCTCGGTTCAATTTTGTTTCAGCAAGGTAAATTACAAGAGGCATTAGAAGCTTTTAGAAAATCAGCAGAAGCTAATTCCAACTATCCCAACGCTTATTATGGTGCAGGGTTAGTTTTTATGCAGCTACAGCAATATGGAAATGCAGTACAAGTATTCCAATTTGCTAGAGATTTATACAATGCTCAGGGTAATCCCTCGTGGGCAAAAAATGCCGGGCAATTGTTGCAACAGGTACAAAATTTAAATTACCAACCTCGCTGAGGCACAAAAGCTTAATATTGCATAACATAAAATTATTGGGTTGACTCGCTGGTGTTGTCTTAACTTGTCCCGATTGGAATGAAACGTACATGCAAAAGCGCCTGAAGAGTCGATTTTTATTTTCTGATCGCTGGCTTGATCGACACTCAATTGTTCGCAACATGGAAGCCTTCCAAGACTTAATTGTGATTGTCTTGTGTTTGGCTTTGTTTGCCGTCATGCTGATGCAATTGTGGGGGTTATTTATCGCCATTACGCAGCAACTGGATTATAAACATGTGACTGCAAAAATCCTATTTGTGTTGATTTTAGTCGAGTTATTTCGGTTGTTAATGGTTTACTTGCAAGAACATAGTATCTCTGTGGGGGTAGCAGTTGAGGTAACAATTGTATCTCTACTGCGAGAAGTAGTAGTTCAGGGAGCGCTGGAAATTTCTTGGGTTAATACAGCTGCAATTTGTGGTTTGTTGTTTGTTTTGGGTGGGCTACTTGTAGTCTGTGCTAAGACGCCACACATGGATTGTATGAGCGCTAACACTAAGTTGTGCCCGATTGTGTATAGAGGAGATAGGGAACGACAAAATGAGTTGGAATTGCAGTATTCACGTCAATGTGATGAAAATCAACCTCTTGGATAAACTTCTATGAAATTAGGGAGTGAGGAGTGGGAGAACAGGGGAGAAAGAGTTGAAAGAGTCATATCGGTTTTTTTGATGGCTGTTAAGCCAGAAGTATTAGTACCTAACTTACCCTCATAAGGTACTTCCGACGTATTCAACTATACTCTTTTGGGGAGATGAATCGCTCTTGAAGGGTAAGTATAAAGTTAATTAGAAATTCTAAAAGAGGGTCAAGCAATGACTACAAATACAGGTAACGGACAGTCTCAAGAACCAATTAGCAACTTGGAGTACGATTTTATCACGGTGTTGCACAACAAGGCTGAAGCCGTTAAAGCTTATGATGTTTACATCAAAGATGCAGAGCAAGTAGGTTCTCAGCCTTGTGTAGAGTTGTTCCAAAAATTGCGCCAATCTGATATTGAACATGCACAAGAGGTTCGCCGACATCTACAAGAAGTGATGCAACGCGGTAAGATGTAACCCAGGTGTTTAACTGCGTAGGCGTAGCCCGTCGTAGACATCGCTTCTCATTTAGTGAAACTAAACATAAAAGAGGCGATCGCACTTCAGGTAAAAAATTTTATTGATATCTTGCACGCTTTGCTCAAGCAATATACAGCAGAGTGTTTCCAAAGATAAAGGGCAATACTCAAGCAGCGCCCACTATCAGCCAGACTGATTCTGGGCTGCTTGCTGTACTTGCACCACTGTCAAATCGAGAGCCACCGCCACTTGTTCTACACTCAACCCCAATGCCAACAACCGAGGAATAGCTTCTAATTTAGCTTGTTGCCGACCTTCCTGCCGACCTTGTTGCTGACCTTCCTGCCGACCTTGTTGCTGACCTTCCTGCCGACCTTGTTGCCAACCTTCCTGCCGACCTTCCTGCCGACCTTCTTCCAAGCCATCTTGCTTGATTGATTGATACATCCTTGTCTTTTTGAATTCATCGTCTATACCCAACATTTCTGCTAACTCCTCTCGGCTTAACCGGGTAAATTTGTACAATAGGATAGTCTCTATTAATTCTACAATTTGCTTTCTGGTTGCTTCATCTGTCAGTTGTTGTCTTGCTTGTAAAATCAATTCTCTACCTTTGTCAACAGCTGTCTCTTCTCTTTCAATAATTAATTTAACGATCGCAACTTTAAGTGAGTTCTCCCCCGTATCTAATTCATCTAGATAAATGCGTCGCACTTGTGAACTGTTTAGCAGCAACTCATACGGTAGCCGATCAGTGGGATCTAAACTTCGTTGCGGATAAATAACGACAGCACGCCAAAAATTTACTGATTCGTTTTGACGCAAGTAAAGAAAGATTTCGGCAAAGAAGCGTCTATAAAAAGTTGAGTCTAATTGAAACTGGACTTCCACAAAGTACAGTGGTTGATTTGTGGTTTGATTTGTGGGGATGAATACCCCATCAATTCTAAAAGCAGTTTCTTTGAGTTCGACTCAAACAAATTCATAGGCGTTGACATTGACAGTCGGATCGCCAATTTTTGTAAAAAATATGCTAGGAAAAGCTTGAAATAAACTATAAAATATTTTGTCAGTTTGCACCTGGATTTAGTCAAGCGAAAATTGGGTATTGAAAGTTTATCAAAAATACTGTACGCATGTCTGATTCTAACAATTGAGATCATGTGGAAAAGCCCACGAAAAACCTAACCCCCTAACCCCCTTCCCGACGCTCTAAGGGGGAAAATTCAAAGTCTCTAACGCCACTAAAGAGCGGGAACGCTAAGAGCGAAGAAGTCAGCAGACCGCAAGGGCGCAGTGGCTCCTCCTTTTAGGAGAGAGATTTAGAGAGAGGTTTTCCAAATACCGTGAAAAGTCAGGCATCTGATTCGGCGTAAAAAAAAGCAGATGGTTGCTCCCATCTGCTTTAATAAAAAAATCCATCATTTTGTTTACTTGGATACCAACTGATTAACTGGAGCAACCCCAGCTAAATCTAAAATTGGCGCGATCGCATCTTCACGCTTCACCGCCATCACATGGACACCCTGACACAATTGCCGCGCTATTTGCACTTGCTCGGCTGCAATTTTTATTCCTTCCTCAAAAGGGTCTTTGGCTTTTGCCAATCTATCAATAATATGCTGGGGAATATTTACACCCGGAACACACCTATTAATAAACTGGGCATTTTTTGCCGATTTCAACAGAAAAATTCCTGCCAAAATCGGTTTTTTATAACCAGCGGCAATTGTGTCCATAAACTTTTCTAGCAGGTCAAAATCGGTAATCAACTGACTTTGAAAAAACTGCGCTCCTGCTTCGATTTTGCGTTCAAATCGACTTTGCAAACCCGACCAGCTTTTACATTGTGGATCTACCGCTGCACCAACAAATAAATCTAGCGCTCCATCAGTCAAGGGTTTCTCGTTGCAATCAACGCCTTGATTCATCTTCCGAATTAGTTGTAGCAGTCGCACAGCTTCCAAATCAAATACTGATTTGGCATCTGCATGATCGCCTGCTTTTACTGGGTCACCAGTCAAAGCTAAAATGTTATGAATGCCCAAAGCATGAGCGCCCATTAAATCAGCTTGTAAACCAATGCGGTTGCGATCGCGGCAAGCAACTTGACAAATTGGCTCTATGCCGTTTTGTGACAAAATCACCGACGCCATTAACGAAGACATCCGTAACATTGCACGGCTACCATCAGTAACATTGACAGCATGAACCCTTCCCTTAAGGGTCGCCGCCATTTGAATCATATGGGCTGGATCTCCCCCTTTCGGAGGTGCTACCTCGGCTGTAACTAGAAATTCACCTGCTTGTACAGCTCTCTTGAAGGCTGTGCGGCTATGGGTGTAATGCATAAAATTAAGAACTTCCATTTATTAAATGGTATAGCAAATCACACCTGAAGGGAAAACCTATAAAGGAAGAGAGTAGCCTAAAGCAGTTTTTACTTGTGATAAAGTTTGATTTGCGATCGCTCTAGCTTTTTCCCCTCCATCCCGCAACACAGATTCCAAATAGCCTTTGTCCGCCGTTATTGACTGATATTTTTCTTGGATTGGC
Organism: Nostoc sp.; assembly: GCF_036917195.1. GTDB lineage: Bacteria > Cyanobacteriota > Cyanobacteriia > Cyanobacteriales > Nostocaceae > Nostoc. Next base: position 11,892 of record NZ_JBALDG010000073.1, read on the forward strand.
TTCAGGGACTCAATTATCGTGTCTGTCAATAATGGTTTAAATTGTCCCCAGCCCATATCCTGACACTCAACTGCTACATCTTCCTTCGTTTTACCAGAAAGCAATGTATAGAGCGTTAACAAGTTATTACACTCCGGACGCGCTGGATCATCAAAAGTCAGCCCACGAATCGGATCAGTTTTACAACGCTTAATCTTGTATTGAATCTGCTCTGGCGGATCTAGCAAACTGATTCGGCTTAACTCTGAAGGATCGGACTTCGACATTTTGCGTGTACCGTCCGCCAAACTCATCACCCTTGCCCCTTCCTTGCGAATCAAAGGGTCTGGTAACTTCAGAACTGGTTGATCTGGTTTACCAAATTGGTGATTTAACCGAGCCGCAATATCCCGTGTCAATTCCAAGTGTTGCTTTTGGTCTTCACCCACTGGCACTTTATCGGCTTGGTAAAGCAAAATATCAGCTGCCATCAGCACAGGGTAATCCAATAAGCCTGCACTCACATTTTCTCCCTGCTTGAGTGCTTTTTCCTTGAACTGGATCATATCTTGCAGCCAGTTTAGAGGTGTAATGCAGTTGAGTAACCAGGTGAGTTCACTATGGGCCGAAACGTGAGATTGGACAAAAATGGTCGAGTGATTTAAATCAAGACCACAAGCTAGATAGAGAGCAGCGAGGGTGTAGGTATCAGCGGCCAACTGTGTTGGGTCGTGTGGCACTGTAATCGCGTGCAAATCAGCTACAAAAAGGTAATTTTCGTATTCGCTCTGACCTTCTACCCAGTTGCGAATGGCTCCCAAGTAGTTGCCTAGATGGTAATTGCCCGTTGGTTGAACTCCAGAAAGAACACGTTGCTTGCCCATAAATTTCAACTTAGTTATCTCAAATCCGCGCTAGTAAAGTGGCGATGTCTGGCGACAAGTCGCAACTCTTGGAGACGCTGCGCCCAGCAAGATCCCCGTAGGAGTATGCGCCTACGCAAAACTCATTTAATTTTGACATTTTCCTGGTCAACTCGCCGTTACAGGATTAGAGATTTTAACTCAACTCGGATTGGTGTAGAAACTCTTGATGAACAAAAACGATAACTTAATATGCTAACAACAGCTTGTAGGGTGAGCATTACAATCATTAGTGTAGTCTAGACAGAGCTTTAAAAGATTGCCTCGTCAAGAGACTCAGGTCTTAATGCCTACCTACTGTAAGGCTTTGCCTTTGTTACTCGTGGCACCGCAATAAGATGCATTTCCTTCTTAGACCTGGAAACGAGGTTTTAAAAGTATTTTGGTTTAAGTTAACACCAATGCATTGTAATGCCCACCCGACTGTAATCTGTAAATAGAAACTTGATGCAATCGAATTGTAAGTCGATGCAATCCCATTGTTAGCTGATACAATGCCATTGTCAGCCAATACAATCGCATTGTAAGTCGATGCAATCGCATTGTAAGTCGATACAATGCCATTGTCAGCCGATGCAATCGCATTGTTAGCTGATACAATGGCATTGTCAGCCGATGCAATCGCATTGTAAGTCGATGCAATGCCATTGTAAAAGATTGCGTTTACATAACACGGTAATACAAATACTAAACTGCAAAACGCCGTAGTTAACACTTTTTCTCCTCATCAGAGCAGTTTAGATACTTTTAATTTACAGAAATAGACAAAATTTATGTTTTGTCAGATAAAGTAGCAGTAACCTGGAAATTGTAAGTTAAATTTTTAACTCAAGAGAGTCTGCTGATAAAAACTTTACTACTCTGACTCATAAAAATGCTCAATTATTTCTGGACTTACCAGGAGACGATTGATTTAACAGTTTTTCGCTCCACAAATTCGTCATTAGGTTTTATTACAACGGCGGTAATCGTGCCAACTGACAGGAAGATCACCTTTGCAGATACAAATCTCTGAAAAATAAAGGTAGTGGCATTTTAGCATCATCTCTGCAATGAGCATCTAAAACACGGATTTATCAAAAGTAAAAAATATTTCGACCAAAATTTAATTAAAGGACTATAGCAATGAAAGTACTCTTACTTTACCCCCGTTTTACCAAAACCTTTTGGTCTTACGACAAATTCATGAAAATAGCGGGACTTAAAGCATTTATTCCACCGCTAGGGATTCTGACTGTTGCTGCTATGCTACCAACAGACTGGGAAGTTCGGTTTTATGACCGCAATGTTAACCAAGAAACGTATGCTGATTGGCAATGGTGCGACATCGTGATTCTTTCTGCCATGCTTGCACAAAAAGAAGACTTTCTCGCCCAAATTCACAAAGCAGCGCAACTGGGGAAAAAAGTTGCTGTGGGTGGGCCTTATGCAACCTCAGTACCAGAACCTGCCCAAAAAGGAGAAGCTAACTACTTGATTTTAGATGAAGGGGAGATTACAGTTCCGCAATTTTTAGATGCGATCGCGTTCTAACTGATGTGTCACTTATAGCAAATTACGAATTAGTAAACTTATCCCACAGGTTGGCGAGTATAGTTGCCCAATTACAGCATACTCTTCGGGTTGCAGGTGTTTAGCGATCGCTTCTTTGACTGTCCAGCCCGTAATCACTGCCGTTTGCCCACCACCTAAGATAAGCTGGTTGGGTTTATGCGTAGCTCTGTACTCAAATCGAGTTTTTTTATTTCCAACTTCACCCGACATATTGACTAAACTTTCATATTTATACTATTTATAAGTTTTAATTTCTTCTACTATATTTTGACGCTCCTACTCAATTAACTCTATTTCTGTTTCAATTGGTGGGTGCAATGTTAGTAATTGTAGGGCTTCACCGAAGTGCCCGATTAAATCCCAGAGTTGCCAGACTGAGTACCCTTCCTCATCTTCCTGTAGAAATTGGAATTTTGGAGCGTATGAGCTATCTCCAAATAAATCCTTGTGCCTGTGGATAAAATGTGATTTACCCACAGAAGTTACCTTAACCTTGACTTTTTGATTAAGATTTATTTTCACTGTGATCGCACCTCTCAATACGGTTCAGTTAAGGTCTAAGCCGTATTGTATACAGAGAAGTTGAGTGTCTCAATTTTGGCTCCGGCTCCTTTGTGTATCGGTTTCTTGAAGGGAAATTTAGCTCTTGTTTTTTTCACAACTCGCGGGTTACTTCTTCCTTCGCGCTCCGGTATCTGTTCATCAAGAATTTCGGTCACAAGCCAAGCTAAAAAAAAGGTATTTCTTCTGGCTCAAGACGCTGAAACTTGGTTATAGCACGGCGCACGACATTAAGCGTTCCGATAAAACTTAATCATAAAGGGGAAATTTGAGCATGTTGGGCAACTTGAAACATAAGCGATGGCTCCGCCAACGCCAAGGGCGAACGCACAGCCCAATGACCGAGAAGCCAACCATAAATTTCTTGAACAACTTCACGGGGGTTTAGAGAATGAATGGGAGTTTTGCGACCTAGCAGGTGAAGTTTGAGTTCATCAATGGTATTTTCTATTTCCCAGCGTTGATGATATTCCATCGCCAATAGTAAAGCGGGGAACAAAGCGATATCTGTCAAACTGGTAATCAGGCGATAAATTTCTGGCTCTGCCTCAGTATCAATAGTGTATTCAATTACTCGCACCATGATTTTTGTGCCACTTTTTTCTTTGATTTACCATCAGGGGCAATCCACGACAGATAGGAGCCATCTTCCTTGACTTTCTCCACTGGTAATTTTATGTTCTTCGGTACTCGTCCCAAATAATCACATTAGTGGAAGCGCCGCCCGGCGCTTCCACTGACGATAGTCAGCGCTGGCGCAGGGGGCGAACGAACGAGCGGATGTCTTCGGTAATTAGCTTCGGTTCCTCCGCTGGAGCAAAATGTCCTCCGCTGGGGAACAAGGTCCACTGGCGCAGATCGCTATGTGCGGCAACGATCGAGCGTGGCCTGTGCATCAGGTCCTTGGGCATCACGGCGACAGCCGTCGGCACGCTGATCTCGGGCTTGATGTCGTTAGCCAGAGGTATGGGCTGGGGAAATCCGGAAGCTCGGCAAAACAGCTCCGACCCGACAAAGCTGTTCGTGAACCAGTATAACGAGAAATGCGTGAGCAGCGTATCCTTGTCGAACTTGGTTTCCACGTCCCCATGGCAATCGCTCCAGGCGCGGCGGCGAAGGAGCATCCACGCCGCCTGACCCGCCGGGCTGTCGTGCATCGCCCAGGCGAGGGTCTGTGGGTCAGAGGCATTGACCAGAAGGTGGATGGAGGCCGCTTGGCCTGTGTCCTTCTCCCCTTCGACCATGGCGCGTTCCTCCGGGGTAAAATCGGCCGGGTCGCCGGCGTCGTTGGGTACCCCCGGGAGGACAGGGAAGCTCAGATGGACGCCGATGATCGAGTCCGGATGCGCATGCCCAAGCCGCGCACTCAGGAACGCGCCTGCATCGCCGCCTTGCGTGACGAATCGCTCATAGCCCAGTTCCCGCATCAGCCTGACCCACATGTCGGCCGTTTCGACATAGCCGACACCGTTCCGGGGCAGCGGCCCCGAGAAGGCGAACCCTGGCAGCGAAGGGACGACGACGTCGAAGGCGTCTTGAGGATCGCCGCCATGTGCAGCAGGATCGGCCAGGGGCATGATGACGTCCTTGAGGTCCCAGAACGTCCAGGGCCATCCGTGGTTGAGAACGATGGGAACGGGGTTGGGGCCCTTGCTGCGCACATGAATGAAATGGATCGGCACGCTGTCGATCTCTGTACGGAATTGCGCGAAGCTGTTGATCCGCGCTTCCTGCGCGCGCCAGTCGAAACCGTCCTGCCAATAGGTCATCAGCTCGCGCAGGTAGGTGCCGTTGACTCCGTAGGACCAGTCCTCGTTGTCAAGTTCGGGCGCCCAGCGCGTGTTGGCCAAGCGCGTGCGAAGCGCGTCTATCTCGCTTTGAGGAACGTCGATCCTGAATGGCTCAATCTTCATCATGATTATCCTTCAAACGCTGTCAAAATGGTTGTGTTGCAAAAAGTTGTTGGGGACAGAAAACGCTTTGGAAAGGGAATTAGTTATGCAGCCACTCCGAAGATTTTAGCTATGAATTTCACCCGTTCTCTAACGGCTCCTTTCTCGACTTTTTCGATTTGCCCTTTTTTCATCATGTGCATAGTTTCATAACCTTTAAAGCAATAAAATCCCCTCCAGAGGAAAAGTAGGAGGGGTTAATGTTAAACGAAATAATTACCATCTATGCTATCACTGACAATTTCTTGAAGGCCATTAGGCTAGAATATGATATTCGTCGTGACATGAATGATGCAGAAATTATTACAACGGCTTTAGTCGCAGCAATATTTTTCAATAGTAATCACAACTTATGCTTGCAGTTATATGCAAGACCACAATTTAGTACTGAATTTGTTATAAAAATTACTATTTAATCAGCGATTACACGGTAAATTGCAAGAATTGGGTTTGCCTGGGGAAAGAGCTTTACTGCTTTATCCAGCAGGACTAAATTTTTGGCGTTCCTGCTAGGGAAGGGGAGAAATTCAAAGCCTCTCCCCTAGAAGGGGAGAGGTTTGGAGAGAGGTTTTCCAGATCCCATGAAAAGTCAGATATTAATCACCTGCGATCTGATGATTGCCAAGTATCAAGTTAAGCTAGCTTGGTAATTGGTTTGACAAAAGGTACTCTAGCCGTTTGCAATTGAGTTAACGATAATCATTCAGCCAAACTCTTAAATTCGATTTACCTTTCTGCTAAACCCACCTGTCCTCCAATTAGCCCCAGAAATCCAGTTCCAAAGTGCTGAATCTCCAAAAAATTTGCTTGCTCCGGTGAGGTTTTGTAAACGCGAAATGTCTTCATAATTCCCAACGTGGCAGCACTTTCTAGAGGCCCAACAAAGCTAATATCGCGGTCGAGAAAATAAGTTTGATTAGCCCATTGAGCCATCTGATTTGCATTTAAAAAGTAGCAGCCTGCGTGAGGGTTGAGGGCACGACGAAAGGTAATTGGTGCATTCAGAATTGTACCCTTGAGTTCCTGTTGCTCCTGCACATTTTGAAAGGGAGCAGTTACTCGTAAAGCCAAATCCCCATCAATGTAAGCTTTGTTAACCAAACCGTGGGGAGAGACTTCATAACGATTTGGCTGGAGCAAATTTAAATCACCCGCTTGTTGGGTAAACCAGTTTAATTTTATAAAAAACCAAGGGTCATAAATAATTAGGTCATCTTCAAGAAAGCAGTAGTAATCATACTGACCGAGACAACTTTGTAAAACAGCTTGGCATTCAAACCCCAAAAGCAGAGGTTCTATATTAGTAGAATGATGCTTGTATAAATGAGATGGTAAGGGAAGCTGATTCAGAAGATGATTATCTTTGGTTGTACAAATAACAATATCTAGTTCATGCGACTGGGGTTGGTTAGCAGGGAAAGCTAGTCGTTGAGCAATATTGATGATCCGTTGAGATTTGCCAAATAATTGGTGTAAGGCGGTAAGGCTTTTAGTTAATGCCTGCAAGCGGGGTTGTGGGTCTTTGCGTTGGGAAGCATGACGACCCTCACCGCTAGGTTTAAAAAAATGGGCAATGGTAAAAATAATTCGCATTGAGGCTATTAATTTATTCTTTGTAAATATCCTAGTTTCATTAGTTTTTGCCAATCAAAAAACTTCAGTGTACTCCAATTAAACTTCGAGAAACTCAACCCCAACTACTCATTTAATTTCTGCCAAATCCTTTAGAAGGTGGGCGATTTTTCAAGCTATTAGAACTTTTACTAGCGAACATCCATTGCAAATGCTGTGGTAACAGTTTTGCTAAATCATAACGCTTCAAAATTGTCTCTCGCGCATTGGCACGAATTGCATTCATCTCCTGAGGATGATTTAGCGCCTCTTCAACGCGATTAGCAATATTCTGCGGAGAAAAGAAATCTACCAGCAGTCCATTTACCCCATCCTGTACGACTTCCAATACTGGCTGAGTCTTAGAAGCTATTAGTAAACATCCTGCTGCCATGACTTCTAACATTGACCAGGATAATACAAAAGGACGGGTTAAATAAACATGAGCAGAAGAAGCTTGTAAAACCTGAAGGTACTCATTGTAAGGAAGCCTATCTGTAAAATGGAGCCTCGATAAATCCAAAGATAATTTCTCTAGCATTAATTTTTTATAAGTCTGACCATCGGGGAGATTCTTTCCATAAGCCACCCTATCTTCTCCTACAACTACCACATGGCACTTAGGTCTTCGCTGCTGAATTAGCGCCACCGTTTCCATAAACTGCGGAAAACCTCTATAAGGTTCCATCCCCCGTCCCACATAAGTTACCAACTCTTCCACATGGGAAAGATCAAGATTGATTCTTGGTAAAACTAACTTTGCGTTTGGTTTGGGGACAAAAAAATTGGTATCAATACCATCATGAATTACAGTGATTTTGCTATGATATTCTTTAGGAAACTGCTGTCGCTGCCAATTCGTCGGAGAAAGTCCGCGATCGCAGCTATATAAATCAGTCAAAATCGGCGCATTTTTTACGCGGATGCGGCATTCATCATCAGCATTCAGTGGTTCCTTGGGATCAAAATCTGCATCCGAACCATGAGCATGGTAAAACCACTCGAAATAACACAATAATTCGGCTTTGGGGAAAACATCTTTCATAAATAAAGTCGGCCCCCAACCAGAATGACCATAAACTATATCTGGAACGAAACCCTGAGCTTTTAAGTTTTCTGCCACGCGATAGATAGCTTGAGCAGTGAGAACAGCATTTTCCAGGTTGCGAACGTAGTGGTGGGTTTGGGGAGCAGCTTCACGAGAAGGAGTGTAAATAGCTTTATAAACGCCAGGTATTTCTCCTTCACGACGATTTGTCCCAAAGACGACTTTGTAATTAGGATTTTTACCTAAAACTGTCGCCAAGTTGCGAAATTGCGAGGGAAAATTGGGATGTAAAAATAAAATTTTCATTAGAATAATCTTGATTAATTTATTGCGAGATAAAATAAATTAAGACAAGCTGCTTAAGATTATAAGATTATTTACCACGATTTTTAGCAAGTAAACTTAGGTAAATGGTTGCCCGAAAATGCGAAAATAATCATAAATTCGTGTTATAATCATGAAATTTATTGGCATTGATTTAGGCTGGCGATCGCAACCAAGTGGACTGTGCTGTTTAGAATGGATAGATGGACAACTACAAATGCTCGATCTAGACCGCAAAGATGCCATTGCAGACATCCTTATCTGGATCGATCAAAGCGTACAAGCAGACGAACCAGCCATTATTGCCGTAGATGCACCTACCCTTATACCTAACGCTAACGGGAGTCGCCTCCCCGACAAACTCAGCCACAAATACTTTGGTAAATATCATGCGGGATGCTACCCAGCTAATCAAAATCTACCCTTCGCACAGCGCACCATCAACTTTGGTTTAGAATTAGAATCACGCGGTTTTGCACACGCTCCCACCATTGAACCGCAAAAATTCAGCAGATATCAAATAGAAGTCTTTCCCCACCCAGCAATTGTTAATCTATTCAACTTAGAACGCATCCTTAAATATAAAAAAGGACGCCTCAATGAACGCCGTCTAGAACTAATTAAACTCCAAAATTATCTTCTCGATATTCTCCCCTCCTTCTCTCCTCCTCTGCGCCCTCTGCGCCTCTGTGGTTCCTTCCTTCTTGAAATCCCCACCACAGGCGCAGCCCTCAAAGCAACCGAAGATAAGCTAGATAGTCTTATCTGCGCTTATGTTGCTGCTTATTGGTGGTATTGGGGAGAACAACGTAATCTCGTATTAGGCGATCGCACCACAGGCTACATTATCATTCCTCAAAGAATTTGAGTAAAGACTTCGCGTATGCTGCTTTAGAGTCCTTGCTTCTGATTTAGATATTGCGATCGCGTCGCAATATCTTATCCCTAGTAAACTAGACTAATCAATGGGGGTATTGTAGATTTGTAGTTAATTGTGTTTGGGAAAAAACGTTTCCTTAATTGCCTGGGTGATTTGCTCTAGGTCAGTTTCATCCATCGGCAATGGCGTCACCCCTTCCTCAGGTTCAAAAGAAATTTCTTGCCATTCACTGACGGGAATCTTTTGTTTCTCTAAGCTCTGTAGCTCAGAGAGCGTAGCGAAGACCATCCAAACCGAAAAGTCTTCGATCCGCAGTAACACCTCAGTGTCATTGATTAACTCATAGCTCCATAGTTGCAAAGGATGATAGGAGCGATCTTCCTCAAATTTTCCGCGTTCTCTGATGAGCGCTCTTGCTGCTGACGTTAAAGTGCCTTCAACAACTATACAGCCCACCATTCCTGACCAAGGTTGTACAGACACTTCCTCAAGCGCTAAAAAATCTGGTCTGCTGCCACTTAACTCCTCCCCTCCTGGAAAGTATGCCCGAAACCTGTCAGCCTTTTCCAGGTAGAAGTCGAGGATGCCTTGCTGAATCTGTGGTGTGTTTTGGGTAACTAGAAAACTTGAACGAGACATAAAAATAGCCTTTGAAACCCCTAAGAGGACGTGAGTTCGACGGGTTGAAAAAGGAGCAAAAAAAAGCTGAGACTGGAATAATTCTAGCAATAGTTATTTTTTGGGTGTGACTGCGTAGCATAGTAAAAGGCGTTGCTAAACTTAGATCAGCAACGCCTAATCTTGAGTAGTCAATAACTACTCAGCACTATTACTCTGCCCAAGCAATCAACCTTGGTTCATAAGCATTAGCCAGGTATTGATTTTTCGGCAATACACGCAAAGACAAGCCTTGCAAACCAGAAGCGGTATAGGTGATATTAGCTGTGTAAATACCCAATTGCTGTCCATCCTCACCTTCGTAATCCATTACCACTGACACAGCGTTGACAATCTCACCATTGGGATCGATCGCACCTTGATATAATTCCACTTGCACATCATCATTCGTCAAAGTTGCCAAGTCAACCTTGGCTTTGACAGCAACGGTTTGGTTAACCTCAATGTCTGAAGCTGCGGATATGTCAATATCTTTGATTTTGATGTTGAACCAGTGTTCTCTCAGTTTTTCCTTCCATGCAGCTAGTTCTTTAGCTGGGGCATAGTTATCAACAGTCAGGGTATGATAGCGATCGCTAGCTGGGAAATAAGCTCGCCCGGCATACTCTCCTACCATCCGCGCTGTATTAAAGAATGGACAATTCAACCGAATTGCATCCTTCATTTTCGCAACCCAAGGACGCGGTAAGCCATCAGTATCCCGATGTTCATAAAATAGCGGTACAACTTCTTTCTCTAACAACTCGTAGAGAGCATTTGCTTCTACTTCATCTTGGTAGTTGGGATCGTCATAATTCTCTCCATGTCCAATTGCCCAGCCTGTGCGGACGTAATCAGCTTCATCCCACCAGCCATCTAGTACACTTAAATTCGGCAATCCATTCATTGCCGCTTTCATGCCACTGGTACCAGAAGCTTCCCGTGGACGACGTGGTGTGTTTAACCAGATATCGCAACCTGCAACCATCAATCGGGAGATGTGAATGTCGTAATTGGGAACAAACACTACCTGCTTTTCTAAATGTTGTTCACGGATAAAGTGATTGATTTCGCGGATGAGTTCTTTACCTGGAATATCCTTGGGATGCGCCTTACCAGCAATCACGAATTGCACTTTCCGGTCTTTGTTAGCCAACAAAAGCCGCTTAATGCGATCCAAATCACGCATCCAGAGGGTAGCGCGTTTGTAGGTGGCAAACCGACGGGCAAAACCAATGGTGAAAGCATAAGGATCTAAAACTTCTTGGGCTTGGGTAATTTCGGAAGCAGAAGCGCCGCGATCGCTCAAATGCTTAACCAAATGATCCCGCACATACAAAATCATATCTAAGCGGCAGCGTTCGTGATTGCGCCACAACTCCTCATCAGGTATAGCGTCCATCCGCTCCCACAATGGACTATCTGGTGGTGCTGATGACCAATTTGGCCCCAAATAGCGATCGTACAACTCTTGAGTAGATTTCGCCACACAACTCCGAGCATGGACACCATTGGTAATTGCTGCGATCGGCACTTCCTCTACGGGCACATTCTGCCACAAGCCCTGGAACATTTGCCGTGACACTACACCATGCAGTTGTGCTACACCGTTAGAAAATGTTGCCATCTTCAGCGCCAGCACCGCCATACTGAAAGGCCCAGATAAATCACCTGTATTCTCGCGCCCCAGTCCTAAAAATTGCTCTTTAGGCAACCCAAATATCTCTGCAAAGTACCCTAAGTAGTACAACATTTTGTCGGGAGCAAACAAGTCAATTCCCGCCGGTACTGGTGTATGCGTAGTAAAGATGTTACTGGAAGCCACCACCTGTCTAGCTTGGGCATAATTGAGTCCCTCTTCCTGAATCAGCAAGCGGATGCGCTCTAGGGCAGAGAAGGCGGCGTGACCTTCATTCATGTGGTAAGCGGTGACTTTCAGCCCCAAAGCTTTGAGCATTTGCACACCACCGATCCCCAGCATGATTTCCTGGTGGATACGCATATCGATGTCGCCACCGTAGAGCTGATCTGTGATGTCGTGGTCGTAAACATTGTTGGGGTCAATGTTGGTGTCCATCAAATATAGGGGCACCGTTCCTACCTGTACGCGCCAAACTCTGGCATACACCTTGCGTCCTGGATAATCTACCGCAATCCGCAGTTCTGAACCATCGGGATTGCGCTCTAAATGCAAGGGCATATTGTAGAAATCATTGCTCAGATAGCGTTCCTGCTGCCAGCCATCGGCATTGAGGTACTGAGCAAAGTAGCCTTGCTGGTACAGTAAACCTACACCTACAAGCGGTAGACCCAAGTCACTGGCAGATTTGAGGTGATCCCCCGCCAGAACCCCCAAGCCTCCAGAATAGACGGGTAAACAATCTACAAGTCCAAATTCCGCCGAAAAATAGGCGTAACATTCTTTCGGTTTCTGCTCCCGTTGTTTCTGATACCAGGTGCGCTCTTGCAAATAATCTTCTAACTGACGGTCAGCTCGATCCATTTGCGCTAGGAAGCCTTCATCTTCGACAACTTCCAGAAGCCGTGATTGAGAGATAGTACCCAACATTAACACCGGGTTGTGATGGCTAGACTCCCATAGGTCAGAGTCTAAGCGACGAAATAAATCTTTAGTTTCAACATTCCAATCCCAGTGCAAGTTCTGTGCCAGCCGCCGCAGTGGTTCGAGTCGCGGCGGTAGTGAAGGGGATACGTTAAATGTGCGAATTGGCTGCATAGGTTGGCAAAACTCCAAGTTTAGCTATGGTTATTGTTTACTCTCTTTACCAATGTTGCCAATTCTTTATACTGTATTTTGTGAAAAAGCGATGACTTTGTTAAGCATTGAGAATTATTCTTTACCTCGTTGCTAAAGTTTACACCAAGGTGTTTCTAATTCTATGCCTTACCCTCAGCCATGTACTTGGTATATTAAGATTTAATCATTTACTGGCACTGGATCACTTGAAAAAAATCTAGTTTTGAATAAATAATTTATATTTTTTTTAGTATTGCTTCTGGGGATCAATTCTAGGTCTTAGCTGAGGGTGAAAATTCCCCATAGCTGTATCCAGGAAAATTAAATTTTTAATTATTTTTTAATAAAATGGCGCTGGTAAACAAGGAGTGTCAGAAGGCAGGGGGCAGAAAGCAGAAGGTAAACCCCATAAATAATCGCATGAAAACCTTACCAAGCAATTAACCAGGAAAAGCGATACCTGCAGCGGGCTACGCCGACGCTAACTACTTGGTATAATTTTTGATACTAAATTAGGAAAATAACTTCTTAGCGTGTTATTTTACGCGCCTAATGAAGGCTGATCTTTGGTATTTTTTGTCATTGACAAAGCCACAGCTGCTGCATAAGCAATCTCCGCTGCCATTTGATAAGCAAGTTTGATACTCGATGAAGCGTCTTTAGCTTTAGGAGAGAGGGAAGCTTTTTTTCGGCGCGACTCTTGCTTGACATCACCCGCCACAATAGCCCGCTGTAAAATGATCCAGGCATCTAGGTCTTCTGAGTCATAATTACTTTGAAGTTGCGATCGCAGTTGATCTTCAGCTACAACACTCAGATAGCCGATAGTTAGAGCTTCTTCGACAATTTCTTTAATTAAAGCCATAATTTGAACCAAGTGTGTGAGTTAAAACTGATACCTCAATTTGAGCAATTTGATATTGTTTTGTGGACTTCTCCTGAAAACTAAGCTATGTTTTAGCTTTCTCTCGATAAAATTAAATTTATAATGAGTAGTGCCAAGCACGCATCACCCGCTTGGATCACCCGAATGGGTGATTTACAAATGTTTTAGATATAAGTAATAGGCAAGAGGAATATTTTTAGCATTTTGAGGAAGAGGGTGTCATAAGTATAGTAGATATCATTCTGAGTTGAACGCCCAATCATAAAATAACTTAGACAAGCAACGATAGAAATATGGACAAAATGCCAATTAACCGCTTACAGCATTTTTCAACTTCCCATCTTCAATGAATTTAATCTAAGTGTATAAAATTATTTTAGGTAGCGTTCGCTCCAGTAAAAAAGTTAATTGATTTCCACTATTGTGATCAATAAGCAACCAGGAAATCAACTTATTTATTGAGAGTGTTCCACTAAAAATAAAATGTGTTATCGTTAAAAACAATTGTTATTAAAAACCATTCATGTAATTACAAACGTGAACTGGTTAGTCTGTAAATCATCTGTGTGCAACATGATTGGAGCAGCATACTCTAGAAATTCGTTGCAAGAAAGCCGTCATAGCAGTCGGGGAAGCGCTTACTTGTTTGCACCGATGGTTAATTTCAATGTGATGGCTGATGTGGGAGATAATCCACCCTAATTGGATTTTATTTGGGCAAAAATGCCCAGAATAATCCAACAATAATTACATTGTCATGCTAGGCAGAAATTTTATCTAAACTTTAAATATAGTCTAGTTAAATGTATTTTTTGTTGCAAAATAGCTTGTGGAACTGAGTTGTTTCAAAAGACTAAAACCGCCTGAGAGAAAGTAGCTTCAAGGCAAACAACTCCATCCCTAGTTGCGTAACAAGCTTTTCAAATTTATCGGATAACCAAAACAGTAGCCTATCTAACTAGCAAATTTACCCATCAGACAATTTAATAGTCTGATATTTGACTCTGCAATGCACTGATATTGTTTGATTAATTGAACTGGTAAAAAAGAAGCAAAATTGTTACGTGCCTTGACTGTGCCAATTTTAGATTTTAGACTTCGGCTCCTTTCAGCTTCGCTCAAGGCAAGTCGCTCAGTCGAACGATTTTAGATTAAAGAATTGAAGAATTAAAGCCTCGACTACTTCGACGCCGGCTCCATTGAGCGACTTGTGTTGAGTTTAGCCTGAGCGGCGTCGAAGGGCGCAGTCGTAAAGCCTGCGGCATAGCTACGCTTAGGGCGCAGCCTCTCGAAGAGAAGCAAGCCGAGATTCTCAGTACAAGTCCGCTTGGCTTTAACACTGAGCGACTTGCCTTGAGCGTACCCCTGCTCTTAAGCAAGCTACGCGCAGCGTCTCCAAGAGTTGCCGATTTGTGCCGAGCGACTTGTGCCGAGTTTAGCCTGAGCGGCGTCGAAGGGCGAAGCCGAGGTAAGCCGAAGTAGCGAAGTCGAGGTAAGCCGAGGTAAAGGAGCCGAAGTGTTAAAAATTATTTCGGTTCATGCCCCACCCAAGCGTGGGCGGAACAAATCCAAAATCCAAAATTCGGCTTGCCCCACACCCAATCTTGCTGGGGTCAATCCAAAATCCAAAATCCAAAATCCAAAATTGATAGACTGGTACAAAAGCTTCTAGCGACCCAAATCAATTGTGTATATCAATTGAGTAATTCTATCGTACCTAAATTAAGGAATTGCTCACATAGTCAAAGCCAGACTTTAGTTTTTCAACATTTGGAAAACCATTTAAAAATATGGGTAAATTTCGGTAATACTGCCAACTTAATTGATGTATTAATAAATACAAAATTTATTGGTATTAGCAGAAGATTAGGATACAGCCAAAACAACTTTCAATACTGTCAACAACAATTGATTGAAGAGATATGTAGCCATGCATAACGAGCAATATGTTTCAAAATTGCAGCGCGTGCAAGAACTTTTAGTAACTACTGTGTTAGGGGATATTCCTACACTCATTCTGGGTCCGAAGTTGCGTAATTTGGGATATCGTAGTATTTTTGCTCAAATAGGCAGCCCAGTTTATATTCAAAATGGTGTTGAATTTAACGGTACTTCTTGTATTGAGATAGGCAGTGGAGTATATATTTTTAAGGGTGTACGGATGGATGCTAGAGGACACAAAAATAATAGAATTCATCTAGGAAATAGAGTTGCTATTGAGCGTAACGTTGATATAGGGTCTTTGGAAGATACGTGTATATATATTGATGAAGACACCTTCATTGCTCCCAACGTATGTATTGAAGGGCCAGGAGACATTAAAATTGGCAAACATTGCATGATTGCTGCCCACTCAGGGATATATGCCAATAATCATAATTTTGCTGATCCGATGGAGCCGATTAAATATCAAGGTGTTACTCGCAAGGGAATTGTGATTGAGGATGACTGT
This sequence comes from Nostoc sp., assembly GCF_036917195.1. GTDB lineage: Bacteria > Cyanobacteriota > Cyanobacteriia > Cyanobacteriales > Nostocaceae > Nostoc. Next base: position 27,477 of record NZ_JBALDG010000073.1, read on the forward strand.
TGGCTAGGGCATGGAGTAACGGTATTAGATGGGGTTACTATCGGTAAAGGCAGTGTTATTGGTGCGGGAACAGTTGTCAATAAAGATATTCCTCCTTTCTCCGTTGCTGTAGGCATACCTGCACGAGTAATCAAAAACCGAATTGGCAAAGACCTAGCAAAAGTTCAAACCGAAAAATAGGGCATTGGGGAGCCACTGCGCCCTTACGGTTCCCCGACTTAAAGCAAGTGGCATTATGGGGCATTTGGAATATTAACTATCCCCTGTAAGCTATAGTTACCTTTTTTGGGAAACCTTTGCCGTCAGTTAACGTCACAAGAGTAAACAGTCTCTGAGTTATTTTTTAAGGGCATCTAAAAGTCAGACAACTGACATCTTGCACCATTCTCAATAACTGTAGGGTAGGCACTGCTAGTCCCTAATCTCCAAGTCCCCAGCGATGCACTGAGCTTGTCGAAGTGTCCCAAGTCCCTAGAGTCCTCTAAAAAAGGGACGAGATTTGGGTAATATAAAGGAGCTATCTTTTCTGCATGGCAGATCCTGAAAGAAAAGCTTTCTTTGTCTTACCCCTTGGAGATATTTCTATGCTGACTTTAAAAATCGCTGTTTATATTGTTGTTGCCTTCTTCGTAATTATCTTCGTCTTCGGATTTTTGTCGAACGACCCAGCTCGTAACCCCGGCCGTCGGGACTCAGAGTAAAAGGCGATAAATCATCCGCGACTTTGGAAGGCGGAAGATACTAAACGCCACGGAAACTTATTAAACTTTCGCCTAGTAAGTTTCCTCCTCCAAGTGGCTTGCAGCAGGTAGCAGAAGGCGACAGTCAGAAGGCAATAATGTATATTTATCCTTCCGTCCGTCATTTGGCTGTTTGTTAGCCCGATTTTGCTCAAATATGCTTCATCCAGTTCTGCCACCCGATCCGCCTCCGATCCTCGAATCTTTACAACCTGTAAATCCCGCCCCATCTGCTAGTTATACAAAGTTTCTTTCAGTTGTAGAGACTGGAATGCAGGAAAAGACAGACAAATCCAAGCAGCCCAAAGATTTGACTCAGTTGGCAATTGCCGGTGACACCAACAGTAATCCGCCATTGTCAACTGAGATCAACTCAACTCAATATGACTTGGTAGTTGTCAAAACTCCCTCTGTATCCCATCCACTAGAAATTTCCGCGATCACCGCACCTGGAAGTGCTGCACTTTTGGGGCAGTCGCTGGTTGTTGGTAATCCCACGCAGGAGGTTAAAACCTCTAATCGCCAAGATAAAGAAGACACAAAGACAAGTCTGAGTGCCGGACGCCGACGCTCGGAACTTCTCCTCAGGTTGTCGCTGCACAAACAAAAGACGCAAACCGAAGCGACTGCGTTGCCAAGAAAAGTTGGAGCGGAGGCTTCCAACCTAGATGCAAAGCGGCTTGTGGTCAAACATCCCAACTTCGGAGAGTTCTCGACCTTGAACCAAGTGGCATGGGGAGACGCAAAACGTGAACCTTCTCAAAAACTCGGTGAGCGATCGCCAGATCCCAACTCTAGTGGTGAAGAAAAACAAACCTTTTTAAATGGTAGCTTTAGCTATAGAGTTTCCCCAAGTCCCCAAGTCGCTCAATCTTTGCGTCCTCTTCAAATTGCGCCAAGTCTCACAAACAGCAACAGGTTAGTCGAATCCAAGGCGGAAATTTTAGCTGAGAAGTTAACCCAGCAAAAACAGCAAAGTGATATTACTGCACCACAGTCTCTAGGAAGAGACAATATCTCTGTATCTGCTGCTGATCTTGCACCAAGTTCTCAATCAGTACAAAATTTTATAAAATTCAAGTCTCGCAGTCCGACAAACCAACTCTCAACGCCCCTCACTGTAGAATTCAATTCCCAAATCCAGCAACAAGCTCAAGTACTAACACCTACACCACAGGTGGATACTACTAATAAGCCACAAGGTCAACCATCTGGTACAACTGCGCCAGCCAGACCGAGAATTGTGGAAGTCACTTCAGATCGGCAAGAGTATGACGAGGAACGACGAATTATTACAGCTGTTGGGAATGTAGTTGTGCGATTTGATGGGGCGGTAGTGGATGCCGATCGCCTGCAAGTCAATTTAGACAACTTGATCGCTGCGGGGGAAGGCAACGTAACTTTAACACGGGGTGATCAGGTACTGCGTGGACAACGCTTTACCTATAACTTTGTTCAAGACAGTGGGGAAATGCTAAATGGTAGAGGAGAAATTTACGTACCCTCAGCACAAACAGATTTTGCTTTCTTATCCACGGATGTAAGTGCTGGTGGAGTCCCAAAACGTCCGCCCAGCGATCGCATTATAGCCAATCAGCCCGTTTCCGGTGTGAGCAGCCCTGGAGGAATTGATGTGACAATTGGTGGTCGGACAGGCGCTACTAACATCCCGCCACCAAAAACAGGGGGTGTAGTCAAGCGGCTCAGGTTTGAAGCTGAACACATTGACTTTTATCCCCAAGGCTGGCAAGCAAAGGATGTCCGCATCACCAATGATCCTTTTTCACCCCCAGAACTAGAATTACGGGCAGATACAGTAACTCTGACGCGAGAATCACCCTTGGTAGACCGCATCAGGACACAGAAGCAGCGTTTGGTATTGGATCAAAGACTCTCCTTACCAATTCCGGTGAATGAGCGGACTATTGACCGCCGGGAACGAGACGTTACACCTGCAATAGTTTCCCCTGGCTATGATGGAAAAGATCGGGGTGGTTTGTATATTGAGCGTGGTTTTCCAGTGATCGATACAGACCAGACTCGCTGGACGATCACGCCCCAGTTGCTAGTACAGAGAGCTGTGCAAGGAGGCACGGGTGACTTAGGCGCACTGTTTGCTGTAAAGACAAAGATAAATTCTGTTTTGAGTCCACGAGCAGTAGTTGAGGGGACTGGGGAGTTAACCAGTTTTGACTTAAACAAGGTGGAAGATAATTTGCGAGTGAATTTGGGATTGCGCCAAATAATAGGGACTTCCCTTCCCCATATCTTGAGTCTGCAATATAACTACCGCAATCGTCTCTACAACGGTACTCTCGGCTTTCAAACCGTCCAGAGCAGTCTTGGCGGCATTATTACCTCTCCTGTGATTCCTTTAGGAAAAAGTGGTATCAACCTTACCTATCAGGCAAGCGCTCGATATATCAATGCCAACACTGATCGCCAAGACTTACTAGAACCAGTGCGGGAAAACGATCGCATTTCACTAGGTCGTTTACAAGCCAGTGCTTCCCTCAGTAAAGGGCTGTTGCTGTGGCAGGGAAAACCATTACCACCCACTGCCACTGAGGGATTACGATACACAGCTAACCCTGTAGTTCCTTACTTGCAAACGTTCGCTGTTCTTACGGGCACTACCAGTTATTACACCAATAGTGACAACCAAAGCACCCTAACTGCTACAATTGGCTTACAAGGGCAAATTGGTCATTTCTCTCGACCTTTTTTAGACTATACCGCCTTTAATATTAGTTATTCTCAAGGCTTAAATAACGGATTATCACCCTTTTTGTTTGATCGCTTCGTTGATAACAAAGTGTTGAGCGCCGGAATATCACAGCAAATCTACGGCCCTTTTCGCTTAGGCTTTCAAACATCTGTTAACTTGGATACTGGTAGAGAAGCTAGCACCGACTACATTTTGGAATATAGCCGTCGCACCTATGGCATCACCTTACGTTATAATCCAGTGCTGGAGTTAGGTGGCTTCAGCATTCGAATTAGTGATTTTAACTGGGGTGGCGGCACTGATCCATTTTCTGAAATTAAGCCAGTAGTAGGTGGCGTGCAACAGGATTATTAGTCAATCGATTTTGGATTTTAAATTTTGGATAATGGAATTTACCCCGACCACTTTTTGGCTTGAGGCAATCAATTTTAGATTTTAGACTTTCCTGCGGAACGCTACGCGAAGGGCTACGCTCAGTCGAACGATTTTAGATTTTAGATTGGAAGAAAATACTTAGAAACCGCCGTGTTTTTATTTAAACAATTCTTCTATTTAAACAGGACTTACGCAAGAACTCTTTGAAACTCTTATTCCTTTGTGTCCTTTGCGTCCTTTGCGGTTCGTTTTATCATGATTTTGCGTAAGTCCTGTTAAAATCCAAAATTAACGGAGCGGGGCATGAACCGAAATAATTTTTAATCTAAAATTGGCACGGTCAAATAGTTATCAGTTGCCCTACCCGACACTTGATTCTCTAGCCACAATGGGTACTTTCTATTTACAGATTTTCTATCTTTTGCCCAGTCTAAGGACTTGGCACGACTCGACAGCCGATCGCACAATTGGTTAATGCACTACCAGGTATTCTCAGGTTGGCATAATCGCCGCTTAGTTGAACACGTGACGGTGGTTGGTGTAGAGTTGCACAGCATCTTTGAACTGCGGCTTGGTACTCTCGCCATTGCTTACGGATTGCTATACTGGCGGCATCGTTGCCTAAGTCTGAAAATCTTAGCCCAGCGCGAATTAGCCAAGATTCTACATCAGTTGTTTCACCCAGTATTTCTGGAATGGGATTAATCTTTTTCATGAGTAATATCTTATACGTGTATTCACGATTGCTCATTTCACTTTAAGAGAAAGGATGAATACTAGCCAATATAATTTTTTCTCAAAATCATAAATAAAAATGATTAAAAAAAAAGTTCATACCTGAGTATTCATACTCAGATATGACTAATGAATTACTATTACGGCTGGCAAACATCATTGCTTTAGTTGCCGAATAAGCCGTTTTCTAGCTTGTAATCACTAGAAGCGATAGCCTAATCCAGCTTGAAAGCTGACAGCATCAGCATCACTATTTCTGTAGGCGTCAATACCCCATTTAGTATCGCCATAGGCAATGACATTGTTTCTAACTTCTGATTCAATACCAAGGGTGACTACAGGTGCATTCTGATTGCCCAATGGGGTTTTTTGACCTTCGTCAGTTACAAAAGAATAACCACCACCTAAGTAAACATTAGTATTTTTGGCGATGGGCGCATCGTAAGTCACTATGGGCATAATTGCGGCAGCATCACCACCATACAGCACAGAACCTCGCAGTGAAAGAGGTGTTTTGGGAACGGCGTACCGTCCTTGAATATTACCCCCAAGTTGTGCCTCATCGTTTCCTTGTCCGCCACTGGTTGCACCAACAGCAATACCAGCACCGATGTAATTGCCGTTTGTACCCGCAGTTTGAGCAGAAGCAATTCCCGCTGAGAGGACAATAGAAGCAACAGCAAGGAAAGACGCAGCTAATTTTGTAAGTTTCATAGAATTCTTCTCACCAGAGTTAGTAAAATCAATATTCTCTAGTACTAGAATCTCTTTTTTTACAAAATGTAACCTCGCACACCTGGCTCACCCAAATGGCTGAATTATTAATCACCCATTTGGGTGTACCAACTGAAATTTTCAAATATAACAGTTACTTCTTCAAAAAGCGCTGACGTAGACGAAATATAAAAATATTCACCTCTGCTATTTTCATTGATGAAGCGATCGCAGCAAACACCGCAATCCCCACGAAGCCAGATACACACAACTGCAACAGCAATATCAGTAAACCCGTTTTACCTAACAACTGCTGAGAACCAACCAAAGTCCCATAGCTTGCTACCCCAGCGACGACGCTACCAGCAGTCAAACCCAAAATCGGCAAACTCCACTCACGCCAAGGTAAACCATTAAGTCTGTGATCAAGCAACCATAACAGCATTAATATTGAGCTGCAATTTACACCCACTGTTGCCAACACCAAACCGGGAGCACCAAAAGGTTTAACGAAAAACCAATCTAATAAGATGTTGAGCAAGATGTTAAAAACACTGATACGAAAAGGTGTCTGTCCATCGCCTAAAGCATAGAATACCCGCACCAAAACATCACGTCCCAAATAGACAAACATCCCAATCCCATAAGCGACTAACAATGATGAAACTAGTTGTGTAGCTTCTGGCTTGAAAGCACCGCGTTCATATACCATCTGCACAATAGGTACAGATAGCGACACCATCAGTGCCCCTAACGGTAGCATGGTGAAGGCAGTCAGTAGCAATCCTTGGCGAATGCGTAATTTTAACTCTGGCCAATTTTCTGGGCCAGCTAGTTTGGCAAATATAGGTAATAGGGGCAGCAAAATGATATTAGAAATAATCCCTAAAGGAGTTTGTACTAATAGATTTGCATAGTTAAATCCTGCCGCAGCACCAGGGATAGGACTGGCAAAATAAAGGTCAGTGGCGACATTAATTGGCATCATTCCAGAGGAAATTGTTGCCGGAGTCATGATTTTAATTACTTCTTGAACGCCTGGAGATTTAAACTCAAACCGCAGGCGTAATGTGCCTAATCCTAACCGCCACTGGACAATTAGCTGCACTAACCATTGGAGAATGGCTCCTGCCAAGGTTCCCCAAGCTAACACCATTCCACCGATTAAAGCGGACTCCGGCTTAATAATGTCCTTGCCCAGTTGCATAGCCAAGATACCAAGACCGCCAACAACGGTAATACTGGATAATAAAGGACTAATGGAGAGTAACCAATATTGATTGGCTGTATTGAGAGTACCAAAGCCAATGCCAATTAAACCGGCAAATAAAGCCATCGGTGCCATAATCCGGATCTGTTGAATTGCGATCGCTCTGGTTGTCTCTTCCAAACCTTGACCGACGAAATCAATGATCGCATCCGCAAAGAAAATCTGAGCAACTGTCACCAACAACAGCAATCCACCCACCAGCGTTGTCACGGTTTCCACTAGGGGAGCCGCTTCTTCTCGCCGACGCTTGGCTAAAACGCTGACAATTGCACTGTGTAATGGGCCGTTTACGCCACCTAGTAATATTAATAGAAAGCCAGGGATAATATAGGCATAACTATAGGCAGTGGCAGCTGCACCAACACCAAAAGCGGCAGCGATCGCTTGCTGCCGCACTAAACCGAAGACTTTACTAATTAATGTGGCTGCGGCAACAATGCCAGCAATTCCAGCGAAAGAACGAGAGGGTTTTTGGTCTTGTTGTGTCACGAATTATACCCGACAACTCTTGCAGAGTGCATACTTTAAAACATTTAACCTGAAATCCCGCAGTTTGTCAGGTAAATTTTGACAAATTAGTGATTTTAAATGCCTACACCAACGGTGAAAGCAGAGCGATGCTTACGGTGGTCACTGACTTGTACAGAGCGCACTTGTACTGAGTGGCTTGTGTTGAGCGTACCCCTGCGGGGAAGCAAGCTACGCGTAGCGTCTCCAAGAGTTGCCGAGGTAAGCCGAAAGGAGCCGAAGTAGTCGAAGTAGCTTTGCCGTACCTCTACGGGGATCTTGCTAGCAAGAGCGTCTCGTAGAGAAGTGCGGGCTGTGCCTACGCTCAAAATTAAATTCCTGAGATTGCTATGATACAGCGAATTACAAGTTAGTTAGATAACGATTCAAAAGGGGTTAGATCGTAAGGGAGCGAGGATAAGTAGAGGTTTCTTCTGTTCCTCTAAGACATCATAACTGCTTTGATTTGTTTTTATACTCAACACTGAGATTCTTTACTTACAACCCAAACTGTCTCGTGTTAACACACCTGTAATTGAATTTACGCCATCGGCTCTTTCACACAATAGTGACACTTGATAACGGTCAATCAAAGCGTCTGTAAAATCAGCGCCTGTAATTTCGGCATCGTAAAAGCGGCTCCTTGTCAAAGTTGCTTCTGTAAAAATGGCATTTTTTAGGTTAGCACTATCCATAGTCACGCGATCAACTAAAGCGCCGCTCAGGTTCGCGCCTTCCAAATTTGCTTTTAATAAAACTCCTTTAGTAAAAATTGCGTTGGTTAAATTCGCTCCTTGGAAATTCGCTCCTCGCATTTCTGCTGCTACAAAAGTCACACCTGCCAAATCAGCATTAGAAAAGTCACGATTTTCTAAATTTATATTGTTGTAGTTGATTGTATTTAGTTGAGCAAAAGCCGGTTTTGGACTAAGTATTATCCACAAAAATGCTAGTATTAAAATTACAATTAAACCAAAAAAGCGAAGTAAAATCTTTTTCATAACTTTATTATTTGTAGAGGCGCACAGCTAACTGTGCGCCTCTAGTAACTTATTTCCAATCTTTACCAATGCGGATTGTGAGATCAGATTCTAAATCACCAATTGCCGACACCTCGATTTGACCCAAGCCTAAGACTTTTTGCAAATCAACTCCAACTTGTCGGTTGCCTTTTTGGACAACAATCTGAGTTTGACGTTGGGTATCTGGCCAATCAGGCACTTTGTAAATATTAGTAAAGCCTTTTCGTTTGAGATAAGCAATAACTTTTTCAGTTAGCTGAGGTTGATTGGAAGCATTTTGAATAGCAATTTTGAGGTTAGGAACCTGGCGCATATCTGGCTTTAGACCAGGTACATTTACCCCAACATAATCATTCAACAGGCTCTGTTGTCCAGTCATGTTCAGCCAATAGCTATCAGGGTCTTTGCTAAAACGGCTAAACGTACCAGGCAACACGGTCATTTGGAAATTATCCCGATCCAAGTTGAGTCCGAAGTTCACCAACGCCATCATTTCTTCCATCTTTAGGTTGGTATCAAAATATTTTCGCATCAAGCGAGTTAATTGAGGCAACCTGGGTAAGACGGTGGGACTATTGAGGCGTTGCAGCAGAGCTGCTATTAGTGCTTGCTGACGCTGCACTCTCGGCAAATCTCCCAAACCTGGGTCGCGGAACCGGGCAAACTGTTCTGCTTGTTCGCCGTTGATGGTTTGCCAGCCACTGACTAAATTAATCGACAGCCGACTGCTAGAGTCTTTATATTCCATTGATTTGGGAACAAAGACTTCTACTCCGCCTAACTGATCGACTAACTGCCGTAAGCCGCTAGTAGAAATGCGGATGTAACGATCAATTGGGGCATTATTTAAGGTACGGCTAATTACCCGCGCTGCCAAGACGGGGCCGCCTTTGGCATTGGCATCAGATACCTTAGTTAATCCCTTTTCTCCCTTTTCTGGGATGGCGATCATTGTATCTCTGGGAATCGAAAGCACCCGTACAGATTTTTCACTAGGGTTAAGCCGTACCAGCAGCATGGTGTCGCTTTTCCCAGCAAAGCTTTCTGGTGAACCATCAACAGTACCGCTGACTGGTTCAATCCCCATAATTAAAATATTCATCGGTCGTGAAAGCTGGTACTGGGAGAGTTTGCTCCATAACTCTCCTGGTAGTGGTATCTTTATCTCGTCTTTACCAGCAGTTCCTAAATCTTCATCTGTTCGATCTAGATTACTCCACAACGGAGTCCAAAGGGCCAACGTTGATACCAGCAACCCAGATAAGATGATGCCGAGGACCACCGTCATGATCCACAACAGCCATCGAGGCATGGTCAAGCCCAGTCTCTCATAAAGCTGATTGGGAATTGCACCCACTGATTCGACGACGCTACGGTTCGGATTCGCTGGCTGGTTTAGTTCTACCTCCTCTTGTGCGTCTGCTACTGGTGCAGGCGTTACCTGATTTTCCGGGCGTTGAAGTTGCTGCGATCGCACCTCATTTTCAAATGCTACTTGCTGAGATGTCACCGGATTTTCCGACCATTCGACTTGTTTTATCACAATTATCTCCCCACTCAACCACTCCCTAAAAGTATGTTAATCCAAGCTACAAATATTGCCAGTGGAAAAGCTCACTGTAAACTTGTAATGTTCTTCGGTAGGCGTGTATGACAACATGAATACTTTATTGTTCCCCGTAATCCTTGCTGGTGGTAAAGGTGAACGTTTTTGGCCCCTGAGTCGCAAAGACCGACCCAAGCAATTTTTAAGTCTTGATGGTAGCTCTAGAAGCTTATTACAAGCAACCGCCGATCGATTGATAGAACTCGGTGGCGGGTGGGATTTCTTGTGGGTAATAACTTCTAGTCAGATAGCTGAAGGGGTACGACAACAATTACCTGATTTACCAGTTCAAAACTTACTGATTGAGTCGGAAGGTAGAGACACTGCCGCTGCCGTTGCTTGGACAAGTTTAGAAATCAAACAACGCTATGGAGAAGACGCTGTTATTGGCTTTTTCCCTGCTGACCACTGGATTGCTGATCAAGAGGCGTTTGCACACACATTAAGCGCGGCTACGCAACTGGCAGCAAGCACAGCAGCGATCGTTACACTGGGGATCAAGCCTACTTTTCCATCAACCGGTTACGGCTACATTGAACAAGGTGAAAAAATAGGTAGCTTTAATGAGTTGCCAGCTTATCACGTCAACCGTTTTACTGAAAAGCCCAACTGTGAAACAGCCGAGACTTTTTTATCTACGGGACGCTTTAGCTGGAATAGTGGAATGTTCGTTTTTCGGGCAGGAGTTGTTCTCAAAGAACTACATACCCATGCACCAGAAATTATCGAACCTTTAGAACAACATGGTCCTGATATCTATCCCCAGTTGCCTAAGAAGAGTATAGACTATGCGTTAATGGAAAAGACCACTCTAGCATACGTTTTGCCAGTTGATTTTGGTTGGGATGATTTAGGAGATTGGAATGCGATCGAACGCTTACTCAAAACAGAGGAGACTCTCAATGTAGAACTCGGTACACATGTAGGACTGGATACGCAGGGAGCGATTATTTATGCCTCCAATCCAGAGGATGTAGTTGTTACTATTGGGTTAGAGGACGTGGTGATTGTGCGCGATCGCAATGTCACCCTCGTTGTCAAAAAAGAACGTACCCAGGAAATCAAGCAGATCCTCAAAATTCTCCAAAGTGATTCCCGATTTACCGACCTGCTATAAAAGTTAAAACCCTTGGCAGAGGCGAAAAAGTCTGTTTTTCCATTATAACTTGACAGTCTGTTATTTTATCTGACAGTTATGGACATTATTAGCTTTGAGCCTCTGGCCAAGACAATGGCAATCGAGTCTATTACTGCCTATCAAAAATATATTTCTCCGTCCAAAGGATTTTCTTGTTCCCATCGCTTATTACACGGCGGGGATTCCTGCTCTAATTACATCAAACGCATGTTAAGTGAACATAAGCTCCACCAAGCCGTACAATCATCCATAAAAAGATTCCAAGACTGTGCCGCAGCTAGCAAAACTTTAACAAGTACCAAAGCTACAGCCAACTTCCGTTGTATTGTCATCCCCTGCTGCTTACCTCTTTAAACTTTTCTGCTTTTTTGCAGTTCTTTACATACAAAAATGTTCCTCACCCAAACTGTTCCCCGTCAACGAGAAATTCTTGAAGTATTCCTTCGCAATGGTTGGGACTATATGCGAAGGTTACTTACTGGTGGCAAAGCTGATGAACCCCAGCTACCTACACCTGCGGTTTTAAAAAATATCTTGGTAGACTTGGGGCCAGTTTACGTCAAACTTGGCCAGCTAATGTCTACGCGTCCAGATTTACTGAGCGCCGCCTACATTGAGGAACTCTCAACTCTACAAGACGAAGTACCGCCAGTTCCTTGGTCAGAGATAGAAATAATCCTCCGTAAAGAATTAAAACTTTCACTAGCAGAAACCTTCAGCATAGTTAACCCGATCCCAGTAGCGGCGGGATCAATTGCCCAGACACATCGAGCTACATTAATAGACGGTCGAGAAGTCGCTCTCAAGGTGCAACGTCCGGGAATTGATATTACTATTGCCCGAGATATTGCTTTAATTCAAGGTATTGCCGATTTAGTGGCGCGGACTGAGTTTGGGCAAACCTACGAAATTAAATCTACCGCCGAAGAATTTACCAAAGCTCTAGAAGCCGAGTTAGATTTTACACGGGAAGCGGGTTTTACAGACCAACTGCGGCGCAATTTATCTAAAAGTCGCTGGTACGATCCTACACAAATAGTGGTTGCAGAAATTAACTGGGAATTGACCACACCAAAATTATTGGTGATGGAATGGCTGGATGGGGTGCCGTTCCTGGAGGCAGATTTAAACAGCAACAATAATGGTAAAGACCCAAATGTAGAGCGTAAAGAAATAACTACTTTGTTATTTCGGGTATTTTTTCAGCAACTATATATTGATGGCTTTTTTCACGCTGATCCTCATCCAGGAAACTTGTTTTATCTCAAAGATGGTCGTGTTGCCCTCTTAGACTGTGGCATGGTGGGAAGACTTGATCCCCGCACACAGCAGATATTAACAGAAATGTTGTTAGCGATCGTTGATTTAGATGCTCAAAGGTGCGCTCAGTTAACTTTGCAGCTATCAGATTCTGCTCAACCAGTAATTTTGTCGCGGTTAGAAAATGATTACGATCGCATGTTGCGAAAGTATCACAACGTTAGCCTCACGCAAATAAACTTCAGTCAGATAATTTATGAAGTTTTACAAGTTGCCCGCAACAATAAAATTAGGTTACCTAGCAATATGGGATTGTATGCCAAAACCCTAGCGAATTTAGAGGGCGTGGCGCGGACATTCAACCCGGAGCTTAATTTTTTTGATGAAATTAAACCATTAATTACAGACTTGTTTCGTCGGCAATTACTGGGCGATAATCCAGTGCGATCGCTATTACGGACAGCCTTAGATATTAAAAGTCTGTCTCTCCAATCTCCTCGCCAAATCGAACTGTTATTAGACCGAGTTACCTCAGAAACCTTACAGTGGAATCTATCGCTGCGGGGGTTAGATGGCGTGCGGCGCACTATGGACGATGCAGCTAACCGACTATCTTTTAGTATTTTAGTGGGTTCGCTGATTATGGGTGCGGCAATTATTTCCACCAGAGCGCAGACAACTCAGCTATCTTTTTTAAGCACCACCCTGTTTGCAGTCGCTAGTTTATTGGGTTTGTGGTTAATTATTAGTACATTGCGATCAGGACGTTTACGGTGAAACCTATATGTTGTGCTAGGAAATCATCATCGCTCTCACTGGCAAAAATTCTTGCTTTACTATTTGGAAACACAAATACATACAGCAGTTTGTAACTGAATGAGGTACAGAGCCTAGACTATAAAGCTAGGTATAAAACCTATTTTGCTTACGACTCTGCCAATTTTAGATTTTGGATTTTCAATTGAAAGAAAAATCTGAAATCTAAAATTGAATAACTCCTAACTCGTAACCGTTCACGGGGGGTAAAACATTTGCCTAAATGTCTAAAGCTATTTTTAGCAAGGCTTAGGGGTGATTTCTGGTATGAGATAATCGCTTTCTTTAATGCCTAAAAGACAATTGGCATCCCAGTATAGGACTTTTACCTACTCAAAATTATCCCGAAAAAATCAAATCTAGACTGGTTTTCATACTGTTTCCGTGTGATTTTATATCGGACACTTTTTTGATCACCCTGTAAACGGTTCCCCTAACTCCTGCTGTAAACACCGTGAAACACTAATGATTTGTGTGTGTTTACCCCGAAGTTCTGATTGGTAGAAGCCGCCGCTCAGACTTTTATCTGTGTACATCTGTGGTTCTAATATAAAAAATATGTCAATCATCATTGCTGAAAATCTGAGTAAATCTTATCCAGTGGCAGTTAAAAGTCCGGGTATTAAAGGTACAATCACCCACCTTTTTCGCCGTACCTACCGCTCAATTAAAGCAGTTCAGGATGTTTCTTTTGAAATTGCCCCTGGTGAAGTAGTGGGGTTTTTGGGCCCAAATGGTGCTGGTAAAACCACCACACTGAAAATGCTCACGGGGCTGATTCATCCCTCTAGCGGTACAATCTCAGTAGCTGGACAAATTCCGTTTCATCGTAAAGAAGCATTTTTGCAAAAAATCACCTTGGTAATGGGGCAAAAGCAGCAGCTAATTTGGGACTTGCCAGCGCTAGATTCTTTAAAAATTAACGCCGCTGTATACAACATCTCTGATAAAGAGTTCCAGCGGCGGGTAGGAGAATTAACAGAGATGCTTTCCCTAGAAGGTAAACTTACCCAACCAGTGCGAAAACTATCTTTGGGTGAGCGAATGAAAGCAGAATTGCTAGCAGCACTTTTGCACCGTCCCCACGTATTGTTCCTAGATGAACCAACGCTGGGATTGGATGTAAATGCTCAAGCAGCAGTGCGCGAGTTCTTGCGCGAGTACAATCAGCTTTATCAGGCTACAGTGCTGTTGACGAGTCATTACATGGCTGACATCACAGCTTTGTGTCAACGGGTGCTGTTGATTCATCAGGGGAAGCTGATGTATGACGGTAGTTTAGATGGACTGCTGGAACGTTTTGCCCCCTACCGAGAAGTCCATATAGAATTAGCCCAACCTCTACCGATAGAAAAACTTATGACCTATGGTGATGTGCAACTCTTAGAAGGGCGAGCAGTGCGTTTCATGGTGTCGAGAGAGGCGCTCACCCGCACTGTTTCTCAGATTTTAGCGGATTTGGAGGTAATTGATTTAACAGTTACCGAACCGCCCGTAGAAGAAGTGATTGGACGAGTTTTTCAGGCAGGTGTCGTGTAGTCAGTGCTGCGAGGAATAAAGTTGCCAAGAGGAGAATGCATCACAAATGAAAAAGATTATTAGAAAAGCTCTAACTTTACTGTCAGTATACTACGCCTATTCGGTTGAGTATCGAGCAGAACTAATCTTTTGGGTTTTGTCTGGTTCTTTGCCGATTATCCTCATGGGTATCTGGATACAGGCGGCACAAGGCGGACAGTTTGGGCTATCACCTGTGGATTTTGGCCGTTACTTCATCACGGTTTTCATTATTAGGCAACTCACCGCTGTTTGGGTAATCTGGGACTTTGAAACAGAGGTAGTGGAAGGCAAGCTTTCGCCCAAGTTGCTACAACCACTCGACCCAGTATGGCATCATGTTGCGGGGCATATTTCTGAAAGATTTGTTCGGCTAATGTTTACTTTTCTATTAGTGGCATTATTTTTTATTCTTTATCCCCAAGCTTTTTGGTTACCAGGTTTAAGTAGATTTTTGCTATTTACATTGGCGGCGGTGCTAGCTTTTGCTTTGCGGTTTACGATTCAGTACACCTTTGCTATGTTCGCCTTTTGGACAGAACGGGCTAGCGCTTTAGAAAGTTTTTGGATGTTATTTTATCTATTTTTATCTGGTTTGATAGCACCTTTAGAGGTCTTTCCGGAAGCTGTACGGAAAATAGTCATGTTTACGCCTTTTCCCTATTTGATTGATTTTCCTGCGAGTCTTTTGGTAGGGCTACCTGTGGATATAGGGCGAGGATTTTGGTCAATGGTGGGTTGGATATTAGTGTTTTTGGGTGTGAATCGCTTGCTGTGGCGTGCGGGTTTGAAGCGGTATTCTGGAATGGGAGCATGAACAATTCATAATTAGGAGGTTTACCACCCCAGAGTTTGGCTAAGTTAAGGTAATTTAAAACTTCCTTAATAAAAGAAAGATTTCTCGAACACTGATATATCCCACCTCAAGATTTGCTGGACTAATATCAATTCTGTATGAAGATGTCTAATATGAAGGTAGCAAAAAAGCCATAACAGTTTCTAACTGGCTCAATTGCCTATCGGCGCAAATAATTTGTAATGCCTGTTGCACTTTGCTACAGATGTTAGAGGTTGTTTGAAAAGTGGTTAACTGTAATTTTAATTGCGTTGTTACCCCCCTTAGTCCCCCCTTATAAAGGGGGGAAACAAGAAAAATCCGGTTCCCTCCCCGTATGTATTGGGGAGGGTTAGGGAGGGGTAAAAAAATATTTTATACATCATTATGGATTTTTCAAACATCCTCTTACAAATTACTCGGTATCGTCTTGAACTTTTCTGCTGATCCCAAAGAATAATCTTCTAATTTAAAATCAGCAAAAGGCTTCTTTTGTAACCTATCTCGTAATGCCTCATCCAGAATTAAACCTGCTGATTTTTTTTTAACCCCAATGATTATAATACTTCTCTGATATTTGGTTAAATCCTGATTTCCCTGACAATCACTCCGTTGAAATTGTCCTAAATTTAATCTTCGATAACTTTTGACGCTTGGTGTATTAATAAATAAATTTTTCACTAAAAATTGTATTTGTTTAGAACGTTCTAAAGCCATACGTTCTTGAACTGCTATATCTGCCTTACAAGAAACTGTACCTACAGAGATAATCTCGGTAGAATCTTGCATTATATTCTGGATACCTTCTTGTTCTAAGTTCAATTTTAAAAGGTCTAAACTAATAATTTCATCATTATATTTAATTTGAAAATTGCTACCTGAAAGCCATTTATATTCTAGTGATAAAACAGCTATATTAAATTCGGCTACTTTCCCCTGACTATCCCTACCTTCTTGATAAGGAAAATAATCAATTTTACCTTTTTTTTCGGGAGATTGTTCGTAATTTTGCATCCCAGTAAATTTTGATGTCCGTGTTGCTAAAGCCACTATACTAAGTAATCCTAATATTATTAACAAGACTGTAAAAAATGCCAGTAGTGGTACTTCTTCTGGCTGTTTCTGTGGAGTCAATGAAGTTTGAGTAATTGGTGGTAGCAATTGATCGACGTTACAATCTTCTACTAAATTAATGTTTTCCGGATTAGTTTCTGTTAGTTGGGTTTCAATTTCTTCTAAGCGCTGTAAAATTTGCTGAGTGTTGGCAGGACGCTTTTTTATATCCGGTGCTGTTAGCCAATCAATTAAATTTAATAGTAAAGGTGAGATATGGATAGCATGATTTTGCCAGTGCAATAAATTGTGTTGGACATCATACATATCTAAGGGATGGTGTCCCGTCAGCAAAAATATAAAGGTGCGTCCCAAGGCAAAGAAATCCGATTGCGGTACTGCTTGACCATTCATTTGTTCTGGGGCGCTGTAGCCAGATGACATCAATGCTGTCATCCCGTCGCCATTGCTGAGTTTGTCTGGGTTGGTTCTGCCAATTTCAGTGGCGGTGCCAAAATCAATCAGTACTAAATTCCCCCAACCCTTCCCAAGGGGAGAGCGAATCATGATATTAAATGGCTTAATATCTCGATGCAGGTACTGTTTAGCATGTACTAAATCCAAAATTTCTAGCAATTGTTTTAACCAGGCTATAGCTTGTTCCTGTGAAATAGGGTAACTTTGCTGCTGCTGTAGCCACTGTTCTAAGTTGTAGCCTTCGATTTTTTCCATTGCAATGCAATGCAGCACTAAACCATTTCGGGTTTGATACTGGAAGTAACTATCCTCCTTGGGAATACCGGGATGCTTGAGGTTTCCCAGCACAGTTACCTCTTGCTGAAATAGTTCTACTGCTTTGGCATCGTATGATACATCTTCTTTAAGTATTTTAAGGATTTTGGGGGTATCTTGTTCGTATGCCTGATAAACTTTACTAAACCCTGTTTTGTCGCTCAACAGGCATGTCACCCGATAACGTCCTACCAATTCCAAATGGGAACCACAACTTTGACAAAAGCGGTTTTGATGATTATTCGGGTGATTTGGTTTAGGGCAAACGGGATTGATACAAAGGCTCATGACTGGCTTATCCGTACTTGAAGGGGAACGTAGACGCAAAAGGGTTTGTCGCTAGACATCGCTCCCAATACGGTTCAGTTAAGGATATTTGTAGGTTGGGTTTCACTTCGTTTAACCCAACAAACCACAAAAAATGTTAGGTTTCGTTCCTCAACCCAACCTACCCAGGTTTTAGTTTTTGGCTTTAACTAAACCGTATTGACATCGCTCCTATTAATTCTTCTGTTGCCGAATGATAATCCCGTCCAAATAATCATGAGATTTTCTATTTGTGTTCTGCCAAGAAAGCTGCTACAGTTTGGTTAAATGCCTCTGGTTGTGTCAAAAACGGCCAATGATTGCCGGGAACTTGGCAGATGCGTAAGTTTTTAAGATAGGTTTTGTAGGGTTTAATTTGCCAATCTTGGCGGTTCAGTCCTTGTTCTGGTTGGACGAAGATGGCAGGGGTGTTAAGGGGAATTGTAAAACCAGGCACTTGCATTACTGCTTCAAAAATACCGTCGCGGGCGGCTATGGTAAATTTGCTGCCCCAACTACCATCAGGTTTTTGTTCTATTCCTGCTTGGAAAACTTGCTGCTGTAAGGAACTCCATCCTTGATATTGCTTTAATTGCCTTGCTTGTTGTTCGGCTTCTTCATGACTGGCAAAGGGGCCCATGCTTTTGAGAAAAGGCAAGAAGCGATACAACATGGGAAAAGTTACCTTGAGAAGGCTGGGCATTTTCCAGATGAAAATTGGATCGACTAGAATCATACTCCGCAAACGCTTTGGGTTTTGCCTTGCCCAGATGGCGGCTAATTTGCCTGTCCACGAATGACTTACAATATGGGCAAAAGTCCATCCGAGATGATCCATCAGTGCTTCGAGGTCTGCGATCGCACTTTCAAAACTATAATCTTTCTCAGGCTTACTACTTTGGCCATGTCCGCGCATATCTGGTGCAACTATGTGGTAGTCTGCCGCTAAGTAATCTCCTAAACTAGACCAGACTAGAGCATGGTCGCCTAAACCGTGTAACAGCAGTAAAGGTTCTTGACCTTGGTTCCACTCTAAATAAGAAAGTTGGATATCAGGTTTTGATAAAGTTTGACGTACAGGCATGATTGCACATCCACTAGTGAAGAGATAGTTTGGCGTTTATATAGTACTGCCAAAGCAGATGGGGAGACTGTTTTTTGAACGTGACGAGAAATTTGCTCGTCTTATTCCATAACGCACCCTACTAGCTAAATTCGGCATTTAAGTTAAAAAATTTAGATTTATCTGAGTATTTCAGATTTCAGATACCCCAGCGTTGGTTTTTCAACTCATTGCGTCTTATATCTAAGATTTTTTTCTTATATCTAAGATTTTTTTCTTATAATCATGATTTTTTTCTTATAATCACGATTTTTTTCTTATAATCACGATTTTTTTCTTATAATCATGATTTTTTTCTTATAATCACGATTTTTTTCTTATAATCATGATTTTTTTCTTATAATCACGATTTTTTTGATACTATAGCAATCCTAAATCATTGGTGAAAAGTTAGATCCCCGACAACTTTTACGAAGTCGGGGATCTGGACACCGCGAATTTTAACGAAGTGCCTGTCGTTAATATTGCTGAAGTTAATATTACACTTACTAGTAATTTTTGTGGATTTTACTGAACCAAAATCTAGCCTTAGTAAGGCAAACTAGCTCTAGAACACAATCAAAACAATATATATATGCCTCGTCAAAAACGTACATACCGCGCTCTAGAAAAAGCTGAATTAAGAATTGCTGGACTCAGAGCAATTAATCCTGATATGGATTTTGGAGATGTTCGCAACTTGCAAAATATAACACAAATAAGTCAGCAATTACGTACCAAAATTGATGCTTATAATACTGCTCTGTCTGTAATTGACTCTTCTAAAAGCGAGATGGATGAATTGGAAAAAACTTTAACTGACCTCACCGATAAAATGCTAATTGCAGTTGCATTTACCTATGGTACAGACAGCAGTGAATATGAAATAGCAGGTGGTATTCGCAAAAGCAAACGTACCCGCAAAAGCAAGATAACACCCTTGAGAGCGGCTGCAAAGGAACCAGCCAGTGATAACACTAAAACTGCATAGTCTAGTCTGTATTTAAACTACACGATTAGAGACACAACATTAGACCTCTTGCATAAGTCGAATAGACCCCCCTTTATCCCCCCTTATAAAGGGGGGAAACTTGAAATCTTACCCCCTCCCCAACACATCGGGGAGCCACTGCGTTGGGCGGCTCTGCCGACTTGAAGCAAGTGGCGTGAGGGTTGGGGAGGGGTGATTCAAGGATTTTTGCAAGAGGTCTATTATTCTTTGATGCCCACGTATAGCAATTTTGAGGTAATTAAAGTATATGGTAAGGTAGCACAACTAGCTGTGCTATCTTACAGGAGATTGTGTTTTAAATAGATGAAAAGAGACTTATACTTATTGGCGATCACATACTTCCAAAGTCAATGCCACAGAATCAACTTCGTAAACTTACTCT
Organism: Nostoc sp.; assembly: GCF_036917195.1. Classification (GTDB taxonomy): domain Bacteria; phylum Cyanobacteriota; class Cyanobacteriia; order Cyanobacteriales; family Nostocaceae; genus Nostoc. The sequence goes on from NZ_JBALDG010000073.1 coordinate 47,427, forward strand.
GTTGTATTTCATGAGGTTTGAAAGAGAACATTTAACTAAAATTACCTGTAGATAAAGTTTCTCTTAATCAAGCAAATTTGTAGTGACGTTCAATTGTTTATCAGCAATTATTTATCAACATAATTTTATAACCTGATGAGCAACTTGAAGACCCAAAAATTAATACTAAGTTTTCATCAGTTTCATAGCGAATTGGTATCAGCTATGTATAATCCTTATTTATTTTATTACAGCTAAATTTAGTATTGGAGTTTAGGGACTTCCAAGTAAAAAATATCCCAAAACTAACACACAAATCTTCTCTATTTATCTTCTCTCTGTGTTCTCTGCGCCTTTGCGGTTCGTTTATTTGGATAATTTATTTCTTGGAAATCCCTTAGACTAACGGTAAGTGATCGTTAGTATCTATCAGTAGGCTTCATCGTATAAAAGTTAACAAAAGTTTTAGCTGCGAATTGTCCAGAAGCTATGTAGAGTAAAAGTAAGACTGTAACTAAAAGTTAGACTAAAATCTAATTTATTCAGGTATTGGTGTGTGAGACAATGCACGATAGATGCAAAATAATCAATTCAATATTAGAAATTGATTATGCCTAGAAGACGTACACCCACCAAGAGAACACAATGAGTTCTACACCAAAGCCATCTAAAAACCGTGTCTTTAGACGAGGCAAACCACCTAAAACTTTGTATCGAATAGATGCTCGACCACCAGAAATGGTCAGAACATACGAGTTTCAACCTTGGGAATCAAATGAGAATCAGTCAGTAAAAGAACATGTTACGAAACTGAAAGGGAGCGCTATGTTTTTACGTAAATCTTGGATAAGTAGGTGGTCATTCTCATTGGCTCTATTTCTGGGAGGAATTTTGTTTGGTGCGGTTTTAACTGGAGCAGTAATGGCATCTCAACCTCATATGCAAGTTGCACTGCAAAACTTATATTCGGCTAGAGAACAGTTAAATGCTGCCACCCCCGATAAAGCTGGGCATCAGGCTAATGCGAAAAATTTGGTCGAGAAAGCAATTATAGAAACTAGAGAAGGGATTGCTGCTGCTCAACCCTGAACGGGTAGGTAGCAGGGTAAGCGCATCTCAAACCCTATTGACACGGTAGTTTTGGGGTTCACCCAAAGCACTGGAGTTTAGACTAGTTCGCGGTTTTAGCTACAACTATAAAAAAGAAGCTGGATATTCTTGGAAACGATTAAACATATACTCAACTCAAGAATTGATTACCTGTGGACTAGATGGAGCGATCGCAGAACAAATTGTTGCACAAAGGCAACAACGAGGTGAGTATAAATCATTGATTGATGTAAAGCAGCGCACTGGATTACCGTTTACTACTTCTCGTCACATAGCTTAAAGATTATAGCGGTTGTCTCATTTATTTTTTGTCAGTCCCTAAACGAGAACCGCTATCTCAAAACGATGAATTAATAATTAGTTCTGACTCCCCACTCCCCAACCTTTTTCCAAGGGAGTTTGACTGTAAATCGACTACCTTTCCCTAACTGACTTTCGGCATGGACAGTCCCACCGTGCAACTCGACAATTTTTTGCACCATTACTAATCCTAAACCAGTGCCTGCTGCTCGACCGATGGAGGGATTTTCAACTTGCACAAAAGGTTGAAATAATTTGAAAAGGTCATCGGAAAGCATACCAATACCCGTATCTACTACGCTGAAAAAGATATATTCATTTGTGGAATTTGGCTGGACTTCAATCCAAACTTTGCCTCCTTCTTTAGTAAACTTGATAGCGTTAGTCAACAGGTTGATAAATACTTGGCGAATGCGACGTTCATCAACTTGGATGGGTTCGAGTTCTTCAGGGACTTGTACACTCAGTTGGATATTTTTTTGAAAGGCTAGATGTTTGACAAAACTGAGACTAGAGTCACATAATCCCTGAATCGAAGTAGCAGCTAGTTGTAGTTCTATCTTGCTGGATTCGATGTCGGTAAGATCAAGGATTTGGTTAATCAATTCTAGTAAATTCTTACCGCTGGATTCGAGCATATTTAGATACTGGCGCTGTTCTTGACTTACAAGGCCGTACACTTGATCTTGCAGTGCCTCTGTGATCCCAAGAATGGAGCTTAAGGGAGTCCTCAGTTGATGGCTGATGTTTCCTAAAAAGGTACTTTTGGCACGATTTGCCACTTCGGCAGCTTCTTTAGCCTCATGCAGAGCGGATTCTGCACGTTTGCGATCGCATACTTCTAAAGTCAGGGCGACAAATTCCGCGATTGAGCTAACGAAGTTTTGCTCACTCAAGTCCCATGTCCGGGGAGTCTCAATCTGCTCATACAATACTGTTCCTACTACTTCGCCCCCAACCCAAATAGAGGTATCAATTAGGGATATGATATTCTTTGGTTCTAGCAATTCATCCGATAATTCTTGTACTCGTAGATCGGTGCGAGCGTCGGTAACGGCGATGGTACGGGCAGATGCCAAGGCTTTAAAGTAGATGGGATAATCTGCAAGATTGCGTTCTAAACCTGCCGAATGTATCTGGTTGCAACGTTCATAGAGACTTATACATTGTAATTTGGTGCGCTCGCCATTGAATAACCACACACCCATTCGTTCTACTTCTAAGGCATTTGCTGCTTTTTGGGTGATGATTTTGAATGCTGTTTCCAGATTTCCTTCTGAAATCGCCCTGTGATTTGCCAGTTCTGCTAGTGCTTGATTATGCTGGGTCAATTTTCGCTCACTGTTAATCCGTTCTTCAATCTCTTGCTTTAATTCTTGAGTTTGCTGCTTAACTTGCAATTCTAACTCTTCATTTTTGGTAGACAATACACTAAAGGTTTTGCGTAATTGCTGCATCGTCTCGTTGAAAGATTCACCCAGCACCTCTAGTTCTTTAATGCCCTGTACTATCACCACTGAGTCTTCGCTATTGGTAAAATCGGCTAAATCTTTTGTTGCCTTGCTGAAGTAGAGAATTGGCTGAGTTATCCACCGTGCGGTGACAATTCCCAGTAAAGTAGCTAGTCCCAATCCTCCTAAACAGAGAAAAATTATAGTTTGAGTGTTGCGAGCAATTTGTTCGATAAAGTCTGCTTCTGAGACAGCCACTATAATCAACCAATTGACATTTGGTTCGCCCTGTAACGGTCTAACTTCTAAAAATTGTCGTTTGCCGTCAAAGAAGAAATCCAGTTGCTGTAAACTTTGAATCTGGTCAAAGTTACTAAATTTAGTTGCTAAATATTTAGCGCTTGCTTGAGTAAAAGAATTCCCGCTCTGGGAAGCTGCTAATCGAATGGGTTTACCATTTTGGACGCGGAATGGTTCTTCCGTTGTGGAACTTGCTACTAATAGCCCCGATCGCTCGATAATAAAAACTTGCCCAGATTTACCAACTTTAATATTTTGCAGCAAATCCCCAATCTGTGATATATGAGTTAGAGTGCTGTTGACTCCGAGTAATTGACCTTGGGAGTTATATATAGGAAGAGAAGCATTAATTAGAAGCGTTGGTTCGGTGAGGGGTGTAAAAATCCGACTAAAGCTGAATTTTTTGGCGGTGACTGCTGCTTGATAATCAAGATGCGATCGCGCATCATAGTTTTTGATCACCTCTGGTAGTTGGATACGTTGACCTTGAGGGTCAATTCTGTAAGTGTAGAGGTCGTACCCAGTTGACTTATCAGCAAGTCTTAGCAAAAATTGGCGATCGTTGAGCTTCTGGATTGCTAAGTGTTCTTGCTGTTCATTGCTTGCCGTTAAGGCGATCGCATCAGGAAAAATCTCTAACTGCTTTATTAAGTATGACTCCCAGTTTGCAAGATTTTCCATCTTCAGCAACCCGATGTCAATGACATTTTGATTACTGCTTAGTATTTGACGCGGGGTTAAGAGATAAGTCTGTAAATTCTGCTCTACTTGATTGGCGACTTGACGACGCAATTCGCTGGCTACCTCATTGACTGCCTTTTGCCCGTTATTAATTGATAAGTATGCAGTTAATCCCACAGCTAGCAAGATTTGCAGCAGAAACAACGCTACCAGGATGCGACTTAGGGGTACGCCTTTAAATAGGGAAAAAGCACTACTTTTTCCAAAATTTTTCTTCATCTGCCCACTTCCCCTGCTCCCGCTGACTGTCCTGTAGTACTGAGTACAACACCTCGACTTGGCACTAGTGTGGGCTTATGCATAGTTTGTACTCCGTCGGGTCAAGTGCCAATATACCACTTATGGTAAAAGAACAAAACATTACCCCGTGTGCAACTTTCATCCCAAATCTAACCATCAACCCTAACCCTTGTAGCGTTGGGGAGCATGAATCAAAGCTAAAACTCTTAAAGTGGAGAGCAGATAATAATTTCAGCAGTTAAATATTTAGGCAAAGCCTCAATGAATGCATTCCCATGCTGAGTATGGGAACGAGGAGAAGCCTCATCAAGTTAGAATACCATAATTCAGTAATCCTGGAAGAACCTCTCCTTCCACCCCTCTTTTCGTAGGAGAGGGGAGTTGAGCTAACCCTTCCCTACTAGCGTTGGCCGCTGGGGGGTTAGGTTTTTGATTACTAAATTGATGCTCTAGGTTTGATATGAACCGGATTGAATCTGATCCCTTCTTGCTAATTTCAATTAAAAATAAAAAACAAAAATAATTTCAGATTATACTGCCTGTTTGTCAGTGCGATAAATTATATTCTAAAGCTGATGAATATGAAAGAAATTGAGCAAAAACCCGATCAATTCGTTTCTAGTTGAAATTTATTAGTTCTTACTTCCGTTATTAAGTAAATATAACTCTAGACAGATGAAATTTGAAACGTTACTGTTGTTAGTAACGTATTTTTTCTGTGTTTAGGCAACATTCAAGTCTAGGCACTAGAGAAAAGGAGTTAATCACTAAAAGATTACTCCTAATTGTACTGCATCCTACCCACAGCTAGCCTCAAGACATAGGTTATATTACTCATGCTCAACGTATCCACTCATAATTCTCAACAAAATCAGCAACTGATTGACACTACTGACTGGAACGTTATTGAAACGAAGTTTGACCCAACGCAATTGCACCACAAAGAAACCGTCTTCACCCTTAGTAATGGGTTCTTAGGAGTGCGGGGTACGTTTGAGGAAGGGTATTCCCAGGATTTACCAGCTACACTCATCCACGGTGTTTATGATGATGTCACAATTGCTCATACCGAACTTGTGAACTGTCCCAACTGGCTGCCATTGGTAGTGAAAGTAGCAGGCGTTCGCTTCAGCATGGACAGTGGTGAAATTCTCAACTACGAACGTCGGCTTGATCTGCGTTTAGGTTTAGTTAGCCGTGATCTGCGATGGCGTAGTCCTAGTGGTCATACCCTCGATTTTCACTTCGAGCGTTTCGCCAGTTTAGCAGATCAACACGTTTTGGCGATTCGCGCTCAAATTACATCCGTAGACTTTGAGGGTGAAATTACCGTCGAAGCAGGATTTGACAGCGAACCAGATACCCAAGGCGTTAAACATTGGCGAACCTTAAACCAAGGTGGCATAGATCAGATTATCTGGCTAAATAGTCAAACCCTCTACTCAGGTATTGAACTTGGGATGGCTGCTAAGTTAGTTGTAGATGGTGAGGAAACTACACCCGTAGGGATCGAAAATGCTTCTAGTTCTTCCACTTTGACAACCACCTTTGAGTTATACCCAGGAAAAACAGCGACTGTCGAAAAGATTGTCACCCTGTTTACTTCACGAGAAACAGAAGTCCCGATCGCAGCCGCCTTAGAAAGACTCGCTGATGAACCCAGATATACTACCCTATTGGCAGCTCACATTGCTGCATGGGATCAAGTGTGGCAAGACAGTGACATTATTATAGAAGGCGATCGCTTGGCTCAGTTAAGCGTCCGTTACAATCTCTTCCAATTACTAGCTGTTACACCGCGTCACGATAACCGAGTCAGCATCGCTCCCAAAACCCTCTCCGGTTTTGTTTATAGCGGACACATCTTTTGGGATACGGAAATATTCATCCTTCCCTTCCTCACCTTAACTCAACCAGCCCTAGCGCGTAATTTACTCACTTACCGCTACCACACCTTACCAGGAGCTAGACGCAAAGCCCAAGAAGCAGGTTATCAAGGAGCGATGTTTGCTTGGGAAAGTGCTACCACTGGTGATGAAGTGACTCCGCGCTGGGTGCCAACTCCCAACGGTGAATTAATCCGCATCTGGTGCGGTGACATTGAAGTGCATATCACTGCTGATGTCGCCTATGCAGTTTTACACTACTGGCAGACTACCAACGATAATGATTGGATGCGGGATTATGGTGCGGAAATTATCCTTGATACGGCTGTTTTCTGGGAAAGTCGAGTGCAGTGGAACCAAGAGCGCCACAGCTATGACATCCTAGATGTGATTGGCCCTGATGAAAATCACGATCGCGTCGATAATAATGCTTTCACCAATCTCATGGTACAGTGGCATTTGCAGTCAGCTTTGGCGCTGTGGGACTGGCTCAAACAAGCTTACCCTGAAACCTCAGCCCAACTGGGGCAAAAACTCAACTTAACCACAGAGCGTTTGCACCGATGGGTGGAAATTCAAGAGCGTCTATTTATCAATGAAGATGTTCAAACAGGTTTAATTGAGCAGTTTGAGGGCTTCTTTAAGTTAGAAGATGTTAACCTTGGTGATTACGAACCGCGCAGCAAATCTCTACAAAGTCTTTTGGGAATCGAAGCCACAAACCAAAAGCAGATTCTCAAGCAGCCAGATGTATTGATGCTTCTGTACTTACTGCGCGATCGCTACGACCATAACACCCTTACCACCAACTGGGACTATTACACCCAGCGCACCGACCACAGCTATGGTTCTTCATTAGGCCCAGCCATTCACGCCATCTTAGCTTGCGACCTTAATCAACCAACCGAAGCCTATACGCACTTTCTGCGATCGGCTTTGGTAGACTTGGAGGATGTCAGGCTCAACGCTGCCGAAGGAATTCACGCCGCCAGTGCTGGAGGAGTATGGCAAGCGGTAGTTTTCGGGTTTGGCGGGATTCGGATGACTCAATTTGGCCCCGTCGCCTGTCCCAACCTACCACCTAACTGGACGCGTTTGAAGTTTCGCCTGCAATGGCGTAACGAGTGGTATGACTTCGACTTACAAGCCGAAACAGAAGTCAAAGTTCCCACCTTGGCAGATACACGCTGGGAAATTTAGTGGAGTTATCTTCGACTTGGATGGAGTTTTAACCGATAGCTAAGAGTTTCATTAGTAAAAGCGACAGTTTAAAAGTTGATTCTTGTAAGGTTGTGCGTCTAATTGCCAACGATACAGCGGTTTTGAATTGAAAACCGCTGTATTGACTAAAAAAGGGCGTTACTGAATAGCCCGCCTTTGACCAAATAATTATGAATTCATAATTCATAAATTTTAGACACTGTACAGAGCAAGCAGGCTCCACTCATTAAATCAGTGGTCGAAAACAGAGCGTCGAGAGTTCAGAGCTAATACGCTATAAGAAATTATGAATTATATTGATGTGTTCTCTGTGCCTCTATGGTTAAATAAAAGACTTTTAAACCACAGAGACGCGGAGGGCGCAGAGAGAAAAAAGAGATTTTTCGAGTTACTTTGAAAGGGCTAGACCTGAATCCTTAGCAATATTTATAGAAGTCAAAGTCGAAACTTCGTATTTTACTTTTAGTGTTATTATTTCTTGCTTAGAGATGTAATCATAAATAAAAGATTATATGAATTATAGATTTAGTTCTATTCAATAGTACTTACTTAGATAGTTGGCTGCGATACATAAACTTTTATTTATACCTGCAATATAATATTTATTTAATAATTTGCCTTTCGGAGTTAACTATTTTGTTTTAAAAGCAAGTAAACTAATTTGAACAAGGGAAAGCTACCTCCTCGGTAGACTTCAATCAATTAATATAAGTCATTAGGTTTATTAAAGATAGTTGATATTGCCTTTTCTTCAAAGAAAGCTTGAATTGGCACGACTATCATAGCTTGATATATCTATTGATAATGCAAGATAAATTTGTTTATCTTTGCTTAATTTGTCATAGCTATAAACAATAAAATTCATTTTGAAGGAGACTTGATGACAAAATTTTTTAATCAAATTTCCCGCCGTAAGTTTATCTTAACTGCCGGAGTATCTGCGGGTACTATGTTCCTGAAAGGCTGTTTAGGAAATCCCCCTGACAACCTTACTGGTAATAACTCTCAAGTTGTCCCAACTGCTCAGACAGTTGCTAATATTAGCCCTGAACAAAAACCAGAAACTACGAAAGTCAAGCTGGGATATATCCCGATTGTAGAAGCTGCTCCTTTAATTATTGCTAAAGAAAAAGGCTTTTTTGCTAAGTATGGTATGACTGATGTTGATCTTTCTAAGCAAGCTTCTTGGGGTTCAGCACGGGACAATGTAGAAATTAGTTCTGCGGGAGGTGGTATTGATGGCGGTCAATGGCAAATGCCAATGCCGCATCTAATTACAGAAGGTTTAATTACCAAAGGCAATCAAAAAATTCCGATGTATGTGCTGTGTCAGTTAATTACACATGGTAACGGAATTGCGATCGCCAATAAGCACCAAGGTAAAGGTATCAGTTTGCAGCTTGCTAGTGCTAAATCTCTGTTAACGCAACTTAAATCCTCAACACCTTTCACTGCTGCATTTACCTTCCCCCATGTCAACCAAGATTTATGGATTCGCTACTGGTTAGCAGCTGGCGGCATAGATCCTGATGCAGATGTCAAGCTGCTTACAGTACCTGCGGCTCAAACTGTCGCCAACATGAAAACAGGAACAATGGATGCCTTTAGTACAGGCGACCCCTGGCCATATCGTCTTGTTGAAGAGAAAATTGGCTACCTAGCAGCATTAACCGCAGAGATTTGGAAGAATCATCCTGAAGAATACTTTGCCATGAGAGCCGACTGGGTTGACAAAAATCCCAAGGCAACGAAAGCGATACTCAAGGGCATCATGGAAGCACAGCAGTGGTTGGATAATTTTGATAACCGCAAAGAAGCAGCGCAAATTCTGGCTGGACGAAATTATTTTAATCTTCCCTCACCGGAAATTCTTGCAACTCCATATCAAGGCAAGTATGACATGGGAGATGGGCGCAAAATTGATGATAAATCAATGGCAGCTTATTACTGGAAAGATGAGAAAGGTAATGTTTCTTATCCCTATAAAAGTCATGATTTATGGTTTATAGTCGAGAACGTCCGTTGGGGATTTTTACCACAAGATTACATCACGAATAATGCTGCAAAAGCTAAAGAACTAATCAATCAAGTCAATCGTGAAGATATTTGGAAAGCAGCTGCTCAAGAAGCTGGTATTGCTGCTGCTGATATTCCGACAAATACATCTCGCGGTGTAGAAGAATTTTTTGATGGCATCAAATTTAACCCCGAAAAGCCAGAAGAATATTTGAAAAGTCTCAAAATTAAAAAAGTTTAGTAGAGACGCAATTAATCGCGTCTGTACAAGCCAAATGACGCGATTAATCGCCTCTGTACAAGCCAAATGACCAATGACAACTAATCAGAAGAATAAAGCATCATGACAATAGCCCAAAAACGCCCTGTAACCCCTAGATTTAATAACAGCTTTATATCTCGTCTGCAAAAGCAATTTCCTGACATTGTACCGCCAACGATCGCGATCGCCATCTTCCTGATTCTTTGGCAACTGTTCGCTTTCACTCCTGGTGCGACATTACCAGGCCCAATACAGGTTATTCAAGATACCTGGGTACTAATTTTCTGGCCCTTTTATGACAGAGGTGGCATAGATAAAGGTCTGTTTTGGCAGATTTGGGCCAGTTTACAACGAGTTGCTATCAGTTATACCGTAGCAGCGATCGTTGGTATTGGCTTGGGCATTTTGATTGGGGTGAATAAAACCATGTCCAAAGCTTTAGACCCCATCTTTCAACTACTGCGGACTGTACCACCCTTGGCTTGGGTTCCCATTTCTCTAGCAGCCTTGCGACAAAACGAACCAGCCGCTTTATTCGTAATATTCATCACCGCAATTTGGCCCATTTTACTTAATACTGCCGTCGGCGTTACCCAAATTCCCCAAGATTACAACAACGTTGCCAAAGTCCTGCAACTTAGCCGCAAAGAATATTTTATTAATATTCTGATTCCTGCCGCTTTACCTTACATTTTCACCGGCTTGAGAATTGCGATCGGTTTAGCTTGGTTAGCGATTATTGCCGCCGAAATTGTTATGTCCGGTATCGTTGGAATTGGCTTTTTTATCTGGGACGCCTATCAAAATAACAACGTCAGCGAAGTGATATTGGCTCTAATTTATATTGGCGTTGTCGGTTTACTGCTAGATAAAATGATGGGTTGGCTTCAAAACAAGATTTTACCAGCAGAACAGAAATAGTCATTAGTCAGCATAATTCGTAATTCGTAATTCTTACCCCACGACTGAAGTTGGCAACATAATTGAGAAATAAATTTATTTATCTCTATAAATAAAGTCAGGGGCTTGTACCTTGAATTACTTAGCTTGCTTCTCGTCGGAGGCGAGAATTACGAATTAGTAATTATTTAGTCGTTGGTCTTTATTTATTTTAGGACTTACGCAAAAACCCTCTCAAACTCTCATTCCTCTGTGACCTCTGCGCCCTCTGTGGTTCGTTTTCTGTTACCCGTGCGTAAGTCCTATATTTGTAAGAAACTAAAAAATAAAGACCACGTACCAATAACTAATGACGAAAGACAAAGGACAAAGGATAAATAAATTATGTTTGTAGCTGTTGATCAAATTGAAAAAGTTTTTGAATTAACTGGTGGTGGCAAATATATTGCCCTTAAAGGAATCGACCTCCAAATTAAAAAAGGAGAATTCATTTCTTTAATTGGTCACTCCGGTTGCGGCAAATCTACTTTATTAAATATGATTGCGGGTTTGGATTTGCCCACTGAAGGTCTTGTGACTTTAGAAGGACGAAGAATCATCAAACCAGGCCCAGACAGGATGGTAGTGTTCCAAAATTATTCGCTACTACCTTGGCGGACAGTTAGAGAAAATATTGCCCTGGCGGTAGATTCAGTAATGAAAGGCTTGCCAGCCCATGAACGCCTAGCGATTACTGAAAAACATATAGATATGGTGGGTTTGCGTCCCCATGCTGACAAACAGCCGGGAATGTTATCTGGGGGACAAAAACAACGAGTTGCGATCGCTCGCGCTTTAGCAATTCGCCCCAAGTTGTTACTATTAGATGAACCCTTTGGTGCATTGGATGCACTCACACGCGGTAATTTGCAAGAACAACTCATGCAAATTTGCGAAGAAAATCAAGTCACTGCTGTGATGGTTACTCATGATATTGATGAAGCGGTGCTGTTGTCTGACCGAATTGTCATGCTAACCAATGGCCCCGAATCCAAAATTGCGGAGATTTTGGAAGTGGATATTCCTAGACCCCGCAAACGGATGGAAGTTGTAGAACATCCCAGCTATTACAGCTTGCGGAGTGAAATGATTTACTTCCTCAATCAGCAGAAACGCATCAAGAAAATTCGGGCGCGGAAAACTGCGGATATCGCTCGTCATGGATTGGAAAAAGTTAATCTAGAAATTGGCTTTTTGCCGCTGACTGCTTGCGCCCCGTTGGCTGTTGCCAAAGAGAAAAATTTCTTTACCAAGCATGGTTTAGATGAAGTCAACCTCGTGCGAGAAAGTAGCTGGCGCGGCATCGTTGATGGCATGACTGGCGGTTACTTAGATGCGGCTCAAATGCCTTCAGGAATGCCGATGTGGTTAACACTGGGAGGACATAATAACCAACCCCTGCCTGTTGTCACCGCCCTTACCATGACTCGCAACGGTAACGCCATTACCTTAGCAAAACGCTTTTACGACCAACGTGTACAAACCTTATCAGACTTCAGAAATCACCTGATTCTCACCCGCGAACAAAGACACACAATGGGGGTAGTACATCCTGCATCCATGCACAACTTGCTACTGCGTTACTGGCTAGCGGCTGGAGGAATCGACCCCGATAGCGATGTAGATATGAAGACCATTCCCCCAGCGCAGATGGTAGCCGACTTAAAAGCTGGAAGCATTGATGGTTACTGTGTCGGCGAACCTTGGAACTACCGCGCGGCTGTGGAAGGTGTCGGCTTTACCATCGCTACCGATTTAGAAGTTTGGCTGGGACACCCCGGTAAAGTTCTCGGTGTGCGGGAAGATTGGGCAGAAAATTATCCAAATACGCATATCGCCTTAACCAAAGCTTTGTTAGAAGCTTGCCAGTATTGTGCAAATCCTGATAATTCCCAAGAGATTCGCCAAATTTTAGCAGGGCGAGAGTACGTCAGCACTGATTTAGAATACATTCAACTTGAAGATCCAGATAGTCTTACCTGTGACTTAGACCATCCGTTGCGGGACTATGCCCATCACCAGTTTTATTCTGAGTCTGCCATTAACCGCCCCAGCCGCACCGAACAAATTTGGATTATGAGTCAATTGGCGCGTTGGGGTGACACTCCGTTTCCCAGAAATTGGGTAGAAGTTGTGGAAAGGGTATGCCAAGTTCGTGTCTTCAGTACCGCTGCACGAGAATTAGGTTTAGATATTAGCTACATTCGCCAACCCATCAAACTGTTCGATGGTACTCCCTTTAACGCCGATGATCCAATAGCGTATCTCAACAGTTTGCAGATTAAACGTGATTTTTCAGTCGCGGAAGTTGTTCTTGATGCACCTAGAAGAAGACTCGCTTCATAAAAAAATCGTCAAAGAAAGAGGGAGTGGAAGAAGTAGCACATCACGCACGAACCTCTGAACTTCATTAATGAGTATTTGAACTGGATGAATCCAGCTTTTATCTCCGTTAATGAGTCTTTGAACTGGATGAATCCACCTTTTATCTCCGTTAATGAGTATTTGAACTGGATGAATCCACCTTTTATCTCCGTTAATGAGTCTTTGAACTGGATGAATCCACCTTTTATCTCCGTTAACGAGTCTTTGAACTGGATGAATCCACCTTTTATCTCCGTTAATGAGTCTTTGAACTGGATGAATCCACCTTTTATCTCCGTTAATGAACTTTTAGGTCGCGGCGAGTAGTCCCCAATTTTTAATCCTCAGTCCCCAAATACCATGCAAAACCCCAACTTGACAGCTACAAATACACTAGGAAAACCATTCGCCACTGCAACCACCAGCCGCCAACCTTTTCTAGAGATCAAAGACGTTAGCAAAGTCTATCCCACAAAGAAAGGCCCCTTCACCGTACTTGATGGCGTTAACCTCAACGTAGAACAGGGGGAATTTATTTGTGTCATCGGCCACTCTGGCTGTGGCAAATCGACATTGTTAAATATGGTATCGGGTTTCAACTTTCCTACCTCTGGGCAAGTATTGCTAGAAGGAGAACCCATTACCAAACCCGGCCCAGACAGGATGGTTGTCTTTCAAAACTATGCCTTGCTACCTTGGCGAACAGCTTTTGAAAATATCTACTTAGCTGTTAACGCCGTTTATCCCAACAAACCACAAGCCGAAAAAAGAGCGATCGTGCGCGATCATTTGGCAATGGTGGGACTAGCTGATGCGATGGAAAAGAAACCAATGCAAATGTCAGGCGGTATGAGACAAAGGGTTTCTATTGCCCGTGCTTTGGCGATTCGTCCCAAAGTCTTAATTTTAGATGAACCTTTTGGGGCTTTGGATGCAATCACTAAAGAAGAATTACAGGAAGAATTGCTGAAAATTTGGAATGAGAACCGCTGCACAGTGCTAATGATTACCCACGACATCGATGAGGCATTATTTTTAGCAGATAAATTAGTAATGATGACTAACGGCCCTCATGCAAAAATTGGCGAAGTCATGGAAATTCCCTTTTCTCGTCCACGCGATCGCGCCCGGATTATGGAAGATCCACAATACTACCAACTGCGTAATTATGCCCTAGATTTCCTCTTTAATCGCTTTGCCCATGATGATGTCAACTAGCAGCTTTTCAATTTGATAAAGGTTAGCGGGCTGCATTTATGCCCGCTTTTGACATTACTAACGTCTTGTGCTTTGTTTGTTTATATTTGGTTTGCGATCGCTTTGACCCGATACCATAAAAGAAAAGTGGTGACTTTTGTCAACCACTGGCGTCATTGGATATAAGAAAATCGAACCAAATCTTAAATATGAAAGTTTATAAAGAAGATTTGCAATGGGCTGCTTCCCAAGGTTTAATCTCCCCGGAACAAGTGAATGCACTTTGGGATGCACTGTCTGAGCGTAACAGCGATCGGCCTCAATTTAATTTTGCCAATGTAGCTTTTTACTTTGGCGCGTTGATTGTGATCTCTGCCATGACTTGGTTTATGGTACTGGCTTGGGAGTCGTTTGGCGGTGGCGGAATTTTTCTTTTAGCCAGCATTTATGCCTTTTGCTTCGTCATTATGGGTAGAAGGCTGTGGTTCGACCAAAATCTGAAAGTTCCTGGAGGACTGTTATTTACAATCGCAGTTTGCATGACTCCCCTAGCGATTTATGGACTGCAAAGATGGACAGGATTTTGGATTCAAGCCGATCCGGGAACGTATCGTGATTACTATCATTGGATCAAAGGCAGCTGGTTTTTCATGGAAGTGGGAACTATCATTGCGGCTTTAGTTGCACTCAAGTTTGTGCGGTTCCCGTTTTTGACTGCTCCCATTGCTTTTTCGCTGTACTTCATATCGATGGATTTAACACCACTGCTATTTGGTAAAACTGATTTTAGTTGGGAGCAACGACTATTAGTTTCTATGTGGTTTGGTATCGCGTGTTTAATCGTTGCGTACCTAGTCGATATTCGCACTCGCAGGCGGGATGGAGATTTTGCTTTTTGGCTGTATCTGTTTGGATTAATCTCTTTCTGGTTTAGTCTTTCTCTCATGGGAGATAGTAACGAATTCCAAAAATTTATATATTGTTTGATTAATTTAGGCTTAATGGTGCTGTCGGTATTATTGAGACGAAAAGTTTTTATCGTCTTTGGGGCAATAGGTGTATTTGGATATTTTGGATACCTTGCCTCTACAGTTTTTAATAATGCCGTACTATTTCCGGTTGTGCTGACTATTCTGGGAATATTTGTGATCTATTTGGGTATTTTGTATCAACGCAACAGCCAAGCTATTGAGCGTTTCTTTGAAAGCTTACTACCAGAACAATTGAGACAAATTTTACCGAGAGATTAAGAGGTAACTAAAAAAGATGTGGGGACGCCAAGATGCAAACAGGGATATCCTTATATCCCCTTCAAGCATTAGCTCTATTACAATACAGATGTCCACTGTGCTGTCCATCCACGTAAATCCAGAAGATAATCGATGAGTAATCAACTACAAGACTACAATCCTAGCGGCGTAGGTGAAATAAATGGCAACCTCTTAGGTTTACCCTGCGATTACGAGTCTGCAAACTTGATTGTCTTTGGTGTGCCTTGGGAAGTCACTGTTTCCTATGGTGCAGGCACAGCTAACGGCCCACAGAGAATTCTAGATGCTTCGACTCAACTAGATTTGTTCGATTTCGATAACCCTAATGGTTGGAAGCAGGGAATTTTCATGGTGGAAATCCCCCAGGATATTTTAGAGAAGAATACATACTACCGCGCCTTGGCAGCAAAAATTATCGAGCGATTAGCCGAAGGGAAACAACTCTCAGATACACCAGATTTAACACCTGTGCTGACAGAAATTAATCAGGCTTGTCAACAGGTTAATAAATGGCTGTTAGAAAATTGTCAACAAGCAATTAACAATGGTAAGCGAGTTGCAGTCATTGGTGGAGATCACAGTTCGCCGTTAGGTTATTTCCAAGCATTAGCGGCTAAATACGCAGACTATGGTATTTTGCACATTGATGCCCACGCAGATTTACGCGATGCCTATGAGGGATTTGAGTTTTCCCATGCGTCTATTATGTTTAATGCGATGAAAATACCGCAAATTTCCAAGCTAGTGCAGGTGGGTTTGCGTGATATTAGTCATGATGAAGTGCAAATGATTGACCAATCTAGCGATCGCATTATTGCATATTACGACCCAGCCATTAAGCAAAAGCTTTACTCTGGAACAACTTGGATTGATTTATGCCGACAAATTATCAGTCATTTACCTGAGTCCGTTTACATTAGCTTTGATGCAGATGGTCTAGATCCAAAACTCTGTCCCAGTACAGGTACTCCTGTTCCAGGTGGATTGGAATTAGAGCAGACTTTTTGTCTGTTCCGAGAATTGGTAAATAGTGGGAGAAAAATTATTGGCTTTGATATCTGCGAAGTCGGTGATGCTGAGTGGGATGGTAATGTTGGAGCGCGGGTAGTTTACAAGCTGGCAAACTTGATGGATTTGTCTCAGTAGAAAATATATCCTAATTTGTAGTTAAAAGACAAATAAGTGGAGTAATCATACAAATACATTGGTAGGGGCAGCAATACTGTGCCCCTACAATAAATCTATATGTATCAAGGTTTGTATGAAATGGTATTAAAAGTGCGACGCCAAATAGAATAGCCCGTCGTAGACATCGCTCTACCTCAACAACTCAAAGCTTGTACCTTTTAACACCAATTGTCGAGTTATAAGGGCGTAAGCGTAGCCCGTTGGAGACACAAGCCGCTACGTGTCTGTGCTTTGTTTAGTTTATATTTGCTTTGCGATCGCTTGCACCCATTACCATAAAAGAGGAATCAGGATTTTTATCAGCTAACCATAGTTGGTGTTTTAGATAAAAGTTTGATCGCGGCAAAATATCTAACTTTTTGTATTTGATTTTAATTTTGTTATGTGCAGTTATGTAACTTGATAGCTATAGCTTTCCACATTGCCCAGCTTCTATCCAAGATTCTTGTGTATAAATATGCCAGAAACTAAATCAAGTTCTCATACACATACAAACACATCAACCAAAGCTGAGACCTTAGCTGCATCTGTTGTCTCCTCTTCTGCTCCTCAGGAAATCTACGATGTTGTAGTGATTGGCGCTGGTCCTATTGGGTTAGCAACTGCCATTGGCTTACGTAAACGTGGTATTGAAAATGTGCTTGTTGTCGATCAAACTCGCGCCTTTCGTGAAGTTGGACAAGGATTGGATCTACTCCCCAATGGATTACAAGCTCTCAAACATTTAGATCCTAACGCTTACGAAGAAGTCAAAAAAATTGGACTTGGTTTCTTGAATTCCAAGCAGTTCAATGACCAGAAAACTGTCGAACCGACAATAGGGCAACAACCGGCAAAGACTTCACCTCGATGGGCTTACAAAGATTTACAGGGGCAGATAATTCAGTCAATCTCGCTTAGTTTCGATGACTGGTTTAAAGATTATGGCGAGGGTCGAGTGTCAATTTCTTGGTACAATTTGCAGACAATCCTCAGACAGCTACTTCCCCAAGACCGAGTTAAAGCTAATCATCGTTGTATTAATGTTGTGAATGAGCCGGAAAACGGTTGTGTCCGCATAGATTGTGTAGCTAACACAGGAATAGAAGCCAACCCCTATGCGTATTGGACAGATGGCCAGAAACATAATGACACGCAGACCCAAAACTCAGATATTGCCCCCCAAGAATTAGCAACAAAATCGATTAGAGCTAAACTAATTGTTGCAGCAGACGGGATTAATTCTACAGTTCGGAGGCTGCTTTACACAGATAGTCAATACCATGATTTTGCCCGACCTGAATACTCTGGATTTGCAGCTATATTTTGTAGGGAAATAGCTGAGATAGCAAAGGAACTGTTGACGAAATTAGAAGAAGATTTCTTTCACAACTCACCACTTGTAACAATCACTAATAATGAAATATCTGGAAATTCTGTTTGTATAAATAACATCAGCATAATTTTATTTCGCAGACCAACTGGTGAAATAGGGTACATAATACACCTTGCTTTACCTTTAGACTCGTTGCAAGGAAAGTCTGAAAGTTCTTTAATTGACTTAGCTCTCCAGGAGTTCGAGAAGGCAGGCTTTCCTGATCCACTTAAGCAATTAGTACGTATATCTCCTCCTGCCAAGATGCAGCAGCGTCCATACTATATTCACCACGCTACCATTTCGGATTCTCCACAAGTTTCTAGCCCAACTGACCTCAATATTGAAGCTGATCCTGCCAAAATTCCACCGGCCTGGAGTGTAGGGCGAATCGTATTAGTTGGCGATGCCGCGCACGGAATGCCTCCCTTCATGGCTCAAGGAGCTAATCAAGGATTTGAAGATGCACTAGTAGTTACAACACTCATCGCTAAAATTGCTGAGGAGAATAATTGGGATGATCCGCAAGCTATAGCCAAAGCTTTCGAGAAATATGAGTGTCTTCGTCGCCCATTGATGGCATACGTCCAACAGGCAACATTAAAGCGATCGCCCTACTCGTCAGACAAAGAGTGGCAAGAATACGCCCAACAGGTGTATTGCCGCAATTTTGATCAATTGATAGAGGGGCTGTTGTAGATACATATAGCAGTCCTATCTGATTTCGTTCAAATTCGTGGTGTCCAGATCCCCGACTTCTCATATAAGTCGGGGATCTAACTTTTCACGAATGATTTAGGATTGCTATAATTCTTTTTTCTGCTTTTGCCGGACGTGACAATACTACGTTATTTGAGAGGCAACCGTCAGTTGCCTCTAACTTCGCTCTCTAATAATAATTATTATTACTATGAAAGTGAATATTTAATTTTCTGAAAGTTCTATGTAATTGCGGTCTTGGTGCATTCCCCTCTTATCCAGGTTCGTCAATATTTAGATGTGTTTACCTTAATCATGAATAAGCGTAGGTTTTTAATCTCTATTTTCATAACTATGAATTATGAATTACCTCAATCATCTTCTAGCTTCAGCAATTGTTCATCAAGAGTTTGTATCCGCCCGCGCACAATTTCTTCTGAGAGAATTCGCTTCCGCATTGCCTCATTGAGTGCTCCTTTTTCTGCCAGCAGTAAACGCCGACGAATAGCATCAAGTTTACTGCTGTTGCCACTTTTGCCTGACAACTCATCAGGACGACGATTATAAAGTTCCCGTAGTATCTTTTCTGCACCAGCAATTCGTACCTGATAAGCTGAACGCATCTCTTCATAAACGGCTTTTGGTAACACCCCTGATTTCAACAAGCTATCTAATTCATCTTGTGCTGCCTTACCTGTCATCAACTGGGCTTGTAATTCTTCAACCTGTTGTTGAGCTTCTGAAAATTTAGATAATTTTAAGCGTTTTACCACCCAAGGCAAACTTAAACCCTGTCCTACCAATGACACCAGCACACTGCCGAAGACTATAGCAATGAGGACTTCTCGCCCTGGTAATGTAGTGGGTAAGCTCAATGCCAGAGCCATTGAGAGTGAACCTTTGATGTTGCCTAAAAACAGTAAATGTTGCCAGCGCAGGGGAATTGGGCGGTCAAACCAACGAACCACTGCTAGCAGTGGATAGACCGTAAGAACTCGCCCGACTTGATAAGCCAAAACTGCAAGTAGAATTGCAGGTAAAGTCCTCCAGAGCGTTACCAGGTTTATTTGTACACCAATCAGCAGAAAAATAAAGGTGTTGACGGTAAAACTGGCATATTCCCAGAAACTCAATAAGGTGATGCGAGTAGAAGCAGAAGTATTGCCAGAAAGCCCTAAATTCCCGAAAATTAATCCAGCTACAACTACGGCGACAGCACCTGATACATCTATAAATTCTCCAGCCTGGAAAGTGCCTAATGCAACTGCTACCGTCAGTAATAGACTGCTAAGGGGATCATCCAAACGGGCGAATACAGGTATGCTCAAGTAGCCTAAGACTAACCCCACTAGGCAGCCTCCTAGAGAGATAAATAGGAATTGTTGGATTCCCTGTAGTAAGGTGAGTGAACCTGTCGAATATACTTGTAAAACCAGGTTGAACGTAACTAGGGCAGCAGCATCGTTAAATAGGGTTTCTCCTTCAACGATGGTGGAAAGCCGCGAGGGCACCGGTATTTCCTTAAAGATGGCAATCATTGAAACTGTATCAGTATTTGCCAGCATTACTCCTACAAATAAGGCAGGTATCCAACTCAGTCCCAGCCCAAATTTCAACAGGACGGTAATAATACCACTGGAAAGCACAGCCCCTGGCCCAGCTAGAAGGGCAATTGGTTTAAAGGTGCTGCGTAGGCGGCTGACATCTGTATTAATACCAGCTTCAAAGAGGAGAATTGGCAGGAAAAGATTCAAAACAAGGGTTGGATTTAAACCAATCGGACGAGATAATAGCTCAGTGATCGGCAAACCTGCTAATACTAAACCCACAACATAAGGAATTCGCAACCGCCGGGATAGCAAAGCTACACCTGTAGCAACGATTAGGAGAATAATTAAAACTTTGACTAATTCTGTAACATCCACTATTGCGTTTTGGAAAGTTATTTTGACTTGACTGATAGATTCTCGCCTCATTCATACCAAATTAGCAAGTTCAGCGTCTGGGTTCGGAATGTCGAATTTCCTCTACTTGACCAACTTCAAAAAAAATTAGAGTGAATGGTTGCCTTTTATGGGAACTAGGACGGGTAGAAATAGGAGTAGGAACTTTAGTCTCGACCAACGAAGGGATAGAAGCATCAATTAGTAAGGGTGTGGACGAACTTAAAGAATGGGTACAACAGACACAGCCAAACATACACTCAGATGAGACTCCTTGGCTAGTTAAAGGTGTAAAAGAGTGGTTGTGAATTTTTGCTCATACAGAGTTTGCTTTGTTTCACGCAGCAGAAACTCTTGACAATATCAGCTACCGCGTTATTGGGCTGGGTTTTCCGCTCCTGACCATTGGCATTATTGCTGGTGGAGTATAGGCAAATGAAGCTTGGGGTTCTTACTGGAGTTGGGACCCAAAAGAAACTTGGGTGCTAATCACTTGGCTAGTTTTTGCTGCCTACCTCCACGCCCGGATTACTCGTAGTTGGCAAGGCTAGTAAAGCCTATGTTTTGTCGTTTACAGAAGCGATCGCTAATGAATTAGAAGGTACAGGTGTTTCTGTGACGGCGCTTTGTCCAAGGCCTACAGAATCTGGTTTTCAACAAAGAGCCGCAATGGAAGACTCAAAGCTGGTAAGCGGTCAAAAGATTATGACTGCAGAAGCAGTAGCCGAGATCGGCTATCGTGGTCTATTGGAAAACAAAACTGTTGTTGTTCCTGGAATTAAAAATAAGCTACTGGCTGAATCCGTAAGATTTACTCCCAGAAAGCTAGTGACTAAACTAGTTAGAAACATGCAGGAAAGCAAATAAGTTGTAACGCAAGGACGCGGTGAAAGAACCCCCGCGTCCTGTTAATTTAATCCCCTTGTGGATGCTCATCCCACAAGGTTGTCAGTTCTCGTAAACTTTGATGATTGCCATTGCCCAAAATCAGATGATCTAATACCGCAATGCCCAAAAGCTGCGCCCCTGCTAACAACTGACGCGTTAACTCTATATCTTCGTGGCTTGGTTCAAGGTTCCCAGAAGGATGGTTGTGAGCAACTATTACCCGCGTTGCACCTTGGCGAATAACTTCCCGAAAGATTTCACGGGGAGAAGCTAGGGTTTCGGTTGCGGTGCCAATAGTAATTACTTGCGTACCCAGTAAACGATTCTTCACATCTAACAGCACCACTGCAAAACGTTCTTTTGTTTGCCACATTAAATCTTGACTGAGGGTAGCAGCAGCAGCAAGTGGGCTATCAATTAATGTGCCATCTAAAGGTCGAGATTGAAAGGCGCGTTTGCCCAATTCAATTGCTGCTAAGATACTTGTCGCCTTAGCTGGGCCAACACCAGAAATTTGCATCAACTCAGCGGGGGTAACTTCTCGCAGAACTACTAAAGGATCACGTTGATGTTTGCCTAATTCGCTCAAGATATATTGTCCCAAACCCACAGCAGATAATTTTCCCGGCCCTTGACCAGTGCCTAGAAGAATTGCAATTAACTCCGCTGTGGCTAAAATTTTAGCACCGTGTGTCATTAGCCGTTCACGCGGACGCTCATTTGTAGGTAGGTCGGCAATTCTAAGGCAATAGGTCATAAACTAAGATAATCGTCACCACACATCAAACTATCCTTAGTTATCCCTTGTTTGCTTTAGAAATCATCTTTATTTGAGAAAATCTTTAATCTTGGGAAATTTTATCTATTTCTGCACATCATGTTTTCGGAGGAATAAAAGTCAATTTTTTAACGTAGACGCGGAGCGGCTTGCCACAGGCTACCGCCAAGGCGCAGAAGATGCAGAGAGAAGAAAGAAATGTTTAACTGAACTGTATTGCGTCAGGGGGTTGCTTCGTCGCAATCCAAACATCGACATCATTCGAGTCCAAAATATAGATTTGTCGGGTAAGGATGATCCGGCTAGATTAGAGTGGGCAGCCTAAGAAGATAGAAGTTTTACACACTTATGATGTCTTTAAGGTTACCTACTATACTTGCAAATGGATTGCAAAAGGTCAACCGATACTAGGTGTAAGAGAGGTTACAATGACTGCTGATGATAGAGCCTATGAGTTAGACATCCTAGAAAAAGTAATCAACACTTATTTAGATAAAACTGTACCAGTTACAGAAGAGGGTTTAAATTCTCTAGTGTCCAAACACGATGAAACAGTCTGGAAGATAGCTACAAAAATTTATAGCGAGAGCGGACACAAGGTTGAATTTTCTCTAGTGCGTGATATTGTTAACTCCCATATCGAAGTCTTGAAAATGCACGTAGCGACTGAGAAAGCAGCAGCATATAAGCGCTTACAGTGCCAAAAAGTTGAGGAAGCTCGACGAGTCGCACAAGAAGCTCAACAAGCAACAGAGGCAGAGAATCACAGGCAAAATCGATTGATAGAGTTGGCTAAAAAGTTAGATGAGTCCGGTAGAGACAAGAGTATGTCCGATCTTTTTGTTAAAGTTCTAGATATAGTCAGTGAACAGTTGAGCGTTGATGAGTTGGATAAAGTAAGTTTGACTAGTCACATCTGTAACGATTTAGGGGCAGATGAGCTTGATACTGTTGAGCTTGCAATGGCACTTGAAGAGGCGTTTGATTTTAATATTGAAATACCTGAGGACATATTAGGGTCAGTTAAAAAATGGCCTCCGTCATATAGCAATGATTATTTCGGTGATTCAGTTCCTGTAGCTTGCACTGTTGGAGAACTCTTGGACTACATTCACAAGCAAATCTCTACCTAAAGATTAGCTGTTAGCATAGTGCGTAGTTTACCGCCGTAGGCATCGCATAATTTAACAGCCCAACACTAAACGCGATCGCAAACCCGTTAAACCCCTTCATCTTCGCTGATTACTGATAAATTTGCGTTGCTTTGAGCATGTGGTAGGTAATTATTAACTGAGTAAGAGCGAGGGGGTAACTTTGCAATGCCTCCCCAGTTGTACCAGCAATTCTACCCAGTTCTGGATTACTTTCGCGATCGCAAATACTTCGTAAATGGGGCATATCAGAACAAATAATATGCTCTAGCTTATTCACCTGTTCTAAGGTTGCATGACCATCAACTTCTAACACATCCACAGGCTTACTCATATCCCTGTCTAGCCCCAGGCGGATCGCTGAGTCAGAATTACCATAGCTAGAGTTGATAATCGGGGTAAAATCTGGGTGCGGAATTGTCGGACGTAGTACCAGGCGGACATTTAAATGTCCATTGGTTTCATCAGCTTCCTCAATGGGTGGGTAAAAACTAATAACTATATCAGACCATTGCCGCTGCGGACGGATAAATTGTGCTGAGTCTGGTTCGCGTTTTTCTAATTCCCCTATTACCTGTTGGGCAGTGTAGCCGCGCTTTTGCGTATCCCGCTTGACTTTCCACTTAGCGCGTAGTTCTTCTGGAGGTGCAAGATAAACTTTAACGTCGTAAGAATCACGGGCAGCACGGGTAGAATAACCGAGTAATCCCTCAATAATCACAAATTTATTGGGCTTGATATACTGCGGTGGCTCGAATGTGCCGGTTTTATGACTATAAACTGGTTTAAGAATTGGCTGTCCTGTGCGTAGCAGCGACAGGTGTTGCTGCATAATATCTAAATGGTTGCAGTCGGGGTGGAGAGCGGTGATCCCAATATCTGCACGTTCTTTGCGATCATAACGGTGGTAATCATCTGTGCAAATAAGCGTAACATTTTCTGGGCCGAGTACCTGAGCGATTCCGCGCGTTAGTGTTGTTTTTCCAGCAGCGCTGTCGCCTACAATACCAAGAATTATTGGACGGCTCATCATACCTCTCAGAATAAAAACAAGTTTATTAATACAATTTCCCTACAATAGTTTTAATTCTAAAAGGGTTTAGGCAAGTAACTCAAGCAAAGGCTTGGTATGCAATATCTCTACATACAGAATGTCTGTGCGCTGGTTTATTGCATAATAATTACAATCTACATCACTTTCAGAGTCATTTGTACCCATAATGATGGATGTAGCCACTGAGTTTCAGAATAAACATCCGAATTTTGTGATATCTCATCGTGGCGATAGAAATAGGTCAGGTTGAAATACCAAACCTGACCTAACATGATCTTTCACTGAGCAGCATTGAGATTAAACTAGAGCGTACACTTTAGCTTCCCAAGGGAAGATACTTTCTCTGCCTACCCATTCTGATGGAATTATCCGCTCTTGAGTAATTTCCTTCCACTGCTTGCCAACTGGGGTTGCAGGCCAATTCAAGACTCTGTACTCAGAACCAACAGGAGTGCCGTAGTCAGAGAAATTTGCCACTACAATTACTAATTGATCGGCTTTATTACCACGCTGCCAGACTAGAACTCGTTTACCATCATTAAAGTCAACATGAAGAAATTGAGTATCATTTACAGCTAAAGCATCAGAAGTCTTACGCAAGCGAATCAACCTGGCAACGTATTGGAAAATGCGTTGCCGCCAATCATCTTTCACACGGCTGTAGTTAACAGGGTCAATCTGCTTATGATCATCTGTTGGAGGCAAATCCTGCTGATCGGCAAATTCATCTCCAGCAAGGATCATGGGAATTCCTACAGCGGTAAGTAGGCAGACAAATGCCAACTTAATCCGCGGTTCAGTATGATCAATTCCATTACTAACAAGGTAGCTGAAGAAACGCTCGTTACCATAACCGCCAACATCATGGGAAGTTATATAGTTTACTGCCTGAGAACCATCTGTAAAGCCTAAGTTTCGGCAATCAATTAGTTTGCGGATACTCCACTCAAAGCTGGGTTCATCCCAGGCGTTTTTACCTAAAATCACTTGTCGGATGATTTGCTTGAACTTTTCATTCCAAAGTCCATCCAGACGATTTTGGTGGATGAGAGATAGGGGTACACTCAACTCTTCGCCAACTACGAGGAACCTATCGCCGGTTCCGCCTCTTTTGTCCCAAAGGGTGCGGGCAAAATCTTTGAATTCCTGCAAAAAGTCATAGCTGGCAATATTGTTGACGCTATCCAACCGCAGACCATCAACCCGATAGGATTCTAACCAGTGAGTAATATGGGCTTTTAAGTATTCACGGGCTGGGACAAGCCAGGACTTTTGGCCAGTAATGGGGTTATAGCCCTCTACCCAATAGTTGTACTTAAATAAATCCCCACCAAAGCCATCTCTTGACCCTTGTTCTGGATCACCACTGGCCCATTTGATGTAAAATTCCAAAAAATTAACGTTATGGTAGGGATTATTCCGCGAGAATGCCATCACCACATCCACAAAAAAGCGCAACCCTTGCTGATGGCAGACTTTGATCAGATTAGCTAAATCAGTCGAAGCAGTAGGTGCTGACTGGCTATCTGGGCGTCCTAAGTCAAAATCTGCTGCAAAATAATTTGCTGTACCATAGCCCCAATTGAGATCATCATCACTGTCTTCTGGTGGCAGAAGTTCTAAGGCGTTGATTCCAAGTTCCACAAGATGAGCGCGGTTATTCAAGGCGCTGAGTATGGGAAAAGTAGGAGCGATCGCTTCTGGGATCAACAGTGCTAGTACGTCACGAAATGTGCCGTTTCCTTCTTCAATCAATCCATTTGAGTTAATCTTTGTCCAGCGGGTTGGTAATTCGTAAATCACCAGTTGATTATTGGTTGGCAGCGTCTCTAAAGGAGCATCACCTTCCCAATTTACAGTTTGCCCTTGGGGATCAGAGGGAATTAGCGTCCCATTTTGATAAAGTACGACGCTTGCTGGATCGAAGCTAGCAACACCTCCCGATTCTGACGGCGTTGGTGCACGTAAGCGTCGATCCACAGTCGTAGCTGTTGGATCTGTGCAGTAAAGAATTTGATTAGCATTGGCAGAGTCGTAGGGGTCTGAGTTGCGGACTTTAAACCAATAAAAGTAGACCTGTCCTTCAGTCAGACCAGATTCTTGAGCCGAAACTTCCCACAATTCTGGAAATTCTGTTGATTGACGAAGCGGAATTTGTTTAAATTGAGCTAATCTGTCTGGACTTTCGGGAGCAGTGTTGCCAATGTAGAGAGTGGGAGCTAGTTCTGAAGCACCGGGACGCCACAAGACAAAATGAGTTTTTTTGCGGCTCAATAAATCGATAGGCATTACAAAAACCTCTGATCAAAGTTCAGTTATGGAGTTCTTACACAACAGTCGAGTATTATTCCAGACGATAGGTTGAATTTCTTTGAACTGTCAATATTAGGCAGTGGACTGAGTATTTTGCTGGTAAATTTAGGAAGTTAACTTTATCTATATCAACGTTTCGATATTTACTGCTATTGGCTTTCATCCCTGAGTTAAAAGACATTCAATCCTCAAAAGTTTTTGGATTTTGAAGATTGCATTTCGGGGTTTTCTGCATATTTCTGCTCAAAGGTAAAGAAAAAGACTATACATTCAGTACTAAATACAGCTTTGCGTAATAGCGTAACATTGTTAATGCAAGCCGACACATTGGCATTACAAGCCGACGCATTAACAATGCAAGCCGACGCATTAGCATTGCAAGCCGACGCATTAACAATGTAAACCCACACATTGGCATTGCAAGCCGACGCATTAACAATGTAAACCGACACATTGACGTTGCAAGCCGACGCATTAACAATGTAAACCGACACATTGGCATTGCCGGATATTTCATTAATTCGCTACAAATTAATGAAATACTGTACTAAGTGTAGTGTTGAGTTGGCGATCGCTAACTAGATCAGGACTTACGCACGGGTTATGAAAGAACGAACCACAGAGACACAGAGTACACGGAGGAATGAGAGTTTGAGAGGTTTTTTGCGTAAGTCCTATAGATCGCAAGCGTGATTATTAGGTTCAATCCCGGAATCAAGCAAGAAATCAATATTGGTAAGCGCAACAATAAAACGGCAGTTGCTACAACTCTTGGAAAAATACGCAATGCGCTGCCTCAACTTTGTGCAGATTCCCCACTCGCTGTTGAGGTTGAAACTGCAAGCGCTGTGTAAACGTTATGGATTGCAGGAAGGCACGTTATGACAACTCAAACACTAGGACTCGAACAAAACCTCTATGACTACTTACTATCAATCTCTCTGCGAGAACCAGAGATTTTAACCCAACTCAGACAGGAAACAGCCCAGTATCCAATTGGCAGGATGCAGGTTGCTCCCGAACAGGGACAGTTTCTGGCGTTACTAGTGCAGTTGTTGGGAGCTAAGAAAACTTTGGAAATTGGGGTATTTACAGGCTATAGTGCCTTAGTGGTGGCATTGGCGTTACCGAGCGACGGTCAGGTGGTAGCCTGTGATGTGAGCGAGGAATTTACAACGATCGCACGGCGCTATTGGCAGCAAGCAGGAGTGGCGGATAAAATTCAACTGCACATTGCCCCAGCTTTGGAGACTTTGGATCGGCTACTCGTAACAAAAGAAGCGGAAACTTTTGATTTTGCCTTCATCGATGCAGATAAAAGCAACTATGATGGCTATTATGAGCGATCGCTGCAATTAGTGCGACGGGGAGGACTGATTGCGATCGATAATGTCCTTTGGTCAGGCAGGGTTGCCGACCCCCAAGTGCAAGATAATAGAACTAAAAAGATTCGTGCCTTTAATCAAAAGCTGCATCAAGACCAGCGAGTTAGTCTTAGTGTAGTAGCGATCGCAGATGGCTTGACTCTGGCACTGAAGAAGTAATATCTTTGAATCCCCATTTATCCTATTTGTTACGAACGCAGAAGCGGCGTAGTGTCGCTTTTACAAAAAATAGTGGTTCCATAAGTTACTTTCATCTGTGACCCTTGGGAAGAAAAGCATTTTAGCAGCTGATTCCCACTAAAATCAACTTTTGCTACTCTGAAGTGTCACAATAATAATTTTCTTTCTTTGAAGATTAATAAAGGGTACAATTTTTTACCCATACACATTTTTTTTCTTTTTTTAAGTATTTATTCGGTAGTATATTATTACTAGACTAAAGTGGATAAATGCATCTTCTAATTGTTTAACTTTTAATATTCGTGGAAGATATTCTGCAAGCAGTAGAAAGAATTTTGCAAGACAAGCCTCTTGCTTCCATTCAGTGGTTTGTGCTCTCTCAATCGTGGTTGGGCAAAAGTTACAGTGAAATGGCAGAGGCATCAGGCTACCGCAACACTTACATCAAGGAAGTTGGCTCTGAGTTGTGGCAAGACCTTTCCGTTGCACTTGGAAAAAGAGTAACGAAAAAAAATCTGCATTTAGCCTTGAATAAATACTTGCAAGACAAGATAGGTGATCAGGAGAATCAGAGCCAACATCAGTTCGGCGAAGAATCTAGCTTAGAAATATCTCCAAATTTTTTTTCAGCAAGAAAGATAGAATTTCCTAGCGGTCCTGTACCACTGGGTTCTCCTTTTTACATCAATCGCCCTCCCCTGGAAGAACTTGTTTTTAACGAGATTTTACACCCTGGTTGCTTAATTCGGATTAAAGCACCTAGAAAAATGGGAAAAAGTTCACTGCTCAACCGGATGATTGCTTATGCTAAAGAGCAAAGTTATCAAATTGTCTATTTGGACTTTCAAGAAGCTGACCAAGACGTTTTTGCTTGTATTGATAAATTTTTACGTTGGTTTTGTGTCAATGTTAGTAGGCAGTTAAATCTTTTTCCCTCTCTAGATGATTTTTGGGATACGGAAATGGGCAGCAAGGTAAGCTGCAAAATCTATTTTGAAGCGTATCTGCTGCAATACATTGATCATAATCCTCTAGTTTTGGCTTTGAATGAAGTCCATCGAGTTTTTGAACATCCCAATATTGCCCAAGATTTTCTGCCAATGCTGCGATTTTGGCACGAACAAGCAAAGCAGGATCAAATCTGGCAAAAACTGCGGATGGTGGTAGTTCACACGACAGAAATTTATATTCCGCTCAACCTTAACCAATCACCTTTCAATGTAGGGATAACAATTACGCTGCCACCGTTTACTCTCAATCAGGTACAGAATTTAGCATTATGTTACGGACTACATTGGGCAGCAGACTCCGAAGGGGCAAAACGTCTTGTACCCCTACAAGTAATGGTAGGAGGACATCCCTATTTGGTGAGCCTTGCGCTTTATCATCTATGTCAGGAGGAAATGACATTAGAGGTGTTACTAGAAACCGCATCTACACCAGTGGGAATTTACAGTCAGCATTTACGAGAATTGTTGAATCTACTCCAAAAAGAACCAGAATTAATGTCAGCTATGCAACAGGTAATTGCAACAGATGAAAAAGTAGAGCTAGACGCGATCGCTGCTTATAAGCTAGAAAGCATGGGTTTGGTTCAACTAAACGGCAATCAAGCTCACACGATGTGTGAGTTATATCGCCTTTATTTTAGCCAACAACTTGGATACTCAGGGTACTAATGGTTCTGGTAGACTATTGAAAGACAAATAATCAAAATAACTAATTCTCACTCTTAAGATGAATTTTATCAATTGTCCCGATACTAATTCATTTATTAAGAACGTGAACGAATTTTAAATTTTAAATCAAATGAACAATTATCGATACCAAGTTGGCGGCACTTTAACCAGTGACGCTCCTAGCTATGTTGAGCGCAGGGCAGATGTAGAACTCTACGAAGCCTTGAAACAGGGTGAATTTTGCTACATCCTTAGCTGTAGGCAAATGGGCAAATCCTCACTGATGGTCAAAACAAAGCATCGCTTGCAACAAGAAGGCTTTAGATGTGCAACCGTTGATATGACTAATATTGGTTGCGAAAATATAACTCCAGAGCAGTGGTATAAGGGAATTATCGGGGACTTATGGTTAGGTTTTAAACTGTTAGGAAAAGTCAATCTAAAAAGTTGGTGTGAACAACAAAATGATATCTCTTCAGTTCAGAAACTCAGTCGGTTTATTTCGGAAAATCTGTTATCTCAATTTCCTAATGAAAGATTATTTATTTTTATTGATGAAATTGATAGTATTTTCAGCCTTGATTTTTCTGTTGATGACTTTTTTAAGTTAATTCGATTTTGCTACAACCAACGAGCAGTTGATCCAGAGTATCATCGGATTACATTTGCAATTTTCGGTGTTGCGACACCTTCAGAATTAATTCTATATCGAAATCATCCTACACCGTTTAATTTTGGTAAAGCCATACAATTGAATGGATTCACATTTGAAGAAGCTCAACCACTATCATTGGGACTGGATATTAAAGACAATCATCCCCAGAAAGTTTTAAAAGAAGTATTAGCTTGGACAGAAGGGCAACCATTTCTTACTCAAAAACTGTGTCGGCTACTTGTCAGTTTATCTCAAGATGATCTGGGTAGAAAGCTAAAATTTCCCCCTGGCACAGAAGAATTTTGGATAGAAAATGTGGTGCGATCGCACATCATCGAGAAATGGGAATCACTTGATGAACCGGAGCATTTGCGGACAATTCGTGATCGTATCCTCAGAAACGAACAAATTGCCGCCAGATTGCTGGGAATTTATCAACAAATCCTCCAAGGAGTGGAAGTACCAGCCGACGATAGTCGAGAACAAGTAGAACTGTTGCTATCTGGTTTGGTGATCAAAAAGCAAGGTTTTCTCCAAATCAAAAACCGAATTTATCAAGAAGTTTTCAATTTAGAATGGGTTAGAAAAAAATTAGCTTACTTGCGCCCCTACTACGAAACCTTCAATGCATGGGTAGCCTCAAAGGAAAAGGATGATTCTCGCCTATTACGTGGACAAGCCTTGATTGATGCCCAAACTTGGGCAAATGGCAAAAGCTTGAGCAACTCAGATTATGGATTTTTAGCTGCTAGTGAAGAATTAGATCGGCGAGAAATGCAGCAAGCATTAGAGGCTGAACGTGCTAAAGAAATTGAAGCACGACTTGCAGAACACCAAAAAAGGCTGGCTCAACAAAAGAAATCTGCCAGAATAGTAACATTTTTGCTCTTGGGGATGACGATTAAGTTGGTGATTTCTCTAGTGTGGGGAATATCGCTTTTACGAAAGATTGATGCTTTAGAATCACAGAGAAAATGTACCCAGATAGGGCATCAGGGCAAAACATTAACTGCAAATTCTCGGTTAGGTGGATGCTGAGGCAAATTTGAGATTTTACTTTTTGCGGAATTAATTAAAAGTTACCGACTGGAACACGCAAAGCGATTTGGTCATAATATTGCCAATACGTTACTGTTATCGGCTTACAGCTATTTTCAGGTAAATAGACCACGCGGTAGGGGCACAGCAATGCTGTGCCCTTACGACAGATGTAGTTCAAATACATGAAAACTGCTGTAAGTCTAAACTTTAGATCAAGTCCAGTTGTCAACTTCTGCATCTGTCAAAGGTTTTTCCAATTTAGAATACTCACTTTGGGTTGCACGTAACAAATGTTTCATCTGCACGGATTCCCCAGCATCAGCAGCGAGAAAAGCCGCGTTGAGAGCAATATTGCGGATGTTACCTCCTGCAACATTCAGCTTTGCCAACTTCATCGGGTCTAACCCTTGTGTGGGAGTACTCGTTGGGAAAACTCGCCGCCAAATTTCTGCTCGTTGAATAGTGTCTGGGAAGGGAAACTGAACGACAAAGCGAATACGCCGTAGAAATGCTGTATCTATCGAACTCTTAAGATTAGTTGTTAAAATTGCCAAGCCAGGGTAGGCTTCCATGCTCTGCAATAGGTAACTGACCTCAATATTGGCATAGCGATCGCGGCTGTCTTTAACTTCACTGCGCTTGCCAAATAAGGCATCAGCTTCGTCAAATAATAAAATCACTCCGCTTTCCTGTGCGGCATCAAAGACTTGCCGGAGATTCTTCTCTGTCTCGCCAATATACTTGCTAATGACTGAAGACAAGTCAATACGATAAAGGTCGAGACGCAACACCGATGCCAGAACTTCTGCTGCTAGGGTTTTACCTGTACCGCTAGCACCTGCAAAAAGGGCGGTAATACCTAATCCCCGTGCACTCTTGCCACCAAATCCCCACGATCCATATACAGTGTTTCGTTGGCGTACATGGGCTACTACTTCATGCAATAGCTGTTTGTGCAACGGCGGTAGCACTAAGTCTTCCCAATCAGCCGCAGGTTCAATTCTCTGGGCGAGTTCATCTAAACGCGGACGTGCTTGTATTCGGCAGACATCCCATAAAATACTATTGATATCACTGTTTTCCTGTTTTTGGCTTAAATGTCCTGCGACTTGTGTACAAGCGGCTTGAATACTGACGGCACTCAAGTTGAACTGATTCGCCAAAATGTTGACCGAACCGTTTAATTGGGGAACCAAATCACTGAGTGCCTCTCGCCACACTGCACCTTGCTCTTCTAAAGTTGGTTTGTGAATATCAAAGCTAACAGTTGGACGTTGTTTTACGCTCATTCTGTCTTGACTGGTAATCATTAAGACACCGTTTAAATGCTCAATTAAATGTGCGATCGCTCTCAGACGAGCCATGTCAGTTGTATCTAATTCATCGCAGTTGATAAGCATTGCACTCGCACTTAAAAGTATCTCCCGATTCCACAAGCAAATAAAATTATCTAATTCATTTGGTATCACCGGAACTAAGTGTGCAGACATTGCGTTTAGCTGTAAACCTAACATCTCAGACACGGTGACTGCAATATCACGTTTATTTACAGATTCCACGCCATGAAATTGGATAACTGGCAATTCCCCCGTGGTTGGAGTGTGCAACAAAACTGCTACTACTTTCTCTGCTACAGTTTGATGTGATGGCACTAAATCATTGTGAGATTGCAATGGCTTAATCATGCCAGACAACCCTTCGTCAAGATATTGTATTCCAAATAAATAGTGCAAAATTCTTTCGTCAATTCGTAGCGGGCAGAGAGTCAGTGCATGAGCCTCTCCTATTTTTATCAAACGCCAACGACGCAAAGACGCATATGGAACGATCGCATCCCAATGGGGATTTGGTAAAGCTGCTAGGGCTAGACCTAATGTCGGATAAGGTTTTTGCTCCTCTGGTTGAGCTACACTGCATACACTAGAAAAGTTACTGCTCAACTCCATTGCCGCACACAATAGAAGTACATCGCGTTCAAAGGCTGAGAGACCAAAAATCTGACAAATTCTTTCTAATGCCGATGGAGCAGGTATTGCTTCAGCAGCCTTTTGTAAATCTTGCTCATATTTATCATTGTTACTTAATTTATCGGAGGAGTTAAATAAATTCACGGTATACTGCTCTAAAGTATGCCTTATCAAGGCTATAGATGCAGATAAATACTGTTGGTTTGCGTCGTACCACTGATTGCTCATATAGTTAAACGTATTAAATTATACTTTATATTTAGATTGGTTTGCAGGGGGCTTTCTGCCCCATCTACTTGTATCTGTAGTAAGTAAGTTCCTGAATTAAAATTATTGACCTTTTTTGAATTCAAAATCAAAATTTAAAATGAAGAATTAAGATAATTTTGAATTGATTAATCCTTCTCCTAACAAAGACGCTACGCGTAGCTTGCTTCCCCGTAGGGGTACGCGTCAAAGTCCCCGCCATAAGAGGTTGTTTGAAAAGTAGTTGGCTGTTATTTTAGCGCCTTTTAGGGAATGAAACAGCCTTGGGACTACAGGGAGGTTAAAACGATCTCAAATTCTCACGAATGATTTAGGACTGCTATATAAGCAACAGATACCTCGAAGTCATGTTGAAGTACTTGAAAATCGTGTTGAAGTACTCCAAAATCGTGTTGAAGTACTTCGAAGTCGTGTTGAGGTACTCCGAAGTCGTGTTGAGGTACTCCGAAGTCGTGTTGAGGTACTCCAAAGTCGTGTTGAAGTACTCCAAAGTCGTGTTGAAGTACTCCAAAGTCGTGTTGAAGTACTCCAAAGTCGTGTTGAAGTACTCCGAAGTCGTGTTGAAGTACTCCAAAGTCGTGTTGAGGTACTCCGAAGTCGTGTTGGAGTACTTCAAACTTTGTCGCACCGCGATCAAGTACACAGGTATGTAGGCGTAGCCCGCACTTCTCTACGAGACGCTGCGCGTAGCTTGCTTCCACGAAGTGGTACGACAAAGCTCAGTGACCACCGTAGGCATCGCTTTCATAAATCTCCATAAACAAAGCAATCATTTGACTTTTAAAACAGTCGCTACCAACGGGCGATCGCTATTGTTCTAACGGCACACCTAAAACCCCATCTTTCCCAAAGGTGTTTTCACGCCTGCTGGGACTGGCGGTGGGAAAGCTGCGCTGCAAGAGGTGGCGGCGCATCTGGAAGAGAATACTTTTGTGTTCCGGACGGATGTGAAGGGGTACTATGCCAGTATCAATCAAGAGATTTTGTTTGATATGGTGCAGCGGTATGTTCCCGAACCGCCCGTGCTGGATTTAATTCGAGGTTATCTACAGCGATTCGTTTCCGATGGAGGTGTGTATGAGGATATCACATTGTCTTTAATTTTGAATTTTGAATTTTGAATTTGAGCGAAGCGAGTGACTGGGTGATTTCGGCACCGACGCGGTGGAAATTGCGGGGGGCGATTAAAGCCGTGAAGGAGATCATGGGCGAGTTTAAGCTTGAACTTCATCCTGATAAAACTTTCATTGGCAGAATCTCTCATGGGTTTGATTTTTTAGGTTATTGGTTTTCGCCTGAGGGGTTAGAGATCGCGCCGAAGACGGTGGAGAGGTTTGTCGAACGTGTTTCTCAGCTTTATGAGCATGGTGCGGATTTTGTCCGCATTGGGGAATATGTGAGACATTGGTGGCGGTGGGTACGAAGTGGGGTTGAGCGGGTTTTTGTGGGGGCGGATCGCATCTTTAAGAATTTACGGGTGCGTTTCGAGTAGAGCCACTGGCACCCATCCTTCACCGCCTTTCCCTTGCCGTTATCCTCAACCATTCGTTGTGGTTAACTTCCCTGGAGCACCCCTCTCCCAAGTCCCTCACCAATCCATTACCCCCACCCTCCCCTCGACTCGTCTATATTCCAATCGCTAAGACCTGCGGTCTACATATCCTAGGGGTTGAATATTAATCCATCGAACGCATGCGGCAGGTGACTCTCTACTTTTTTGATGGAGTCGTTGTAGCTCTTGGTACCTCCTTCTGATCTCAATTCATCTCGGACGTATTCACTGTTGATTAGCTCCGCTTCACAGTCCAATTCTTTGGATACCGCGCTTTCGGGCAAGGTTGTGCCCCATAACATCCCATCTCCCCTCTCTACTCTCACCCTCTCTTCGATAACCGGTAATTCCGTGCGTTCTAGATCCACCCCGTCCTCATGTGCCGCCTTATATGCTTTTTCCAAATAATGACACCCTACCTTGACTTTCTCATCGAATTTTTTATGATTACTATTTCCCCTCGCCGACAGCGTCGTCAAATTTTCCAGTCTGCCAACTCCCCAAAACTCCGCATTCACTAAGTGCCCCGCTACAAAGGTTTTCCCAGTTTTCTTTTGCATCAAGGACACTGCTTTCGGTGCTTCTCCCGACTCCACCACGCTGCCACTTCGGTTGATTTGTGGTCCTATCTTCGCCCTTGATTCTACACCGCCTATAATCTTATCTATTTTTTTATAGGTTCGCTTTTTCTTTATCTTCTTCGATACGTTATTTAAAACTGTTTTTATGGGTGGTTTCCTTACTCGCTGATTCACGTTTGCGTTGTACCTTGTGGGCTGAATCTTATTCAAGGGCGCTCTCCCCTCGCTGACTTTCTCCGTCTCCCTCGGTGTCATGCTTACTATTTCATTGGACCGTTGCCACAATACTTCCTTTTTTACTGCTGAGGCATCCCTGCCATTCTGCTCCGGCATCTGCGTTACGTCATCCTGAAATAACTTTTCCCCCCTCTTTGTCCCACCTTTAGATTTCCCCATCCTAAAGAACACATCCATCCCTGTAGTCTTTGCCGACGCCCCTTGCATCACAGACATCTCAGTCCCTCTTGGATATGACTGCATTTTCACCCGGTTGTTCATAGCCCCAAACGCCTGAACCCTCCCCTCCCGTAACGATTCTGCATTCCCCTGTCCACTACCTCGCCCCTGTTTAATTGACGCTTCTACAACGCGTGCTGCTTTCTTTCTCCCCGCACTTGCTCCTCGCAGTAACGATCGCTTCTTTTGAAGTTCTTTCTCTTCTTCTGACACCGACTCTCGCAAGACTGGCTGACAAAGACCTGCCTGCCCAGAAACAGGTGCATGAATCTGGTTGACGACTTGTGCTGCTACTCGGTCTGCTTCTTGTTCGTACTTATCTCCCGGCTCTCCAATCGTCAGTTTCGTTTGCACCAGTGGCTGTGATGGTGCATCAGGACGACTTATGGGTATATTGGCAAAGTTGTGACCGAATCTTGACGCATATTCCAGTCTCCTGTGCAACGAGCCACTCATTTTAGCCTGCAATACAGTGAGCCGTTCCTGTCCCTCTGCCGTTATAGTGCCATATTTCGCCTGGAGTTCTAGTTTCGTCGCCTCTAACTTCTGCTGTTGAAATTCTTGATTCTCTGTTTGGGTCTGCGTCAGAGGCTTCTGAGGTTGTGCTTTGGCTTGGGTAATTTTGGGGCGCGACTGCAACTGACTCCTTACTGGGTTTGAAGCGGACGAGTCAGCTTTTTTGTGAATGTGCGATCGCTTGTTCATTGC
Organism: Nostoc sp.; assembly: GCF_036917195.1. Lineage (GTDB taxonomy): Bacteria > Cyanobacteriota > Cyanobacteriia > Cyanobacteriales > Nostocaceae > Nostoc. Next base: position 84,543 of record NZ_JBALDG010000073.1, read on the forward strand.
CAACCTCAGAACTTAACTATCGGTAAAAAAAATATTATCTCATACACCATTGCCTTAAACCATTTGACATTTGACGAATATTTGTTAGCGCTCCTTCTTCGCCTTCCGCAAGCTCATCAACCTTCATGCATGGGCGATGTCTACGACGGGCTACGCCTACGCTTGACTTTTAAGACTACTGTCGCTACAAGATTAGCAATGGACGGGCTTTGCGCTGTCGCACGCTCATCAACCTTCATGCATGGGCGATCGCTCTTGTTTTCCCAAAAATCAATCAAATTCGGACAAGATGATTAGGGTTGCGATTGCACTACCCGGCTGGCGAGGCTTGCGGGGTGGCTGGGGTTCAGCAATCACTCGGCGACGGTGCGCTCACCAGAAAAAATCTGATATCTTTAATAACTACTCACGCAGACAGCCCCCGAAAAAGCGATCGCTCAATATGTTGGTTGATGAGCGTGCGACAGCGCAAAGCCGGTCGTAGACATCGCCTCATTTTCCTAGTGCGATCGCCTATCTTATAACGAAAGTCAAACAATAAAAGCGATCACTCCTAGCATAAAGGTTGATTAGCGTGCGACAGTGCAAAGCCCGTCGTAGACATCGCTCCTAGCATAAAGGTTGATTAGCCTGCGACAGCGCAAAGCCCGTCGTAGACATCGCCAAGCTTGTATGTTGGGTTTAGTACCGACATCAAACAATAAAATTACACCTAATTTATTTTCCCAATAACTCAAAGAAAGTTTCCTTATCAATACCAATATCTTGAATCATACCCATTAGAGTCCCTTGTTTTAGGTCTTTTCCCGAATGAATAGGAACAACAACCCTTTGTCCATGACTATCCTTGTAAATAGCATGACTCCCCTTTTGACGGTCAAGATAAAAACCTAAATTTTCGATGACTTTGATAAATTCTTTAGCTTTGACACGCTTGAAAATTACTCATGCCAAGATACTTAAAGGCTTAACAATTAAATCATCTTTAGGAATTGACTGATTATCAGCCCTTAAACTTTCAATATATAATTCAATAGCTTCTGTAATATTCTCGATGGCTTCTTCAAAAGAATCTCCTTGAGAATGACAACCTTTTAAAATAGGACAAAAAGCGTGATAACCTCCATCTGATTCTTTTTCCAGAAGAACTGTGTAATTGTAGATTTGTTTATTGTTGTTGTCCATATGTTTTCAACTTGTTTGTGATCTACCTACTTTTAACTTAGACTGATTTATATGATGACTTCCGCGCACCCTAGCAACATCAAAACCTATTTTATCAAGAGCTGCAATGACTTCGCGTGCTGTCAAACTTGGCAGTTGGCTTATACTTCAATTGCAACTCGTTGGACGCCCACAAAATCCAATGAATCCTGTTCATCCTCAAATTCCAAACAGAGTGCGATCGCTTCTCGGATGCGTTCTATCAACTCATCTAAAGAATAAGACTTGCGTATGACACCCAGCAAGATTAGGAACCGAAGCGACAAAGTAACCATCTGTATCCCGCTCGATAATCACATTAAATTCTCGCTTCATGATTAGCTGCTCAAGATTATTATTCGATTCTCTCACGATTACCGCCAGTACTAGCTAAGTGAAAGCAACGCTGTGAAAGCTGGGGTAAGAGAAGTTGTGTTAAGACAATTGCGATCGCCAACACAAACCCAGGTCTGACCAAAGCTGCCGATGATGTGAGTTAAAATCCTGATATCTTCATAACTACTCACGCAGACAGCCCCGAAAAAGCGATCGCTATGCTTCAGTACCCCAATCTCGAACAAGCGCTAAAATATCACTTCGGTTACGACAGATTCCGCCCCGGACAACGGCAAATTATCGAAGATGCGCTGCAAAATCGGGATTTATTGATTGTCATGCCTACAGGCGGGGGAAAATCTCTGTGCTTTCAGTTACCTGCATTGATCAAAAAAGGTTTAACGGTGGTAGTGTCACCATTAATCGCTTTGATGCAAGACCAAGTGGAAGGACTGCGAAATAATAACATTGCTGCCACATTTCTGAATAGTAGTGTGAATCCTTATAAGGTGCGATCGCGCGAAGAAGCCATCCTCAGCGGTAAAGTTAGATTACTTTACGTCGCCCCAGAACGTCTGTTGAGTGAAAGATTTCTCCCGTTTCTTGATTTAGTCAAGGAAAAAATTGGGATTGCAGCTTTTGCCATTGACGAAGCCCACTGCGTCTCTGAGTGGGGACACGACTTCCGCCCAGAATACCGGCAGATGAAATCTGTGCGGAAACGCTATCCTGATGTTCCTACCCTCGCCCTCACCGCCACAGCAACCGATCGCGTCCGTGCTGATATTATCCAACAACTAGGGCTTAAGCAACCCAGTATCCACATTGCTAGCTTTAACCGCCAAAATCTTTACTACGAAGTTCGTTCTAAAAGCAAGTCTGCTTACGCTGAATTATTAGAACTCGTTCGGGAAACTGAGGGTTCAGCAATTATTTATTGCTTGACGCGCAAAAAAGTTGATGAACTCACCTTTAAACTGCAAAATGATCATATTTCTGCTTTGTCCTATCATGCCGGATTAACTGATGAAGAACGCAGCAGCAATCAAACTCGATTTATTCGAGATGATGTACGCGTCATGGTGGCAACAATTGCCTTTGGTATGGGAATTAATAAGCCAGATGTGCGGTTAGTAATTCACTTTGATTTACCGCGTAATTTGGAAAGTTATTATCAAGAATCAGGTAGGGCGGGAAGGGATAGTGAACCTTCACGTTGTACACTTTTTTTCAGTTTCAGTGATATTAAAACCATTGAATGGAGTATTAACCAAAAAACTGACCCTCAAGAACAGTTGATTGCTAAACAACAACTACGTCAGGTAATTGACTATGCTGAAGGTACTGTCTGCCGGCGCACAATTCAGCTAGGTTATTTTGGGGAACGTTTTGGTGGGAATTGCGGTAACTGCGATAATTGCCGTTATCCCAAACCAATGCAAGACTGGACAATTGAAGCCATGAAGTTTTTATCTTGTGTGGCGCGTTGTAAAGAAAGATTTGGGATGCTGCACATTATTGATGTGTTGCGGGGGGTAAAAAACCAGAAAATCACCCAAAACGAACACGATAAACTTTCTACCTATGGTATTGGTAAAGATAAGAGTGTAGATGAGTGGCGGATGCTGGGGCGATCGCTTTTACATCAAGGGTTGCTAGAACAGACTAACGATGGTTACTCAGTTTTGAAGCTTAACGCCCTCAGTTGGGAAGTGATGCGGCGACAGCACACAGTTTCTCTTGCTGTTCCCATAGCACAGAAGATTACTTGGGAAGAAGGGAGTGAAAAAGCTGCTGAAGCAGAGATATTAATGCAGAGGTTGCGATCGCTCCGTAAACAACTTGCTGACGAACAGTCTGTTCCACCTTACGTTGTCTTTCAGGATTCTACTCTGAAATTGATGGCACAGGTACAACCTAAAACACTAACCGAATTTGGTAAACTTTCTGGCGTAGGTAGTCACAAACTTTCCCAATATGGCGATAAATTCCTCACAGAAATTCGCGCCTACCGCCAAGAAAAAGGTTTGGTAGATCCACCACAGGTTAATTTTACACCCTCTCTTAGCTTACCTTCCGATACAGAAATATTTACATTCCAATTGCATAAACAAGGTTTGAGTGTTAATGACATTGCCAAAAAACGCAACATTCGTCCTACTACAATCATTCGTCATTTGACAGATTTAATTGAAAAAAATCAGCCTGTAGATTTAAATCAGTTAGTATCTCTTGAACATCAACAAAAAATTTGGCAAGTTTTAGAAGTGCTTGGTGATATATCTTTAACGCCAATTCGAGAACAACTTGGTGAAAGCTACACTTTTGATGAAATTCGTTTAGTACGGGGAAAATGGCGGCGCGAAAATCGCAAGTGATAATTTAAAATTTTCGAGGATGTTTTAAAAGTATTGGGCGACTAGAAGTCGCTACTACACAAGCAAAGTCTACCTCGGTGGACTAAGATAAAATCAAAGCTTAAAACCCACAGAGGTGGGTTTTGTCTGTATAGCCAAGCCAGTGCCTCATATCTTGTACCTGGCGTGCGATTTATAATCGCTAAAGCTTTACAAACATCTTCTTATGATTAAAATACAAAAGCCAGATTAAAGGAGTTAGCCGATGAGTCAGATGCTTAATACAGGAGTACGCTGGACGATTCACGATGTGAAACTCTTCGCAGAAAATGAAGGGACGCGCTACGAGATAGTTGATGGAGAATTATTTATGACCAGGGCACCTCACTTCAAACATCAGCAAACTTGTGGCAGAATTTTCCAACAGCTTAACATTTGGTCAGATTCTACTGATTTAGGGGAAGCTGTAATCAACCCTGGCGTTTTGTTTTCAGAATCAGATAATGTGATTCCTGATGTAGTTTGGGTTACTAAAGAAACCTTGGCGCTAACATTGGATGAAGCGGGACATTTAACTGGTGCACCAGATTTGGTAGTCGAAGTTTTGTCTGTTAGCCAGGAAGACCTAAGACGAGATAAGGAGGCTAAACTTAAACTTTATTCTTCCAGAGGAGTAAAAGAATATTGGATTGCTGATTGGCGATCGCGTAAACTAGAGGTCTATCGGCGCGAAGACAATCAACTTAAATTGGTAGAAACACTATTTAGTAGCGATATTATAATTTCTCCTTTATTGTCTGGTTTTAGCTGTACTGTAAATCAGTTTTTTCCTGTATAAATTTAGTTTGAATGCAAAAACAAATCTCAAGTAACGGATTAACTAAAGTCCAGGTAATGATTATGGCGATCGCAGCTGGTGTCTGTGTTGCTAACATTTATTATAATCAGCCAATCCTCAAAGATATTGCATCTTCTTTTGGAGTCAGTGAAGGCGAAGCGGGTAGCATATCTGTGCTTTCGCAAGTTGGTTACGGTTTTGGGCTTTTCTTTTTAATCCCCTTGGGCGATAAAATCAACAAGAAAAAATTAATTCTTTGCTTACTGATATGTTTGTTCTGTTTGTTGATCCTGATGACGTTTTCACAAAACATCGTTGAGGTTTGGATATTGAGCGTAGCAATTGGGATTGCAACAGTCTCAGATCAGGTTATTCTTCCCTTAGCAGCAAGTATAGATAGAGTAACTACAGGCAAAACTGTAGGCAACATTTTTACTGGTATATTGATCGGAATTTTAGGAGCAAGGGTTTTTAGTGGATATATTGCTGAATGGTTGAGTTGGCGTTATGTATATGGATTTTCAGCAGGAATGATTTTAATTGTTACTATCTTACTACAGATATACTTGCCTAATGTCAAGAATGAATATAGTGGTGATTATTTAAATTTATTAAAATCAACGCTTCAACAATTAAAACGTTTTTCACTCTTGAGAGAAACGTCTTTAATTGGTGGGTTATTGTTTGGTGTCTTTTGCTCATTTTGGACAACGCTGACTTTCCATTTAAGTGGAGCGCCTTTTAATTTTCAATCTGACACAATTGGGATGTATGGCTTTGTAGCGATCGCAGGTGCATTGATGGCACCAGTTTTTGGTAAATTAGCTGATCAAGGTAACTCCCAACGTTCCTTAACTATTGCTGTATCGCTGGTGATTGGAAGTTTAGTAATTGCTAAAATTGCTTCTAGTTCAGCGCTGGCGATCGCTGTTGCTGTATTGTTACTAGATGTAGGTGTACAGGCAACGCAGGTCACAAATGTCGCAAGGATATACACTCTTGATGCTCAATCGAATAGTCGCATCAACACAGTTTACATGACTACCTATTTTATGGGCGGTGCTGTAGGTACTAGCATTGGTCTATTGTGCTGGCATCTTGGTGGCTGGAATTTGGTAATTTGGCAAATGTTAGTTTTTACTTTGCTGGCATTTTTTGTTATCGTCAGACCTCAAATAACTAGAGCAAGAACAAATAAATAATAAATATCAAACTCTCGTTTTTGAGTCAAATATCGCCTTGCACCAATCACTAAATTTTCTCCTGAGCAAGGCGATATCTAGAAACAATCAGTCTGTTTTAAGAAAAACTGGGCATTTCCAAGTTTGAATGTTATGGCACAGCGTTATCGTTTTGTTCAATTGTGATTTGAATTATTAGTTAAACATCAAAATTTGACTTTAAAGTAAAGCTTAGAAAGCTTAAATCTTTAAAAAAACCTAAAATGTTAAAAAATAATGCCTGTTTTTCTTGTACAGCAATATTTTCCGCTTTTTAGCGGATTTATTTAGCATACCAAGTATTGAATAGCCATAAATTTTTCCAATTCCTCAATATAAATATCTACAAAGTTGAACTGAAGTACCGAGTAATTTTTAGTGGCAAATAGCCCATCAGTTTGGAGAACACTTGGGACAAAAATCAGGACTGAATTTACAGAATTGACTGCCTGTTAGTGTGTAAGCTGTACAATAAGGAAAACTCGTAAGTTCCACTTTGGCTGTTTGTAATTCTAAACCATTCAGCAACGCTTCAGTAGGTTTGGTTTTATCAGCTAGAAGGATAGCTACAAGCTTAGGAAACACCATGCAAGCAGCAGTGTTGATTAGCGTTACCAGTATAGCCTCTATCAAATTCATAGGTAATCATCCCCTGTCAAAAATAGGTGACCGCTGTTCTTAGATGCAAGCATAATATCTGTGTAGGATTGATATTCAGTCAATCTATTGCTTGCAATCTATGTAAACTAACTTTAACATAAATTTTTGTAAATAGAAACGTGGAATTCCTGGAATTATGATGCACACAAGGGAATGTGGATAATAAGGAAGGTGATTGTAGCAGAATAACAAAATAAACTGGAAAACGATCAGTTTACGATATTTAGGTAAGTGTTATGTCAAAAACCCAAACTGCGTCTTCTTTTTTATCTAACATCAGTGAGCAAGAACGTGAGGCATTAAAGCGGTTGGTAGATTACACAAATGTGGAATCGCTGCCAGAAATTTGGCCTTTGGCAGCTCAACGATTTGGTGATGTTGTCGCCCTCCGCAGCCCTCACGCTAAACCAGAAGTAGTGATTACTTATACGCAGTTAGCAGAGCAAATACAACTATTTGCTGCTGGGTTGCAAGCGTTGGGAATAAAAGTTGGCGATCGCATTTCCTTAATTTCTGACAACAGTCCTCGCTGGTTTATTGCTGATCAAGGTATCATGACTGCTGGTGGAGTTGATGCAGTGCGTAGCTCCCAAGCAGAAAAAGAAGAACTGCTGTTTATCATTACTAATAGTGGCAGCACAGCAATAGTTGTTGAGGATTTAAAGACATTTAAAAAATTACAAGACCGCCTTCAAGATTTACCAATTCAGGTAGTCATCTTACTTTCGGATGAAGCACCACCAACAGATGAAACCCTAAAGGTGCTTAACTTTGCACAGTTGATCGAAATTGGGGTAAATCATAATTTTGTGCCAGTCAAGCAAAATCGCGACGCTCTGGCAACCCTAATTTACACCTCTGGCACCACAGGTAAACCCAAGGGTGTAATGCTGTCTTATAACAATTTGATGCACCAAGTGACAACCTTTGGCACAGTATTGCAACCAAATGTGGGTGATATCGTTCTCAGTATCCTACCTTCGTGGCACAGCTACGAGCGGACTGTTGAATATTACCTATTATCTCAAGGTTGCACGCAAGTTTATACTAACTTGCGTTCTGTCAAAGGTGATTTGAGAGAATTTAAACCCAACTATATGGTGGGTGTACCCCGCCTGTGGGAATCGATTTATGAAGGAGTTCAAAAGCAATTCCGCGAACAACCAGCGAATAAGCAACGCCTAGTTAACTTTTTATTGGGCATTAGTGAGAAATATATTAAAGCGCGGCGAGTTGCTCAGGGATTGAGTTTAAATAATCTTCATGCTTCACCTGTGGAACGATTAGCAGCTAAGATCCAAGCATCTGCTTTATTACCCCTTCATGCCTTGGGAGAACGACTGGTTTATGCCAAAGTGCGAGAAGCCACAGGAGGACAAGTCAAGCAGATGATTAGCGGTGGCGGTGCGCTTCCCAGACACATAGATAACTTCTTTGAAATTATTGGTGTGCAGATTTTGCAAGGTTATGGTTTGACAGAAACTTCTCCTGTTACCCATGTGCGACGTCCTTGGCGGAATTTGATTGGTGCATCAGGGCTACCACTTCCGGCTACAGAAGCTAAAATTGTAGATCCTGAGACAAAAGCGCCTTTGCCAGTAGAGAAGCGAGGCTTGTTATTGTTGAGGGGGCCACAGATTATGCAAGGCTATTACCAAAATCCCGAAGCGACAGCGAAAGCAATTGACGCCGAAGGTTGGTTTGATAGCGGCGATTTGGGTTGGCTGACACCACAAGACGACTTGGTGCTGACTGGCAGAGCAAAGGATACGATTGTATTGACTAATGGGGAAAACATCGAGCCGCAGCCGATCGAAGATGCGTGTTTGCGATCGCTATATATCGATCAAATTATGCTCATCGGTCAAGATCAGCGCAGCCTGGGAGCCTTAATTGTCCCCAATGTCGAAGCCCTAGAAAAATGGGCAGCAAGTCAGAATCTGACACTGGATAGGCAAAATGATCAGGTTACTTCTTCACCTAGTCAAAAAATTGACTTGGAGAGTAGAATGATCCAGGATTTATTTCGGCAAGAATTGAATCGGGAAGTGCAAAATCGTCCAGGCTTTCGACCGGATGACCGCATCGGGACATTTAAACTCATTCTGGAACCGTTTTCCATCGAAAATGGCTTGATGACACAAACACTGAAAGTTCGACGACAGGTCGTTACGGAACGCTATCGCGATATTATTGACGGCATGTTTGCCTGATTATTCCACCTGCCAACTAGTAAGAGTGAACGTGAAATATTTATGGATGTCTCCAAATCTAATTTGCTCCTAAAACGCGTTGTTAACGTCAAAGTCATTGTTACTCCTCTCTGGAAAGAGGAAGTACAACAGCAGCTGCAAACGCAGATCAATCAACTTGACCAACAACTGCAACAGCTAGACGTTGAAGGACAAAGAGCGATCGCTGCAATTCAAAAGCAGAGTCTGCAACCACCTGGCCCCCAGACTCTCCAACAAATTGACAATATCCAACTCCAAGTCAATCAAAAGAAAAGTGAATTTCTAGAGCAGAAAAATCAGTTGCTACAAAATCTCCAGCAAGTGCAGTTTCTCCAGCAAGATCAGGAAGTCAACCAATTCCAAATGGAAGGCTTTTTCCGGGTAGAGACGGGAGATAACCTAATTAGCAAAATGCAGGTCGAAATTGTTCTGCGTGATGGCGTTGTAGAAGAAATTCGCGGCGACATTTAGAAAGTTATGAGTCGTTCAGTTTTGGATTTTAGATTTTAGATTTTAGATTTTTCCTTTAATCCCTGACGCTCGTTGCGCGGCATGGTCTCCCCTTCTCACATTGTCAGAGGCTAACGCCTGCCGTAGGATGCCTGTTCGCCGTAAGGGAAGGGCTGTAGGGAGAAGACCGCAGTGGCTCCCCTTTATCACATTGGGAGAAGACCGCGCTGCTTCACCAAAATCCAAAATTAAAAATCTAAAATTGGCAGACTTTTAATTACCGACAGATATGATTTAACTTGAGTTTGGAGCGGCTCCCAGCCCAACATTCCACCTGGGAGCCAGCCCAAACAATTTCCCACACTGGAGGTGAGCTAATAAAAAGCGATCGCCCAAAGGTTGTCATCTCAACTCGATATTTAATACCAACAGAATCATCACCCCGCTTGATTTGCGTAATCGTTACAAAAGCCTGATTTCGTTGCGGATAAGCTACCTCTACCTTTCGCGTTCCTCGCACTGATGCTATGTCGTCAAAAGCATTCAGCGCAAGGGTAGCAGGATCACTACCTTGGAGCGATGAGTTAATATTTCCTAGAGGTATAGTTTTATAATCGGAACGCTCTAAGTATGCCACAATCTCCTGAGACTGATGTATTGCTCCCACCTGCTGGGCAAGTCCCTTATTAGTCTCAACAATCGGTGCATATTGCTGGCTCTGGGTAATATATACTCCAGCGCCAGTAGTGGCAAAGATACTTAGTATCACAATCAAAAAGAATTTCAGCTTTGCCGGCATAAAAGTAAACAGGAATTTCAAATAGGTTTATTACCAATTTTGAATTCTAGATTGAACTGCATCCCATATCCTCTACCTGTGAGAAGCTCCTGTATGTTAAGCAGTGGTTATAAGGAATATAAATAGCAATCCCATTTAATCTGTGAACAACTCGTGATAGTTTTTGCTAGTCAATTACTAAAACGAAATCGAGATATTGGCTAACCATTGAGGATAGCTCTGTATTATAGACCTTTAAGTTATATTTAGGTTCCTAGAGTTAAGAGTTTGGAGTTTGGAACTCTCCCCCTGCTCCCTCATCTCCTCCACTCCCTAATACCCAATGCCCAACCTAAAATATAAAATCTCCAATCCAAAATTCTTTTTGTAACAGTCAAAGTATCGCGCTCACCCGACATCCTGCCCCAATACGGTTCGGTAAACGATCCCCCCGTTACCGATTGCTGGATGAACCAAGAATCCCCAGACTGAACATATGAGCGCAGCGAGATTTGTTCAGTCCGGGGAGTGTCAACAAGATACAATTCGATCTGATAAAAACTGTTAAAGTCCATAAACCATTGATTCCCAAACCACCCTATGAGCATTCACGAAGTATTTATGCCGGCGCTGAGTTCTACCATGACCGAAGGCAAAATCGTTTCCTGGGTGAAATCGCCAGGTGACAAAGTGGAAAAAGGCGAAACAGTGGTGGTTGTAGAGTCAGATAAGGCAGATATGGATGTAGAAACCTTTTATGAGGGATTTCTTGCTCATATCATAGTTGAAGCTGGTGAAACTGCCCCGGTAGGATCTGCGATCGCCTTTATTGCAGAAACGGAAGCTGAAATTGAACAGGCGAAATCTCTTGCCAATTCAGGCGGCATGGCTGCTAATGCTACGTCATCTCCCGAACCAATCCCCGCCACAGCCTCAGCTACAACACCTGCCTTAGTGTCTCAAAACGGGTCTAACCACAAAGAAGGAAGGCTTGTAGCTTCACCTCGTGCCCGCAAATTAGCCAAAGAACTCAAAGTTGATTTGACTACTCTCCAAGGCAGTGGTCCCCACGGCCGTATTGTCGCCGAAGATATAGAAGCATTGTCCAATAAGGGCAAGCAACCCGCTACTACCCCAGTTGCCCCACCAGCACCTGTACCAAGCAGCACCCCAGTTGCACCCCCAGCACCTCGGACACCAGCACCGATACCAGCAGTAGCGGCTGTTCCTGGTCAAATCGTGCCTCTAACTACCTTCCAAAATGCCGTAGTGCGGAACATGGTAGCCACCATATCCGTGCCCGTCTTCCGGGTCGGTTATACAATTACCACCGATGGTTTAGACAAGCTTTATAAACAAATTAAATCCAAAGGCGTGACAATGACAGCGCTGCTGGCGAAAGCTGTCGCAGTGACCTTACAAAAACACCCATTGTTAAATGCTAGCTACTCAGACCAGGGCATTGTCTATCATTCTGATATCAACATTTCCGTAGCAGTAGCGATGGATGATGGCGGATTGATTACGCCTGTGTTGCAAAATGCCGACGCAGTGGATATATATTCTCTATCACGTACTTGGAAGTCTTTGGTAGACAGAGCTAGGGCAAAACAACTACAGCCCCAAGAATACAACAGTGGTACTTTTACCCTGTCAAATTTAGGGATGTTTGGCGTAGACAAATTTGATGCGATTTTACCGCCTGGACAAGGGTCAATTTTAGCGATCGGGGCATCCTGTCCGCAAGTGGTAGCAACAGCAGACGGTTTGTTTGGTGTGCGACAACAAATGCAAGTCAATATTACTTCCGACCATCGGATTATTTACGGTGCCCATGCTGCGGCGTTCTTGCAAGATTTAGCGAAATTGATTGAGACGAATCCTCAATCTTTGACAATGTAGTTTTGAAAAGACACCAAATTTAAATGTTAGCGCTATCAGCGAGCAGCAGTTTGTTGTAGAGTAGCGCTAACAACAAACAATACCTACACTTAAATTTTTTATGCATATAAATTAATATCACAATGGACACCATCTGTCCATTAAACCCAGGACTTACGCACTGTACAAATTAACCATAATATGCAAGACGATATTCGGTTGTTTTAGGCGCTTCGTATAACCCTGATTTACTCGCATATTTGCGACCCATAAGTGCTTAATATGACTGAAACACCCAAATTTCGTGTAGTACTTATGTACGATGCGTAAGTCCTAAAACCAATTTGCAATGACGCTAAAGCAATTACGTTTTGTAACGGGGATTTAGACCTCGACATAAAACATGCATAGTAGTTGCGGGGCACTTAAACCCTCAATCGAGGAAATCACCAGATCATGTCCCAGTGCTTGAGGGTTGATATTTATTTAAAACGAGCGCGGCAGGGTTCGAACCTGCGACCGATTGCTTAGAAGGCAATTGCTCTATCCACTGAGCTACGCGCCCAAAACAAAGTTATGGCTCCCAAAGGAGTCACCTGCATTATATCGTTCTTACCTACTAAGAAGCAATCGAAAATTGCAGATTCACCATTAGCAAGGCTAAGATGCTAGTCGCTAGCTAGTCAATTTACACTATAAACGAAACAGATGGGGTATTGGTTTAGATATATTGTGCTGCTAAGGGGTTATTTGCCTGTTAGCGCCAACGCCCTCTGGGCAGCTACCTTCGAGAAGTATCTAGCGATCGCTAGGTTCATTTCCACAGCACGCTAGGTAATTTTAGCCTTGGCGATGCTGCCAAATGCCATTATATATTCCATATTAAGAGTGCCCCTGTGAGGAGTTATTTGCTAGTGCCATGTTTATTCTCAAACGGCAGGATGTTGAAATCTCAAGCATTCAGCACCCAAAACGGGATCAGCAGGTGCCGATCCTCAATTATCAAGGGCAGACTTTTCGCTTGATTAGTGTTTTCAAAGCTAGTCAAGAAGAAGAAGCTAGAGCCTTATGGAGAGAATTAACGGATAATCGGGGTAAAGCCTGTGTTTTGCTGGAGGAACCGGAACGCTTTAGCGTCTGGGGTAAAATCCGTTTAGAGCATCTGGGTAATGACACAGGTGGTCATAGTAAAACGGGGATTTTAATCCAAGCCAGTATTTTGCTGTTGCAAGGTGTTTCTATTGACATTGAAGAGTTTTTAGGTGCTAGGCAAGCTGCATTATTTGAGAAAGATATTGCGGAGGTATTACAGCAGAAACAATTTCCGCAGGCATCTTCCCTAGAAGCAGTTAAATATTTGGTATCTACAAATCCTTTGCCGACAGCCAAAATACCTAATTGGCAAGAAAATCATGTAGTTATCCTGTTGGAAGAGCTGCATCGACTAGGAAAGGCGTATTTTGGCAACGCTAATTTTACCAAACAAGTGATTTATAAGCTAGAAGATATGCCAGAAGGGGAGCGATCACTGTTTATCAGTTGGCTAAATCAATCGCCACTGGGTAAACTATGGCAGTAGCATGGAAATTTTTTAACAAAGTTCCTGCTACTGGTACTTGCTTTTGGTATCTGATTGTGTATTATTTAGCAGACACAGTACTAAATATACAGTTTTTTAACTCAAAATACTGTCAGAGTGCATCTACATAGTCAAGTCTTATGAATAACTCTTACGATAATTCGTTCCTTTCTAAATCCATTTTCACCACTCAGAACATTGTCTTAGCTAATATTGGCTGGGCCGTACTGGCACTGCTATACTATTTGTTGTTTAGTGCCAAAGTTCCCGGAGCAGATGGCATAGAAAGCCGGGCCGAGTGGTATGTGATTGGCACAAATATTTTTGAAGGTTTAGCTTATTTGAGTGCCGGTATCTTATGCTTGAGGAACTGGCTGAGTCCACAAATCGTCAGTGGCCGGAATGTTTGGCTCTTAATTGGCTTAGGTATGCTTTCCTATTTAGTTGGGGGGATAATTTTCGGCTATACCGAAATAGTTTTAAAAAATGAACCGGATGTGTCTTTAGGCGATATATTTTTTGTACTCACTTATCTATTACTTGGCGCAGGTATGATTTTCGCTGTGGCTTCCAGGCGAATCAATCTAGAAAAATGGCAGTGGCTAATTGTGTTAGCAATTGCAGTGTTCGGTAGTTTGTTGGCATGGTGGATTTCTATGCAACAGGAAACACCCACAGAACTACTAGTCGCTATTTTAAATTGGTTTTACGTAGTTAGTGATGTGCTTTTATTAATTATTGCTACTATTCTGCTTTTAGCCTTTTGGGGGGGAAGAGTTTCCCAGTCTTGGCGAATGATTGCAGCGGCGGCCTTTTCGCTTTACATTGCAGATATGTGGTTTAAATACGCCCAAGGTCCCAATTATCAAAGTGGAGAGATATTAGAAGTGTTTTGGGTATTTAGTGGAGTGTTATTTGGCATGGGCGCTGTCTTAGAATATGACGCATCACTAAGACGAACGCGGCGTACCAGCGGACGAAAACGAGCTTAGTAAAGATTTTTGGTATCTACCGTGAGAAAATTAACAGACTCTGACAAGCAAGAAATTCTTAAGTTATATCGAGAGACTGCCGAAACAACCTCAACTTTGGCAGACCGCTATGGTGTGAGTAACTCGACAATTAGTCGCCTGCTCAAAAGCACTTTGCCAGAAGATGAGTATGAATACTTGGTCTCCTTAAAGCGGGCTGCTAGAACTCCTGAGGGTAGGGCGCAGGTAAGCTACGAGCAGTTACCCCTGCTGATTCAACCAGAGCCTGAGATAGAAGTTCCACCCACTGAAAGTGAAAGTCAACCCTTGGAAGTGCCAAAAGTAGAGCCACAGCCGCGTCGGGTAATTCATCTAGAGCAGGAACTTTACTCAGAAGAAACGGCGGAGTCAATCGCCGCTAGTAGACGGGTGCGGCGACGCCCCTCGGCATCGGAAAAACCGAAGCTCCGAGTCACAGAGAAATTAGAAACTCCAGAGCACAAGCCACCGGAAATAGTTAGCATCCCCATCCCACCGCTAAAGAATGAACATCCAGGAGCGGCCGTCATAGCGCAGATGCTAGGCGAAGACTTGCTAGACGAATCGGAGGATTTGGATGATTTAGAAGATGATGATTTAGAAGATGACGACTTTGAGGAAGAAGACTTTGATGACGATGACCTAGATGAGCAAAGACCTTTAGTTACAAAACGAAGACCAGGTGAAGCATCAGTTCAAGTTTTACCTCTGTCGATAGCCAATTTGCCCAAAACTTGCTATTTGGTGATTGACCGTTCCTCGGAATTAATTACTCGACCTCTCAAGGACTTTGGTGACTTGGGGCAAATTCCCAGCCTTGAAACCCAGCAAAGAACTTTGCCGGTGTTTGATAACCATCGTGTCGCCAAGCGCTTTTCTACTAAGCGCGATCGCGTGATTAAAGTTCCTGATAGTAAAATGCTTCATAAGGCTCGTACCCATCTTCAAGCCAAGGGCATTACACGACTGTTGATTGATGGCCAGGTTTACTCTTTATCTACACTTTAGAAGTTAGGAGTTAGGAATTTTATAATTCTTAACTCTTAACTTTTAACTCCTAACTCTAAGTATAGACAGCCCTTGCAAAACGCTCTGCCAAGTAGATAATGTCTTGTCTACGAGGAATTTGGTTCATCCATTTTTGAGGAATATTTTCCACCCCGTAGTAAATTCCCGCTAACCCACCAGTCACAGCAGCAGTAGTATCAGTATCCCCGCCTAAGTTAACAGCTTTCAGTACCGCCTCAGAATAAGACGAGGTATTTAATAAACACCACAGGGATGACTCTAAGGTATCAATCACATAGCCACCAGAATTAATCTCTTCCACTGGTAACTTGGCAATGTCACCACTCAAAACTCTGCCAAAATGGGGCTTCTCTAACAAAAATTCCCGCACAGAATAAATTGTTTGGATATCTTGTAATGCTTGTAAATAAGCTGTTTGCAGGTCAGCCCCTTCCAACAGCGCCACTGCAATACTAATATAAATGCCACAGGCCATTTGCGATCGCGCATGAGCATGGGTAATCGCTGAAACATCATGTACTCGCGCCAGCAATTCGCCTAAAGTTAAGTTTCTGTGACAATAAGCCATCGGCAAGATTCTCATCAACGAACCGTTGCCATTACTATTTTCAACCTTGCCACCCGCCTGATGGGGAACAACTCCCTGCTTCAGGCGCATAATTGCTGTGTGGGTAGTTTGACCAATATCAAAGACATCGCCACGAGGAGTCCAATAAGCCTCCTTGTACCAGCGCCAGAAGGAATTAGCTATAGCATCCAACGAATACCCTCTACAAAGGCATTCTGCCAAGCAAAAGCTTAACGAACTGTCATCTGACCAAGTTCCTGGTGGTTGATTCCATGTGCCATAACCCAGCATTGTTGTCACTGGAGATTTCACTCGTTCAGCACGGCTAGTAAACTCCACTGGCACACCCAACGCATCACCGACACATAAACCCATCAAACCAGACAACGTTTTTGCAGCGGTTAGCATTATTCAATCTCCACAATAATTGCTCAAAATTAACTTTATAGATTCCCTCTATAGCTTGTTGCAACAGATGCTACAGCCTACTTTTTCATCCTATGTGAAAAGCTCGGTAAAAAGTTGTTAATCGGGTATTTTATTTACCATATCCTGACTTATGCCAATTCGCTATGAAGATGCACTTAATTTTTATTAAACGAACCGCCAAGTACGCCCAGTACGCCAAGCAAGAAGGAATAACCATTTAGTGCAAGTTTACTGATAATTAGTATTAGTTTGAGTTCCAAATATTATGCTAGTTTAAAAAGCGTCTATCCTGAGATAAAGAATTAGGATGAAAAGATATTGAAATGTAATTATAATAGCTTATTTATTATTTTCATAGATAGTTACCCTGTAAGTGTTATGAATCAATAAGAGTCATTTAATAAAGTCTGTGAATTAATTAGAACATTTTTAGATGATTTTGAATTGGAGTATATAAGTAAAAAATACAAAATTTGGTAAAATTATGAAGCGCTTATTCAAGTCTTTCATGACAATTTCTGCATTGTATTCCTTAATAGTTACTCCTTTTGTTCAATCAGCTGGTCAAGCTTCTGCTGAAACCAAAAAAGTTATTGATGCTAGTTATGTTGGTGCTGGTGTTGCAGCTGGCGTTACCAGCGGTGGACAAGGCATCAACGATGATGCCACATTTGGTGGTAATATCAAAGGTCGGGTGAAATTAGGAAATACGCCGTTTTCTGCACGCGGTAATGTCCTCTGGAGTGATAAGACGAGTACCATTATCCCAGAACTTTCTGTGGATGTGCCCATCGCTAATAAAACTAATGCTTATTTAACTGGTGGTTGGTCTTTTGTAGAGAAAGATGGCTCATCAATTCCCATAGATAACAGAGATTCAGTAGTGATAGGTGCTGGTGTAGACGAGGAAGTTGCTAACAATTTCCTCGTCTACACTAATGCCAAGGTAGGGCTTGGTGCCTACCAAAATAGCGATGCTTCTGCTGTTAACATCAATGATGGTATTGACTATAGCTTCAAATAAAAGATTATTGAGTCCTCACTCACTCTATACTTTACTTAGTACTCAGGACTTAGGATTTTTTCACTCACTACTCCAAAAAGCTGATTTTGTTAAGTGTTACATCACTGAGAAAGCCGACTTTTGCCGTGGTAAAATTAAAATATTCCTCATTATTCCGGCCGGATTACCGGGGATCAAGTAGCCGAAGGGTGCTGATTCGGCGTCTACGTAATGCTTTATTGAGAATACTATACAAGTCTAATGGTTAAATCTGCTCCTTCCCCCATCACTAACCGTAAGCCTTCCAAACTAGAAGCAATCAAGGAAAATAGTAATTTTTTGCGTGAACCTGTAGCAACTGAGATCCTTCAAGATACTACCCATTTTACCGAAAATGCGGTGCAGCTTTTGAAGTATCACGGTTCTTACCAGCAGGATAACCGTGACAACCGCACCAAGGGACAGGAAAAAGATTACCAGTTTATGCTGCGGACAAAAAATCCAGGTGGTTTAGTACCACAGCAGCTGTATCTGGCTTTAGATAAACTAGCTGATGAGTATGGCAACCACACCTTACGAGTAACTACCCGTCAAGGTTTCCAAATGCACGGAATTTTAAAGAAGAATCTCAAGACAGCGATCGCCACAATTGTCAAGAACCTGGGTACGACTTTGGGAGCTTGCGGCGACATCAACCGCAACGTGATGGCACCACCAGCCCCCTTTAAGAATCGCCCAGAGTATCAGTATGCTTGGGAATATGCCCAGAATATTGCTGACTTACTTTCAGCGCAAACAGGCGCTTATTACGAAATTTGGTTGGATGGGGAAAAAGCAATTAGTGCTGAAGAAAACCCTGAGGTGAAGGCGGCACGACAGCGCAATGGGAATGGCACAATTATTCATAACAACGAAGAACCAATTTATGGCACTTACTATATGCCCCGCAAGTTCAAAATTTGCGTGACGGTCCCAGGGGATAATTCGGTTGATTTGTATTCCCAAGACCTGACCTTGGTAGTAATTACCAATAAGAAGGGACAATTAGAAGGATTTAATATTTTTGCTGGTGGTGGCTTAGGTAGAACACACGGTAAAGAAGAAACTTTCGCTAGGTTAGCAGACCCCATCGGTTATGTAGCCAAAGATGACGTTTACGATATAGTGAAAGCGATTGTTGCTACCCAGAGAGATTATGGCGATCGCACTGATCGTCGTCATGCCAGATTAAAATATCTAATCAACGATTGGGGTGTAGATAAATTCCGTGCCCAAGTTGAAGAATACTTCGGTAAATCAGTCGAACCCTTCAAACCACTACCAGAGTTTAAATATCACGACTTCCTCGGCTGGAACGAACAAGGTGATGGCAAGCTATTCTTAGGAATTTCCATTGACAATGGTCGAATCAAGGATGAAGGTTCGTTTCAACTAAAAACTGCCTTGCGGGAAATTGTCGAGCAGTTCAACTTACCTATTCGCCTGACGCCCAACCATAACCTGATTTTTTACGATATCGAACCAGATAGCAAAGAAGCCATTCAAGAAATTCTCAATAGTCACGGTGTCGTTTCTGATCCTGATAAAATCGAACCTTTAGAGCGGTATGCAATGGCTTGTCCTGCTTTGCCCACTTGCGGCTTGGCAATCACGGAATCAGAACGAGCAATACCGGGTATTTTGGAGCGGATTCGCACTCTGTTAGATAAAATAGGTTTACAAAATGACCATTTTGTGGTAAGAATGACAGGATGCCCCAACGGCTGCGCTCGTCCCTACTTGGCAGAATTGGGCTTTGTCGGTAGCGCTCCAGAATCTTACCAATTATGGTTAGGGGGTTCGCCAAATCAGACTCGACTAGCGCAACCTTACACAGATAAGCTACACCATAATGACTTGGAAAGCTTCCTAGAGCCGATTTTTGTTTACTTTAAGAAATCTCGAAAATCTAAGGAAAGCTTTGGTGATTTTTGCGCTCGCGTTGGTTTTGATGCCATACGGGAATTTACTGCCACCTACGACCCGCAAACAGCCGATGGTGCAAACAAATCACGCCACCGGGTGAATTTGAAAGAGCAGGTTTATAGCAAGTTGAAGGAAGTAGCCCAAAGCCAAGGTAAGCCGATGACTCAGTTAGTGACTGAAGCGCTAGAGGCTTACTTCCAGAATCTGTCGTAAGTAAAATCCTCATTGGGAACTTTTAATTTGTTACCATCAATTATGGAGAGGCAATATTTTTTAGCCTCTCCATTAATAAGAGGACTTGCAGAAGCTTGGTGAAATGCTACTAGATTCATAGCCATTGCTCCTACAGTAGCTACGGACAAATTTTTCACTAAACTTGATATAGCCATAAAACCAAGTAAATCTAAATATTTGAAGTTTGTATTAATACACTACACTAAATACTTCTCATATATAGGAATCCGATTTGATTCCTGAACTGATTTGCGTAGAGAGAGAACTCTTAACAGGTAACAGGGAATGCAAAAAACTGATTTTAATCACTAAAAATCTCAATCCAATGTCTCAACTGCAAAGAATTGCGCTCGCACCATCCCAATTCCAACAAGGGCAAATTTTGTTCACAAAAGAACAACAGCATTATTTAGGGCGTGTATTGCGCTTGCGTGAAGGCGATCGCTTTATTGCAATGGATGGTAAAGGAAAATGGTGGTTAGCGCAGCTAGCAGGCGAGCAAGCACAGGTTTTAGAACCGCTTTTAGTAGAAACTGAATTACCTGTATCGATTACGCTGATGGTGGCGCTACCTAAAGGCAATGGATTTGATGAAGTGGTACGGTGTTGTACAGAGTTAGGAGTAGCTTGTATTGCACCAGTATTGAGCGATCGCACTTTGCTTGATCCTAGTCCTCAAAAACTCGAACGCTGGCGGCGCATCGCAACAGAAGCCGCCGAGCAATCAGAGCGCTCTTTTGTGCCAACAATTTTACAGCCTGTTACTTTTAATACTGCTGTCACCGCGAATCAGACAAGTCACCGCTACATTTGTGAGGCTCGTGGAGAGTATCCCCATTTAAACAAAGTCCTGAGTAGCATCTCTAAGGAGATTGTCATTGCTACTGGGCCAGAGGGAGGATGGACAACACAAGAAATTGAAAATGCGAAGTCAGCTGGATTTCAACCTGTTTCCCTTGGTCGCCGCATCCTGAGAGCAGTTACAGCCCCGGTAGTAGCATTATCCTTGATTACCGCAATTTGTGAAGTATAAATGATTTATAGCTCACGCAAATCTCCTTTTGCGCGAGACATCACTCCAGCGTGTATTTAAAGTGATGATTGAGCAAGTTGCGATCGCCTTTGAGCATAAAGATTATCAAACAGCTGCTAAATTACTCAAACAGCTGCGAAAAGAATCACCAGACAATCCTTCGGTACAATTTTATCTTGGTCGGTTGCATGAAGTATCTGGAAAGCATCAGGATGCAGAAAAAATTTATCGGCAACTGCTGCGAGATACAACAAATACCAAAATAGTGACGTTATCACGTCAAGGTTTGCGACGACTGCAAGAAATGGAGCTAGAAGAAAGACAAAGAGCCATTTCCCAAGCAACATCTCAACCTAATAACACCGAACTTGGCGTACTAGTCTTAGAGCCTCTCAGTAACGAGATGAAAACAGAAGCATCTCGAAAATTCGCCCAGATTATGCAGCTAGACCCTTATACTGCACGACTAATACTGCCAAGTCGTGGCTGGAGGTTGTACCGCACTGGCCAAGTAGGAGAACTTAAATTTTATGGCAAACAGCTACAGCAGGCTGGCATTCCTTGCTTTTGGGCAAGAATAGCTCAAATTCAGCAAATTCAAGTTTATCAAGTCAAATATTTCCAGGAATCTACCCTACAAGTTACTGTTGTTTGCTGCAACCAGGCAAATCAACTCGGTTCTCTCACCTTTGATTGGTCAGAAGTCACAGCAAGAGTAGTGGGACTTTTGCCTATTTTTGAACAAGTTGTAGATGTTGATGCCTACCGGAAACTGGAACGGAAAACTCAAACACAAGACTATAGTCAGTTTTGTGATTTACATCTACCTGGTAGACGTTGCATTCTCCGATTTAATGACAACGGCTATGAATTTCAGCAAGGTTTAGAAATCATTCCCCAAGCTAGCCAAAATACAATCAGAATTAATTGGAATAGTTTATCAAATTGGATTGACCAGCAACTACCTCAAGTCAAAATTTGGTCAGATTTCACGTCCTTTGCAGATACAACATTAGATCAAACAGAAATGCTGGGCCATATCAAGTCTCACATTCATCTATTTCGCAGGGAAGAGACTAATTGGGACTCAGCTTTTCATTTATATAGTGGACTGGTGTTTATTAAATAATTCGTAATTCGTAATTAAGTTTACTATTACCTATTGCCTACCTTAAGAAGTAAGTTTACAAATAAAATAAGATAACCTATGAATACAGTAGCCAACAAAAATCAACAGTTAGGCGGTTTGTACGTTCAATCCCTTCAAGGAGAGCAACTAGTTTTTCCGCTCAAGCATACGGAAGTTCTAGCAAAAATTGCAGGTAACTTATCACGAGTTGAGGTGATTCAAAGCTTTGAAAATCCCTTCATGCAGCCTTTAGAAGCAGTGTATATCTTTCCGTTAGCCGATGAGGCAGCGGTGGATGACATGGAAATCAAAATAGGTAGCCGCGTTATCAAAGGTAATATTAAAAAACGTGAAGAAGCGCAACAAATCTACGAAAAGGCCAAACAAGAAGGACGCACCGCCGGACTTTTAGAACAGCAACGAGACAACATCTTTACCCAGTCTCTGGCTAACATCAAACCTGGTGAACAAATTGATGTTACAATTCGTTACACCGAAAGTTTAAAATTTGAGTTGGGAAATTATGAATTTGTTTTCCCGACGGTGGTGGGCCCAAGATATATTCCAGGAACGCCGATAGATGGTAGCGGTGATACAGACCAAGTTCCTGATGCTTCTCGGATTACACCGCCTGTAGTCCCAGAAGGAATGCGCTCGCGTCACGATATTAATGTCACAGTAGAAATTGATGTAGGTTTAGCAATTTCTCAAGTATGTTCTCCTTCACATCAATTAAAAACTGAACACTCAGGTCAAATAGTGCGGATTCAATTAGCTGGAGAAGATACAATTCCCAACAAAGATTTAATTCTCCGCTATCAAATTTCTGGTCAACAAACTCAATCCACGATATTAACCCAAGCCGACGATCGCGGCGGACATTTTGCAATTTATTTGATTCCAGCTTTGGAATATTCTACTGATGAAATTGTCCCCAAAGATGTCGTATTTTTGGTGGATACTTCCGGTTCACAATCTGGTGATCCGTTGCAAAAGTGTCAAGAATTGATGCGGCGATTTATTAATGGGTTGAATCCCAACGATACTTTCACAATTATCGATTTTTCCAATAGAGTCAGACAGTTATCAAAGAAACCTCTACCGAATACACCAGAAAATCGTGCCAAAGCGATCGCTTACATTAACAATTTACAAGCTGATGGCAGCACAGAAATGCTCAGTGGCATTCGTACAGCCATAAATTTCCCCACACCAGCCGGAAGATTACGCAGTGTTGTACTCCTCAGCGATGGCTACATCGGCAACGAAAATGAGATTTTAGCAGAGGTACAACAACACCTCCAACCAGGAAATCGCCTTTACAGTTTTGGTGCTGGTAGTTCAGTTAACCGTTTTTTACTGAATCGCCTCGCCGAAATTGGCCGGGGAATATCCAGAATTATTCGTCATGATGAACCCACAGAAGAAGTTGCCGAAAAGTTTTACAGGCAAATCAACAACCCCGTACTCACAAATATTCAAATCTCTTGGCAAGGTGACACAGAATCGCCTGTTATTTACCCAGCCACAGCACCTGATTTATTCAGCGAACAACCATTAGTTTTGTTTGGTCGCAAACAGGATAGAGTCAGCGGTAATCTGCAAATATCCGGCATTGGTGCGGGTGATAAGCACTATGAAAAAACATTTAACCTCATATTTGATGAAACAGGAAATCTTGCTGTAGCTCAGTTATGGGGACGTGCTTGCATCAAAGATTTGATGAATCAAATGATCAGCTTTGAAACCAAGGCTGGTGTAGAAGCGGTTACAGAAACTGCCTTAACTTATCAACTGCTTTCTCAATACACCGCTTTTGTAGCTGTCAGCGATGACGTGGGGGTTGAACCAGGAAGCGAATATATGTCTATGCAAGTGCCAGTAGAAATGCCTGAAGCTGTTTATTACGAATACGAAAGAATGTCTAGTAGCGCTCCTGCTGGTGGTTTTGCTCGTAAAAGACGGCAAAGGCGATCGCCAAAATCCCCAATAGCGAAAGAAGTCGATATCTCTTTGAGCTTTGATTCCGAGGAGATGGAACAAGATGAAATATCAGACGCAGCCATCAACCATCAGTTAGAGGTCATCAGCGTCACTGGCTTGGATGAAATACGAATTGCTAACCTAAGCCAACACCTTCAACAATTAAACTTGCCTTCCGACTTCAGTGGTGAAATCGTCTTTGAGTTTACTGTGAACAAAGGTCGGGTAGGACGGGTAGTGTTGGATGAAAAAACCTCAACCTTAAAAAATGCAGTTGTAGTGGAGAAAATTAAGCGATCACTCCTAGTTTGGAGAGTTCCTCCATCTACAACTGGTAAACTTGTCTTAATTTTGCGTATTCACACTTAACTCATCGGTACTATAGAGACACGAAATAGACGCAATATTCCGCGTCTCTGTAACTTAACCAGGCTTTTTAACCTGACGTGCCATGTCTAAATAAGCACTCATATTTGCTCCTGGACGCCGCCGCCCATTAGAGCTAGTAGCCGAAGGAGCGAGATATTTAGGCGCAAACGTTGTTTCTTTTGGCTCCTCTTTGAGTACTTTGGCTGCTGCGGCTTTTGCATTTTTGCCAGGTTCAACTTTAAGACCCTCAGCAGTCTGAACTAGCGTAACATCAGCTGGTTTGGGATTTTTAGCTGATTTTGCCTTACCCTTGGCTGTGGCGGTTTTTGTTCCATTCAATGAATCTGGCTTAGATGGATCTGGTGCTTCTGATCCAATTGTTGCGGTTACTTTCTTAGCATTCGATCCAACTGTCTCTGCTACTTTCTTCACATTCGATGCTACTTCTTCAGCAGCATCTTTCACAGCATCTTTGGCTTCGTCCAATTCTAAGAAGTAGCCGTTGCTTTTCTTCTTTCCTGGTAACAATCCAGTAATGAAACCCAGAATACCGCTAAGAAAACCCTGAATACTCGAAATTGACTTTTTGATAAAACCCATTACAATTGCTCCTGCCTTTTACCTTTTATATTTGAAACTCAACCGTAATTGTTAAAAATTACGACAAAATGTTACATTTTATGCTTTGCGTCACCCCATTCTGGTGACAACCATTATAGGTTTGTGCTTAATCAACACTTAATCAACATTGTAGTAAAACTAGAGGGCAAATGTTTTCTTGCAAGCAGTTGCCACCTGTATCACCGAGAACTAATTATTAAATTTTACTGTAACTAAGAGCAAGATCCTGAAAGCAGGCTTCACAATAATTAACATTTCTTTGTTTGAAAATTATTGATTGGAGAAAAGCAAACGATTTACTTTTAACCAGTAGGAGGAGTGTCATAGTTTGTTGACAGATAGCAACGGTACTCAGTTACATTTTCTACAGACTTAATTTAGCCGGCTTTGGTAGATGAACACTGAACATCAGCAGCGCAATCCCGTCTTATTAATACACGGGATTGACGACACAGAGGCAGTTTTCCATAAAATGAGGGCATACCTAATACAACGGGGTTGGTCTGTATATAGCTTGAATCTGGTTCCTAATAATGGTGATGTGGCTCTTGATGAGTTGGCAAAGCAAGTAGCCGATTATGTTACGGCCAGCTTTGCGTCAGAACAACACCTAGATTTAGTCGGCTTTAGCATGGGAGGAATTGTCAGCCGTTACTATGTTCAACGATTGGGAGGAATTAACCGCGTACAGAGGTTTATCACGATCTCTTCGCCTCATCATGGAACTGTGGTTGCTTATGCTTCCCAACGTCCTGGTTGTATACAAATGCGCTCCAACAGCCTTTTTCTCAAAGATTTGAATTCTGATGCTGATATGTTAAGACAGCTAAACTTTACATCTATCTGGACACCTTATGATTTGATGATTGTCCCAGCGAATAGTTCACAAATGCCCGTAGGAGAAGAGGTAGTTGTGCCAGTTTCTTTCCACCCGTGGATGCTGACAGACTCTAAGAGTTTAGCAGTAGTCACAGCAGCTTTAGCAGAGCGGATTCAATACGGTTCGGATAAGGCTCGATCCCCCTAACATCCGCTAAAAAAGCTTGCTCAGAATGGCTCTATTTCCCCCTTTTTAAAGAGGATTAAGGGAGATATTTAAAGATTGTGCAGCTTAACCCAAGCGGATTGAAAGCGGATTAAACTGCTCTTCCTTAAGAAAGCATCCAGTTAGTAGCCAGGATACTTGTTATACTTGCATTCTTTTATTTTTAATTTTGAATTGCTTAAGTCCTATCACCAATTTGTGTATGTTCGTAACTTCCAAAAATTGCCTCTGGGTGACGATAATATTTGAACTCCATTAGGTTATAAAAAGGATCTTCTAAAAAGAAAGTACGATGCTCAAGAGGAGAACCAACAAAGCGGTTTTTAGTTGATTCGCGAAAAAGTAGCTGTTGCTGTTGTGCCCTTTCTAGTAAATCCTGCCAGTCACGTTCTTGAGTAAAAATTAGCCCAAAGTGTCTGGGATAGATAGTGCGTTGCGGTGCCAAGGGTTCTTTGCTGACGTGAGCCACTAGTTGATGACTGTAGAGATTGAGAATCAGGGCGTGCTGGTTTTCACGACCAGGAATACAGCCCAAGCCGTCCACGTAATATGCTTTTGTTTGGGCAATGTCAGTCACAGGGAAAGCAAGATGGAATAAAGTTTGGCTCATAGCTTGTGTGGAAAAAACTAGTAGTTGATGCTATCTACAATTTATGCTGTTAAGTCTTGATTGTGGTCAACTTGAACACAGTTTTAATTGACATTAACTTATATCCTTTATCCTGATGACTAAGATTGGGAACTGAGTACTACTTCAGCCGCTGCACCAGGCAGCTATACTAATTTAGGTTTGCATGAGCACACACTTAGGAACGTAGATTTAATAACTTAAAACTTTCTTAGGATGTGTTGGGTGCGTTACGCACTCGAAGAGTCCACCTAGCTAAACAGAAGTTTTGCATTTTGTTTAATCCAGGTTCTTTAGTCAATATTGCAGTGTATATCTAAGACATTGTTTGTAGTTTTATACTCAGCTTTTAGAGTTATGCCTACGCAATTTAGGTAATAATACGAACATATTACTTAAACTGGGGAGGTATCAGAAATTAAGCACTAAGGGTGATAAATTCGTTATTCTGTTGATATTCAGACAAAATTACTCATGATTAATTGCTGATGTCATCCTTAATTGATTCTGTTAATCCCTGGTTGGTGGCGGTAGGATTAAACACAATTCTATTGGGTTTAGCTTGGATTGCGCCGAAAAAGCTGCTTACTCCAGCAGGGTTATTCCACGCCTGGTTTCTAGCCATCTTAATTTGGGTAACTCTAGGCTGGCAAGGATATGCAGTAGTAATGTTCTATTTTCTGGTTGGTTCTGGGGTTACCCGTATTGGTATGGCGCAGAAGGAGGCTGAAGGAATTGCTGAAAAGCGTTCTGGGGCAAGAGGCCCAGAAAATGTTTGGGGTTCGGCTTTGACTGGAGCGCTGTGTGCTTTGGGAGTAGGGATAATAAATTCGGGATTTATTGTACCTAGTGCCCAATTTCTAGTCCCCAATACTTCGACGCCAGCTCCATTGAGCGAAGCCGAGATGCTCAGTACAAGTCTCCAGTCCCTACTTTTGTTAGGCTATGTAGCGAGTTTCAGTACGAAGCTGGCTGACACCACTGCTAGCGAAGTCGGTAAAGCGTATGGTAAAAGCACCTTTCTAATTACCACATTCCAACCAGTGCCTCGCGGTACCGAAGGGGCGGTAAGCTTGGAAGGAACTTTAGCTGGTATTGTAGCTTCTGTAGCGATCGCATTTGTTGGTTGGGGAGTTGGTTTAATTGATCTATTGGGAGTAGCTTGGTGTGTACTGGCAGCATTTATTGCCACCAACTTAGAAAGTGTGATTGGGGCAACACTGCAATCTAAGTATACTTGGCTGACCAATGAAGTAGTGAATATTTTTAATACTTTAATCGGTGCGATCGCGGCTGTGCTACTTGCCTGGACATGGATCAGCATCATTAAGTAGCTCGGTGAGAATAAACAATTACTCGTTAATATCGGGTATAGTATGGGTTTTTTGCACCACTTGCGACAATCTTTGGTCACCTGAGCAACGCAGTGGCTTGACTTTTAGCAACTAGGATAGAAAACTGGCAAGAAATAATTCTTAATATGTTTTGCTTTATTTTCGCCTACCTACCTGAGCATTTCTCTAAATCTATAAAGATTTGGTTATACAACTTGCTTTACAACTGATATTTTCAATCCTGTTTTGTCCCCACTAGACCGTAAAAGTAATCATGGGAAATTATTTTATTTACTAGGTATATAATTTTTTGACCATTTAGATGTAATTAGTTCATGGAATATTTATCATATTGATCCATCAAGGACAAGATAATTTCTATATGTATGATTTAATTTAAAAGTCCTATAAGTGTTTAACCATATTAACATAATTAATTCATGGAACCTTTATCATTTTTGACAATCAATGACCAAATAATTTCTCTTGAGGAAGCAATAAAGTACCTGCAAGCCTCTGGAAAATTGGGACACTTCATTGGGGATATTCTTCGCCAGTACGTAATTGAAGAAGAAATCCGAAACCGAGACGATGTTGAGATTGGTACAGCAATAACTGAACAGGCAATTATTGACTTTAGGCTGAAAAATCAACTGACTGACCCCGAAAGTTTTCAAGAATGGTTAAAGACTAATAACACAGATTACGCTACCTTTCACACATCGGTTGCTTTTGGTTACAAGTTAGAAAAGCTAAAAGCTGTAGTTACCCAACCAAAACTCCAAGAATATTTTATTGAACGCAAAATTTTTTTGGATCGGGTAGTGCTTTCCCGGATCGTTGTTGATAATCAAGAACTGGCAGACGAACTACAAACCCAAATTGAAGAAGGAGGTAGCTTTGAGCAACTAGCTAAAGAGTATTCACTTTCAGATGACCGAATTGTGAACGGCATGATGGGAATAGTCAGCCGAGGAAGTATGCCGGATATATTACGGGCAGCTATTGATGTGGCGAGTCCTGGACAATTAGTAGGACCAATAGAAATCGTTGGCAAAGACTCTCCCCAAGGAGAAGGACCTTATGGTTTGTTTCGAGTAGAACAATTTCTGCCAGCGTCTTTAGAAGATACTCAACTAAATCTTGCACTACAAAATGAGTTATTTGAGAAATGGCTAGCAGAGAAAATTCAAAAACTGACAGTCAAATTACAAGTGAGTTAAATATTCTGGATAATGAATCTTTACGATTAAAAGTGCTAGCTTCTTTGCCTTGGAATCAGCCACCGCTATGCTGGTTGACTCCCGAACAACAATCCCGATTGGAAAATGAGTCCCAAACCCGTCAGTATCGTCTTGGAGAAAAAATCTGGTCAAGCGATGTCGGTGGTTATCAATTCTTGATTGTGGCTGGAAAAGTTCGCTTGCGAGACGACAGTCGCGACAAGTCGGCAAAGCCACCCAACACACTGTCTCAAGAGGGCGTTGGCAAACCAATAGCCGCCCTAGATGTAGGGGATTGGTTTGGTGACTTACAAAAGCTGTCTGCGGATTTTAAAGCTGTAGCTGCTAGTAAAGAAGTGGTAGTAGTGTATTGGGATACAGCATTGTGGGCAGAATTTTCTAACCCACAAATTCAGGAGTTCTGGCAAGTGTTACCAGTGGGCATGGAGAGAGAAAGGGAGACATTTTCTTTCTCTTCCACTCGTTCACTAGCGCCAGCCTCAGAGGGAACTTCCAGCCCCCACAGCCTCCAACCCCAAAGAGGACTCCCAGCCGCCAATCTAATCGTCTCAAATTATCCGTTTGTTGCCAGCTGGAACACCGCTGCTGCTTGTTTAACAATGGTGGCGCAACAATTAGAAAATTCTGTGCAACTGGAATGGGTGCAGCGCCAACTCAGAGGACAACACCCAAAACAGGTTGTGGAAGCAGCAGAAAAGGTAGGGTTAGTGGTGCGGCGCTTACAAGTGAATTGGGGTGAGTTGCGACAGCTGTCATTTCCAGCCTTACTGCTGTGGAATTCTGACTCACCCCAAAGTCCATCTTGGGTGGTAGCCTATGGAGTTAAGAGCGATCGCCTAATTATCGCTAACCCTCTAAATCCTGATCGGATTTGCGAAAGCTTGCCGCAGTCGATAGTTGAGGCGTCTTGGGATGGACAATTGTGGCAAGTAGAACTAATATCTCAGCAAGAAAAATTTAACCTCACTTGGTTCACCCCAGCAGTTTGGAAGTATAAGGAATTGCTAACAGAAGTATTGTTAGCATCTTTTACCTTGCAGCTTTTGGGGTTAACAACACCGCTAATTACGCAAGTTGTCATTGATAAAGTGATGGTGCAGGGGAGTTTGCCGACTCTCGATGTGATGGCGATCGCACTTTTGTTCGTAGCCATATTTGAGTCCATACTTGGTATTCTGCGCCTATTCATCTTTACTCATACAGCCCGTCGTCTGGATTTGAGTTTATCAGCACAGCTATTTCGCCACCTAATGCGTCTGCCTTTGGCTTATTTTGAATCGCGGCGCGTCGGAGACACAATAGCACGAGTCCAAGAACTCGAACAAATTCGTCAGTTTCTCACAGGTACAGCATTAACTGTGATTTTGGATAGCATCTTTGCTGTGGTGTACCTGGCATTGATGTTTTACTATAATGTTCCACTCACCTTTGTCGCCTTAGCAGTACTGCCGCTGTTTGCCACATTGACGATAGTTGCAACACCAATTCTGCGTAACTGGCTCAACGAAACTTTTAACCGCAGTGCCGATAGTCAATCGTTTCTAGTGGAGACAATCACAGGAATTCACTCTGTTAAAGCCCATGCAGCAGAACCAGTAGCCCGCGATCGCTGGGAAGGCTTGTTTGCTCGCTTCATTCGCACAGGTTTCAAAGCTTCTACCACCTCCAATATCAGCAGCAACATCGGTGACTTTCTCACCAATTTTTCCACCATGCTGATTCTCTGGTTTGGAGCCAAGTTAGTCATCGAACAAAAGCTCACAATCGGACAGCTAGTTGCCTTTCAAATGCTGTCTGGCAGAGTCACAGGGCCACTTTTGCGCTTAGTACAGTTGTGGCAAAATCTCCAACAAGTGCTACTTTCTGTAGATCGCATTGGTGATATTCTTAACGTCTCTCCAGAAGCTGAACTGGGAACTGGCCTAGTTTTACCACCCCTGAAAGGTCAAGTCACCTTCGAGCAAGTATTTTTCCGCTACCAGCCAAACTTTGAAGCAATTCTGCGGGGAATATCTTTCAATGTCGAACCAGGGCAATTTGTTGGCATTGTCGGACGCAGCGGTTCTGGTAAAAGTACGGTGTCTAAGCTATTGCAACGCCTCTATCAAATTGAATCAGGACGCATCCTGATTGATGGTTTTGATATTAAAAGTGCCGATTTAGCTTCACTGCGGCAACAAGTTAGTGTAGTTCTTCAAGAAGACTTTTTATTCAACGGTTCCATTTTGGAAAATATCACTCTCGGTAGTCCTGACATTACCGCAGAGAAAGTAGTAGAGGCGGCAAGATTAGCAGTGGCCCACGACTTTATCAGTCAATTACCCTACGGTTACGAAACCAATGTTGGTGAACGCGGTACAGCTTTATCTGGCGGACAGAGACAACGTATTGCCTTAGCAAGGCTATTTCTTTCCCAAGCGCCGATTTTAGTTTTAGATGAAGCTACCAGCGCTTTGGATAGTGAAACTGAACAGCAGGTACTGCAAAACCTGCAAAAAATTTCCGCTAACCGTACCGTGTTTCTGATTGCTCACCGCTTTGCCCCCCTCAAACGTGCTGATTTGATTTTAGTGTTGGAGCAAGGCGTGATTGCTGAACGTGGTACTCACTCACAGTTGTTGCAACAAAAAGGTTTGTACTGGTCACTATATCAACGGCAGCAAGCAAATATCTAGTGATGCCAAGTCTAGATTTAACATCACCTTTCCTATTCGGCTTTTAAAACGCTTGTTAGATAAGCAGCCAACCCCTATTTAACCTCAATAATTCAACTAAAAGCGCTCTCAATCCCAGAGAGCGTTTTGCTGTTTGGTGACGTATATCCACGGGAAATGTATTACACCTTATTTAATTCACGATCCTAAGTGGGTCAAATTAAATATAAAATCTCACCCTGCCTCCGGCTTCCCTCTCCTTACCAAGGAGAGGGATTGAGGTGAGGTTTTATCTTATATTTAATTGTACCTCCCTACTTACCAACAAAAAGTCCATTAATAAAAAACTGAATTATCGATAAATCATCCTATGACGACTTTTGACCAACCGAGTACGATCGCTACAACAGACAATTTTTTAACTACGGGTATGTTGTTTATTATATAAGCAGTCTTATACGTTCAGCAGTTGATTTCGCCTACGGGATTCGCGGACATTGGGGAATTGAAAATCGCCTCTATTGGGTCAAGGATGTAGTTTCTGATGAAGACAACTTGACTATACGCACGGGAAATGCTCCTGTGAATCTCTCAATTGTGCGATTAGCTCGCACTAAATATTTTGCGTCGAAATGGTTATTCTTTCATCACTTCCGCTTACAGATTTCTATCCAACGATATTGACAAACTATTCTCCCTTGTGGAATGAAACAGCCCTGCTTTATAAGTGGGTAAAGGATGTACTCAATTTAGATGCAAAAAGCTGTAAATTGACTCTTTAGAAAAAGTACTATTTTTAGAATGTTTTTTGGTAGTGAAATTAGCAATTTTTTCTTAAATTCAATTTAGATGCAAAAAGTTGTAAATTGACTCTTTAGAAAAAGCACTATTTTTAGAACGTTTTTTAGTAGTAAAATTAGCAATTTTTTCTTAAATTCCATAGTAATTATTGACAATGGAGTTTATTCACACATTAAAACCTTTGACAAAAGGTTTTAACGCTTCAAGTTGTCAAATAAAGATTGCTATCTTTGAGAAAAAATACTTATGAGCATTGATCATGTAAATAACAATGTGTTGTCAAATAAACGGCTCAATGTCACTTCAATCTCTTCATTAGATACCTTTAATACGAAGGATGACTACAGCCTTAACTCAATCGGACGTAGTAGCTACAACTCAGCCGATGCTGATGTGCAGTTGCAAAATAGGGGTGACTCTAAAAATAGCAGTAACACTACTGCTACTGCTTTTAATACTGCGAATTATAACTCCACCAATGGCTATGGCTTGATTAACGCAGCAGCAGCAGTGGCTAAAGCTGCTGGTCAGAATACCTTTGCTGATGTTCCTGATCTTGGTGGCAATAATTGGGGAGCAGACCTGATTAAAGCACCGGAAGCCTGGGCACATGGATACACAGGTAAAGGTGTTGTTGTCGCTGTTGTAGATACTGGGGTTGACTATAACCACGAGGATTTAAAAAATAATATCTGGACGAATACCAAGGAAATTGCAGGTAACGGTATAGATGATGATGGCAATGGTTATGTTGATGATAATTACGGCTGGAACTTCGCTGATCAAAACAATAACACCCTAGATAATAATGGTCATGGTACTCATGTTTCCGGCACGATCGCAGGAGAAAATAATAACTATGGTGTCACTGGTATTGCCTATGATGCCAAGATTATGCCCGTCAAAGTTTTGGATGAATCTGGCTCCGGTTCCTTTAATTCCATATCTAAAGGTATTCGCTACGCTGTAGATAATGGAGCTAATGTGATTAACCTCAGTTTAGGAGGGCCATCTTCCAATCGGACTTTAGAGTCAGCCATTGACTATGCCAGCAGCAAAGGAGTGATTGTCGTCATGGCAGCAGGTAATGATGGTGGCTCATCACCAGAGTATCCCGCCAGCTATGCATCCAAGTCGGGAATTGCAGTTGGGGCAGTAGATAGAAATAATAATATGCCTGACTTCTCTAACCGCTCTGGAACGAAGGAAATCGCTTACGTCACAGCCCCAGGAGTCAAGGTCTACTCATCAGTTCCGAATAATCAATATGCCACTTATAGCGGCACGTCTATGGCTGCTCCCCACGTTGCTGGCGTAGTTGCTCTGATGCTTAGTGCTAACCCCAACCTGACTGATGCCCAAGTCCGTCAGATTGTCACAGAAACGGCAGGAAATAGTACACAAACTACAAGTACTAGTTTTAATCTTTCTAATGTCAGTTCTCTAGCGAATCAGGTGATTGCAAGCACAGCAATAAATAGCACACAAGCTACAAGCTCTAGTTTTAATCTTTCCAATGTCAATTCTCAGGCAAGGCAGGCGATGTCTGACGACAACTTGCTACACATCAACACACAAACAGCAAATTATCTGACATCCCAGACAATTTCTAGTTTTAATAGTTCTCATGTCGGTTCTTTAACAGGTCAGGCAATTACAGAAAGGACAAACTATCAGACATCAACCGAAGGTAATAACGGATTAGCCAATCCAGAATTATGGTCGCAATTCCAAAATTCTGAGAAGATTTTGAGCAGCATCAATGTGGATAGCAATGATGATAATGATGATCAGGATAATCCTGATTTTGGCAAATTACTAGAGGAAATCCAAAAACAATTAGAGCAGTCTAGAAAATTTTTGGGTATCGCTTGAAAATTATATAGCGATTTGCAGTTGAGTTTAATACTGCTCGCTTCAGAAAATCAACCAACTGAAAAAGTTTGTAGAGATGTGAAATTTCGCGTCTCTACATTTTTATAATTATTGCTAACAATCTTTACCCGATATGCATACCAGGCGAAAAGAACATATATTTTAGAAAGAATATATTTGATAAAAAGCTATCACACGATGAGATAAAATAGACGATCGCTCTTTTTTACAAAAGTTAATTGGCAGCGATCGCCTTTCTATTGCTTGGAATAATAGAGTGCGATCGCTCTTTTGTAGGTTGTCTGAAATGAGAGGGAACATTTTGTTCAAACAGGAGAAACTATAAACCTACCTAACAGAAAATGCCTCACTGAATCGTCGTGTCACAGGTTCAGTAATGAATGTCAAAATTGACTTTTTACGAGTGACAATTTCACCTGTAGCAGCCATTCCTGGTGTAAATTCTACTTCTTGACCCCGCACGTTCACTGAGTGTTTATTTACCTTAATTCTGGTGGGAAAAACTAACCCCAATTCTTTATCAACAATTGCATTCGGACTGACTTGTATGACTTCGCCATCCACAGTGCCAAATTCCTGGAAGGGGAAAGTCGCCATTTTCACTTTTGCTTTCATTCCTTGACGAATAAACCCAATATCGCGGTTGAGAACTTTCACCTCTAGGAGCATTTCTTCGCCTTCTGGCAAAATTGACAGCAATTCTTCACCAGATTGCACTGGCCCCTTGGTGGCTTTGACTCTGTAAATCGTACCAGCAACGGGAGCCTCAATCGTTTCTAAAGCTTGCTGCTTCCTCGCCTGCTCTAATTGACCTTGAGCAGTTGTCAGTTCTTCTTTACGCTTGTTGAACTGGGTCAAAATTTCACTTTGGCGTTCTGATGATACACGCTCGGTCTGACTGCGTGCAGCGTTGTAAGCTTGTTCTGCTTGGTGAATTTCTTGGACTTGGGCAGCAATATCTTTTTCTAATGATGTGACTTTATCTTGAGCCTCTGTGATTTTATTCTGGGCGTTGGTTACTTCATCTTGTGATCTAGTGATTTCTGTTTTTGCACGAGTTAATCTTTCTTGAGCATCCAAGTAATCGACACGAGGTACAGCGCCAGGAGTAATTAGGGTGCGTAGGCTTTTTTCCCTTTGTTGAGCAAGCGCTAAATTACTTTCAATTTTAATTCGGATGCTATCTGCGTTGACAAGGTTGGTTTTGGCATTGGTAACGCTGCTTTTGGCATTAGCTAAGTTGTCTTGCAATCGAGTCAAGCGGACTTTGGCTTGATTGATGAGTGCTATTTGGCGATTTGCTTCTGCTTCCGCCGCTGATTGACGAGCTTGGAAGTCTTGCAGGCGGGAATTTAAAAGTTCATCTTGCACTTTCGTCCCAGTAGTTTTGCCTCCGGTGCGTTCTGCATCCAAACGTTGCAAATCGTCTTGAATCAATCTAGTAGATTTGGCTAGGCGGGAAACATCGGTTACTTGCAAGTCTGGATCTTTTTGAATCAGAACTTCACCTTTGGTAACGTGATCGCCTTCTTGCACTTTGACGGCGACAATTGACCCCCCACCCAAGGATGTCACCGGTCTTACCTGTGTGGAAGCAATTAATTCCCCTTGCGCTGTTGCTACTTCATCTATTTGTGAGAAGTGCGCCCAGGCGATCGCCCCAAATACGATGACGCTCATCGTTCCCGCTAATAATCTAGTGTACAGGGGTGGCAATTCCTGTACCGCCTTCCCCAATTCATAAGTGAGTTGTTCCTCTGGTTGAGCGAATCGCTCTTTTGTCTGACGGGCTTGAGCAGCATTTGCAGCTAGGGAAGATTTCATAGAATTTTAGATTATCGGTAATTAGGCATTGGGCACTTGTATTGAGGGACTTGCCCTGAGCGTAGTCGTAAAGCCTGCGGCATAGCTACGTTTAGGGCGCAGCCTCTCCAAGAGTTGGGAGTCGAAGTATTGGGTATTGGGCACTGGGAATTGGATACTGGATATTGGACATTGGGTATTAGTTTTTCTGCCTATGCCCCATGCCCCATGCCCCATTACTTAATTCAAACAGCTAGATAACGCCGCAAAAAGTTTTCTAATGTCTCCAACTGGAAGTTAAAAATCGCCTCTAAATTGGCAATTTCATCTTTTGTACAGAAAAATTCATTTGCTAGCAATGTGCGATAGGTTCCCAAAGCTTTTTGGATTTGGGGATTAAATAAACCCAATCCACCTTGTAACCCATCAATGAGAAATAATGGTGAGTTAATTATTACTGGCTCTTTGGTGAAGATCCGACCAAAAATTCGGGGAATATCTTCTCGTAATAAAATCTCTGGCCCTCCCACTGGTAAAATCTGGTTGCGAGCACCTTCAACTGTCACAGAATCCACCACTATTCTTGCCAAATCATCGGTACTGACAATTGAGGTACGATTTTTGCGATCGCCAATCAGCAAATACAATCCCGTTTCCCGAAATCGTTCTACTAGTGGCAGCAAGTTAGATGCTAATCCAGCTGGGCGTAAAATTGTGTAATTTAAGCCACTAGCTGCCAAATATCGCTCTACTGCTCGTTTGGCTTTAAACACAGGAGCGTCTTCATATCCGCGATCGGCTCCCAATACAGAAATAAAGACAAAATGCTCTACGCCATTGGCTTTTGCTTGGTCAATCAGTTCAATATTGGCGCGGTAATCTAAAGATAGGGCATCGCTATCAGAACCGTGGGCGCTGATAATATACTGGATATCCCGACTAGCTTTTTGGATATCTTTTTCCTCTAGCAAGTCACCGATGAAAATTTCTGCACCCCGG
The DNA here is from genome assembly GCF_036917195.1 of Nostoc sp. GTDB lineage: Bacteria > Cyanobacteriota > Cyanobacteriia > Cyanobacteriales > Nostocaceae > Nostoc. The sequence continues at coordinate 121,856 of NZ_JBALDG010000073.1, forward strand.
TGTTCTAACTCGCTGTAGCGCGAGTTAAGGCGGACAAATGCCCGCACAGACTGGTCTCGTTGCCGTAGGAGTCGCACAACTCTGCGACCAATTCCTCCCGTTGCTCCAGTTACTAGAAACATATAAATACCTAAATTGAATACTTTCAGCGTTTATAGTTTTTGAAATCCTTGATATATGCTCAAAATCCGTTGAGCAATACTTAAACAACATGAGCATATCTTTATACTTTGTTACTATGCTCAAGATATCCTCACGCCAACTAAGCCAATAGATCACACCTTATTTATCTTAATACTCTACAAATTATCCCCCATATCTTTGTAGATGCAGGGGATAGGGTAATGGGATTAGTTTTACTGGCTCAACAAGTTAATAGCTTGTTCAAGCGACATCTTAGCCTTGTGCAAGTTCAGTAGGTTCTCCTAGTCGTATCGGTCAGGATAGCTCATTTTCCTTCCCTCTAAAGTTATCCGAATTAGTGCTGCTTGCTCATCCGTGGGTGAATTCATCTCTTCAATAGCAGAACTGATTATCTGGATAGCGTTAAAGTTAGGGAATTTTAACCCTTTACCTTGCTTCATTTGTTGTAGCGCTAAAAATGGAAATGCCATCAGAGTTACGATGTACGAGGTTTTGTATCCTGCATTCCCGGTTGGTTTGATGCCGTATCTACGACACAAGTCGCGTAATTCTTTAATAGTCTTGATTTCAAGTTCAGAACGCGTGAACATAAAATAGTATAGGACTTACGCACGCGTAACGGAAAACGAACCACAGAGGGCACAGAGGTCACGGAGGAATGAGAGTTTGAGAGGGTTTTTGCGTAAGTCCTATAGTAGTGTCCATTTTTGAAATTGGATATTGGTGGTTGTACTTCCGGCAAGTTGTAGCAACCACCAATAAACGATTTAATCTAATGCCTACCAGTGATTCAAATTGTATTTATATTTATACATAAATGCCTAACCCTAAAGGTCATCCAGAAAATTTAAAACCATTTAAATCAGAGAGGGAAGAACCTTTAAGTGAGCGTCTTAACTTACGTGTTACAAAAACTATGAAAGAAGAACTATCTACCAAGGATGATTCTCCAGAATTTTGTCGTCGTGCAATCCAGGAAGCATTAGACAAAGATAGAGAAAAGTAATCTCAAAGGGATAGTTATCACGAGTGTGTGAATTACTGGAATGAGTCAGCAATCAAGCATATTGAAATAGCAATATGCTTGATTGCTTGCGGAATATACCGAAATGAGTAAACAAACTGGGGTTTGAGAAAGTAAAAGCTCATTTTGCTTGCGGAAAACACTGAAATGATAAAGCAAACTGGGGTTTGAGAAAGTCAAAGCTCATTTTGCTTGCGGAAAACACTGAAATGATAAAGCAAACTGGGGTTTGAGTAAGTCAAAGCTCATTTTGCTTGCGGAAAACACTGGAATGAGTAAACAAACATAGCTTTTGAGTAAGTCAAATGCCATTTTGCTTATTAAATTCAACTTTAAAGACTCCCAAATAAAAAAATAAATAGCCGCGAATGACCTTCGTTAGGGCTTAAATTAGTACTAATACCCCAGGTTGGACATTTTCGACTTAACTTTAATCTTCATTCCCGCTAACAGGCGACTCCCCCAGTGGTTTCTTTTTTCTGGCTTTACCTGCGGTCGATATTTCTTGCAAAATCCTCGGTATCTAGCAGCGCATTCATTTGCAGGAGTCCTTTTTGACTGACTTTTCACGTTATGTGGAAAAGCCCACAAAAAACCTAACCCCCTTCCCAAAACGGGAAGGGGGAAAAATTCAGAGTCCCTCTCCTGAAAGGAGAGAGATTTTCCAGATACCATAAAAAGTCAGCTTTTTAAGTGTTACTTGTAGGACAGGGAACAGACTTTTTTCCCGACCAATCTGTAAGAGTATTTTCATCTTTATAATGCCGGGGAGTTTGCAGCAGCAAATACCAAGCCTCCCCAGCATTCAATAAATTAAAGCGTTCAGGATAGTGAGTTTCTAACAAATCCCTAACCAGAACATAATAGTCAGAGTTCATTCCTGGAAAAATATGATGTTCAGTATGGTGAGAAAAATTTAAATGCAACAGGTCAAATATTTTATAAACCTGAATAGACATACTATTAATCAATGGATCATTAACGCTGGTCATTCTACAAAGTAAATGATTTGTATAAATATAAAAAATTACTCCAGCATAACCAATTACAATCGGTAAAAAGTAACCAAGTATAAGTTTTATAGGTTCAAATTGAAGATAAATTATGATACTTAGATGAATCATTATCATCATCAATAATTCCCGTGCGATCGCTCGACGATCTTTAGGACTGACTGTAAATGCAGCAGGAACATAATCGACGGATTCATGATTGAAAAATAATACAGATGTCAGATTACGAAAAGTATGTACTCCCCAAGCAGAAGTCAATCCCACTGTGAACCATATAGGGTTGACTTCAGTTGAAGGTACAAATAAGTCCTGAATCCATTTTCCCCAGGTTGCAGACTGTTCATATAGGTAATTGCGATCTGGGTCGCCTAAATCATTAGTGTGATTATGATGTACTCGGTTATGAACTGATTTCCATAACGTTGGTGGCATCCACAACATTGTTAGCCCTACAAAGCTAATGATATAGATTAACCGGGCATTTTTAATTACGCTACCATGCATCAAATCGTGGGTGCTAAATAGTAAGACAACCACGCTATTGCCCATAATGATGCTTAAAGGTAGATAAAGCCATAAAAGGTATGGCGACCAACAATCTAACCGCGCCGCTATCATCCAGCCTAGAATCAAAATTGCCAGATTAATGAACAAGATAATTAACTTACTTGGATCGGGAATAAATGCTTCAGGTGAAATGAGGGAACGTAATGTTTTCGCATATATTTTCTGGTGAATAAGTGTTTGCTCAGTATTAACATTCATAAATAATTGTCATGTAGATAATTTAACCAAGTACAGTTTTGTGGTAAATCATAGCGTTTTTAAACTCAGACGATTTAATTCACAATAAGTAAGCTAGCTTCTTACCATAACACAAAAGAATTTTACAAGAGGTATATTGCAAAATTTTGCTATTACCCACACGTTTGCCTCAGAATAAATTCTGCGGCTGATAGCGAAAGTCATCTGAAGCTGACTGAAATTCTTCTATTACCCACATTTCCAGTCAGAGTCTAGAAAGAAGTCTGGGAAAAGTTTTCCCAATTTAAAATTCCCCCACATCTTTGTAAATGCAGGGGGAGTGTTAACAATTCAAAATTCAAAATTCAAAATTCAAAATTTAAAATTGTTTCACATGGGATTTAAACGCTTTGTGCAAACAGCTCACTTCAATAACTATTCAGCAGCTTTGTTATTAGCCCTATTAACACGCGCCTCAGCTGAAGCCATCACCTCATCGAAATTTTCTAGCACTTCGCCAGGGAAGTTTTCCAAAACTCTGGTAGAAAGAGCAACCCGCCCTTTACCCTCATCCAAGTCAATAATTACAGCTTTAATTGGCTGACCAACTTGAAATACCTTGTCTAAAGAATCAATGAATTTTTGGCTTACCTGCTTGATATGAAGCAAAGCCCCCATACCATTTAAATCGACAAACACACCAAAAGGTTTGATGCCAGTAACCTTACCTTCCACCAGTTGACCTAGTTCTAATAAGCTGAAGTTGCTAGAACGAGTTGCTAAACGCTGAGAAAGGATGAGTTTGTTGGTGTTTTTATTAATTTCCAAAAAGCCCACAGTCAGATTTTGACCTTTGAGTGCTTCTAAATTATCACGCTCTGCCAGGTGCGATCGCGGAATAAATCCCCGCAAAGAGAGAATATCGACGGTGACACCACCTTTATTTACACCTATAACCCGTACTTGCACAGTCTGGGCATTTTCCTGCATTTCGGCCAGTCGTTCCCAGATGTGCTGAATTTCCAACTGCTTTCGAGAAAGGGTGACTTGACCTTCTGCATCCTGATCTCGAATAATCAAAAACTGCATTTCCTCTTGCAATGGCAGCACCTCTGATAAATCGGTCACTGCTCTCAAAGAAGCCTCATCGCGCGGCAGAAAAGCTGACGACTTGCCACCAATATCGACATAAGCTCCATCATGGTCAAGTTGGAACACTTTGCCATGTACAACCTGTCCTTTTTGAAACTGGTAGTCGTGTTTTTCTAGTGCTTTGGCAAAATCGTCCATCGTAAACGACGAATTGGCTGTTTGAGAAAGTTTCGATTCGGAATTCATGACTTTTGAAGATTAATTGTTATTTGATATGGTTCCACTGGAGTTTAGATTGTCATTTGTCCTCAAAGTTCTGTTTGTCCTTTGCGTTGGCAAAGCCATCACCTTTATCCAGCGCTTAGACTTCTCTATTTGTCTTTGGTTGTTACTAATGACCAATGACAAATGACAAAAAACGAACTTGGCTGTATAGACTTCAGTTCAGTTGACTAAAGAGTTGTTTCACTTGCTCCCAAGCATCAGCAGCAGCTTTAGGATTATAACTGGCACGAAGGTCACAGAAAAATCCGTGATCAGCTCCATCGTAGCGAAACAGACGATGAGGAATTTTATATTTTTCTAACTCTGCTTCAATCTCATCTACTTGTTGGGATGGGATGCTAGTATCTTCTGTGCCAAAGAAGGCATAGAGAGTACCTGGAATTTCTCTGGTGCGAGTAATAGTGGGAGCGCCACCCCCTGGTGTGCGGGTGGTAATTCCAGCACCGTAGAAGGAAGCCGTAGCTTTAATATCTCGTAAGGTGGCTGCAAGATATGCGACATGACCTCCAAAGCAGAAGCCAATACAGCCAAAGCCATCTTTTTTCACTTAGGGTAGGCTTTTGAGATAGTCAATTGCTAGCTGAATATCGCTCAATAACTCCGATGCTTGAGTTTGCATGGCGTAGCCTCTGCCCGTTTCATATATCTTCGGGTGTGTATCCGGTTTCCAAGCCAGGAGCAGTCCGTTGAAAAAGTGCAGGTGCCTAGGCGTAGCCCGTCGTAGACATCGCTACATACCCAAGTTTCGCAATCCGTTCTGTAACATCCCGAATGTGAACATTGACACCAAAAATCTCCTGCAATACCACAATTCCTGGGTAAAATCCAGATTCTTTTGGCTCTGCAAGATTTGCAGCCACTTGAATTTTATCTTGCAAAAGATTAACCGTTGTGGTAATTATTGCTTGCTCTGTCATAATAATTTTTACTAGTGCTATGTGATTAGCCGTGTGTTTATTTGATATAACTATGCCAGTATGACTAAGTTTTTTGTAATTAAATTATCAATTACTAATAATGAGCGCATTAGAAATTTCTCCTAGAAAAACTTCATATGTAAATAAAATATTTGACATGTAGCAAATGCATCTGGTCACTAAAGGAGTGCTGAGTTAAAAGGGCTGAGTCCTGAGTAGGAAAGCAACACTCAGCACTCAGCATGGGCTAAACCATAGCTATCCGCTAACAGCATGGGCTAAACCATAGCTATTCGCTAACAGCACTTAGTATTCAGGAGGTTTGGTGATGATTCAATTCCGTATTCAGTCAGACAGCGAAATTCCTGCATCAACCCAGCTGTTTAATCAAATCCGGTTTGCGATCGCTTCTCGGCAGTATCCACCTGCTTACAAATTACCAAGTACACGGGCGCTGGCAATGCAAACTGGGTTACACCGTAATACTATCAGCAAAGTTTACCGTCAACTGGAGGAAGACGGATTTGTTGAAAGTATGGCTGGTTCGGGAATTTATGTTCGTGCTCAAGGTCATGAGGGCGGTAGCAGGCTGCAATCACCAATTCTTAAACAACATCCTGATGCATATCAAGTTGTCCAGCAAGCACTTGACGATCTGCTCTCTCAAGGATGTTCACTCAATCAAGCTAGAGAGCTATTTTTAGCGGAAATTGACTGGCGCTTGCGTTGTAGTGCGCGGGTACTGGTTGCAGTTCCATCTTATGACATGGGTGCTGGTGAGTTGATGGTGTATGAATTAGAGCGAGCTTTGAAAATACCAGTCCAGTTGGTAGCAATGGAAGAATTAACAGTTGCGTTAGATAAAACTACCTCTGCGACAGTTGTCACAAGTCGGTATTTTATTAGTAATGTGGAAGCGATCGCTGCTCCTAAAGCTGCACGGGTGATTCCTTTGGATATCTACGACTACACCAAAGAACTCAACTTATTGAAAACCCTGCCAAAACAAAACTGTGTAGGCATAGTTAGCCTCAGTTCCGGGATTGCACGAGCAGCAGAAGTCATCCTGCACGGTCTACGTGGGGATGAACTACTGGTGATGACTTCGCAACCAAAAGATGCTTATAAACTTCAGGCAATGGTTAAGCGGGCTGAGGTAATAATAAGTGATCAAGCCAGTTTTGCGGCAGTGCAAGCAGCTGTGCAAGCATTTGATGAAGATATTATTCGTCCACCGAAGCTGATTAAGGTTGAAAATTATATTGGGACAAACTCGATTAACTTGCTAAAACGAGAACTGGGTTTAGGTTAATCTTAAGATAATTCGACCAGCATCTTTGAGAGCAACTAATATACGAGGGATGAGATGGTGCAGATTGTGATTGTGGGCGCAGGTCCAACAGGTGTAACACTTGCCCTGCTCCTTGTAAAACGTGGTATTGCTGTAACGTTGATTGAAGCAGCAAGAGACTTTCATCGTGTTTTTCGCGGCGAAGGATTAATGCCTAGTGGCTTAGATGCACTAGAACAAATGGGTTTATCGGCGTTGTTGGAGCATATTCCCCATCGACAACTCGACGCATGGGAATTCATTCTGGGGGATAAGCAGTTGTTTCGAGTTGATGAACCAATGGGAGCAACCCGACCCTGTACACTGGTTTCACAACCACCATTACTCAATGCACTGATTTCTGAAGCTCAAACCAATGATCGGTTTGAATTTATCCAGGGTATTCCAGTCAAAGATTTACGTTGGAGTAATCAACGTGTCGCAGGTGTAGTACTAAGCGATGGGAGAGAACTAACTGCTGACTTAGTGATTGGGGCAGATGGTCGAAATTCTCTTGTGCGACAACGTATAGGATTGGAATTGGTACGCCAGCCCAAAAATATTGATATTCTCTGGTTTAAACTTGCCGCCAGTCCTGAGTTTGCAGCCAATAATGTATTTCGTACTATTGTAAATGGCGATCGTGTATTTACCATCTTTCACGGAGCAGAGTCAGGAAAACTGCATCTGGCTTGGGTGATGTCCGCAACCGAAAACACTGACTCCAAGCAAGCCAACTGGGCAGAGATTTTTGCCTCACTATCACCCTCATGGCTAGCAGAGCATTTCCGTAATCATGCAGAAACCATCGAATCTCCCATTCGGCTTTCTGTTGTGGTTGGTTATTGTCCACAATGGCACGCACCAGGGGTACTGCTTCTGGGTGACGCTGCACACCCAATGTCCCCTGTCCGTGTTCAAGGAATTAATCTCGCACTCCGTGATGTGATTGTCGCTGCTAATCATCTTGTGCCACTGTTGCACAAAGAAACTGGACACCAGGATATTGATATGGCACTATCGCACATCCAAGCAGAACGTGAGCCAGAAATTATCCGCGCCCAGCAACTCCAGTTAGAAGAAGCTAAACAAGGTGAACTACTGCGAAAAAATGCACTGCTGCGTTCGCTGTTGATTCAACTTACTCCCTTGCTCCGTAAAACAATTAAAAAGTCTTGGTTAAAGCGACAATATAAAATGCGTCAAGGCATCACACAGGTACACTTAACTGTCTAAAAAAACCCCTATCATTTATCCGACTTGTGGTTGTGCGGTATTAATTTGCAAAAACTCTTGTACCCGTCTCAAATAAGTTGGCGCATCTTCCAACATTGGGAAATGCGCTGTGTTAGGAATCATCACAAATTCCACTTTGTCACTTAATGCAGCTGCTTGACGCCCCATCTCGGCTGGAATAATTTTGTCATATTCCCCCGCCACAAGCAGAGTCGGCACTGTCAGCTTGGCAAACTCTTGCGGCATCACTTCAGATTGAGCCTTACTGACTGAAGTAAAAATTGTCCCTAAAGCCGCATCGTAATCTGCTTCGAGAAAATCTTGCAAAAAAGCTTGACGCTCAGAATTTGGTATGGAAGTATGCAGAAATCTGGCCATAAACATCTGGTCAACAAATGGAATTTTGCTTAACCACTTGGGACGGAATTTAACTACATAGCCACCGAATTTATGAAAAGCACTAAAGGATTTTTCGTCGTACTCAAAAACGCCGCTACAGGTTAAAATTCCTCGTTCCACTCTTTGGGGGTAGCGGTTAAAAAATAAAGTAGCAACAGACGCGCCCATTGAGTGAGCATTGATATAAACACGCTGAAGATGCAACCCATCTAACAAAGCTGCCAAATCATCAGCGTATTCCTCTAATTCATAGGTTAACTCTCTGATTGCCTGTGATTCTTCCTGAGGGGACTCAGCAACAGCTTCACTTGCTTGGACTATAGTTGGCTTCCCACCAGAACGGCCAAATCCCCGCATATCGTAGAGTAAACAATCAAATTGCTCCGATAAAGCATTCGCGGTATTTTGCCAATATCTAGCCGAACCAGCCCAACCGTGCATGAAAATCATCACTGGTTTTACCAAAGAACCAGATGATTTTTTCACCCATTCGTAGTAATGCTCAACGCCACGAACATTAATATAAGGCATTTTTGAGAGTTAAAAGTTAAGAGTTAGGAGTTAGGAGTTTTTAATTTTGAATTCGGAGTTTTGAGTCAATTACTCATTCTCCACTCTTCACTCCTAACTTTACGGGCTAAACCATAGCTTATCAGCTAACAGCATTGATTTACGCTGATTCTGGTTTCGGTAGTGAAGATGGATGTATTATCAGTTCGGCAGTTGATCGCTTCTCGACCATCTCCCGTGTTACTGTGCAGCGAGTTACATCCTTACGCGACGGTAATTCGTACATTACATCCAGCATCAGTTCTTCGACAATGCCCCGCAGCGCTCTAGCACCAGTTTTACGGCGGTAGGCTTCTTGAGCGATCGCTCGCAAAGCATCTGGTTTAAAATCTAACTGGACATTATCCATCTTCAGCAGCTTTTGGTACTGCTTCACTAAGGCGCTACGTGGTTGGGTGAGAATCGCCATCAGCGCTTCTTCATCTAGTGGATCTACTACTGCTACCATTGGCACGCGCCCAATAAATTCGGGAATCATGCCAAATTTTACTAAATCATCTGGTGCTAGATGGCGGAGAGTATCTGCTGCCCGTTTTTCCTTAGATTGGCCTTCTCCAGGTTGCACAAAGCCGATTGCTTTTTTGCCAACTCTCTGATCTACAACCTTTTCCAAACCTACGAAGGCACCACCACAGACGAACAAAATATTACTTGTATCAATCTGGATACAGTCTTGATAGGGATGCTTGCGCCCTCCTTGGGGTGGTACATTGGCGATCGTTCCCTCTAACATTTTCAGTAAGGCTTGCTGTACGCCTTCGCCAGAAACATCGCGGGTAATTGATGGGTTCTCGCTCTTGCGAGCAATTTTATCAATTTCATCAATGTAAATAATTCCCCGCTGTGCTTCTTCTATATCCAAATCTGCCACCTGCAACAGTCGCAGCAAGATATTTTCCACATCTTCTCCTACATACCCCGCTTCCGTCAGCGTCGTAGCATCGGCGACGGCAAACGGTACATCCAGGATTTTCGCTAGGGTTTGCGCTAAGAGAGTTTTGCCGCAACCAGTCGGGCCGATTAACAAAATGTTGGACTTTTGCAGTTCTACAGCATCATCCGCCCCAGGTTTGCCACTAGTTTTAGACTGAATAACCGCCAGTCGCTTGTAGTGATTGTAAACGGCTACTGACAGCACTTTCTTCGCTTCGTCTTGACCAATGACGTGTTCGTCTAGATACTTTTTAATCTCTCTTGGCTTGGGTATTTGATTAAACGAAATACTAGAAGATCGGGTACGCCGTTTTTGAGGTGGTTCTGCTCTTGGTGCTGGTTGTGCTGCCGCACCATTTGTATCGAGTAACTCCTCGTCTAGTATTTCATTACACAAGTCAACGCATTCATCGCAGATGTAGACTCCCGGCCCCGCGATTAATTTACGCACCTGCTCTTGAGACTTGCCACAAAATGAACACTTCAAATGGGAGTCGTACTTAGACATACCAGCCTCTTATTTCACAATGGTGACGTTTTCCCCTGCTGTGGGAAGATTTTGCCTGGAAATGACCTGATCAATCAAACCGTAGTTCTTCGCCTCTTCTGCCGACATGAAAAAGTCGCGCTCCGTATCTGCTTCGATTCTTTCTAAGGGTTGACCAGTATGATGAGCCATTAACTGATTCAACTTAGCCTTAATATAAAGAATTTCTCTGGCTTGAATTTCAATGTCAATCGCTTGACCTTGAGCGCCACCAAGTGGTTGGTGAATCATAATCCGGGAGTCGGGCAGAGACATTCGCTTCCCGGCAGCCCCTGCTGTCAACAAAAATGCCCCCATGCTCGCGGCTAATCCAAAACAAATGGTAACAACATCAGGGCGAATTTGTTGTATTGTATCATAGATTGCCATGCCTGCGTAGACCGAGCCACCAGGAGAATTAACATATAGTTGGATATCCTTTTCTGAGTCTTCGGCGTCTAGGAATAACAACTGAGCCACAATTGAGTTGGCAATAGCATCGTCTATTGGCGTTCCCAAAAAGATAATCCGCTCTCGCAGTAGGCGGGAGTAGATGTCGAAAGCCCTTTCTCCCATCCCAGATTGTTCTACCACCATCGGCACGATGTTGCTAGGGCTGCTCAACTGGGAGTTAATCTTTATTCGACTTAAGTTGCTGATGGGGTAATTTCCCGATTGCGATCCAAGCATACAATCAAATTTGACGATAATTTAGGACAAATGTTTCTGCAGCATGTGCTGCCTTTTCGACGAATGGAATTTTTATAAGCTACGTGTTAACCATTATGCCTCATATAATTTCTTCTCGTGTAACACAGTATCAAGCTTAGGCAGTAACATGTGTCACTATTTGCCGAAAATTCATTAATTATTTAATTATTCCGACTTGATCGCTGAGTTTTGAGGAGCCAAGAGTTAAAAGGCAGTGGTCTTTCATCTCCTCCTGCTCCCTCATCTCCCTTACTTTACCCATTTCACCAGTACTTTAACTCAGAACTGGTGAACTCATGGCTGTGGAATTTTTATATTATCCTTCCGTGACTTCTATGGAATCGCTGCTTTCTTCCTCTGTCTGAGGTGCATCAGCATCAGCATCTAATTCTTCTGTGGCTTCCGTTTCCTCTGTGGGACTCAAGGAGCCTTCGGGTACAAGTTCAACTGAGGAGTGTTCTAAGAGCCAATCGATGATTTTTCCGGTTAATAGTTCGTTTTGCACGATTGAGCGCAGTTTATCTTCATCAACGTCTTGTTCCTCCGGGTACTGTTCCAAAAGTTCTGTGACTCTGGATGCAATTTCTTCTGGTGTTACCTCGATAGATTCGCGTTTACCGATTTCTCGCAAGGACAACGAGCGTTTGATGCGTTCAATTGCCTCAGTGCGCGATCGCTCCCGCAACTGAACAATAATATCTTGAGTAAACAACTTCTTCACATCTAATCCCTGCTGAGACAGGCGGATTGCTGTTTGGGTTAGCATTGCATCCACTTCTTGCTCAATCAATGTTGCTGGTAAGTCAACTTCTACGTGCTTAAGCAGTTCCGTTAACAAGGCTTCCTGCTTATTTGTTTGTGTTTTATCGTCCGCCTCTTTTTGATATTGCTCTACTAAGGAAGCACGTAACTCCTCTAAGGTTTCAAAATCACTGATTTCCTGGGCTAAGTTGTCATTTAATTCTGGTAGCTCTTTTTCCTTCAGTTCTTTGAGCGTTACTGTGAAAGTTGCCGCTTTTCCAGCTAAATCTTCATTAGCATATGGATCTGGGAACTGCGCCGCAATTTCTCTGGTTTCTTCAGGATTCATCCCCACTATTCCAGAAATAAAACCTGGAATAAACTTATCTTCCTGCAATTCAACTTGAAAATCAGTTGCTTCGGCTCCGGGAATCACTTCTGGTTCGGCTGTTTCGTCTTCGCCCTCAGCTTTGGTGAATACACCTTTAAAATCGACTACGGCAATATCGCCGATTTGGGCTGCACGTCCTTCCACAGGAATCAATGTCGCCAATTCTTCACGTTCCTTGTTGAGGCTATTGTCCACTCGTTCTGGATCGTACTTGACTTCTTCAGCTTGGAAAAGCAAATCAGTGTACTGCACTAGATTCACTTCTGGTTCTACATCGACAGCAGCCGAAATCGTCAGGGGTTTTCCAGGTTCATAATTCTTAATCAAATCCTCAAAGGAGGAGCGCAATTGTGGCTGACCTATTGCCGGGATAGCTTCTTGTTTGACTGCTTGCTCAATGCCATCTTGAATTAGTTCTTCCAGCGCTGCTACCTTGATTCGAGTTGTACCCAACCGTTGTAGCAATATCGGTCGAGGCACTTTGCCTTTACGAAACCCAGGAATATTGGCAGTACTCGCTAAGTTTTTAATCACCTGTTCGTAAGTTTGCTTGGTAATTTCCGGCGTAATCTCTATTTCCAGACCAATTTGGCTAGCGGGGAGTCTTTCCTGGGTAACTTTCATGCTTCGTCTCTAGTTTGCTGATATTTTAAACTCGGAGTACACACAAGACGCAATAAAATAATTGTTTGCGTTTATGGCTTGATGTCTCTTAGGGGTAATGGGATGTTGCCACAAGGCTTTATGACATCCAACGATGGATATTTGTCCTAGGGCAAAGATCCAGTTTACTGCCAATGACCAAGGACTTGACATTTTACCTTCATAACAATTAGTTAATCGGGGCATTGGACATTGGAAAACTCTTCTCCAGTCCCCAGTCCCCAGTTTCCAGTCACTCTGAACTTAGGAATTAATTATTTAGCAGACTAATGCTGTGATATCCTGGTTCTGAGCGAGTGGTTAGTATTCCCAAGTAAAAGTTATAGTATTAAGTCTAGCTATTATTAAGTTGTAGTACGAGAGCGCATCTGTTACCTAGCTGCATAGCTCAGTTTTATGCTGTGCTGATTTTATGCATTTCGATCTTAGTATATTCATCCTCTTGGTAAGCAACTTTACAACCAAGACATTTGTTAGCATTACTGGTGGGATGCGTATTAAAGGTCTAAGTGCAGACATCTCCATTTTTCTACTAAATGGCGGTTTATTATATAATAATATATGTATATTTTTTAAATAAAATGTAAAAATTGGATAGCCATTGTTGTAAAATGCAACATCACTTAACTTATTAAATAGCCAAGAAAATAAATGTATTAGGTCTATAGAGATCGACTAAATGAGAAAAAAATCTAAATCTATTCAAAATGTATTTTAAGATTAATTGCGCTCGCCATTTAAATATAAGTAAATTTTCAATTGTTCCAAGAAATTGCAAATAAACCTCTTAAAGGAGGAAGTGAGTTTGTCTAAATCCTATCGTTTAGCTATTTTGGGAGCAACTGGTGCTGTTGGCACAGAGTTGCTGGAATTATTAGAAAGCCGTAATTTTCCGATTGCTGACTTGAAGTTATTGGCATCAGAGCGGAGTGTTGGGCGATCGCTGCGGTTTAAAGGGGAAAATATACCAGTAGAGGAAGTTCGTGATCGCGCCTTTGAAAATGTGGATATAGTATTGGCTAGTGCAGGTGGTTCCACATCCAAAACTTGGGCAGCAATTGCTATCGAAAAGGGCGCAGTAGTAATTGATAACTCCAGTGCCTTTCGGATGAACCCGGAAGTTCCCTTAGTAGTACCAGAGGTTAATCCACTAGCAGCAGCTAATCACCAAGGCATTATTGCCAACCCCAACTGTACAACAATTTTAATGACTTTGGCAGTATGGCCATTGCATAAAGTTAAACCAGTGCAACGCATAGTAGCCTCAACCTACCAATCTGCTAGTGGTGCTGGTGCTCGAGCAATGGCAGAAGTCAAAACCCAAACAAGCGCTATACTACAAGGACAGCCACCAGTTGCTGAGGTATTGCCTTACCCACTGGCATTTAATTTATTCCCCCATAACTCACCATTAAACGATTTGGGTTACTGTGAGGAAGAGATGAAAATGGTCAACGAAACCCGAAAAATATTTGGTACGCAGCAAATCAGAATCACTGCAACCTGTATACGGGTTCCCGTACTCCGGGCCCATTCAGAAGCCATTAATTTAGAATTTGAGACTCCCTTTAGTGCAGAGGAAGCCAGAGAAATTTTAAATTGCTCCCCTGGAGTGAAATTGGTAGAAGATTGGGAAACTAATCATTTTCCGATGCCAATTGAAGCAACTGGTCGAGATGAAATTTTAGTGGGAAGAATTCGTCAGGATATTTCTCATCCGTGTGGCTTGGAATTATGGTTGTGTGGCGACCAAATCCGCAAAGGTGCAGCATTGAATGCAGTACAAATCGCCGAATTGTTGGTAGAAAAAAATCTCCTAAAACCAGCTAAGGCTTACGTTTCAAGTTAGTAATTAATAAAAATAAAAAAATAATGACAAAGAGCAAATGTGTGAATCACTGTTGAAAGCAATATGCAGGTAAGTTATTACAATAGAAAACCACCAAGATACAAAACACATGGGTAATCAGGAGTGAAAACAGGGTGGGAGATTTTGGCAATGTTTTAACTGCTATGATTACGCCGTTTAAAGCAGATGGTAGTGTAAATTATGATGTAGCAGCAGAACTGGCAGTACATCTAGCTAACAACGGTACAGATACATTGGTGATGTGCGGCACAACAGGAGAATCTCCTACTCTAAGTTGGGATGAGGAATACCAGTTGTTTGTCGAGGTGTTGCAGTCCGTGGCAGGAAAAGCCAAAGTGATCGCAGGTTGTGGTTCAAATTCCACCAAAGAAGCGATCGCTGCTACCCAAAAAGCGTCTAAAATAGGAGTACATGGTTCCTTACAAGTTGTTCCTTATTACAACAAACCGCCACAAGCGGGATTGGAAGCGCACTTTCAGGCAATAGCACAAGCCTGTCCCGATCTACCATTGTTGTTATACAATGTTCCAGGTCGTACCGGACAAAACCTTCAGCCAGAAACAGTTGCCCGGTTAGCTAAGGTTAACAATATTGTCGGGATTAAAGAATCTACTGGTAGCATAGATCAGGCAAGCGAAATTCGTCGCTTAACACCAAAAGAATTCCACATCTACTCTGGTGATGATTACATGACTTTGCCCTTGTTAGCGATCGGGGCAAAGGGTGTAGTAAGTGTGGCTTCTCATTTGGTAGGAAACCAACTACAGCAGATGATCCAAGCTTTTAGTGCGGGTAAAATAGAGGTAGCCAGCGAAATTCATCTCCAACTCTTCCCGTTGTTTAAAGCTCTATTTCTTACTTCAAATCCTATTCCAGTGAAAAAAGCACTAAAACTTCAAGGTTGGGAGGTTGGTTCAACTCGTCCTCCGCTATGTGAAGCTGACTTAGAAGTAAGTCAAAAGTTAGAAGCGGTTCTGAAAGAACTTAGTTTAATCTAGCGACCATTTGGTTAAGCGCTGGTAATCTGCTGCTTTCTAAAGATACATATAAACAATGATCATAAGTTACAATTTAAATCAATTTTATTGAATAAGAAATTGAAGATTTCAATTAAAACTTGATTGCTTTGGGACTAACTTAACAGACAAATGATGTTGTCTTAAATACAAGAAAAGTTAACTATCAACTTAATTAACCACAAGTAACAATCTAAGGAGAAAATGGCTAAAAACGAAGCTAATAATTCCGCCTTGAAAATTATTCCTTTGGGCGGTCTGCATGAAATTGGGAAAAATACCTGTCTTTTTGAGTATGACGATGAAATTGTCCTGTTAGATGCAGGATTGGCTTTTCCTACTGAGGCGATGCATGGAGTAAATATTGTTTTGCCAGATACGACCTATCTGCGGGAAAATCGCCACAAAATAAAAGGGATGATCGTTACTCATGGTCATGAAGACCATATTGGCGGGATTGCTTTTCATCTCAAGCAATTTGATATCCCCGTGATTTATGGTCCTAGACTAGCAATGGCAATGCTAGAGGGTAAATTAGAAGAAGCAGGAGTGCGCGATCGCACAGAAATTAGAACAGTTCTACCACGTGATGTGGTGCGAATTGGCAAAAACTTTTTAGTGGAATATATCCGTAACACCCACTCCATCGCTGATAGTTTCACTGTTGCCATTCATACTCCTCTCGGTGTAGTTATTCACACAGGGGATTTTAAAATTGACCATACTCCAGTAGATGGTGAAAAATTTGATTTACAGAGGCTAGCAGAACATGGTGAAAAAGGCGTTCTTTGCTTGCTAAGTGATTCCACTAACGCAGAAGTGCCAGGATTTACACCTTCTGAACGTTCAGTTTATCCCAATCTGGAGAGAGTATTTAGTCAAGCCACTGGGCGATTATTTGTTACTACCTTTGCTTCGAGCGTGCATCGCATTAACATGATTTTGGATATCGCCAAGAAGCAAAACCGTGTAGTGACGATTGTGGGGCGTTCGATGCTGAACTTGATTGCTCATGCCCGCAATTTAGGTTACATCAAGTGTGAAGATAATCTGTTGCAACCATTGCACGCAGTCCGCAATCTGCCGGATGAGAGAGTACTAATTTTAACTACAGGTTCTCAGGGTGAATCGATGGCAGCAATGACCCGGATTGCCAACAAAGAACATCCTCACATCAAAATCCGCCAAGGAGATACGGTAGTATTCTCTGCTAACCCAATTCCTGGAAATACGATCGCTGTAGTCAACACCATTGATAAATTGATGATTCAGGGTGCGAAAGTAGTCTATGGTCGGGACAAAGGGATTCACGTCTCCGGTCACGGCTGTCAGGAAGAACAAAAGCTGATGATTGCCTTAACTCGACCCAAATTCTTTGTGCCATTTCATGGCGAACATCGGATGCTGGTGAAACACGCAGAAACGGCTCAGAGTATGGGCATTCCCGCAGAAAACATGATTATTATTCAGAATGGTGATATTGTCGAACTGACAGAAGATGCCATTCGCGTCGCTGGTAAAGTGCCATCTGGTATCGAATTGGTGGATACTACTAGCTCAGGTATGGTAAGTGCCAAAGTTTTACAAGAACGGCAACGCATGGCTTCAGAAGGCATTATTACGATCGCAGCTGCCATTGATTGGAATGGTAAACTGTTGGCAAAACCAGAAATTCACTTACGGGGTGTAGTGACAAGTGTAGAGCGCTCGCTGCTACAAACCTGGGTAAAACAACGGATTGAAGAAATCCTCACTGTGCGCTGGTCAGAATTTGCTGCTGGGGAAGGTGAAGCAGCAGATATAGATTGGGGTGGATTGCAAGGTACTTTAGAGCGAGAATTGCAACGTTCCATCCGGCGTGAATTGCAATGTCAGCCATCTGTGACTTTGTTGATGCAAATCCCTGATGAGCCACCCGTGAAAGTTGCTGATGGGAGAAGACGCCGCACTCGGACTGCTGCTCAAGTAGCATCGTAGGGAATTTAAGATAATCTCACGCATAGGCGCACAGACGTAAAGTTTTTCTAACGTCTTTGCGCTTTAGTGTGAGATAGAGTCTTTTATCATTCGCTTAAGGGATATCTTCAGGCATAATTTTTATCATCATTTCTTTGGTAACATCTGAAAATTTGACAAGTCTGTTTACCTGCTTGTCGATTGTTTTTTCAAAAATATTTCTTACCAGTCTTCTATTCCCAAATTTATTTTCTCGATTTGCATGTAAATTAGTTAATTTATTAAATAATGCCTGCTTTGATTTATCAGTGAGCTTGAAATGGTTCTGCTGACAAGTTTTTTCATAGTAATTAGAGCGATCGCTCTTAATGAACCCAGAGGTATACTAGAACTAAAGTACACACTGTTAACGGCGCTCCAAAGCGCAGATGTTCCCAAAAAGTTAGCTTGTAACCTAAATCCGCAGCAGCTTCTACAACTATCAAGTTGGCGACTGAACCAAACAAAGTCAAATTACCAGCCAAAGTTGATCCAGCTGCCAACAATAGCCAATACTTAGTGTCACCTGGAGGAACCAGGGGATGCAGCAGAAGTACAGCCGGAACATTAGAAATTAAGTTAGATAAAACAACAGTTACACCCAAAAAACTCGCAGCAGAGTTGATTGCATGGGTAAATGGCTGGAGTAAATTCAACTTTTGCGTGACTCGCGTCAGGATAAACAATCCAGAAAACATTACCAGCAGGTTCCAATCGACCTTTTGCAAAATGCGTTGGGGTTTAATCCGCCGAGTGATTAGCAACAAGCTAGCAGCAACTAAAGCAGACTCCCCTAACGGTAAGCCGACAGTAAATGCAATTAGCAGCCCAATTGTGATGATTAATGTTTTTTTAAATAAGGGTTTAAAAATCCGTTGATTGCCAACTGTTACCTGTTGGCAAGGTTTGACTGAGCGCACATCTGGGTAAAGTAGCCACAGTAATATTACCTGAATTAGCAAGCCGACAAGGGCAACTGGGGCCAATACACGCAGAAAATCTAGGTAGGAAATGCCTGAAAAGGAGCCAATCAGGATATTTTGAGGATTACCGCTCAAAGTTGCTACCGAGCCTATATTAGTTGCACCTGCGATCGCTAGTAAATAAGGAATCGGATTTAAGTCCAAAGCTAGAGTCAGGCTCAAGGTTAAGGGTGTAAAAATCAACGCCAAAGTGTCATTGAGAAAAAAGGCGGAGAGAATACCACTACCAAAAGTTAAAGCAATTAACAAACCTAGAGGACTGCGAGTGATACTCAATATCATTGAGATTGCTCGTCTAAAAAACCCTGCAAAGGATAGGTTGGCATTAACTACCATCATGCTCAAGAGAAATACGATGGTATTGGCATCAATGGCCTGCCATGCCTCCTGTAAATTCAGAACACCTAAAGCAATTAAAAAGGCAGAACCGACTAAAGCGATGGTGGCGCGGTTCATGCGTAAACCAGGAATGTAGCCCAATGCTAATCCCAGATAAGTTAGCCCTAAGACGCTATAGATTGCAAACTGGAGAAGAATCACTTTCTTTACCGAGACTTTGCCACGACCGATGTTTCATGACTAGCCGCTCTGCATCTACTGAGAAAGCCAACCCACTTGGCTTTAAGCCGCAGCCGCGTCTACAGACTTCTCTTTACTTCTACGGCATCCAGTCAGCAATTAACAGGACGCTCTGACGTCGGGAAGTGGGAATACGCAGAGGAAAGATGCCTACTAAGGTATTACCGATATTTATACTTAGCAAAAATACTTGCAGAAAGACCTTATATTAAGTTGTGTAAATGTTACACTAAAACCTATCGAATGGTGGATGTCTTTATTAAAATCTAAACTATATCAAGTTATGAACAAGATCGTAATATTACACTACCGATCCCCAGAAATTTGCGATTAACTTGACGTAGTAATAAATTAGGTTCTGACTTAAGTGGCTAATCAGGTATTACATTATATCGCAGTCAGAACGCGATTTTTCCGGTAAAGTTCGTTGCCACGTTGTATATATTCATCAAAAAGATGAATAGCCTCAATAACAAAGGGGATTAACCATGAAGGTATCTGATAATACCACAAAAAAGATTTTTCTGGCGAGCTGGGTATCAATCAATCAAGCAGAGACTAGTGACCATAAAGTAACCCAGCTAGACCGTTCTGTTTCCAAATCTTACTGGAATATTCTCCAACCCCTACGACAGCGTGTAGATAGCATTCAAGTCCGCGATCGCCAACTAGCTCACCGCTTGTGCAAACTGATTCCATCTCAGTGTCCATTTGAGCGAGATGTGAAATTATTTGGGAAAACCCTGTTTCACATTCCGCCCATGTGCAAGCTCAATCCCTTATATGAAGAAGTGGTTAGTTTACGTTTCCGAGCAATGTGCTATCTAGCGGACGAATGCGGCGAAGATGTGTCGCAGTACTGCTGAAAGAGTGTGGGAAAAGTTACGAGTCAGGAGTGAGGAGTCAGGAATTAAAACTTATAACTCCTAACTTCTAACTCTTAACTGTTAACTATTTTTCTACTATTTTTTTTGCCATTTTTGGATGGCATCCTGAGCATCTTCGTAAGCGGCTGTCTCCTCTGGGACTAAAGCAGCGGTTGCAGTTGCGGCATTAAGTTCTCCTTCGGCAGCGCGACGCTTTGCTAGGTCTAAAATTTTCTCACTCCATTTATTGATCGATTTTTGGGCAGTATCGAAGCCTGGTTGACCTGATGGTACTTTCTTAGCAACTTCGATCGCACGATTGTAGGTAGATGCCTGTTCAGACTTAATTAAGGCATTAGCTGCATCTAAAAGAGTTTTGTTAGTCACATACTGCTTACCCTCTAGCCGCCACAGGTTGATTGCTGCTTGTGCTTTGGCATAGAGGGCTTCATCTTTAGTGATTAATCGTGCGGCAGCAATAGCGCTAGCATACTGTCTTTGTTTAGCACGACCCTCTGCTAAATCTAAAATCATCCGGCTCCAAATCTTAATATTCTCCTGAGCTTGCTCGTACAGTGGTTCACCGGGTTGAATTTTCTGGGCTGTAGCGATCGCCAAGCTCAAATCGCTAGCCTGAGTTTGTCTGAGCGACATTTTCGCCAAGTCTAATACTGCTTGATTTCGCTTTTTCGACTCGGAACTAGAAGTTATTTGGGCGCTAGATTGGTTTTTGAGTCTAACTGGTGGAGTGCGATCGTTTGGTAAATTCTGGATAACCTGGCGATCGCTAGCAGTAGCATTAGGTGATGTGTTTGATATTTGCTTAATTCTAAAAGTTTCTTGATTACGGAGAAAAACTACGGCGATTAAACCTGCTACCAGCAGGCTGCCTCCGCCCCACAAGATAAACTGTTTCCAAAAAGGAATACTTGGCTGATTCGATGGCAATCGAGAGACGTAACCTTTGGACGAATTGGGGATAAATCTTCCCCTTGTATTCACTCCTAAAGAAGTTTCCGGCATTGGCTGGGAAACTAAGCTAGTAGCTGACTCCAGGACTGGTTGACTCTTAGACTTCTCGACCTTGTGAGCCTTCACCTGTTGGGAGGAGTTTACAGTAGCTTCTCCCCATCTGCCCCGCTCTGCTGAAGTTTTAGGGTAATCGTCGAGGGGAGGAGCCGCAAGGGCAACAGCAAAGGATTCTTCCGGATAAATCACCGGATTTACTTCAAAGTCGCTTTCCATTGCCAATTGTGGCAAGATTACCTGCGGTCTTGATGGAATGATCGTGGCAGGGTTTTGGACAGGACGCCAGTGGTGTTGACATAATTTTGGCATCAGCAGACTCAGGTAGCTTTCTAAATCTGCCAAGTTGCTGCCATTACCAGAACGCAAAGCTTCTAATAAAGCTGCTGTAAAGAATCCGTGACCTAGTTCGCTACTTTCATGGGAAAATTGCTCTGGTTGGCAAGAAAGAATTGTAGCGAGTTGTAGTTCTTGGGCTAGTTCTATTGTTTCTTCGCCAACAGGAGCATCAGCTTGGGTGCCAAAAGCGCGGTTGATATCGAGCAGTAACAATACATTCATCTCAGCAAGTTGGAGACTTTGCATTAGCGATCGCAATTCTATGCCAGTTTCTTGCACGAGTTCGGGGTTACCTTCCGCTGGCATTAAGTAATCTTTGCCCTTGTAGTTGACCCCATAACCGCTAAAAAATAACCACAAATAATCTTCTGGTTGCCAACTTGTCGCTGCCAAATCCTCAAGCAGCAGCAAAATATTTTCCTTAGTCGGGTAAGTTGACCTATCCTCAATGGGCGGCGAAGTATCTGTCATGACTAGACAGTGTTTGGGGACAAAACCTCCCTCTGTCACCAAAAAATCCTCTAGTGCCTCAGCATCTGCTTGGGCACAACTTAAAGGTTGAAATAACTGATATTGATTGATGCCAATCGCGATCGCCCAGTAATTTGCCATCCCGCTTTTTGTCAGTTATTGTTTGCTGGTCTTAAAATTGCGGTCAGCTTTGCCAAAAAAACAAAGCTAACCGATGTTTTATGTCTAGGTGATTCTGATCGAATATTAAGTTAAAATGTAATTTTTATTACGTCAATAGACCGGAAAATACTTTTACCTAATTTCAATAACAGATCATCACTAAGGAGATAGAAGGTCATGAGCAAGATTTCTGCTCACCTACCATCATCGATCACTCCCTTTTCAGTTATTAGCCAAATTGCCAGAAGAATCCGGATAGTTCCTTTAATAGTTTTGCTCATATCTACCGTTCCTGCGTGGTTTTTAACAGAAGCGATCGCACCTCAGGTTGTGCGAGCTTACACCGCTAGAGTTGATCTAGCTATTGACCGCCTGCCGGAAGAAAACTATGAAACCGTTCTCCGGAAAGCGGAAGCAGCCGCTAGAGCAGCTGCTCAACGGAGTTTCGACCAAGATATCTTGGTGACAGATGTTTCAATCATTGTGACCGTACAAAATTATGGCGCGATCGCACCAGTTCTGACATTAGAAGTCAGTCGTCCTCAATGGCGATCGCGCCCCGATGCTCAAAATTGGGCCACTTACTTCAAAACTGCGCGATCATTACTTTTCTTTGAAAATAGCTCTAATACGGTTCCAGCAGCTAGCGGTGTGTCAACCCAAAAATGACGGGTTGAGATAGACACAAAGACGCAAAGAGGTGAATCTTAGAATTCCCTCTGTCCCAGTGTCTTTATATCCTACTTCACCCTCAACCTCTCAATTCAACTTACCTGTTGTCCTTGGCGTCAGTGGATGGCCTAGAATAAGAAGGTTGTCAAGAATCGCGATATCTGCTGACATGGCTGTTCCTAAGAAGAAAACTTCCAAATCAAAACGAGATAAACGTCGAGCTACCTGGAGGCACAAAGCCGTCGTCGAAGCTCAGAAAGCCCTATCTCTGGGCAAGTCGATTTTGACTGGACGTTCTACATTTGTGTATCCAACTGCTGAAGAAGAGGAAGAAGAATCATAATTCCCCAGTCAGGAAAAGCATGAACAGCACCGATAAATTTGATTGGCAATAAAACCAATCAAGCTTCTTACCACTGGATAAACGCTTTTTCTTAGCTTTCCTGATTGCATTATGGATCATAGATACTCTACACAAGACAAGCTGATTAAATCGAGAAAAGTTGGTAGTGAGTAATTGAGAACATCCATTACCCATTACCGATCATTCATGAGTAATAATCAAATAATCATATAAAGAGTAAAACATCTGGTGCTGTTGGCAACTCAGCAAAAAAGCTTGTAAATACCTTGAGAAAACTTATTTTTCTCCAACTATGCTAGGAAAATTTTTTCAGAAACCAGGGAAAGAAGAGGGGGAACGTGTCCCTCCTGGTCAACACTTAGCTAAAGGTTTCCCCGTATTAACTTACGGTGCAACTCCCCAAGTCAGCATTGAGGAATGGGAGTTTCGAGTTTGGGGTTTAGCAAAATCTGCTACCTTTAGTTGGTCAGATTTTATGGCGCTACCTCAACACGAATTCACAGCAGACTTCCACTGTGTAACGCGCTGGTCCAAACTTGATGTCAAATGGACTGGCATAAAAATGACAGATTTCATGGGTCTGATTGAGCTAGACCCGAAAGTAGCCCACATTATGGAACACTGCTACGGTGGCTACACTACCAATATCTCTGTAGAAGATTTTATGCGTGAAGAAAACTTCTTTGCTTTTAAAGTCTTTGGTGAAGACCTTCCAGCTGAACACGGTGGTCCGATGCGGCTAGTTGTGCCCCACCTCTACGCTTGGAAAAGTGCTAAATGGATTAATGGTTTAGAGTTTTTAGCTGGTGAAGAACTTGGTTTTTGGGAACGCAATGGCTACCATCGCCGTGGTGAACCTTGGGCTGAGGAGCGTTATAGCAATGCTTTTGGGTTTTAATAGTTAGGAGTTATTCAATTTTGGATTTTAGATTTTAAATTTTAGATTTTCCCTTCAATCCAAAATTCAAATAACTCATAACTTTCAACCCAGAAGTTTCTTGATTAGCGGCAATTTGCCCTCATAGGGAGCATATCGCCATTTTAAATCTAGCCAGAATGAGTTTTGCAACACACTTTTGTCATGAGAAAAGGTGTCAAAACTAGCTTTGCCGTGATAGTTGCCAATACCGCTATCTCCCACCCCACCAAATGGTAAAGACGAGACACCAACCTGCATTATTGTGTCATTGATACAGACTCCACCAGACGAAGTTTCCTGCAAAACTCGCTTTTGCAGGTTTTTGTTTTGAGAAAATAAGTATAACGCCAAGGGTTTAGGTCTAGAGTTAATCAAGGCGATCGCTTCGGCAATATCAGTATATTCAATAATGGGTAGAATGGGGCCAAAAATTTCTTCCTGCATTAAAGAATCTTCTAAAGAGACATTATCAATCACTGTGGGAGCGATATAACGCTCTGAAGGTTGATTTTCTCCACCAATGATAACTTCCCCATCTTTGAGAAAGTTAACTAATCTATCAAAGTGTTTTTGACTGATAATTCTAGCGTAATCAGGACTAGTTACAGGATTATCGCCATAAAATTCTTTTAGGCATTTTTCCATCCCATCTATTAAATCTTTTTTGATTTTTTTATCAACTAAAAGATAGTCAGGGGCAATACAAGTTTGTCCAGCATTAATAAATTTGCCCCAAGTAATTCGTCTAACAGTGTGTTCAAGATTAATGTCAGTATCTACGATACAAGGACTTTTACCGCCCAATTCTAAAGTAACTGGTGTGAGATATTTGGCCGCTGCTGCCATGATGATTTTGCCGACGGCTGTGCCACCAGTAAAAAAGATATGGTCAAACTTTTCTGCCAGTAGTTTTTGACTTGCTTTAACGCCTCCTTCAACTACTGCAATATAAGCTGGGTCAAAATGTTTGGCAAAAATTTCAGTGATGATATGGGAGGTATGAGAAGCAATTTCTGAAGGTTTGATAATTGCACAATTCCCGGCTGCGATCGCACCTATTAACGGTGAGATAATTAAGTTAAATGGATAGTTCCAAGGGCCGATAATTAAGACAACCCCTAACGGTTCTGGATAAATTCGGGCTGAGTAGGAAAAAAAATCCCAGGAAACCGCTGCTTTTTTGGGCTTACTCCAGTTTTGAAGATGTTTTATAGCGTAATCAATATCCTTAATTACGCCGATTTCTAGGTAACTTTCCACTTCTGGTTTATGTAAATCCGCTTGTAATGCCTCGACTATTGACTGTTCATGCTCAATAATTGCTTGCTTGAGATTTTTAAGTTGTTCAATGCGAAAAGTGACATCTTTAGTTTTGCCAGTTTGAAAAAACTCTCGCTGATTCTGGATAATATTGCCAACATTAGATAATTCAGTGGTAATCATTGTTTTGTCCTCTCAAAAAGTATTTATTTAATGTTAACGCTGCTAGATCAGCATATTTGATTCATCATATTTTAGTATTTGATTTCTAATTGAAATAATTAATTTAAATTATTGGTAAAAAGTAGTAAAGTTATCAATTATGAATTATCAGGGTAAAAATTCGATAATTCATAATTTATAATTGCTAATTTTCTCATGCTTTTGTGGGTAAAAGGACAATAAATACACTACCTTTCGCTAACTCCGAATTAAGCAGAATGATGCCTTGATGTGCTTCAACAATTCTCCGAGCAAGGTATAGTCCTAAGCCACTACCAGAAGTCTTGTGGCTGCCTTGGCGAAATCGTTCAAATATGGTGGCTTGTTCTTCAGGGGGAATACCTGGGCCAGTATCCGCTATCTCAATACTAATATATTCAACGGAATTGGATTTACCAGAAAATTGAGATTGGCTACTTTTGTCGAACTGGCGTTGAGAAGTAAGACGAATAGTCACAGACCCAGAGTCGGTAAATTTGATCGCATTCCCGATAAGATTTGTGAATAGACGATGCAATTCTAAGCGATCGCCCATCACTGTGTTTGCGCTTGACTCCTCAGTAAAGTCTAGATTAATGGATAGTGCTTTGTCTTGAGCTAGAGGTGATAATTCTCCACTTACCTCCTCTAGCAACTGAACTAAGTTAACCGATTGAAATGCCAAAGTTTTGCGACCTGCTTCAAAACGATAAACTTCCAATAAGGTATTGACCATAGAAAGCAGGTTGATATTGCTACGGGCCATGATGGTGATTACTTCCTGCATTTGCGATGATAATGCTCCCAACGCTCCTTGCTGAAATAGCATCAACATGCGATCAGCCGCCACCAAGGGAGTGCGTAAGTCGTGGGTAAGGCGGGAGACAAAATCTTCTCGCTGGCGGGCAATTTCATCACGTTCATCCATACTATGCTTCAAGCGCAGGAGCGATCGCACTCGTGCCAGTAATTCATCTACTGTTACAGGTTTGCGGATAAAATCATCAGCACCCAAGTCTAAACCGTGGGCAACGTTAGGCGCATCATGGGCAGTGATCAGCAATATGGGGATGTATTGTGGCAATTTCATCTCTCCACGAATGTGCTTAGTGACTTCGTAGCCGTCCATACCTGGCATCATCAGATCCAGCAGAACCAAGTCACAAGGAGAAGCTTTCAATTCAGCCAAGGCCGAAATCCCATTTTCTGCGGTGCTAATCGTGTAACCTTCTTCCTCTAAAATAGTTTTGATCAAAAACACGTTATCAGGAGAGTCATCGACAACCAGAATTTTGTCAGAGCGAGAAGATTGTGAAGTCATATAGATGCAAGGTACGGGGTAAAAGGAAATTTTTGTAAGACTAGCTGTATTTGTAACAATTTGTCTGCCAAGTTTTTCAGTAAGCCTCCCTACCTAAAAAGTCTTTTTTACTATTAAATTATGGCTGGTAAAATTTTAGCTTTGGATACAGCAGATGGTGGAATGACTTATGTAGCCTTTGATGTACCGATTTTCGTAAGTTACTAAAGATATAATTGCGTAAGCGATCGCCCAAGAGTTAAGAGTGCCTTCTGAGTTACTTAGGACAACATACTTCTTATGGTAGAGCTAACTTTCCCGTATTTAGGATAGGTTCTGTTGAGCATTCTGCACAATTTGTTTTCAAAATTAGAGCATAGAGGAAACCGTTGCCTCCTTCACAACTAGCCACTTGTGTCTGAATTGTTCTCTTTTGCTAGCTCCGGCAGAGATTTTAGAGATGTTTTAAGCAAAATCCAATCCAGATAGAGTACAAAAATCTGCATTTTCAGAAAATGGTTAAGGCGTTGGAAGCTTTTATCCGTCAACAGCCATGCCCAGATTTTTTCCAGTAGTAGCTTTAGGATGACTTCAATAGACTTGTTGATAACTAGGGGGATTAATGTTTCTAGCATTGCGTTGCGATCGCCTCAGTTGCTTGACTGAGTTCAATATCGCAATTTTCTTTTGTGGTTATTTATTTGACTTGTAGTGACTTAAATTGACTTGTCTTGACATATCTTGACTAGCCGCCAATCTCTGGAAACGCAAGCTAAACTGAACTTTAAGGCAATTTCACATTAGGTATATGTCGTTACCAAGGGACTTCCTGACACAACTAGAGCAATACAGCGAATTATCAAACCGAGAAAAGGCGGTCTTTTTAGAAATCTTTGGTAATGGCAGGAGTCGAGGTCAAGTTACACAAACGTTCAACATCTCTAATAGCAATCTCAGTAGTTGTCTAACGGGGATTTACAAGAAATTCTGTATTAGTGGTAGTGGGCCTGTGAAAGAATCCCGCTTGCGAGAGTATCTCGAAAAGCGATATTCACAGCAGAAACCTTCTGATAACTCAACGGCTGATTTTGCAGAGGATGATATTGATGTTCTAGTTCAAGAAATCCGCGAGAAGGTGAAACTCAGCGTTAAAGAAAAGTGTGGAACTATGCGGGTGCTGGATATGCCCCAGCCAATTGAATTAACCGGAGAGCGAGGCATCTATACCAACGTCAACATTCTGGAGAAAATCACAGGACGCAGGCGACTGGATATCCCTGAACTGTTGCAAAACTGCGATCCAGAATACTTTGATCACTTTGGACTCAGCCGAGTAATAGAGAAGCAAGTATCGGGACTGGAAGTGGTGCAACGCTACAGTAAGCTAATGGTTTTGGGAAAACCCGGAGCAGGTAAGACCACATTTTTGAAGTATTTGGCGATGCAGTGCATTGAGGGGCAATATTTGACAAACCGAGTTCCCTTATTTATCTCCCTCAAGGACTTTGCAGAAGCGCCTAAACAGCCAGATGTATTGAAATATATTGCTCAACAATTATCAAGTTGTGGAGTGAATAATGCCAATTTTAGAGCAGATCAATTATTGAAAGAAGGTAAGACATTAGTGTTACTAGATGGGTTGGATGAAGTTCGTGAAGAGGATACGAAGCGTGTCTTACGACAAATTCTGGATCTTTCTGAGCAGTTTCATACTAATCAGTTCATGATTACCTGTCGAATTGCTGCCAAAGAATACACCTTTGAACGATTTACTGAGGTGGAAATGGCAGATTTTGACCAAAAGCAAATCGCCATTTTTGCCGAAAACTGGTTTCGGTTAAGCGACCCCGTAAAAGCTGAAAGATTCATCCACAAGCTGCAAGATAACGAACCAATTCAAGAATTAGCAACCAATCCATTATTGTTAACGCTGCTGTGTTTGGTGTTTGGGGAAAGCGCAGATTTTCCAGCAAATCGTTCTGAGCTTTATAAAGAAGGCTTGGATGTATTGCTAAAAAAATGGGATGCCAAACGCAACATTGAGCGCGATCAAGTTTATAAAAACCTATCGCAGCACCGTAAGGAAGATTTGCTGAGTCAAATTGCCCTTACTAGCTTTGAGCAGAAAGATTATTTCTTTAAGCAAAAAACGGTTGAAGCATACATTGCTGACTTCATTCGTAACTTACGTGATGCTCGTACTGAGCTAAAAGAATTGGAACTAGACAGCGAAGGTGTTTTGAAGGCGATTGAAGCACAACATGGGCTACTAGTAGAACGGGCAAAGGGTATCTATTCCTTTTCACATCTAACTTTTCAAGAATATTTTACTGCTAGGGAGATTGTTGCTAATTCTGCTTGGGAAAATTTAGCGACTCACATCACTGAAAAACGCTGGAGAGAAGTGTTTTTGCTTACCGTCGGTATGATGCGAAATGCTGATAAATTGGTATTCTTGATGAAGCGAGAAATTGATAACTTACTGGCTAAGGATGAGAAGTTGCAACAGTTTTTAATATGGCTTCACAAAAAATCTCTGTCTGTTGTGTGTCACGATGAATTAGTGGTTATCCGAGTTTTTTATCTATGTTTAGAGCTTATTTATAACTTTGATTTTTTAGAAAATGATGAACATATTGAATTAGCCGATTATTTTGGAATAATTGGCATTCATAACCATTACTTAATTTATGAAAACTCTAGTGGTCTTGATAAGGCTTACTATGATTTGCTTGCATATGAGAATTATGCTTATTTTTCTCCTAATAATAGTATTTTTAGTGATATTAAGGAAATACTTTCTTATGAAAATAAAATGGAGTTAATTCTAGTAATTAACCAACTTAAGAATGAGTTGCCAAACCCTAATCAGAGCGAAGAACAATTTCAGAAATGGTGGAAAGAAAATAGAGATCATTGGTGTAAACAAATAAAGCTTGTAGTTTCTAATTATCGTAATATTTGTCATGACTGGCAGTTAAGCGAGGCACAACAGGAATCATTATTCCAGTATTACGATGCAAATGTACTGCTGATGGATTGTCTAGAGAGCGATTGTTATGTTAGCTGTGAAGTCAGGCAGGAAATTGAAAATAGTTTGCTATTACCAATAAGTGAATTAAAAATTAAAAATTAAAATTTGGAAAAATAAAGAGATTTTTATATGGTGAGTAAGAGGAGCTGTGCGCTCAGGAGAAATAAGGCATACATCCTCAGCGCAAAGCAGGCGATCGCTCATTCTCCAGACGTGAGATTATCCAAAACTTGCTGGAATTCTGCTGGGGAAGGAATAGCGATCGCACCCATTACACAATTTGCACTGACTGAGTATTAATTTCTGTTAAATTAACCAATCTTATATCATTTGTAAACAATGTTGCATTTAGAGATTTTGCAGTTGCTACAATTATTGCGTCAGGAAGCCTGAGTTTGTATTGTTTGCGAAATGCAATTGTTAAATTTTTAATATTACTATCAATACCAATGATTGTAATTTTATTTAAAAAATCAATAATTTGTGTTTCTTCTTCTAAACTGAGACTCGGATAAGAGAGCAATTCAATCTCAGTAATCACTGAAATAATATATTGTCCTGATAGTAGTGGATTTACCAAGCGACCACCCAAAAAATACAAAACAACATTTGTATCTAAAAAAATCAAAGGTTGTGTCAACACTACTCATCCCTAATTTGCTGCTGATATTCCAAAGGGTCTTGAGTTAGTTGAATTACGCCCGCATACTGGTTTAAATTAAACTTTTGTTTTTGTTGTGATTGATAAGCTTCTAATATCTTCTCAATTTGCTGCCAGTCCTGATAATCAATCAACACTGCTACCGGACACATCGCTTCATCAGTCACAATTTTTTTCTTAAAAGGTAGCATAATTTTCTACATCAGATGCAATGTTTAACTATTTGATCGTAACTCCAAAACAAAAAATTTATCAGGACAATATTACTCTCGTCCTTAAAAGCGATAAGTTGCTCGGTCATGAATTAAAACAAAAAGTACCTCTGTGCCATTGGTAAAACTGTCGCAGGTTCACAAATCAGCAACTCACCATCTGCCCTGACTTCATAGGTTTCTGGATCAACTTCAATGTGGGGTAGTGCATCATTCAGCTTCATATCCCGCTTACTCAATTGGCGTGTTCCAGAAACTGCAACTGCTGACTTTTGTAAACCTAGCTGGCTAGGAATTTCTTTCTCGAAAGCTGCTTGCGAAACAAAAGTTAATGATGTGGTATGACGCGCCCCTGCAAAACTACCAAACATCGGTCGCATATGCACTGGTTGCGGTGTGGGAATACTGGCGTTGGCATCGCCCATTTGTGACCATGCAATCATTCCGCCTTTAATGACTATCTCTGGTTTCACCCCAAAAAACGCCGATCGCCACAAACATAAATCTGCTAATTTTCCCTCTTCCACTGAACCCACATATTGAGCAATTCCATGAGCGATCGCCGGATTAATCGTATACTTAGCAACATATCTTTTTGCCCTAAAGTTGTCTGCTTTTTGCTCCGTTCCTTGCAAGTTAAGAGTTCCGCGTTGCACCTTCATTTTGTGAGATGTCTGCCAGGTGCGAATTATCACTTCACCTACCCTTCCCATTGCCTGGGAGTCGGAAGAAATCATGCTAAATGCACCTAAGTCGTGCAAAATGTCTTCAGCAGCAATGGTTTCTCGGCGGATGCGGGACTCGGCAAAAGCGACATCTTCAGCGATCGCTGGATCGAGGTGATGGCATACCATCAACATATCCAGGTGTTCGTCTAAAGTGTTGAGGGTGTAAGGACGTGTGGGATTGGTAGAAGATGGCAGAACATTGGCTTGGCCGCAAACTTTGATGATATCTGGTGCGTGTCCGCCGCCTGCGCCTTCAGTGTGGTAGGTGTGGATGGTACGATTCTTAAAAGCTGCGATCGTATCTTCGACAAATCCGGCTTCGTTCAGGGTATCAGTATGAATCGCTACTTGTACATCATATTCATCGGCAACACTGAGGCAAGTATCAATTGCTGCGGGTGTGGTTCCCCAATCTTCATGTAGTTTTAACCCCATTGCACCGGCGGCTAGTTGTTCTACAAGTCCTTGGGGTTGACTAGCGTTACCTTTACCCAAAAATCCTAAGTTGACGGGAAAAGCATCAGCAGCTTGTAGCATTCGGTAAATATTCCAAGGGCCGGGGGTGCAGGTAGTTGCATTTGTACCTGTAGCTGGGCCAGTACCACCGCCGATCATTGTGGTAATCCCAGAAGCGATCGCCACTTCAATTTGTTGGGGACAAATAAAATGAATATGGGCATCGATGCCGCCAGCAGTGAGAATCATTCCTTCACCTGCTAAGGCTTCAGTTCCGGGGCCGATAATAATATCTATATTGTCTTGAATATAAGGATTTCCGGCTTTACCAATTTTGAAAATCTTGCCATCTTTAACGCCAATATCTGCTTTGACAATACCCCACCAATCGAGAATTAAGGCATTAGTAATTACTAAATCTACAGCACCATCAGCGTTAGAAATTGGGGATTGTCCCATTCCGTCTCTGATGACTTTACCGCCGCCAAATTTCACTTCATCGCCGTAGGTGGTGAAATCTTGTTCAACTTCAATAAATAATTCTGTGTCTGCAAGTCGGATGTGATCGCCTACTGTCGGCCCATAAGTTTCGGCGTAGGCGCGGCGATCCATTCTGTAACTCATAACTATTCCTCACAAACTGCGAATTTGGAATTTTTCAAACCTCATCCGGAAACCATTCCCTTCAAGTGATAGCGATCGCTTCATCTTTCACTTCCCAAACAGGCGGTTCATTGTACCACTCCATTTTCATAGCTACAGAGAACCGTTAATTTTGGCATTGAAGCCGTAGACTTTGCGAGTTCCAACTAAAGAAACTAATACGACTTCTTTTTCGTCGCCTGGTTCAAAGCGGATTGCAGTGCCTGCGGGGATATCGAGGCGCATTCCTCGCGCTTGTTCTCGGTCAAAATTTAAGGCAGCGTTGACTTCATAAAAGTGATAATGGGAACCGATTTGTATGGGGCGATCGCCTGTATTTGACACTTGTAATTTTATAGTTGGACGACCAACGTTTAGTTCAATTTCACCTGCTGGTGTGAAAATTTCGCCAGGAATCATAATAAATTAAAAATTCCAAATTTAACGAATTGGATTATGTACTGTAACTAACTTTGTGCCATCAGTAAAAGTTGCTTCAACCTGCACTTCATGCACCATTTCTGATATCCCTTCCATGACATCATCCCGCGTTAATAGTGTTGTACCATAACTCATCAATTCAGCTACAGTTTGTCCATCTCTGGCACCTTCTAAAATCGCAGCAGAAATATAAGCGATCGCTTCGGGATAATTCAGTTTTAAACCTCTTCCTTTACGTCTTTCTGCTAATAAAGCAGCAGTAAAAATTAAGAGCTTATCTTTTTCTTGCGGCGTCAATTGCATTCTTACCTCCTCTGTGTTCTCTGCGCCTCTGCGGTTCGTTCAAACCTGCCACACTCTTGGTATACAATTACCACGATTCAAAAAAGAAACTCGCAGCAGCTGCCAAACATTAATAAACCAGTTTCTCACCTCAGATGTGGAAGAACCGCGATATCGACACAATAATCCATGTTGTAACCTCGTAACACCCGCTTCTCCTTCCCCATCCCATAAATCTCGCGTTTTTTCGAGGATTTCTGCTGAAACTGCACCACCAACCCAAAGGAGACTACCTACTATTGGTTTTCCAGCCAAGCCGTGAGGACTGTGAAAAATATCTTCGCTACCCGGTAAGTATTGCCGATCAATCCATAAAGGAATACCTTCTTGCCAAATTTCGGTATGCGATCGCCATTCCCCTTGCAAGAATTTCTCTCCTCTAGCACTGCGACCAAATCGGGTAATTTCCCAGCCTAACCAACTTGCCCCGGTTGCTAATTCTACCCGTAAATCTTGCCGATAAATCGCACCGTTAAATAAAATTGTCTCTTGCGGCAACCATTCTAAACAAGCACCAGCATCAGCTTGCATTTGGATGGTTTGTCTAGCTTGTAAGCCATTGCTGCGATATATCTTGCTTGCAGCCGCTGTGGTGATTAAAGCTTGGGCTTGGGCTTGGAGGTGGATATTAGAGGATAAGCGATCGCCTCCCACCATTCCCCCAGCTGTATGTAAAATTACGCTATGACAAACTTTTTCCCCTTCTGGATAAAATGGGCGTTGTACTTTCAGGGGCGCTTGTTGGTGATTGTAAATTAATTGTGTTTTACCCTGGCGATCAGCATAGACTAAATTAAGTTTGCCATGCCAACCTTTTGCTGCTTGCGGATTGCAGGTCATTTATAAATTCAAGGTTAAAGTTCACATACCTTATATTTATTTAATACATTCTCTGCTGCTTTACCTGCAATTTATGACTATTTTCTCGCCAATATTACATAATCATCTAATATATAGTGTGACTGATGCTTTTGACCCAAATACTGTTGGAGTATTGGACTTATATATAGTTGTTTAGGTAATTTTTCTTTAGCAAACTTAGCAAATTCAGCAACGGGTAAAGATGTTCTTGAACCTGTTGAAGTTAGATATTTATACCAAACTAATTCTAATCCAAGTTCTGCCAGAAATTTATGCACTACATTTTCTTCCTGCTCTTGGTTTTCAACTTGGTGAACATCGTAAACTTTGAATAACTTTTTATCTTGTACAATTAGCAGAACATAACCTGAATTTTTTAAGCTACTGACAAATATTTGCTTGTAAGTATTATTAGCTTCAACCCTCTTGACTGGATCTGCAAAGAAGCAGTGGGAAATTACGATAAAGTCGAAAAAGTCTTTGGGTAGATTATTCGATTGAGTTTTCCAATTAAAAATATCAGTAGTAACAAAACGGAAATAAGCATTTACTACGGTTAAGCGCGACTCTATATATCGTCGCCAAAACTGAAGTCCCCGAAACTGGAAGGCATCTTGTTTTTCTAAAGAGTAATAGGATATGTGCATTTGTAGTATATCAAAAAAACCGCTACTACTTTGGAGAAATAAAGCTAAACCATAAGCAACTGTTCCTGGACCTGCTGCAATATCAAGGATATTAACCTTACTTGGTAGTAAAGCCTCCTGGTAAATGAGAAACCAAGCTAAATATATACAATATACGTTTTCTAAAAAATACTTCATAAAGTAGACATGAGGAGTTAAACTAAAACGGTAGTCTGGGTCTTGTCCAATTTTTAAGTTATTAATATCCTCTAAAGCGTCTTCTAGTTTAATAAATAACTGTTTGTCAGGAATCTTACTAAATTATTCTTTGAGATATTCAACTAGCGTTGATTCAAAATCATCAAATATTCCTTCATCAATACCAGTAGATTGCAGCTTATATTCATCGTGTTCTATTAAATTAAAAATTTTATAGATATATTTAACAAATTCCTCATCTGGCATCAATATGAGATTAGCTTTTTGCTGGGATGCTGTCAGTTGTTTACTTAAAGTTTCTGTTTGTCGTTTGTATTCTTGGGAATAACGTTCAAGTTGAAGTTTATCCCTAAATAGTTTTTCTAACCATGAGAATGTTGCACCTGATTTTTGAATCTCTTGCAATAGTTGGACTGCACGTCGAATATCCCCACGTTTTAAAGATAATTTTAACTGCTGACTTCGCCACCAATTTACGATAAAGTTATTCATAACCAAATCCCTCTTTACCTTCCATAATTTCTACACCTGGAAGCTGATAAACTAACTTTTCCTTAAATTTCATATAGCTTAATTTCTCATCCTCATACCACCAAGCGTATTTTTGCTTAATTTCTTCAGCTTCTTGGCGAGTTGATGCCATAAGAGAACGACTCTGGCTAGGATGAAAAGCTTGAATTACAACTCTATCGGCGATGGCTAGTTTGTCAATAAAAGCAGCTTCATCAGTTGGTAAAGTAGGAAGTAGAGGGGTAATAGTGATAGAAATTTTGGGAAGAAAACCTTTGAAATAATCAATACTTTGTTTAATTTTAGTGATAGCATTTAATCTGGCTTTAATACTAGGCGATCGCGGTTCAAAATCTTTTCTCACTAATTCGCTACCAGTAGGAATGCTCATATTAATTCGCAATCGCTTAAATCGTTGTAAATAATCAATATCTCTAGTAATAATTGGGCTACGAGTTTGAATAACCAAAGTTGGAGTTGGATAACCGTCAATACTCACATCAAGCATTACATCCAACAACCGACGAGTCAGCTGATGTTTAGACTCAAGTGGTTGATAAGGATCAGTAACACTACTCATGTATATACTAGGAGGAATCTGGGGATTTTTTTCATACCATTTTTTTAATTCCTTCGCTAAAATTTCAGCAGCATTTTCTTTAAAAATTACCCATTTACCCCAGTCTTGGCGCATTTTAGCATTAGGGGTAAAAGCAGCAGCATAGCAATAACTACAACCGTATTGACATCCCCTGTAAGGATTCAGAGTAAAATCATAATCACCAATAAAACCAGTAGCTTTTGTTAAGAGTGATTTAGCATTTTGTGCAAAAACATTGACATCTCCAAACTTTTCTCGGACTAATTTGGTAGGAGTGCATTCGCAATAACCTTCATATTTTGGTTTTACCATATGAATCCTGATATTTATTCAGAGTGAATTAACGCACCCTACTTATTATGATTCCCATTTTTATTTTTAAATGCTCTGTCAGAAAATCGGTTGAGTGGGTTTAAGGTATGTAAGGGAGTTGTTTCAGGATTAATTTGGCTCATAGGTTTTTATGTAAAGGTAGAATATCATGCGTGCGATCGCTGTAGTTCCGAAAAGCGATACGATAGAAACGAAAGTGGTCAAAACGTAATAACTGCCTACAAAAATGGAAAGATTGCTAAACATCCACATTGAGAAATTACCTGAAGGCGTTTATTTAGCAACATCTGATGAACTTCAAGGTTTAGTAGCTCAAGGACGAACTGTTGCTGAAACTTTAGAAATTGCCCGTGATGTAGCGCGTAAGTTATTAGAAGCACAATCTCAGGATCAAGAACTAGATTATTTGCAACCAATAGCTGAACAATTTAACTATCTTTTAGTTGTAGGTCAGTAGTCAATTCATGGGACGGCTAGCTGGGTTTAGCTACAGACAGATTATCAAAATCTTAAAAACCTTTGGCTTTGTTTTTCATCAAGCCGCAGGAAATCATGAAATTTGTTCTTATACTGCGCCTCTGCGATCCATTGCAAAACCATATACATAGATATCAGCAACCTTATAGCGTTTCTCTTTTTCGCGCCATTCAATAATGCCAATTTCACTTAAAAAAGAAGCAAATTCTTCAAAGTCTGCTATATCATGTGCTGACTCTTGCCATACTGTTTGTAACTGTTCTTTAGATAAGAAGGCCAATTTACCCTTAAGAGAATCAAAAAATTTAGTCAAATCAGGGTATTCCTCTTTAATTTCTTCACACCGCTTTTCTGATGCTTTTTTCAAACCAAATTCTAAAGATTTTCCTTGAAGTAGACGGTCTGTACGAAATTTGCTTGATGATTGTCCCTTATAGCTTAGTTCTTGTTCTTTTGCTCCTTTCAGTAATATACTTAAACTCCGAGGAAAAGTAGTGCTACTTGAGTCTGTTAATCGTTCATAAACCCATCGAGATACATTTTTAGCTCTATTTCCACCTCGGCGACGACTTCCCCACAGTAATTCTAAAGCTTTATCAATTGCCTCTTCTGTAGCTTGATCAATACTTTCAAAAGCGACAGGAGAAATACGGTCAACCAAATTCTTAAAATCTTCAGATTGTATTGCTTGACGAAGTGCTAATCGTAAAAAATCAATCCTAGTCCACTGTAAGATAATATCCCGTCCAGTAAAATGACTTTTATTGTCAAAACTTAAACGATTCCATATATCTTCTCTTAAGAAGATTTTAAATCTAATTTCTGTTAATCTGTTAGCATCACAAGATTGCACTAATTGAAATAATCCAGTGAGTGCTTGCTGTCTTATTCCTCCTACTTCCGGAAAATCTTCATCTAAATCATCGTAAAGAAACCACAGTTTTTGAGAAGTATTTTTGGCTTCTTCATTAAGCAGAATATCTATGGCATCTTTGACTATGAGCCGTAGTTCAGAGTTAGTAGATAATTCTAACAAAACTTGAGTAGATTCAGACTGCCATCTTTCTTTAGGTAAATTATTAATAATTTTTCTCAATTCACTATACTTTGCACTTTTCTTTCCTTTAGGAAAGTTAAACAAATTTTCCTGATGACATCTAAGTAGTAAATAAGCTCTCCAGAAAGCTTCCCATGTGCCTCTATTTTTTTGTAAAGTTTGATGGATGATTTGAAATTCATCACGAGATGGGCGACTTTCCTGAAATCTACCATGTGCTGACAAAAATACAGTGTTATCTAACCGTCCATGAGCTAGTTTTTGAGCAACACTTTTGTGTTTTAGAAAAAGCCAATAAAGTGCAGTTTTTCCTGTGCCTTTTCGCCCTCTAATTAGGCAGGTTGTATCGTCTAAAAATCTTTCAAAATCAGTAGTACGCTGAAATAGTAGATTCAAATCTTGTCTTGGATCAGCAGCATTTACTTCAGGAAATTGCAGACTTTCAATAATATTCCACCGATGATCTATTGTATTTAAAACATTACTACGTTTGAGTTCATCAGTTTTTTCATCAATTAAGTTAGCAATTTTTGTGTAGTAATCTTGCATACCTTGTACAGGATAGCTATCAGCCAAAGCAATTGGCAAAAGATAAGGGACTACTAAAAGTTTTTCTATTGGAGTTTGAGAATTATCTAAATCTGGCTCATCTTCATCTGTTTCATAGTTTTCATTTATTACCGTATTTAATCTGTTAAGTAATGAGTACCAAATTTTTTTTACTTTCGACAAACCAATCTCAGTAATATCAGGAACAGGAGAAAAAACAAAATTAATTGATAAATTTTTTACCCATTGCAGGGATTGTATTAGCAGTTCTATTCCTTGTTTATTTTGTTCGTTAGGAAAAAGAAATACAATTGCTTCGTCAGCTGCTTGAATTAATGATAAAGCTCCCCATTGATTGATTCCAGTTCTCGAATCAATTAAGATAATATCAGGTTTTAATTGTTCATAAATTTCACGTTTGAAAACCGACCAAAGACTTTGATTTCCATCAATAATAGTAGTAGCATGAAGATCATCAACTTTGGAGACATAATCAAGATTAAGACAACCAGCAGGAACAATAAATAATCTTCCTGTGGCGTTAGATATTTTCACTTCACCAAATATTTCAGCAATTGAAATACTTGGTTCTACGTCTTCTGGTAAGTAGGAACGCTCATAAAAATAGTCAACTATTCCATATTTTGGTTGCGGCTTGAGGTTGAATGCTGTACTCAACCCAGGTGCTTCTAAATCTAAATCCACAGCTACGACTTTAAGACCACGCACTGCCAAAATTGAGGCAACATGGGTTAATGCAGTAGTTCTACCTACTCCTCCTTTAAAGGAATAAAAGGTTACGGTTCTGGGTAAACTGGGTTCACGCTGCGGAAGTTGAGGTTGATTTTGCGGATTTGCTGCTTGAATTGCTAAATCTTGCCAAGTTTGTACTGAAGCTGTATTAAAAGCCTGCGGTGCTGAAAGATTTAGTGAATCTGCTTCTTGAGGCGTATATAAGGAAATAAATCCAGGAGATAAATGAGGAACTTGTGATTTAAGTAAGTTAAAAGTTTGTTCTTTCCTCTGAGAAATAGATAAATTAATAAAGCGATCGCTTACAATAGTCAAATTCAATAAACCTGATGTAGAAATATTTAAATCAACCCATTCTTGTGAATTATGCACATATTGATTTGTAATTTCCTGCTTTAGCAAAACCTGCCAATTTTCTTGCATTTGACCACCTCTTTAAAGTTGAGTAATTTGCTTCTGTAACCACCCGTTGAGACTCCGATAAGCTTTTAACCAGCGTTTATAACTTTCATCATCAAGCTCAAGGCCAGAATAACGCATATCTATAAAATTTTGGCTATTTGGATTTTCAACTTCATCGAGCCATTTTCGCACTTCAGGAAAATTAGCAATTCTAGATTTAAGTCGATTGTGCCGATTTAATGCTTCTATGTAACTATGTCCCGGATTAGTAATAGTATGCCCAGGATTAGTAGAATCTGTCTTCCATTCCTGAGTTACACCCTTTGGTAAGGTAGCAAAAATCATTGCTTTTAATAAACACTCAATGCTTACACCTCCAAAGTGCATAGCTGCTACTTTCCTTCCAGATTGACATAGTGTTTCAGTATCAAGGTGACGGTGCATATAAGCAGCTTGGTAATCTTCCATTTTGTTATTTTCTCGTTTTAAACACCTGAATCTTGACACAAAAAAATAGCCGCTTCCGCAAAGGAAGCAGCTATTTTTACAAACAGGTCACTACAAAGTATTAGTAATCGAAGTCTCCGCCGCCAGCGCCAGCGCCAGCAGGAGCACCATCCTTAGGCTCAGGCTTGTCAACTATGATACATTCGGTTGTCAACACCATACCAGCGATAGAAGCAGCGTTTTGCAGAGCAGAACGAGTCACTTTAGCAGGGTCAACAATACCAGCGGCTAACAAATCAACGAATTCGTTTGTTGCAGCGTTGTAGCCAACACTAAATTCTTTCTCTTTCACGCGTTCAGCGATCACAGCACCATTCTGACCAGCGTTTTCAGCAATCCGCTTCAGAGGTGCAGGTAAGGCGCGAACCACAATCAAAGCACCAATCAACTCTTCATCCTTAAGATTTTCCTTCGCCCAAGTTTCCAAATCAGGAGCGAGGTGAGCCAGAGTTGTACCACCGCCAGGAACGATACCTTCTTCCACAGCAGCTTTGGTAGCGTTGATAGCGTCTTCTAGGCGCAGTTTCTTGTCTTTCATTTCGGTTTCGGTAGCTGCACCCACTTTCACCACAGCTACACCACCAGAGAGTTTAGCAAGACGCTCTTGCAGTTTCTCTTTGTCGTAGGAAGATTCGGTTTCATCGATTTGACGACGAATCTGTTCGACACGAGCCTTAACAGCAGCTTCGTTACCTTCGGCAACAATTGTGGTGCTGTCCTTGGTTATGGTGACGCGGCGAGCTTTACCCAAGCTATCCAGCTTGGTATTGTCTAGCTTCAGACCGGCATCTTCGGTAACTAGTTGACCACCAGTTAAAACAGCGATGTCTTCTAGCAGTGCTTTGCGGCGATCGCCAAAGCCAGGAGCCTTAACAGCAGCCACGTTGAGTACACCGCGCAAACGGTTTACTACTAAGGTTGCCAAAGCTTCTTTTTCAATATCTTCAGCGATAATCACCAAAGGACGACCAGCACGAGCAACTTGCTCCAACACTGGTACAAGGTCTTGTACTAGAGCGATTTTCTTATCGGTCAGCAGTAGGAAAGGCTCATCAAAAACCGCTTCCATCCGTTCAGCGTCGGTAGCGAAATAAGGAGAGATGTAGCCTTTGTCAAAACGCATCCCTTCAGTAATTTCTAACTCGGTGAACATAGATTTCCCTTCTTCTAGGGAAATTACGCCTTCTTTGCCCACCTTGTCCATTGCTTGAGCAATCATCTGACCGACTTCTTCGTCATTACCAGCCGAGATCGCACCAACTTGGGCAATGGCTTTGGAATCTTCCACTGGACGGGCGTGTTCAGCAATT
The DNA here is from genome assembly GCF_036917195.1 of Nostoc sp. Lineage (GTDB taxonomy): Bacteria > Cyanobacteriota > Cyanobacteriia > Cyanobacteriales > Nostocaceae > Nostoc. The sequence continues at coordinate 163,319 of NZ_JBALDG010000073.1, forward strand.
TTTTCTACGAGGAAGCTGGTAGCTTTGTCAATACCACGCTTCAGCGAAATTGCATTAGCACCAGCTGCAACGTTCCGCAAGCCTTCTTTGACGATCGCATGAGCTAAAACGGTGGCAGTGGTGGTGCCATCGCCCGCAGCATCGTTGGTCTTAGAAGCAGCTTGACGAATCAAAGCTACGCCAGTGTTTTCAATGTGGTCTTCTAATTCGATTTCTTTGGCAATGGTTACACCGTCATTGACAATTTGCGGTGCGCCAAATTTCTTTTCTAGAACTACGTTACGACCTTTGGGGCCAAGGGTAACAGCTACAGACTCAGCCAGGATGTCAATGCCTCGTTCTAGAGCGCGACGGGCGTTTTCGTTGTAGATAATGCGCTTTGCCATAGGTGTCTAAATCCAGGGATTAGGTCAATTTTTTCTTGAATTGGGTATTAAGGATTGGGGATTGGGGAACTTGGGGTTCCTTCTAGGGATAAGGGGTAATGGGGATTGGGGATTGTTCCCATACGCCATAACCTATACCTGATAACCCATAGCCCTCATAACCCATTAGACAACGACTGCTAAAATATCTTTTTCAGAAAGCAGTACATATTCTTCGGTGCCGAGCTTGATGTCGGTGCCAGCGTACTTCGAGTACAGCACCTTATCACCGACTTTAATTTCCAATTCCTGACGGCTACCGTCATCGTTACGCTTGCCAGGACCAAGGGCGACTACTTCCCCTACCTGGGGCTTTTCCTTGGCGGTATCAGGCAAATACAAACCACCTGCGGTCTTTTCCTCAGAGGCGTTCACTTTTACGAAAACGCGATCGCTCAAAGGTTTAACTGTAGAAACGCTTAAAGATAAAGCAGCCATATTATTTCCTCCAGAGTTTAGCACTCTCAACTCCTGAGTGCTAATCTACCGAAAAGTGGCGTCCAATGGCAAGAATTCCTTGAGTACGGGTTCCCGAACTAGAAGATCATTAAGGTACTTAAGTATAAATGCTTAATTATTTCTAGTTTTTAGGTTCCGTTCCGTAAGTTACGAATATTTTTATCTGGTCAACTTTATTTGCAAAGCTTGGAAATTGTTATAGAACTGTAATCAGGGAGCCACTCGATAAGTAACAATACAGTGATCCAGTCTAGCCATCAAATCCCCAAAACCACTAAGTCTGTCGAACATCAAGCCCTGAGTAATTGTGTAGAAACTTTAGGACTTGCAAAAATTCAGCGACACATTTTTATTTGCGCTGACCAGACAATTGCTAACTGCTGCTCAAAACGAGCTAGTCTGGAATCCTGGGAATACTTCAAAAAGCGACTTAAAGAGTTAAAACTTGATGAGCCGCAACAAAGTTATCCCATTTGCGTCTGTCTTCAGAACTAAAGCCAACTGCTTGCGCGTTTGTTGTTCTGGACTCATAATGGTGGTTTATCCCGATGGGGCCTGGTATTGCCAAGCAAACCCTGAAATTCCCCTGCGGCTCATCCGAGAACACTTAATAGGCAATAAGGTGGTAGAAGAATATGCATTTTCAACCCATCCTTTGCCAGAAACTTCCTTAGTTTCTTGTGAACACCTCATAGAGGCTTAACAACCAAAGGATATGTTATAGCAGTAAGCTTTAAGAAAGTGCGGGTTGGTTTTGAGGTAGGGTCATCTTTAAGCCAATACTTACTTGTAAGTCAGAAAGATTATTATTTAATCAGTGTTTTTTACCCCGCCCCTTTCAAAGCGATATATAATAGCGCATTATAGATACTACTGCTATACGTATCCTTGCTGGACTTTTGCTATCGAGCTACTAGTCTATTGAAAGTGCTCGGCATTTTTGAGACTTCGAGACAGTAAAGGCAAGTTAAGTAGGAAAAAGGACACATCTCGAATAACCCACCATAGAGGATAAATATTCAAGACTTTGATGGACCGAAGCGCGACAAGTGCCACTGCTATGAAAGAGCCCAGCATGAAAGATCACAAACGACTTCTATTGATTGATGATGACCCTAACCTCATCTTGCTGGTGAAGGATTACTTGGAATTCCGGGGATACGAAGTCATCACCGCCGAAAATGGACGTGAAGCTCTGGAAATTTTAGAGCAAGATGTTCCAGACATGATTATCTGCGACGTGATGATGCCGGAAATGGACGGATATACTTTTGTGGAACAAGTCCGGCAAAACGAACGCACCAGCTGGATTCCGGTTCTTTTCCTTTCAGCTAAGGGACAAAGTGCAGACCGAGTTAAGGGTTTAAATAAAGGTGCTGATGTTTATATGGTCAAACCCTTTGAACCAGAAGAACTCGTAGCACAAGTTGAATCTTCGCTGAAACAAACTATCCGTTGGAAAGAACACCAAGCAAAAGGAGGCGAAAACAGTTCCCGCATCCAGGTTCCCTTCGATGTGCAATTAACCCCAACCGAACTGAAAGTAGTCCAGTTTGTCGCTAGGGGTTTAGCTAACCGGGAAATTGCTGAAGAACTTAATGTTAGTCAGCGTACAGTTGAAAGCCATGTGTCCAATATGTTGGGCAAAACCAATCTACACAACCGCACTGAACTAGCGCGGTGGGCGATTGAAAATCAAATGGCATAGCCGATCTTAGATTTTGGATTTTGGATTATAAATCTAAAATCCAAAATCCGAAATCAAAAATTGATTACCACCCATCTTCTTCAGGACTGGATTGGTCCAAAACTTCTAAATCCAACTCATCCAGGTAAGTTAAGGCGCTTTCAATCTGGGAAACAGTACCTCGCAGTTGTAGATGGAAGCAACTATGTTGTAGCACGTTTGTGCTTACCTGAGCATCAGCAATAATTATTGTGATCCCATATGAGAAACCAGTCGTGAAATGACTGGTTCCTCATGCAAGTCTTTAGGAATACGAATCTGGATACAAGTTTAGGTGCGTCTATTATCTAAAATACCAGTATTAGATTTTACTTATTTATTCAAAATTGCCATTCTAGCTTCCTACTTGACTTCTTGGATGAGGGTTTTGCTTTGAACGATTTCTTTTAACACTAGCTTTACTTATCCTACGCAAGCAAACAAGAAACTATTTGCCTTGGCAAGCCATTAATCTAAATGTAGTAAATGTGAAAAATTGCTCATAATCAGGTAGTTACGAGGTTGATTGTTATTTTATAGCGGTTTTCCATCAGATTGAATATAACCAATCTGTAGGGGTACAACAATTGTTGTACCCCTAATTTCTTTTGTATATAATAAATATTATTGCAGCTACGTGTTCTAAATATTATACGTTACTTTTTCAGAGTTTTAGGGAACTCTATTACTAGAACCTTAAAGATTTAGCCCTCTGTTTAGATATAAATAAAAGTTAATTCTTTAGGATATTTACTTCTGTGTAATGACCTATTGTATAAATCCCCATTGTCCAAAACCTGTTGACTCAGTGAATGCAAATAACCTTATTTGCCGTAACTGTGGATCAGAAATACTGTTGCAAGGTCGCTATCGGGTACTCAAACAACTAGGACAAGGTGGCTTTGGTAACACTTTTGAAATTGACAAGTGTGGGAAAACTAAAGTCTTAACGGGACTTAGACAAAAATTAAGCCCAAATAAAACCCAAGCTCGCTTTATAAGCAGCAAATAGTTTTTTTCTCAAATTCTGAGTCTTGTTTACCATCTGGTAAAGAACTGGCGTGTTGATATAACTCTATATCTAATGGTAAGCTTTTTCATCCATCATATAAATGAGTTGTTACTACTACTATTCCATTACCTGTTTTACCAACTTCTCCTATGTATTGCCTTCCCACGCCAGCAGTAAAATTACCCGGAGGCGGAGCGTCTCCGGCTCCGCACTTTTTCTCTGCCCGGAATCATCAATTATTAAGCTAAATCTTCGACTAATTCTGGTCTGACTACACTTTTCCATTATTTCTAACCGACGTTCATTGATCTTGGAATCAGACCAAGGTGCTTCGGTTAAAAAGTGATGTATCTGGTGGTAATTTACCCCTATAGCATTCTCAGCAATCTGAAATAGATTTTTTCTCTCACTTTCTCCCAATAATCCCCCTAAATAATGTCTAAACTCTCTTTTTTGAGCTTTATGAGTAAACACATTATCAAACCGTTGACACTATTTTTCAAAGCATGGTGGCATGGCTGCGGGGGTTGTCTCTTTCATTTGGGCTTACTTTGATGTGAAGGCTTTGCTGGTAAAGCATTATACCCTGTTTTTGCTTTGTTTTTTGTTCAAGTCCCGCTAATCGCTTTATAAAATACGCGACTATACAAGCAAAACCTGCATTCGCGGGTTTCAAAGTTTTTATTAGTCCGCGCAGATGGACTTGGTTTGTGTAGATGCAATTTATAATCGCCTGGTTTTCAAATTCTCTAACTAAAACTCAGCATTTTGTGGTGTACGCGGAAAGGGAATCACATCACGAATATTTCCCATACCCGTTATGAATTGCACAAGTCGTTCAAAACCCAACCCAAAACCCGCATGAGGAACAGTACCATAACGACGCAAATCAAGATACCACCACAAATCTTCTGGCTTTAATCCTTGCGCTAACACACGGCGTTCTAAGATTTCTAAACGTTCTTCGCGCTGGGAACCACCGACAATTTCGCCAATTTTCGGTGCGAGAATATCCATTGCGCGGACGGTTTTTTCATCGTCGCTTAAGCGCATATAAAAAGCTTTGATTTGCGCTGGATAATCTGTAACGATCGCAGGCTTTTTAAATAATTGTTCAGCTAGGTAGCGTTCGTGTTCTGATTGTAAGTCTAAACCCCAACTCACAGGATATTCAAATTTCACATCGGCTTTTTCTAAAACTTTGATGGCTTCTGTATAAGTTAAACGTTCAAACTGATTATTAATAATATTTTCGGCTGTTACCAATACAGATTTATCAATGCGTTCATTAAAAAACTCCATATCTTCTGGACAAGTTTCCAACACATATTTAAAAATGTGTTTGAGAAACGCCTCAGCTAAATCCATATCGCCTTCTAGGTCACAAAAAGCCATTTCTGGCTCAACCATCCAAAATTCTGCTAAGTGGCGGGAGGTGTTGGAATTTTCTGCACGAAAGGTAGGGCCAAAGGTGTAGACGTTAGAAAACGCCATCGCCATCACTTCCGCTTCCAACTGACCGCTAACTGTTAAATATGTGGGTTTAGCAAAAAAGTCTTGGCTGTAATCTACTGCTTGATTTTCTGTGCGGGGAATATTCTTTAAATCCAAACTGGTAACACTAAAAAGTTCACCTGCACCTTCGCAATCGCTAGCAGTGATAACCGGGGTGTGTACCCACAAAAAGTCTCTTTCTTGGAAAAATTGGTGAATTGCTGTAGAACAAGCATTTCTGACGCGGAAAACTGCACCAAAAGAATTAGTCCGCGATCGCAAATGTCCAATGGTTCGCAGAAACTCAAAGGAATGGCGTTTCTTTTGCAGGGGATATGTATCGGGATCAGCTTCTCCGTAAACTTTTACTGTCTCGGCTTTCAACTCAATCCGTTGTCCTTTACCAAGAGAAGTCACTAGTACCCCTCTCGCCTCAACAGCAGCACCTGTATTCAATTTTTTTAATATAGCTTCATAATCTGGCAAATCCTGATTAATCACGACTTGCAAATTAGCTAGTGATGAGCCGTCATTGACTTCAATAAAAGCAAACCCTTTGGACTCGCGTTTCGTCCGCACCCAGCCTTGAATTTGGAGAGACTCATCAGGTTGACCACTTCGCAATATTTCTGCAATCCGTCGATTTACCATATTTATCCAGCATAAGACTTTAATATCCAGCCTATGATAACGCCCATTCCACCAAAGCGGACGACTTGCCAGAAAGGTTTTTTGAGGCTACGCCAAGAAAATAACTGGCTTTCTAAGTTTAGTTCTAGCATTTCCAACTGCTGTTGAATTTGCCGTAACTCTGCTTTGATTTCTGGTGTCTGAGATTTATTGTGCTTCAGTTGATCGCGGTGCTGTTGCCATTGTGCCTGTTGTTGGCGATCGCTTTGCACTTGATCATAACGCTCTTTTAAGGATAGGAGCGATCGCTCTACTTCCTCTAATTCTTGTTCAAAATCTGGTTGTGGATTTTCCCCTGATGGCTGTGATTGTTTAGACGGCTTCATGTACAAGTAGTAAACTAAGATTAAATGCGAGTCTGCCAATAGTCAAAATTAAAACTATGAGTTTTGACTCAGCACGGGCTAAACGTCCCGCTATCCATGTACAGCACAGGCTAAACCATAGCTATCCGCTAACAGCACGGGCTAAACGCCCCGCTATCGCTAACAGCACTCATAATTATGTCCCAATCTACACAGCTGCCGAAAACCAGTCAACTGAATGAACTTACTACTCTGGAACTAGCTCAAGCCTTGATGGAAAGACTGAGCATCTCCCCTAACGATTGGCATCGCCTCAAGTCTAACCGCAATTCCCGCGCTAATGAACAAGTGGCAGCAGCTATTGTGTATCTTTTAAAGAATCAGCCACAAGAAGCTCAAGCCAGATTAGAACAAGCAGTTGGTTGGTTAGATCGCTCTATTTCTGCGCCTCCCTGTCCAACTCACGGAAAAACTTAAAAATTAGGAGTCAGGAGTTAAAAGTTTTAAATTTTTAACTCTTGACTCATAACTCTTAAATAAGCTACCGTCGCAGAGATAAACGGGGACGATTTTCCATTTGTTTACAAAGCCTCAATTCTGTGCCTTTGCGGTTCCACTCTACCTGATCAAAAATTTGATGCAGAAGACATAAACCACGACCACTTTCTGATTCATCTGGTGGTAAATAGTCTGTTGGCTCCTCATCACTAGTAGATGAAGGAGTAAAGCCGCTACCCTGGTCTGATATTATCCACCAATATTGATTATCTATTAAGGAAAAACGGACTACAACTGTTTTACTTGGATCAAGATTATTGCCATGTTTAGCTGCGTTTACTAAGGCTTCTTGAAGTCCTAGCCGCAGTTCTGCTTGTAATTTTGCTGGGATTTCTGCCAACAGTAAATCTAATATTGGACAAAGGTAGAGGGTTGAGGCAAAACTAATAGTGCCCCAATAACGTCCAACTGGACGGAGTGAAATAGTAATCACAAGAGAAACCCCATAGCTTTCAGTTAGCTAGACATCAGTTTGCTATTACAGGCACCCTGATAAAACTTGAGGTGGTCATGCTGCCTTCAAACTTGCGTCTTTAAAACTAAATTTTGAAAATGCTAGGGAGCATTAGCTTTATAGTATGAGTTGGGATTGTTTACATATAAAACGGCTGGAATAATTTTGATAATGAATTAAGCAACTTAAAAAGATGCTAGTAATTTGACAGAGTATTGGCATACTCTAATTAATTGCCGATTTGTAATTTACACAATCCAATTCATATTTTTAAGAGGCTATGCAACTTGAATTTATTTAAACAAAATGAATTTCTATTTTTAGCTTAATTCAATTTTAGCATCTTTAGTATGCACTAGACTAAAAATTTCAAATTTCAGTTTTTGTAAAGGAATTACTATCTTTGTACAAATTTGATAGCGCAAGAAAGGCGGCAGCTTCAACATGAGCCGTTTGAGGAAAAAAATCAGCAGGTTGTACCCGTGTAATCATATATTGCCCATCTTGACAAAGTAATTTCAGGTCGCGGGCGAGGGTGGCTACTTTACAGCTGACGTAAACGATCCGAGATGGTTTCAGTTGCCGTAAAGTGTCGATGACAGCCCGATCGCACCCCTTACGTGGCGGATCGAGTATTATTACTTCTGGTATTGTGCCCATTTTTGGCAGCAATTTCTCTACTGCCCCGACTTTGAATGTCACATTATCAATTCCGTTACGCTGGGCATTCAAAATAGCTTGTTCCACTGCTGCTGGTTGCACTTCTAATCCTGTAGCAATACGTACTTTTTTGGCGAGGGGTAAAGTTAAAGTCCCAATACCACAGTAGGCATCAACTAGCAACTCATGCCCTTGAAGATTGAGTTCTGATTGAATTACCTGCAATAGTGCCTCTGCTGTTTCTGTATAAACTTGGAAAAATGTATCTGGGCGCACTTGAAATTCCAATCCAGCAAAATTTTCACGCAGGTGTGGGACTCCAGCGATGCAACGGGTTTCTGATCCAAAGATAGCATTTGTGCGATCAGAGTTGCGATTGAGCGACACTCCCACTAACTGGGGATAGCGCTTTAACCATTCTTGGGCTTGGGTTTCAATTCCTGATAAATTCCAGTTCTTCACCACTAAAGTCAGCAACATTTCTCCAGTATGTCGGCCAATGCGTAAACCGAGATGGCGAATTTGTCCAAGGTGACGCTGTTCGTCATAAATTTGCCAACCCCGTTGTTGAATATCCTGCTTAACTTCGGCAAGTAAGGGATTTAATCGCGTGTCTTGGACTGGGCATTGATTTAAATTAATTAATTGGTGACTACCTTTTTGGTAGTAACCAGCTTGTACCTGTCCTGTTGCCGATGTGCCCAGAGGATATGTAGATTTATTACGGTAGTTTAAAGCAGAAGGGGGGGCAAGTACCGGATCTACCGGTGGTTGGACAAAACCGCCAATGCGTTCCAAAGCTTGGATAACTTGATTTTGCTTGACTGCTAGCTGGTAATCATAATTAATCTGCTGCCACTGGCAACCACCGCACTTATCCGCCACAATACAACTAGGTCGAATCCGGTGGGGAGATGGTGACAATAGCTGCTGGAGCTTCCCGTGGGCAAATTTGGGTTTAACGTGTACTAAGCGGACAATGGCGCGATCGCCTGGTACAGTATTTGGGACAAAGACTACACGCTCATCAGCGCGTCCTACACCATCGCCTGTATCACTCAGGTTAGCGATCGTCACTTCAATTAATTCACCCTGTTGCCAAATCATTTTAGTTATTAGTTTTTAGTATATGGGCATGGGGGAGCCACTGCGGTCTTGAGGTCTCCCCAAGTGGAGCAAGTGGCGTCATGGGGCATTGGTAAGAAGCAGAGGAGCAGGGTGCTGTTCCAAGGGGGAGAATGATATAAACTACCTCTTTCCCCCTGCTCTTTGCTCCCTGTTTCCCTGCTTCCTCACCTCCCTCATCTCCCCAAACAGATAAATTCAATACATAAGTAGCTCCTATCCCTTCACTTGTGTACCTCCGACTCGCTAAACTAACAGATAATATTTCAGGTGATTTCAATAATCATGACTGTAATTAGCCAAGTTATTCTCAAAGCCGACGACGAACTGCGTTATCCCAGCAGTGGCGAACTTAAAAATATCAAAGACTTTTTGCAAACCGGCGTACAACGGACGCGGATTGCGGCTACCTTAGCCGAAAACGAAAAAAAGATAGTTCAGGAAGCAACCAAACAACTTTGGCAGAAGCGTCCTGATTTTATCTCCCCCGGAGGTAATGCTTATGGAGAACGCCAGCGTTCTCTATGTATCCGTGATTTTGGTTGGTACTTACGTCTAATTACTTATGGTGTGCTTGCCGGCGACAAAGAGCCAATTGAAAAAATCGGTTTGATAGGCGTGCGGGAAATGTACAATTCATTGGGCGTTCCCGTGCCTGGAATGGTAGAAGCGATCAATTCTCTCAAAACAGCTTCCCTTAGCTTACTGAGTGCGGAAGACACTGCCCAAGCAGCACCCTACTTTGATTACATCATTCAAGCGATGTCTTAATACAAAGTGTGTGCTAGTTCTAGGAGTATACTTCTGGTCTACTAAAGTGAGTGCAAAACATTAGCACTCGATAGGCATAAGATCCCCAATTTGATCATACCTTCCCCACATTTGGTAGTGGCTCTGGCAAAATCTTTGTCAAGTTACCAACCAGTTGTGGGGAAATTTTATCAAGAAAGAATTCAGGAGTCAGAATAAAGCGATGAATTCTGATCGAAAAAGCGGATACCGCAGCGGTAGCAAGTCCCTTGGAGGATGAATAAATGGGGTTTGAGACCCCCACTAAATCATAGATATGGTAGTCAACTTTCTTAATGGTGGGTCTGAATCTCCCACTGATAGCGACACGAAAAAGTGAGTCCCTTGGCATTTTGATTCTGACCGCAGCTTTCGGAGTTCCCGGCTTTGCTCTTGTATTCAGAATAGGTGAATTCTTGTTCAATAGGTATATTTATGGGGTATTTCTCAAAGGATGAAGGATATACGGACATAAAAAACCGACAGTCTTTGATTAAGGCTGTCGGCAATTAAGTGTGTTCCCTATTAATGACTCGGCTAGAGTTCAGTTGTCATTAATTATGCCTACTTCACAAGCGTAGGGAGACGATCCTAATCATAGATCCGTGTGATTTTCGTCACTTTATTGTTACAGCTAAACTGCATATAGGCGAGTAATCCCTGAGTTACAGTAAATCTATGCAAGTTTGGAGCTAAGAATATATACGCTGGTAGATGCTTTTTCAGATTAAGAGCAAATTACACTTATTAGACACTCAGGGGTTAAAACACGAGATGAGGAAGTGACATTCTCCATACAGGGATATAAGGCGAAATAGTTAACAAACCTATGCCCCATTTACCAAAGTACTGTAGCAGAAAGAGCTATCTGCAAAGATAAATTTCTCAAAGCCAGTGGTAGATAAGCTAATGGAGTTTCCATTGTTATTAAAAGTAATGTTGGCACTTTTAAGGGGATTGCCAGAAATAACACCAGATACGCTCAGTTGAGAGCGATTGAAAGCTTTCAGATCAAGGGTGTCAAAACCGTCCCCACCATCAACCTTCGCAGCACCGAATCCTTTGAAGTAGTCATCATCACTGCCTAGAGCAATCTTGATGCCGCCACCGATAGTAACTTTCTGTTGAACTCCATTTAGGATACTGGTGGCAATAATTTCGTCATTGCCATTGCCAGTATCAATTATTCCTTGTCCATAAATGGCATAGGCAGTACCACCAATTGTTGCTGTAGCCTGTCCGGTAAGCTTGTCAGAACTATGAGCGTGTCTTCTCCATCCCCTGCATTTAGAATGCCACTGTTAGCGATGCCTGTCCCAGTTCCACCAACGCCATCACGAGCTTTGCCCTCCAATATCTCGCCGCCATTGCCGCCAGTACCAGTACCAGCGATCGCATCTTCTCCGTTCTCTGTATTCAGACTGCCACTGTTAGCGATGCCAGTTCCATTCCACCCTGATTCAAGTCGCCGATGCTGGTAGCACCCGTGCCCTTAATGTTGTCCTTTCCTGAAAGCGTATAAATCAAATCTCCAGTTAAAATATCGATACCTATTGCTAGAGATACATTTAACTGTTCTCCGATTAAAGTGTCCAAACCAGGGGTGCCAATGAAATTCGGTGGAACGGTAAGTCTAGCCATGATTCAAATCCTCTCAATTAGGTTAGTAAGTTTACTTTGCTGATCAAAATGAGCAGTCTGGCAAAAAAATTCCCAGAATCCTTTCTCCAAGAGCTATTTAGTAATTCAGTCTGCTGTTGGTGGAGTCACTTCAGCACAATGAAATTCCAACAATTTAATTAGATTCCAGGGCATCAAAACTTGTGATCGCATCCTCTGATTTTTCTGCTTTATAATGGGTCATTTGACAGATTGATAGCCATTTTCATCATCTGGAAATCACTTATGCATGTTACAAGAAAAGAAACTTTTATTACTTTGCAGATAGCAGTACAATTACCAGTATTTTAGGATTTAATACAATCTATCTTTAGACGTATTGCAATATTTATCTTTAGGGACTTCCAATTAAAAAAAGACCCAAATTGTAGGGGTATGGCATCCACAGACTTTCGCTAAAACAGATATTTGATCGGTGTTGTACTCTTACTTATTCGATAAATTATTCTTTGGAAGTCCCCAAGTAGATTTATTTATTCAGCCGATCTGTAGCATCTAGCGATGAACAATCCTATATCTGCATTTAGAGGTCAAGTAAATCGATAGAATAATGCTCTGTACAATTGGTGCATTATTTCCATGACTGCCACATCTCCTGCTCCCTTTTCCCCCCAAGAAATCGCTGCTGAAGGTATAAAACCAGAAGAATACACAGAAATTGTCCGTCGCTTAGGGCGTCATCCCAACAAAGCTGAACTGGGAATGTTTGGCGTAATGTGGTCAGAGCATTGCTGTTACAAAAATTCTCGACCTTTACTCAAACAGTTTCCTACCGAAGGGTCCCGCATCCTTGTAGGACCTGGTGAAAATGCTGGGGTTGTAGATTTGGGTGACGGACTGCAACTAGCCTTTAAGATTGAATCCCACAATCACCCTTCAGCTGTCGAACCCTTTCAGGGAGCGGCAACGGGAGTAGGAGGCATTCTCAGAGATATTTTTACAATGGGTGCGCGTCCGATTGCGATATTGAACTCACTGCGCTTTGGTTCCCTCGAAGATGCTAAAACCCAAAGGTTATTTATTGGTGTAATTGCAGGAATTGCCCATTATGGCAACTGTGTGGGAGTGCCCACCGTTGGTGGCGAAGTTTACTTTGATCCTGCTTATTCTGGTAATCCTCTGGTGAACGTTATGGCGCTGGGGTTGATGGAAACGCTAGAAATTGTCAAATCTGGGGCATCTGGCTTAGGTAACCCTGTGTTGTATGTGGGTTCCACCACAGGACGCGATGGTATGGGAGGCGCAAGTTTTGCCAGTGCAGAATTGAGCGAACAGTCAATGGATGACCGTCCTGCTGTGCAAGTAGGCGACCCCTTTTTGGAAAAGTCGTTAATTGAAGCTTGTCTGGAGGCATTTAAAACAGGTGCAGTTGTCGCCGCCCAGGATATGGGAGCAGCCGGGATCACCTGTTCTACCTCAGAGATGGCGGCAAAAGGCGGTGTGGGAATTGAACTAGATTTAGATAAGATTCCCGCAAGAGAAACAGGGATGGTTCCCTATGAATATTTGCTTTCGGAATCTCAAGAACGGATGCTGTTCGTTGCCCATAAAGGGCGTGAGCAAGAATTAATCGACATTTTCCACCGTTGGGGACTTCATGCTGTTGTTGCCGGTACAGTAATTGCTGAACCCATCGTGCGGATTCTCTTCCAGGGTGAAGTAGCAGCAGAAATTCCCGCTGAAGCTTTGGCAGAAAATACCCCATTATATTACCGGGATTTATTGACAGAACCTCCAGAATATGCCCGTCAAGCTTGGGAATGGACTTCTGATTCCTTACCTCCTTGCACAACTGCTGGAATAGAACTCCAAGGACGCCTGCAAACTTGGAATGATATTCTCTTAACTTTGCTCGATACACCCACGATCGCCTCTAAAAACTGGGTATATCGTCAGTATGATCATCAAGTACAAAATAATACAGTAATACTACCAGGTGGTGCAGATGCAGCTGTGGTGCGCTTACGCCCACTTGAACAAGTCCCTAATCTAAAATCCAAAATCGTTCGACTGAGCGAAGCCGAAGTCCCAAATCTAAAATTAGGGGTGGCAGCAACAGTAGATTGTAATCCTCGTTATGTTTATCTTGATCCTTACGAGGGAGCTAAGGCAGTGGTGGCAGAAGCTGCACGCAATCTTAGCTGTGTGGGTGCAGAACCTCTGGCGGTAACGGATAATCTTAATTTTGGCTCTCCAGAAAAACCGATTGGTTACTGGCAATTGGCAGAAGCTTGTCACGGTTTGGCAGAAGCTTGTCGAGAATTGGCAACACCCGTCACAGGTGGAAATGTCTCTTTGTACAATGAAACCCTCGATTCCCAAGGTATTCCACAACCCATTTATCCTACTCCTGTTGTGGGTATGGTAGGCTTGATTCCCGATATAACCAAAATTTGTGGTCAAGGTTGGCAAGCATCGGGGGATGTGATTTATCTTCTCGGATTGCCTCTGGCATCCAAAATCAGTTTGGGAGCATCTGAGTATTTAGCCACTATCCACAGTACTGTTGCCGGAAAGCCGCCACGGGTAGATTTTAACTTGGAACGCTGCGTCCAGAAAGTTTGTCGTGAAGGAATTCGTAATGGTTGGGTCCGTTCAGCCCATGATTGTGCTGAGGGAGGGGTGGCGATCGCTCTAGCCGAATGTTGTATTGCTGGCAACCTTGGCACTGAAATCAATTTAGAAATAGCACCAACCCAGTCACTACCTCGTGTTGATGAGGTGCTGTTTGCCGAAGGCGGTGCCAGGATTTTAGTTTCTGTAGCATCAGAACAACAAGAAATTTGGGAATCATACTTACAGGAACATCTGGATCAAGAATGGCAAAAACTGGGTATAGTTGGTAATTTTGAGACGGGTTTGGGGGTTTTCACCACTGATAATCAAGCCTTAATCAAAGTTAGGATCGAAGATATGAATGATCGCTATTCCCATGCGATCGCCAAACGTCTCGCCATCCACACTACTACTCACAGTTAAAGATGTTAGGAGTTGAAAGTTAGGAGTTAGGAATAAAAAGCATAACTCTTCATTCCTCACTCCTCACTCTTTTATTAGCATCCCTGAGCATAATTACGGTACTGTTTTAATGGATGGTTAAAGATTTGTTAAGACTTCGCTACCATCTATATAATCCCAGTGACTTGACTACCGATTTTAGATTTTGAATTTTAGATTTTGGATTGGGGGTGTTTCTTCTGGTTCATGTCTTACTCCTAGTGAGCAAAACAAATTTAAAAATAGCCACTCTCAAATCTCAAGCCGCATTCCTACTAGGGTGCGGTCAATCCAAAATTGTAAATCTCAAATCCAAAATTGATTGACCCCCCCACCAGGAGCAAAGCTAGCATGATTTCTATTCATTCTGCCACTTCGGATGAATACCCCAAGCAGACCAACAACCCAATCAATAGTCATGAAAATCAGCCTGACAAGCCAGAAGAAGCTTGTGGTGTTTTTGGCATCTACGCACCAGCAGAAGACGTTGCTAAACTGACCTACTTTGGATTGTATGCCCTCCAGCATCGGGGTCAAGAATCAGCCGGTATTGCCACCTTTGAGGGTACACAAGTACATCTTTACAAAGATATGGGCTTGGTGTCTCAAGTTTTCAATGAATCCATCTTAGAGCAATTGCCTGGTAGCCTTGCTGTTGGTCACACTCGTTATTCCACCACAGGTTCTAGCCGCAAAGTTAATGCCCAACCCGCAGTGCTGGAAACCCGTTTAGGGTCATTAGCCTTAGCACATAATGGCAATTTAGTCAATACAGTGCAATTACGTCAAGAGTTGCTTGAAAAAAAATACAACTTAGTCACAACAACAGACTCAGAAATGATCGCTTTTGCGATCGCAGAAGCGATAAATGCTGGTGCAGATTGGCTAGAAGGTGCAATTCAGGCATTTCATCGTTGCCAAGGAGCCTTTAGTTTAGTTATTGGCACTCCTAATGGCGTTATGGGTGTCCGTGACCCTAATGGCATTCGCCCCCTAGTAATTGGGACTTTAGCAGGTAATCCAGTCCGTTACGTTTTGGCTTCGGAGACTTGTGGTTTAGATATCATTGGAGCCGAATACCTGCGAGACGTAGAACCAGGTGAATTAGTTTGGATTACTGAAGAAGGTTTGGCTTCCTATCATTGGAGTCAACAGCCCCAGCGGAAATTGTGTATCTTTGAAATGATTTACTTTGCCCGCCCTGATAGCGTCATGCACAACGAGAGTTTGTACAGCTATCGGATGCGGTTAGGACATCAACTAGCTAAAGAATCCTTTGTAGATGCCGATATTGTCTTTGGTGTTCCTGATTCTGGTATCCCTGCTGCCATCGGATTTTCCCAAGCTTCTGGTGTAGCTTACGCTGAAGGACTGATTAAAAATCGCTATGTTGGACGAACCTTTATTCAGCCAACACAAACCATGCGCGAGTCAGGTATCCGCATGAAACTCAACCCCCTCAAAGATGTGCTGGCGGGTAAACGAGTGATCATCGTAGACGACTCGATTGTCCGGGGTACTACCAGCCGTAAACTAGTCAAAACCTTACGTGATGCAGGTGCAGTAGAGGTACATATGCGAATCTCCTCCCCACCTGTAACTCATCCCTGCTTCTATGGCATTGATACTGATTCTCAGGATCAGCTGATTGCTGCTACCAAGTCAGTAGCAGAAATTGCCAAGCAACTAGAAGTAGACAGCCTCGCCTATCTCAGTTGGGAGGGAATGCTAGAAGCGACAGGAGAAGACACCAATAGTTTCTGTTCTGCCTGCTTCACCGGAGATTATCCCGTGGCGATTCCTGAGCAAGTGAAGCGTTCTAAGTTGAGTTTAGAAAAGGTAGTAGTGTAAAGGCTTCAACAGACTGAAGTCTGCGGCTAGACAAACCAAGCCCGCCTGCGCGGGCTAAATAAATGCTGTCAATCTCAGGGTTGTTCAATGGTGATGAATTGAATTCACCCATATTGCCTGATTTTACTTGTGCGATCGCATTCTTATTTACATAACACAAATTGGCAAAATTGCCGTAATTTCTTATTATTGGCAAAACTACTTTTAATTGCGCGATGTCTACGAGAGGCTACTCGGCGATCGCACAATTATTTACTTAAACAAATTAGCAAGCGATGTCTGACGACAAGCCAAAGAAGCGTTTACGCTAATCCATAAATTTAACTGTGCTGCAAAAACTCAACCTTGGGCAATAACGGGTTAGTTACAATACCCACACCGCTAAAACCCCAGCGTTTGAGCAAGTTTCCCAACTGTGTACGCGCAATAGATTCTACAGCAAAGCGATTTGCTACTTCTGCCGCATGGGTGTTGAGATAGCTAAGGGCATCAAAGTTTTCCTTAAACAGCAATAAATAACCTGATGTTTCGGTGTCAGGACGAGCTATGAGATAATTACCGTCAGTTTTTGAGCGCACCAAGTAATAGACTTCGGACAGCATGGAGATGAGATGGAAAGAAATGGGGAATGACTAATTGAGATTTTCTAAGCGAATGCGAGGATCGGCGGCTTTTAACATTAAATCGGCGATTAAATTACCAGCAATCAGCAACACTGCGCCCATTACCAAGCTTGCCATTAACAAATATAAATCTTGAGCTTGTAAAGCCTGTAGAGACAATCTCCCTAAACCGGGCCAGTTGAAAAAATATTCCGCAATGAAGGCACCGCTTAATAAATTAGCTAATTCAAAACCCAATAAGGTAATCAAAGGATTTATCGCATTGCGGAGTGCATGAACGTAGATAACGCGGTTTTCTGGCAGTCCTTTGGCACGAGCCGTTTGGATATAATCTTGACGCAGAACATCTAATAATTCGCCGCGAGTGATGCGTTGTAAACCAGCAAAACTAGTAATTGAGAGGGCGATCGTGGGTAAAATCATGTGCCAGCCGACATCTAAGATTCTGCCAAACCACGTCAGTTCTGAGTGATTAATGCTAGTCATACTACCCACTGGGAATAAAGGCGAGGTGAGTTGGGCTAAAACCAGCAGCGCTAAGACAGTGATGAAACTGGGAAAGCCTTGTCCGGCGTAGCTAATCACCTGTAAAATTCGGTCTGATAGCTTATTTTGATTAACAGCAGCAAAAATCCCTAAAGGAATAGCGATCGCCCATGTGACAATTAAAGATGCGATCGCTAATAGCAAAGTCGCTGGTACCCGTTCCCACAACAGCGATGCCACTGAACGTTGATAAATAAAACTCGTGCCAAAATCCCCTTTTGTCAAGATTCGCCATAGCCATAGCCAAAATTGCTCTGGCCAAGACTTATCCAGACCAAACTGCCGCTTTATTTCCTCAATTCTCTCTGGAGATATCTTCGGGTTTTGCCGCAGCGTATCTACATAATCCCCTGGAGCGAGTTGAATAATGAAAAACGACAACGCTGACGCCAAAAACAAAGTCAGTAGTGCTTGCAATACCCGTTTTGCCACATAAATAAAAGTTTCGCTTGTGACTAGCCTGATTAGCCAATCCCGACCTGTCTCCAAGGAAATTCTCGTAGATGTCATTTGTCCTTTGTCCTTTATCTAATGACCAATGACTAATATTCAATCAGAGAGATAATCGGTACGTCCGGCAAATATTTACGCCCTTCTAAATCCCGTAGCTCGATAATAAACCCAAACCCTACTAGTTCGCAGCCAATTTTCTGCACTAATTTTGCTGTTGCACTCGCAGTACCACCCGTAGCAATCAAATCGTCCACAATTAAAACTCGGTTACCTTGGTGTAAAGCGTCTTGATGCACTTCCAAGCAGTCTGTACCATACTCTAGTTGATATTCAATTGAGTGAACCGCTGCTGGTAACTTCCCTCTTTTGCGGACAGGAATAAAACCAGCTCCTAATTTATAAGCCAAAGGTGAGCCAAAAATGAATCCCCTCGACTCCATACCAATGACATAATCCGTCTTGATCCCAGCTTCATTGCATTTTTGTGTTAAAAAGTCAATAGTATAGCGCAGTCCCTCTGGATCGCGCAGCAGCGTAGTAATATCCCGAAATAAAATTCCGGGCTTGGGGAAATCTGGGATGTCACGAACGAGAGACTTCAAATCCATAAAATAGGGATTGGGGAATGGGACATGGGGGATGGAGAGTAGAGGAGTGAGGGATCTGGCGTTGCAGGGAAAGAAAGAACTATTGATTCTTGACAAATGCCCAATGACGCCACTTGCTTCTCCTGTTCAAAGACGCAACTCTTAGAGAGGCTTTGCCAACGCAAACAACCGCAAGAACTCCGGCAACGCAATGGCTCCCCAATCTTCAATTTCAGATACCTGAAAAATCGTACACTATAATGTCATACGCTGGGGGTCGAGGCTGAAGCTTCACCCTTGATTGACGATAATTAGAATCTAAACCAAGCTAGAAAAGGTATTGCACTAATAAATGAGGTGAATTAATTTATGTTTTAAAACTTTGATTTCAATATAGGGAAAACTTTGAGTAGAAAGAGTTAAGTAATGTATATATCAGGTAGTCATACTACTACAAGTCTAATGTTCAAGTCTTGGCTACCAATTTTAAATTTGTTTTACTTAGTCTGTTAGAACCGCACAAGGTATTTATAGAATGAATGTCTCAGCAAGTTTAACGCCGTTCAACAGTTCAACCCAAGAATCACTGCCGATGATTCTGGACACTTTACCAGATCCTGCGATCGCTTCCAAGACGTGTCCTCGGAGAACGCGGTTGCAAATTGACCTAATTTTATTGGCAATTGAAGCTTTAGAGCTTGGTGGTTCTGAAGCAATCCTAACTTTTGCTCAAGAGTTGGATCTTAAAGGAATTGTTAAAGACAGGGTGAATTTATGGCGGATGCGTAGCTCTAACCCGCTACGAAGAGCGCATATGCGCCGTCCTTTAACTATCATGGAAGCAAAAGCTCTGGTGGTCATTGCTTGCTACATAGCGCGACGTTTAACTGTTGTCATCCGCCAGTTATTAATGATATGTCAACAAATGGAGGAAAAGCAGATTCCATTAGAACAGAATTTGCGTCTATCTAATTACTTAGAACGGTTTAGAGCGCATTTTAAAAGCCGGATGAATGCTCGACGTTCCGGTGTACTGGCATTAAGTTCTGATGAAAAATTAGATCAGCTAGCAATAAATTTGTTAGGACAATTACTATTTTGTACTGGTACAGCTGGAATGCAGCGGTTCTGGATTAGTCTTTTTGACGGTGAAGTAGAATGAATATTCAACGTAAGTACAGTCTACCTAATTGTACACTCCTTTTAGAAGGGTTAAGTGATCTCAGTAGGGTTGCACACTTCCAGGAAATGCGCCCGGAATTATCAATATTGGTAAATGCAGAATGCTATTTATCTGGTTATAATCAACCCCTAACGGGAGGGCGGGAATTTTTTGAAAGTTTGGTGAGGGCTGTTAGTGGCTATGCCCAAGAATTTTTAAGTAGTGTACCCAATCCGCAAGCACATAACCAGGAATCGGAGCTAGTTGAGTTTCAAAAAGTTGACAGCAACCGACACAGGTTAATTATATATTCAGAAGGTGCTCCAGAGGGGTTCGAGCACTCTAACAATTCCAAACGTCCGCCGATTGAAATAGATTTGAATACAGTGCAGTTGTTTGATTTAGTCGAAGCAGTGGATCAGTTTTTTGCTGATAGCCAAACTTTACCTGAGCTTTCCTTAGAACTACAACCAGTTACCAGACGTTATGGCGGTGCTAGTCAAGCTTTAATCAGACAGGCTGTTCCTGCTGCTGTGGGTGTGTCAAGTTTAGCAGTAGCAGCGATCGCCTTTAACTTGATTCCACCTCCCCAAATGCGTCCACCGCAGCCTAAACCAGATGAGCAAAGTAGCTCTAGAATAAACAATATCACTCCTCCAGCATCAGCTGCTGTAACTCCCATAGCTGCTGCAACGCCCACATCAAAGCCTACAGCTAATGCAAAGCCGGCAGTTAAAGATTTAGAAGCACTTTTAAATACAGTTCCAGAAATTACTGATCCATCCCAACTGCGTGCATTGAATCGTCAAGTGTACAACCAAATTCATCCAGCTTGGACTAATCGCTCAGGATTGCAACAGGATTTGATCTATCGTCTAGGTGTAGCCGCAGATGGAGCGATCGTCGGTTATAAAGCAGTGAACAAAGAGGCGAATCTAGGAGTAGGTCAAACTCCTCTGCCTAACGTACTTTACAATCCAGCTAACCGCGCTCCTATTTCCAATGAACCAATCGCCCAATTTCGAGTAGTATTTAATACACAAGGTGTGCTAGAAGTTAGCCCTTGGCGAGGATATGCGAGGACGCCAGAGGTAGTGGGTGCAAAAATTACTGACTCTAATATAGTCAAAGGTTTAAACCAAAAGCTTTATAGTACAGTTCGCCAAACCTGGAGTGGTACCCCCACCTTTACGCGAGATTTGAAATACCGGGTAGCAGTCAACAACGATGGTGTAATTGCTGACTATGAACCACTTAACCAAGTCGCCTTTGATTATTTTCGAGAAACACCCCTTCCGAAGATGTTCAACGCTATTTACGGTTCCAATGTAGCAGCTCCCAACAATAAAGAACCTCTCGCTCACTTCCAAGTGATATTCAAGCCTAGCGGCAAACTTGAAGTTATGCCTTGGCAGGGATATCAGTAATTGGGCACTTGTACTGAGTTAGCTCAGTACAAGTGCCCAATGCCCTATACCCGTTTACCGAGTAATTCTTTGCATATAATTTCCCCACAACTGAGCTGCTTGAGCACTGCTACCAGATGTAGGGGAATTATTGTCGTTTCCCAGCCAAACACCAGTTACTAGCCGCCGACTGGGGATAAAACCTATGAACCATAAGTCAACGTTTTTATCAGTCGTGCCTGTTTTCCCAGCTTCTCCCAGTCCAATGGCAGCACTACGACCAGTACCTCTTGTGATGACGCCGCGCATCAAACTAGTCATTTCATCGGCTACACCATTTGGCAGTACTCGTTTGTTGGCATCTGTATTTTGGTCGAAGGAGTAGATGACACGACAGGTTTTGATATCATTGCGATCACGGCAATCACCACTATCTAAAATTCGATTAATCGCATGGGGAGGATTTGACACGCCACGATTGCCAATAGCGCCAAAAGCACCAGTCATTTCCAAAACATTGACGACACTTTGACCTAATACCAATCCAGGAACCGGATCAAGGGTTGACTTTATTCCCAAACGCTGCGCCATTGCCACCACTTTATCCAGCCCGATTTCTCTGGCAACTCGTAGGGCGATGGGATTTTCTGAAAGAGCCAGCCCCGTGGCAATATCTAAACTAGTGTCAGCACCAGCACGACAGGGTTTGTAAGTAAAGCCTTGCCAAGTTAAAGGAGCGCAAGAATAACTCTTGGATGCTGGAATCCCCTGTTGAATAGCGGCCGTATAAGTAAAGATTTTAAAGGTAGAACCTGGTTGTCTTTTGGCTTGAACAGCGCGATTGAACTGACTTTTTTTGTAATCAGTCCCCCCCACCATTGCCAAAATGCTGCCAGTACTGGAGTCAAGGGTGACCAGCGCCCCTTGAGAAAAATTAAAACTTCTACCACCATTGTTGACTGAATTTCGCAACGCTGATTCTGCTTTGCTCTGAATCGCTGGATCAAGCTGGGTTTCAATGATATAATTCCCTTCTTTTGCAGCTCCCTCCCCCAAGATTGATTCAAGTTCAGAGAAGACGTAACTGTAAAAATAAGGAGCGATCGTTTTAGCTTGCTGCTCACAAACTTTAGGACTAACTTGGACAGTGGAGCGTCTGGCTCGGTTCGCATCTTCAGGTTTAATTTTGCCCATCTCCAGTAACCGCTTAATTACGCGATTCCGGTATTCAGCTGCTTCTAGCTTATTTGGCCCATCCCCACAAAAATCGAAAGCGTTAGGAGCTGGTAAAATTCCTACCAATGTTGCTGCTTCTGCCAAAGTTAATTGTTTAGCCGACTTCTCAAAGTAATACCGGGATGCATCTTCAAAGCCAGAGGTATCTCCCCCCAAAAAAACCCGATTTAAGTACATCAGCAAAATTTCATCTTTGCTGTAAAAGGTTTCTAACTTCAGGGCGACAACTGCCTCCCGCAATTTGCGTCCAAGGGTATCCTGTCTGCCTACATACTCGCGGAACAAACTGCGGGCAACTTGCTGGGTAACAGTGCTGGCTCCTTGTTGCACATCTCCGCTACGGCTATTGATCAACACTGCTCGTAAAATCCCCAGAGGGTCAACACCAAAGTGCCAGTAATAACGACTATCCTCTGAAGCCACCACCGCAGCAGGCAAATAACGGCCAAATTCCTCTAATCGCTTTATATCTACGTGAGAGATAGTTCGAGGCTCTCTTAGCGGGGTGGCTCCATCACGAGCGTAAACAACTACTGGGGCGCGTGTAGCTGTAGGTAAAGGTTTAACTGAAAATTTTAGCCATTCAACGCCAATCACTAACGCTAACAGGGCACTGACACCACCGACACCATAAGCTGTCCAACTTGCAGCTTTGACATACCAGGCTGGTGGATCGACGTATTGCAGCCGCACAGAAGCGGCAAGTTCTGGGGGACCCAGCGTGAAAATATCGCCGTGACGCAGTTCCAGAGAATTGACACGACGCTTACCACGATAAATGCCATTGGTGGAGTTTTCGTCTTTGATAATGAAAACTGGTGTGCGCTGAGTAGAATTCCGCGATAGCGATAGGTGAATTTGGCTGACAACAGGGTTACGGATGACGATATCGCTGGATTTAGAGCTACGACCTAAAATATAGCGATCGCCCAACAGTGGATATACCTCTGCCTTATCCGCCCCCGCATCCTGCACCCAAAGTTCCGGTACCTTGGCATTAGGCTTGAGCGCCAATTTGGAAAAATCGACCCTAGCTTGAATCGTATGTACTGCTTGAGTCAGTTGACCTAGTAACGTTTGTGGCTTGTGAGGGGGTTGGGGTGAACTCATCGGCTATTCACATCACACTTTTTAGTGAAGAATCGGGCGAATTACAATTTAGATGTTAGTCTTTCATCATTTTACTCATAAGCCAAAGCATAAATTAGCTATACGTAACTTTTTGCTCTATTTTATACTTAATTTTACTTTATATTTATAAGTAATTTGTTATTTTTATCACTTATTTCCAGAGGCATAAATTTTTTATCTATTCTCAAAGACTTGTTTTATCTACTATTACTAGTTCAATAACTACAAACATATTTTTTTATTTTGTATTTTTAAACACTAGTTATTAAAAAATAACAGATTTAATTTTTACCGATTTTACATATCCACATATTCTGAAACAAACCTAAATATCTTCATTTAGGAAGATTTTCTAAATCTTATTGTCTGTTTTAATAGGCCGAGTGTTCCGTTGAGGTTAATTTTAGAATGATGGGAAAATCTCTGAGCCTGATTGGTACAGCTCTATCTTTGGCTCTCACCACTAATATTGCCGTAGCCGAATCTAGTAAATCCCCCATAGCCCAATCCAGTAGCGACTCTACTAGTGCACCAACGGAAATCAAGATGTCGCCAGAAGGGATGAAAATTCTGTGTGAGTATTTTCCGCTCAACTCCCGCTGTCCTGGCGGCACAGCAGTCGTCCCTGGTAGCGCTCCTAGTAGCACTACAGCTCCAGCAGAAACCACGCCCAGTAGCACCACTACTACTCCAGATAGTACAACTGCACCAGGAACCAGACCAGGAACCAAAACACCACCTGGATCTAGCACTCCCGAAACCACTCCAGGATCAGGAACCGTTACCCCATCTGAACCTGGTAACATAACTCCAGGATCAGGAACCGTTACCCCATCTGAACCTGGCGCTCCTGGCAGCCCTACCGAACCAGGAACCGTTACCCCAGCTCAACCTGGCGCTCCTAGCAACTTAACTCCAGCACCAGGAAGCGTTACCCCACCTGAACCTAGTACTCCTGGCAGCAGTACCGTACCAGGAAACCCAACTTCACCTGAGTCTGGCACTACTGACATAAATCCCGAACCAGGAAGCTCAACAACTCCACCTGAGTCTGGTACTCCTGGCAGCACTACCGAACCAGGAAACTCTCCCAGTACTCCAAGTTCGCCAAAAACTCCTACCACAGGCAATTAAATTAAAATCTGGGGCATAATCTGAATACTAGTTTGTCATTAGCGATCGCCGCTGCATCTTGACCTCTTGCACCAGTTATGGGAACTGGTGTAAGATGACAAATCATAATTGCTGGAACCTATAGATAAAGTCTTGGCATATAGGACTGAGCAAGGATTTTTGTAATCAATAGCCTGGGATTAATCATCCCAGGCTTAATAGTTTAATGAGGCCTGCCAGTTGAAGTCGGTGTTTTTTGCAAGGAAGCAATTAACAGGCAAACAATACCAATACTAATAAATGAATCTGCCACATTAAATACTGCAAAGTTAATCAGGCGAAAATCAAGAAAATCAACGACATAGCCTAAAACAAAGCGATCAATACCGTTGCCCATAGCTCCACCTAAAATCAAGCCATAGCCCAACTGATCCCACAAATTTAACATCGGACTAAATAAGGCTAAGGCTATCAATACTAAACTCACTCCTAAAGATAGCCAGCGCAACCACTCTACTTTCCCACTTAACAGACTAAAAGCGGCACCAGTGTTAGTGACATAGGTGAAGTGAAATATCCCAGGTAAAAGTGGTAGTGTCTGCCCCAAGCTAAAGGTTTGCACCACCCAGTATTTTGTTATTTGGTCTAAGAAAAAAGCTATGAAGGCAGCGATCCAGAAAAGGCGATTTTTTAAACGCATGAAACTAGGGGCTAGGGACTAGGATTAGGGACTAGGGACTAAGCAGTAGGGTATAGGGATTAGAAGAATTTTAAATTTCTAGCCCCTCCATAACTAATAAAACATTAAGTGACGCAATACATATGCTATTACGGTAACGGCACAGACTACACTTAATTGCCCTGGTAGTGCAAACCAGGAGTATCTGAGGATTGCTTGCATTAATGGTAGATTTTCTGTACCTTTCCACTGAAAAATATAGCTAATAATTAAATAAGTAATACCCCATAGGTGGAGAGTTAATAAGCCACAGATGCAACTAAAGGCGAGAGTTTCTAGTCGAGGTCTAGCTTTAAAGGCGAAGAAACCACAAATCCAAGCTCCAGGAATAAAGCCTAGTAGATAACCAAACTGAGATAGCTTAACATAACCAAGACCACCACCATCGGCAAATACAGGTAATAAAGTTAACCCCATCACTAAATAGGCAATTTGCGAGAGGGCACCGGCATTTTTGCCCCCTAAACAACCCACCAACAGTACTGCGCCAATTTGAAAAGTGACACCTAAAGAAAAAGTCTGAATTCCGTGCTTACTCCAATTCCAAGGTAAGGTGATGCCATAAGCTTCTAGGAAGGTACCACCCATTGTCAGGAGTAAGCCAATCATCGACCATAGTAATTGATTGGAAGCAGCAAACATTTATTAGGCAACCGGGGAAAGGCAAAAGAGAAAACCAACAGCAACTAATATGTTCATTAGCATTGAAATGAAATTTGTGCTGACACCTCTAAGAGGATGCTTCAAAAGTATCATTGCTAACATCAAAACTTCAGAAACCTAACCCCGCGAGCAAGCCTTCCCTACAAGGGAATGGGGATTTAAAAGCTTCTCTCCACTTCTGTTAGAGGAATGGAAGTGAGGTTTTTGGTATACTCTACGACTTTTCAAACATCCTCTAAGAATTAGCATATTTTTTTTGTCTTTTTGGTATGTAACTTTTCAGTTCTGCGAATTATGTTAGGTGTCTATAGCTGTAATTTTATTGACTGAAGCGTAGTCTGATTATGGTATTTGACCTAATAGGTGTTCAAATTAGCAAAATTTAGGATTTAAACTAAGTTTTTAGATTCAGCGCCAAATTATGCTACAAAGTGTTAAAGATAATTCCTTAATTCACTATTTTTTAGCGATCGCCCCGCCTACTCTCCATAAAAATAGGCAATTTATTATTTTTTCTGCTTTCTCTAAACAATAATTTCACTGGCTAAACTTGGATTGTTTAGTTATGACTTTAAGTCTGTTTAGGCTGATAAGCAGAAACAAATTTCATAAATTCCCAAATTTATTAAGTTTGCAATAATACCACATTTACATATTTTTTTATGACTTGACCAATAAATTTACACTATTAATAGGGTTTTGTAAATATCTGTAACAAAATTACTGTGGTACTCTTTGTAAGGGGTGACTAAAGGAGCAGTATTAATTTTATCAAGCAAAAGTAGAAACGAGTGTTTGTTCTTCATCAAAAAAAAACAAGCATTTTTTTGCTTTATTAACCTAACCTTTACCTTAACCATTATTCTTTAGGGGTATCCTTAGAAGCGCTCACCTGCAAAGTTACTCAAAATTGATAGCGATGCCCTCACGTCTTAGTGTAATGAAAATTCATCGCCTCACAGGTTCAATTTCAGTGTTAGCACTGACAATCAGCCTAGCTGCATGTGGCGGACAGCAAAACTCAGATAATACAGCCACCAAGGATACTCCTTCTGGTACTGCTACAGATACTACTGCCTCCAGTACAACCAAATTAGATTTGGGTGGAAATATAAAATTAAGCGGGGCTGGTGCGTCTTTCCCAGCACCACTGTATGATACATGGTTTACGGATCTAAATAAAAAATATCCAAATCTGCAAGTTGACTATGCCTCAGTTGGTAGCGGTGCTGGAGTTGAGCAATTTATCAAAGGGACTGTAGACTTTGGTGCCAGCGATGTTGCCATGAAGGATGAAGAAATCCAGAAGGTGCCAGCAGATAGAGGCGTTATTTTACTACCTGTAACTGCTGGTAGTATCGTGCTAGCTTACAACTTGCCAGATGTTGCAGAACTAAAGCTACCACGAGCCGTTTACGCCGATATTCTACTAGGCAAAATCAAGTCTTGGGATGATCCCCAAATTGCCAAAGCTAACCCAGGTGCAAAGCTTCCTAAACTGTCAATCACAGTTGTTTATCGTTCAGATGGTAGCGGAACAACAGGTGTGTTTACAAAACACCTCAGCGCTATTAGCCCGGAGTGGAAGACTAAAGTTGGTGAAGGCAAAACTGTCAACTGGCCTACGGGAGTTGGTGCTAAGGGGAATGAGGGTGTTACCGCCCAAATTCAACAAACGCAAGGTTCTATTGGTTATGTCGAGTACGGCTATGCCAAACAAAATAGTCTCAAGTTTGCTGCTTTGGAAAACAAAGGCGGTAAGTTTATTGTAGCTAGTGAGGAGTCAGCCTCTAAAACTCTGGCATCAGCAACTTTACCGCCTGATCTCCGCGTCTTCATTTCCGATCCAGAAGGCGCTGATTCCTATCCCATTGTTACTTACACCTGGATTTTGGCTTACAAGAAATATCCCAATGCCGCAAAAGCTAAGGCAGTTGAAGCTGCGATCGAATACGCCTTAACCGATGGTCAAAAGCATGCTACTACATTAGGATATGTTCCTCTACCTCAAAACGTAATCACAAAGGTGGCTGCTGCTGCCGATCAAATTAGTCCAGAGTATAAAATTGCTGTTGGTAGTGGTGCTAGCGCTAGCAAGTAGCCATAGTCAAGACATGAGGTATTCCTAGACAATAATTTGTCGGCTGCTTACTAGAGTATAAGCATTCGTAACTTGAAACTCTGTGTTACCAGTGTCTCAGTTTCAAAAGACGATGAAGCAACAATTTGTTGATCTGGTTGCCTCCCACATTTTCTTCTGATTTAATTGTGAAAGTCGGTAGTCATGACTACAAATTCTCAAAACATTTCATCAGCGACAAAAAATCGCTCTGATGCAGAAAAGTCCCTAGATCAGGGTTTTATTTGGCTTACTAAAATTTTCGCCTTTGGGGTTGCTGCCACTTTATTATGGATTGGCTTGCAGGTTGCAATTGCTTCTTGGCCTGCCATCCAAAAGTTTGGGGCTAGCTTTTTAGCTAACACAACTTGGAACCCAGTTAATGATAGCTACGGGGTGCTACCTCAAATTTATGGAACTCTCTTGAGTTCTTTTATTGGTCTGTTGATAGCTGTACCGATTGGGGTTGGTACGGCTATCGTACTAAGTGAGGATTTTTTACCCGCAAAAGTGAAGTTGGTACTGGTTTTTGCGGTAGAACTGCTTGCAGCTATTCCCAGCGTTGTTTACGGCGTCTGGGGTATTTTTGTTTTAGTGCCTATCTTAACTAACTTGGGAAAATGGCTCAATAGTTACTTTGGCTGGATACCATTTTTTAGTACCTCCCCTACAGGGCCAGGAATGTTGCCGGCGGGAGTCATATTAGCAATTATGACTTTGCCCATCATCACAGCCCTATCACGCGATGCCTTGATTTCTATACCCCCCAGTTTGCGTCAAGCCGCCGTAGGACTAGGAGCAACCAGATGGGAAACGATTTTGCAAATTCTGGTTCCAGCAGCCTTTTCAGGGATAGTTAGTGCTGTGATGTTGGCACTCGGTCGGGCAATGGGAGAAACAATGGCTGTAACAATGTTGATTGGTAATTCTAACAACATTAGTCTCTCATTACTAGCACCAGGCAATACGATTTCTTCTCTACTAGCAAATCAATTTTCAGAAGCTAGTGGTTTACAAGTTTCGGCTTTAATGTACGCTGCTTTAGTTCTATTCTTCTTGACCCTGGTAGTTAATATCATGGCCGAGTTTATCGTTCTGAGAGTCAAGCGACTGTAGCTTAGTTTTGGGTTGAATTATGACTTCTAGTTTTCCAGAGCGCAGTCTAACTCGCGCTCCCATGTCTCAAAGAACACTGTTTAATACAGTAATGACCGTAATCGCATTTATCTGTGGAGTATTGGCACTTGTGCCTTTGCTAGCAGTGCTTTCTTACGTCATTATTCAAGGCTTTAGCAGTTTGAGTCCCAGTGTATTTTTTGAACTGCCACCCAAAGCTTTACAAAAGGGAGGAGGCTTTGGTAATGCAGTTTTAGGCACGCTGCTGATGGTAGGAATTGCGGCGGTAATTAGTATCCCGTTTGGTGTTTTAGCCGCAATTTACATCACAGAATTTAGCTCCGCCCAAGTAGCACGATGGGTACGTTTTGCGGCTAACGTGCTTAGTGGAGTCCCCTCAATTATTGCTGGGGTATTTGCCTATGGCATTGTAGTTTTGACACTGGTAAAGTTAAACTTAGGATCATATTCTGCTCTAGGTGGAGGGTTTGCACTGGCAATTTTGATGTTGCCAATTATTGTCCGAACCACTGATGAAGCCTTGCAGTTAGTATCGCAAGATTTGCGACAAGCATCTGTAGGGTTAGGAGCAACTAACTTTCAAACAGTAACACAAGTAGTTTTGCCAGCCGCTCTACCAGCAATTGTAACTGGGGCAACGCTAGCGATCGCCAGAGCATCTGGAGAAACTGCACCTTTACTATTTACCGCCCTTTTTTCCAATTTTTGGCCTGATAGCTTATTCCAACCAACAGCTTCCCTTGCTGTTTTGGTTTACAAATACGCTATTTCTCCGTTTAAAAATTGGCAATCACTAGCTTGGGCAGCATCTTTGATTTTGGTATTGATGGTTCTAATCACAAGTATCATCGCCCGCTGGGCAACTCGCAAGAAAGCTTAGTGAAATAGCAATTTACATGGCGGATTTGTATCGCTAAAACTAATACTGCACTTAATTTATGGCTACCAATGTTAGCACAGTGAATGATACTCAAACCGTTTTACGCACCGAAAACCTCAACGTTTACTACGGCAAATTTTTAGCCTTGCAGAATATTTGGCTAGATATACCGAAAAATCAGGTGACAGCCTTTATCGGCCCTTCTGGTTGTGGTAAAAGTACATTGTTGCGATGCTATAACCGCCTCAATGACCTGATTGAGTCATTTCGGGCAGAAGGTAAAATACTTTTTTACGATAAAAACTTGTATGCATCCGACATTGATCCTGTAGAAGTGCGTCGGAGAATTGGGATGGTGTTTCAAAGACCAAACCCGTTTCCAAAATCAATTTATGACAATATTGCTTTTGGAGCCAAAATCAACGGCTACAAAGGTAATATGGATGAATTGGTAGAACGGAGTTTGCGGCAAGCGGCTTTGTGGGACGAAGTAAAAGATAAACTGCGACAAAGTGGCTCGTCTTTATCAGGTGGACAACAACAGAGGTTATGTATTGCTAGAGCGATCGCAGTCCAACCTGAAATTATATTAATGGATGAACCTTGCTCTGCTCTCGACCCCATTTCCACGTTACGGGTTGAAGAACTTATTCACCAACTTAAAGAGCAATATACGATCATTATCGTCACCCATAATATGCAGCAAGCAGCGCGAGTTTCTGATAAGACAGCCTTTTTTAATGTTAAAACTACAGAAACTGGAGGTCGTAACGGCTACATGGTAGAGTACGATGCAACAGAATTAATTTTCAACAATCCTCAGCAGCAAGATACCAGAGATTACGTTAGCGGCAGATTTGGATAAATAGATAAATATTTCTATTGTTGATGTGAGAGTAATGAGGGATACTCGGAAATTAAAGCTGTGCGATATTCCTCTATTTTTTTATTTGTTCGCCAAGGTTAGTGATCGCTTTATCAATTATGGCTATTTCTTGGTAAAGAAAAGCAATAATTAAGCTATTTAACATCAGACTTCCATTGACTGGCTGGGCAAGATACCTACTCTAAAAAACCCTGACACATAGCGTAATACTAGTGTTGACTGCTATTTATTATCTACCTGTAGGTATTGTGATAACTACATTAAGTAGCTAGCCAAAATTAAATATAAAATTTTTGCCCCTTGTCTAATTAAAATCTCAGTGGATTTATACTGTGCTGAACTAGTGCACTTCAGAGTTTTTTCTAAGCGGGCGGCGGGAATCGAACCCGCATTAATAGCTTGGAAGGCTATAGTTTTACCACTAAACTACGCCCGCAAAATTCCAACCCTATGAATATAACACAGTTTTTGCAAAAATTGAAGCATTTAATTGGAATTGGCAGGTTGGATTTTGATCCATACATACAGATTGCTCAAATCTGGTTTTGTGCCATCGTTGTTGTGAGCGGCAAGAAAGTTTTCTGTTTTGAAAACCTCGTTGAGAATTCGCTCATATGTGCTTTTTTCACTTTGTGATGTTGCTGGTTCTATTTCTATGACTAAAGCCTGTTGAAAGTTGCCCTTGTTATCAATTACTAAGCTAGCGAGGATCTGTGCAGGCTTAACTTCGGAATCGCCGGGGAGAAAACTTGAGTCCAATTGTTTTGTGTTGCTTCCCCTGTATAAAGCGATAACGTCTGGTAAAGCATCTTGTCGTAATCTTCCTGATTGTATTAAGTTACTAACTTTATCTCTAAGCAAAGGAGCTACTATTGCTACTGATGCTCCCCCAGTCGAAGTTGCTGGAGTTTCTCTAGTCGGAGTTGCTGGAGTTTCTCTAGTCGAAGTTGCTGGAGTTTCTCTAGTCGAAGTTGCTGGAGTTTCTCTAGTCGAAGTTGCTGGAGTTTCCCTAGTCGGAGTTGATGGAGTTTCCCTAGTTCGAGTTGCTGGAGTTTCCCTAGTTCGAGTTGCTGGATTTTTCTGAGTGGGGGTGCGTAGCGGAGTTTCTCTGTTTTCAGCTTCCGAAACTGGTGGATTTGATGGAATACCTGTTGATAGTGGTGTTCCTTTTCCCAGTTTTATTTCTTGACGGCGGTTCCAAGGTAGACTACCGACTGGAACTATAGGTTTCGGTGTGGCTGTAGGTGTAGGTTTCGGTGTAGGTTTCGGTGTGGCTGTAATAACTCTCTGCTGCCTAAAGGGTCGGCTATTAGATTGAGAGGTGTAAGTTCGGCTCTTTTGCTGGAGATTCTCAGCAGAATTTATTGCGCCAAAATCTTGATTTCTCGGCGTAGTTCGTGCTGTTTGTAGTGAACGTGCTGGTACAGACTTTTGAGTTGAGGATAGTGGCTTTGGCGAAACTGTTTTTGCTGTTGATTTTGATTTGGTTATTGATTTTGTTTTGGGAGCAATGTCTATCAATTCAATGGGAACAACAGATTGACTTTGCTGGGGAAACCACAAACTAAATGCATTAGATGAGCGCATCAGCCAGAAGGCTAGCAAGTGCAGAGAGACTGAACCTATAACGACAGAAATCCACAAACCTGGTGGGTCAGTGTGTCGCCTCCAGACCTTGGCTGGAATTGGAGTTTTGTCTGCAACCGATGGTATCATATTATATAAACTGGATATGATTAGGCACTCTTACTCATTGGTAATGCTTTAAAATACCAGTCTAAATTTTAGCGATTAACCATTATCTCTGGTGTAACAGCGAAAGTCAAAACTGTTTCATCTACTCCTTTAAGTTCTAGCGGACTACCTTTAGTAATTTCTTCTTCCTGTAAATAATCTGCCACGGCAGCAGAAACCAGGATCGTACCGGGAAGGGCAGCAGCTTGTAACCTTGCAGCAATATTCACACTTGGACCAATGGCAGTATAATCAGCACGTTCAGCACTACCAAACATTCCCACAACAGCTGTACCTTGGTGGATACCGCACCGGAACTGGACGCTAGTAAGTTTATCGCCATCGAATACACCTTGGTCTCGCCAGCGCTGGTTCAAGTCAGCCAGTGAGCGGTGCATTGCTCTTGCTGTATTGATAGCACGACGCACCTGTTCATTAGGAGTTAGTTCTTCCGGCGCTCCGTATAAAGCTAAGATAGCATCTCCCATAAATTTATCTACAGTACCGCCATTGCCAAACACAGCCTTAGTCATGGCTTCTAAATATTCATTTAGCAACTCTGCTACTCGCCGGGATCTGAGGGTATTTGCTAGCTGTGTAAAACCCACAATGTCACTAAACAAAACTGTAATTAAGCGTGGTTCTGGGCGCAAATCTAACGTTAAATCTCCGGTTGCGGCTTTTTGCACCAATACAGCCGGCAAAAAGCGCTTTAGCACCGATTCTGTTAGATAAGTATTTAACTCCACGATTCGTCGTTCATTTTCTTTCAATCCTAAAAGATTCCGAACTTCCGCCAAAAGTTCCCGATCATTGAATGGTTTTGCTAAATAAGCATCCGCACCATGTTCTGTACCTTCGATGCGGGTTTCCTCATCAACTTTCGCTGTCAGCAGAATGATTGGTGTTCCTTTCAGCTTCTCCTCATGGCGGATCATCTGAATCATCTCAAGTCCGCTCACCAAGGGCATCATTAAGTCAGTGACAATCAAGCTGGGTATAATTTCCTTAGCTATCCCATAACCTTCATAACCATTACGAGCTGTCTGTACATGATAGCCATTGCGGCGGAAAATTTCAGATACATAGGTTCGCAAATCCGAGTTATCATCTACAACTAAAATTGAGGAGCCAGCCGTGTGCAGGGGTTCCCCTTGTTGAGGGGTCTGGCGTTGCTGAGTCTTAAGTGCTGAGTCTTGAGTATCAATACTGGGCGAGAAGTTTCTTGTAATATCTTCAATATTGTCTGTTGTTGAGTCTACCAGTTCTAAATCAGCCAATTCTACGCTAGCGCGGCTTGTGTTCACTTCGGTAGGCGTTTCTAGTACTTGCAGTGCGGGTAAATGAGCGTTTCCAGTAACAAGCCATAAACTAAAAGTAGTGCCTTCGCCATAAACTGATTCCACAGTGACTTGACCACCATGTAATTCTACCAATTCTTTAACTAAAGCTAAACCCAAACCACTGCCTTCATAGGAGCGGTTTGCAGAACCTTCAGCTTGGCGGAAGCGCTCAAATAGGTGAGGAATTTGTTCTTTAACAATGCCAATACCAGTGTCTTGTACTTGCAGTATGCAACGGTCATTTTCAGATTTTAGTCTGATGCTGATCGTGCCACCTTCAGGAGTAAACTTCATGGCATTTGATAGCAGGTTGTAAACCACCTTGTCAAATTTTTCCATATCTAAGTACACCGTAGAACATTCATCTAACTGAGTGACTAGATGCAGTCCCTTTTTCTCACAGTAGGGACGAAAAGATTCAACAATTTGGCTGACAAATTCGACTAGATCGCAAGGGCGGAAACTAGGCTGCATTCTCCCCGCATCCAGGCGTTGTAAATCCAGCAATTGATTTACCAGTCGCAGCAGGCGACGGGAGTTACGCAGGGCGATCGCACATTGGGAGTAAGATAATCCCTCACTAGCCGCCACCGCCGACTCTAAAGGCCCTTGAATCAAGGTGATAGGTGTGCGAAACTCATGAGAGATATTTTGGAAAAATTCGGTTTTTTGTTTGTCTAATTCCAGTAAACGTTCAGCTTGTTGGCGAGTTTTTTGATACAAGTGTGACTGCTGCACAGCGATCGCTGCTTGGGCTGCTACTGCTTTAGCCAAATCGATATCAGATGACAGCCATCGGCGGACTTTTTTACCTTCATGTAAAGTAATACTACCGATACATTTCCCATCAGCCAATAATGGCACAAACATTAGCGATCGCGCTGGCATTTTTAAAGGCAAATCAAAACCGTTCACTTGTGAGGGAGAATGACCCACATTACCAATTACCACTGGTTCATGTGTCTGTAGCATTTGTTGGAGGATTGGATTCTCCTGTATAGATGCATGAGAGTAGGGTAATCTCTGAGTTAATAGGTTATTATTTAAATTTTTCTCTGGGGCTAGCAATGCTTGCGGCGAGTTGTGCCTACGCAAATTTTCCGGCTGTTGAAAACTGTCATACAAGCCTACACACTGGACAAATTCATCTTCCTCTGTCCACAAAGACAGGACACAGCCATCGACTTGTAAGGCTTGCCCCAATTGCTGGGTAATAGCCGCAAAAATATCTTGGGGATCTAAGCTAGAGCGAATCGCGCTAGTAATCGTATTAATTAGGGCTTCTCGCTTGGCAAGAGCACGTACTTGTTCGTAAGCATAAGCTTGAGACAAAGCTAAAGCTGCCTGATCCGCTACCATCAACACTAGCTGCACCTCATCATCCCCCCAAAAGCGAGGCAGAGAACACTGGTGCAGTGCCAGCACTGCCATCAGTTCTTGTTGGCAGATCAATGGCACAACTAAACTAGAACAAATGTTAGCAGCAGCAAAAGCTGCCCCACGTTCGCGCAGTTCGGGAGTTTTACCGTGAATGCGCTGATCATCGATCACATCGTGAATTACCTGGACTTCGCGGGTTTCCCACACCGTTTGAGCCAGCAGGGAGGAGGGAGGGATAGGAGGAGAGGAAGATGGGGGAACAAGAGGAAAATTGATTTGCTGATCTCCGTCTCCCCATATCCCTGTGTCCCCATGTTCTTTTTCTTCCAGAGCCTTCTGATAAATGAATCCTTTATCCGCCAACTGCTCATCTTGGAAGGGACGCAATAGGCAGACATCCACCTCCAACATATGGCCCACTGTATCTACAATTGCCTGTAAAATTTGGCGATAGTCTAAAGCACTGCGAATCGTATTTGTGACGGTATTTAGCAGCGATTCTTGCCGAAGTGTGCGGGTAAGTTCGCGGGTGCGGGCTTTTAGGACATTGTGGGTATCCAAACCTTGGCGTACCACTGCTTTGAGTTCCTCGGCTTCCCACGGTTTAGTGACATATTTAAATACCTTACCAGCGTTGATTGCTTCCACCAGGTCTTCGACATCGGTGTAGCCAGTTAAAATAATCCGGATAATATCTGGATATTGAGTTGCTGTTAGGCTCAAAAATTCTGTACCGCTCATCATCGGCATCCGCTGATCGGAGATGATCACTGCGACTTCTCCCTCTTGAGCCAGCAGATCCAGTGCCGCAGGACCAGAGGCTGCCCTGAGCACCTTATAGTCGCGATAGAAAGTGCGGTAAAGCAAATCAAGGTTGTCTGGTTCATCATCGACAACCAAAATTTTAGGCTTACTGTTTGCTTGGGATTTCATGCACCGCTTTCCTGCTGCAACGGCAGTCGGATAAAGAATAAGCTGATCAGGTAAGGATTTTTCTGAGTCAGGTAAGAGCAGAGCATTTCGACCAATAAGGCTCTTTGGCTAGATGACTGCTGAGTGTAGGAGCGTTTACTTACAGTAATTTGTCTCAATGGCTTATGCCGATTACCGTTTGCTTTGGTGCAATGTAATTGCTTTCATAGTCAGTTTTAGGGTTACAGAGTCGATGCTTGCTTGCCAAATCTTCCTTTACCTCCTGTGAGGAATCTCTGATACTACATACAGCACTCATAGCTAGCTGAAAAATCCAGATGAAGCTGCATATTAAGTTTTCCCTTCCCAGGAGTTGTACTAACACTTGCAGGTAAATTTTATTTATGGTAGTCATGGTAGAGTCAGCAAAATTAAAACAATAAGATTTAAAGCTAAAGTATACTATTAGACAAATGTCTCTTTCCAATTTAGCAATCAGAACTATCATTAAGACAAGATGATAGTGGTTGAAAAGTTGGATATTAGGAATTAGAGAACCTTGCAGATTCTTACTCCAATAACTGTACAGCCTGTTCCTATGACCCAGTAGCAAAGTCGTGTTAATGTAGCGGCAATTGTAAAAATGAGTTCAGTACTGCAACCAAGGGTAGTTTGAAACCAGAGTTTGCCGTTGGTGTACTTACTTAACAATTTTGTAGATGCTGCCTACCGACAGGTTATGCTATTTCTCTGCCCATTCACCTCAACCTCTACCACTTTATAGATGTTTTTGTGAGAAACAGGCTGATATCCTTCCTACCTAAAGCAAGGGATGCACTTGAACCGACTGAACTTAAGATTATAGATTTATGAAGCTGTAACTTCTAAGACTCTTTCAAAAATACAGGCTATAAAGCCTTAAACTAAAGTGTAAAACTTTGTCGGCTCCACAAGCAAAAGCTAATTAGCAATCTTAAGTCAGTTCAATCTCCTGGGCAGATATAAAGTTTTTATTCAGTTTAAATGGTGTTTGAGGATATTTGAGAAAATTTTCGTTGAATAAAATCAATCCTAAACTAACCTTGAAATATCGGTTTTTTCATCCATACCAGCAACAGCCAATCAATCCAGCTTGCTGCCAATTTCAAATTCGTACAGCTATACCTGCTGATTTGATCGGTGTTGCCCAAATTATTGCTGAAAGCTTTCA
The DNA here is from genome assembly GCF_036917195.1 of Nostoc sp. Classification (GTDB taxonomy): domain Bacteria; phylum Cyanobacteriota; class Cyanobacteriia; order Cyanobacteriales; family Nostocaceae; genus Nostoc. The sequence goes on from NZ_JBALDG010000073.1 coordinate 200,804, forward strand.
CTCCCAACAGGGTATATGGGGATGGGCTTTCCCATTGCTACGTCTGGGTATTTACGAAGACTTAAGGCATCGCATGGCATCACCTTTGCCGCGTCATATTTGTTTAGTCGCCTTTGAAGCTACTACTGGTGCAACTAATAACTTAGTGGGAAGTGTGGAACTGGGTGTACGTTACAGTGATTCGTGGAGCCAGGTTGGCATGGGTTTTCCTTACTTATCTAATTTAGCGGTTCACCCAAAATTCCGTAGACATGGTGTAGCTTCAGGCTTACTGACTAGCTGTGAAAAAGTCTCTCGCGAGTGGGGATTTCAAGACTTATATCTCCACGTTTTGGAAAATAACCATCAAGCAAGGCAACTTTATTTCAAGCTGGGATATCGGGTGCATAAAGTCGAATCGAATTGGAATACATTTTTCCTAAGACGTTCAAGCCAGATGTTATTGCACAAGCATCTGAGTGATGATTCCACTATTTGAATTTTATTTTGCTATAAATTTTGATGTTGTAATTACTTGCGATAAAATATATCACCAATATAGGCGTTTAAAGTACAAAATAACCTAATTCAAAACTCAGCCATATTAGCTAAATACCTAGATGTGTATAGCTTTGGTTAGTTTTTCTGAGTATATTTTATTTAGACTTTTTACGGATATACCCATTCGTCATTTTAATAAAAGTATAACTTTGGAAAACTCCACTTAAATGATTAAATGTTAAGTTTTGACCTTTTTAATTTGTCATTAAACAAAAAAGAAAAGATTTTTGACTATTTTATATAAATAGATAAATTATAATAGAAATAGCGGTAAAATTACACTTAGGAAATCCGCAATACCTCATAATAACTTTGTAATTAAGATATTCATCTTTATAAAAACTTTAAGAAAACACTCGTAGAGTTTACAGACAAATATAGTTATATCTCATAAAATATAATCACTCAATTACTAAACAATGCCTATTTATTAGTATTTTAGTTAAGTTGACCGAAAGATTCTTGATAATAAAAGAATTTAAAAATCTGATTTGACATAACAGTTAGTTCCCTTTTGAAGTGCATAGTACTACCAAATTCGTTGAAAGTTTAAAAAACATGGATAGCGAACAGCATCGACGCTATCAGACCTCTATGGTATCAACTTATTACTCTGAAACTAGTTTCCTTGACTCTGTTGTCATGCCAGATGGAACTGAGCAATCGCAAGGCTCGGATATCCTCACACGTTTACACAGTGGAGAAGTTTTCATCGTCAATAGTCGTAGACGAAATGGATTAATCCTCTTTAAACGATACCATGCAGAGTTTGCTGGGCCTGGGGCTGCTGTAGGTGGGGATTACGATTGTGATTGCCAAAGAGCACTGCCCATAGGTAATCTGTCTTTATTAACTCCCGAATCTAATGAAGAGCGCCAGAAGGCTTACTTGATTAGGCGACAGTGGATTCGATTGATCAAACAAATTACAGAAAACCCAGTGCCTGGGCAACGAGTTCAGAAAATTCTCGATCAATTTGAACAATACTTCCCACCAGAAATAGTGGCTCTTTTGCCAGATGTTGCTTTTGCTCTTTTAGTAGGTGTGCTGCCACAAACAGTGGGAATAGTACGCCGTTTGGGCAGTGAGGTGGACAGCCGATTTAATTACTGAGTAAATTGCTAAAATTCCAAATTTGCCAAAGCAGCTTGGACTCGATTAACAGTGCGCGCGTTTTCCTCTACCGTTCCTACAGTAATTCGCAATCCTCCACTAATGTGTCGCACAAGAGTTCCGAGTGTTCTAAGTTTTTGGTGGAAAGTTTTTAACGCAGCGTCTTGTGAATTAAAGCCATTTGCTTTAAAACGTAAGTAAATAAAGTTAGCAGCGCTTGTGGTAATTTGTAGTTCTGGTTGCTGGGATAAAATTTCGATGAGTTTGGCTCGTTCACTCAGGGTTTGGCGAATTGACTCGAGCAAAAGTGTGCGGTTTTGTAAAGTAACTAATGCTGCTGCTATGGAAAAGCTGGGCAGATTGTAAGGTAAGCGAACTTTTTCTAAAATGGTGATCGCTTCCGGATGAGCGACACAATAGCCAACACGGAGAGCAGCCAATCGGAAGGCTTTAGAAAAAGTGCGTAATATTACCCAATTGGGATGCTGTGTTAATTCACCCACTAGGGTAGTTTGGCTGAATTCAAAGTAAGCTTCATCAATTACTACCAAAATATGCTCGCTCAGACTTCTTAACCATGTCAACTCTGCCGTAGTTAAACTATTGGCAGTCGGCGAATTGGGATGCACTACAAAAACTACGCGAATAGGGGGATTTTGAGTTTGTTCGATCGCAGACTGGGCGGCGCTTATGTCAATTTCAAAATTTGTTTCATTTCTACCCACCACCACTACAGGAATGCCCAAAGTTTGTGCCAAAATTCCGTACATAGAGAAAGTGGGATTGGCAATTAGAATTGAACCTTCTCCTTTTAAACAGGTGGCGATTAATAAAGAGCGGATTAGTTCATCTGAACCATTGCCCACAGAAATATTGGCAGCAGTATTGGATAGCGACAGACCGGCTGATTCATTAACGTATTCGGCGATCGCATCCTTAAGTGTTTCATGTCCGCCATCAGGATAACGATTTGTTTCAATTACTTGCTGATACATCCAGGACAGCTTCTCTTTTAACTCCGGTGGTAAATCATAGGGGCTTTCATTTGTATCCAGTCGATCAAACTGTATGGGGACAGAATCGGCTGTATCGCTGCTGGGGTGGGATTTATACGCGGTAAATTCGGCTAAATCTGACCGGATGAAGGGAAGCATATCAATTTTGGATTCTAGATTTTGGATTTTAAATCAATACTGTTCACAAAAGACTTATTTTCCTTTAACCATCCTTGATAGTAAGTGAATATAGCCTCCTTGGATCTACGAGTTAAGTTGTACTTACTGAAAAATATTAGGTTAGGTCTGAGTTTAATATTTTACAACCTCAAGGTAACTGGCAAAAGAGGCGAATTGCCTGCCAAATTTCTTCCATAACATCAGCCAAGGCGTGGTCACTGGCAAGTTCGACTAACTCCACCCAAGGACGCAAACGCGCAAAGTCACGACTAGCTTCGATGGGGATGACTTCATCCTTTTTTCCATGCAAAATTAGGGTGGGGATAGGACGTTGTAAAAGCTCCTCTTGGTATTGGGCAGCATCTGTAATCAAATTGTAATTTAAGGGAAGCTTTCGCCTCTCCCCATAGTGGTAGACCATGATATATTTTTCTTGCTGCCAACGCTGTACTTCTTCATCGCCTAGCTTGGGCAACCAATGAGATAAAAACCCAAAAGCTGGTGCTAGCAGCACAAGACGTTCTACTTGTAAATATTGCTGTCCCAAGTGGGCAGCGGTCAAACCACCTAAACTTGAGCCAATGAGCGTTACTGGCGTAGAATCATTGCTGAATTCTGCGGCAACTTGAGTGATCTGACGAGTGATTGTCAACTGCGAAAAATCGCCAGCATTCAAATCAGGAATTTTTAGCTTTGTGTGAATTTGGGCAAAGCGATCGCCGATATCCCGCGCTTTGGCAGAATTAGGACTCGAAGCAAAGCCGTGAAGATATATGTATTGCAAAACTGTAGATAATTTAGAAGTGAGAAGAAGTTAGGAATTTTAAGTTTTAAGTTATGAGTTTCTTTTTTCAACTCATAACTCATAACTCATAACTCCTAATTCTTATTACCGCATTGTGACAAATTCTTCCGCTGCAGAGGGATGGATACCAACAGTGGCGTCAAAGTCTTTTTTAGTTGCGCCCATCTTCACAGCGATCGCCACACCTTGAATGATTTCAGCGGCATTTTCACCCACCATGTGAGCGCCTAGCACTTTGTCAGTCTTGCTATCAACCACCAACTTCATCATTATCTTCTCTTGTTTACTAGTTAAACTATGGTACATAGGGCGGAAGCGAGTGCGATAAATTGTTACAGCATCACCGAGTTTTTCCCGTGCTTCGGCTTCTGTCCAGCCGACTGTAGCAGCTTCTGGGTTAGAAAATATTGCTGTGGGTACAGTTTCATGACTGAATTCTCGCCGATTGCTGCCAAATTCGCTATCTGCAAAGGCGCGACCTTCGCCAATGGCCACTGGAGTTAAATTAATTCGGTCGGTGACATCGCCAACGGCAAATATATTCGCTTGACTAGTTTGACTATATTCATTGACAGCGATCGCACTTGTGGTAGGGTATCCAGGCCCTTCGATAGAACTAGCGACAACATCAACCCCAGCGTTTTTTAAACCTAGTCCATCTACATTAGGAATCCGACCGGTCGCTATTAAAAAGACATCGGCAATTACTGGTTGTTGATCATCCCCTGATAAAGTGAGTTTTAACCCTTCTGGCACACCTTCAACTGTTTTTACCACATTATTCTTAATCAGCCGAATTCCGTGGTTTGTCATCCCCTCTTCGATTTCTATGCGGACATCCTCATCAAACCCGTTCAAAATCTTTTCACCTCTGGTAATTTGTGTCACCTCAGAACCCAAACCTCGCATAATACACGCAAATTCCGTGCCGATATAACCAGCACCAATAATAACGATGTGTTTTGGTTGTTCTTTGAGATGAAAGATTTCATTAGAGGTAATGCCGTATTCCATCCCTGCTAAATCTGGCTTGACAGGACGCCCACCAACAGCAATTAAAATTTTGTCTGCTGTAACTTTACGTCCATCAACTTCTACTGTGTGGGGGTCTACCAACGTGGCGCGACTAGGAATTAGTTGCACTCCCGCTTTTTCTAAAAAGCTTATATGTAGTTGCGACAGTCGCCGCACTTCCTTATCTATAGATGTAATGAAATATTCCCAGTCCAACTCCGCATTACCGACTTTCCAGCCATAGCCTGAAGCGTCACTGAATAGTCCGGGGAAGTGAGAGCCATAGACCATGAGTTTTTTGGGAACGCAACCACGAATTACACAAGTCCCACCAACTAAATCATCTTCAGCGATCGCCACTTTTGCCCCGTAGCTAGCCGCCCGTTTGGAAGCCGCCAAACCTCCAGAACCCGCACCAATTACAAACAGGTCGTAATCAAAAGTCATAAATTTATGTTCTCTTTAGCAACAAGTTAGTTCCTGGGAACTTACACACAGAATGTGATTGAACTATATAAGGATATCCGGTGAACCCTGTGTAAGTCCTGTCCTTGATTTAATCTAGCGTTAGCAGATGCTCTCTAGTCGTAGGGAATATCACTTTTTGCTTTGGTTGCTGTAGAGGTAGTAGTTAACAGTTGTTATAGTTCTTTCGACAGTATTCAGTATAAATCAATACTGTTAATTTAGGCATTTCTTTTTTTCTTTCTTCTCTCTGTGTCTTTTACGCTTGGAGCGGTAGCCTACGGCAAGCCGCTACACGTGTAGTTTCAGGTAGTTTCTGGAGGTTTTACTGGCGGATTTACTGGCGGATTTACTGGAGGTTGGACTGGAGGATCGACTGGCGGATTTACTGGCGGATTTACTGGAGGATCGACTGGCGGATTTACTGGCGGATTTACTGGCGGATTTACTGGAGGTTGGACTGGCGGATTTACTGGAGGATCGACTGGCGGATTCACTGGCGGATTTACTGGAGGTTGGACTGGAGGATCGACTGGCGGATTCACTGGTGGATTTACTGGAGGTTGGACTGGAGGATCGACTGGCGGATTCACTGGCGGATTCACTGGTGGATTTACTGGCGGATTCACTGGTGGATTTACTGGTGGATTTACTGGCGGATTTACTGGTGGATTTACTGGTGGATTTACTGGCGGATTCACTGGTGGATTTACTGGTGGATTTACTGGTGGATTTACTGTCCTAATAATTTTATTTTTTTCAGGGCGATGCTCAGTATTTGACAGAACTTGTCTTATGTCCTCAAAGGAATTTGATGGGGAATCATCTCCAATGGAGTTTATTGGGGAATTATCGGTCGAGGAAGTTGAAGGACTAGTAGTTAGCTCTACAAAAGATGGGTTTTCAACTACTCCCTTACCTGTTATGGGCGACTGTGCTTTCAAAGCCGCAGCAGTTTCAGCTTGAACGCTAGCGATCGCCTGATCGGTCGTAGGCGTAGGATTTTGCCTAGTCAAATTAAGTCCCCGAACCAGATCGCTTGTTTGATAAAAATTTCTGAGATCAAAATCGTATAAGCCCTGAAATTCGCCTTTAACTATAACCATCATCTGTCCTGCTTGCAGCACCTGAGTTTGAGAAGCTTCCTGATTAGAAACTTCAATGCCGCTATTTGTCAGCGCACCCACAATCGTGGTATCTGTTTGTTTGTCGTAGCGGACAAATAATGCTGAACCACGAATTGCTGCTGCTGCACTTGGCGTTTGTATACGTGTTTGCCCCTTACCAGGTGGGATAAGCAGCAACGCAGTCCCGTTTGACAGTCTAAAGCTGCGAGTCTTTGGTAAAAATTGAAATATAGCCTGTTCGCCAACTCGTGCCAAAGAACCGTCGTTAAAGCGCAAGTCTGCTAGGGAAGCTCGACCAGTTGACAACCCATCCCCAGGAGTCATTGCATCTAATTTGCGTGCAGGACGCTTCTTCAGTCGATCTTTGGGTATCAGTAGTACCAAGTTGCGGAGGTTCTGAATCTCTGCTCGCGTTAGAGGAGTTATAGCACTTACCCGATTTGGCAAAGACAGTACTATAACTCCCCATAAACCAATCACTAACAATGGAAACGATTTATGAAACATAATTTGATAATTTATGAACTTCAACTAATACCAAAAAAGTTAAAAGTTTAAGAGGATGTTTGAAAAGTTGCAAAGTATACTATAAACCCCACTTCCATTCCTCTCGCCCATAGGGAGAGAGGCTTTGAAACTCCCCTTACCGATGATGAAATGAGGGCTAGGGGGTTAGGTTTGGGAGGGTTTGATGTTACCAAAAATCCTTTTAAAACATCCTCTAAGCTGCTGCTAATTGTTATAAGTTTTCCTAGTTAAATTCATTTGCATTTTAGCCTACATTTAATACATACATCAAATCGATAGCAAATAAATTATGTGTTTAGTTTATTTAAGTTTTTTTTTTAAACTGACATCTTATGCAATAAAATCTGTGGCAGATTTCAAAGTTAGTATTTGATATCAAGAATTAAATGAGGAGTACCTTACAGATAATCCTTTTTAATCAGATCAGCCACAGGATCATCAGTTATGTGGGAAAAGGAGTTGTTAGGGATATGTTGTGAAATGACTCACTGACTGTATTTCACTAAAGTTGAGCAGAAATTGGATCGCAGCATCTCTGTTTTGCAAAAAAATCTGGGAGAAAATCCGAAAAGCAGCAATTTCAGTTTGTAGTTTCAGTATATACCTACGAAACGAAAAGAGATGCGCTCAATAGCTGTATCTTCTGAGTCGGAACTTCCGATACAGCTTATAAGTCTACATTCGCCAAACGCGATCAACGCGATCTAACCAGATGCGACTCAAGAACTGGAAGAATTTGTTTTTTTGTATTTTGTTAGCTTCCAGTGGTGGAAGCTGGTGTTGCATTAAAGTAAATGCAACAGAATCTGCAAATACAGATATTTCGCGTTCTAAAAATTTAGCAAACACACAGGTAACTTATCAGCTATGTCAGAAGTTAGAGCAAGAGATAATTAACTTTTTGTGCAAGCAGTCCAGTGAGTCGCAAAGTTTAGACTCCCAGATGCCGTTAAATGTGGCACAGCAAACACCAGCTACTACTCAAACCCCAGCCGCAACCGAACAACCTGGAGATACTCAAAAGCAAAATGACCCGCCCCAGTTAGAATCACAGCCAAGTGTTTTGCCTACATCTCCTCTAGACTCAAAAGAGCAACTGTTGAATGCACCTCAAATAAATCAGTCCCAAAGGCTACAGAGGCTAATACAGTTGCTACGATCGCCAAAACAGCCACCTGAGTCTGAGAGCGATCGCGAATTGGGGTTGCGGGTGCGGTTACGACCCTTAGAACAGCAGCCACTCCCACCGACAGAACAATCCGTACCTAAGTTTAAACCCATAGGCTATCTACAAGGCCGTGTAGGTTATTTCCAGACGAGCAATATTTTTTCCTCAAATGATAATCCCATAGAAGATGGTTTAATTATTTCTGGACTGACGCTAGCCTCTGCATATTTCCCTTTAGGATCTAAGACTTATTTAAACGGCTCAATTGATGGCAATCTCATTCGTTATATTAATCAGTCACAATACGATTACAATCAGGTGAGATTTAATCTCAGTATTTACCAGCAGTTCTCGCGGCGAATGTATGGTGAAGTCAGTTACAGCAATCAACAGTTATTTTATGCCAACAACAGCGATAGCCTTGATAGCTTCAAAGCAGGCGATCGCTTTTTAAATGAGAATTCCCTGCAACTGTCTTTGGGACGGCGAGATCCCTTAACTCCAAAATTAACGCTAGATAGCTTCTACGAGTTGAGTGTAAATTTTGCTGATCCTCTAAGTCGTGATCGGATAATCAATTCTTTTTGGATTTCTCTGAACTACTACTTGCAAAAGCCTCTCCAGGTTGGTATTGACTACCAAGCCAGCTTCTCGGACTTTACACAGCGTGATCGAGAAGACCAATTTCATCGGCTATTCGGGCACTTAAATTATCGAATATCTGATACCACTAATATGAATGTGGAAGCTGGAGTTAGTTTAGGTAGTTCAACCGCCGAAAATATTGATTTTGATGGCTGGTTCTTCAGTATTAATTACAATTTGCAATTAGGTCGATTTTGATAAGAGACGCGATTAATCGCGTCTGTACAGTTAGGAGTTTAGATTTATTTCTTCAGTCTAAAAGGATGTTTTTCAAGTCTTAATTCATACTAACCCTGGCAACTTATAGTCACACGCGAGTTGCTCATGGGGAGCCAGTGCGCTGACTTGGCTATACATACAAAATCCACTTGCGTGAGTTTGAAACCCTTGATTTTTTCTTAGTCCACGAAGGTGGACAATGTAGTGTAGTAGCGACTTCTAGTCGCCTTTTTAACTTCTCACTCGTAACTCCTAACTATAAATAAGAAATCCAATCACTCCAGCTACCAGCATAAAGTTTACCCTTGCTAATGCCAGCTAATTCTAAAGAAAGTAAATTCACACAAGCAGTAACACCAGAACCGCAATATACTAAGATTTCTTCGGCTGTTGCTAGCTTTTCCCACCGACGGCGTTGTTCTGATTGAGGAATTACGTAGCCGGAAGAGTCTGTAACTTCGTACCAGGGATAGTTAACTGCACCAGGGATATGTCCAGCAATTTTATCAATTGGCTCTTGTTCACCTCGGTAGCGATCGCTTTCTCTTGAATCTACCAATACTACCTCGTGGCTGTCTTTGCGGTTTTTCACCGCTGTAATATCTACCACCTTTTCTGTTTGTACTTGAGCTACAAACGTACCCATCTGGGTGTGAGGAACGACATTTGTAACAGGATACCCAGCTTTTTGCCATCCAGCAAAGCCTCCATCGAGTACCGCGACTTGCTCATGTCCGAGATACCGCAATAGCCACCATAGACGAGCCGCAAAGGCAAAGCGCGAATCATCATAAGCTACAACTAAACTTTTTTGGTAATTTATCCCAATCGCGGCAAATTTGTTAGCTATATCATTGGGGTTAGGCAAAGGATGTCTCCCGCCATGTTTACCTACTGGACTAGAAAGATCCTGATTCAAATCTAGGTAATATGACCCTTCTATATGACTTGTCTGGTACTGTTGTTGTCCTATTTGTGGATCAGCTAGAGAAAAGCGACAATCCACAATAACGACTTGCGGATCTTCTAGATGTTCAAACAGCCAAACTGGTGAAATAACAAATTGAGAATTGGGCATAGGGCAGTTGTACTGAGCGGCGTCGAAGTATTGATCATTATTGAGTTTTTTTATTAAGATGTCAGACTTAGAGAATTTTACACCCAAGTTAACAGCAGATGGTTCCTTCACCTTTGTCTCTCAAGAGTTTGGTGAATCCTTTCACAGCCATTATGGAGCTAGGCAGGAGAGTTTTTTCAAGTTTGTTGAACCGACTCAACTGGCTACAGCCGCTCAAAAACCAGTCTTGCGGCTGTTGGATGTTTGTTATGGTCTAGGATATAACACAGCTGCTGCTTTGCAGACAATTTGGGCAGTGAATCCCAGTTGTTGTGTTGAAGTAATCGGCTTAGAACTGAATCCAGCAGTGCCACAAGCTGCGATCGCTCATCACTTGTTCGACAATTGGAACTGTAACTATATTGAAATTTTGAAAGAGCTAGCTTTTGAGCATCAAGTGCAAACACCTTGCCTGAAAGCGAAGCTACTAATTGGCGATGCTAGAACTACGATAACGCTAGTACGTCAGTCGGGTTTCTGGGCAGATGCAATTTTCCTTGATCCTTTTTCACCACCACAGTGTCCTCAATTATGGACTGTTGAATTTATTAAACAGCTATCATTGTGTTTACATCCAGATGGTTTATTAGCCACCTATTCTTGTTCTGCTGCTGTACGCACAGCACTTTTATCTGCTGGCTTGGTGGTAGGTTCTACCCCACCCGTGGGAAGGCGATCGCCTGGTACTGTGGCACCTCATTCGGGGAGTGCTGAGTCTAAAGATCACTCAGTAGTTAGCACTCAGCACGAGCTAAACCATAGCTATCCGCTAACAGCACTTACTACCCTGTCCCAAGCTGAAAAAGAACACTTGCTAACCCGTGCTGCCATTGCTTATCGCGATCCTCAATTGAGCGATCCAACCGAAGTCATAGTGAGACGGCGACAACAAGAGCAACAAGCCTCTTCACTCGAACCTACCTCCCGTTGGCGAAAAAGGTGGCTATTGGGAACACAAAGCAGGGATTTTATGGGGCCTAGTTTCTAGTTAGGGAGCGATATCTACGACGGGCGTAGCTGCGGCAACTACAGACCTCATCCTCAGTCCTTAATTCTAGACAAATCATCCATATTTTCCAATAATTCTGATTTCCTTTCCAGATTACTCACACAACGAGTTTTTACGAGCCAAATAAATTAAATTTGTGATAGTATCTAATTTTACATCTTGCTTAAGAGTATTTGAGTGTTGCTAGAACTGAGTAACTAAAAACATATATACTTAATGTTACCATAAAGGCTTCCAACTCAAAACCTGATATTTTAATATAAAACAAGCAATTACAGTGCTTTCTGGCGTTACCATGTTAAAAAATCTCCGTAAAAAGCCTGATTTAAGATTTGTGCGAATTTATAATACTGGAATTAAAAGCAAAACAAAAAATTTGACAACAAGATACCCCTTGTTCGTAACATAAAAGATACATACTGCGAAAAACTCAGATAGGCAGCTTGATATAATCCATAATCTCTATGGAACCTCTGGCTCAGATACAGTTGAATATTAAATTTGTTTTTGAAATGTAGACACTGTTAACTTGTGCAAAAAACTGGAGTGCCTTTGTGATTCAATGGAAACCCAACCATACAGGCTTTACAGAACAAATTGTTAGTGGATCAAACCCCGTTAGCAGAGTGAAGAGTATCGGTTCAAATCATGCCGTAGAATCGCCAAATAATGTGGAGGCTTATTATTTAGGCTTATCTAAAAAAGACCTTATGTTTGAAGATAGCGAAGCGGTGTATTCTTGGATAAAAGGTGATGTTAATTGTGGTGATGATTCATTGGTCTCTAGAACCCTACAAGCCAAAGGTTCTAAAGTGAATGGGTTTGATTTAGATCCGCCGAAGGTTTTAGTCGTTGATGATCATGCCGCCAGTCGGATGACTGCTGTTGCCCTTTTGGGGATGGAAGGATACGAAGTAATTGAGGCAGACAGTGGTTACATTGTTGTAGGATTGGTAACTCAAAAACAACCAGATTTGATTTTGCTGGATGTGATGATGCCAGGAATGGATGGATTTGAAGTGTGCCAATTGCTCAAACAGGATGAGCAGACCAGGCTAATTCCAGTGATTTTTATTACAGCGTTAAATGACAGGCGATCGCGCATTCGGGGAATTGAAGTTGGGGCAGATGATTTTCTCACCAAACCCTTTGATCGTGTGGAACTAGCGGCGCGTGTAAAGTCTTTGGTGCGGCAGAAGCGTCTGAACGAAGATTTAGACCATGCTGAACAAGTACTATTTTCCATTGCCATGTCGATTGAAAGTCGCGATCCTAATACGGGCGACCATTGTGAACGCTTGGTGAAATTGGGACAAGTTTTTGGTGAATACCTCAATCTCTCACGCTACCAAATTCGAGATTTGATGTGGGCTGGTTATCTCCACGATATCGGCAAGGTGGGTATTCCCGATGCAGTTCTGCTGAAAAAAGGCAAACTCACCCCCGAAGATTGGCAGATCATGCAGCAGCACGTTTTGATTGGGGAAAAAATCTGCCAGCCACTACGCAGTATGCGGGGTGTAATTCCGATTATTCGTCATCACCATGAACGCTGGGATGGCTCAGGCTACTCTGATGGACTCAAGGGGGATGATATTCCCTACCTGGCGCAAGTATTTCAGTTAATTGATATTTATGATGCTTTGACCAGCGAACGACCTTACAAAAGAGCTTTTACTTCAGCAGAAGCACTTTTAGTGATGCAAGAAGAAGCTGATTCCGGTTGGCGTAATCCCAAACTAATGCAGCAGTTTGCCGAGTTTATTAGCTCTCGTCATGAAAAAGAGTAGGGAGTAGGGAGTAAGGGATAATGATTTGTAGCTGCTGTAATGAGCGCGAATTGGTATTATAATCTCCGCCTTTTACAAAAGTAGTTCTCCTGACTCCTTTCATATTTCACTCTTCTATGATTTGCTGGTATGATTTGAGGCTAAATCTTAAAGTACCAACAGGATTAATCATAATTTCACTGATAGCTGATAGCTAATTATGGTAGTTGTAGCAATTCTAGCGGCGGGACGCGGCACACGGATGAAATCACGCTTACCCAAGGTTTTACATTCTTTGGGTGGGCGATCGCTAGTTGAGAGAGTTCTCGAAAGTGTAGAACCACTTTCGCCCTCACGGCGAATCGTGATTGTGGGGTATCAGTCCGAGGAAGTGCAAGCCGCCATGCATTCAATTAAGAGCTTGGAGTTTGTCGAACAGACTGTGCAACTGGGAACAGGTCATGCCATCCAGCAATTACTTCCTCACTTAAAAGACTACACTGGGGATTTGCTCATACTTAACGGCGATTTACCGTTGATACGCAGCGAAACCCTCAAGCAGATGTTACAAACTCACACCCGAAATCAAAACGCCGCCACTATTCTCACCTCGTACCTACCCGACCCCACGGGCTACGGGCGAGTTTTTTGTAACGATGAAAATATTGTGCAGCAAATGGTCGAACACAAGGATTGTACTGCTGCTCAAAGACAAAATCAGCGGATTAACGCTGGAGTTTACTGCTTCGGCTGGCAAGATTTGGCAAAGGTGCTGCCCCATCTACAGACAAACAATGCCCAAAAAGAATACTATCTCACTGATGCTGTGACTCAGGTCGGACAAGTGATGGCAGTGGATGCGGAAGATTACCAAGAAATTCTTGGCATTAATGATCGCCTGCAACTGGCAATAGCATCTGAAATTTTGCAAAAACGAGTCAAGGAAAAATGGATGCTGGCTGGTGTCACCCTCATCGACCCCACAAGCATCACCATTGATGAAACAGTAGAATTACAGGCAGATGTAATTATTGAACCCCAAACTCACCTGCGGGGAAATACGGTGATTCAAACAGGAAGTCACATTGGACCGGGAAGTTTAATTGAAAATAGTCACTTGGCTGAAAATGTCACGGTGCAGTATTCAGTAGTAACAGATAGCACTGTGCAGGCAGGAAGCCGAATTGGTCCCTATGCCCATTTGCGTAGTCAGGTACAAGTGGGTGCTGGTTGCCGAGTGGGGAATTTTGTGGAATTGAAAAATACGCAATTAGGCGATCGCACGAATGCAGCACATTTGTCGTATATAGGTGATAGCGTTGTCGGCAATCAGGTGAATATTGGTGCTGGTACAATTACTGCCAATTATGATGGCGTAAAGAAACACCGTACCAAAATAGGCGATCGCACAAAAACTGGTGCTAATAGCGTTTTAGTGGCTCCACTCACCTTGGGAGATGATGTCTATGTCGCAGCTGGTTCTACAGTCACAGAAGATGTGCCTGATGATTCTCTGGTGATTGCCCGTAGTCGTCAGGTGGTAAAACCAGCTTGGCGCAAGAAAAGCCAATAAAGCGATAATTAAATCATCAGATTAGCTGATTCAACTAAAGGTAAAATATGAGGAAAGCAAAATAATTTACGGCGATTATTGAGTGTGAGAAAAACGGCTATGTATCGCTTTGTCCAGAATTAGATATTGCTAGCCAAGGTGACACTATCGAAGAAGCACGCAATAATTTGGTTGAGGCATTGGAATTATTTTTTGAGACAGTTGACCCCTCTGAAGTCCAAGATCGGCTAATTACAGAAGTCTTTATTACGCGCTTAGAGGTAAGTGTTGGGTAAGCTGCGCGTTCTTTCGGGTGGGGAAGTGTGTCAAATTTTAGAGATGCATGGCTTTGTGCAAGTACGCCAGCGCGGTAGCCATATTATCATGCAGCAGCGGACAGAAGGTTGAATTGAAAAGATAGGAATAGTTTCCACCAAAGAAACCGTATACGCGTACTTACTACTATAGGACTCATATTTGATTTTTGAAAAGATACGTAGGGGAGCCAGTCGTGTGGGCGGGTTTCCCGACTTGAGCGTTAGCGACGCGTAAAGCGACGCAGGAGCGTCACTGGCGTTGTGTTAGCGACAGCGTAACGCACCAAATCCTTATGAATGGTGCGTTACGGAAGCCGTAACACACCCTACATATACTTATATTTTTTCACGCAATCAAATCGGATTGCTATATATGGCAAATTTTCATCCAATCACTATCGTTCAAAAAATCTATCTTACAGATTTTGCGTTATTATCTCAACATCCTAAAATCCAATATTTATTAGAAGCTCCTTATGATTATGTGTTGTATGAGTTTTATGACCCAATTTATGAGATTATTTTTCATCCTGACCCAGAAATTAGATATCAACAACATAGATATAGAAATCCTGAAATACATGAAAAAGTTCGCCAGGTAGTGAATGAAGAAAAAAGCTTGTTACAACCGCTTCACGATCAATCTAAGCGCGACCGTTACGGGTATCTTATTGGTGGTAGTCATATAATTTGGTATCGAGTGGAAAGAAATCACGAATTAAAGCATTACGATCTTAGAAAACCAGCAGCATTATGCCATAGGCTTATAAATTTTTCTTGTGATAATAAATCTCATCAAATTATATTAACAACTCAACTAAGAAAAACAACTCTAAAGACTAAGGATAAATATGAAAATATTATAACAGATTGGTTGAACTGGGTTAAACCTTTCGATATAATTGATTACATTGGAGAAATAAACTATCAAGATAATAATGCTAATTTAAATATTACCTTTAAAAATAACTTTGATAATTTTTTAGTAATACTAACTATCATGTTAAATGCAAAATTTAGTACTAGTATTATTAAAAAAGTTTTAATTTATTAAATTATATTAAAACTATAAATATCAATAGAAAATACAGTGCGTGAAATCAACAAAATAAACAAGCGCCGCAAATCTGGTGGCTTTTACTTGAATCAGACAGAATTAATCGATATTCTGGAACAAGGATATCAAGTAGGCACTGAAAAGAGCGGCGCTAGAAGCTTTGGAAGAGCGCAGCGTTCCGCAGGAAAGGACGTTATGAAGCCCAAGAATTGACCGCAATGGTTGACTAGCAAGAAACTTTAGCCGAAGCGCTAGAACTGATTCAGCAATAGCCGATCAGTTCGTCGCCAGTCCATTCCAAAGTGTCACCAATTTTTTCGCCGTCGTGGTAGGCGGCGAGTAAGATTTCGCAGGTTTTCCCCCAAGCGATCGCTCCACTGACATCTAAAGCGATCGCTCCCAAATCCCGCTTGTTCTGGTGGGCTTCCCCAAAGGATCGCTGCATGGCCTCCTTCAGGGACATACCATCAGTGACACGCACTACAATCCGTGGGGCTAAACACTCATCAATGATATCTTCGCCAATCCCAGTACAGCTAACACCAGCATTATTAGTAGCATAATTTCCTGCTGGCATCGCAGAATCACTTACCCTTCCAATCCGCTCAAAGCCTTTACCACCTGTAGAAGTGCCAGCAGCTAGTCTACCATAAGCATCTAAAGCTACCACGCCAATGGTACCGCGTCCAGCATTGCTGGTTTGTAAGATTTCCGGTTCTGCTACCACGTTAGCCATTGTGCTTTTAAAATTATCCTGGCGCTCTTGTATCCACTCTTGTAACCGCAAATCAGTTAAAGCGTTATAGCTGGGAAGTTGCATTTCCCGCGCTAACTCAGCCGAGCCGAAATCTGATAGCACTCGGTCTGGGGAGTTTTGTAAAAATTGTGCCAACTCAATCGGATTTTTCACCCGCGAGATATTAATCACACCACTAAATCGCCCTGATGCCCCATCCATCAGCGAAGCACTCATGCGGATTTGCCCATCAGATTGCAGAACTGAACCAGTACCAGCATTAAAGCGGGGGTTGTCTTCGAGCATTTGGCAACCCTGCACTACCGCCTCAGAGGCAGTTGCTCCGCATAATAGCAGAGAATAGACTTCTTCTATTACTGTATGGAGCGATCGGCGCACCGCCTCCAATCCTTCTTTACCGTGGAGAGAACTACCAGCCCCGCCATGAATAATTAATTTAGGTTGCACCTGTAACTCCATTAATCCCTTGCGCTATTTGCGTCTGTGTTGCGGTTAGTTTCATTTTGAGCTTGAGAACGGCGACGACGACAACGTTCTGAGCAGTATTTCACATCGTCCCAGCAATCTTGCCACTTTTTACGCCATGTGAAAGGACGTTGACATACCGGACAGATTTTTGTCGGTAGGTCAGATTTAGAACGAACACGTCCCATATAAATACTGTGTAGATGAGAATTTAATTTCTGAGTGAGATGGAAAATAATTATAACCAGTTTGCTAAGAAGGGAGGATACTTTCGGCGAACAAATGTGTTGTCAATCTATCTTTAGAGTTATTTTTTAGCTACTTGTCTGGCAATAGAAAACTATGGGCAGTTTTCCAGAGAGAGTTTTCGTAGCATTGTCAAAGAAAAAGAGAAACACTGAAGCGCTCTGTCAATGGCTCCTGCCTCCTGCCTGCTTCAATACATATAAGAAAACATTAAGAAGTGAGATTGTAGCGCTCTTCCATCACTCTGGTTAAAGAAAAACTAAGCTCACTGCTTGGGATATTTTTTAACGAACCGCCTTTCCAACTCTTGGAGACGCTGCGCGTTCGCGTAGCGTTCCGTTGGCGCAGCCTCTCCAAGAGTTGGACGCATACTCCTACAAAGAAGCAAGCTACGCGTAGCGTCTCCAAGAGTTGGACGCAAAGAGAAAGAATAAATGTTTAACTGAACTGTATTGAGTTATACGAATATATTCACATCTATTGCCCTAAAACGGCAAAACCATACGTGCGGACAATGCCTAATTCAGAGGGTTATACTCTGAGAGTAGATGATCTAAAAGCTTACCTTCGTAATGATTTAAATATAAAGCTGATGTTCCTAATTCCTGTAATTTATGGTAAATAAAATCACGTTCAAATGTTTCGATACGTTCTTCTAAGTCTCCATAAAGTTCCTGAAAGGTGAACTCAGTTGCAAAAGCTAAGGCAATTTGTTCTCGGTCTTTACCAAGTGACCGACCGTTGAATTGATAATCACTTTGAGAATGCTGGGATAGTAGCCCAAGAGCGATCGCCATAAAGCGAATTTGTCGAGCTTGTTCGATTTCTGCATTTAACGCTTGGCGATACTCAGCGATTGCCGTTTCTAACTGTTTCTGAGTTGTTTGTAGCTCTTGCAGTTGTTCTTCAGACTTTCTTTCAGCTAAAGCATCTTGTAATTGTTGCTGCCGCAATTTTAAGGACACAATTTGGTTGAGTAGCTTTTGAGTAGCTTCTTTATCAATTGTTACCTGCAATCTTGAGTCGAGAAATGCTTCAGCCGCACGCAGTTCTGTAACCAGATTCTGGGATTGATCGCCAATAGCATCCGTTTGCAGTTCCAAATACAAAAAGGTCAATATGTTTAATAGCCTAGCTGCTTCATGCAAGCCTCTAGGTGTAGCATCAGCATAGCGATTAATGGTGCGGTCTAAGAAGGCGGTTAGTGTTGCCTGTAATTGTTTGCAACAATTTTCCAGCGTGCGCTTATAGGAAAGTAGCTCTTTATTTTCAAATTGCCGATAAGCACGCTGCAATTCCATCCCATATTCCTTCGCCTGGCCAGCATGCATCTCAAGGCGCGGATTAAAATCTTGCCAAACCGGTTTACCGTTGTCTCGTTCTAATCCGAGAAAAGCATTACTGAAATCTTCGCTGAGTATAAATCCTTTGGCATCTAACAGGCATTTGCGAATTGCCTCTGGAGTAAATTCTGCCTTCGGTAAAAACTGCTCCATGATAATATCGGCAGCTAAGGCAGCACTCAAACGATTAATAGTTGTTTCTCCAGCAAAAAACAATTCTCCATAACCAAATGAACTATAAGCGGGTATTTTCCCTCGTACTTTTTGTACGCCAATCAATAAGCCATTGGTTTCCGGTTCCACGGTGAGAAAACCTGCCAAAGCATCAGCATAACTAGGTAAATTATCCCTCAGTCCGCCAATTCGCCCGTCCATCAGCCAGCAGTTATCAAAAGGAGGTACTTTTTGAGCAGCTTTAATCACAACTCCACTGGTCATTTTGTGATCTAACTCTTTCAGGAAGGCGTAAGCAGCACCGTAATCAGCAGTTTTGGCTTGGGAAAATAACCCTGGCAGTAACAACAAAGCTTCTAAGCTGTAAGGAATATCGACAAAGTAGTTAGAAAATAACCAACGAATCAAGCGTACTATGTCAAAAACTACTCCCTTAGCAAATTGATTGCTGACTGACAGCATGAGATATACTTGATGGCTGCTGCTAATTTCTACTCCTTGGCGTTTCGCTGCGATCGCTTCTTTTGATTGACTAGCCGTTTTCAATAATTCAATCAGTGCAGTTTGGATCTCACCAGTCGCTTCGCTCAACTGGGTACGAATTTTGGAGACATAAGCTTGTTTACTATGAGTTTGAGCGAGATCAAAACTTGTGTCAGCAAACCGATCTAACTCGCCACTAAACCCAAAAGCTTGACCATCCCAAGTTAAGGTATAAGTTTGAATTAAACAGCTTTCGGCGACGGGAAATTCTTGCAGTTGCCGTTTAATGGCTGCACAAAAGGCGGCACTGTGAGGATCGAGTGCAAGTAAAATAGTTGGTTTTGGCATGGGAACACTCTCAGAGTGCAAACTATGGGGCTAAATAATCACCTCTAAATCTTCCAGGTAAGCTTCAATTTCCTGGATTTCCATTTCTACCTGTTCTTGAATCTGGGGATCAACCTTGCCTCCCTTTAAAACCTGATTGAGATGATTGATGTAGTTTTGCAAAGTAAATTTGGCTTTGTCTTGGTCTTCGTGGGTAATACGCTCAACTTTGTCAGCAATTTCCTTGACTAGAGGCAAGTTACTTTTGAAAGTTTTAAATGCTGACTTGCGATCGCTTCCCAAAGGCAAAACCCCGCCCTCTAATTTTTTCGCTTGTTGTGTAGAAACGAAATATTTCCTACCCTCATTGACAACCAATTTATATGGATCGGGTGCTAGGGCTAAAGCAAACCAACGCAACGCCCCACCGTCGTCTTCTGGAGGAATTAAATTAGCTAAGTTTGTCCAATTGCGATGCAGGTGCTTAAAGACTTTATTCGGATCTAGGTAAGCTGACTCCATATCCCTCATTCCGTTGAAGGCAAATAAGGGAACACCAATTTCGACTCGAAACAGCATCACCTTATGGGGTTCGCCTGTTGGTACGAAAGAAGGATTATTATTTCCTTTAGGCAAACGACTAGAAAGAGGCGGATCGCTAAAAATTGTGTTGTTGCTCTCTACTCCGTAGTAATAAAATTCTGTGATTACGTGCTGCTGTTGAACGGGAATTTCCGTTTCTTCATACTGCCAAAGAAAAACTGCAAGTTTGCCAAGTTGTTGCAAATCTTGCCCTGCATCTTCAGGATTACTATCTGCTAAAACCTGCTCAACAGTCATACTGGTGAGCGGATAGTAAGCTTCATCGACAAATTTCAGAATTTCGTTCTTGACATCTTCAGCTTTTTTCTCAGACCAATTCGTTAAAGTTTGAGACTGTTCTCGATACCAACGGATAAAATCTTCGCCAGTAACTTTGGGGCGTTTTGATTGCAGATTGATGCGCCCAATGGTATGAATAAAGGGATTATCGTTACTTCCTTGACGGTTAACCTCGTGATAACTCTGTTCTAAATCTCGAGAAACTTTATCTAAGTTGCTATGTAGACGCTGACACTTTTCTTGGATTTGCTCTATCTTAGCCCGTAGTACACCATAGAGTTCAGCCGCTT
Source organism: Nostoc sp. (assembly GCF_036917195.1). Classification (GTDB taxonomy): domain Bacteria; phylum Cyanobacteriota; class Cyanobacteriia; order Cyanobacteriales; family Nostocaceae; genus Nostoc. The sequence goes on from NZ_JBALDG010000073.1 coordinate 221,391, forward strand.
TATCACAACGTTTCCAATGTAAATAAGTCTTCCACTTTTGGTCAGCCCTTTCTTTGTATCTCTGGCAAGCTGCTTGAATATTGTTTTTATTTGAGAACCAAGCTTCTGCGGCTTCTTTAATTTTTTCTTCTTGTGGTTCTAATTTCAAAGCATTGAAACTGGATTGTGCCTCTTGTGATTTGCGCTGCACGCTTTGCTGTAATTCGTCTAATTTTTGGGAAAGGCTACTCAAAAATTCCAAAATATAAGCTAGTCCATTGGGACGATTCAGACTACGTTCCCAGAAAGTTGCGATCGCAGCAGTTGTAGTCTGTTGTAAGCGATGAAAATTCAATCCCAATTCTTGAGCCGTCCGTTGTTCAAATTGATCTAGCTGTCGTTTGTAGAGTTCTTTGATCGTCGGTAAAGCAGTGCGATCGTGACGGATTTCGCCAATTCTAAATTCGGGTTTCATTTGTCCGCCGCGATCGCTTTCAGTCAAGGCATTCAGGACAGTAGTTGCTTCTGCTAACTTGCAATCTTCTAAAAACCGGGCGATGTCGCTTTCTAAATCGATTGCTGAGGTAGATGCCATTAACTCATTCTTCAGCAAACTTTGAGCATCCTCTAATTTCATCCGCTCGTATTGCTGTACTGGCAGAGTCAAGGTGGCAAAGCCAAAACTACAGTAATTTATATTGCGCCCTCGAACTTTTTCACCATTTGCCAGATAAGCGCGAATGTTATCAGCAACGTTAGCGGCGTCTAGACCAATTTGAGAACCAATCTGGATGTACAAACCATCTGCAACTAAATTTTGCAAATCGTCTGGACGACCGACTACAGTTCCATTTTTGTTAACCCCGTCAATTAAAAATACAGCATCAAAGGGAGGGCGATCGGCTTTGATTTTTCTGATACCATAATCAATCTCAATGCTATTAGATGGTGACAATCCCCAGAAGTTTTCTATTTCCTTGAGAGCGCCATAAGCATTAGACTTCACCAAGTGAGTTTGGGGAATATTGGCAAACACTCTGGGTAAAACAAATACCCCAGTAATATTAGAAAAATTATTCAGATGTTGCCGTGTTAAAAAAGCCGTATCTAAGAATGTGCCACTACCGGTCCCACCTGCCAAACTGCCAACAATAAAAACTTCGACACCATCGCGACTGGAAACTTGAAAGTTATCTGTAAATGTTTGTTTACTAGTGCGAATTTCGCGTACAGCATTGATTGCTTGAGCAATTAAAGCGTCAATATCGCTTACTTTCGCAAATAAGGCCAGCCGTCCCCGGGCCCGAATCTGTCCTGCACCATTGATCAGGGCGTTTGCTGGAATGTCCCTAGGCCACCATTCCGCGATGTGGTCGTTACGTGTTAGCGGTAGTGGATTTGCGACAGAGATTGCATAAAGTTCATTAGGTTCTAAGAAAACCTTAGTGCCATCAGGTGATTTTTCTCGTTCTTGGATATTTTCGGTAGTATCAATAGAAATAAAACGAATAACTTCTGGTACTGAGCCGTAAACATCTATGAATCGCTTTTTAAGTTTAAGTACAACTTCATAACCCGTTCCTCCTAACCCGATAACAACGGTAGGACGAAATACAACCGTGGGACGCACAACCGTGGGACTTAACATTCACTTTCCTGTAATATTATTCAAAAGTTTGTCTGCCCACTGCTTGACTCAGAGGGCCTTTGGTGTTCAATCCAGTTAAATTGCAGCTTAACGTTGTCAATTTCGATAATGTCCTCGTCGTAGAGTTCATCTGTATTTATCTTTTTAGTATTGACAAAAATTACACCTTTCAAACATCGCAAATCTATATTTTTTTTGCCTGCCCGCCAAACTGTGACTAACTCGGCATCAGAATTTGTCGCAGCAATGGCTGGTATCAAATCACTCAGGCATACTCTCCCCTTCTGTAGGTGAGTGAGACTAATCTCTTCGTCTTGTGATGATTGTGGCAGTGGTTCTAGCACTACCAATGCTCCTTCTAAGCGGTTGCGGGTGCGGAAATCTTCGACTAATTCCAAGGGGGTTTTGCGTTGAATCAAACAAACTACTATCAGGGCAATTAATAACATCAGCAGCCCTAAGAGCAACCAAATGACTATTTTTCGTCCCAATGGCATCAAAATAAGCAGATGAGCTTCTGTAGCGACAGGACTAACAATTGAGTTATCTGGAGTCAGAACTAAGGTGAAGTTGCGATTGCCTGCAAAATTGCTATCAGTAACCTGCAATTGCACAGGAATTTTAGTTTCTCCTGGTTGGAAGGATATGGTTGCTGAAGGTTCTGCAATAGAAACGTCTTTGGAATTACCTTGTAGCTGTAAGCTGGCTGTTCCAGGTATATTGGTGCGAACTAGCAAAGTTCGGGTTTGAGTGATTTTGCCTACCTCTGTTGAGCCAAAATCTATCTTTGTAGGTTGTATTTCTAATTTCGATTTAATGATTAAAGGTAGGTCAATTGTAATCGGTGCGATCGCTTGATCTGCACTTATCAACACCAAGCGCAAGCTACTAGCGCCCCCCTTTGTTTCTGCTGGTATCTGTAAACGCACGGGAATAATAGTTGCTTGATTCGCAACTAAGTCGATGGTGCGATCGGGTGGAATTAAGCGAATACCACTTTGCTGAGGGTCTTCCAGTTGCAAACTTACCTTACCATTGACATTACTGATGCTATTAATATTGAGCGGTTCAGTAGTTGTTCCAGGTAATACTGGCTGCAAATTGGCCGTAGGTAAATTGACATCAAGCTTAGGTGTAATCAGCACTGGTCGGATATTTTGAGCCAGCTTGTTGAGTTGAACTCCTCCCGGATCTCGCAATACCTGTCCCTTCCCGCAAAGCGCTGGATTGCTAGCAAAGTCATTCAGCTGCTTTTCGTGTTCTTTCAATCCTAAAGATACAAAAAATATATAGGGTTTGCATTGTTGCTCACTCAAAAATTGGGTATTACTAGGAATAGAAATAGGATTAGGAATACCACGCACATCTTCTAATCCATCTGTCAAAAATACTATGCTGACAGTCCGACCAAGAGCATCAGCACGTTTGTTTAACAGAGCAGAATGTTCCAGCGCTTTTTGAACAGCCTTACCTGTATGAGTCCGTACACCCTCAGCCTGAAGTGAGCTAATTATTTGCTTGAGTTTACCTCTGTCTAGATTACTGCTAATCTTGATATCATCTGCATTTAAAGTTACATCTTTGTCAAAAGTATAGATAGTAACGCTATCACCTAAGCTGGCCGTATTAACAAATTCAGTAGTAGAATTCTTTACTGGTTCAAAAATATTTTTCGTTCCACCTACACCACGCATGGAAGCAGAAGTATCTACTACTAAAATCCAGTCAATTCCTCCTTTAGGAGTAGTCTGAACAGATGCACCACACAAGTTAGGAATTGATATTACAGCCAAAACAATAATGCTTCGGATTGAACTAAATCTCAACCAATGCTTGAAGTCTCTAAAACTCATTGATAGATTTCTCCAGGCAGGTAAATTTTATATTGGTCTTTCTCAAAGCAATAGATGAATGGTTTAAATTTAATTTTCTGCTTGCCAATATATTGTTGTACCATCCATCTAATTCTCTTTTTAGCAGACTTATAATTAACAAAACGACAGCTATGATTTGATGCACTGATTCCATCTTATTCTCTCAACATAAAGATTTAAGCTGCTATTAATCTCCCAAACTTAAATAAAGATTTAATTGAATAGGTAAAATTTTAAATCCAATATAAAATTTATTTTTTTTAATTAATCATCCTAAATTCGAAAGATTTTGGTGATATTTAACCAATATATTTTGACCTTTTTACCAAGTTTTTCTACTAAAATTTCAATCTCCTGCACAACAATTCTTAAGAGATTACTGTCTTTATTTTCCCAACGGTTCACTGTTGGTACAACCCTAAGGATAAATTGCTAATTCTTGTGTAAATCCCATTAATAGCCCGATTTTATAGACAATTTTGCTGATTTTGGGCTGGTTAATTATTTTTTATGACTTAAAATGTGAATTTATATTACATTCAAAAGTAATAATCCTGATCAGTGTTTTATCAAGTTACATGTTAACTATTTTAAACAAGAATGTCACGTTTTTTGTGGATATTCAAGTTATTAAAAACTCAAAGCTGACCTCTTGGTGAAGTCAGTAAATATATACAAATTAATTGAGATAATTGCCAAGATAATTTTATATTTCCGTTTAATTAGCCTTGACAGTGACAAAGCTAAATTGTTAATGGTTGTAGTTAACAAGTTAATCCGCTTAAGTTAAGGCTAAACTCTTTGTCAAAGTCAATTTTTTTAACGTAGACGCAAAGCGGTGAAGCAGCGCAGTCTTCTCCTAAAGGGAGACGCCAAAGGCGATAGCGCAGCGTAAAGCCTACGGCATGGCAACTCTTAGAGACGCTCTTGCGTTGGCTTAGAGCAAGGTACGAGCGTCACTCGGAGGGCTTGCCACAGGCTACCGCCTTCTCTACGAGACACTACGTGTAGCTTGCTTCCCCGTAGGGGTACGCGCAGCGCCTCGTAGAGAAGGATGCAAAGGAAGAGAAGGAAGAAGTGCTTAACTCAAGCTCATTTTCAGACACTTGTTTTGAAAAATGTTACTAAGAATCATGACCAACTAACGGCAACAGCAAGCGGCTAACTACTCGATTATCTGGTAATTGATAGAAATTCAACTGTCCTCCCAACTTCTGCATCAAATTTTGGCAGATTAGCAGATGTAAACCTGGTGGTTGGTCAAGGTTAGAGGCAGCAAGCACATCTTTGGGTGTATTATGTAGCTCTGTTAGTAGCTCTGGTTCGATCGCACCGTTATATGTAATCGACAGTTCTAGAGATGTCTGATGATCAGCCACTGTACTTGCAGAAGAATAATTTGCATCTACGGTTCTAGATGCATCTAAACGGCGACACCAAATGTCAATTCTGCCGCCGATTTGAGAACGGTTACAGGCAGTAACCAATAATTCATGGATAACTAATTCAATTTTGACAATATCACCAGCGATCGCCATTGAAGATTGAGTGTTTGAGGTAGGAACGCCTTTGGTTAATGAAGGATTCTTTGGCGATTGTTCCTCAATCTGTTGTCCCAAACCATGTACACCAACCCACAGCTTTTGTTGTTTGACTAAATTTTCGATGCGTTCGAGCGATCGCTTCATTAAACTGGCTATGGGTATAGTTTCCCAACTTATGTTTAGTTGCCAGTGCTCAAGTTTTAGCATTCCACTCATGGAGGTGGCTGTCTGGTCTAACTGCCGCAGCAATAGCTGGTAGCGCATCTGAGTAAGTTCATTAGCAGGAATGCCCAAATCATATATTTGTCTAAGGGAGTGCGCTGTTATTCTTTGGATTTCCTCTGAGCGACGATGTTTGTACCAGTTGAGTTGTCGTAATTCCTCTGTCGTGGATTCTAAAAGTTGGGTAATTTGCTTTTCACGACGCCACCAGGCTAATTGAGAAATCAGAGTTACTGTCGCACTGAGGTTTTGTTCTGACCAGCGACACTCTTGATAGTCTGCCAACAAGACTACAGCTGTGGTTTCATAATCAGCATTGGTACGTAATGCCATTACCAAAATTTGACCTTTGTCTGGAGCATTCAACCATTTTCGAGTTTCTGGGGGTAAATCATCTACTTTCAAAATCAGGTAACTCTCCGTAGCAAGGGCCCACTGAATTAAGGCTTCAGCCTGGATAGGAATAGATGCATCAGAAAAAATCCCAAATCTACTATTGTCAATCACTCCAGGGATAATTTTTGCCCAATTTTCACCAGGTGACCAGGATAGCAGTACCGCTAGGGGACAGCCCAAAATTGATGCTATTTGTTCGAGTGCTGTCCGTTCTAAATGCTTTTTTTTGACCTCGATTTTGCTGTTTTGGGATTGTGTCAGGATGTGTAGGCATTGCTCAAATGCCTGGGAAGTTTTTTGCTGCTGAGTGGTGCGGTTGTGTAATTGCCACTGACGAAGAATGACACCAATCTGTTGACTGACGGTCCACAGTAATTCCTTTTCCAAAGTTGTCCAAGAACGATGGGTTTCGTGAGTAATGACCAAAAGTGCTGTTGGTATATGCTCGTGAGTGCATTTACAAACAAGTAGCGATCGCACACCATTTTCTAGTAAAGGGGGACGCCAGTTAAAAAAGCGTAAATCTTCATCTAAGTTCTCAATTTCCACCGCTTGAGTTGAACGTTGCAAAAGCTGCCCATCTAATTCTTTGAGAGGATGAAGCGTAAATGTCAATGGTCGGCGATTATAGGGCTGACTTTGGTAAATAAATTGATAATTATTCTGCTCAGGGTCATACTGCAACAATAAAAAGCGCGTGGCTGCTAATCGAGCTAAAACTCTCTTAGCACAGCTGTGTAAAGTTTCCTGAAGGTCATGTTGACTATAAATACCTTGGGCAACTTGGCTAGTCAGTTGAGCATCCTCTTGAATCTGTTTAACGGTGCTTTCCATACTTTCAGCGGGTGCAACCAGGGAGATTAAACCAGCAACACCTTGGACAAAATTTTTGTCTGTCTCCGTCCAGATTCGAGGTTCATTGCTTTCCACCGCCAGAAAACCGAGCAAGTTCTTTTGCCAAATGATCGGAGCTGCCAAGAGCGATCGCACCTTCAAGCGTTGCAGCAATTTTGCCGTAAAATGGCTTTTCAAGGAACTACGGGCATCACCAATCGAGACAATTTGGTTAACTGCCAAAGCATAATAAAAGTCGCTCAACTCCTGTACAGTAATTCCTGCTGCTTGCTGATTGCTGGAATTGCGATCGATTTTGACCAACTGATTGCTCATCCGACACCAAAAGTAGCGCCCTTCCCGCTCAAACCAGTAAACATTTGTCCGATTGGGGGAGACAAATTTATGAGTTGCTTGCACCGCTGCTTCAAGTTTTTGATTAAGGTTAGTTAAGGTGCATAAATTTTCTAGCAATTCTAATAATGGCTCGTCGGTTCTCTTGGTTTGCTTGTACTGCAAATCCATCTCATTTTGATAAAGCACTGCCCCCAATTCACCTAAAACCATCATCAAACGTGCTTTTGCTTCCCCTGTGAGTAGGTAGCCCCAGCGTTCTGAACCCAGTAACAGCAAACCCAAGCAGCGGTCTTTATGGCGAATAGGTAAAATAATGGTTCCCTGGATGTGGAATTTTTCTGCAACTTTTCGCCAATCTGCGGCGCGGATTTCAGTTTGCAAATCGGCTATGCCCAAGGGATGCTGTTCAATCACCACTTGCTCTAATAAATCCCCAGGACTGAGAACAACCCTTTGTCGTAAAAAGCTCGTGTCAGGATCAGGTGTGATGCCCCCTTTCCCGAATAAAATGTGATTCAGGCGATCGTAAAGAGCAATCCAAATCAGTCTGTAGTCAAACTGTTCCTTAAGATAAGAAATAGTAGTTTCAATCAGAACGTCAACATTTTCTTCTTCCCTAAGGCTCTGGAGGACGCGTCCCAAGGAGAGGATTTGCTGTTCGGCGGCTATAGGTTTTTGCGGCTGCCCCATCTGATTTATTGGTTTACATAACTTGTAATATATAAGATGCCCAGAAAAGCACCCTGAGTAATATTGCCACGGGTGTTTGCTGAAAGTTCTAAGTAACAGGTTCGTTGAAGTTAGATTAGGGAGTGCTAGGGAAATGGGCGAAACTTCGTCCGAGGATCAAGAGGAGCAGAAACAAGTCTCAGAGGAAAACCGAGAGTCTGCTGAAGAAAGCAGGCTCTCACAAGAAAAGCAGCGCGAGTCTGCTGAAGATGTCAGGTTTTCACAAGAAGAGCAGCGACAGATCGCTGAAGAAATGAGAAATTCTGCAGAACAAAGCCGACAGCTTGCTGAAGAAATGAGAAATTCTGCTGAAGAAATGCGGCAGATTTCTGAAGAAGTGCGCCAAGCTAGAGAAGAACTTCGGCAAGCTAAAGAGGAACTCTGACAAGTTAAAGAGCAACTGCGACAAGCTAAAGAGGAAGCGCGGCAGTCTACCGAATTCGAGTAGTATTAAGAATTGAAATGGATATTTATCAACTTGCCATTCGTCCGCTTTTGTTCAATCTGGTAAAAATCGATTCAGAGTGGTTACACCAGCAGACGATTCGCAGTTTCAATTGGCTATCCCAAACAGGCGTTCACCAAAGAGCTGGTTGGGTAAACCAACGCCTAAAGCAGTCCTTATGTCTATACGATTCACGCCTAGAACAAAATTTGTTTGGGCTAAACTTCCCAAATCCCGTAGGATTAGCAGCTGGCTTCGACAAGGATGGAGTAGCTGCTGGCATTTGGTCTAACCTGGGTTTTGGCTTTGCGGAACTAGGAACTGTAACTTTTCACGCACAGCCAGGAAATCCGCGTCCCCGTTTGTTTCGCTTGCCGTTGGACAAAGCTGCTCTCAATCGCATGGGCTTTAATAATCGCGGTGCAGCAGCAATGGCAGCACGTTTGGGACAGGAAAAGCAGGATAACGTCCAGTTAATACCCATAGGGATCAATTTGGGTAAATCTAAGGTAACTCCCCTGGAAGCCGCCGCACAGGATTATCTCGATAGTTTTCGCTTACTCAAGGATTTAGGAGACTATTTTGTTGTTAATGTCTCTTCCCCGAATACACCAGGGTTGCGATCGCTCCAAGATGCTTCTATGCTCAGTACCATCTTGGAATTATTGCAACAAGAAAATAATACACAAAAACCAATTTTTGTCAAGATAGCGCCAGATTTGGATTGGGTTGCGATCGCTGACATTATTTCTTTGGCTAAAACCTACCAACTGGCGGGAATTATCGCCACTAACACCACCATCCGCCGTGATGGACTGAAAACCCAGATAATTGACCAAACTGGCAAATCACCCCAGTCAGAAGCTGGCGGAATTAGCGGTGAACCATTGCGCGATCGCTCCACTGAGGTAATTCGTTTTATTTGGCAGCAAACCCAAGGACAAATCCCAATTATTGGCGTTGGTGGCATCTTTTCCCCGGAAGATGCTTGGGAAAAAATTACTGCTGGTGCTAGCTTGATCCAGGTTTATACAGGCTGGATTTACGAAGGCCCACTGATGGTACGTCGGATTCTTTTAGGTTTGCTTGTCCTATTAGAACAAAGTGGATTAAATTCCATCAACGAAGCTGTGGGTTTAGAATTCAAAAATCAAAAGTAATTAATATTTTTAAATTTTGAATTGTTATCCTTCTTCTTCCAGTGGGAAAAACTCCTTAGTTTTTTCAGAGTATGACCAGGCAATACCATCAGGGTCTTTGCTGCGACTCCACTCTGGAAACTCTGGATCATTTCGCCGTTTATAAACCGTACTGGAATAGACATTTAGCCGTTTGGCAAGTTCAGACTGGATCAGAGAGCCAAAAACTAACTGTTTTTCCAGCGATCGTTTAGCTGATTCAGGGTTTGGCTGAGGGAGTGATTCGGTTTCTACTTCTTCCTCCTGTGGGATTGGTGGTAGTGGTGCTAGGAGCGAACGCGCAGTTTTAGTAACTGGTTGAGTAGGAAGTTCTTTGACAGGCTCACTACTATCAAGAATATTCCCAAGAATGCTGGCAGTTATAAAGTAATAAGACTGCCCCGCTTCTTCAGAGTTGAGTATACTGGCACCAAATTCCGAGGCTTTACTATCCAAGTAGCGTTTTGCCGTTGTTCCAGGAAAATTGCCCCTGATCGCCAAGTCCATTGGCGTAAGTCTGCCCTGATTTTCGCGAACCAATTGATGAAAAATTGGGTTAACTCGCACAGTCCACTGTTGCCATTGATATTCCTGCCAAAGCTTGAAGCCAATTACCAGGAAAATTACCGCCAGTAAAATTCTCCAAGTAGCAACCAGGAAAATAATCAAAAACGAGATGGGCAAAAGTAGAACGAGAAAAGCCTTGCCGTTATCTTCTATGGGTTTTTCACTCATGCCGATTTTTGCCAAGTGAATTTTGGGAAATAATATTATTATCTTGGCAAAAATTGGGACACTTTTTTGTATATTTTGGCCAAGTTGTGGCAAATATGCCGGCAAAACCTTTATTTACTGGGTGTTATAACCTTCTGATCCTGCAACTTATCTAATATTGGTCTGCGATCAGGCAAAAGTTTTTTCCAGAGAAAATAAGCAAGTTTTGACCAGAGCGATCGCAATCCAGTGTGGATAATATTCCCCCAAAATTCTGAGTAGCAGCTTGCTTGTGCTGCTCAGACCTCTCTTTCCAAAGTAATAATTCTAAATTAGCTTTCTAGCCCCTTGACAACAAATAATACATATACTACATTAATAATACAAGTCAACTTTCATTAGGGAGTTAGCTTTCACCAGTAGCGGATAGCTCAAATGACAGAGCGCCCACCTTGCCCGGAAAGGCCGACATATCGAGGGTTATCGTATATAACTAAAACACCCTTGATAAACTTCTGGAGGTGCAGGTAAAAATCCTGTTCCGCTACACCAAACTAATTTCAGATAATGGAATTGAATCTAAAATCTAAAATTTAAAATCTAAAATTTTTCATGTGGTGGGTAGCTCAGTGGTTAGAGCGCCTAAACCTTATTCACCCCTTGCCTGAAAAGGCCGACGAATTGAGGGTTATCGCCTGCCAAGCGGGAGGTCGCGGGTTCGATTCCCGCTCCACTACACCAATTAATTTTAGATTTTGGACTTCGGCTCCTTTCGGCAACTCTTGGAGACGCTGCGCGTAGCTTGCTTAAGAGCAGGGGTAGGCTCAAGGCAAGTCGCTTAGTCGAACGATTTTGGATTTTGGATTTAATTTAAAATCTCAAATCCAAAATTTTATGTGGCGGGTAGCTCAGTGGTAGAGCGCTAAACATCCTTGTTCACCCCTTGCCTGAAAAGGCCGACGAATTAGGGTTATCGAATCGGGTTCGAGAGGTCGCGGGTTCAAATCCCGCTCCGCTACACCAAATAGTTTTGGATTAAATTTAAAATCCAAAATCCAAAATTTTCATGTGGCAGATAGCTCAGTTGGTAGAGCGCCGAAAAACATCCTTGTTCACACCTTGCCTGAGAAGGCCGACGAATTAGGGTTATCGCCTCTTAAGCCGGATGTCGCGGGTTCGATTCCTGCTCTGCCACCTTTCATTTTTGCCCGCAAGGGCCGGGAGATGAAGCGATGAATTACAATTTTTTCACTAAAAAGAAAACAACTACACCACAAAATCAACCTATCCCCGGACGAGAAGCAGAAATGGTTCAGGGACGTTCCGGCGGCTTTATGTTTGATGCTGGTATTTGGAAGATGCTGCGCCGTTGTTTGTTGGTTGGCACAGCAAAAAGCACTTACTACGCTGGTAAACAGGAATTAACTGAAGATTTTGTGACAGTTGTCAGACAAGCTGTTGCCGAAAATCCCAGCCGTGCAGCAGAAGAAATTCTGTATGCTAGCGATGGACGCGCCATCAATAACAGTGCGCCTATCTTAGCTTTGGTGCTGTTGTCGATGGGTGAAGCACCAGAAGCAAAACAAGCTTTTGGTGAAATCTTCCCGCAAGTTGTCCGCACTGGTAGCCACTTCTACGAATGGTTGAACTACACCAAATCTCTGCGGGGATTTGGCAAGGTGGTGCGGGAAGCTGGTAAAACTTGGCTATCGCGGGAAGATGTCAAGGGTTTAGCTTATCAACTGTTGAAATATCAACAGCGTCAAGGCTTCTCCCACCGAGATGCGTTGCGGTTATTTCATGTCAAACCGCCTACAGAAAATCACCGTCAACTATTTGAGTGGGTAGTTAGAGGCTGGGAAGAATTGCCAGCAGACATCCCCTCGGAGGCGTTGGCGCAGATTTGCTGGTATGAGTGGCTGAAGCGAAATCCAACCCAAACCCATGAAGCTATTTCCGAAGGACGTTTAACCCACGAAATGGCTGCACCTGTGGGCAAAATGGACGAGCTTGCTTGGCAGTTATTATTTCAGGAAATGCCAATAGGTGCAATGCTGCGTAACTTGGGTTCTTTAACTGAACTAGGTGTGTTGCGAGCTGATGAAAGCGCCAATTTGCTGCAAGTGGAAGCAGTTCTTAATCGCAGAGAACATCTGCGTAAAGGTCGCATCCATCCGATTGATGTTTTGAAAGCACTCAAAACTTATCAATCTGGTGGAACATTAGGACGCAGTAAGAAAACTTGGAACCCAGTTCCTCGGATTGTGGACATTTTAGAAAAGGCGGTTGAACTGTCTTTTGATGTTGTGCAACCCACAGGTAAAGTGTTCATGCACGCTGTAGATGTTTCTGGTTCTATGGGTAGCTTGGTTGCAGATATGGGACTAAGTTGTTGTGAAATTGCCACTACAATGGCACTGGTAACAGCAAAAGCAGAGAAAAACTACATGATTCGCGGCTTTGCTACGGAATTCCGTGAATTAGGTATCACCGCCAAAGATAGTTTTAGTTCTGCGGTTCGCAAAGCTAGCAACCAAAACTTCGGTGGAACTGATGCATCTGTGGCTTACGACTGGATGATTAAGAATAAGTTCAAGGCAGATGTAGTCTGCTTTTGGACTGACTCGGAAAGCTGGACGGGATATAAGCATCCAAGTCAAGCGCTGAAGGAGTACCGCAAAAAGGTAAATCCTAACGTTAAGGCGGTGTATGTCACGTTGACACCTTACCAGATTACTTTGGTAGATCCTGAAGATTCACTGTCTTGGGATTTGGCAGGGTTTGATCCGGGTACGCCTCGGATCATCCAGATGCTGGCTACGGATGAATTGTAGATATTACTGAAGGGTAATGGATGAACACTTTATCCTTCATGCTTCATGGCGGGTTATCCCTGTTCGCAACTTGCCTTTCGGGGCCGAAGAATTTAGGGTTATCGGTTACGTCTCCACCATTGTGGGGATTAGCGGGTTCAATCCCCGCACCCGCCTTTGTTTTTGATTTTTACCTGACGGAAAGAAGAAGGCGATTTAATTTTTGAATGGTCGTTTTTCTATTTCAGCGATGGGTAAGAATAGGGTGTCTTCGATGTGCGTAGGCGCAGCCCGTTGTAGACATCGCAGTTTTTTAGAAGTACAACACCAACATTGGGTACACAATAACATAGTTAATAAATTGGTGAGGAATGGAACTATTGTTTTCGCTCTGATCACACGAATGTATTATATATTGTCCTATAGGTGGGAAATTTGGGAGAATTAACTTAATCCATCTTCCTGTCGGGTAAAACTGATGCTGATAGGCGAAATTCTCCGAAATCGCTACAAAATTATCAAACTCTTAGGAAGCGGAGGGTTTAGTAACACATACCTAGCAGAAGATTTGGATTTACCGAACCATCCAGTGTGTGTTGTCAAACACCTGAAGCCAAAAGATTCTTCTCCAAGAGTTTTGCAAATTTCCAGACGATTATTTGATAGTGAAGCACAAACTTTATACCGATTAGGCAATAACCAAGACCAGATTCCGCGACTGTTCGCTCACTTTGAAGAAAAGGGTGAATTCTATCTAGTGCAGGAATTTATTGATGGAGAAGACTTAAGTCGGGAAATTATTCCTGGTAAGCGTTTCAGTGAAAGTGAAGTAACTAAGCTCTTACAGGATATTTTAGAAGTTTTAGCAGTTGTTCATCAACAGAATATCATTCACCGAGATATTAAACCCCAAAATTTAATGCGTCGTCTTGACGGCAAAATTGTACTAATTGACTTTGGTGCGGTTAAGGAAATTAGTACTTTGGTGATGAATACTCAAGGACAAAGTAGCTTCACCGTTGCAATTGGTACTCCTGGTTATATGCCAAGTGAACAGGCAAATAGCGACCCCAAATTCTCCAGCGATATCTACGCTGTTGGGATGTTAGGAATTCAAGCCCTAACTGGTCTACAGCCTCACGAACTGCCTAAAGACCCCACTAATGGTGAAATCATTTGGCGTAATTGGACAAATGTTAGCAGCAAACTGGCAAAGATTTTAACCAAGATGGTGAGTTATCACTTCAACCAGCGCTATCGCACAGCAGCAGAAGCGTTGCAAGCATTTCCACCGCCAGCACAACAGCAACGACAACCACGAAAACCAGCACCAGCAGCGACACCACAACAATCATCAGCACCTAATTTGTCAAGACGACGGGTGATTCAAACTATCGGGTGGACAGTTGCGGGGTTTAGTTTGGCAATTGTAGGAGAACGTCTATTTTTTAAATCTAGTACGGAAGAAAATCCAACTCTTTCACAAAGAATAAATTTACAAACCTTTCAATTTGAAACTGTCACGGTCGATGGGCAGGGAAATATCGCCAACCGCAGTAACTGTGAAACGAAATTTTTTGTTGAAGACTTAGGAAATGGCGTCACTCTGGAAATGGTGCAGATACCAGAGGGAACCTTTACGATGGGTTCACCAGCAGGGGAAGCGCAACGAGAATCAAATGAAAGTCCCCAGCATCAAGTAAAAGTACCTGGGTTCTTCATGGGGAAATATGAAGTCACTCAGGCACAGTATCAAGCAATTATGGGTAATAATCCTTCCAACTTCAAAGGTGAGAAACGACCTGTAGAACAGGTGAGTTGGAATAAAGCAGTAAAATTTTGTCAAAAGTTGAGCCAGAAGACAGGAAAAACCTATCGGCTACCCAGCGAAGCAGAATGGGAATATGCTTGTCGGGCTGGAACCAAGACCACATTTTATTTTGGTGAAACGATTACCACTGAGTTAGTAAATTTTGGCGGTAAAGAAACAAAACCAGTCGGTAGTTTTCCACCCAACGCCTTTGGTTTATACGATATGCACGGTAATGTTTATGAGTGGTGTCAAGATTACTTGCATGACAATTACAACGGCGCACCCACTGATGGCAGTGCTTGGTTAACTGCTGGAGATAATACTCGTCGGCTGCTGCGCGGTGGCTCTTGGCTCGTCAATCTAGGGAACTGTCGTTGTGCTATTCGCCTCAATAGGCTCCCTGCGTTCCGCAACCTCACTCTTGGGTTTCGGGTGGTTGGGGTGGTTGCGTGAGCACTCCCAAAAGTCAGAGCTGATAAATGGGAATTTATCGGGCGTACATCAGGGAGTCCAGACCTGTTCCGGCGACGGGGGCGACTCTGTTCAAAAATTAAACCGAGTCGGATAGCTTGGTAGGTAGAAGTTTAGCGTAATGCTCATGGGTGTCAACTTAAGCCCAAACCGATTTAAAACCTCGTTTCCAGCCTCTGGCCACCGCAACCAAGGTAATTCTCTGTCTAATACAAAATTACCTTGCCAAAATCATGCTGAACATTTGGCTGTTATTTATATGCTTTGCATCAAAAGTGCGATCGCAAACATTTACCTTTTGTAGGATAGACAAGATCCTTTTTTGGCAAGATAATGTAATACAACTTAGCAATATTCGAGCGATCGCTGTTCCTTTTGGATGTAATTGCTATTAAGGCGGCAATCTGCTACATATTAGCCTGATTTCATCCTAAATTGTCCACCCAAAGACAGTAGATGAAGTCTTGTCTGAGTAACTATAAGGGATGAAATAGCTCTGCTTTCCAAAAAGTGAAAAAGGAACAGATTTTTATGACATATGATTACGACCTGTTTGTCATTGGTGCTGGGCCTGGAGGATTGGCAGCAGCTAAAAAAGCAGCTAGTTACGGTGTCCGTGTAGCTGTTGCTGAACAAGAAGCTATCGGTGGAACCTGTGTAAATCGCGGTTGCGTTCCCAAAAAACTGATTGTTTACGCCGCTGACTTCGCCCTGCAAAATCAAATAGCGCAGAGTTATGGGTGGAGTGACTGTCAAACATACTTTGACTGGACATTATTTATTAAGTCAGTACACCAGCATATTGACAAGATTAACCAATCCTATTTTCAGCAATTGCACAAAGCTGGAATTGAACTAATTTCTCAATATGCCACTTTCATCGATACCCATACTATCAATATTGATGGACGCAAAGTTACAGCAGACAAAATTTTAATTGCTGTGGGAGGACAATCCCTCAAGCCCCAAATCCCAGGTATAGAATACGCCATCACATCTCGCGAGATGTTTCAGCTACCTTATCTGCCAAAACGTTTAGCAGTCATTGGCGGCGGCTACATTGGCGTAGAATTTTCCAGCATGATGCACGCTTTTGGCTGCGAGGTGACGCTAATTGAAAAAGACGAGATGATTTTATCGGGGTTTGATAATGACATTCGCTCTGCGGTACAACAAGGTTTGAGCAAACGCGGAATTAAGTTGTTCACCAATAGCACCGTTCAAGAAATCAAATTCTCCGAAGAAGGTTTGTTGTTAATTATTGCTGGTGAGAACCGAGAAATAATTACAGCAGATACCATCTTAGTTGCCACAGGTTACGCTCCAAATACCAAGAATCTTGGTTTGGAAAATGCCCATGTTGAACTTGGTGAAGATGGTGCAATTAAAGTAGATGAATACAGCCGCACCAGCCAAGAAAACATTTTTGCTGTAGGTGACTGCACCAGCCGCCTGCAATTGTCTCCAGTGGCTAAGGCAGAAGGTATTGCCTTTGCCAATACAGTTTTTGGGAACAAGCCACAAAAACTGAATTATGATTATGTGCCCACTGCTGTTTTTTGCCGTCCAGAAGCGGCTAGTGTGGGAATGACAGAAGCGAAAGCACGGGAAAAATTTGGTGAATCTGTACAATGCTACTCCACCCAGTTCCAATCACTGTTGTATCAGTTAATCGAACAGGATGAGCCAACTACTATGAAGATAGTCTTAAATGCTGATTCTGGGCAAGTTTTGGGTGCTCATATGGTGGGTGAACACGCAGCAGATATCATTCAAAGTCTCGGCGTGGCAATTCGCAAGGGCATTACCAAAGAAGATTTGGATGAAACAATAGCCATTCATCCGACGACAGGAGAAGAATTCTTGTCCTTAAATTAAAATCACGTGCAGGATTGAGTGAAGAAGACACGAACAGAGAAGGGGGCGGGGTGTATGGGAGAAAATTCTTCTCTGCTCCCCGCCTTTATGCCTAATTATTCTTAGGGAACTCCAAAAATTAAATTATCCAAATCCTTATATCCAATACAACTATCAGATTCTACTTCCCCTGCTCAAGAACAGCTTCCACAGCAATTGGATATTTTTTTATTTGTCAGTCTCTTGTCCTTCTGAATAAGATTTTGTGGGAGTGCCTAAATCGTCTAAAGTATTCATTAATGAGTCATCCTGTGGCATGGGGTATCTGCTTTGGGAATTTACAACATCATTAAAAGCTTCAAGAGCTTCAAAATCCTTAAGAGCCTCTGATGCAGACTGATATCGCTGTTTAAAGTCCTCCAACACCATTTTACTGAGAATCTGAGCTAGGGAGTGGCTCACTTGGGAGCGTAGTTTACCGCCGTAGGCATCGCTCCATTTTATCTCTCCATCACCATCTCTATCTAACTCACGGGGTGCTATACCAGTCAAGGCTTTAATTCCAACCATGCCGACTGCATAGATATCACTACTGTAGTGTGGCCGCCCAAAACATTGCTCACTTGGTGCGTAACCCTGAGTACCAATGCCAATGGTCAAGGGGATTTGCTCTTGATGATCAAGCTGTTTTGTGCTGACTTCTTTGACAGCTCCAAAGTCAATCAGTACTAGTTTACCGTCTGAATGTCGCCGGATGATATTGCTGGGTTTAATATCCCGGTGAATCACGTTGTTTTTATGGACAAATATTAATGTTTGCAATAAGTCCCTGACAATTTTGATAACTGCAACTTCTTCAATTGCTCTACCTGTTGGAAGTTCCTGATTTAAAGGATGACCAATTATCTGTTCTTGTACTAAATAAAATTCTTCATCTTCTTCAAAATACGCTAAAAGTTGAGGGATTTGACTATGCGTTCCCAATTTTTCTAGTGTTTGCGCCTCTGAGTTAAATAAACGTCTGGCAAGTCGCAAGGCTTCTGGTTTGGTGCTGGCTGGTTTTAGTTGCTTGACAACACATCGCGGATTACCAGGACGTTGGGTATCTACGGCAATGTAGGTTTCGCTGAATCCACCGGAACCGAGAACTTTGACAATTTTGTAGCGTTGAGCCAGGAATTTCCCTGATAAGGCTAAATCTCGTTGCTGGATTAGGTCTTGTAAGTCATCTTGTTGGCTAATGATCTCTTGGACAACGGGGGAAGTTTTATACTTCTGAAATATATCTAATAATTGGCGTTTTCTGATACTTTCCCTTACCAATGAGGTTGTCAGATAACAAAGTCCGGTCATCGCGATCGCGATCATTGGTAAAGTAGTAGGGAAAATTAACTGACCATAGACAAATAACCCATAACTAACTCCTACCCAAGTGCCAGAAAGGGCGAGGCTATATAGAAATCTATTGATACTACGTTTGCGTCTACTAATCATCAAGGCTGTACTGCCAACTAGAATTAGCACAAACAAACCTCGTAATGGTGCACTGTTAATTCCTGGGGCGATCGCTTTACCTTGCATCAAAGTTGCGATCGCATTGGCGTGAATTTCTACGCCCGACATGGGTTGAGTGCTGTTGCTAGCAGCAACTGGATAATAATCATTGTTTAACTTATCTGTCGCACCAATCAGCACTATTTTGTCTTTGAAGACCTTTCCCTGTTGTAAATAGGTGTTCCAGTTTTCCGGGTCGAGTACATGCCAAAAGGGTATTTGCTCAAATGTACCCGCAGGTCCCCAAAAATAAATGTGATCGCCCTTTGGTTGAGGATAATTTACTTGTGCTGCCCTAAGCACTGCTTCATCAAAAGAAGGTAGCTTCTCGAGCAAATTATCTTCAGCTAGCAACTTAGAAAACTCACTCGCCAATCGATCAACTTTACCATCTACCTCTACCGGGAAATTAACTGAGCCAATGGACACTGACCCTTTACGAAACATCTGTTGTGGGTCTATGAGTTGTATAAAAGACCCTTGGTGCGTCTGGGAATTTTCGTAGACCGCCGCTAAAGTAACTTTGCTGCCATATTTTTGTAATACTACCTGGAGTTGGCGATCATCAGTAACTCCATAACTACTTTGCGTGTCAAAAAGGACATCCACTGCTACAGAGCGGACACCGGCTTTGATTAACTTTGTGATTACCTGAGCATATGCAGCACGTTTAAAAGGATAAGATTTCAGTGTTTCTAGGTAGGCATACTGTTTCGGATTTGTTTTATAGTACTGTTCGGGAACTGATATTGACTGATCGTCTATTGCTAAAATTACGATGTCTTCTGGAGGCACAATCGACCCACGCAGTTGAAAAAAGCCAGAAAGCGCCTTATTTTCCATCACTTGAACCAAGTCCCCACCAGAAGCACTCAGCGCTCCTGCACTGATTGCCCAAGCACCAGCCAGGAGATGACCTAAGCGAACCATCCACCTAGATTGGCGAGCCGATGCTGTTGAGGTTACTTTTGTCGGTTTACTTGAATGTCTATTGGCAGCAGAGACATAGTTTTTAGTTAAGGTAGATGTAGGTTCTTCTGCCATATCGTGTTACTGATTGATTTAAGTCCAACACTTTTATTTATTCAGACCACGTTTTAGTACAAGTACATTGAAATAAGACTTAAATGACAATCTTATACATTTGTAAAGTATCTTCTATTGATCAACAAACTTTTATTGGCACTAGTCCCCAAGAGATTCCTACTCAGGTAGTGCTTAAGTTATTCTTTTCCTGTTGAGTGAGTTACAAGTAGTAATTGTCTCACAGATCAGACCCGGATATACTTCGCCTCTGCACTTGGTTGCGGCAAGATTTTACCCTCGCCTAACCAACAACTACGCTCTTAACTGGGTGTTTTACCAGAAGCTGTCCCAAGTCCGTCTTCTGTCTTTAGCGCAATATTGGTACTTCCCACAAAGCGTGTCTTGATACTGAAAGCTTTACTTATAGATAGGCATTAATTTATATCCTACCCTAAGCCTATGCTATACCTCTTTAGGAGTAAACTTTAATGTTATACAGCGATGAATGCTGTTACTGGTTCAATTTTATTGGTAGATTTTGATCACAGGGTGGCTCTTGCAGTGCCGGAGGTGAATAAGGTTTAGCACCCAGGATCTTAACTCCAATTGTTGCATCTGTTTTTATGCCTTGAAAGAGGTAGGATAAAACCTATAGATGAAGAGCTACTTTATAGATATTAGCAAACTTGCTATTTGAAAATTGCTATAATCTATTGTTCCATCTAAATTCATTTATATTATTAGGTGTAAATTTGTATGGGTTCTCCAATGAATCGTCTGTCTATTTTTGTAGACGGAAACAATATGTTCTATGCTCAACAAAAAAATGGCTGGTTTTTTGACCCGCGGCGAGTCTTAGAATACTTAAAACATGAGCAATCAGAAACAACCTTAATTAATGCATTCTGGTACACTGGTTTAAAAGACCCACAAGATCAGCGAGGTTTTAGAGATGCTCTAATTAGTCTGGGATATACAGTCCGAACTAAAATTCTTAAAGAATACTATGATGATACTTCTGGTCGGTACTCGCAAAAAGCGAATTTAGATATTGAAATTGTTGTAGATATGTTTAATACAGTAGACCAGTATGACCGAGTAGTATTATTCAGTGGCGATGGAGATTTTGAAAGAGCAATCGAATTATTACGCTCAAAAAATACACATATTACGGTAGTATCAACAGAAGGAATGATAGCTAGAGAGCTACGCAATGCTACTGACAGATATATAGATTTAAATGATATCAGAGATCAAATAGAAAAAACCGAAGGTTAGTAGCCTTAGCAATTATTTACAAAAGTAAGAGTAAAAGAAAAACTAAGGTTGAAGATATTTTGAGCTACAAGTAACAACTAAACAACAAACGGCAAATGACAAACAAAACTGATCGAATCATCATTTTTGATACTACACTGCGAGATGGAGAGCAATGTCCCGGAGCGACTCTGAATATAGACGAAAAGCTAGTTATTGCCAAGCAATTAGCGCGTCTGGGCGTGGATATAATTGAGGCAGGCTTTGCCTTTGCTAGTCCTGGAGATTTTGAAGCAGTTAAGAAAATTTCCCAAATTGTGGGGACAGAAAATGGCCCAGTAATTTGCAGTTTGGCAAGAGCGATTAAAGCAGATATTGAAGCAGCCGCAGAAGCGTTAAAACCAGCAGTTAACGCCAGAATTCACACATTTATTTCGACTTCTGATATTCATTTAGAGTATCAGTTGCGGAAGTCACGGGCAGAAGTGCTAGCGATCGCCGAGGAAATGGTAGCATATGCCAAATGCTTCATGACAGATATAGAATTTTCACCAATGGATGCGGCTCGTACCGATCCAGAATTTCTTTACCAAGTGTTAGAGCGAGCGATCGCAGCTGGTGCAACAACAGTTAACATTCCCGATACTGTGGGTTACACCACACCTAGCGAATTTGGAGCCATAATTAAGGGCATTATTGAAAATGTCCCCAACATCGACCAAGCGATTATTTCCGTTCACGGTCATAATGATTTAGGCTTGGCAGTTGCTAACTTCTTAGAAGCCGTTAAAAATGGCGCACGGCAACTAGAATGTACGATCAATGGAATTGGTGAACGCGCCGGAAATGCGTCACTAGAAGAATTGGTGATGGCGCTGCATGTGCGGCGACAATATTTTAATCCCTATCTCGGAAGACCAGCAGATTCTCAAGAATCCCTGACAAATATCGACACGAAGCAAATTTACAAAACCTCACGCTTAGTTTCCAATTTGACGGGAATGTTAGTACAACCAAATAAAGCGATCGTCGGGACGAATGCCTTTGCTCATGAGTCTGGGATTCACCAAGATGGTGTGTTAAAAAACAAACTCACTTATGAAATTATGGATGCCCAATTGATTGGCTTAACAGACAATCAAATAGTTTTGGGCAAACATTCAGGTAGAAATGCTTTCCGCACTCGGTTGAAAGAATTGGGCTTTGAACTGTCGGATACTGAGTTAAATAAAGCATTCATCAGATTCAAAGAGGTAGCAGATAAAAAGAAAGAAATTTCTGATTGGGATTTAGAAGCGATCGTTAACGATGAAATTCAACAAGCACCTGATTTGTTCCGGGTAGAGTTGGTGCAAGTTTCCTGTGGTAGTAATGCCAAACCCACCGCTACAGTCACCCTCCGCACCCCAGAAGGTGAAGAATTAACCGATGCTGCTATCGGGACTGGCCCAGTGGATGCAGTTTACAAAGCCATCAACCGGGTGGTGAATGTGCCTAACGAGTTGATTGAGTTTTCTGTGCAGTCAGTAACAGCTGGTATTGATGCCATTGGAGAAGTGACAATTCGTTTACGTTATGAATCTAGAGTGTTTTCTGGTCATGCAGCGAACACAGATATCATCGTGGCATCTGCACAAGCTTATGTAAATGCCCTGAACAGGTTGTATTCTGCATTGCAAACTCAAGAAAAGCAACAGCAAGTAACTGCACAGAAAGTGTAAAAACAATCGAACCACAGATAAACATCAATGTTTATCTGTGGTTCTTTTTGCTCATATTCGGATTTTTGCAAAAAGTCAAGTCTATTGAGTTCATTATGAATATTGTTTACTTTTTTAGATTTTTTGATTTACCTTATATCCATAAAACTTTATTCTGAGAAATGATGTTTATAGTCAGTCAGTTTGTATGAGTAGCGAAAAAACTACAGAATTACCGCTTTGGGTACAAGATAGAGATATAGTCATTGCTCATGATGAAGAAGTACAGTGGCGAGAAGGAATACGCCCGGATTATTCTTACACCAATGAATTTCTTCATCAAGAGAGTAAATTTCAGCATCCTGAAGGTTCTTTAGAAGCGATCGCCCAAAATTTAGTCCGCACTTTTGAGATGGAAGCTTCTAATAAATCTAATCCTCAACAGTGGCTTTCGATTGTTACTGATAAGTTTAGGATGAGTAGCAATGGCGAAGAAAAATACACTGCTGAAGATGTTGCAGTTCAAGGTACTTATAACTTATTTCTGGGTGAAAGTGAGCAGTACAGCTCAAAATCAGAAACCCTTGAATCTTCAGTTAAAATTTTTCATAATACTTTTCGTAATGGCTTTCTTTGGGAATTAACAGAAGTGCTTTCGGGCCCGCCTAATGTTACTTTTAAGTGGCGACATTGGGGAACATTTAATGGTTCCTATAAAGACTATGCACCTACGGGAGAAACAGTAGAAGTAGTGGGAGTTAGTATTGCTCGCGTGACTAAAGATTTAAAAATTGAATCTTTAGAGCATTATTTTGATAGGAGTACCTTTCTTCAGAAATTAACCGCAGGTGGTTGTCCCTTCCATTCCCAAAATCAGAACAGTCATTAATTTTTATATAGCTCACTCCATCAGTGCTTTAAGTAAACAACCAAGAGTGGTTATAGCGCTTCTGTGTTGAGTCCAAGAGACCTAACAAGAACAGCCCCTTCCATACAGAAGGGGAGTAAGATTCAAAGCCTCTCTCCTTTTAGGAGAGAGGTTTGGAGAGAGGTCAAAGTGCATTGCATACAAGCAAGAAGCGCTATATCAAGTGAAACTAGTTTACATAGGCTTTGCCCAATTTAGACATTGCTTATGCTTGATCAGAATTATAATTTAGACGCATCATGATTTTTTCTGGCTCTGTCAAATTTTTAAAACCATAACGGCGATAAAGTCCATGAGCATCTTTTGTGCCTAACATCCACCTTTGAACGTCTTGCAATTCTGGATATTCCAAAATATATTCTACAAACCATTTTCCTAAACCTTGTCCTCGAAAAGGCTCCAAAATAAAAACATCTTTTAACAATGCAGAAGTTGCATAATCAGTTATGACTCTTGCAAAGCCAACTTGCTGATTATCTTCATAAAGTCCAAAACATAAAGAATTTTTTATTGCCTTTTCCACAGTGGCTAATGGTATGTTTTCAGCCCAATAGGAACTTTGTAAAAAATCATGAATCATTTGAACATCTAATTTAGATTTATCGGTGTTGATGTAAAATTTATGTTTTAATTCTTCGTTCATTTGCCTGAATCTTTTATTTAATATATTAATGCGTAATAATTAATTCTAATTCATTCTTGTAGTCAGTGGATTGCAGCCTAAGATGATGAAATTACTGAACCATTAGCTAGATAACAAAGGCTATATTCAGTGTTCAAGTATATGGGTGCATCTACTATTGATTATGAATCAGCCGACAACAAAATCTTGGCAAGAAGTTCGCACAGCTTTTAAAAAAATTTGGGGTTATGAAGATTTTCGTCCACCACAAGGAGAAATTGTCAGCAGTTTATTAGCACAAAAAGATGCGCTGATTATTATGCCTACAGGTGGTGGTAAGTCGATTTGTTTTCAACTTCCTGCACTGCTACAAACAGGATTAACCTTGGTAGTTTCGCCCTTAGTGGCGTTGATGGAAAATCAAGTACAGGAACTACGACAAAGCCATCAGAAAGCAGCGCTTTTACATAGTGAATTATCTTCATCTCAACGCCGTGCAACTCTGCAAGCTTTAGAACATCAACAGCTAAGATTACTTTATTTATCGCCAGAAACTTTGCTAAGTGCGCCAGTCTGGGAAAGATTATGTCAGCCGCAATTGCAAATTAATGGCTTAATTTTGGATGAAGCCCATTGTTTAGTGCAGTGGGGTGATACTTTTCGCCCAGCTTATCGCAGATTAGGGGCGGTGCGTCCTACACTACTAAAATCAAAACCACCAGGAACAAAAATTAGCATTGCTGCTTTTACCGCTACTGCTGACCCCTTAGCCCAAAAGATTATTCAAACAGTTTTACAATTACAGCAACCAGAGATTTTCCGTTTGAATCCCTACCGTCCTAACTTGCATCCCAGCGTTCGCATTGCTTGGACACCACGAGGTAGGAAACAACAATTATTAAAGTTTATTCAAAATAGACCGCAACAATCTGGATTAGTTTATGTTCGCACTCGGAGAGATAGTGAAGATTTAGCCCAATGGTTAGCAGACATGGGTTATGCGACAGCTAGTTATCATGCGGGATTGGGTGCAACAGAACGTCGTGCGGTAGAAGCAAGTTGGTTAGGTGGCAAAATACCCTTTGTTGTGTGTACCTGTGCGTTTGGTATGGGGATAAATAAATCTGATGTGCGTTGGGTAATTCACTTTCACGCACCACATCTGCTTTCGGAATATGTGCAAGAAATTGGCCGGGCTGGAAGGGATGGGAAACCGGCCCAGGCTTTAACATTGGTGAGTGAACCTACGGGGTGGTTAGATCCAGAGGATAAGCAAAGACAACAGTTTTTTCAAGAACAAATGCGATCGCAACAACAAATAGCGCAGCAACTTGTGAAAAAATTACCAAAACAGGGAGAAGTGAATGCAGTAACCCGACAATTTCCCGAAGGTGCTACGGCGCTGGCTTTACTCCACAGCAATGGTCAGTTAAACTGGCTTGACCCTTTTCATTACACCATTGAGCAAAAAGCCGGAAATCAGCCACCGACGCAATTACATGCTGCTAAACAAATGCATCAGTATCTGACTACAAAGCAGTGTCGTTGGCAGTTTTTATTAAACGCCTTTGGTTTTGACAAAGAAGCTGCTAACTTGCGTTGTGGACATTGCGACAATTGCCGTCAATAGGTCACGCCGGGGACTACTCCCCAATCTGCTTGGGTTAACGATTGTTTGTAGTTGGCGCTGTCTTTGCTAAAGCGCCAACTACGAACTATTAAATCAAACTTGACAAATTAGTAGAACACTTCAGAGTGTAGGAAATAAAATATTCCATACAATAACTCCGTTCATGAGTATAAAAGACTCGTTCACGAGTATCAAAGACTCGTCGGCGAGTATAAAAGACTCATTGGCGAGTATAAAAGACTCATTGGCGAGTATCAAAGACTCGTCGGCGAGTATAAAAGACTCATTGGCGAGTATAAAAGACTCGTCGGCGAGTATAAAAGACTCGTCGGCGAGTATAAAAGACTCATTGGCGAGTATCAAAGACTCGTCGGCGAGTATAAAAGATTCGTTCACCAGTATTACTCCCTTCTCGCTGGTTCGCTGTTGGGCGTTCTTGCTAGAATACCTAAATTTTTTTAACCAACCGCAAAGGACGCAAAGGACGCAAAGGAAAAGACAAGTAATCTTATCGGGGGAAGGGAGTAAGATAAAGCTTTTTTCTTTCCCCTGCTCCCCTATGTATTCTCTAGCTAGGTTCATCCAATAGGATGAATTGTCATTTTCACCACTAAGTAACAATAAAGAGGTTAAGTAGAGGATGAAAATATGTCATCTGCTCAAGCGCCCTCGCTAGTACCGCTGATTCCGCGCGAAATTCTGTTTGGGAATCCCGAAAAAACCAGCCCACAACTCTCACCTGATGGCAAGTACTTGGCATATATTGCCCCCGATGAGAAAAATGTCTTGCAGGTTTGGTTGCGAACTGTAGGACAACAAGACGACCAGATACTAACTGCCGACAAAAAGCGCGGTATCCGCATTTTCTTCTGGACTTATAACGCTGACCAGTTGATTTATATGCAGGACTCAGATGGCGACGAGAACTTTCACCTCCACTTGGTTAATATTCACTCCAAGATTGTGCGTGACTTAACGCCATTCCAGGGTGTAAAAGCTGAACTCGTGGAACTGGAACCGAAATTTCCAGAGCAAATGCTGGTAGCGTTGAACTTAAACAATCCCCAAAAGTTTGACGTTTACCGCATCAACCTAAAAAATGGTGCTGTGGAGTTCGACACTGATAACCCCGGTAACATTATCAGTTGGACATCTGATGCCGATTTCCAAGTACGTGCAGCCACAGCTAGTACACCTGATGGTGGTTACGACCTCTTATTACAAAAAACGCCAGATAAACAGTGGGAAATTCTCCGCCACTGGGGGCCAGAGGAGGAAGGGAATTCTATTAGCTTCTCGGCTGATGGTAAAACCCTTTATATTCAAGGGAATCACGATGCTAACGCCAAACGTCTGCTATCTGTTGACCTAGACACCCGTCAAGAAACTGTCATTGCTGAAGACCAACAGTATGATGTTGTGGGGATAATCATTCAGCCCCTGACGCGAGTTATCCAAGCAGTTTCTTTCTACAAAGATAAACAGGAATGGCAAGTAATTGACCAGAGTATCGCCGCTGATTTTGAGGAAATCGCCAAGGTGCGTCCTGGAGAATTCTCTATAATTAGCCGTGACTTAGAAGATAAAACCTGGTTAGTAGCTTATAGAACTGACAATGGGCCAGTTTACTACTATGCCTACAACCGAGACTCCAAAACTAGCACTTTCCTTTTTAGCAACCAACCCAAACTCGAAGCGTTGCAATTGGCATCAATGCAACCGATTTCTTACCAAGCGCGGGATGGCTTGACTATCCACAGTTACCTGACAACTCCTGTAGGAATACTTACCCAGAATCTACCAACAGTACTGCTGGTTCACGGCGGCCCTTGGGCGCGGGATATTTGGGGTTTCTCTCCCACAGCGCAATGGCTAGCTAACCGGGGTTATGCTGTTCTGCAAGTTAACTTTCGCGGTTCCACGGGCTACGGCAAAGCATTTTTGAATGCTGGTAATCGGGAATGGGGTGGCACAATGCACAACGACTTGATTGACAGCGTGAACTGGCTGGTAGAAGAAGGCATTTCTGATCCGGAAAAGATTGCGATTATGGGCGGTTCTTATGGAGGTTACGCCACCCTAGCGGGGTTGACTTTTACACCCGAAATCTTTGCTGCTGGTGTGGATATTGTGGGGCCAAGTAACTTGATTACCCTAATAGAAACTATACCGCCTTATTGGGAACCGATCAAAGCAATGCTTTATCATCGCGTTGGTAATTTAGAGAAAGAAGAGGAGTTTCTCAAATCGCGATCGCCTTTATTTTTCGCTGACCGAATTCAAAAACCTTTACTCATCGGTCAAGGTGCAAACGATCCACGGGTGAAACAATCAGAAAGCGATCAAATTGTCAACGCAATGCAACAGGCTGGTTTACCAGTGCAATATGTACTTTATACAGATGAAGGACATGGTTTTGCCAGACCAGAAAATCGCTTGCACTTTTTTGCGATCGCTGAAGAGTTTCTCGCCAAATACATAGGTGGCAGATTTGAACCTTTGGCAGATATCCCAGGTCATTCAGGAATAGTTAAATAAAATTTCACGCATGGTGGTTAGTGTAATTCATTAACCACCTTAATATTTTTAATTCAGTAAGCATAGATTCATGGAAACTATTTTATCCATTTTCGCCAATCAACATTTGACTCTTCACAAGGGTTGTAGATATTTGGATCGCCTGTAACAAGAACTTTGGCAATCATTTGCATTGACTTAGCATCACTCGGTTGAAAATGCCTATCAGCTTGATAATTACATCCGAAAACATCTGGATGATGCCAATTGTCTAGTTGGATGACTTGTAATAAATCATTCGACGCAATTAACTGTAGCTCTTTTTCAGTAGCTAACATTTTAGTGCGGTACTCAGGTAGTAGATGAACGAGGAGATCAAAACCAAAATTGTGATGTCGTTGGATTGATTGGGTATCTAAGGTCAAAGGTTCGCCACGAATTGTCAAATGTATTGCATTTGTATGCTTCCAGTCGTCCTCATTCTCAATTTCTACCGGGAATAAAGTCTCAACCAGTCCATTTTCTAAGTCTGAACGATTGCTGAAAGCATAGATTGCTAATACAGGTTGGATGCCTGCAAGACTATACCAACTTACGAGTTCCTCGAATACAATAATCCAGTGAGAATCACTGCGAAAGCCTGTCAATCGAGCAGATACCATGTGAAGATTGATGTTATCGAAACCTGGAAAGTCAAGATTTCTATGAGCTTTATCTAAACACTTTAGGATTTGATCAACGGTGTAAGTTACCATACAGCACCTAAAAACAAACCATCAAATTCAATGGGATTTTAGCAAAAGTAAATGTGGGGTTAGTCCTCATAATTATTTGATTTCACAAAGCTTAAGTATTGCTTTCTCCAGGGTTGAGTACTTGCTCTGCGGTTAACTGTAATTCTGGGAAGATAGTAGAAGCGATCGCAGAGAATTTTCTTGCCAAATACTTAGGTGGGAGATTTGAACCTACTCTGATGCTCAGACTCTTCTTTTTGCAAGAGAAAATCGAGATAATCTTGTAATTGCAACAGCCTCGCTCCCGATAGCTGGCGTAACTTAGCTAAAATCATTTCTTCTTGCTGCCACTGGACAATGGGTATAATTTGAGATGCTGGTACTTCGATCGTTACATTGGGCAGATCAAAACCTTCCAGACTATACCCGTCCTCTTCCCCTTCAGGCATGGGGTAATGTTCCACAATTGTTGCAACACTCCCTCGCTTCAGGTTGTATTCTGGTAAGTCCTGCGTTAAGGCAACTTGGGAGAATAGGGGGTACTGTATCTTCATGAGTTGGCTCCTTGATCTGGCACTAAGGTGACAAATTTGGTTGTATCGTTTGCAACTATCCAAATGGTTAATATATTGAGTTCAACGCCATTAATCCCTCGCATACACGCACGAATGACATACTTTTCACCATAGCGAGTTGTTTCGATCGCCTCGGCAGGTTGCGTTAAAACTTGAGCGCGTAGATCCCTTTCCAGTTGTTGCCAATTGTCTAGTGTGTACCCAGCCCTAGCCAGAAATTTAGATTTATCGTCTTTGGGCAATGGCACAAGCAGATACTTGGTTAGCTTTTCTTCTGCAATTATTGTATCCTGCGGTAAAAAGGCCATCGGCTCATGGCATGAATTTTGAGTAGGAATTATTAACTACCTTTTACTGTTTGAGATGACGAAAGTTTGAAAAGCGATCGCACTTCTCAAATCATTTCGTCTGTCTTCCTTTATCCAGCGTTGAGTACTTGCTCTGTGGTTAGCTGTAATTCTGGAAAAATATTAAAACCACAGATAATTCATGAGTGTTTATCTGTGGTTCCATTTTCATCAAATTGACTTTTGCAAGAGATTTAATAAACGCTTGATTATTTAAAGCGATCGCTTCCCTAAAATTGCTGCAAAAACCGCAAATCGCTAGCATACAAACGACGAATATCATCGATTTGATGTAACACCATTGCAAAGCGTTCTACACCAAAACCGGCAGCAAACCCTGTATAAATTTCTGGGTCATAACCCACAGACTTAAGTACATTTGGATCGACCATACCGCAGCCCATCACCTCCAGCCAGCGCCCATTCCACTGCAAATCCACCTCAGCAGAAGGTTCGGTAAACGGGAAATAACTGGCGCGGAAGCGAATTGGTAACTCGCCAAATATTGCTTGTAAAAATACCTTAATTGTGCCCTTGAGGTCTGTAAAAGTTAGTCCCTCATCAATGGCTAAAAGTTCTATTTGATGGAAAACTGCTGAGTGAGTCGCGTCTACATTATCTCGCCGATAGACTCGCCCTGGAGCCACAACCCGAATCGGTGGTTCCTCTCTTTCCATGTAACGAATTTGCACTGATGAAGTATGAGTCCGTAAAAGATTACCATCTGGGAGGTAGAAGGTATCCTGCATATCACGGGCGGGGTGGTCAGGCGGGGTATTCAGAGCCTCGAAATTGTAGTAATCTGTTTCCATCTCTGGCCCTTGAGCCACGGTGTAGCCCATGCCGACAAAGATATCCAGCGCCCGGTCGATAATACCATTGAGGGGATGAATGCGACCTTGGGGACTGTAAATTCCCGGCATAGTTACATCCAGAGTTTCCGCCTCTAGCAAAGCTTGAATTTGCGCGGCTTCCAAGGCGGCGCGTTGCTGGTCTAGACTAGTTTGCAAGGATTCTTTGACTGTATTGGCGATCGCTCCAATTTTCGGTCGTTCCTCTGCACTCATTTGCCCCATACTTCGCAACAGTGCGCCCAGTTCCCCTTTCTTACCCAGATAGTTAACTCTGAGTTCCTCCAGACGTTCTAGGGTATCAGCGGCTGCGATCGCTTTTTCTCCTTCTTGCCGCAGTGCTAAAAGTTGAGCTTCTAAATTGCTAGTCATTAGTTATTAGTCATTGGTCATTAGTCATTAGTCTATAGTCAAAAGCTGTGAACTGCTCGATAAATAAACTTCCAGCTATGCCATTAACATCAGCTAAAGGTGAGGATCGAAACCAAACTTCTGTTTATCAGTTAGAGACGATTGGGCTAGTACCGCAAGGCGGAAGTCATGCATTCAAAAGTCAAAAGTCAAAATGAATACAGCGTAAGTGTTTCGTTGATTTGGAATGAGTTGTTTATTTCCGCCGCGCTGTACTAGTACAGCGAGCGCATAAATCCAGCTAACATCTCAATTAACTAGACAAGATACCAGACAAGTTGCTCAGAGCAACTTGTTAAAGGTAGGCAAACTGACGCCACAGTGTACTAGTGAGTATAGATGTTTTTTTGCTGCCTGTGACCTCCGACATTGACAAATGGCTAATAACAAATAACAAATAACTAATGACCAATGACCAATGACTATGAAATTACTAATTAGCAACGATGACGGTATTTCTGCCTTGGGTATCCGTACCCTAGCCAACTACTTGGCAGAGGCAGGTCATGATGTTAGTGTAGTTTGCCCAGATCGAGAGCGATCGGCAACTGGACATGGCTTAACTCTACACCAACCAATTCGCGCCGAAATTGTTGAAGAGATTTTTCATCCCGCTGTCAAAGCTTGGGCTTGCGATGGTACACCTTCAGATTGCGTCAAATTGGCGCTGTGGGCTTTGCTAGATACTCCGCCTGATTTGGTTCTCTCTGGCATTAATCAAGGTGGGAATTTAGGAACTGAAATTTTGTATTCCGGCACTGTTTCGGCGGCAATGGAAGGTCTAATTGAAGGCATTCCCAGTGTAGCGCTAAGTCTTATTAGTCACACATCTAAAGACTTTCAACCTGCTGCTAAGTTTGCCAAAATTCTCGTAGACCAGTTAGCCCAAAAACCGCTGCCAGATTTGATGCTACTCAATGTCAATATTCCTGCTGTTAAGTGGGAAGAAATTGCCGGAGTTACTCTTACCCGTCAAGGGGTGCGGCGTTACATTGATGTATTTGATAAACGAGTTGATCCTCGTGGAAAAACGTACTACTGGTTAACCGGAGAGGTAATTGAGGAAGTAGAACCTCCAACCGGATTAAATCTGCCTCAAAATGTACCTACAGACGTGTACGTTGTACGTAAAAACTATATCAGTATTACCCCGTTACAATATAATCTTACTTACGTAACTGGACTAGATAAATTGTCTGAGTTGGAATTCAAGTTTTCGTGAATCATTTGATTAATCAGGATAAAACTGGGGTTATTCAAATGCATCACAGAAAAATGTAGGCTATAACGTAGGGGCGCTCTTGAAATAACTGATACACATCCATCCCAAAAAATTGAGAATTTTAGTTGAGAGTATTTTATCCACATTTACACAATTAGCCAGAAACAGGGTATGCTGTTTTACCAAGAAATCCTTCCTCTATCAAAATCGGTGAGACAGCATAAACTTAGACAAAATAAGTAGCAATTTTTCATTTATCGCCCGCTCAGTCCAGCAAGCAACACCCATGTCTAGGATAGAGAACCAGTTTACCGTACAATTTTGGGGCGTTCGCGGCAGCATCCCCAGTCCAGGGCCACACACCGTTCGTTACGGCGGTAATACCCCTTGCATATCAATGCAAGCGGGCGATAAACGCTTAATTTTCGATGCTGGCACAGGACTACATGTTTTGGGGCAATCTTTGTTGTGCCAAATGCCGTTAGAAGCTCATATATTTTTTACCCACTCTCACTGGGATCACATGCAGGGTTTTCCCTTCTTTACCCCAGGATTTGTAAAGGGGAATAACTTTCATATCTACGGCGCGATCGCTCCTGATGGCTCTACCATAGAACAGCGCCTCAATGACCAGATGTTGCACCCGAACTTTCCTGTACCCTTGCAGATTATGCAAGCCAATTTAAATTTTTACGACATTCGACCGGGGCAACCAATACACATGGATGACGTTACTGTAGAAACAGCACCTTTAAACCATCCAGGTGAAGCCGTAGGATACCGCGTCAACTGGCATGGTGGTGCTGCTGCTTATATTACCGATACCGAACATTTTCCCGACCGACTCGATGACAATGTGTTGTGGCTAGCTCGTAATGCTGACATTCTGATTTACGATTCTACCTATACAGACGAAGAATACCATAGCCCAAAAACTCCAAAAATTGGCTGGGGACATTCTACCTGGCAAGAAGCAGTAAAAGTGGCACAAGCTGCTAACGTCAAAACTCTGGCGATTTACCACCACGACCCCGCGCACAATGACGACTTTTTAGATCATGTAGGGAAACAAGCATCTGCGGAATTTCCTGGGGCTATGATGGCACGGGAAGGAATGGTACTCCAGGTTCCCACCTCAGTTTCTTTATCAGAATCTTTTCCTGTTAGTAAGTTTTCTACCTAAAGATTGCGATCGGAGGAATTGGAGATTTTAGATTAGATTGGTGATCAGAAGCTTTCAGCGCGAGAGCGTACTTGTTGGCTGCACGGTGAGACAGCGCTGCCCAGAGTTGTCACGCCGACCACAGAATAGGAGCGACAACAGGAGGACACACTTTATAGATTCACCAACACAGCCCAGATACCCACAGACGCTCTCTCTTGCGGCTGATGGGAGGGTAAAACCTTGTTGCAGTCTCAACACGAAACTAGAGCCTTTTTAGCTCTCGTATTTGAGGTTATCTGGACTTAGCAATTAGCTGTCAACCAATTTTGGATTTTGGACTTCGACTGAGCGTAGCCGAAGGATTTTAGATTTTGTGAAGCAGCACGGTAAACTAGGCGCGAACAAGTCGGGAAACCGCAAGGGCGCACTGCTTTCTTTATGCCTCTTAACCCGTCCACCGCAGTGGCTCCCCATGAGCGACTGCACCAAGCCGTTCGCGCAGCGTCTCCCCTTGGGAGAAGGGATTAAAAGAAACCAATGTCTTCTTTGCGAGAGGCTTTGCGAACGTAGCAAAACGAAGTCTGGTTGGCTCTGATAGCGCAGCGTTAGCGTTAGCGAAGCGGTAGCGATAGCGCAGCGTTAGCGAGGAACGAGCGTCGGAACGAGCGTCCGTAGGAGCGTCAGATTTTAAATTG
This sequence comes from Nostoc sp., assembly GCF_036917195.1. Lineage (GTDB taxonomy): Bacteria > Cyanobacteriota > Cyanobacteriia > Cyanobacteriales > Nostocaceae > Nostoc. The sequence goes on from NZ_JBALDG010000073.1 coordinate 255,499, forward strand.
AGGATTTTGGATTTGTTTTGCCCTAACATGGCGGGGCATGAACCAAAAAATCTAAAATCTAAAATCTAAAATTCGTAGTTAAGCTAATCGCACAAGAAACCATCTTGGGTGACTTGCCGTGGCTTAGGCTTTTGGCTGATAGTTAAAAGGAGTGACATTAACACCCTGGCTGATAGCATAAGACCTCATGGGCAGTTGGTGGAAGTTCAGACCGTCTACAAAAGCTGTCCTCCTCAAGGCGGTTTACCATAAGGTAGCTTCCTGCTGATAGCTAAAATAAACCTAAAATCTCAGAATCCACGTGCTAAATTTGTCTAAAAATGGGTGTTCTATGTGGGTTGCTTCTTCGAGCGAAGGGCTGCTAATGCCTACTGCTGTTGCCCTTGGCAAGTTTGATGGTGTTCATCTTGGTCATCAAAGGGTAATTCAACCAGTCTTGCACGCTGGTGGTCACTCGTCAGTAGCCACTAGTCCGCAGTCAAAGGAAAATCAACAACTAACAACTGACAACGGGCAATTGACAAATAAAGAATATACTTACTCAACAGTTGTCACCTTTGACCCCCATCCACAAGAGTTTTTTACGGGGCAACTCCGGACTTTGTTAACACCACTGGATGAAAAAGTCCAACAATTGCGATCGCTTGGGGTAGAACAACTGGTACTACTACCCTTTGACAAAGAATTATCTGCCTTGACACCCGAAGAATTCGTACAAAGAATTCTCGTGCAACAACTGCGATGCCAGCAAATTAGTATAGGGGAAGATTTTTGTTTTGGCGAAAAGCGTAGTGGTACTGCCAAGGATTTGCAATTAATCGCCGCCAAGCACAATATCCCCGTTACCATTGTTCCCTTACAAACTTATACAGGTGACTCGCCCACCCAAAGTAATTGCGTCACTACTACTCCGACTCAGAATGCCCGCATTAGCACTTCATTGATCCGCCAAACCCTTGAGCACGGCGACATCGAAAACGCAAATCTTCTACTAGGACGCCCCTACACTCTCATTGGTGTTGTCGTTCAAGGTCAACAATTAGGCAGAACCATTGGCTTTCCCACTGCCAACCTCCAACTACCAAAAGAAAAGTTCTTGCCCCACCAAGGAGTTTACGCTGTCCGCGTTTTCACTCTCAGTGAAACATCAGATGCTACTCCTAGTAAGAGCTTAGGCATAATGAATCTCGGTAACCGCCCAACTGTAAACGGTACTTATTCATCTGCAGAAGTACATTTATTCGATTGGTCTGGTGATTTATATGGTAAAAAACTGGCTGTGCAACTAGTTAAATTTTTGCGCCCTGAACAAAAATTTTCTTCTTTAGAAGCTCTGAAAACACAAATTCAACTTGACTGCATTGTTGCTAAAGAAGTTTTGAGTGCTGGGGCGCAAAGTTAAAAGTTAGGAGACGCGATTAATCGCGTCTGTACAGGAGTTAGGAGCAGACGCGATTAATCGCGTCTGTACAGGAGTTAGGAGTTAGGAGTGGGAACAATGTATTTAGGGAAATTGGGCATTGGAAATAATCCAATTCCCAGTCCCCAGTCCCCATTACCCATTCCCTATTCCCCACTCCCCGCACTGCATGAGAGAAAAAATTGACGTTTTAACACAAAATCTGGCTCTTACCATCGTTGGTAAAACTGAGGCAATACGCTTGGTGCTAGTCGCCCTGCTAGGTGGTGGTCATGCCCTCTTAGAAGATGTCCCTGGCGTTGGTAAAACCCTGCTCGCTAAATCCCTAGCTCGTTCTCTGGATGGCAAGTTTCAACGGCTACAATGTACCCCTGATTTATTGCCAACTGATATCACTGGCACCAACATCTGGAACCCAAAAAGCGGTGAATTTACTTTTCTTCCTGGGCCAGTCTTTGCGAATATCCTCCTAACTGACGAAATCAACCGTGCTACACCCCGCACTCAGTCAGCTTTACTGGAAGTCATGGAAGAGCATCAGGTAACAGTCGATGGTGTCTCTCGTGCAGTTCCCCAGCCCTTCTTTGTTATTGCCACTCAAAACCCTATCGAGTATCAAGGTACTTTTCCCCTGCCGGAAGCGCAAATGGATCGGTTTATGTTGTCGCTGAGTTTGGGCTATCCTTCTGAGGCAGAAGAACTCCAGATGCTGCAAAATCTGCAAAATGGTGTAAAAGTTACTGATTTGCAGCCTTGTATTACCTTGGCAGAAGTACAGGAATTGCGTTACTTCTGCTCTCAAGTAAAAGTGGCAACCTCCTTGCAACAGTACATCCTTGAATTGGTGCGGGCAACACGCCAAGATGAGGAAATAGCCCTTGGTGTCAGTCCGCGTGGCACATTAGCATTACAACGGGCTGCCCAAGCGCTAGCTTTTCTATTAGGGCGTGATTATGCCATTCCCGACGATGTGAAATTTCTCGTCCCTCACGTTCTTTGCCATCGCCTCATCCCTAGAGGAGGACGCAACGCGAGAACTGTTGTTGAGCGGTTATTGCGATCGGTTTCTATTCCTTAAGACCTGAGTTCGACGTGAGAAAAAGTCTCTTAAACAGGTAGAAACGGGAGCAATGCTCCAAAGTTAGATCAGGTTTTAATTCTCAGTTATATAGCTATATTATCAATAAAAATAGCTATTTGGCTGCGATGCCTGCGGTGGTTACTGAGCGGCTGGTGAATGCACTTGTACTGAGCGCGAAGTAGTCGAACCATGCCGTACCCCTACGGGGATCTTGCTAGCAAGAGCGTCTCGTAGAGAAGTGTGGGCTATTCGGCGTCGCACTATTAAATAGGTGATTTATACCCCTAATTATTTAGCACCTGACTTTGGAGCACTGCTCTCGGCAGAAACTGAGTTTTATTCAGTGCGGGTTAGATGACAACGATCGCCAAGGTTTCATCTCTTAAGAAATGTGTCTCTTGTAGTGAATCTAAAGCGTAGAGAGTGCATCTGGGGTTTCCCTAACTAGAGCAACTGGCGTTGGGCACTGCACATAACCTAAAAATAAGGGTTTGAGCGCACGGTAGGCAGTGCCCACCCGACAAAAATTGCCTAAAAATTTAGGGATTGTGACACTAAGTTAGTTTTATTACCCATAATAAAAAGAGTAACTCTTGAGCAATTTCTTAGTGTACTCTACTAGAGAATCATAACTATATTCTTGAATATGACTACGCAAACACTATCTGTACCAAAACTTTATCAAGGTCAGTTTGGGGAATTTACAATTACTCAGAGCGATCGCACTGGTGTAATTATCTATCGGGCTGGGTTATTAGTAGCAGCACTGAGCTTTGCCATAGGCAGTGCTTTAGTTTTGCTCAACAATAACCCGACTGTTTTTACCGCACTTACACCTCTATATGCTTGTTTTAGTCTCGCTCTTGGTGTAAGTTTATTTACCATTCATATTTACATGGCATCACTGCACCGAATGTTGCAAGTTTTTTGGGCGATCGGTAGTATAGCATCAGTGATTCTGGCAATCTCTAGTAGTGAACCTTTGGCTCTCACTATTTACAATCAGCCTGTTACCTTATTTGGAGTTGGTTTTATCTTCGTTGCTTTGACAGGTATTTATTTTAAAGAGGCTTTTTGCTTCAATCGCCTGGAAACCAAAGTATTAACCCTAACAGTACCGCTACTGTTGTTAGGACATTTGGTGGGAATTCTACCAACTCAGGGGGAAAATGTTTTATTAGGAATTTGGGCGACGTTGTTTTTGGTGTTTGCGCTGCGAAAGACAGTGCAAGCAATTCCTGCTGATATTGGAGATAAGTCTGTATTTACTTACTTGAAAGAACAACGTTTAGCTAAAGTTTAATGCAGACAAAAAATCGTCGGCGTCAAAAATTTCAAAAAATCAAACTAATAAAACGCCAAGAAATGTGGACACTTACGGCTCAGGGGTGGGCGATTGCGATCGCTTTGATTGCTTATTTAATATTTTTCACTATTACTCATGTACACTCATTTCTCGCCGTGACTTCCCCTATGAAATCAGCAGAAGTATTAGTCGTTGAAGGATGGCTGCCTGATTACGCAATAGAAGAAGCTTTGACTGAATTTAAAACCGGTTCTTATCGTCTAGTAATTACCACGGGAGGCACAATAGAAAAAGGAAATTATCTTAGTGAATACAAGAACTTTGCAGAAGTGTCAGCCGCCACCTTCAAGAAACTCGGTTTAGAATCAGACAAGGTGGTAGCTGTTCCGACACCTGTGGTAATTAAGGATCGTAGTTATGCATCTGCTCTCGAATTTAAGCGCTGGCTATCTAATTCAAATTTACAGCTACAATCAATTAATATTTTTTCCTTAGATGTTCACACCCGTAGGAGTTGGTTGTTGTTCAAAAAACTACTTAACCCTAATATTAAAGTTGGTGCGATTGCTGCCAAAACACAAGATTATGATCCAAACGAATGGTGGGGTTATAGCCAAGGCGTGCGGACAATTCTTGATGAAGGGATCGCTTATATTTATGCGCGGTTTTTGAATTGGAAAGCCTAAAAGTGATAATTAGTAATTCGTAATTTGTAATTTTTATTTACGAATTACGAATTACTAAATTATGTTGGATAAAACGTAACTTTGGTGGGGTGGTGTAATTTTATCTGGGCAATTTGACGGACATCATATTACTTTTGCAAGATTTGTAATAATGCTTGTCGATAAATTTTTAGACCCTCTGCATTCAGATGGTCACCATCGCTCGTCAAATTCTCTTTAAGAACATTATTTTCATACAATGGTGCTAGTCCTGCTGCTGCAACTGGTACTTTTTCTGTTTCAGAAACTTGATTAATTAGAACATTAATTTGTTCAACTCTAGAAAGTGGGGCTGCTACAGTTGGATCTAAGCTTGCTGCAACTGTTGAATAAAAAGCCGGAATCAGAAAAATCTCTTTAGTTTCCATTGTGCGGATAAGTGCGATCGCCTCTTGCAAATTTTTGCTAAATAACTCATCACTAATTCCATACCAAGCATCATTTCCACCTATGGCAATAATCGCCTTTTCGCATTTAAGCTTGGTAGGAATTAAACTTTTTAGTTGTTCCAGTAATGAGATTGTACTCAGACCATTTAACCCAAAATTAAAAGTACCATTCCCAAGAGTATTACCAAGTTCAGCCGAAATAGAATCACCAAATAAGCAACCTGAGAACTGTTTACCTTGGGCGGCGAGTATCTGATATTGCAGTGCAATTTGCCCTAACGGTGAAGAACTTACATTGTCCTTTGGTGGTGCATTAGCAGAACCAGAAGATGAATTTGCCATGCTGAGTAGCTTGGAAATTTTTGACACGTCAAAGACTAGTTGATTACTGGGATAGGCTTCTAGAAAGCTGGTTATTCCTAAACCTTCTGGTGATTTTGCTCCTAAGATAATAGCAGCTCGTAGGGCTTGTATACTGCCTTGATCACGACGGGCGATCGGGGAGCGTGTCGGAAAGACAGTTGCTTGGGAAGCAAAAGATAAAATTTGCTTGCCTATTCCTGTATTTATCAGCTTATCTAAAGCCGCAATATCAAGAGACATTTTCACCTGAAGAGCATCTTGGAACTTCTGTTTATCCTTAGCGCTGAGGTAACCTAAGAAAGATTGTAAATCGCCAGAAACCTTTTGGGTCTCGGCATACTTGCGTATATCTGCCACCGGGAGTGATTGCTCAAACAATCCGTACCTGGCAACAATCTTTTCGGCGGCCAAACTCGGCAACAAACCAAAGCCACTATGCAGCAGTAAAAATATTAAGCACCCAGATAGGCATATTAAAAGACGATAGAAATATTTCATCACAGAAGATAGTGGAATAGTCAACAGTTAATAGTCAATGGTCAAGAGTCAAGAGTCAAGAGCCAAGAGTCAATATTTAATAGTCAAAGGCTGAACTTCCACCCTCAAAGGCTGAACTTTCACCCTCAAAGGTTCAACTTCCATGTTTTAAGAAACTTCCCCATCTTCCCCACTCCCTTTTTATATCAACAGCTAAACCTAATTTGGGAATACTCAATCAAGTAGGCGTGAGGATAGAACCGTGGTAGAGGAAGGTGCATATTGGCTAGCTTGGACGCAAATTTCTGGAATTGGCCCGGTATTACTGCGACGGTTGCAACAGCATTTTGGCACGTTGGCAATAGCTTGGAACGCTACCAAGGTACAGTTAGGAGAGGTAGAGGGTTTTGGTTTTCAAACACTAGAAAAAGTAGTACAACAGCGATCGCGTTTGCACCCAGAACAACTATTCACCAAGCACCAGCAGGAAAATTCTCATTTCTGGACACCAGCAGATGCAGATTATCCCCGCTTACTGCTGGAAACTCCGAGTCCACCGCCGATTTTATACTATCGCGGTGAAGTCGAACTCCAAGAAAATCTTGCACAAAAACCGATGGTTGGAATTGTCGGAACACGCCAACCCTCAGAATACGGCATTCGTTGGACTCGCCAAATTAGTACAGCTTTGGCTAAAAATGGCTTTACAGTTGTTTCTGGTATGGCAGAGGGAATTGACACAGAAAGCCACATCGCCGCCATGAAAGCAGGTGGACGCACGATAGCAGTTTTGGGAACTGGTGTAGATGTCATCTATCCACATAAAAATCGGGATTTGTACAAGCAAATTTTGACGGCTGGGTTAGTCGTGAGTGAGTACCCCACGAAAACCCCACCCGATCGCACGCACTTTCCCCGCCGCAACCGAATTATTGCAGGTTTAAGCCGCGCCATCCTGGTAATGGAAGCCCCGTTAAAATCTGGTGCTTTAATAACAGCTACCTACGCAAATGAATTTGGTAGAGATGTCTATGCACTGCCTGGGAGACTGGATGATCATCCATCCCAAGGGTGTTTAAAGTTACTGAATCAGGGAGCAACTTTCATTCTCAAAGAACTAGATGAACTGTTAACAATGTTAGGAGCGATACCACAAATTGATGGGATCGAGGCTTCCACAGCACCAGAACAGTTAATACCAACTTTGTCGCCAGAATTGCAAACGGTAATGGATGCACTCGCTAGTGGTGCTTTACCCTTCGATTTTATTGTCCAACAAACCGGCATGGCTGCTGGCTCAGTTTCCGGTGCCTTATTAGAGTTGGAACTTATGGGTTTAATTTCGCAGCTACCAGGAATGCGGTATCAAAAAAGTTAAGAGTTAAAGGAGAACAGCAGAATTGAGCTTTTTAATTTTGGGCGTTGTATAAATGCGGGATGAATAGGGGGTTGAAACCATTGACAATTCGTTCCAAATTGGGCGAAATCATCCCATAATTCAGCAACGCCTAATTTTATTTTTAACGATTTAACCCTGAGATTTATGGGATTAGCCAAGTTTTTGTAATAGCATAGCTTGTATTGATTGACTGATAAAGCTTCTAGAGATTCCCCTCCCGGAGAGTGACACAACAGGGGTAAGTACTATCACTGGATTCATCCTGAACGATCGTTAAACCCAAAGCTTTATAAGCAGTTAACATCTTATTGGATACTGTTGGTGCAGTTACCAGATAAGTTAGTGCATGAATCGACTCGACTACATAAGGAGCAGCTGTATCTAACTTCTCTGCTGTCGCTAATCCAACTACTTCCGCTGCTCCAGCAATCATTGCTCGTTTAACATAGGCTTCTTCTAAATTTGGCACGCTAATACCAACTTCTGGATGCAGACTACATACGCCCAACATGCACAAATCTGCACGAATCATCCGTAATGCCTCAATTGTAGCTGCACCGACGTTTACCAAAGCTTTTTTGTAGAGTTGTCCGCCCAACATCACAACTTGAATGTGAGGATGCTCTGCTAACGCAATGGCAATTGGAGGACTATTTGTAACGATTGTCGCTTGTAAATCCAAGGGTAAATGATGGGCTACTTGGAGAGTTGTCGTACCGCCATTTAAAATTACTACTTGCCCGGTACAAATCAATTTTGCAGCCGCACGAGCGATCGCTTCTTTCTCTTTTGGTGCTTGTTTTTGCCGATCTGCATAACTGGCGATCGCCGGAGAAGCCAAAAGCGCTCCTCCATGAACGCGCTGCAAAAAACCAGATTCGGCTAATTCCCGCAAATCCCGACGAATCGTATCCTCGGAAACCTTTAGCACAGCACTAAGTTCCGATGACAGCACTTTTTTATCACGACGCAGAATTTCTAAGATGAATTGTCGTCGCTCTGCCGTTAGCATAGAAGATTTTTCTGGAATTTGCATATTTGCCCTTGAAATTGCACGTTTGTGAGTTTATACTTATAGCTATGCGGATTGTTGCATATTTTTCCTTGGGTTCAAATAAATTCAAGCATATTCGTGCATTAGGAGAGTTCAACAATTTTAGCCGATCTCTCGTAGTAACGGAAGCCTCTAAGCTACATGATTTCTCGTAGACCACTCGCTAATAAAAAGGATGAAACAACTTAGGCAAAAACACATTTCATTTGCACGAACGCTGACGAAGATTGTTGATAGTCATCAATCATCCGTGATCATTTATCAATCAACATTTCAAATTAAAGGCATAAAACATGACACTTACTAATACGCAATTTCCCATTAATCTCGGTGCTTATAAACCTCTGGCTCTCAATCCCACAAATGCAACTCTCACAGATGAACAAAGAGAAATTCTCAGAGGAAACATTCAACTGTGCCGCGATGCGATCGTCCTGTTTACAGCTACTGGTGCTGCTAGAGGAGTAGGCGGTCACACTGGTGGTCCTTATGACACAGTACCAGAGGTGATGATTCTCGACGCATTTTTCCGGGGAGCAGCCGATGAATTTGTGCCAATCTTCTTCGATGAAGCGGGACATAGAGCCGCAACCCAGTACTTGATGGCAACCCTACAAGGTGAGTTAGATGCCGAGCAACTCCTACACTATCGTGAGGCACACTTTGCCTTACCAGGACATCCCGAACTAAAACTAACTCCTGGTGTGAAGTTTAGTACTGGACGATTAGGGCATATATGGCCTTACGTTAATGGTGTGGTCTTAGCAAATCCCGGCAAGGTCGTTTTCTGTCTTGGTTCTGATGGCTCGCAGCAAGAAGGCAACGATGCGGAAGCTGCCCGCTTGGCTGTTGCTCAACATCTCAATGTCAAGTTAATTATTGATGATAACGATGTCACCATCGCCGGACATCCATCCAAATATCTACCTGGTTTCACAGTCGCCAAAACCCTAGAAGGTCACGGGTTGAAGGTACTAGAAGGAGACGGGGAAGACTTAGACGATTTATATCGTCGCATGAGCGAAGCAGTAAATACTCCTGGCCCGATCGCTCTAATTAACAAACGCCCAATGTGTCCTGGTATTGAAGGGTTAGAAGGCTCAATTCACGGTCACGATGTCATCTCGGTAGACTTGGCGATTAAATATCTCGAATCACGCGGACATACAGCTGCTGTTGAATGTCTGAAAAACATTGAAAAACCCAAACAAAGCTATACTTTTGTTGGTTCTGGCGATAAATGGGGCGCTAACCGCAATGTATTTGGTGAAGCAGTGGTTGATGTCTTAAGCCGGATGAGTGAAGAAGAACGCAAGCAAAGCGTCAAGGTCATTGATAGCGATTTAGAAGGTTCTTGCGGACTCAAGAAAATTCACGAGACATACCCGGAAATTTTTATTTCCTCTGGAATTATGGAGCGGGGCAACTTCTCTGCTGCTGCTGGGTTTGGCATGGACAAAGGAAAGCAAGGAATTTTTGCAACTTTCAGCGCTTTCTTAGAAATGTGTATCTCAGAAATTACGATGGCACGGCTGAACTACTCGAATGTTCTTTGCCACTTTTCCCACGCAGGTATCGATGACATGGCAGATAACACCTGCCACTTCGGTATAAACAACATGTTTGCTGACAACGGCTTGGATGATGGTCAAGCAACACAACTGTTCTTTCCCGCAGATACTAATCAGATGAAAGCTTGTGTAGAGGCTGTGTTCTTTGAGCCGGGACTGCGGTTCATTTTCTCCACTCGTTCTAAAGTGCCGAATATTCTTGACAGTAATGGTAACGACTTCTTTGCTGGTGACTATAAATTTACCCCTGGTAAAGATGAGGTGATTCGAGAAGGGACGCAAGGTTATATCATTAGTTTTGGCGATGCTCTATACCGTGCCGTCGATGCAGTAGAACGTCTCAAACAGGAAGGGCTGGATATAGGTTTGATTAATAAACCAACCTTGAATGCTATTGATGAAGAAGCGATCGCAAAAATCGGTAAAGCTCCTTTCGTCCTTGTGGTAGAAGCATTCAATCGTCGAACCGGATTAGGTAGCCGTTTTGGTTCCTGGCTGTTAGAGCGCGGGTTTACTCCTAAATACGCTCACCTTGGCACTCATAAAGAAGGTTGCGGCGGTTTATGGGAACAGTATCCACATCAAGGCATCGATCCAGTAAGTATAATTAACAAGGTTAAAGACCTAGTTAAATAACAGAACTTACGCACAAAGGTTGTCTGTTGAGACTAAGTATAAGGGTGTAAGGTTTCCCTCCCCTACACCCTCACACCAGCAGTATTCTTTGTTGTAATTGCTCAAAAACTGGAAACATCTTACTTTGTCGCGTTAGGATTAAAACCATTACTCTCAATCGGGTGAGGTTGGCAGGCAATCAGCTCTAGTTCGCCGCTCATTTATGAGGGGGAGTGGATATGATGAACAATGCAAAATTCCAAAATCCCAAATTATCTTGGGGGATAATACTGCGGATTCATAACTGGAGATTGATAATCATTTGCCGGCATACCTCCCATGCTGTTGGGTACAGGACTCACAACAGGAGACTGATAAACACTCATGGGTACAATGCCTGTCGTACCGTTGGGTAAAGCTGGATTCACAACAGAGGGCTGATAACCATTTGCGGGTATGGTGCTTGTGGTACTGTTGGGTATAACAGCATTTTGGCTAAACTCTTGGTAGGCAGCACTAGAAATTGAGCTAATCAGTTTTTCGGCACGAGGGTCGTTATTAGGGCGTTGTACCATGACCGCGGCTATGTAGCGCTTGCCAGTTGGCAGAGCAACTAAACCTGTATCTGCCAACATTGTGCCAATATCGCCAGTTTTGTGGTATATTCTCGCGCCTGTTCCTAAACCCGATGGTAGCAGAGTGTCCTTCTGAGTGCGACGCAAGATATCGAGCATGATATCGCGTGATGGCATACTCACTAAATTTCCCTGACTCACAATCGCCATCAAATTCCCCAATTCCTTCGGACTAGTGGTGTTTGTCCCTTCTAAATCTGGGAGTTGATTACGAATTATTGTGTTTGTCAATCCCCAGTTCCGGAAACGCTGGTTTAAAGCTTCCATTCCTCCCAGTCGGGCAATCAGCATATTTGTCGCTGTGTTGTCGCTGATTGTAATCATTTTAGTGGCGACTTCCAAAGCGGCGTACTGGGTTCCGGCTGGTTTGTATTGCAGATTTCCAGAACCGCCAGCTATCATATCCTGTTGCATGGTCAGCATTTCATCCAGGCGAATTTTTCCAGCGTCCACATCCTGGAAAAAGGCAATTAAAATCGGCACTTTAATTGTGCTAGCTGCTGGAAAACTTGTGGAGCCATTGACATCTACATAATTACCAGTATCCAAATCTACCAAGAAAACTCCGGGTGTAAGATTTGGGTTGGTCGCCGCCAAATTTTGCACGGCATTTTTCAAAGGGATAATTTCTTGGGATAGGTATAGGCTCGAACCTGCGGCTGGGGGAGTTTGGGTAGGTTGTGGCTGCGATCGCGCCACATTACTATTAGATTGCGTCGCCGAATTTGTGCCGATGCGATTGGCCGGGTCTAATACTGATAACACTGTGCCAACAATTGCACCCATCCCCACACCTACAATTAACAACCGCACAACATACAACATGGTTTTGGCCATTGGCTTTAATCGCGTCTTCCGTGATGATCGCCGGCCTCTTTTTGGCTTTTCCATCTGCACTGTTTTGACCATCACAGCACCTGGTCGAAAGGGAGTATTCCCCTTCACACTAGGTATTGGTTTTACTGCTGCTGGCATGACTAACCCCGATTTTACCCTGCGTGTAGCAGTAGGGATTGGGGGAGGATTGCTCTGATCTTTTGGGCGTGTTTGCGCCGCTTCTTTGCCAGTAGCACCTTGCTGCTTCTGGCTCTTAACTTTCACTTTCTTCTGTACCACTTTTTGAACCTTTTGTGGACGCTGGCGGCCATTTAAGGGTTGACGCCGCGAGAAAGCTGTTAATTCGTCACTTGACTCTGACACCGTTACTCCTTGTGACCCACTTGGCTTTTTTATTGCAGACTCCTGACCCAAAACTTAATCTTTAAGCAATATTAATACTCAAATTCAACTTTGCCACTAAGTAGCATTTTTGTGTTTATATAAGCTATCTTAATTATTTTGGGAGGATGATTGCGTACATATTAAACGAATAATTACAAGTTTTCACCATCCCTCTGGTTTTTAAGCGCCCATGCTACCTGCTGCAAAATCCCTCGCAGCATGGCTACTTCCCCTGTTTTCAGGTGAGCGCGATTATATAGTTGGCGAAATTTTTCCATGCGACTAGCTGCCGTATGTGGATACACATAACCAATTTTCAGTAATAATGATTCTAATTGCTGGTAATATGCTTCCACTATATCTAAGGGTGCAAGTTCTGTTTGGGGTAAGGTCTGAGTATCTGGTTGTTCTACGCATTGTGACAATTCATAACAGCAGATTGCTACGGCGGTAGCTAAATTCAGGGCTACATAATTTGGACTTGTAGGAATGCCAACAAACCTTTGTGCATAATTTAATTCTTCATTGCTTAATCCCCGGTCTTCCCTGCCAAAAATCAGGGCTGCGGGTTTTTCTGGTTCCTCCAGTAACCAGGGTAATGCAGTGCGGGGTTTTTCTAAGGGTGTTTCCCAACTCCGAACGCGACCAGTAGTAGCGATCGCCCGTACACATCCGTGCAATGCTTCTGGTAATGTCGCCACTAATACCGCAGATTCTAAAATTTCCTTAGCATGAACAGCCATCTTCAAAGCTTCCACTGATAGCGGATCGCATTGGGGATTTACTAATACTAAATGATGTATTCCGAAATTTTTCATAACTCTAGCGATCGCCCCGACATTTATCGGCCCAGCTGGCTCTACCAACACAATTCTTAATCCAGCCAAGCCCATTTTTTGCCTCCTGCGATCGCACCAGATAATACTTACAGGCTAATTCTCAGCATTGGATTTTCTGCTGAAGAGTTTCCTTTAAATTATTTTAGCTGTGTATCTGATACATGAAATCGACTAAGGTTATAAAGTTCTCATCTACAAGGGATTAAAGTGCGAACTCAATCCTCATGGATTACCCTGTAGAAGCCAGTTATCCTCCGATTGCTCAGTTTCGACTGAACAAATCGCACTTCATTTGCGGCGTTGCTATCTCTGTGCAACTCGCATCCTATACTTAATATTTGTGGATGCGAGTTGAAAGAGATTTTTTAGCAATTTAGATAGACAAAACCCAATCGCCTAAAAGTTGGTTTACTCTATCGGGTACCTCATCATGGGGGCAATGACCGGCTGTTAAGAAATGTTCTGTGAGTTTAGGATAATATTGACGAAACTTTTGGGAACGTTCTCTAGCATTCATCCAAGGGTCAGCTTCTCCCCACAACATCAACAGAGGACAAGTTAATTGCTTTAGTAGCACATCAACTTTTTCTCCTTGAGGAGTGCTAAAGACTGACACAAATACTTCCATTGCACCCGAATCGTAAGCAGGGCGAGAAATTTCTTCTACCAATTGGTCTGTAATCGCACTCTTGTCAAGATAAACTTTTTCTAGAGTTTGTCGAATTACCCAACGTTGTCGCACGTATTGAAATAACAAAGATTGGGCTAAAGGTTGTTGAAAAATCCACTTAGCACTGTCACCGAGAAGTTTCTGCAAAGTAGCAGGTTGTTTAGGTGGCTGAATTTCTGATTGTAAAGGTTCAGGCTCAGATGTAGGTTGGCTTTCGCTAAAAGGACCGGCACTATTGAGTAACACTAAACCAGCCGCACTGTCAAGACGTTGTGCTGCAACACACAAGCTAGCATAGCCACCAAGAGAATTACCCGCTAATACTGCTTTTTGACCAATTACTTCCCTGATAAAATCATGGAGTTGATCGCGCCACAAGTCGCCGCTGTACTGCAATTTTGGTTTTGCCGATCGCCCGAATCCCAAAAGGTCGATCGCAAATACTTCAAAATTTTGACACAATCCGGTGATATTCTTGCGCCAGTGGTCTGTGGAAGCACCAAATCCATGTACCAAAAGCAAAGGCGGACGTTGCGATTGTTTTTCTCCCGCACGCACATAGTAAACGTTGTGCCCGCGCCACTGCCAATATTTACCAGGAATTGGGGTTGTAGAGGGGGCTGTAGTTGCCTGCATAATCATAAGAAATGTTAAGTAGCTTCTAATAATTGTAGGCTAGTGGAAGAAGAGAGTCGGGGGAGATAAGGCAGAAATAACTAATGACTAAAGAAAGATTAATTACAGGTAAAACTCAACTGCTGGGTGTAATTGGACATCCGGTGGAACATTCGCTATCGCCAGTGATGCATAATGCAGCGATCGCTCATTTAGGATTAGATTACGTTTATCTCCCCTTTCCTATAGCACCAGAGAATTTAGAGGTAGCGATCGCAGGTTTCGCCGCTGTTGGGGTTGTCGGCTTTAATGTGACAATACCTCATAAACAGGCAATCATGCCTTTCCTCTCAGAAATTACACCCTTGGCTCAAACTATCGGCGCAGTGAATACTGTTAGTCGCCAAAATAACAAATGGGTGGGCACAAATACAGATATAGAAGGATTTATCGCTCCTTTGCAGACAACGTATAAACAGGATTGGAGTCAGAAGGTAGCGGTAATTTTAGGCAATGGTGGCGCAGCCAGGGCAGTTGTAGCAGGTTGTCACCAGCTAGGTTTTGCCAAAATTCATGTTGTTGGGCGTAATATGCAGAGATTAGAAGAATTTGCCAAGAGTTGGAGCAATTCACCCATAAGTGAGAATTTACAAGTTGATCAATGGGAGGAACTTTCAAAGCTAATTCCCCAAGCTAATCTGCTGGTAAACACAACTCCCATAGGTATGTATCCCCAGGTTGATGAGTCGCCTTTGAGTGTAGAGGAAATAACGAAATTACCAACGGGTGCGATCGCTTACGATTTAATATATATCCCTAAACCGACGCAATTTCTAAAGCAAGCTCAAAAACAAGGTGCAATTGCGATCGATGGATTAGAAATGCTAGTCCAACAAGGGGTAGCAGCCTTAAAAATTTGGTTGCAGCAGGAAACTGTGCCTGTAGAAGTGATGCGCCAAGCATTGCAAAAGCATCTGGGTTTAGGGAAATAAGGTATTCCAAAAATAATGCACCAATTCTTTAGTATTTCTGGCTTTCAAGGCAAAGTATTCCCACAGTGTATTGAAAACTTGAATGCGATCGCCTAATCTCAGCTTTAGTGCATCCTTAAAGTAAGAATACTTATTAAAGTAATATGACTTGACATGATTTAACTATTGCCAACCGGAGCATTGGCGGATAGATTGTACTTCTTTAAAGTCGTTATTACAGCACTTTAATTTATGTTTGCTAAACCAAAAATACTTTTGTCATGGCTTGCATTATTACTCAGTTTTGCAAGTCTATTTCTTAGTTCTTGGATTTTTCTTCCGGCTCCAAATATGTTTTTACTCACCCTAGCAGTGGGAGCGCCAGAAGTCAGTCCTTGGTTATTATTATTAAATTTGCTCTCTTTATTACTTTCTTTGTTCTACATCCGTCACCGTAAACTACAACGTTTAGCTTGCATTTTCAGTTTGATAGGATTGCTAATTTGTGGATGGGTGCTAGTGAATATCCCACCAACTCAAATGCAGATGGCTAAAGCAATGAAACAAGGATTGGGAGCAAATTATCTAGAGCAAATTCCAGTCCAAGTAAGGGCTAAGATGCAAAATAATCCCTTTGATTTAGTTAATTTTTTTCGGGGTATTGCATTAGGTAAAACGCGTCATCAAAAAGATATTCTTTTTGCTACTCCTGCGGGAGTGCCTTTAAAAATAGAAGTTTACCAGCCCCCAGAGGTAGGGAAATATCCAGCAGTCGTAGTAATTTATGGTGGAGCTTGGCAATATGGCAATCCTCATGCCAATTCTGAGTTTAATCAATATATTGCTCATCATGGATATACAGTATTTGCAATTGACTATCGACACGCACCTAAATATCAGTTTCCAACTCAGTTAGATGACGTGGGTACAGCCCTAAATTTTATTCGCAAACATGCGGCTGAATATGAAGCCGATTCAGAACGTATGGTACTTTTAGGACGTTCTGCGGGAGCGCACCTAGCAATGCTAGCAGCTTATCAACCAGATGCACTACCCATTCGTGGTGTGGTGAACTATTACGGGCCTGTTAACTTAACTGAAGGATACAAAACACCGCCAGTTCCTGATCCTATCAACATCCGTGCTGTTTTAAAAGCATTTCTCGGTGGTTCTTTAGAAGAATTGCCTAATCAGTATCAAATTGCTTCACCGATAAATTATCTAACGCACCCTTTACCACCAACTTTATTAATTTACGGCAGTCATGACCATTTGGTAGAAGCGCGATTTGGTAGACAGATGTATCAACGTTTACACGACTCTGGTAATACTGTGGTTTTTTTAGAAATTCCTTGGGCAGAACACGCTTTTGATGCCGTTTTCAACGGTGTGAGCAATCAATTAGCGTTGTATTATACCGAAAGGTTTTTGGCTTGGGCGCTGTTCAAGCAATAATTTCATTAACATATATAGCGGTTCCCATTCAGATACGGTACAACATTATATCGCCAGGTGTAGGGGCACGGCACTGCCGTGCCCCTACGGGTGTACCTCACGTAAACGAGAACCGCTATAGCAGCAGTCAGAGCATAAAAACTCATTCACGAGTATCAAAGACTCATCAACGGAGTTCAAAGGTGGATGAACGAGTATCAAAGACTCATCAACGGAGTTCAAAGGTGGATGAACGAGTATCAAAGACTCATCAATGGAGTTCAAAGGTGGATGAACGAGTATCAAAGACTCATCAATGGAGTTCAAAGGTGGATGAACGAGTATCAAAGACTCATCAACGGAGTTCAAAGGTGGATGAACGAGTATCAAAGACTCATCAACGGAGTTCAAAGGTGGATGAATGGAGTTCTGAGCCTGATTAATGATAGGACTTACGCAAAAACCCTCTCAAACTCTCATTCCTCCGTGACCTCTGCGCCCTCTGTGGTTCGTTTTCCGTTACCCGCGCGTAAGTCCTAAATGAGTATTAAAGACTCATTCACGAATCTTAAAAACTCAGCACAGGCTAAACGCCCCGCTATCCATGTACAGCACTACTTCTGAGGCCAGCGCCAATTGTAGCGATTCCATTCGTAGATGCCTTGAATTTCATACTCAGCGCCGTTGAAGAAGCGAACGACGCAATTAGTAGAGGAATCATCGCCGTTGCTAATTTCCTCGACTTGAATCACCATACAGGGAAACCATTCGCGCTTACAAGGGCCATCCTCTTGCACCCATTCCCATAGTGCATTGGAAACTTCAATGCGATCGCCTACTCTTAACTTTAGTGCATCCTCAAGATAAGAATACTTATCAAAATGATATGACTCAACACGATTCAGCCACTGTAAACCATAGCGTTGCCGGATAAATTGTACTGTTCCAGAGTCATTTTCCAGTAACCAGTCGTTGAGTAATTGCACTTTCCAAGTGCGGTTAAGTTGTTCTTCATTTTTAACAAACTGTAAAAATACTTCCAACTCCTCTGGATTAAGTTCGTCTAAGGGATTAGCAATACCTGACGCCCCAGAGGTATTTCCCTGAATTTGCTCGACCACTTGCAGTAATATCTGTTTCTGCGTGTCAGTGAGAGGACAGCTTGCTGCATCACAATCATTAAAGGCTGCGAGCATAGCTGCTTCAATCTCATCTGGAGTCATAAGTTAATAGCAATTAAGGGTTTATGTCCTTAATTATTACAAAGGTTAAATTAAAGTCTTCAATCCTGTTGTACTTAAAATCAGGTAAGCTGAGGCTATAAGTTACATATTGTTGGATTAAGTCACGGGGTCTTGTATGCGGTTGCGGTCACTCACGGTCGTTTTTATTTCCTGTCTCATCACCTTTCTATCGTGGGTGATCACTCCCCCTGCTGTAGCGTTGACACAGATTAAATTATTTGATGTTTCTTATAAGGATTGTCCACCAGAACTAGCACAAGGGGCTGTGAACAGTAGTGGTAGCGCGGCTGCCAATTGCTTTATTGTCATTGGTAAAGCAGAAAATGGTACTAATAAAACAGCCTACGACGCAGATATTTTTGGACGCATCTATGATGCCAACAATGACTCGGTGATGCAAAATCGTACTCGCTTAGGTTCTATTCCTGAAGTTCCACCAGGTATTAGCGATTTTGAATTGAGAATTTCTGTGCCTGCAAATCAGCCGTTACCTTTGAAGTTGAAACAGTTTAAAGCAGCCGGATTTAGCGGTCAAGTCCGGCGTTAAAAGATAATTTAACTCAGTCTGAGCTAGTTAGCCCAGACTGAAAATCTTTTAATTGAACCTTGAGCAAACTGCAAATTCTGCTTTATGCGTAGGCTTGCAGACCACCTATCAAACCACCTACAAGTTGAAGCAGTATAATCGCTAACATTGCAGAAAAATCCATACCACCTAATGGGGGAATAATGCGGCGGAACAAATCCAGATAAGGGTCAGTTATCTGGCTCAAAGCAGAAAATGGCTGGTTATACCAGTTAATTGTCGGGAACCAGGTCAATAAAACCCGAATAATTAGCAAAACAGTATAAATCTGGATGAAAGTAGCCAGAGTGGTAATCAGAAGGTACATGGATTTGTTGGTTTCCTACTAAGTGTCAAACGTGGTCTTATCTTTTAATTTTAATTTAGTCCATGTCATGGTGTTTGCCGATTCCACATTTACCACAGAAGACATTTTCACCACGCCTGAACGAATTTCAGGACTCCTTAGTGAGGGAGCGGTCATTGGTTGCTTCCGGTGAACCACCATTCACATTACCTAGTTGCTTTCGCACTTCATCAATTGTGGCATTTAGCTGGGCAATTTTATCTTCTAGCGATCGCCGGGCCGTTTCTATGCCGATATTTTCATTTTCGGAAGCTTTCATCTGACGCCGCCTAGCTGCTATTTTCCTAGCTTCGGCTTGGCTATCTGTCAGTTCTGTGTCCTCCTGTGCGATCAATTGGGGATCGCGTCGAGAAGCAATCAGTGCCCCGATGACACCGCCAAATACACCACCGACAAACGCGCCTGCTACAAAACCACTGCCAAAACCATCTCGCTGACTCATATCTTTACCGCCTTCAACAAAGCTTGCAACTTTTACAGTAGTTATGCTATTTTCCTGCCCTAGCTGCATACTAGCTTAAGTCCCAAAGATGCGATCGCCTGCATCTCCCAATCCTGGTACAATATATCCCTTACTGTTAACTGTTTCGTCAATAGTCGCTGTGTAAACTATTAAACCTGGATAAGCTGCACTCAGTTTTTGCAAAGCTGGTGGAGCCGCCACTACACAAACAATCCGTATCAGGGCTGGATCAGCACCTCGTTGTGTCAATTCTGCCATTGCAGCCATTATCGACCCTCCTGTTGCCAACATTGGATCGGTAATTAACACTAGTGTTTCGGGGTGAAATTTTTCTGGTAACTTGTTCAGATAACAATGAGGTTGCAGTGTCTCTTCATCTCGTGCCAAGCCAAGATGGTAAATAGATGCCAAAGGTAGTAAAGTCTGCGCTCCCTCAAGTAATCCTAGTCCAGCCCGCAGAATTGGCACTACCGCTATAGGCACTTGTGGATCAATCACAGTTGCTGGACAAGTATCCAAGGGACTCTGCACCGCTGTTTCTTGGGTCGGCAACCAGTCTCGCACAGCTTCATAAGTTAGCCATCTACCCAACTCAGTCATCGCACTGCGAAATAATACTGAAGGCGTGCCTGCATCACGGGCAACTGCTAGCCAGTGTTTGATCAGGGGATGGGGTGGAACATAAACACGCAATTGTAGCGTCATAGTCAGAATTTGGCGCTTTTTTATTGTATGAGAACTGAAACACCATAATACTCTTTCCTGTATCCGGCTGACACTTAAAATTAACACTCTCAATTTTATTGATAAAATTTTTCATTAATAGTTGACATATATTGTCAATCAAGGCTATATTGTTCTACAGTGTTCTCCTCTCTTTTAAGGATCGGCAGACGGGATTAGTCAGCAGCAGCAGACTCGTCCCTCTTTTTTGTCATTGGGTATTGGAAAATAAACAAAGGACTAGTGACAAAAGACAAAAATGCAAGATATTGATGCGATCGTGATTGGGTCTGGTATTGGCGGATTAGTAACAGCGACCCAGTTAGCGGCGAAGGGAGCGAAAGTGCTGGTACTGGAACGTTATTTGATTCCAGGTGGGAGCGCCGGTTATTTTGAACGCCAAGGCTATCGATTCGATGTTGGTGCATCGATGATTTTTGGATTGGGACAGAACGGTACTACTAACTTACTCACCCGTGCATTATCAGCTGTAAATGTCAGCCAAGAAGCGATCGCAGATCCGGTGCAAATTCACTATCATCTACCCCAAGGTTTAAACCTGAAGGTTGACCGGGTTTATGAAAAATTTTTGCAAAATCTTATTGCTCATTTTCGCCACGAAGAAGAGGGAATTCGTCGCTTTTATGACGAATGCCAAAAAGTATTCAAGTGCCTCAACAGCATGGATTTGCTGTCACTGGAAGAACCTCGGTATCTAGTGCGGGTATTTTTCCAACATCCTTTGGCGTGTCTCGGTTTAGTTAAGTATCTGCCTCAAAATGCTGGAGATTTTGCCAGACGCTACATCAAAGATCCCCAATTATTGAAATTTATCGATATGGAATGTTATTGCTGGTCAGTTGTGACCGCTGACATGACACCAATGATTAATGCTGGGATGGTCTTTTCTGACAGGCATTATGGCGGAGTAAACTATCCTAAAGGCGGAGTGGGACAAATTGCCCAAAAACTGGTGGAAGGTCTAGAGAAGGCTGGAGGTAAGATTCAGTACCAAGCTAGAGTGACGAAAATTCTTACAGAACAGGGAAAAGCGGTAGGTGTGCAACTGGCTAATGGTAAACTATATCGGGGTAAACGCATAGTTTCTAATGCTACACGCTGGGATACATTTGAACAATTACTACCAGCAGAAGAAATGCCAGATAATGAGAAAAAGTGGCAACAAAATTATCAAAAATCTCCAAGCTTTTTGAGTTTGCACATCGGGGTAAAAGAGTCAGTTTTGCCTACGGGGACAGAGTGCCACCATATTTTGCTAGAAGATTGGGAAAAGATGACAGCAGCAGAAGGCACAGTTTTTGTTTCGATTCCCACATTACTTGACCCAGATTTAGCACCAAGTGGATATCATATCATTCATGCCTTCACGCCTCACTGGATTGATGATTGGCAAGAACTTTCTGTAAGCGAGTACGAAGCGAAGAAAGAAGAGGCGGCTTGGCGAATTATTGACCGTCTAGAGAAGATTTTTCCTGGCTTAGATACTGGATTGGATTATCTGGAGGTAGGCACACCCCGCACCCATCGCCGCTTTTTGGGTCGTGAGGATGGCACATATGGGCCAATTCCCCGGCGCAAGTTGTGGGGGTTATTGAACATGCCCTTTAATCGCACAGCTATTCCAGGACTTTATTGTGTAGGGGATAGTACCTTTCCGGGTCAAGGATTGAATGCAGTCGCTTTTTCTGGGTTTGCTTGCGCCCACCGCATTGCCGTAGATTTAGGATTTTAACGTGCATTAATCAAGGTGATTACACCAACAGCTAGGACT
Organism: Nostoc sp.; assembly: GCF_036917195.1. GTDB lineage: Bacteria > Cyanobacteriota > Cyanobacteriia > Cyanobacteriales > Nostocaceae > Nostoc. Next base: position 277,438 of record NZ_JBALDG010000073.1, read on the forward strand.
GCTATAGTAACCACTACATGATGATCAGGCGGTATCCTTTGAAGGAATCAGACTAGCACAAATTGCTAAATCTTTAACTCGTAAATGAAGCAGTCACAGCAAATTCAGAAGCACATACAATTGACTAAATGATTAAAAAAAACTTGATTTGATATAAACCGCGTCCATCTTGAAAACCGTAGTTTTTGGGAATTAGAGTAAAGCTCAAAACTCAAGCCATGAGCGAATAATATACTCTCCTTAAAAACTCCAGGTTTCAAAATAGACGGGGTTTGAATATTACTCCTTTGGATATGTCAGAGATTTAGATGGTATTTTAATTGAGATTGCAAGTCAAACCTAGACAGTTAATTTTTGGAAGTTGAAAAGTTCAATTGCTGTTGAATGCTTTGAGCGTCATTATACAGATTTGTCACTCTTAAATCATTACTTGGACAGCTAATATCTGGAGAATTTTCCCATTGATACCTGACTTGAGTTGAGGTACCGAACGAAGCAGATTTCGCACATGCTTTATATGGTAATTTTGACAAGGGTTTAGCTACTGAAATATCATTGAAAAATTTCGTAGCTGTGTTCACTTTTATTTCACCTGCACCTTTTCTGTCACAAACAGTGTAAATTGCTTTTCCGGATGGAAATACGTAAATTCTATATTTACAGGTATTTGTAGAGCCACTATTAATAATAACTGCTGGCTGTTTGGGATTTGGAGTTTGTGCAAGTATTCTCAGAGGAAAAACGCATAGGGGTGTAGCTAACAATACCAAAGCTAGACTAATTTTATATCTGTTAAGAACTTTCACTTTCACCTCAGATTAATTTTTTTAGTTACCTAAATTATATCAGAACTGCTTTGAGATATCTTATGCGACAAAAAATTCTGCAATAGCACTTGCTTGGTTAATACTTGATTAATTAATATTAAATTTGTAAGCAGCGCAATTATTAAACAGAAATTATGGTGATTTTTTAAAAGTATAGTTGATTGTATATTTTTTAGATATGTCATTAAGATGTCAATGTTGTGTCAGGATAAAACTCATTTTTTATATGGTATTCCTGTCGAATATCTACTCTGGATTTTGCAATAGAAGCCTTCAGTGACGCAATTGTGGCATTGCAGCTCGCGCCGGAGAAACAGTCATCAGCCGCGATACGCAAACGGATTCGCACATAGATGTGGAAGTTTACGCCACGCTCAAAATCGATACCATGCCTTTTCACCGCAACGGAGAGTGGGCTGCTTCGCTCTCTGGCTGCGATTGGCACTCTGACGAAATCGAATTGTTTCAGGAACTGACCAATCGAATTTTCCCGCGACTCGAACACGCCCGCGCTGAAATGGATTTACGCGAGTCGGAAGAAAAATATTGATCGCTGTTCGAGTCAATCAACGATCGCTTTTGCATCGTCCAGATGCTGTATGACAACCACAATATGCCGATCAATTATCGCTTTCTGGAAATGAGTCCATCGTTTGAGGCACAGACCAAAATCACTCAAGTCAAAGGTAAAACAGCCAGAAAAATCGATCTGAATAACGAAGCAGGATTTTCAGAGAATTACAACCGTGTTGCTGTAACGGGCGAATCCATTCATTTTTTAGCCTTGTAAGGGGTAGAGGAAAAACATAAATAAAGATCGCTTTAGAGACCAGTAAACCAGTGTTTCCATATTTACAAAACTTTTCATAATTGTGCTTTAATGGTGAGCGGTTTTTGTTTTTCAAGAATCTTCCTCACACACAAAGCGATTACCGATGCTCCTCACACACAAAGAAAATATTCTAAAATTTAGCTGGCTTCTACCCAGCTTCTTAAGCTTGTTCCTGTTTGGCTCCACTGTCAAAGCTACTGCGATCGCTAATTGGCATTTTGATAGCAATCGCAATCATCTGGATTTCACCACAGATGAGAATGTTCAACCCAAAGTAGAATTACTTACCAATCCTAGCCGTCTGGTAATTGATTTACCTGGAGTTACACTAGGATATCCACAGACTAATCAAAGAGTGGGGTTAGTAATTAAAGACATTAGCATCGGGCAGTTGAACGCAGAGACTACCCGCATGGTAGTTACTTTAGCACCCGGTTATACCTTCGACCTAGCACAGGTGAAACTGCAAGAGGAATCTGCAAATCATTGGTCTGTACAGTTACCCAAACCAGAACCATTGACTGCAACCCAGCCGAAATCTCTAGAAATAACTCCGAGTATTTTTCCAACAGTAAATGATAGCAGCACTCTGTTTGCTGGCGTGGTTCCCATGCATTTACCGATGAAAGTGCTAGAACCTCAAATTAAAGCCTTGATGAATCGCTATAGTTTTCTCAAAACAGGAATGTTTTTCCTGGATTTGGATACTGGGGATTATTTGGATATTGGAGGCGATCGCGTTTTCCCCGCTGCTAGTACGATTAAATTGCCAATTCTCATCGCCTTTTTCCAAGATTTAGATGCTGGTAAAGTCAGCCTAAATGAAATGCTCACCATGCGGCGTGACTTAGTAACTAATGGTTCTGGAACTATGCAGTATGAGCGAGTTGGCAAAAAGTACACAGCTTTGGAAACCATCACTAAGATGATAACCATCAGTGACAATACCGCCACCAACATGATTATTGATCGCTTAGGTGGAGCGGCGAAACTGAATCAGCGCTTCCATAACTGGGGACTGAAAGACACAGTAATTCGGCATCTTTTGGCTGACTTGAGAGGAACAAACACCACAAGTTCTCAAGATATGGCGCGGGTGCTGGCTTTAGTTGTGAATAACAAGCTAGTTTCTTTACAGAGTCGGGAGCAAGCCTTGGATATTCTGCGTCACACCACAATTCACACACTGCTTCCCGCAGGTTTGGGGAAAGGTGCTGTCATCGCTAACAAAACTGGAGATATCGGATTTCTCATCGGCGATGCAGGATTTGTGACTATGCCAAATGGTAAGCGTTACTTGGCCGCAATCTTCGTCACACGTCCCTATAAGGACACTAGGGGGAGAGACTTTATCCGTCAGGTTTCCCAGCTTGTTTACGATTACCTGAATCAACTGAATCCAGTTGCTGCGGTTAATTCGCCTAATAGTGCTACGAGATAACAGTTCAAAATAGATATTGGTAGGGACGCACAACTGTGCGTCTCTACGGTAATTAAATAATTTTAATTTTACTTGCTGCTTTCGTAGCTTTTTCCCTAGCCTCTTGGACATTCACACCTTTCGCTAAAGCTACTCCCATTCGCCGATGTGGATGAGCATTAGGTTTACCAAATAATCTAATATCTACATCTTTTTCTGATAAAGCATCGGCTACACCGCCAAAAGTAATAGAATCAGATTTTTCTGAAGCTAAAATTACCGTACTAGCTGATGCTCCTAGCTGTTCTATATGAGGAATTGGCAAGGCTAAAATAGCTCGCAGATGTAGTTCAAATTCATTAAGATTTTGTGAGATTAATGTCACCATACCCGTATCATGCGGTCTGGGAGAAAGTTCGGAAAAAATTACTTCATCTTTGGTAATGAAAAACTCAACGCCAAAAATTCCGGCTCCTCCTAAAGCATCAGTGACTTTTATGGCTATTTCTCTTGCTCTTAATATCTTGTCTTCAGAAATTAGTGCGGGTTGCCATGATTCTTGATAATCGCCTCGTTCTTGGCGATGACCAATAGGAGAACAGAAAATAGTGGGTGCATTCCACTGTTTAATTGTTAGTAAAGTTATCTCGATTTCAAAGTTAATAAATTCTTCTACAATCACCTTTTGACTGTCACCTCTAGAATTAGCGATCGCATAATTCCAAGCTTTCTCAACTTCACTTTTTTCTTGTACCACAGACTGACCTTTTCCAGAGGATGACATCACGGGTTTAACAACATTACTAAACCCAATTTCATCAGAAACTGCAATCAATTCTTCTAGAGTTATTGCATAACCATATTTAGCCGTTCTGATGCCTAATTCTTGATGTGCAAGTTCCCGAATTCTATCGCGATTCATTGTATAGTTAGTAGCAGCCGCAGTCGGTATAACTGTAATCCCTCGTTGTTCAAATTCGAGCAGTTGTTCTGTTCTGATTGCTTCAATTTCTGGTATAATAATATCTGGCTGATGTTTTGTCACTACAGCTTCTAAATCATCAGCACTGAGCATAGAAATAACTTCATAAGCATCAGCAACTTGCATCGCTGGAGCATTAGCGTAGCGGTCAACGGCAATCACATAATTACCAAGACGTTGAGCAGCGATCGCAAATTCCTTACCTAGCTCTCCTGAACCCAGCAACATCAATTTTTGGGGCAACTTAATACTCATTAACTTATCCAGGTCAATCTCAATTTAATCATCTTATAATTTTGTGTGTTTTAATTACCATCTTCTCAAGAATTAAATCTAGCTCCACGCAGTTGTAAATCTTGACGTTGTAGCTGAGTTAAACCAGTACTTACGCCAAGCTGACACTTATTTACTAAAGTCTCTAACCAAATAGTTTCATTAATAGGACTTACGCACAGGTAACGGAAAACGAACCACAGAGGACGCAGAGGTCACGGAGAAATGAGAGTTTGAGAGGGTTTTTGCGTAAGTCATAATTAAGAGTTGTACCTTGTAAATCTGCATTTCTCAAGTCGGCTTTCGTAAAATTTGCAAATAAGAGGTCTGCATTGACTAAACTATTACCTTATAGATTTGCTTCTGATAAATTTCCTCGAATCAAGTTTACCCCATCTAAAATTAAACCAGATAAATCTGCTCCTATAAGATTAGGAAACTTTAGCTGACTTGGATATTTAAAAAACCGCATCATACAGATGATGTTTGCTTCATTTAGTCGGATTTTGGTTAAAAATTCATAACGAGCTATACCCAGATTCTTAAGAATTTGTAGACGCTGTGGGGGACTTTGTTCTAAAAACTGAATAGCTGTGTAGCTTAGGTCTTGAGTCGGGAGATTTAGCGTAATTTTTAGATCGCTGTGATATTTGTGCTGATTAAAAATTTAACCGACAATTTTGGTAAATAATAGATAATATAGCAGCCTGAAATCATTCATGAAAAACAAGATCCCCGACAACTTTTACGAAGTCGGGGATCTAACATGTCTCAACTACTTACCTAACGTCCTGCCAATAATGCTTTCGTAGCAGATTCGCCTGCTAATCTCACTTGCCTTGCCAACTGGAAGTTTAACAACGCTAGAACACTTAAATCAGCTAACAGTGCCATAAAAACTGTTGTCACCCCAGCAGATTCTACAGCTGCCCAAGGAAAAGTTGTAAACATCCATACAGTAGAATGTTTCCACGAGGAGATACCGATAAATTCTAGAATCATCGGTGGTAGGAACACGGCTGCACCTAAAGTCCCAATTGCCCAGAAAGAACGCTTAGGAGTTTTCAACAAAAGTATCAATTGGGCGATGGTAGCGTAAATCATCATTAAGCTGATAGACAAAGCTATAGTTAAAAGTACTTTAAACCTGTCAATCTCGTTAACGATCCAAGTTCGGCCATCGTTTGCATCAACAACAGATGTAAGTGAAAGCCAAACTAACCAGGGGATAGTAACAATTATTAAATTAATTGCGATCGCCACGAGTGCAGGGCTTTTTTCGGCCCAAATTAAATCCTGCCAAACACTCTTGTGGCTAGAAACTCCCTGATGTCGATATCTTGCCCAATCTTGTACATCTTGACGCTGAGGGGAAAGAACGGCAATTAAACTTAAAATCAACACCAAGTTGTACAGTGCTAGCAAAACGAAATTTTCCCCAACTTGTTGATCCCATGTGTCATTATTTTTACCATTTTGTAGGGCAAATCCCCATATCATCAATTGGTAAAAAGCTACTATAAAATAACTTTGCTTCTTGCTGATTATTGAGGTTTGAGGATTACGGAAGCAACGTTTAAGAGCTTCTAAAATTCCGTAACTGCACAATCCAAAATTTAATAAATGGAAGCCAACAACATTAACAAAACTTGTCCCTAATGGTAAATAGAAAAACTGCCAGTTTTTCAGGGGAGAACCATTTGATAGATGGAACAAGTTAGGAAATAAATAATTTGTTGTATCCCAAGCACTAAAAAGTCTAAACCAAACAGTTGAATTATTTAAAGTATTGCTAGAAGACGATGCTAGCACCATCGTTGTGAACAAAAAAAGGAAAACGGCACCACTACCTAACCAAGGCTGAAAACCACTAAACCAATGACTAACTAAAGCAAAGAGAAGCGCAGCGCTATAAAATAAAATACAGCTAGCAGCAAGAATAGCGTAGTAACTCAAAATGTAACTAAAGGCAATTTTGGCAGAACAGCCAGCCCACAAATGTAAAGGAACTGCTACTAAGATAATGAGATAAATTAAACTCGGAACTCCTAGTAACTTGCCAGTCAATATACTTGTTTCTGATTGAGGACTGAGACGGATGAAATTCAGCGTACCGCGAGTTTCTTCTTTGGCTAAATCGTTGATTAGCAAATAAGTTCCTGCAACTAATAGTGTAAATACAAAAATTACACTAAATGTTAGAAATATATATTCCCAGTGGTCTCGCCACCACAACTGCCAATCAATTTCATTTTGAGGACAATAATTATTTGAAAGGAAATAATTTAAATCAGCAATTTGAAATTGATCTGATTGCCGATAAACCCCGTTTTGTTGCTGTTCGTATAGTTTACGCAAACGACAGTATGTACCAGTTAGGGAGTATTTATCATCAGGAAACTCGCGGAACTGATATAAAAAAACTACCAGTTGTAGAAGTAAAGATGTTGCAACTGCGATCGCTACATTAAAAAATTTTAGGCGTCCTTTGAGTTCCCGGAATAGTTGCGGATTCCAATGACCGATTTTGTCTATTAAATTGAGCATCATAAGAAAAAAATCTCCAAAAATGGGGAGTGATATTTATTGACTAATTAAGATGCTTGTTTGTGACCTAATTTAAGGAAAATAGTTTCTAAGTCTTCTTGTGTGCAGTGAAAATCAGTCAGGGGAATGCCTGCTTTTATAAGCGATCGCAACAACTCAGCACTATCTTCTTCTTTCCCCGAAAAATTCACCCGCACGCTGTTTTTTCCTGGAATCACCTCCGACTCTTCTACTAAAGGATGATGTTTCAATTCCCTTAAAACTGCTTCTAGGTTTCCCAAAGTTGATATCACAATTTGCTGATGGGCAAGACGTTGATAAAGTTGTTGTAACGAGGTACTTTCTACCAAGAAGCCAAGTTCCATAATTCCTACAGAAGTACATAGTTCCGCTAAATCACTGAGAACGTGAGAGGAAATGATTACAGTCATCCCAGCTTCTTGCAAAGCTTTAATGATTTCGCGAAAGTGCATCCTAGCAATGGGGTCAAGTCCTGAAACAGGCTCATCCAGTAGTAGTAAAATCGGTTCGTGGATAATGGTTCGCGCTAAACTTAAGCGCTGTTTCATCCCCCGCGACAGAGTAACTATTTGGCTATTGCGTTTATTACCAAGTTGGATTAGTTCTAAAACTTCATGCAGGCGTTGAGTACGGCGTGGTTCTCGCAAGCGATAGAGACGCGCAAAATAATCTAGGTAATCCCAGACTGTCAAATCCTCATACAGCGGATAGTCATCGGGTAAGTAGCCTAGACGACGCTTAAGTTTGGAATTACTCTTGTCACGGAGTAGGCGATCGCCATTAATATAAATCTCACCCGTAGTTGGTTCCTCAGCAGTTGCCAACATTCGGATGAGAGTTGTTTTACCCGCACCATTCGGCCCAATCAGTCCATATACTTCCCCTGCCTGAATTTCTAAATCAACATCATTGACAGCAATATGCCGGTCAAATTGCTTAGTTAGTCCACGGGTGCAAATTGCTAATTCTTTTACCATCGCTGCTGGGGTGCGGCTTGTGATTAACACTTAACCTAACCTCTTTCTACAACTTCTGTCAGGCTTGTTTCAGAAATTGAAACTGGCTTTATGTAAAGCTGCTTTGAGTGATGGGCATTATTTACCATTATCTTCAATAAAGTTTCAAATAATACCAATAATTATTTGGCTACTACTGGGAATACCAAAACTAGAAATCTCTAGGTCTTTTCAGTTAATCAGGTAAAAGCTGTATGGATTTTGAATCGATTATCAATATGCCTGTTATCGGGCAAACTATTGCTTATGCTATTGAAGATGGTAGGCAATGGGGACTAAGTTTTGCCAACAATGCAAAAGTAGGTAGGGCGTATGCCTTACCTACTTATTAATTTTTATTCTGCTATCTAGGAAATCCTTGCAAATAAAACCTTGAATTTTTGCCTTAGTGTCAAGTTATTTCCGACAGTGGTGGAATGACGTTATTAATCCGATTACCAGATGAACTAATTGCATAGCAGTTTCAGGAACGGATACCCAGCCTCGCCAAAAGTTTCACGTTTAGTTTTATTAGCATTTTTTAAGACTTTGGTGGTGTTTTCAAGACTATCTCTTTGAGTGGCTGCCCGAATTAAAATTTTAAAGATATTTTTTTGTTCACACTTACCTTGAGACTTTATTGAAATGTTTTCGGTTAAACAGTTCACCACTTCGTTCAAGGTTTTACTATCAGTTAGAACTGACATATTTGCAGTCATAGTCAAACTAAATAATTTTCTAATAGAACTTACGCAATGACTCTTTCAAACCTTATACCTTTGCGTCCTTTGCGGTTCGTTTTTTCATGATTTTGCGTAAGTCCTGTCTAAGTCAAAAATTTTGCTTTTTCACTCCAATACTTTACAAAAATTCCAAGACACAGCACCAGAACACAGCGAAGAACGAGCAGAGCTATAGGCAGTCGGGTATAGCGCTTTGTTAGGCTGTGGTTGGGTGAGTTGCCGTTGCCGCGCTTGGTGTTTCAAAATTATGTCCCAATTTGCAAAACAATTTTGCCGCGTGTACGCCCACTTTCGGAAAGTTGGAATGCCTTTTTCACTTCTACGAGCGGCAAAACGGTTGCGACGTGCGCTTTCAATCTGCCTTCGTCAACCAATGCGCTGATGGCAGCTAATTGGTCTGCGTTTGGCTTGCAGTGGACCCGCGCGGCCTTGACGCCAAATTCTTGCGCTTTTTCTTCGGACGGAAACGCTACTGACGTTACCAGAAAGCCACCTTTTTTCAAAGTTTGGAACGCTCTTTCGAACGTGTCGCTGCCGACCGCATCAAAGACAACATCAACGTCTTTAACGACTGCTTCAAAGTTTTGCTTTGTGTAATCAACGAATTCATCCGCGCCTAAATCTCTGACGAACTCTTCATTGCGTCCCGAAGCCGTACCAATGACGTATGCGCCTTTTGCTTTGGCAAGTTGAACAGCCAGCGAACCGACTCCGCCTGAGGCACCGGTGATCAAAATTCGTTGACCGCTGCTGAGATGGGCTAAATCAAAAATCGCCTGCCATGCGGTTAACGCGCCGAGTGGAACCGCTGCCGCGTTCTCGAAATCGAGACTTTGGGGTTTAGACGCAATATCACCCATTTTGGCAATCGCGTATTCGGCGAAACCTCCAGAGCTTATGATGCCGTAAACCGCATCACCTTCTTTGAAACCTCTGACATCATCGCCAATTCTTTCGATTGTTCCGGCAATCTCGCCGCCGAGCATGATGGGTAGTTTCAGACCAAGCCTTTCGCCCAAACCGTTGCGGATTTTCCAGTCAACCGGATTAACCCCCGCGACCTGAACTTTAACTAAAACTTCGTCCGCCTTCGGCTTTGGGCGTTCAACATCGGCATAATTTAGAACGTCATCGTTGCCGTATTCTTTGATTACTATTGCTTTCATTTTCCTTGCTCCTGTTTAATTCAATAAATATGGACAGAGAAGAGTGTAATAAGAATGTTCAGCTTGATTATTTGCGTGCTGGTCAACGACTATAAGACTATCTATTCTTAAAGAGGTTACAGGTGTCAAGCAAAAAAATAGGTTTTTGGTCTGTGTGGGCATTGGGTGTAGGAGGCATCGTCGGTGGACTTTTTCCAGCACTGGGAGTTGTAATTCAAATAGCTGATGCAGGCGCACCACTAGCATTTGCGATCGCAGGGACAATAGCTTTGATAACTACTTATGCTTATGCCAAACTTTCGGTAGCTCATCCATGTCGAGGTGGGACAGTAACCTTCTTAAACCAGGCTTTTGGTCTAGGGCTGTTTAGTGGGACACTGAATCTTCTACTATGGTTTAGCTATGTAGTCATGCTTTCCTTTTACTTGCAGGCTTTTGGTAGTTATGGAATTAGTTTATTCACAGAGTCTACTCAACCTATTTGGAAGCACTTACTGATTAGCTTGGCAATTTTAGGGACAACTGGACTAAATCTACTGACTGCCAATCATATTGGTAAATCTCAAATCTGGATTGTCAGCTTCAAACTGGGGATTTTGATACTGTTCATTATTATGGGGAGCAGTCATATCGACATTTCCCATCTACAACCAGCTTCAGTGTCGTCGCTACAGTCAATTTTTGCAGGAGCAATGGTGATTTTCTTGTCTTATGAAGGCTTTGAGCTAATCGCCAATACAGCAGAGGATCTTGTCAATCCCAAGCATACTTTGCCACGAGTTTATTACTCTGTAATCGGGTTCGTTATTTTGCTTTACGTTTTAATAGCACTCGTCACATTGAGAGCAGAACCAATAGAACAGATTTTGGCAGCAAAAGACTATACTTTGGCTGAGGTTGCCAAACCAATTATGGGGCAATTCGGAGCTGTTTTGATGACTATTGCGGCTCTTTTGTCAACTCTCTCAGCTAGTAACGCAACACTCTACGGTTCAGCTCGTTTTAGCTCTGTTATTGCTAAATCTAGGGGGTTTGATGGCAGCGAAATAAATGGCCGTGACCAATCTTCAATTGGCTTATTTATTACTAGTGGTATTACTTTAATAATCGCTAATTTCTTTGATATAAGTCGGATCTCAACGATGGGTAGTGCCGGGTTTCTCCTGATATTTGCTGCGGTTAATTTAGCCAATGCTCGGATGCATCGTTATACCAAAAGTAAGCAGTGGATTTCACTTCTAGGTGTTGGAATATGTTTGGTAGCACTAGGAATGTTAATTTGGTTTGCTTTGCAAACAGATCCACAAACCGTCTGGGTTTTAGTGTTTATGGTAGGAGTAGCCATAGGTATCGAAGTAATCTACTACTTGTCCAAGAACCGACAATTACACCTTTGAAGAAGCTTTGCTCAAATCTAGGACGTATTTCAAAAGTGAATCTAGGAACAGATATGTTGATGAGTCTGACTCTGTTTTTCCTGGTTTTCCTTTCCTTGTGGCCATCGGGGGCGAATACCTCACAAAGCATAGGGCAGCACGTTTTTCTTTGGATCAAAAGAGCCGCACCCAAATAAATTAAAAACTCCATCGGTACATTTTGCTAGGTATGATATTTAATCTGCAAGCATTTACCGAGTAAAAACCAGTTATGACCCAGAACTACCGGATTACTCTACTCCCGGGCGATGGCATTGGCCCTGAAATTATGGCAGTGGCGATAGATGTGCTGAAAGTCGTAGGGAAGCAATTTGATCTGAAGTTTGAATTCCAAGAAGCCCTCATTGGTGGTGCAGCAATTGATGCTACAGGCGAACCCCTACCATCTGCCACTCTAGAGACTTGCCGTAACAGTGATGCTGTGTTACTAGCCGCCATTGGTGGTTATAAGTGGGATTCCCTGCCATCTAATTTGCGCCCAGAAGCAGGTTTGTTAGGACTACGTGCAGGTTTGGGATTATTTGCCAATTTGCGCCCAGCGAAAATTTTGCCCCAGCTAATCGACGCCTCGACTTTGAAACATGAAGTTGTGGAAGGCGTGGATATTATGGTGGTGCGCGAACTCACTGGTGGAATTTACTTCGGTAAACCTAAAGGGATTTTTGCCACAGAAACTGGTGAGAAACGCGGTGTAAATACAATGGTTTACACAGAATCAGAAATTGAACGTATTGGGCGGGTGGCCTTTGAAGCAGCGCAAAAACGTGGCGGAAAACTTTGTTCAGTAGATAAGGCGAACGTATTAGAAGTATCTCAGTTGTGGCGCGATCGCATCACCCAACTTAGTACGGAATATCCAGATATCGAACTCTCTCATCTATATGTAGATAATGCTGCTATGCAGTTGGTACGCGCTCCCAAGCAGTTCGATACCATCGTCACAGGCAATTTGTTTGGTGATATTCTCTCTGATGCTGCTGCCATGCTCACGGGTAGTATTGGGATGTTACCCTCGGCTAGTTTGGGCGCTTCAGGGCCTGGTGTGTTTGAACCAGTTCATGGTTCCGCCCCAGATATTGCCGGACTTGATAAGGCAAATCCTCTAGCACAGGTTTTGAGTGTGGCGATGATGTTACGCTACAGTTTTGACCAGCCAAAAGCAGCAGATCACATCGAACAAGCCGTATTGCAAGTTTTAGAGCAAGGCGATCGCACCGGGGATATAATTTCTCCTGGAAAAAATCTCTTAGGTTGCCGTGCTATGGGCAATGCACTGATTCTAGCTCTTGAAACAAAATAATTTCATTGTAATTAAGCATAGCGTTTGAGACCTCTACCTCCACAGGTAGCTAAGTTTTCAAGTGGGGTCTAAATCCCCTTTCTGTTACAAAATTACGAATTACGAGTTTTTAAAGTGCAACCTGGGCAATTTGGCAACCTTTGCTATAAGTTTCGGGTAGACTAGAGGGAAATCTAGCAATCAAAGAACAGTCGATAGTGCACGCATTACGACAAGGTCAAGTAAATTTTACCGCCCCGAAGAACCAATCGCCTTTGATTGATCCCGCTGTAATCAGAGCTGCTGGGCAGATATACTATACTCACTGTGAAGTACATCCCGAAATAGCTGGGCAACCTTCTGGTGTAGCAATTAATCGTGTAAATCATCGAGGTAAGGTTATTTTTACTAACCAACCAGTTCTCTTACCTCAAGAATGTTTTGTGCCCTTGAGTCAAATTGAATCGCATATGTATTAGTCAGGAGTCAAAAGTCAAGAGTCATTTAATTTTAGATTTTGAATTTTGGACTTTCTTGCGGAACGCTACGCGTAGCTTGCTTCCCCGTAGGGGTACGGCGTGAGCGCTCAGTCGAACGATTTTGGATTGAAAGGGAAATCTAAAATCTAAAATCCAAAATTGCCAGAATCGGGAGTCAATATTGATTAACTCTCGACAAAGGACAAAAGATAAACGACAAATGACACAGGACAATTGATAAAGGACTATATGGACATTTTGTTCGCCGTTTTGGCGAGTGTAATGGTCTTCGCTTTGGGTACATCTATTGGCAGTTTTATTAACGTTATTGTTTATCGGCTACCTGCTGGATTATCAATTCTTTGGCCGCCTTCTCGTTGTCCCCATTGCTTAAACCAGCTAAAAGCTTACGATAATGTACCAGTATTTGGTTGGATTTCGTTAAGAGGGCGGTGTCGATATTGCAAAAGCAAAATTTCTGTCCGTTATCCTGTAGTAGAAGGGGTAACGGGCATAATTTTTTTACTGATTTTTTTAGTATTTCAAGTTTCGACTTTAACAATAGGCTATTGGGCTTTTTGTAGTTGGTTATTGGCGTTATCGCTTATTGACCTAGATACAATGACTCTACCCAATCCACTTACTCAGTCGGGTTTGGTGGTAGGGATTTTGTTTCAAATGGTGGTTGGTTTTTTACCAGAGACTAGTTCGGTAACATTGGTAAATCACCTAATGATGGCGATAGTTGGTGCAGTATTGGGTTTATGGCTGTTTGATGCGATCGCCATATTGGGTTCAATTGCCTTTAGTAAAACTGCAATGGGTGCGGGTGACGCCAAGTTAGCAGCTATGATGGGAGCCTGGTTAGGCTGGAAATATTTGCTCTTGGCTAGTTTTATTGCCTGTGCGCTGGGAGCGTTAGTTGGCAGCGGTATTATTATGCGTAGACGTAAAGCCGGGACTCAAGAGACATCACGACAAAGGTTAGGACAAAAGATGCCTTTTGGCCCTTTTCTGGCTTTAGGATCTGTGATTACTCTGTTTAGCGGCGAAGCCATTTTGTCTAGCTACCTGCGGTTATTTTTTCCAGCCTCTTGAATTGGAGTGAGCATTCAGGAAGAGGCAGGGGGGCAGAGGGCAAGGGGGAGAATAATAAAATTATCTCTTTCTCCTCTACTTCCAGCAAGAACTGCCCCTCTGCCTCTTCCCAATGCCCTTACATAAGAAATATTTATAATTCATGACTGTAACCAGCATTACCCCATCTGCCCTTCATATTTTGATAATATTCAGCTTGTGACTTGTATTACCCTCTTAACGACGATTAACCGTTGGCAAGCACAACTAGTGCAATAGATGCTGGTTGCTTATAACCTAGCAATACGAATAATTGATTTGGGTAGGAGGGGAGAGCATCTTATTTGGAGGTTGGTATTCTCATGGCTTTGTCAGTACGTCCATATAATTAAGTCTGCTGAAATCAAGACTAAGAGACTTGTATTGGCATAAGTATTTTCGTTAAGCTGGCAACCAAAGATGAAAATTAAGGTCTGAATTGCTTAAAAGCGTAGTTTGACGATGTAGTCATGAGTCATTAATAAAGATAAATGACAAAAGACTAAGGATAACCCGATACGGTTTGACATGTTTTCGACCTCATACCCACTTAAAATAAAATAAAAAATGGCTAACAACGAAGAATCACGTGGTTTAAAGTCTCTATTTGATTGGTTTGCAAATCGACGAAAATCAGGATCTACCAGCCTTGAACGCCAAGAACGTGAAATTGCTGATGGTCTATGGAATAAATGTTCTAAATGCGGCGTATTGACATACACAAAAGACCTAAAAGCTAATCAGATGGTTTGTGTCGAATGTGGTCATCACAATCGGGTAGACAGCGATGAGCGCATCCGTCAATTGATAGATCATAATACCTGGAAACCGCTGGACGAGCATTTGCGTCCAACGGATCCGCTGGAATTTCGCGATCGCAAACTCTACAGCGATCGCTTGCGGGAAATGCAGGAGAAAATTGGCTTAATAGACGCGGTTAAAACTGGTTTGGGTCAAATCAATGGCTTGCCTATTGCCCTTGGGGTTATGGACTTCCGTTTCATGGGTGGTAGTATGGGTTCGGTCGTGGGAGAAAGACTCACTCGGATGATTGAGCAAGCCACTCAACGGCGGTATCCTGTAGTTATTGTCTGCACCTCCGGTGGCGCGAGAATGCAAGAAGGAATGCTCTCCCTGATGCAGATGGCGAAAATCTCCGCAGCCCTACAGCGCCATAAAGATGCCCGACTATTATATATTCCCGTTTTGACAAATCCCACCACGGGCGGCGTTACCGCAAGTTTTGCAATGTTGGGTGATATCATTTTGGCAGAACCCAAGGCAACCATTGGTTTTGCCGGTCGGCGAGTGATTGAGCAAACCCTACGCGAAAAATTACCCGATGATTTTCAGACTGCTGAAGATTTGCTTCTACACGGTTTTGTTGATGATATCGTACCCCGTACCCAATTAAAAAACACCTTAACCCAGCTGATTGCCCTACATCAGCCTGTACTAACAACACCTCATATGGTGTTGTGGGAAACAATGTCCTTGACTTCTACCGCAGCCGAATAGTCAAAAGTGAGCATCTAAAAGTCAGGAGTTATGAGTATAAAATTCATAACTCCTGACTTTTAACTTCTAACTCCTCACTCTCTCATCTTCCCGGCTCTTTGACAAAAAGCAGTGGAATAAGCGCTGCTAGTCGGAATAGACTAGAGAGGGCGAACAACCCCAGTAAGCCTCCAAACTGAGCAAATTGGATAATAAAACTGCCGATAGTTGTGCCCAAAGCACCACTCGCCCCAGCAACGGCAGCTGCGATCGCAAAATAGATAGACTGATTTTTATTTGGTGTGATCGCCAATTGTATATTGTTGCTGCACAAGTCAATCGCCGCCCAAGTCCCTCCACTCAAGATGTGTAACAGGGGTAACCACAACCAGATGTCAAGGCGATTAACACCAATCCCCAGCCACAGCAGTGGTGTGGCTGCAACCAAAATCCCAATACAAATGAGGATTGGACGATTGCCTATCTTGTCTGCTAATTTGCCCCACAGGATGAGCATCAGCAAAGTTGCCCCCGCCTGAAGGCTGTTGTAGATAGTCACGTAGCTCAGATCCAAATCCAGCCTGTCCAGCATGTAGAGCTTAAAAAAAGGCTCACTGAGGCTCACAGCAAGCGTCCAGAAGCTAAAATACAGCAGAAATCTCAAAAAGTTAGAGTTTTTCCAAAGACTGTCAGCTAATTGGTTTTGTGGTGGATGAATTGATTGAGCGACTTCAGAAGATTCATCTTTTGCAACCTCTGGCTGAATCTCACTTGCTTGAGGTAACTTGCCATAATAAGTGTTTTGCGATCGCGGATTCATATCCACTTGGAAATACTGACACCCTAATCCTATAATTCCAAACACGATGCCTACCAGCAAAATCACCCCATAGCCTTGTAGAGTTCCACCATCCCAATGTGATACAGCTAGACCGGCCATTGGTACGCAAACCAAATTCGTGAGGCTAGCAGCACTATTGCGTATGCCAAAATACCTGCCTCGCAATTGCCGGGGAACTATCATTGCTATCCAACTTAACCACGATGCCGTTCCTAATCCTCCTAAAAGATTGCTAAATAGGACAATCAAGAGTGTCAATATCACTAACTGGTCAGTATTAACCACTCCCCAGCTTACGCCTGCAATACTGATTACTAGAACCAGCCATAGCAGCCGACTAATTCCGTGTGTCCGAAGAGAATATTCAAATCGGCTGGTGCAGCGTTCAGACAAGTAAGCACCCAACGGCTGAACCAGATTGACCAACATGGGGATAGAGGACAGCATCCCAAAAACCACTGGACTAGCACCTAATTCCACCAAGAAATTGCTGAGTAAAATCCCGCCAGTTCCAAGGGAGTAAACCGCTGCTAAGACAGAATCTGTAGTGGAGGCTCTTAGACTTGTGCGAATAGTATCCTTGGGAATTCGAGAGGTTGGAGAGAATGCTGTTGGTGGTAAGGTAATCTGGGAAATTTCCAGAGTTAGTGGCACAGTTGTTTCAACCTGAACAAAATTCATAATGTATTGTTTATGAGTAAAACATTCTGATGTAAAACCGATTGTTGAGGAACTCAGTATGCTTTCATTAATATTTATGATAAGTTTTCATTATTTCAGCTGGCAATTTTCAACAAAAATTTCACATAAGTAAAATCTCACTCATTAATAACACAAGATAATAAGTAAGGTAGAGGAACTCAGTATGCTTTTATTAATATCCCTGATAAGTTTTCGTTATTTCAACTGGCAATTTTCAACAAAAATTTCACATAAGTAAAATTTCACTCATTAATAACACAAGATAATAAGTGAGGAGAGAGACTGTTATTTGTCTGTGATCAAGAAAAGATTATTGAATTTTTTGGGACTGGTAATGGCGATCGCAATCGCCATCATTGCTTGTCACAGTCTACAATTACCAAGCAAACCCTTAGCGTCTACCGCAGTCACCATTAAACTTAGTGGTTGGGGAGGTTCCCCTGTTGAGCAAAAACTTTTGAGACAGGTATTGCAAGACTTTGAGGCACAGCATCCAACTATTAAGGTGAAATATGAGGTAATCTCCGACCAATACATGGATGTAATCAAAACTCGTTTAGTTGGGGAAGCTGCGCCTGATGTCTTTTATCTGGATGCGCTGGAAGCTCCTTTCTTGATGAGTCAGAATGTTCTGGAACCGTTAGATGCTTACATCACTCCCGAATTTGACCTAACGGACTTTGAGGATACCCTACTCGACAGCTTCAAATACCAAAACCAGATTTACGGTTTTCCTAAAGACTATTCTACCCTTGCTCTGTTTTATAACAAAAAAGCATTCGCCGCCGCAAGCTTGAGTAATCCGCCAGCTACTTGGGAGGAATTACGTAACTACTCGAAACAATTGACAGGCAAAATTAACAAGTACGGCTTTGGAGAAATTCCCGAATTGGCGCGTCAAGCTTATAAAATTAAAGCCTTTGGTGGACAACTTGTTAATCAAAATGGTTATGCTAACTTTGCCAGTGTGGCAGGTTTGCAGGGTTTAGAGTTGGTAGTAGACCAGTATCAAAAAGACCACTCCTCTGCGCAAAAATCTGATGTGGGGACAAACTCAGGTAGTGAAATGTTTGGTCAGAGTAAAGTGGCAATGGTGATTGAAGGCAACTGGGCAATTCCCTATCTAACTGAAACCTTTCCCGAATTAGAGTTTGCTACCGCACCAGTGCCTACTATTAATGATAAAAAAGGCACGATGGTGTTTACTGTTGCCTATGTGATGAACAAGCAAGCACAGCACAAAGCCGAAGCTTGGGAGTTGATTTCCTATCTCACGGGTAAAGAAGGGATGCAGAAGTGGACAGGAAAAGGGTTTGCTTTACCAACACGTAAATCAGTTGCAAAGAATTTGGGCTACGACCAAGACTCATTGCGATCGCCATTAGTGGCGGGAGTTGATTATGCTACACCTTGGCAGGTAGCTAAATATCCAGGGGCGATCGTGAATAACTTTGATAACCAGTTTGTCAGCGCCTTACTTGGTCAACAACCATTAAATCAAGCGATGCTGAAGGCACAGAATGAAGCTAATCAGCAGATTAAGGCGATGGAATAAGCAATCTTTCTTACCTTTGCCAAATCACTTCTGAGTAGAAATTTGCGATCTCTTTATCGGCTGTAATTATTGCAGCTTGATTACTTCTGGCTAGTGCGCTGCGATCGCTCTTGGAACCAGTGCCAGGTATTGGAAAATCGCCAAGTGCAAGAGATTGCAGAAAAGTTTACTCGTGCCAATTGCTTCAAACGTTGAAAATTTGGTACAGAGTTTCGGGGTACAGGCAAAATCATCGACTGGAATGTTGAAGACCGCCTCGGTGAAATTATCGTGCCGACACTGCTACTTTCAGGTCGCTACGATGAGGTTACGCCTACTTGTGTTAAAACAGTTCACCAGGGTATTTCTGCCTCTGAGTGGGTGCTATTTGAAAATAGTTCACATATGCCTCATCTAGAAGAGACAAAACGATTCCTGCAAGTCTTGGGCGAATTTTTGAATCGTGTCGAAACAGCCTTGTAAAGGTGAGATTGTAAGTTGAGTCTCATATTTCTTAAAGCTAACTCTTCACTTATTCTGGAATTCTGGAAATTCCAAGTTCTGAACACGGAGTTTCGAGTTCTGAGCACGAAGTTTTGAAAAAAAAGCTTGGCGTTTCGAGTTCTGAGCACGAAGTTTCAAGTTCTGAGCATGAAGTTCCGAGTTCTGAACACGAAGTTTCGAGTTCTGAGCACGAAGTTTCGAGTTCTGAGCACGAAGTTTCGAGTTCTGAACACGAAGTTTCGAGTTCTGAACACGAAGTTTCGAGTTTTGAGCACAAAGTTTCGAGTTTTGAACACGAAGTTTCGAGTTTTGAGCACAAAGTTTCGAGTTCTAAACACAAAGTTTCGAGTTTTGAACACGGAGTACGATAAATAATCATGCACGACCCATCGCTACAGTCGGGTTAGTGCGAGATTAGGTGGAGGTTCAGTAGTGTTTGAAATCAGCAGGCGGCGGAGTAACCCCAGGTGGCAGATCACAGAAAACATGGCTGGGTATATGTTTATGATGCCTACCATTCTGGTCTTAGGAACTTTTGTAGTCTTGCCCATTCTCTACGCTGTTTTTCTTTCCTTGCAAAAAGTTCAACTCCTCGGCGGTATTGAGTACCAGTTCATCGGTTTTCGGAACTTTACACGATTAGCTGAAGATGAAAGGGTTTGGATTGCTTTGAGAAACACAGCAGAATATGTAGCTATTGTTGTGCCAATTCAAACAGTCCTAGCTTTAATTCTGGCGGTAACTCTGAATTCTGGAATTCGCGGTAAAAACTGGTGGCGCATCCTCTACTTTTTGCCCACAGTCACTTCTTCAGCAGTGCTGACGCTCATCTTTATGTGGATTTATAACACTAATGGCCTACTAAATGATTTTCTCGCTTTTATCGAGCTACCTACTTATAACTGGTTGGGTGACCCAGCAGTTGCGCTCAAAGGGATTATGATCATGAACATTTGGTCAACTGCGCCGTTTTTCATGGTGATTTATCTGGCGGCGTTGCAGGATATACCCCAAACACTTTATGAGGCGGCCCAACTCGATGGCGCAAATGGGTGGCAGCAATTTATCCACATTACGCTTCCCTTGCTGAAGCCTGTAACCTTCTTTGTGATAGGAATGGGGGTGATTGGCACTTTTCAACTTTTTGACCAGTCTTACATCTTTTCTGGCGGTACTGGCGGGCCAAACAACGCTACCTTAACTATGGTGCTGCTAATTTACCAAGCTGTGTTTCGGAATTTACAAATGGGATATGCAGCTGCGATCGCATTTTTGTTAACAGCAGTGATTATTGCCATCACTTTGATTCAGCGGCGACTTTTTGGAGGTGAACGAATTTGACTAACATCTCTGGCTTATCCTGGCTCAAAGTCTTGTTGTACGTCTTGCTGACACTCTATGCGATCGTCACCTTAATTCCCTTCCTCTGGGCACTTTCAGCATCATTTAAGCCGCTAACAGAGATTGTCAGTGGTGAAGCCAACTTTCTCCCCAAGAATTTTACTCTTGACAACTACAGGCAAATCTTTCTGCAAGAACCGCTGTTTTGGCGCTGGTTGTTCAACAGTGTGGTGATTGCCGTTAGCGTCACGCTTTTAAACTTGTTATTAAATTCAATGGCTGGTTATGCTTTGGCAAGACTGCGTTTTATAGGCAAGCGCTTTTGGTTCTTCCTAATCCTGGCAGTACTGGCAGTACCAGCGCAAATCACCCTAATTCCGACATTTTTGATTTTGAAAGCGATCGGCTGGCTGAATTCTTACCAAGGCATGATTGTACCTAGCATGGTCAATGCCACTTTTATCTTCATGATGCGGCAGTTTTTTGTTAATTTTCCTAAAGAACTAGAAGAAGCAGCTCAACTCGATGGCTTAAATACTTTTGGAATTTTCCGACATATTGTTTTACCTTTAGCAAAACCAGCACTAGCAGCACAGGCAGTTTTTGTGTTCATGGGGAGTTGGAATAATTTTTTACTGCCTATAGTTATCCTATTTGACCCAGAAATGTTTACTCTCCCTTTGGGGCTGAACACCTTCAAAGGTCAATATATCAGCTACTGGAACTACATTATGGCGGCTTCTATGGTCTTCACCCTGCCAGCTTTAGGCATTTACGCCTTTTTTAATCGTTACTTTATTCAAAGCGTTACCTTTACCGGGGGAAAGGGTTAATAGGCATAGGACATTGGGCATGGAGCATTGGAAAACTCTTCCCTACTCCCCCTGCTCCCCCTGCTCCCCTGCCCTCTTCCCCCTTCCGATCCCCAAACCGTATTTCGGGCAACAAATTGCACTCCTAACGTGATATTGGTATTACAGCGACTCAATCTCGATCTATCAGTAAACAAGCATTATGGGTTTTGTAGACCTATCGATCGCAGAGATAGCAGCCGACTACAGCATTCCTGTAGAAAAAGTGTTTTCTCTGTGCAACCAACTGGGAATTGCCTACAAACACCAAAAGACCCGTTTGGCGTTAGAAGATGCAAAGGCAATTATTTCCCAAATATCGTCTGAAATACGCCCAAAAGGTACCAGCAACTTGGTGGGTGATAACGAGATCACCTGAAGGGTTATCTCGGACTTTGGCTAATCACTGATAGCTAATGACAAAAAACAATGAGTCATTAGCAATTAGTAGCTTGGAGATTGAGAATCGCTTTCTTAGCTGTGTTGAGCGTCAAAATTTTTAAGGGGAAACATGTTTAGAAGACTAATTGGCGTTGTTGTGGCTACTGTTTTACTCACGTTTGGGTTGATTGTCGGTAGCGCGACAGCAGTGGAACTGGACAAAGCTACCCGAACAGTGCCATTAAATACTGAAGGTGAAACCACCGTACTTAGCCTAAAACAAGTCAAAGAAGGCAAACGCTTATTTAATTACGCTTGCGCCCAATGTCATGCTGGGGGAGTTACCAAGACAAACCAGAACGTGGGACTTACTCCAGACGATCTGGCATTGGCAACACCCAACCGTAACAACGTTGAAGGCTTGGTGGATTACCTGAAAAATCCCACTACTTACGACGGGGAAGAAGAGATTTCCGAAATACACCCCAGTATCAAAAGCGCAGATATTTTCACAGCAATGCGAAATCTGACGGATGATGACTTGGAGGCGATCGCCGGTCATATTCTCTTACAACCCAAAATCGTTGGCACTAAGTGGGGAGGCGGAAAAATCTATTACTAAATCCCGTAATTAGTACTGAGTCATTGGGTATTGGGTACTGGGGATTGGGGATTGGAGAGAATTCAGTCCCTAGTCCCTAGTCCCCAATCCCTAGTTTTCACCAAAGTTTAGCTGCTTTCCTTCTCACCGCAGCACAAAATGTTCCTGGTTGCTGCACAAAAAATTTCTGAAAAGTCAAGATATTCCTAAAGAAAAAATAAAAATCTTTTGTTTGACAGTTTACCTTTATTTACAGTCTTTTTGGGCGATCGCAGTCTAGTATTTATTACTGATTGCACAGCTTTTGGCAATAAATTGCTGCCCATTCTTAAAAAAAAAATTGTATCTATGACAGATTGTCATATTTGGTGTTGATTTTATTTAAAATGAGGAAAGGAAAAAATTATTTGTTAGGAGAGAGCCATGAAATTGATTTCAGCAAGCTGGCGACGTCTTGGTTTAACTGTGTTGACAATCCTTTTAGTTGTTAGCAGCTTTGCTGTTTTTACTCCCAGTGCTTCGGCTGAAACCTACCAGGTGAAATTGGGTAGTGATAAAGGACTGCTAGTATTTGATCCGAAAAAGTTGACCATTAAACCAGGTGACACAATTGAATGGGTGAACAACAAAGTTCCTCCCCATAATGTTGTGTTTGATCCTGCCAAAAACCCCGCTAAAAGCAAGGATTTAGCAGCATCTCTGTCTCATAAGAAGTTGCTCATGAGTCCTGGTCAAAAGGAAACAACCACCTTCCCCGCAGACGCAGCTGCTGGTGACTACACCTTCTACTGTGAACCTCACCGTGGTGCTAACATGGTTGGTACAATCACTGTCCAAGGCTAGAAATACCAACCTTTGACACAAAATGATTTCTCAGTGAAATTAGCTCATAGCAACACGCCACACTTCTAGAGTGACGCACAAAATGCATAAATGGCGGTAACGAATCCTATCCTCCCTTAAGACGCTAAACAACCAGTGGCGATGGAGGTGTGAACTCGTTACCGCCACTTTTGATCAAATTTGACTTAATCAGGGATTAATCACGTTTATACTCTTGCTGGAGGCTTGTTGCGAGGAAATACTGTTGAGAATACTTTTATTAATCCTACTGTTAGCGATCGCCCAATTCAAATTGACATTCATTAGTCCAGCACTAGCTGCCGAAACATCTAACGGTGCTAAGATTTTCGAGGCTAACTGCGCTTCTTGCCATATAGGTGGCGGTAATATCCTTATTAGCCAGAAAACCTTGAAAAAGGAAGCATTGTCAAAGTACCTAGAAAATTATGATCGTGACTCAATCGAGGCGATTATCCACCAAGTGCAAAATGGAAAAAATGCCATGCCTGCCTTTAAAAGCAAGTTAAGTCCTGAAGAGATTTTGGAGGTAGCTGCTTACGTTTTTCAGAATGCAGAACAAGGCTGGTAAAGTAGGAATACCGTTTAGTTCTTGTGGGGTGGGTGTCTTTGCCTACCTTTAATTATTGGCAGACGAGACGCCCACCCCACAACATTAGAAAATTTATTTGTAGAAAATCCCTGAGTGCATTTCCTTCTAAGGAACTTCAAAGTTTGCTATAAGTAGCTAGGCGTGTTTATAGTCAGTTAGCGCGGTCTTCTCCCTACAGCCCTTTGGGCATCTTACGGCAGGCGTTAACCTCTCATACCAAGTTGCCAAAGATAGTATTGTTACATTCAGTTATATTGAACAGAGCCAAGAAAATCCGACTTCTCCCTTAACAGTTAGGGGGTTATT
>NZ_JBALDG010000074.1:0-20476 GCF_036917195.1 Nostoc sp.
AATTTGTGATTTTTCTACTTTTTTGCTTTGGCTGTTCTCAACTCAGCTTCTCTGAGTTATTTTGTGCTTCTTAGTCTAAAGTCCAGAAGTAAGCGTAAGCGGTCGCAGTGCAGAGATACCGCAGTCAACTTTCCTATTTCGGCAATTTTTTGACCCTGAAACTAGTAGTTACACTTATTTAATTGCCGATGAGCAGACAGGAGATGCTGTTCTAATCGATCCTGTATTAGAGCAAGTTGATCGCGATTTGCAATCATTGGATGAACTGGGATTAAAGCTACGCTACTGTCTAGAAACTCACCTTCATGCCGATCACATCACAGGGGCAGGCAAACTCAGGCAACAAACAGGCGCTCAGGTGATCGTTCCTCAGAATACTACTGTGACAAAAGCCGATCGCTCCCTTGTCGGTGGCGAAATTCTAGAGGTGGGATCGGTAATCATCGAAACAATTTCCACGCCAGGTCACACCGCCAGTCATATAGCATATTTGGTGAACAAAACCCATCTGTTAACTGGTGATGCCTTATTTATTCGTGGTTGTGGACGCACAGATTTTCAGGGAGGCGATGCTGGAACTTTATACGATGTGGTGACACAACGCTTATTCACCTTGCCAGATGATACCAAGGTATATCCTGCCCATGACTATAAAGGACGCACAGTTTCCACCATTGGCGAAGAAAAGCGGCTTAATCCCAGATTTAGTGATCGCAGCCGTAGTCAATTCATTACCATCATGAATAATCTCAAATTGAGTTATCCCCAAAAGATGAATGCAGTTGTACCTGCGAATGAATACTGTGGTGATTTTATTCCTCAAGAAAGCTTAGACTCAGCTACGAGTTCGGCAACAGATGAAGAACAGAAACAAATAGAACTCACAGTCATGACTAATACAGAAATCTACAATGATTACTTTGCTATGTATATCTAGAGCAGGATGAAAATGAAATTGGTGATGTTTGACATTGATGGCACTCTTACTGAGTCGAATAGCCTAGACGATGAATCATATTTACAGGCATTGCATAAAGTATTCGGGTTTTCAGAAATCTTAAGTGATTGGACATCATATATTAATACGGTTCAGTTAAGCATCTCTTTCTTGTCTCTGCGTCCTCTGCGCCTTGGCGGTTCGTTAAAAAATTGACTTTGAACAGCAGAGTTTTAGCCTTAACTGAACCGTATTGCATCATATACTTATGTAACAGACGCTTGTATATTAAAGGAAGTTTATCAAAGTCAACTTGGTCACGTTTCTTCATATAGGGAAGTTAAGTCATTCCAAAAACGTTTTTTGGAATTATTAATTAATGGTGCAAAAGCAGGCGATGGAGTGAAAGCAGTATAAATGCCGAGTTAGGCTGCGGTTGCTGAACACTCTTCCAAGTCTTCCATCTC
Organism: Nostoc sp.; assembly: GCF_036917195.1. Lineage (GTDB taxonomy): Bacteria > Cyanobacteriota > Cyanobacteriia > Cyanobacteriales > Nostocaceae > Nostoc. The sequence continues at coordinate 1,405 of NZ_JBALDG010000074.1, forward strand.
AAAAGTGACGGATGGATTTCTGTATGCCTTTACTTCGATCACATTTTTGCTTAGATCAGTCAATAACATCTTCGCTTGCTCTGTGTTGGTACCCATGTTAGAAACATTTGGCTTTACCTTGAACTGAACAGCCTTCTTTTGCCAAGCACAATTCTTAGGGAGGGAGTGAAATACAGAGATATTTTTGCAGTTAGGAGAGTTTCAACCTTCTACCTGTTCTATCTCTACACCCGTTCCTTGGTCTAGTTCTATGAACTTTGGTCCGGCGATCAAAACTACGATCATCATTAAAATACTCGTCACCATGATGATGCTCACTACGCTTGGATCTTCAAAATTACTTGTAGCTACTAATAATGCTGTGGCAAAATTACGTTGAGCTGTTCCTACTCCTAGCACTCGTTGGGTATCGATACCAGGGCCGCCCAAAAGATAACCCACGCTAAAGGAGAAGACTATGAAAACGGCACAAACTAAAATTGCACCTGTTTGTAATAAACCAATGATATCGCTAGTGTGAACTATCAGCCTAACTACCAGACCTAAAAGCAATCCAGCATTAGATAATTTGAACAAAATCGGCTGGATAATGGGGACGATCGCACTTAATTTTGCTTTGATGAATAACCCAATGATCAATGGGCTGACCATCATTAACAATAAAGGTTTGGCAATGTCCCAGGAGTTAATTTGTACACCTTCCACCACTAAGGGCAATACAATCGGCATATAAAAAATTGTGCCCAGCATTAATAACATCATTAATCCCACCGAGAAAGCTATATTGCCTTTGACTATATGGGCAAGTTTAGGTAGTGCTGGAGGCCCTGATGCTACTGCCATGATCAGTAAGCCATCTCTAAGTGGTTCACTTAAATGTACTACTTGTAGTAATAAATATACAAAAAGCGGCACTAGCACAAAATTTGTCAGCAGCGATGATATGACTAAGCGGAGGTTGCGGAGTGGTTCCCAAATCTGTTGTACAGTTAGACTTAACCCTGCACCTAGCATGGTGAACACGATAAATGTGAAAAGTGCGAGTTTGTCGATTAGTGACAAGATTTCGTTCATGATTTTTTTCTCACGCAGAGACGCAAAGGCGCAAAGGGGCAAAGGAGCGGAGGGGCAGAGGGGCAGAGGAGAATAACCAATCCCTAGTCCCCAGTCCCCAATCCCCAATCCTCAATCCCTATTACTTCAATTCCAGAGTGACTTGCTGTAAGTTGCCAGTGAATGCAAAAGGTGTTTGGTAAGTATCTACCGCAGGTGTGCCAGTATCTTGACCAATATCAAAGGTTTCATCTAAACCAAATCGGTAGCCTATGGTTCTATCAATGCGGCCTTGGGCAACCTGTTGATCATTAATCAAAAGCTTACCAGTACCGCCTGCTCCTGGAGCGCCACCATCATAAGTAAAGTCAAATTTGATTTGGGATTTACCAATCGCAATTGGTTGAGAAGATTGAATGATTGTGCGATCGCTATTTAAGAAGTTGTAAGCAAAGGTGGGTTTACCTTCTTTCAAGAAGAAACTCCAACCCGCAAAACGTCCGCCTTGGGTAACTAAAACGCCTTCAGTACCAGATGAAGCAGTATCCACATCGGCAGTGATGCTAAAGGAGCGATTCTTAATATTGGGAGCGCTACCTTCGGGAATCCCTGCAACAGATGTGTAATAAGTAAAGCTATTGCGTCCTGTGATTAGGTTGGAACGGGTTTTGACATCAAACCGTTGAATTAAGCGATCGTCCAAGGGCAGAACTTTGTACTTCTTTGCTTCCTTCAGAAATAGATTTTGTAGTTGCGCTAACTTGTCAGGGTTCTGCTTGGCTAAATCGTTGGCTTCACTGAAGTCTTTGGTAATATCGTATAGTTCCCAATTATCTTCATCGAAGGTGGTTTTGGAGACACGCTCCCAAGGTAAGCGTCCATGACGGGCGGCTGCTACCCAACCTTGATCGTAAATGCCACGATTGCCAAGCATCTCAAAATACTGGGTTTTGTGATGGGATGGCACAGCAGGATTATCAAAGCTATAGACGAGGCTAGTACCTTCGATGGGTTGTTGTTTTGCACCGTTGATAACCTCTGGTTCTTCAATCCCTACAGCTTCCAAAATTGTAGGCGCAATATCAATTACATGATGGAATTGGCTTTGCACTCTACCACGATTTTTGATGCGATCGCCCCAAGCCACAACTAAACCATTGCGAGTTCCGCCGAAGTGAGAAGCAATTTGTTTTGTCCATTGGAAGGGGCTATCCACTGCCCAAGCCCAAGCTGCATGAAAATGATTGAAGGTTTTTGGCCCACCTAAATCATCTAAAGCCGCGAGAACTTCTTGAGGATTTTCTGCTACGCCATTAAAGACTTTTAATTCATTGATACTACCTGTTAAGCCGCCTTCAGCACTCGCACCATTATCCCCAGCGATGAAAAAGACTAAGGTGTTATCCAATTCACCCAGTTGATCAATCGCATCAATGACTCTACCAATTTGTGCATCGGTATGGCTGAGGAAACCTGCAAATACTTCCGCCTGACGCGCATAAACTTTCTGCTCGGTGGGAGTGAGGGAATCCCAAGCCGGGAGTTCCGCCGGGCGAGGAGTCAGCTTAGTATCGGCGGGAATTACACCAAGGGCTAGCTGACGAGCAAAGATGTCTTCGCGTAATTTATCCCAACCTCGATCAAATTTACCCTTGTACTTGTCGATCCATTCTTTGGGCGCATGATGTGGGGCATGGGTAGCGCCAGTGGCAAAGTAGGTAAAGAAGGGTTTATCAGGAGCGATCGCTTGTTGGGTGCGAATCCACTTAATCGCATGGTCTGCTAGATCCGGGGTAAGGTGATAATCAGGGCGATTTGGTTTTTGAATATGTTGAGTATTTTCCACCAAAGCTGGACTCCATTGATTGGTATCACCGCCCATAAAGCCATAGAAGTACTCAAAACCTAAACCTGTTGGCCAGCGATCAAATGGGCCGGCTGCACTGGTTTCATAATCTGGGGTATTGTGCCATTTCCCAAAGGCCGCCGTGTTATATCCATAGTCTCGCAATACTTCGGCGATCGTTGCCGCACTTTTAGGTAAAATCGCAGTATAACCTGGGTAGCCTGTGGCTAACTCCGTAACCACACCTGTACTTACAGAATGATGGTTGCGTCCTGTAAGCAATGCGGCTCTAGTAGGAGAGCAGAGTGCTGTAGTGTGAAATTGGTTATAACGCAATCCCCTTTCTGCTAGACGGTCTAAATTAGGCGTATCGATCAGACCGCCAAAGGTGCTGGTTTGTCCAAAACCGACATCATCAAGCAACACCAGTAAAACGTTTGGTGCATTTTCTGGAGCCTTAATTGGTTTGGGGAAGTCTGGTTGGGATTCTTTGTAAGTAATGCCAATTTTGCCTTGAAAAGATGGTTGGGGTAATGGCAATTTGTCGCCATAGTCCGCCCAAGCAGGTAGAGGTAAGAGGCTAGAAAATATTAGCGTCAGAACTGTCAAAAAGGCGATCGCGCCAGAAGTTAACTTGAGAGATGGATACAAAGAATCTCTCTTGTGAGGATCAGTCAGTTGTGCCATTATTGTTGCTTATCAAAGGTAGTGTGCTGGAATCAGCCAAATTTTTAACTAGCCGAAACCCGATATGAGTAGTTCCCGTATCCGGTGATTCTGACTCCCGCGCCGCCGGACGGAAGCGGCTACAGTAATTGGGAGCGCAGAGATATGATCCCCCCTTGATTACGTGTAACTTTGATTCATCTGGCTTTTTGGGATCAAAGCTTTGATTTAAGGCAATAGGATTAATTTGATGGGATTTGCGATCACGTCCGATTTTAAAAAAATCACTAGTCCATTCCCAAACATTGCCGGTCATGTCATAGAGTCCATAACCATTGGGTACAAAAGAACCGACGGGAGCAATGCCCAAGTGACCATCGGCTTTGGTATTGAAAAAGGGAAAAGTTCCTTGCCAAGTGTTGGCTCTATGTTCAGAATATTGATTGCCCCAAGTGTATGTTGCACCGTCCAAGCCACCACGGGCGGCATATTCCCATTGGGCTTCGCTGGGTAAGGATTTTCCTGACCATTTGGCGTAGGCTAGGGCATCTTCGTAAGCTATGTGGACAACTGGGTAGTTGGATTTGCTAGCAATCGTAGTGTCTGGGCCAAAAGGATGTTGCCAATTCGCGCCAGGAGTCCAATGCCACCAACTCAAAAAGGAAACTTGCTTGACACCTGGTTTTGCCATCTCAAACACTAAAGAACCCGATAATCGCTGCTCATCGGGTAAATCGGGAAACTGTTCTTGAGATAAGGGACGCTCTGCAACTGTCACATATCCTGTGGCTTTGACAAATTCACCAAATTGTGCATTTATTACCTCATATTTATCAATACAGAAGTTAGTCAGCGTTACATCTCCAGGCGATCGCTCCTCCACAAAACTGGAATTATCAGACCCCATTTTGAACGTTCCTCCTGAAATCATCGCCATATCTTGGGGACAGGGATTGACTGTGGCTGCAAATGCGGTTGGATTGATGAATAAGAGTGCGATCGCTATTCCCTGAATAAATATTAATGTGAGAAAGCAATATTTTTTTTCCATACCTAATATTCTCACTTTTGCTATTTCTAATTGAATGCCTGTAGTTCATCAATAACAGGACTTACGCAAAATAATGAAAAAACGAACCGCAAAGGACGCAAAGAACACAAAGGAATAAGAGTTTGAGAGAGTTATGCGTAAGTCCTAAATAAGATTCAACTTTTCTTAAAACTTATATCATTTTTAATTTTAGATAAATAATCCCCTTTTCGTTGTCTTTCTCGGTAATCTATTTCTTGCATTACATTATTTATTGTCGAAAAAATCTGTATTTCATAATAAATATTATAAAATTTTTCAATCTTTGATCCTATTAGAAACTGTTAACTCTAAACTCAAGCCAATTTACAATAAATATCTTTATTTTTATTAATGGACTTTCAATAAATAAATTACCAAAATAAACATAGACGCATTCGCATAGCGTCTCGTCACAGGGTACCACAGAGGCACAAAGAAATGAGAAGAGAGTTTTTGAGCTATTTTGTTATTTGAAATTTACTAAAGTACTCAAAATCGATTAGTTTACCGATGTTTTATCTTATATTGATAAATTACATCTTGTGAAAACATAAGTCAAGCACTATATATATTTAGCTACGAAAAAGCTTAACACCACCTCAGTAAGATATTGGTGTAGCCACAGAGCATCTTGCTGTCAGACTGCTACCTTTTTAGCAATAGCCATAATGTGAGCGCTCACACCTAGTGTAAAAGGTTCAGTCTCTATCCAGCGAATAGCTTGTAGGAGTCTTTGACGGCGATTTTGTTCACTCCAATGTTCCTCAAAATTTTGTAGTAATTTGCCTGGGCCAAATTAGACTTGTCTGACATGAAATTTCCTCTTTTTAAGATTTAATCTATGAAAAGCTCTGTGACTAAATAGCAAACAGTTTTCCTCTGAGGCGAAGTGCAGATTCAATAGAAGCGCGCCTTGCTAAACTCCATATTGTGGCTTGGTTTGCTGTGACTACAGGAATATTCAAATCATCCTCTAATTCCTTAATCACCTCAAATGTTCTCCATGCCGTACAGGGCAACACAATAGCATCTGCACCTTTGTGAGATACTTTTTTGATGAAAGCTGCGGCTTCATCGGGTAACTGATGCCAAAGGTAATTATTTTTCGCTACTTCTTTTGGGCGTTCATCACCTTTAAACCCCACTATTTCAAAAGACGCTTCACTCAAAAACGTTTTCAGCGTTTGGTTATTTCATTCTGGATAAGGGGTGACTACAGAAATTTTCCTAATTTTTAGGTATGTCAACGCTTCTAATAGAGCTAAAGCAGGCACAATAACGGGTACTCCTACCATCTGTGTCAAACGTTGCTCTAATTTTTCAGCAAAAACTCGCCCTCGGTGAAATGTTGCTGTTGTGAAGCCGTATGCTCCAAAATGTACCTGGCTCTAGCTAATTTTTCGACTTCCTTAACAGCTTCTTCGTTAATGTCATCCATTGATTCATAGTTCTCAGATGCGTGGGAGCGTTGGGCAATCAGGCGATGGCTATGAACACTGACTTGACTGGAAAAAGCACAGTGAAAGTCAGGCTCAAACGTCGTGTTACCTGCGGGTACTAACAAGCCAAGACGGATCTGCCTATTAGAGTCAGCTTTCGAGTACATATTTATACCTCTTGTTGACAAGCCTAATGATGTCTAAATATTTATTTAGTTACACTAACAATTAGGTATACATATTTTTAAGAAGACTGTATAATATATGAAACTACGTTAAATCGACCGATTAACTGTAATATATCATCTAACTGACATAGATACCTGCCAGTCAATTATTTAACTGCACTAATCAACCCATCTTGCTTCCGTCTTATTGCTTGAGTTTGAGTTGTGCAATCTCGAATATTCTCTGTTCAGGATGATTATAAGGAAAGGATTTCATGAGTAACATACAACTGTACTTCGCCAAAGGCTCTACCTTCTCTCAACGTACCCGTGTAGTTTTACTGGAAAAAGGTGTTGACTTCACCCCGATAGAAATTGACTTACAAAACAAACCAGATGGGTACACGCAGATTTCGCGCTATGGTAAAGTTCCAGCTATCAAATATGGGGATGTTGAAATTTACGAGTCCGGCATTATCAATGAATATCTAGATGAGGTTTTTCCCAAGCCATCTTTGTTATCCCGCGATCCCGCAGCTAAAGCGATCGCTCGGATTTGGATAGACTACGCCAATACTCGGTTTGTCCCAGCTTTTAACAAATTTCTACGCGGTAAAGATAGCACCGAACAAGAACAAGGACGAAAAGAGTTCACAGAAGCACTTCTATATATTGAACAAAAAAAATTAGGCAAAGGTGATTACTTGTTAGGAGATCAGTTTAGCTTAGTTGATATCAGCTTCTATCCTTGGTTTGAACGTTTACCACTGTTAGAACACTTCCCTAAATTCACACTACCGGCCGAAACACCTCGTTTGCAGACATGGTGGAGTTTAGTACGGGATCGCTCCTCAATTCAAGCAATAGCAAATTCTGTGGACTTCTATTTGCAAAGATTTGCCAAAGTTCTCGGTGAACCTGTTCCCGTTGGTGCATCTCAAAAATAGGACACATGACCAACAATTAACCAAAATTTAAAATGGGATAACCTATGAGCTTAAATAACCAAGTTATAGATAGACCGATTTCCCTGGATCTGCCATCCGTAGAGGCTAACCTCAGTTACCTGATTCCAATGGCAGAAAAACCTATTAACTATACTTATGAACCACCAGCCGGGATTCCCCGCACGAATGCAACTTATCAGACGCATAAACTGCCAATTTACAATGCTCGTTCTATTTCAGAGAACATCTCGTTAGATAAAGAAGGATTCGCCTTTACTGGACATAATACTAATCTCCGCAACTTTTACGATGAAGACGAAGTACGCCGCGTCTACTATCCAGAAGCCGAGCAATTGTTAAAAGAAGTGACAGGTGCAACGAAGGTAGTGATATTTGATCACACCCTGCGTAACGCCGATCAGTCAAAGCCAGCTGAGAATAATATTAAAGAACCTGCCTTGCGCGTACACAACGACTTCACCGCCAAATCCGGCTATACTCGCGCCCATTTGGAACTAGCAGCGCGGGGGATAGATGACATTGATGCCCTACTAAAACAACGATTTGCCATCATCAATGTTTGGCGAGCGATCACACAACCAATTCAAGAGTCACCATTAGCAGTGTGTGACGCGCAAAGCATTGCAATAACAGACCTTGTAGCTGGTGATTTAGTGTACCGTGATCGCATTGGTGAGACATACGGAGTCACATATAACCCCCAACATAAATGGTTCTACTTCCCACAAATGCACAGAGACGAAGCACTGTTTATCAAATGTTTCGACTCCGCAGAAGACGGACACGCACGTTTTGCAGCCCATACAGCTTTTGAAGATCCTACCAGCCCAGTCAACGCTCCCCCACGAGAAAGCATCGAACTACGAATATTGGTCTTTTACCCCGCATAAATAGCAAAAACTTGTCTCAAACTCCTACTCTCTGCGCCCCTACGACAGGTGTGGTCTATTTACTTTTGGTTTACTAAGCTAGCGGTAAGCGTTAGCTATGCCGTCAGGCTTATCGCCCACATAAACTCAAAATGAGCCAAATTGTAGAAGAAGTTCTAGCAGCTAATCTTAGTTACACTGATAAATTCGGTGATAAAGGTAATCTCACTATACCCCCATCTCGTCGGTTTGCAATTCTTACGTGCATGGATGCTCGACTTGACCCAGCTAAATTTGCTGGACTAGCTGAAGGAGATGCTCATGTAATTCGCAATGCAGGGGGACGTGCTAGCGATGATGCGATTCGCTCTTTAGTAATTTCTTACAAATTACTTGGTACGCGTGAATGGTTTGTAATTCATCACACTAATTGCGGGATGGAAACCTTCACTAATGAAATCATCAGTAATTTACTTTCTAGTAGCCTCAAAACAGCCAAGCTAGATGAAATAGGTTAGTCAGATACTGGATCTGGGTCGGGATCAAGCGAAGGCAAGTTTATCAATTGGTTAACTATTGATGACCAAGCTAAAAGCGTCTGTACAGATGTACAACGGATTCGTTTGCATCCATTAGTTCCGAATGAAATTCCTATCTATGGCTATATCTACGATGTCAAAACAGGGCAATTAATTGAAGTTCTTAAAGCTACTAAACTTGGTCAAGCTACGTAGTTTTATCGTGTAACGTAAAAGTAGTATTTAATGAAGTAGCTATTTGTGTAAAAACCTCCTTTGCTGGTGAAGCGTATTCACTTATCGTAATCGTATTTCCAGTATCACTACCACTACAAATGCGGGAATCAATGGGAATTTGTCCTAACAGAGGCGCTTGTAATTCTGCCGCCAATTGTTCGCCGCCACCACTACCAAAAATCGGTGTGCGTGAACCACAATCACCACAAATTAAATAACTCATATTTTCAATGATGCCAAGGACAGGAACACCCACTTGGCGAAACATATATATATTACGTCGTACATCTGCAACAGCCACTTGTTGAGGAGTTGTCACTAAAATGACTCCACAAATTGGGCTTTCTTGGATAATTGTAATTTGAGCATCACCTGTACCGGGAGGTAAATCTATCAATAAATAATCTAATTCACCCCATTCCACATCTTGCAAAAATTGCGTGATAATTTTATGCAATACAGGCCCCCGCCATGCCAAGGGACGATTTGCTTCTGCAAGTAAACCCACTGACATTATTTTTATTCCCTGAACTTCTAGAGGTAAAAACTTATCACCTGTGGGAGTATTAATCACTTGAATATCAGCTTGTCCTAAACCCAACATTTGGGGAACATTAGGGCCATAAACATCAGCATCTAATAGTCCTACTTTTGCACCTTGTAATTTTAAAGCTGTGGCGATATTAACGGCTATTGTAGATTTACCCACACCACCTTTACCACTAGAAACTGCAAGAGTTATTTTAACACCAATAATTGTACAAATTTGAATATAAGTTTTTTTACACCAAGATAGGGATGATAATTTGGATTGAATTTCTGGCTGTAATTGGTGTTGATGAGAACCAATATATAAACGTAAGTAAATATAGTCATCAACTATGCGTAAGTTTCGTATCATTCCCAAACTAACGATGTCATTTTTTAAGATAGGTTCGATAACCTGTTTGAGGAGTTGGACTACTTGTTGCTGATAGAAATTATCCTTTGATTGCATCATTATTGTCAATTCACTTAACCCAATACGACTTTTTTATCTGTTTGAATCTTCTGAATTGCCCGTTGTGCTTGGATAGACACTTCTTTGTCAGGGTCATCTAAGGCTTGTTGTAGGGGGTTAATAACGTCGGGATGAGCTAAATTTCCAAGTGCGATCGCAGCTTCTTTTCTTACATCTGCATATTCATCTGTTAATGTTTGAATTAATCTTGACATAACTTGAATATCTGGAATTTTTTGCAAAGCTTGTGCTGTTGATTTGCGCACTTGCCAATGTTCATCATTTAAAGCTATTTCTAATGCTGAAATTGCTTGATTATTTGCATGAATAGCCAGAGATTTAGCTGCATTCCGGCGAACTTGCCAGTCACTATCATTTGTAAGTGCTTGACAAAGTATTGTAATCACTTCTGCATCTTGTAAATTTTCTAAAGTTAAAGCAGCAGCACGACGTACACTTGCTTCCTCATCAAAGATTAAATTTAAAGCTTGCGGACATTTTTCTAGTTGATTGATATATCGCAGTGTCGTAACGGCTGCTTCTCTTAACTCAGAATTTTTTGATTCTAAAAATGGTAAAATGTCAGGTAAAGATTGAATATCATGTATCTTCCGCAAAAGCACCAAAATATTTAATTGAATATTTACATCATTATTTTGGAGTTTATCTAGTAAAAGTAACAATTCGTCTTGTGTAACTAACTCGCTTAATGCTGATGCGGCTTCAGTGCGAATATCTGTATCTACTGAACCGAGGCATTCAATTAAAGCAGGGATGGCAACAGGATTAGCAATTTCCCAAAGGGCAGATATTGCTATTTTCTGAACAGTAATATGTTCGTCTTTCAAAGCTATAATTAAAGCATCGATTGTTTCGTCATCGCCTAGATGTTGCAAGGTTTTGACAGCTACTATACGATCATTTACGTCAGGCGATCGCAACATTTCTAGCCAATGTTTGAGGTTATCATTCATTAATTTTTACCACAGATAGTTAACGTAGCAAAAAGGGAATTTGTACTATAATTGCATTGGTTGGACATTCTTTTTCACAAGGTAGACAAAACCAACACTCATCATATTTCATGTAAGCTTTGCCTGTTTCTGGATTTTTCGCCAATACATCCAAGGGACAAACTTCAATACAGGCTGTGCATTTTTCTAAACATTTTGATTCATCAACAATGACAGGAACATCTATTCTTTGATTGATTAAAGCCATAAAATAACTCCATAATTTTGTATTAAAACTGCTAAACGGTAAAATGAATGGGGTAAGCTTGCATCAATTATCTCACAATTGTAGCTTGTTTGGATGCATACGATGTAGTTCATTCAAAGATTTAAAATGCAGACGATCAGCAAGTAGAAAGTGAGTGGCAAATATATTAATTTATTGCATATTTTTCACTATAGCAATTTTTTATGAAAAGTTAATGATTGCTTGATATTGGTATAGCCAATTTTCTCATAAAACAAGTGAGTTTCTTTGCGTTTAATATTAGAACGTAACAGAACGCTATCACATCCAGCCAGAGAAGCCCACTGTTCAATTTGTTGCATTAAAAAACGTCTAATTCTACTATGACGATAATCTTTATCTACAACTAATCCCAAAATAATCGCTGGAATCGGAATAACTATTGAGTCACAAATATGAGCGTGCGCCCAAGCTATTACATATTCATCTTCTAAAGTGACAACATACACAATATGAGCATCGTTATTTTTAATTTTAGTAAGGCGCTGCTCTATTTGTTGATTAGTCACAGAATATTCAAGTTGTTCGCAAAGACTAGCAATTCTCTCTACATTTTTAATCCCAGCTTGTCTAATTTTAATTTTCTCATTTACACTAACCTTGTTTGTCATAATTTAATATTAAATTACAATTATTTAGTTATCCAGCGTTGCATGGATAAAACGATAGCCTATATCAATTTCTGTCAAATTGTGAATATCACCATATTTTTTGCTCCATTCTCCACTACTTAAATCTGCTGCAAGTAACTTTACTCCTTGTTCTGCTAAATCTTGATGAGCTAAAGCAAAAGATGATATTCCTGCACGTACTTCTGGTTGAAGATATAACTCTGGTCGTCTCCAGCCTGCTGCTGCGAATAAATCAGATAAATCATATGGTAACAAAAGGGGTATGGCTTTAACACGCCTTTTAGTATTACTCTGAATTAAATTAACCTGTTCGTTAAGTGGTAAAAATCGTAACGCATCTTCCCACAAAAACGGAAAATAATCATAAAGCCATATCCTCTGAGATAATCTAATATCAAAAGTTAACAAAATTATTGCGCCATCTCTAATTATTCTGTGCATTTCCTGAAAAGCTTTTTCGAGATGAGAAAAGTGATGAATTGCCAGGATACTTACAGCAGCATCAACAGACTGATCTGGTAGAGGTAAATTTTCTGCATAGCCAGTAAACCACTTAATTTGCTGATGTTCTACTACTTGTTTTTGCATAACTACAGAAGGTTCAATAGCATTAACAAGAAATCCTTGGTTAACTAGCTTTATACTGTAACCACCAGTACCAGCGCCGATATCAGCAATAATGCTACCTTTGGGTAAATTGAGTAAATCAATTATTTTATTGACAATACGGATATCAGGAACGCGAGTTTTTGAGTATTGTTGACCAATTGAATTATATATAGACATATTAAAAAACTCATCAAAATAATTTAAAATAACCTATTTAAAATTTAACTTTAGATGAATAAATCAAAAATCTGTTAGTTAAACAATTCCAGCAAATTTAAGAGTTTACTCATCATAAAGTTTGGTTTTGCTTCTTGTGGTAAATTTTGATTTTTTCTGTTGTAATAGCAAAAATCAATTTTGACTTGTGTTGCTCCTGCATAGTCGTGCTTTAGAGAATGTCCAACGTAAAGAACTTGTGCTAATGTTAAATTTAACCTAGATAAAGCATGATGGAATATCTCAGGAGATGGTTTAGCAAAACCAATTGCTTCAGAAACTACAACTGCTTGAAAAAAATGCTCAATTACAGCAGCTTGCATTCTCGGTAGTTGCGCTGATATAAAACCGTTCGTAATGACAACCAAACGATAATTGCGTGTGAGAACAGTTAGCACTTCATTTACATCAGATTCCATTACAGCAAAATGATTAAAAATATGCCAAAAACTTTGACTAAGATTGTTGATTTGATCTGTTTGTATATCTAATTGAGAAAGTGTACTTCGATAGGACATCTCGATTAACTCACTAGGAGAAAAGATTTCTCGCTGTCTTCAATACTTGGAATTATAAGTTTCAAAGACTTGAAGAAAAATAGTTTCACTGATTCCATTTAAATCTAAATATACTGCACAGTCTTCCAATGCTCCTAGAATAGCTTGACGTTCACATAGCTCAAAATTAAACAATGTATTATCGAGAGCAAAAATTATTGCTTCATAGAGTATTTTCATGGACATTCATTTAACAGCAACATTGTAGACTTCTTTAACTGCATCTACTTCTACGATGTAAGGATCTACAGGACGCTTAAACAATACCATTTCCCCTAACTCATCTTTCTTTAAATTGACATGACAAAACCACTCATCATCATTTTTCTCTGGGTAATCTAAGCGATAATGATAAAGACCCCAACGAGTCTCTTGGCGATATAATGATGCTCTGGCTGCCATTTCTGCACAGTCGCGAATAAAGTGAACTTCTAGACTACGCATCAATTCATGAGGGTCACGAGCGCCCATTAAATCTAATGTTTCTTGATATTGCACAAAATGTTTTAAACCAATCTCGATTTTATTACCTGATTTTGGTGGTTGCAGATAATCATTAACTAAGCGTCTTAATTTATATTCTACCTGGGTGTGAGGTACACCATTCGGACGAGTTAAAGGTGCATAAATTTTGAATTTTTCAGCTTCTAAAAAATCTGTATCTGGTTCAATAAAATTTAAATTTTGGATATATTCAATGGCATGACTTCCGGCTATGCGACCAAAAACAAATGCCCCAATCATATAATTATGGGGAACGCTGGCCATATCTCCGGCTGCATATAAACCTGGGATGGTTGTTTGAGCATTTTCATTTACCCATACACCAGAAGCACTATGACCGCTACATAAGCCTATTTCGGAAATGTGCATCTCTACGCCGTGGGTGCGGTAATTTTCATTTCTACCTTGATGAAAACGTTCTCTACTTGGTCGTTCATTTGCCCAAAGTATAGATTCAATTTCAGCGATTGTATCTTCATCAAGATGGGTCATTTTCAATTGGACTGGTCCTTTTCCAGAATTTAATTCTTTCCAGATTTCTAACATCATTTGACCACTCCAATAGTCACAGCTAATGAAGCGATTTCCTTCGGCGTTAGCAGTATGAGCGCCAAAAGGACCGGCAACATAAGCACAGGCGGGACCATTGTAATCTTTGATTAAAGGATTAACTTGAAAGCATTCAATATTACTAAGTTCTGCACCTGCATGATAAGCCATTGAATAGCCATCTCCAGCATTGGTAGGATTTTCATAAGTGCCGTAGAGATAGCCGGAAGCAGGTAATCCTAATCTGCCACAAGCACCTGTACACAGGATGACTGCTTTAGCTTGAATGACAATATAATCTCCGTTTCTGACATCAAATCCTACCGCACCAATAGCACGTCCTGCTTTGACTAATACACGGGTTGCCATGACGCGATTTGTTACTTTGACTTTGTGGCGTTTGACTTGGCGGGTGAGAATTGTTTTGAGGTCTTTACCTTCTGGCATGGGTAAGACATATTTACCCACACGATGCACTTGTTTTAAGTCATAGTTACCTTGGGCATCTTTTTGAAATTTCACACCCCAACTTTCTAATTCTTGGATAACTTCATAACCCAATTTACCTGTTTGATATACGGCTTTTTGGTTGACAATGCCATCGTTAGCAAGGGTGATTTCGCGCACGTATTGTTCTGGTGTGGAATGGCCGGGAATAACTGCGGTATTCACGCCATCCATACCCATTGCGATCGCACCACTCCGTCGGATGTTAGCCTTTTCTAAGATCAGCACCTCTGCATCGGGATTCGCTTGTTTGGCTTTAATTCCAGCCATTGTCCCGGCTGTACCGCCACCAATGACAAGTATATCCGTTTTTATTTGTTGGGTGTTAATGTCCATAAGCTTTTGCTAGTAGAGAGGAACTTCTAAGATTTGTTACCGTTCCAAACGATATCTTTGACTTGGATTTGCTTGGGAACTAGCTTGATTTTGTAAAAAGTATCGGCAATGTTTTGTTGCTGAGTGATTACTTCATCTGTTAGCGGTAAAATGCCATGCTTTCGTCGTTTTTCGGCATTTTCTAATGCTGTTGCGGGAATACCTAACTCTGGTTCTAAAAACTTGGCAACTTCTTTTGGATTATTTGTTGCCCATTTATCTACAATGCTTACTTCATCTAACAGGGTTTTCAACAAATCTGGATGAGAATTAACAAACTCTTGACGCGCAAGATAGTAACCCCGATTCGGTGCTAAATTTGTCGCATCTGTTAATGTCCTAACCTTTGTATCGTGTTCAACTGCTGCTAGGTAAGGGTCCCAAATTGCCCAAGCATCAACGTTACCACCAGTAAATGCAGCACGCGCATCTGCTGGTGTTAGATGTGCTGGTTGAATGTCACTATAGTTTAATCCGGCAGCTTCTACAGCTTTGACAACAAGATAGTTAGTGTTCGAGCCTTTAGCAAAGGCTACTTTTTTCCCTTTCAGGTCAGCAACCGTTTTAATTGGTGAATCTTTCGGTACAATAATTGCTTCAGCTTTGGGACTCCAAGGATCATAAGCAACATAAAGCAAGGGAGTACCTCCGGCTTGGGCAAATATTGGTGGTGATTCACCCGTATAGCCAAAGTCAATACTACCTGCGTTCATTGCTTCTAGCATAGGTGGGCCTGCGGGAAATTCTGCCCATGTCACCGAAGCACCAGCAGTCGTTAAAGTTTTCGCTAAATTACCTCGGTTTTTGAGAGCACTGAGAATAGTCGCCGCTTTTTGATAACCAATACGAACTACCACACCTTGATTTGCTGTCTGTGTTGCTACAGAGTTACCTGTATTGTTGGCAGAACACGCAGATATCACAAGAGCCAAACTTAACCCACAGGTAAAGAATAAGGCAAATATGCCAATTCTGGATATTTCATAATTTTGAAGAAAGCTGCTGACAATCCTGATCAGTCGATGTGGTAAATACTTACTGAACATACATTAAATTACAAGCAATATCAATACTACGATAAATAGAGCAGCTTACCGTATTTTACTGATAGAATATTCGCATAGATAAGCCGCAAATGCAAGATCCGAAAAAGTATGCCTATAACAATACCTTTGCCAAAATAAGAGCCTATAAAAATTTTGGCAAAAACGGCAAAATAACTCATATATAAGAGTTTAGCTTTGGCTTTGCGGGAGTTTGGGAGGATTGAGCGGACTTTATTTACCCTGGAATGGTTGCAGAGTGCAGAACTACGGCGACGGGCGATGCCCTGAAAAGGGCGGTGTTTTTAATCGGGTGGGGAATTGCGCGTAGGCGCAGCCCGCCGTAGGCATCGCTCTTATGAAGACCAATTCTATCAGGCCAGTGGGTTGAATTTGGTAATTGCGGCTATCGTTCTGTGGAATACGGTGTACTTAGAAAAAGCGTGAACTATTTTAAACAACAAGGAATGAATATTCCTGAAGAATATTTACAACATTTGTCACCATTGGGTTGGGAGCATATCAATCTCACTGGCGATTATGTCTGGAATTTGAAGCAGGCGACCAGTTTTGACCAGTTGCGTCCTTTGCGGGTTAAGGAAAATAAGTATCGCTGAAATGCTAGCTATACAAAACATGAAACACTTAAATGATTTATGATTTTCCCAAACGTTGTTTATTCTGAGTCTTATGATAAAATTAGCTTGAGGATATTTGTTCATAAAACTGCTAACTGTCAATATTAGCCAACTGGACAACTTATAAATCGCCATTTGGTCTAGCTGTTTCCAGATCAAGCCTTGTTAGGTTAACTCAATCGGCAATCAGCTTTGAGTACCTATGGCTACCAAAACACTGACCAAACCTAAGCAAAGACAAAATTCTCAAAATCGCTCATGGGAAAACCTGACAGATCGCCGCAAACTCCGCCATATTGAAAACACACTCTCTAAAGTGATCGCATCCTCAATTCAAGATGATTCTATCCAGTCCCACGAAGACTTTAAAGCCTATGTAGAAAACTATAGCAACGGACAAGGCGGTTAGGACGCGGTACGAAGTAGATATTCCATGGCATCCCTTATACAGTGAAAGTGAACTATTTGTTGACGAATTCGACTTTTCAACCAAGACCAACATCGCTCAATGTTATTCAGGTCAGGTGAATCAGGTGGTAAGTATTTTAACTGACAGCCTGCTGTTTCAATTAATTCTTGAATCCGATCCCGGCGATGAAATGTGGCATTGTCGGCAATCACTATTTGTCCGGGTTTAAGCGATGGGAGTAAACAACTTTCAAGCCAAATTTCAAAGACGTTACGGTTAGAAGCACCCTCAACAGTAAATGGAGCAAATAACTTGCCATTACAATAGGCGGTAATCAAATTAACTCGTTCTTGTCTTTTGCCACTCTTGAGTGTATGAAACCGCTTTCTTTTTTCATTCATTCCATCCATAGCCATAATCGTCTCTATTATCCATTCCAGATTCATCTATATAGATGATTGACTCTGGTTTATAGTTGTTAATCTCTTCTCTAAATTCTTGTCGTTTAGCTTGATCTCTTTCTTGATAGCCGTAAGTTTTTTTTTACGCCTTAACCCGATTTTTTTTAAGGCTCTTGAGATTGTACGCTCACTAATTTCTTCTGGCCATAGTTTGGCCATCTGGGCTTGAGTTTTATCCCGATTCACTTCCACAAATTTCTGAAATTTCTCCCAGTCCGTGATTTTATGCCCATTGCCTGGTGGTTGGTTTAGTAGTGCTTGGTAATCTCCCGTGCTGGCTTTCCTTTGTAGCCATAGGTTGATTGTATTTCGACTGATTTGAAAAACTTGTGCCGCTTGTGTCTTACTCATCCGATCTAACTCTATTGCTTGGATCACCTTCTGAGGTAAGTCGTAACTGTAGGGTTTTGGCATCAGCTTTTCTTGTCTTCAATATTTAATCGGTATCTAGTTTTACTTTCCTCCTAAAGTATACTGTTTGTCCTACCTTGGCAGTTGCTATACAGCCAGGAATCGGGTAAAGCCCCCATCACAGTAGAACTCTGTGTAGGAGGTGGGGATGATGACGAGATTAGAGGCTATCGCTTCTACCTTACCAATGATCCCAACCACAGAACCAGTGGCAAATACCTGATTAAAAACCTCGAAGGAATTACCAGCAAAGATGAAAACTACTTCACCCTTTCTAACATTGCTGAAATTTGCGGTTTTGCTGAAACAGAACTAGACGATCTTGATGATGAATTATACCAAGTTACAATAGATAGTATTATTTAAGGGAAGTAAAATCGGTGTACAGCGATGCCTCGTACTCGGATTAAAATCATTCCTCACCTGGATTAGGCAGAATTAACCCAACGCTACCGACGTTGTAGAGAAGTAAAAGAAGGCACATGATGGTTAGTGATTCGTCTGTTGAGCCGACCTGGAAAACCAATGAAAGTAGAGCAAGTAGCTGCGATTACAGGTTTTAGTGCTGATTGGGTAGGAAAAATTGCTCGCTGTTACAATGCTCTAGGTGTAGAAGGGATTGTAGAGGGACATAAAAACAACCCTGGAGGTAAACAAAAAGCCTTAACTCCAGAACAGCAAAAGAAACTTTTTCAACGATTACAATCACCTCCAGATGACGGTGGGTTATGGAGTGGACCAAAAGTAGGGGAATTGATTAAACAACAGTTTGGTATCGGCATACATCGGACAACGGCGTGGAGACAACTAAGACGACTGGGTTTAACCTTACAATTACCAAGACCATTGGATGAAAAAAGTGCGACCCTAGAACAAAGGGGATTTTTGAAAGCGCAACTGAAGTTTTTTGTCCGATTAATGCGGGTTGTGTTGCAAAAACTAGGACTGGTCTGGTAGAAAAATAGTTGTGCCAATAGACTTGTCGCTTAATAAGGTAGAGTAACGATTAGCAACTGGAATGAGACAGAAAAATGCTAGACATCAATCGGGTGTTGAAAGAAGACCG
>NZ_JBALDG010000075.1:0-201768 GCF_036917195.1 Nostoc sp.
TATACTTATCAGTTTTGATTTGTTTTCTGATTTTGACAAAATCACTATCTGAAATAACCGCAGCTTTTCCACGTCTGTTAATCTTTGTCATATATAGAAAACCGAAATTTATATGTTCCGTTTTTACCTCTGGATCAGGTAAAAGCGGAATTATCTCAACATTTACTATTAGCAAATAGTCGCTCAATCTTATTTCTGGCAGGGGATACACGGCATCCGTGAATATTCCACTTATACATAAAACTGGAACATTTACATGAATTTGGTTAAAGCGTACAACAGATTTATTCTCTTCATCAAAATCCGTTGTATGCAACCTGGAATCACTGATTTATTTGGATCAACTGCTACTTTTTCCGGCACTCCTAAAGTATTACAAATTCCTTTAACTTCCTTACCTGCTTTAACAAGTGCAAATCCTACACCCTTAGAAATTTACGCAGCAATTGTTGCAACTGCCCACACTTGGCTAAATGCTAATACTGATGCTTCTGTATTAGCTGCAAGCGACCTAACAAACAACGCCCCAATCACGAGAAACGGCACACCAAAAACTCAATTTCAATATGCTGTGAAATTTTACGGAAATTACGCCGCCCCAACTTTTGATCCGAACGCTGTTTAATAAAAAATGGGAAATAGATGTTTTTTTGTAACAGTAAAGGGTTTAGGTTCAGATTGTGGCCCAAGTGGTGACTATTCCCAAACGATAAGAAACGTCACCTCTGTTAACTTTCAACGTGGGACTGTTCCACAGGGATACCCTTTTGCTGGATGTCCTTATGATTATTTAGTTGTCGATGGAGTTAGTGCTTACCCTGATTTTGCTGGAGGGAGCGCAGCAGGTTATGGCACAATTTCAGAAATTGATTGCGGAACAGGCCAACCCTTTCCAAAATACGATTGTCTTAACGGAACTTGCGTACAAAAAACACAATACAATACACCCGGACTTTATCCATCATTAGCTGATTGCCAGGCTGTTTGTGCAAATGGTGGTGCTTGTGGTAGTGGTAAACAGTGTGTTGATCCGACTACATTCTGTCCACCTGGTAAAGTTTGCATTGAACAATCAGAATTCTCTGAAATTGAAGGCTTAATTTCTCAAATTAATAGTGAGGTTTGCTAAATGTCTAGCGCTGGGCAATCCTTAATTTCAGAGCTTTCAAATATTAGTAATTGTGCTGGTCATCAATGTGATTGCTGTCAGCAGCTACAAAGTCAAATTGATAATTTATTAAATCAAATAAGTGAAGCTGTCAACTTAGCAAAAAATGCTCAGACTACTGCCACTAATGCTCAAACTACTGCTACTGACGCGGATCATCTTGCGACAGAAGCCTCATCAATAGCGATTAATGCTAGGAATGATGCAAAAAAAGCTCAAAGTACAGCGGACGACGCCGAGCAAGTAGCTTTTAATGCCTTGGAAGGGGCTAATGAAGCTGAAACTAGTTGTAAAAAGGCACAGACTACAGCTGATAATGCGCTAACGTGTGCCCAAAGTGTAGAGACGATAGCCCAAGAAGCTCTAAGTACAGCAAATCATGCAGAGCAGGGAGTAACCGCAGATTATAACTTAGCAATGCAAGCGCTTAACGAAATAGCAGCGCTAAAAAAAGACGGCGTGGATCGTGAATCAATTGTCAACGAAGCTGTTGAAAAGTCCAAAGCGGCGATAGAGCCACAAATACACAATCTAATTAGCTGGCAGGGAGATCAGGATCGGCATCTCGGTGAGTTAGATGGTCAAATTGAATACCTAAAAGGGGAACTAATACTTATTACTGCTGGTTTAGCTGCCTTGATAGTGGTGGTTGCAGCCCCCTTGATTGCAGCAGCTATAGGCCCTCTTATCGGTTCGATTGCTGCTGCTGCTGCTGAAGCTGCGGCCGCTACTGCTGCTGCTGGTGCATTAGAAGCAGAAGTGGCAGGGATTCAAATTGAAGTTTCAACGGTTCAAGCGGAGGTTTCAGGGGTTCAGAGTGAAGTTTCATTAGTTCAAAGTGAGGTTTCAGGAGTTCAAGGGGAACTTTCAGGACTTCAAAGTGAGGTTTCAGGCATTCAAAGCGAAGTTTCAGGAATTGAAGGTCAAGTTTCAGGTCTTGAAGGTGAAATTTCAGGAATTGAAGGTCAAGTTTCAGGGATTCAAGATGAGATTGTTGGTGTTCAGGATGAAATTGTCGGCGTTCAGGATCAGGTTGTAGGTCTTCAGGATCAGGTTGTAGGTCTTCAAGATCAGGTTGTTTCAGCTAAGGCTGACGCAGAACTTGCCAAAACGGATGCAGAGGTCGCAAAAGTAGATGCAGAAGTTGCCAAGGTAGACGCGGCAAAAGCTTTAGCTGATGCAGCACGCTCGTTGATACCAGGCCCTCCAGGAGAACCAGGCCCCCCAGGAGTGGGAGAACCAGGCCCACCAGGACAACCAGGAGAACCAGGCCCACCAGGAGTGGGAGAACCAGGCCCCCCAGGCCCTCCAGGAGTAGGAGAACCAGGCCCCCCAGGCCCTCCAGGAGTAGGGGAACCAGGCCCCCCAGGCCCTCCAGGAGTAGGGGAACCAGGCCCCCCAGGCCTTCCAGGAGTAGGAGAACCAGGCCCCCCAGGCCCCCCAGGAGTGGGAGAACCAGGCCCCCCAGGCCCTCCAGGAACAGGGGAACCCGGGCCGCCAGGAGAACCTGGCCCACCAGGACAACCAGGAGAACCGGGGCAACCAGGTAGACAAGGAGACAAAGGAAACGACGGAGATAAAGGAAACGACGGAGAAAAAGGTAAGGAGGGTGAAAAAGGAAACGACGGAGAAAAAGGAGAAAAAGGTAAGGAGGGTGAAAAAGGCGAAAAAGGAGATGATGCAAAAGTGGAATTTTCAGAAATTAGTGTTAAAACCTTTAATCAATGCAACGCTGAAACAAGAGTACCTGAATTTGTCTATAAGCAAATTCAAGTAATTAAGGGAACTGAATCACAAGAAACTCTTAACTTTGAGCAAATAGCTAACGTAGCAGCACAAGAGTGTTTTCAGTTAATTGAAATAGAAGTTAAAACCTTTGATAGTTGTGACTCAGATACTCATAAACCTTTAGCGCTAAAACCACCTAAAAAGATAAAAGTACTTCCCGGCATGGAAGTAGAAGTCAAAGCTATCTTTGACCAAATGTTTGAGATTCAAGGGGAACAATGTGATGTGAAACCCAATGAGACTGATATTGTTGAAATATCGGTACAAGTCGTAATTGGATGTAATAAAGATAGAACACCTATTCTTCGGGATAGGACAATTCATTGTCCAAAAAGATTGGAAGCTTGGTTAATTTATCAAATGGCTTCTTTAGCAAATATTGAAAGTAAATTGTGCTTAATTACTGGAGAGGTAGGGGATGTTGGCGGAAACATCCTTAATGAAGTACGCGACATTGGTTCTAATCTTATTGATGCCCTTGAAACTACAGCCTCACTAATAGGAAAAGGCTTTAACGCTTTTCAAGATGATGGGCTTTTATCAGAAAATAACTGGCTTTACACTCCTGTTAATATTCCACTTAAAAGTGGAATGCTTAAACAACTTTCAGAAATAACTGCTAATTCTAATACTGAAGGCTTGGACGCTAGCGACACAATAACTAATACCCCAATAACTGCTAAACAACTAGCAACAGAAATTAAGCAGTCTTCTGAACAACTAAGTAACTCTTTTTCTGAAGCCGTAACTAACGCATCTACTGAAAGAGCAGAACAAATTCAACAGTTAAACACTCCTACTTTTAACTGGGAGGCTTTATTATGAGCATTCGTGATTGGGCTGCAATCAGAAGGGCTTTGATTAATGGTGACTCTTATAATTCAGAAGTTATTCTTCATTTCGCTGATTTACCTACAAACCCTGAAAGAGAAACTGTTAAAAACCTTTGTTTAGTGCAACCAAATGATTCAATATTGATTGCCCAACAGCGAATTAGGTTTTTCCGTGAGGAAGTACAAAAAACTCATTTAAAACCTATTATTATCGGTCAACCAAAAATTGATTTAGATGCTGATGTCAAATATCATCCAGAAATATCAGTAACATTTCAACAAAGCCTTATATCATTGCCCAAAGGGAAATATCCCAAAACTGCGCGAATTAGTTGGCGGTTAATGGAAGAAACTAGTGAATCTTTTACTTTTACAAAAATGGATGCCGTTGCAACACTAGTTTTTCAAAACTTCTTTCAAAATAATAGATTTAGTTTTAACAAAGGTAAATTCATAAGTTGGTATATTTCACCGTTAGATGGATTGAATTTACAAATTTACTGCTTAGATGAAACGGAAGCTGAACGTGTAGCTAAATACGTTGTTCAAGCTATTGGTAAAACTTGGCAAGACAAAATTTTTAAAATTACTAAACCCAAACGAAGCAACGAAATTATTTATGAACCAATAACTATTTTGGGAAAACAGAAAGATGCACCAGTTTGGCGACCAAATATAACTGTCAATGCTTACAAAGCCAGTATTAACGTTTGGGGTGCAGGTAACCAAGAATACGACCTGATTGGACGATTGAGAAATGGGCAATTCTTTCCTATAGCTCGAACTCATTAAAATGCATATTGCGTCGTTGGGCTGTCGCATTTTAGAAACCCCTATAGGGGTTCAATACCCTTAGACACTCTTTATACACAAATTAAAGCAGTATAGAATAACCGTAGCGGCTAAAAATTTTACTCTGTTTTTCATCAGTAATTTTACTTATGGCAACTCTAAAGTCTTATTTGTTGACGATTGACAACATTAATTATGCTTTGCATCTCAATAAAGATATCTACGATGGGATAAAAGATACTATCGGCCTTGCTGACATGCCAACTCCTCCGCCGGCTAGTTTACGCCAAACTTCAAGTACAGAACTAGAAAGAAATGGTCTTGCCCATAAAATCAGCGTTGGACTCTCTACCGCAGCAGATGGAAAAACCACAAAACGTAAGACAGTAATATGTCCGTCTACAAAACCCTTTAAAAATATGATTGGCAAACAGATTGGTACTCTTTATGTAAAGAGTGCTTGTGTCAAAACTCATCGAAATTTTGTGTAAATAAGAATTAATATTGAGGAGAAATTAATATGGGACTTTATGCAATACTGGCAGTTACTGGCAATCAATATAATATAGCTACTCCACCAGTAGAGGCAGCGACTATTTTTTATTTTTGAGGTGCAAAAGAACTTTATAAAGATAACGATTGGAAAACAGCTACTGGTATCACTGACGTTACTGCAACTCATGAGGGACAAGTTGTACTTACAGATATAGGAGATTTACTTTTACACGGAATTGTCCGAACCGCAGAGGTAGAACTTAAGGCGACTGATTCAGGCAAAGTTGTAGCAATAAAAAGAGTTCGCTATGCTGGGAGTAAAGCTGCAACAATCGAAGAGAAAAAAGCTGACGGTGGAATTGTTGGTTTAACTTGGAAGGGTTCAGGTAAATTTCAAAATACGCCAATTAGTGCAGTAATTGAAACCAGAAAAATGATTGTGGACTAAATAATTTAAACTGGTGTGAGAATAATTGCCAGTCTAAATTTTGCTCCAATTGGATAATTTTGACTTTGAGAAGCTTTGATATAAAATTCACATCGTCCAGAGGGATTTTTAGGATCTGCCCAAAAATCCTCTGAAAACTCATCTTTTAACGGTTCTAGTTCAATTCGTATTTGCTCTGGAGAGCCTTGATACTGTGTTTTTGATTTTAAAACAAATAAAGGGTTTGCCATAAGTTAAATGTCACAGTTTGATCCAAAGCTTGGTAGTTTTTTGCTAGCTCTTATTGGTGCCGTTTCAGGTTGGGTTGTCTGGTGGTTTAATAAAATTAAATCTGAGAAACAGCAAATTGCTTTTGAAAAACAGCAGGCTATTCAAGAAGCAAAAGCTGCTGCTGAAAAAGCGGTTAACGAAAAGCGTGATTTCAACCATCTAGTTAATAGTTATAAACAGACAGCTCAAAATATATCTCATGGTTTTGAAGATATTGAAAACCAATTGAAAAAAATACACGATGACGAATTAAGAGCAATAAACAATCAGTTACAAGAAATTAAAGCTTACCTGATTCGCAATCGAAATTCCTGAAAAATAAAACTAACACGTTCTTAGGAGTAATTAAAATGTCTAAATCTAGTCTTAATAAGTTCACTACGGTTCTTGGACTAGCTGCTGGTGCTGCTAACTTTCTTGGCAGTATTGGGGTGATTAACCATACTGTTGCTGGCACTGTCAACAGTTTTGCTATTGCTATGCTTGGTTATTTGGTGCAACAGCCTGCTGCTGATGAACAATCTCAAGCGCCACAGCCACAGCCCCAAAAGTAAATCTCCGGGGATTCAATCTAATTAGATAAATTTAGGGAGAAAAGCATTATCAATAGGAACAAGTTAATTCACGGATCAACATCGCTCGCCCTGTCAGGCGAGCGATCGCCCCAACCAATTCATCTATGTCAACAGGCTTCAATAGCCACTGGTCAAACCATACTTCCGATTTGAGAAATCCAGCTTCTGACTCTGACAACGCTGTGAAGGCAATAACAGGAGTTGATTTGTCAGGTCTATTTGATCTCTGCCGGATCTGGCGTAGCAGTGAATAACCATCTTCACCGGGCATGGCAATGTCACTGAGTACTAAATCGGGGCAAAATTGGTCAAACGCTTCTAAGCCTTGAGATACCGTGAAACTTGAATGAACTTCGATGCCATAGAACTCAAGGGCACAAGTAACCCAGCCACAGGAATCAAGGTCATCATCGACCATTAATACTCGTAACCCATCTAGTGTAGAAGCGTCAGGAATGGGCATGACCAATAGCCTCGCTTTAAGTGATAACACAGTATCTAACAGGAATTTAAGAATTAGTATATTTTTTAGATAAAAATAAGATTTGCCTAACTTTACTTAACATTGAGCAACCCGATTTCTCAGAATTTAGCTGAGAGAAAAGACAGGATAATAATCCAGACAAATATACAATCTGCTTTCCATAAACAAAGCGCTGTCTTCGGTAACAGTGGAAGTCCAGCGCTTTGCAATTGTATTTAAAGGTATTAATTATTTGGGTCTTTATTTAACTGACCCTAATTTACTGTTATTACCAGAGTGACAGAAAACTTATAATTCTCTCCTAATTATTAATATTTATTTACAATAATCTCATTTATAAATTTTCTTTAAAATATCTATCTAAAGATAGATATAAATATTAATTTAATGTGATTTGTTTAAGATTTTGTTAATTATAATCCTCTTTTGCATTGTAAAGCAAAAGCACGAGTAGCCCGTGGTTCAGATGTGGCGGTAGCGTCTGAGTTTGCTCTGGCATTGGCTAACTTTTCTTTGTTTGTTGCACACCAGCCAAAATAAAATTAACTGCCGCTTGAGTATGCTGATCAATCATTTCTGGACTCAGTAGTTGCAAATCGGGTCTAGTATGCTTGATATTTTCGTAAGCGTTGAAGTATAAATTACAAACCCCAATAATATGTAGGGTGATGAGAAATGGATCAATCTGACGGAAACAACCTTCCGCCATCCCTCGCTCTAAAATCTTGATGAGATAGCCAAAATTTTCTTGCCAATTCCCCTGTTTGAAATACTTTCCCTGATTTTGGTTTGCTTCTTGGAACCAAAGCATCCCTCTGTGCGGATAAGCAGCTTCATAAGCGATCGCTTCTTTGACAAGCAACTTCAAGGCTGACTCTGGTGGGAACTGATCCAGATTTAGCTGTTCAAACCCTTCGTGCATTTCCACCGCCGGACGTTGCAGAACAGCTTGATATAGTCCTTCCTTGCTCTGGAAGTAGTAGTAAATCATTGCTGTGTTTATACCTGCACCTCTGATCGCTTCTGTCCGCGCCCCTTGAAGTCCATTTCTGGCAAACTCCGCTTCCGCCGCATCGAGAATCTGCTTTTTTGTCGCCTCTGCATCGCGCACCTGACGCGGCTTTTTAGATGAGAATTTTGACTGCGTTGAACGACCCACGGTACTCCATCAGCATAACGAAAATATCTTAACTAAAAAATTGGTTAGTAGTTGACATAGAAGATGAAATTTATTACATTAATATTCCTTAACTAAAAAATTAGTAAATCCATATTCTCTACCCGGAAACAGAAAAAATCACCAAGACGTTTATTTTAATGTATGCCAAAGTCGTCAATCCTTTGATGAAATTTCTGTTTAAAAACTCAGTTTTACAAGCGGCAGCCACTGTTATTGAACAGGATACAAGTGCAGTTGAAAGTTTGTATTCTCAACAAAAACCAAAAATTAGACTACCAAATGAAGAGATTATGTTCTACGCAGAAAAACTCTACTGCGATTGGTAATTTGGATTTACAAAGCCTAACTGCACTTTACAATTAAGTAGATACTGTAGCTAATTACTGCTGGAGGTACTCAAATATGAGGCAGCTAAAATCCGCCGAGGAAATGCCTGGTAGCTATGGCTTGCCCATCTTGGGGGAGACATTGGAAATATTCCGGGATTTAGAACTGTATATATGGCGACGATTCCAGCAGCATGGTTCAGTTTTTAAGACGAGCGTCATGGGACGTAAACGTGCTTATTTAATTGGCCCTGATGCTAATCGCCTGGTGCTGGTGGAACAGGCGGAATATATGTCGTCGCGGGTGGGGTGGTATTTCCTAGAACCAACATTTGGCAACAATATTTTATTACAAGATGGGGAAGAACATCGGCTAACTCGTCGCTTGATGTATCCAGCATTTCACGGAAAAGCGATCGCTACATACTTCGACACCATCCAAAATATTGTCCAAGACTTCCTCAAAGATTGGGGACAGGGAACAATTCCCTTAAATTCTAGTTTCCGCCAGCTTACCCTGATAGTTGCGACTCGCCTGTTTTTGGGAAGTCAAAATAAAAGCGAAGTTGAGCAAACCAGTCAGTGGTTTACACAACTGCTAGATAGCAGTATGGCGATATTCAACTGGAATGTCCCTTTTACTTTATATGGTCGCGGTCAAAATGCTAGGGGTAAGTTAGTGGCTTTTTTACGTGAAGCGATCGCACAGCGTATCGAACAGGGTAACTTAGAGCAATCAAAAGATGTTTTGGGATTGCTGCTAGCGGCTGTTGATGAAGACGGCAACAAGTTGAGCGAAGCACAGATAATCAACGAGGCATTACTACTACTGTTTGCTGGACACGAGACGACAGCCTCCTTGCTGACTTGGGTAATATTTGAATTAGGTAATCACTCAGAGTGGCGAGAGCGACTGCGCCAAGAACAGTTAGCAGTTGTGGGAAATAATCCCCTTAGCTTGTCCCATCTCAAACAACTTCCACAGTTAACCAATGTTCTAAAAGAAGCAGAAAGGCTGTATCCGCCAGTATATGCATATAATCGTGGTGTTCTTAAGGATATTGAGTATGCAGGCTATCGCATCCCAGCAGGTTGGTTTGTGACTATTTCGCCAATGCTGACTCACCGTTTACCAGAACTGTACACCGATCCTGATCGCTTCGACCCCAATCGCTTTGCACCACCTCGTGAAGAAAATAAGAAACATCCCTTAGCACTAGTAGGTTTTGGTTATGGTTCGCACAGTTGTTTAGGCATGGAATTTGCCCAAATGGAAATGAAGATTGTGCTTTCCACACTGCTTCGGCATTACGACTGGACGGTAAAGCCGGATTATTCTGCGATCGCTCCAGTTCGTCAGCCTTCTAAAGTTAAGGACATTTTACAAGCATATATTAAGCCTTTGGTGATTAAGCATCCCTTGAAAAATCAAACATAAATCTTTGATGAAACAAATCGATTTTCCGCATCTAGCATGAAATCGTAGGTATTTAGAAAATCAGACTGCCACTTTTCAGGCTTTTGACAAATTGCGAGTGGAAATCCTGCTAAATCAAACCATTGAATATCATCTCCAATTTCTACTGGTACTACTCTCCAATTTTTACTTGGAGCTTTGCTAAAATCTTTCAGCAAATTAACATTAATTCGGTTAGGAGGCTTGGGAGTTGGTAAATGTCGTTCAACACTGGAATATGATTGCTCTACCCAATTTTTGATATTCACTGCATTAAGATATTCATTGGCTTCTGTTTCTCTTTCGCTAATATACTGATAATAAGTTTGCGCTAATTGTTCAGCTTGTTTACGAATTGTTACATCTTCTGCTTTAGCAAGCAAGTATGCGGCTACTGGGTCTAAAGTACCCCATACAATAAGTTCTTTCATCCAGAAAATAATCCAAGGTAGCCCAGTTTGTGACCAGTTTTCGAGGGATGATTCAACTAACTCACCACCAAAAGCTTCATCTATTGCTAGTGAAATAACACTTCCTAAGCCCCAGTTAAATCGATAACCAAAATTTTGGCTAATGTATGAATGCCATTTTGAAATTTGGCTTACGCTCGGTTTTTTAGGTGCTGTATGATAATCAAGCCACCAACGTAATATTTCATTCCAAGTAACATTTCCTGAAGTGTCGCTCAGTTTGAACTTCAATAAACTAGTTAAAATACTAACTATATTTTGAATATAATTAAAGCGTTCTTCTACTGTCCAAATAGCATAATCTCCACCCACTGCTAATTGTTCTTTAAGTCTAGGATAGAGACTTAAAAGCTGATTTCCATCACGTGGTGGTAAACTAGTGCGATACAAACGCCAACGCTGTGACAAATCTTTATAAATTTCTGTTTTTAATGCTCTACCTCGCCTGATAAATAAATTTTCTAATCTTTCTTGTTCGCAGCTAGCGTAATGAGCAAAGCTTCGTTGCCAAATTTTTTGCAGTTGCTCCTCCAATTCATTAGGGCTTAAATCTTTAGCTGCTAGCTGTTCAATTTCAACAATGGCAGACAGTAAAATACTATCCAGTGAATCTAAAGTCTCAATAGCTGATGATTCTGCTTCAGAAAGATTATTGCTATAAGAAAGCGGTGCTGTTTGTTCCAGCCAACTTACAAAATTTTTGTCAGAAAGATTATTGTCAGGGGAAGATTCTCCTTTTAACTCCAGCCAGTTTCGCGGAATCTCTTCTGAATTATGAAGAAAAATACGCCGCCATTGTTCTTCTAAATGAAGTAATAATTGGGCTAAAGGGCTTTGGTAATTATAAATTTTATTACTTGCGTTCTCTTGTATCGTTAAATCATTTACAAGTGAACAATATTGATTACGAATTTTTGTTGACTTCTGTTTTTCATTTCTATCTTTTATTTGCTCTATAGATTCTGTTGCAGGTAAAACGACTAGGCTACGCCCTTCTGTTCCAAATCCAGGTCTTCCAGCCCGTCCAACCAAATTACCAAATTCACGAGAATTGATATCTCTATACCTGTTATCATTATTTGACCAACGTTGTAAGTTGGGAATAAGCACAGTCTCAAAAGGTAGATTGACACCTTCGGAAAGAGTAGAGGTTGCCAATACTAAATGTACAATCCGTGCATTTATTACATCAATCAGTAATCTAGCCATCAAACCAGGCATTTTTCCGTGATGTACCACAATTCCTTTTTCTAGTAGCTGATACTCACGGGACTTAGTGCCAAAATAGTCCTCGCAAGAGCGCAAACACTTATTCCAAATCTCAACCTTTTTTGGTTCTGAAGGTGGTTGAAAGAATAAAGGTTTTGATATGTTTTCCCATTCTTTATTTAAAAGATCAAAAAAGTCTTGAGCATATCCGTCAATTTTCTGTGTTATTGAAATCAGTACTGCTCGTTGTTGTCCTTTATCATCTGGAGATGCTAAGTGCATAGCAGCCCAGAAAAGATGAGGGCGAAGACGCTTTCCAGGACTTTTTTCTGTTTCTAATTTACCAGCAGGGGGATATGTAGGGAATGGACGTGGAATAAAGGGTGTGTCAGCTTGTCCTGCTTCTTGAAATCCTAACTCTCTACCATCTAGGAAGTCATAGTTTATTCTAAATCCTCTTCCTGGTAGGCATTCAAGACTCCCTATTAATTGGCGTGTACTCCTGTAATTTGTCTTTGCTGGGCTAGTGTAGATTTTATTTTCTATCCATCCTGCTAATGCGTCTTCTATTTCCGATGCAACAGCAGATAGTGGAATAATTCGGCTATGGTTTTGTTATACATAAGTAAACAATCTTGCTCCTAGTGACTCTAAGCGTAAGGATCTATTTTCAGCTTTTTGCAAAGAATCTTTAGCACCATCAAATTTAACTGCATGGGCTTCGTCGAGTACGATAAGCGACACTCTACGGATAAATAGAGTCCCTAAAAATTTCATCAAAGCTTCTGCTTTTTCATAAGTGCAAATTAAAACTGTTGGCTGTTCTGATGTCAGTTATACATCTGTTGGCCCCCAATCAGTACCTCCATATAAACCTGTAACTATCACATTGTTATTAGTACTACGTTTTAAAATACGAGAAAGATTTGATTCTACTTCTGTTGCAAGTGCTTTGCTTGGCACTAAGTAAATTACTAAAGGAGCCGAGCTACTAAAATTATTATAATTTGTTGTTTCCAAGAACAAGCTTTGCAAAATTGCAATTTCAGCTATTGTTGTTTTTCCTGAACCTGTAGGGGTACAGAGCGCAAATGATTCTACTGTTGCTAGTCGTTCAATTCCACAAATTTGAGAACGCCATGCTAAAGCTTTACGGTTTTGATAACTTTGGCGTAAATAACGCTCTAAGAAAGTTTTACCACTTTGGGTAATCATCTGAGAAAGTGCTTCTAGATGATGTCGTAGAGAAGTTTCTATATATACAGATGCAACTTCAGCACATAACTTACCTAAAAGCCAAGAATAAGTGTCATGTCCATGAAGAAGCACCTTAGCAATAGCAGAAAGTTTTTCAATAGCTTTTTCTAATCTTGGTTCATTTCCCCAGCGCATTTTTGCACATAAAATTCCTAAAGAACTAGCAGTTTCTTTAACAATCAACTTGTTAAATCTGTCAGCAGCTGTATCAGTGTCATCCCAAAGAAGACTTGTTTCAGTTTGGAAATTTGATGATGTTGCAGTTGCCCAATATTCTGTCAGTCGTTGCAATAAACTGGGAAAATCAGCTTTTAGCAAAGAACGTAGAATTTCTGACTCTATTCCCTCACTTACATCTTGATTAAGTAAACCCGCAGCCCTAGCAGGATAACCAGCAAGTTCATACACAGCTGCTGCAAGTAAACGAATTGGTAAAATATCCGGGTTTAGTTGGGGATGAGATAGCCATTCAAATAGCTCACCAGCCCGTAGCATTCCATTACGCCAGTTAGTATCTCCAGCTTCTCGCTGGATAAATGCAGCCTCAATAAGGCGCATAGCATCATTTAATCGTTCACCTGCTTCATCTTGTCGCCACCCAGTTAACCCATCTTCTCCTGCGCGAAGTCTGGTATGTTGGCTATAAAGTTTTGCAATTGCTGGTGTTAGTCTGCTACCCGCCAGACTATTTTGTAGTTCTGTCGCTAAAGCAATGACTTCGTTACTTGATTGAGTCATCTCATTTTGCAGAACTTCCCCTTCTACTATGACATTAGAGGTTGCAAAAGCAAACTCTGAATTATCTGGTTGTTGAACTGTCTGGGTAGAAATATTTACTGAAGGTGTTGCACTTGCTGGCTGACTATAGACAGTTGTAACAAGATTTTCAACTTCATGAAGATGAATTTCAACAGCTTCAAGTCTTCTTCCTCCTGTATATTTTTCGTGCGCTGTTTCGGTAGATATCCAGGCTGCTTTTTTGATAGGATGTTGACCACAGATATAACTAACTAAATCGCAGCGTTTATAAATTTGATTAGTTTTTTGTTCTCGTAAAAGTCTTAGAGCATTAACCCATTCCGATGAAAAAGAATCATTATAATCTAGTAGAATTTCTATTATTTACAAAATATCAACTGACTTTATATTTGCAGCACTTGCCTTTTTATGCGCCTCAGATATCATATCTGTATCATGTTTCGCTGTGCATTTAGCTTCACAAGCTAAATAACCAATTATTTCTCCTTTAATATTACGCCGAAAAGCAAGACAATCATCACCTGTGCGTCCAGGTTGGTTCTTTGCAGTTTCTCCAGTTTGATTTATAAATTCTAAATGCTGAAACACAACTGGATGGAATCGAAAAAGGAAAGCAGGAACTTCCCAGTCATCATGTTCAAAAGGAGAAAAGTTTTCAGCAATAATTCCTGCAAATATCTCTCCAAAAAAACCTTTAAGAGTCTGGATATGAAGACGTTCAGGATAACCTTCGCTGGGATCGCTTTCTGAAAATTCACCAAATGGAGCAAGAGAATTTCCTGCTAACTTACAGAGGCGAGATCGAGCATCACCATGAGCTTTTTGAACGATTAATATTAATTCGCTGAGAATTATATCTCGCTGGTTTTTATCTTCTTTGAGCAGACGATGTGTGTATTGCTTATCTTCAGATTCACTAACTGAGTTAGATAACCACTTTGATATTCCGTTAAGCCTAGTGATTTTTTGCCTTTCTTTCATTTAATATACTCTCTAATATTAATCAGATTTACAATATAAGCCTTTAACTAAGATAATTCTAAACTAAATGTAAAATTTAATACTATAACATTAGTAGCAGAGCAAAATGATGCCATAAGCATTCAATGAGAGCTATAACGCTTTCTCTGTTTACTTTTGGGCGAGGACAGGTTCGGAAATTTAGACTAAATGCGCTAAGTCAACACAACAATAAAAGGGTGTGATTGAATACAGCGTGCTGCTAGTAGAAGCTAAGAGAAAAAACCTCAACCCTCATCTGCTGTTATCAGATAGATAACAGTGAAACAAATTTCTACATGATTGGAAATAGCTCTCCAGTAAGCATGGTAATTATTAGCTGGTTAACCCAGCCTGTCAACCAGGTGCTACGCTACAGTTAGCAAGATTGAGAGGCAACTATGACTGCCCTGATTCTGAACCTTAGCCCCACCATTGAATTAACAGATGAGCAGTTCTTCCAACTGTGTCAAAATAATCGAGATTTGCGACTTGAGCGCACGGCAGAGGGAGAATTAATTATCATGCCACCAACTGGATGGGAAAGCGGAAATCGCAATAGTAGACTGACACAGCGCTTAGGTAATTGGGCTGATGCTGATGGCACAGGCTTGGCTTTTGACTCCTCAACGGGTTTCAAACTTCCTAATGGTGCAAATCGTTCTCCTGATGCGTCTTGGATAAGCCGGGAGCGATTAGAAGCCCTGAATCCAGACCCTGCAAAATTTCTACCACTCGCTCCCGATTTTGCGGTAGAATTACGCTCTACTTCAGACAGCTTAAAGACTGTGCAACAAAAAATGCAGGAGTATATTGACAACGGTGTGCGTTTAGGCTGGCTAATTAACCCCCAGAACCAACAGGTGGAAATTTACCGCCCAGGACAGGATGTTGAGGTTTTGCAATCGCCTAGTAGCTTATCAGGAGAGGATGTATTAGCTGGATTTGTGCTGGATTTGGCACAGATTTTGAGTTAAGTGATCGCTCTTTCTAAATTGCAATTTTTGCGTTATTAAAGATGGTTTTTTAGTGCCTACGACCCACTTTGAAGTTTTGGAGTGGTAGGATTTTTTGATGTTTGATAACATCTGCAAATTCCTCGCCGAAAACTTTTCCACCGACTTTGCCACTTGGCTGTTAGGAGAACCAATTTCCCTGACTGAGTTAAGTCCTTCTGAACTTTCGTTGGAACCCATTCGAGCTGATGCACTAATTTTATTGGAATCGGCAGAACTAGTACTTCACCTAGAGTTTCAGACTCAACCCGATGTTAATATGCCATTTCGCATGATTGACTATCGGTTGCGAGTGGTATCGCCGCTTTCCCCAAAAGCAAATGCGCCAAGTAGTGATCTATCTCAAAGAAACAAGCTCAGAACTCGTGCAACAAAATACTTTTACCATTGGTAGTACTCACCACGAATTCGAGGTGGTTCGACTGTGGGAACAGCCGCCAGAGGTATTTTTACGCTATCCAGGTTTATTCCCATTTGCAGTTTTGGGTGGAACGAATGACCGTGCAAGTACATTACAGCAAGTAGCACAGGAAATTATCGGAATTACTGACCAACGGTTGCAGAGGAATGTGACAGCTGCCACAGCAATTTTAGCTGGTCTAGTATTAGAGAAAGGGTTTATTCAAAGAGTATTACGGAGAGACATTATGCGCGAATCTGTAATTTATCAAGGAATTGAGGCTGAAGCTAAAGCAAAAGGTAGAGCAGAAGGTAGAGCAGAAGGTAAGGCAGAAGGCATTCGCCTGGTGGCTGCGAATCTGCTCAAAAGCCAAATGCCTTTAGAGGAAGTGACAAAATTAACTGGGTTATCAGTTGAAGATGTACAGTTGTTGCAAACAGAGATAGAAGGTGAGTCAAGATAATTGGTAATTAGTAATACTCGCCTTGGGCGAGAAGCAAGCTACGTAATTCGTAATTATTATCTTACGGATGAATCCGGGTGTCTCTGAATAAAAACGAGAGCGATGTCTACGACGGGCTACGCCTACGCCTCTTACTCACACCTCTTCTTAAAAGGCGATCGCTCAATTTCACTCATTCCACAATCTGGGCAACTTGCAACTCTAATTTGATAAAAATTTATAGTCAAAAATACAAAATTAATATTGACTAAATATTAAAAACACTGTCTGGAATAACCCTATGACAAAACCTAAAACACCACCTAAAGTCACAATCGCTTGCAATTCATTTTTTACAATTCCCTCAATAGCAGCTTCTAAATCAGCCGGTGAAGTTGATTTTACCCGGTCAACTATCACTTGATCTATCGACAAAATCGGAATCGCCTGCGCCACAATTACTTCTAAATCTTTTTCCAAATACTTATCTAAAATTAGAGCCAACTCTTGACTCATGACTTCTAAAGAAGTACTGACAACAGGTGAAGTACTAAGACGATTCAGCAGGACTCCAGCAATATTTTCCCAATCAACGGAATCAGTTAATCCTTGTAAAAAATCACTGCCACTGTTTTGCAAATAATGGCGGACAGTTTCGCGGGTGGTCTTTCTAAGTTGACGCACCGTACCCATTGGCAAGTTTTGTAATGATAAATTTTGCAGTAATTTTCTAATGCGATCGCGCATTTGCAAATCTTGAGTCAATTCCTGCAAGCGAGTATTAGTAGCCTCCTTTTCATCCAAGCAAAAAGTTCGTAACCGTGTAAGAGTATTACGTAAGCCAAACAAATTTGCTACTACCCAATAAGTACCACTAGTTTTTTCGCGGAAGCCTTCATCAATAATTTGAATTGTGCGATCTGTCAAAAAATCAATTATCGTCTGCCGCAGCACATCTGGCGGTAGAACTGCTTGCAACAACCAATCAGCAAGCCGCGTGGCTTGTTCTTCACTTAATTGAAATTCCAGCAATATCTGGTCAAAAATTTGATTTATCTGCGCTTCCAAAAAGTCTTCACGTCGCGCCAAAACTTTGAGTAACCGTGGTAAGGATTCCCCTAACAAATCCCGCAAAATTCCCGCCACAATTTTAGCACTTTTCTGGTTTTTATCTGTTTTGATTTGTTCGATCGCCAGCTGCAACAACCAGAGAATTCCTGCTTGCACGCGTTCTGTTTGCAACAATCGCCGCGCTAGATTTTGCAATTCTTGTGGTGTCAACAGTGACCCCATGATTGTCTTGGAAATGTTCAGAGCCAGACGTTCCTGGTTGCGGGGAATCAATCCAGGGGTGAAGGGTACTCTTCGTCCAGCAATATAAATTGCTTGGTAAGGACGGAACAACATTTTGATGGCTATATCATTTGTGAAATAACCAATGATTCCACCCAGTACAGGGGGAGACACATAAAGCCAAAGATGAGACCAGTCCACAGGATTTTGAATTTTGGATTTTGGATTTTGGATTCTAGATTAGAAATTAGGGATTGGGGATTGGTCAATTGGCGGTTATTAGTTATGAGTTATTTTTCCACTAACTACTAACGATTTTCCATTAGCCATTACCTATTCCGCAGTCCCCAATCCAAAAGACGCTCGCAGACTCGCTCTAAGCGTTCGCGTAGCGTCTCGTAGAGAAGCCATGCCGTAGGCTTTACGCTACGCTATCCCAAATCTAAAATCTAAAATTTGCTGACTACCAGCACTCCCATCATACCGTTCACAATGGGGTAGTGTGTGGCAACAGCAAAACCAGCTTGACGTGCTAACTCTATTTGCTCTTTTCCGATGGGAAAACGGTCTAAGCTGGGACTGATGTAAGCATATTCTTCTTTTAAACCTAAATAATTGGCAACTGGGACCACGAAACCGTCCAAATACCACTGCTGAAAGGTACGTAGCTGAAGATTACTTGGTCGATGAAAGTCTAAAATTGCGGCTTTAGCACCCGGCTTCAAAACACGGTATAACTCTTGGAGACTACGGGGAATATCTTTAACATTTCTTAAACCATAGCCCATTGTTGCAGCATCAAATTTGTTGTCATCAAAGGGTAAATTAAGCACATCGGCTTCTACCCAGGTGATAACAGGTTGAGGGTACTGCCTTTGGGAACGTAATGAAGCAGTTTCTAGCAAGTTTGGGGAAAAATCTACTCCGTACACCTGTCCTGTTGCTCCTACACGCCGTGCCAAACGTAAGGCTAAATCACCACTACCGCAACACAAATCTAATGTAGTATCACCTAATTTAGCTGCACTCCATTTAACTGCCATTTCCTTCCATATTCGATGCTGTCCCAAACTCAACCAGTCGTTCAACTGGTCATAAACTGGAGCAATACGGTTAAAAATGGACTGAATTTCGTTAGTCATTGGGCATTGGGCATTAGTCATTGGTCATTAGTTTTTGACAAAGGACAAATGACTAATGACAACTAAACAATGGTTTGATGGTAAGCACTACTAGTAAGAGCGATCGCTAGCAGTTCGGCTGATAAATTAATTAGCATTAATTCATCTTCCCGTAAAGTGCAGGGTTGTTTCCACTGTAGCGATAATACACCCAAAAGTTCATTACGGTAGCTAATTGGGATAACTAAATGTGCTTGCACGCCCGTGTTGTAGTAGTGAATAGCATCAACTAATTTAGTGTCTTTAAGTACATTTAAGGAAACTTGCATTTGCCCGGTGGCGATCGCTTCCTTTGTTAGTGGGTCATGAGATAGCCAATTCTCTATTGTACCTGTATCGCTGTAAGTTCCTTGAGTCGCAACCAGAGTATTTCCATCTGTAAGTTGTAGGATACAGCCTTCTGCTCCAAAAGTCTGACTCACAGCCCTAGCAATTGGAGTAAGAGTTTCCTCTAAGCTAGAAGCTGCTTGAGTTATCTGTACCAAAACACTTAGCAGCGCCATTTCAGCATGAGCACGGCGTAATTCTTCTGTACGTTGCTTGAGCAAGTCGTAAGTTTCTGCTGCTCTTTGCACCACTGCCTTCAGTTCCCCTGGGTCCCAAGGCTTGGTGATATATTTGTAGACTTGTCCGGCATTAATCGCCTCTACCAAGTCTTCAATATCAGTAAATCCTGTGAGAATTATCCTCACCGTATCGGGAAACTGAGGTACAGTCTTGCTGAGAAACTCAGTTCCTTTCATTTGTGGCATCCGTTGATCGGAGATAATCACCGCTACCTCCCCTTCTGCTGCCAAAACTTCTAGGGCGTTCACCCCACTATCAGCTTTCAGAACATTAAAGTCGCGGCGAAAAGTGCGATAAAGCAAATCGAGATTATCTGGCTCATCGTCAACTACCAGGATTTTGAGCTTTTTTGAGCGTTCGAGAGTCATCACTTGATATTGGACTTTATCAATTTCGAGACTGGCCTTATCCATAAGATATTTCCTTTAAATATTCACTATCTTGTTATATTCCATACCAAGTTTAGTTGAGAATAGCTCGAAATTATCAAGGGTTTTTACGGACTTAATTTGCATGTTTAAATACGTTTATTATGAGTGCTACAGAGGATATTTACCTGCCCAAATATCTAAACTAAAAAAAGTCGCACTAGAAAAACCAACTAAATCAGCCTAAATATGGCGGTTTTCGTGATGGATGAGGTAGTTTAACAAACCTCCTAGGTGCAGTAGGGGTGCACAGCTAACTGTGCTACCCGACAATCTGTATTTCACACAATTAAAGTCGAGATAAGTTTCTACAGATGAACTCAAGGCAGTAGGTCTGGGTAGTTCATAGATTAGAATAAGACTTGCTCATGAGGTGTTAATTAACCTCTCAAGTTGAAGCTCGCACTCCGATTATGACTGATCTACCACCCAACGCTCAGAATCCCGAAGAAAATACTACCAACGATGTAGCACAAGAATTACTGCGAAGGCTGAGGCAAAAACAAGGCAACTGGGTGGAATGGGGAACGGCGATCGCCTCATTGCTAAAAACCGGTTACAATCCCCAAGACATTTTTGAGGCGACTGGATTTGAGCCGATTCAACAAAATCAGGTGGTTGTTGGTTCCCAAGTTTACAATTCTTTAGAAAACTCTGGAGTATCGGAAGAAACGCGATCGCACTATGCCACACGTGGCAGTGATGTTTTATACGAACTGCGTTTACTTACCCAAGAAGAACGCGCCGCCGCCGCCGAACTGATCTTCGTCCACAAAATCGACGCCGATGAGGTGAAGGAAATAGCAAAAGCAATTAAAGAGTTCTCCTATTTCCGCACTTTGCCAGAAGGGTTTTCTGCCCACCCGGGAGATGCTGTTGCTCACCAAGTTTGGAAACTGGCACGTCAAAATGCAGATTTACAACAGCGATCACGCCTGATTGCCAAAGGTTTGCGTTTTGCTCACACGCCAGCAGCAAGGCAAAAAATCGAACAGCTACTGACTGATTTTACTAGCGTTCCCCAGCGTCCAGCGCCAATTTTACCCTTTTACCGCCTGGAATTTGAAGAACAATTACCCCGGATCTTGCCCGTGGTAGGTGAATTGCCATTGTCACGGCAAGACTT
The DNA here is from genome assembly GCF_036917195.1 of Nostoc sp. Taxonomy (GTDB): domain Bacteria; phylum Cyanobacteriota; class Cyanobacteriia; order Cyanobacteriales; family Nostocaceae; genus Nostoc. The sequence goes on from NZ_JBALDG010000075.1 coordinate 20,963, forward strand.
GCAAGCTGTGCCGATAGTCACAGAAATTGAACCATTTCGCCTAGTCAAGTTTTCTGGAGAGCAAGCTTGGGTGCCCTTACCAGGTTGGCAAGTGCTGTTGGCAGCGGAAGATCCAGTAGTGATTTTAGCGAATAGCGATCGCTTCCCCGTCCAAACCCAAACCCAAATAGGGCCCGTTGTAGTTGTGGTAGATCGTGCCCAACGACAATGGGATGCCTCCAGCTATTTTGTCGTTGAAAATGGTAGTGAATTAGATTTTCAGTGGTTTGAAACTGAGCCACAAATTCCTCTACTAGGACAAATTATTATCATTGTTCGTCCTAAGAAAATTCTGGATGAAGAATTAACTAAGGATTCCTGGCAGATTGACGAATAAATTTAATTTTAGACAGAACTAACTGCGTGATCTAATCTGCTAAGACTGTCCAAACAGCGGATAGCAACTGGCGGCATTGGTTCAATTTTTTATTTGGCCAATGCCCCATCTGCTTTAATTCTCTTAACATAAACTTGGCACTGGCTCCGCAATGCTTTGCTTAAACCCTTGATTTTTCGTTGATCTGTGTAATATCAAGTTCGGGTGATTACTTATAATAAAATCTATCAATGTAGGTTGGGTTGAACGCTAGTGAAACCCAACATTTACTTTTTGTTAATGTTGGGTTTCGTTCTTCAACCCAATCTACAGATATTATAAGTGTTTAACCGAACCTGATATAAGAGACCATTTATAAAGTAAATCAAAAGTTAGGGTGTGTTACGGCTTTAGCTTAACGCAACGTGTTATATAGCGGTGCGTGATAGCCGAGAGTCATATTTTTCGTGACAAATCATATCGAAATATGCGCTTAAGACAACGCCAGTTGCTTCTCCTAAGGGAGACGCTCTTGCTTGCTTTCCCGTAGGGGTATAAGCCGGGGAACCCAGACAACGCACTGGCTCCCCTACAATAATTTTATTTTTACTTTATAAATAGTCTCTAAGTCCACATTTTGAGGGATGATAATATCCCCTGAACAGTCACGAAGTAACGACCGTAACAGGAAAAACCAAAATTTTTTAAGCTGAAAGTGTATAGAGCACAAAATCTATTTAAATTTTGTAATAACTTTTAATAGAACGCACTGGATCAAGAATCTCAACAGAGATATACCAATACGATTTGATTTTTGAAAAAACGCACTGGCTCCCCTACGGATATTTCAAAAATCAAATATGAGTTTTATATCATGAGAGGAAAATTCTTAATTTATTAAGAATTTTTTGGGAATTTTAGCTTTTCCAGTATCTTCATACTTTATCGCCACAATTATTGAGGAAAAAACAAATTCCTATTTTTTCGATTTAGTTTCATAACGAAACAAATGCAATGGATTTTCTGTTGACAGGAATGACTCAAGCATTATTCAACATAGCTATTACTCGTTTGTAGCTGAACAAGGAGTTTTCTGAAAATGTCTCTCACGAAACGTTGTTTGGCCGAATTTATCGGTACATTCTGGCTTGTTTTAGGTGGCTGTGGTAGTGCTGTTCTAGCCGCCGCCTACACAGAAGATGCTGCAAAAATCAGCGAGAATACTTCTTTTCCATTGGGTATTGGATTACTAGGTGTATCCCTGGCATTTGGGCTTACTGTCCTCACAGGGGCTTATGCTTTTGGTCATATTTCTGGTGGTCATTTCAACCCGGCTGTTTCGTTTGGACTATGGGCGGGTAAGCGCTTTCCGGGGTCTGACTTACTACCTTACATCCTCTCTCAAGTGATCGGCGCAGTTGTTGCTGGGGGCATTATCTACCTGATTGCTAGCGGCAAAACTGGATTTTCGTTGACTGGCTTCAACCCACTGGCTACCAACGGCTATGGTACTCATTCTCCAGGTGGTTATACGCTGTTTACTTGCCTGATTACTGAAGTTGTGATGACTTTCATGTTTCTGCTGATTATTCTGGGTGTGACTGATAGCCGCGCTCCTAAGGGATTTGCACCACTGGCAATTGGTTTTGGACTCACCTTAATTCACCTAATCAGCATTCCTGTAACCAATACCTCGGTTAATCCTGCTCGTAGTACTGGAGTTGCTCTATTTGCAGGTGTAGAACTTTTTTCGCAAGTCTGGCTGTTCTGGATAGCTCCTATCTTGGGAGCTATTTTAGCAGGATGGTTGTACGTAGCTATCTTTAGTGAATCAATTGTGGAAGAACAGTAAAATCTCAAAGAGCTACTCTAAAAGTCATTTTCAACTGTACAAGTTAGCCCGGTATTTCTGGTTTTTATAGCAGTTCATCAAAACGGGCAATAGTTGGATCTGCATTGTGTTTATAATCAATCTTCAGGTGAGGCTGCGTAGGTGCAGCCCGCCGTAGGCATCGCTTGAGATTTCCTTTTTAGATTTCTTAACAATCCCGTGACTGAACAAATAACGCTTGGCTAATTTGTTTAGTCACAGGATTGACAGAATATTTAAATGTATGAAAATTCCCGGTGTCCAGATCCCCGACTTCGTAAAAGTTGTCGGGGATCTTACTTTTCACTAATGATTTAGGACTCCTATATACACTCTCTTTTAAAAAAATTAGATTACTATTCTACTAGTAAAAAACCGATTTATTCATTATTATATATTCTTAATCATTAGACTTATCTGCGAATTAACTAGTACAGCGGACGCGTTAATCCACATACCATCTCAATTAACAAGACTTGGGTCTTAACAAGGGGCAAAATCTCCTTGTTAAAGTTAGGCAAACTTGCGCCGACTTGTACTAGTTAGTGATATTTTTAGCCGGAAGTTCCCCCCAACCCCTTTTTTTAAGGGGGGCTTAAGATATATTTACAGAGAATCACCAAAAATTATTCATATCTGTAGCTTGGGAATTACATTCAACATCTATTTAAAATAGAAAATTTGATATGTCAGACTCTAAATTTACTGCTTCTGTGGCTCAAGAATCACTCCATTCAGAATTGTCTGAGCGATCGCCTGTTCCTTCTCTGCGGGAGAAGATTTTAGCAATCCGCAACGGTCTGCGCCCTGGACAACAACAAATGGCTGACTGGCAATCTGGCCCCCTAGCTATTTCTGCCGTTCCTGGTGCAGGCAAATCTACTGGTATGGCGGCGGCGGCGGCGATCGCGATCGCCCGTCAGTATGAACGTTCATCCTCCCGCCGTCAATTGGTAGTTGTTACTTTTACTCGCTCTGCTGCTGCCAATATTAAAGCGAAGATCCGCAAAGACTTAAAGGAATTATCATTACCTCAAATGGGCTTTTTTGTCTATACCCTACATGGTCTAGCGTTGAATATTGCCAGTCGCCATTCAGATTTATCGGGTTTGCAGTTAGAAAATGTCACATTAATTACACCAACTCAAAGTCACCGCTTTATCCGAACAGCTGTAGAGCAATGGATTGCGAATAATCCAGGAATATATTTGCGGTTATTAGAAGGTCATCAATTTGACGGAGAAGAGACAGAAAGGTTGCGTCGCCAATCGGTGCTACGAACAGAAGTATTGCCGGAATTGGCTAATACGGTAATTCATGAAGCAAAAAGTTCTGGGATATCGCCAGAAAGGTTGCGGGAGTGGAGTAAACAAACCACAGACGAATATGCAATTTTGAGCGTAGCGGCGGGATTGTATGAGCAATATCAAAACTTAATGCGATCGCGTGATTTCATCGACTACGACGATATGATTTTAGCTGCACTACGTGTTTTGGAAAACGACAGTGCCCGTCGCATCGAGCAAAACCAAGTATTCGCCGTCTTTGAAGACGAAGCCCAAGATTCTAGCCCCCTACAGACGCAGCTGTTAGAAATTTTGGCGAGTGATGGGGACAAGGGAGATAACTCCTCACTCCTCAGTACAGACGCGATTAATCGCGTCTCTCCTCACTCCTCACTTAATCTAGTACGAGTTGGCGACCCCAACCAAGCGATTAACTCCACCTTCACCCCAGCCGATCCGATTTATTTTCGGCAATTTTGCGAAGAGTGCGATCGCATCAAACGATTAGCAACGATGGATCAAGCTGGACGTAGTACTAGAATTATCATTGAAGCTGCTAACTTTGCCCTCAAATGGATCAATAATCAGTGGTTAGCAACAACCAATAAAAAACAACAGACTCCTGACAACCGACAAGTACCATTTCGCTTGCAGACAATTCACCCTGTTGAAGCTGGTGATCCACAAACTAACGCCAACCCAGCACCAACAGGACGAGGATTGGAACTTTATACCCCGCGTGACATTCATCACACGGTTGAATTGTTATCTCAAAGAGTGATCAAGTTATTTAGCGAAGATCCAACAAAAACTAGTGCAGCGATTTTAGTGCGAGAAAATCGTCAAGGAAGATGGTTAGCAGAGGCTCTGACACCTGTGTGCAAAGAGCATAATATTATACTCTACGATGTGGGAGAACGCGATCGTCGTTCCCATGTTCCGCAAGAAATTTTAGCATTACTGCAATTTTGCGATCGCCCCCACTCCCCCGATTACCTCAAAGCCGCCTTAGAGGCATTAGTACAGCGCCAATTAATTCCTACCCAAGACCTCAACGCCCTTGCTAGTCTCCCAGAAGAATTTTTGTATCCTGGCCCCCTAGCAGCACCCCAGCCAGAAACAGTTCAAAAAGCCGCTCGCTTGTGTCGCAGCTTACTTCGCGCCCGTTTGGAATTGCCCCTGTACCAACTAATTTCCTTTCTCGCCTTAACCTTAAATTATGATCAGGCAGAATTGGCAACTGCTGACAAACTCGCAGAACGGGTAAACCAGCAGATAGCTGGCAATAGTTCGATGGGGGGAATGCTGTCAGCTTTAAGTGAAATCGTCAGTTCCGAACGGTTTGAACCAGTGGAAACCGAGGATTCGGAAGAACGTTACACTCGTTGCGGTCAACTGACCATTATTACAATGCACAAAGCCAAAGGGCTGGATTGGGACTATGTATTTCTCCCCTTTCTCCACGAAAACTTGATTCCTGGGAGATTTTGGGTTCCTCCCCAAAGCCAGTTCTTAGGAGATTTTACCTTATCAGAAGTAGCCCGCGCCCAAATTCGTGCTGCTCTCCACGGTGAATCTACCATACCAGATGTTACGCAAGCATGGGAACAAGCAAAGCATTTGAAAATATCTGAGGAGTACCGTTTACTCTACGTTGCGATGACACGAGCAAAGCGTCTAGTGTGGATGTCAGCAGCGCAGAAAGCCCCCTTTACTTGGAGTAAGCCGGATAATTTACAAGAACAAGCGCCTTGTCCGGTGTTTCCAGCATTAAAGCTCCAATTTCATGAATGTGTGGCGAATTTAGCAGTAATGGCTAAACAAGCCTGATCAAAACTTTTAAGAAATTGATTAAAATCCACAGTTAGTAGCGATCCGATTATGAATATTTGTACGAAATAAGCTACCTAAAGTGAAAGTTGGCGTTTGAAAATTGGTGTTATTTCATTAAAATGCTCCCGCTGCATCATTTGTGTTATGTCGAGTAACACGGTACGTTAGGCTAAAGCCGTAACATACCCTAACTTTTGATTTACTTTATATAATACTCTCTAAGATACGTTTCCCCTGGGACATTAACTGAGGAACTGTTGTAAATTAGGAGTGCAATGGATTCTTTCGGTCTATTGCCATGAGCCAACAATCTGAGTATTCCCCTTCATGCAGTTCATGGGCGGGCAATAGTTTTATTTTCACAAAACCACATTTTTCATAGCAACGGATAGCGCGAGGATTGTCAACATGAGGATCTATGACAATTTTATGAGCTTGTCGCTGTTCAAAAATATAACTTATAACTGCTGACAAGATTTTTGTACCAATTCCCTTGTTCCAATAGTCGGTTTCGCCTATGAACAAGTCAATTCCGTAGACATAATCAGTTTCATCGAGATGATACAATTGTCTATCGGTTTGGGATAAGTCATTGAGCGCACAATACTGCAAATAACCAATGGGGATATTTCGATAGTAGAACAGACACGGAACAACCGGGTCATCTCCCCTGATCATAGGTTTGTACGTTTCTATAATTCTTTCTAAATCAAAAAGAATATCTCTTCCTTCATAAAATTTCAAAATTTGTTCATCAGTTAACCATTTTGCCATCAACTCATAATCATATATTTCATCTTGCATTAGACGAATAGCAATTTCGTCTTGTTCAATTAGCATTTAATGTATATATTTTTCTAGACAATGTTTAAATAATTATAAGTCAAACGGCGTAAATAGTTAAAGGTTTGTAGCAAGGACTTTAGTCAGAAAAAAAGGGTAGAGGAGTAAATAATTAGAGTTTTGGCTGAGTTAAGCAATTTTTAAATCAGCGATGCAACGATATTAATAGTCATAGCTAAAATAGTGGTATTGAAAAAGAAGGATAATATGCCATGTAACAGAGTCAAGCGCCTCATATCGGGTGATGTAGTCTGCACATCTGAAACTTGACTAGTCATGCCAACTACAAAAGAATAATATAAAAATTCCCAATAGTCTGGACAGTCGTTATGAGGAAAATCTAATCCTCTGGTGATTTCTTCACTATTATTACGATTAATATATTTGTAATAGCTGTGTGCATATTGCACTGCAAACATCGTATGCACTACTAACCAAGAACCGACAATGGTCATAATTGCAAGTATGACATGTAGGGTAAGCAGCATTGTTGACAACCCTTTTTTATCATTTAGTAAAAACCCAATGGCTAAAACACTAGCACAAGCCGCAGCTATTATTAGCATGAATATAGCCAAATATCCTTCATATTCATTCTCAGCATAACGGCGAATTTTTTTTGGGGTAGCTTTGAGCATTTTCCACCACGTTACGGCTAAGAAAAAGTCAATACCAAAGTTCCAAGCGCAGAGAATGCGAGTGGGTAAGTGCAGTGAAGGCGGAAGGATTACTGAAACTAATACAGCGAGTCCGACAGCAATGATTAGTCGGGGTCGGGGGTCAAAGTTTTTAAATAAATTCAGGTTCACAGATATTGCGATCGCACATGTTATGCAGTCAGGTTTAACTAATTCGTAATTCGTAATACTCGCCTCCGGCTGAGAAGCAAGCTACGTAATTCGTAATAGTCGGTGAAACACCACACCAAATTGTAAAATGGATGGTCTTTAAGCTAATCGTAATTCAAATTGCATCTTTGTGTGTTTGCGTCTCCCCGTCTTCTTAGCGATTTGAACTACGCAATTTAAAACGTATCAGCTTACTTGTTGGGGTATAAATCCTTAACTAATTCAATTACGAATTACTTTAGCTTGACTCTAATCGTCTCTATTCGTTGACGATTGACGGATGACGGAATTACTCAATGGCATCCGGCATTCTTGGCATTAGGACGAACATGAAGAGAATGTGCTGCTAAATACCTACACGACCCATGCCAGGTAATAATGATTAAAATCAAATATCGCTCAAGAGTGGGACTCCAAATCGCCCAAAAATTCATCTCATCACTCCCGATTTGCGGTGAACAGAGGCGAACATTCGGTTCAGCTAAAACATCGGTGATGCGTTCGCCTCTGGCGTTGGCGGAGCCATCGCTCTATGATCCGGTAAGTATGGTCTAAGCGAAGACTGATTATGACGCAAACAATTTCCATCAACGACTCTGGGCGCTTGCAACTCACACCGCTAGAAATCCCATCCCGTCTACTGTTAGGGCCTGGGCCCTCCAATGCCCATCCTACAGTTCTCCAGGCGATGAATACTTCACCAGTTGGGCATCTTGACCCAGCTTTTCTCGCACTCATGGATGAAATTCAGTCGTTGCTACGCTACGTATGGCAAACTGAAAACCCACTCACCATTGCAGTCAGCGGTACGGGAACAGCCGCAATGGAAGCAACCATCGCCAATGTCGTTGAACCCGGTGATGTGGTTTTAATTGGTGTAGCTGGTTACTTCGGTAATCGCCTTGTGGATATGGCTGGACGTTATGGTGCGGATGTGCGAACCATTACCAAACCTTGGGGACAAGTTTTCAACCTTGATGAACTCCAAACAGCGTTAAAAACTCATCGTCCAACTATTTTAGCTCTAGTTCATGCCGAAACCTCCACCGGCGCACGTCAACCGTTGGAAGGAGTCGCTGATTTGTGTCGTGAATTTGGCACTTTGTTGTTGGTGGATTCAGTCACAAGTTTAGGTGGTGTCCCTTTGTTTTTGGATGCTTGGGGAATTGACCTAACTTATAGTTGTAGCCAAAAAGGGTTGGGTTGCCCACCTGGTGCTTCGCCTTTTACAATGAGTCCGCGTGCAGTTGAGAAATTGCAACAGCGCAAAACGAAGGTTGCAAACTGGTATTTAGATATCTTGTTGCTGGGCAAGTATTGGGGCCCTGAACGCACCTATCACCATACAGCACCGATTAATTTATACTATGCATTGCGGGAAGCACTACGTTTGCTTGCAGAAGAGGGGTTAGTAAACTCCTGGCAGCGGCATCAAAAGAACGTAGAATATCTCTGGCAAGGGTTGGAGAACTTAGGACTGAGTATGCACGTTGAGCAAGAGTATAGACTGCCAACGCTTACTACTGTCCGCATTCCAACAGGGGTAGATGGGAAAGCGATCGCCCGGCAGTTACTCAATGAACATAATATTGAAATTGGCGGTGGTCTTGGCGAACTCGCTGGTAAAGTTTGGCGCGTGGGATTGATGGGCTTTAATAGTCGTAAGGAAAGTGTTGACCAACTTTTAGCAGCACTACGGCAGGTTTTGCCTAACTAGTTTTGGGTTAATTAGGTGTGTTAACAGTAGCTTACGCACCTGAGAAAAAAGGCGTAGGCGTAGCCCGCCGTAGGCATCGCGCTAACATTGTTTGATAATTAAAGCAAAGCTGATACTTCACACTTGTATTATGTCCGGTTAATCAACCTGAGTAAAAACGTAGTCAAGACTTCAGCCCTGATTTTGTTCGCCTCTTTTGAATGATTATTAGCTTATCCGCCTCTTTTGAATGATTATTAGCTTATCTACAGCCTCTTTGTAGATTATAGTTTTGACTAAACCTGTGCCTCCCAATCTTAAAGACATCAGGCACTACAATCGTTACCAATTACAACAAGCAACCAAGCTAGCTACTATCTCAACTAGTTCTTCTGGATCAATCGGTTTAGATACATGAGTGTCAAAGCCACCTTCCAAGGCACGGATACGAGCCTCACTATCAGTATAGGCTGTTAAAGCAATAGCAGGTACTCGTCCACCATTCTTTGGTTTGAGTGCACGAAATTTGCGGATGAAAGTGTAACCATCCTCCCCAGGTAACCCAATATCAGAAATTAAAACATCGGGCTGCAATTCGGATAATACTTTGCGTGCCGCATCTGCTGATATTACTGATATAACTTTTGCTCCATCCATTTCCAACACAGTAGTGATGAAAAAGCGAGTATCATTATCATCCTCAACTACCAGAATATCTAAACCAGCAAGAGTTCCAGAAGGTTCCATAAATGACATTTTATTCTAACTTTCTGTAACGCATTGCCCACGACTTTAGTCGCGGGCTTTTAGTAGAGAAAGAGAAATAGCAGTTTGGGTCTTGTACAGGTTCCGAAACACTATCCCCTGAACCTCTAGGTGCAGTTACGATTAATAGAGGATGGACTCATCCCCACGCCCCAGAAACACATTGCTTTGCCAGTAGCAATCGACACTTCGTCAAGCTCAGTGATCATATGCTTCTACCCACTACGAGACTACGCGACAGTCTCTTATCTACTGGAAAGCCGTTTCTATTGGGTAGTAGTGCCTTATCCGATTTCGACATCACATATATTATCTCATGATTTACCATAAGTAATTGAGCAGCGATTAAAATCGCCTGTAGTCACTGAGCGTGTCGTACCCCTACGGGGAAGCAAGCTAGCAAGAGCGTCTTGTAGAGAAGTGCGCCTTACCCCCATGCACAAATGCAGTTGCTCTCCTCTCTGCGAGACGCTACGCGTAGCTTGCTTCCCCGTAGGAGTACGGTACGAAGCCTATGGTAATTTTTATTACCAGTAGAAATTACGCAACTGTCATAAGCGATCGCTATCTATACTGAACTGCTATCCTTTTTTCATTTAGGAGATTGGGTTAAGATGGCATGGCAATACAAAGTCCGACTCGTTCAGATTTTGTGAAAAACATCGGGAAAATATATCTGTTGAGTATTCCTCACGAGCTTCACTGCGACAAAAAGCCAACAAACAGCAGAGGTAAGAGTATTAGGAGAGACACAATTAAAACTAGGGTTGCTGGCTCGATTTTAATGTGATTCTTCTGTGGTTCGGGCATTTGGCACTCTCTCGAACAATAAGTATATCAACTCAGCCTAAAGGATGTTTACTTCTTTTTCCAAGCCCAATGAGGTTTAGAAGTGTAAACTTTTTAGCTATTCCAGCCCATTCAATTTGCAGATTTTTGATTTTAGTAACTTTATCCCCCCATTAGGTTATTTCTTCCAAGGTAGTTTAGTTCCCATTTCAGTCAATGCAGAAAAGATGAGATAGACAATAAGTAACCCAGCAGCTGCAAAGAAAGCCAGTAAATCGTTATCCATAAATGCTATTTGCTAAAACTTCGCTAATCATAACGGAATCACCTAATCTTTAACGTTTTTCTGAGCCTGCAATCTTTGGTCTTCTGGGTGCAAATTGTACCAGCCATACCAGTGACGAACTCCTAGCCAAACGGCTGAAAGCAAACCTGCTAGGCTGAGGGTGAGGCCGCTAAACGGTACTAATAATCCAAAGATGGGTAATACTGCTCCAGCAATAGTACAGATAATCGCAGCCAGGGAAGCACTGCGGCTGGCTCCCAATCCCCATGTTAAAATTAGTAAGCTGATGGAAATTAAAGTCCAAGCCAACTGAGCATTTATAACGCGAGCTAGATAGGTCAAAGTCAATAGACAAGCAAAGAAAATACTACCAGCGATCGCGACATTTTTGAAACTCATTGGCAGTGATAAATATAACAACAATATCCACCACAAAAATATTGCTGGTGCTAGTAATAAAAGACGCCCAATTACTCCCGTATGACGAATAGGTTCAGTGTTGGTAAACACTCCAAATGGATTTTTGACTGAAACATTATCGTCAAATTTCCAAGTAAATTGCGTACTGCGTCCGTCAGATTTAATCTCATCAGGTTCAATACCACTAGCAAAATTAGCCGGAGCAAAGTTAGCAATTGCTGTGAGGCGGAAGTTAGATAGCATCTGTCCCGCTGCACTATAAACCCAGCGAGGCCCGCCTCTAGCCTGATAGGTGACTCGAAAGGTGGTTTCTTCCCCTGGTTGCAGCTGGAAGGGAAAACCATAGTCTCCCGGATTAGTTTGTTGTAACCTAGTACTGTCACGCTCGATTTTGTAGCTAGCAAGCAGTGTATAGCCGTTGGGTGGTGGTGCTTCAAAGAAAAAATTATTAATATCCTTGAGTTGGTTAACTACTTTATAATCTGCAGTATAATTTGCCCGATAAGTTGAGCTGCGACCTGGAACATCTACACTTTGGTCAAGCTTGACTTGAATTTGCGAACCAGCCAACGTCAAAAAGCGGTTGATGTCTCGTGTCTCATTTACCTTAACTATTTTGCCACCGACTTGAGTGCTATATGAGTATGGCTCTTGAATAGAGTAGCGAACTTGGGGCGCAAATTGTTCCAGCTTTTCACCTGCAACACTTTGGGCCACTTGAGCGACCCTTGCTTGTTCCCAGTGGTGGTAGCGATTGCTTAAAGTTGAACAAAGAAAAAATCCTGGTATTAACAGAACTAATACCAAAGTTAAATGCTGTAATCCGCGCAACAGTTGGGAATAACCAATAGCCCATTCACCGATGAATATAAGTTGTTCCGGCTGACTGCGACGGAGAGAAAAACTTATCAGTGCGATCGCAACTCCTAAAGCTACAATCAAAAATACTAATAACAGTGAAGCTTTGAGCGCCTGGGTTCCAAATTGAACAAGCTCAATCGGATGCGTCAAATCAGGTAATCCGGGAATACCTTGAGGAGAAGATGACATTGGCAGATTTTTGCAGAATTTGGAGAACCAGACCAATAAAATCTCTTAAAAGTTTCTGGAAAGAAGTATAAATTATTCTCCAATCTGGTCACGGTTTTATAGCTTGCTTCCCGCAGGGTATCCCCCATCAAATTATCCCAATCCTCAATTTACAGCAGATTTCAAGTTGGGTGTGGTACACAAACTAAGTCTCAAAGCCAGATATAAAGCCTGTTTTATTTCTGACTTCTGACTCGTGAATTCTGCTGTAACTTTGTGTTTTCAGAATTTCCTTTAATTTATTCTCATAGAAAAATTCCTTTTCTCCCATAGCTGGAACTAAATCAGTTAACCAGGTTGCTTTCTCGTCATAACGTGCAAAGAAAGGACGTTTACACCAATTAGGATCGCGTTGTAAAAAAGAAAGTACAAATACTTTCTTGCCATAAATCTCAGTTACGCCATCCACTGCAACTTTACCTAGTAGTGCTGACATGACTGGGCCCCGAACGGTACGAGCTAACCCAGACACTTTTTGTATTGCTGTTTGATAAATTTCCCAAGCTCGAATAATTGGCACTTCAAAATAATGTTTTGCTCCAGTATCTCGTTCCATAAACATATAGTAGGGAATGCAACCAAGGCGAACTTGTTCTTCTTGCCACATCTGTATCCATACTTGCGAAGAATCATTAATTCCCCGCATAAGTGGTCCTTGGGTGCGAATCTGTGCGCCTGTACTACGAATGCGTTGGAGGGCTGCTTGAGCAATTTCAGTTTTGATTTCTGTCCAATGATCCTAGTGTGCCATAATGGACAGATGTTTGCATGTACAATATGCATGACAAGTTTGACCTGCTGTCGGAAAAATCAAGACTGTTTCGGAATATTTATGTTGAATTCCTGGTACTTGTTTTCCATCTAAAGTTGGAATATTGTATTCTGCTTGTCCGGCGGGATGGGGGTTGAGTTGCGATCGCACTGTATTTATTACCTGACGCAGGTCTTCTGGCGTGGAATTTTGCAGATGCCAAATAACCTTGTCTAAAGATTCAGGAGCTAACATTTCTTCTTGAGGAAAGGTAAAGCGAAAGATGGGATCATCAGGAATTTTCTCCCAGTCAATCAGTTCCTCTACTACGTAATTATTGACACGGAACGGCAATACTTGGGCAACTGCTTTCATTGCCAAGCGGTCTTTTGATGAAAGTTTTTGCAGTTGAGGAAGCCGATCTATATCTTTAATTTCATATAACTCAATTCTTTTAGGATTAAATTGCGACATTTAATTAATATATTTTTTTAAATTAATCTAGAAAATCCTGGAAGTATCTGGCAAATATAGTGACATTTGGCGAGGATTTTACCATTAGGACTAAAACTGACAGACTGCACCTAATTTGTATGCCCCTGTAAAGTTTCAAACCATTCCTCAGTCCGAATATTCCATAGCTTGATATTGCAGTCAACACTACCACTAGTCAGAATTTGACCATCATGACTAAAAGCAATAGAGCGGATGCGATCGCTATTTTGCAAAACTTTCACGCACTGTCCACTCAGAGTATCCCAAAAGCGGATGGTTTGGTCATCACCGCCACTAGCTAATAGTCCCCCAGAGAGCGGACTAAAAGCAACAGACCAAACACAACCAGCATGGCCTTCCAAAATGCTAATACATTGATTAGTTTGAACATCCCACAGCCTGACGGTTTTATCATCATTGCTACTAGCAATTATCTTTCCATCTGGACTTAGAGCTAGATCGTGTACCCAATTGCTGTATCCTTGCAAAATTTGGATACATTGATCAGTCTCGATGTCGCAGAAGCGAACTGTTTTGTCATAGCCACCACTGGCGAGTGTTTTCCCATCGGGACTAAATGCAACAGACAGAATAGAATTAGTGTGTCCTGCCTACGTTTTTAATAATTTCCCTAGAAAATTGTTTTCATTATTGAGGTGATCAAGTGAATAATTTTCCAGCCCAAGAGAGTCTAGAAAAAGACTACAGCAGGGTTGATATGGTTCTAATAAGTACCACATCAACCCTGTTATTTTTTTATTCATTTATCAGGAGAAAATATGACTAATAATCGTCACAGCTTTTTATTTCGTTTGACTTATCAATTCATTAAATATTTTGCGCTGGGATTATTTTGTCTAGCGATCGCTTATGTTTTGTCACCTATTTTCGGAGGTTCAGATATTGTTATGAGTCTACTACTACCTTTTGTTTTTTATTGGCTCATTTTCCGGTGTGAACTTATTCTTCTTTGCTTAATATTGACGACAGTAATTTTTGAATCTGTTCGTTAAAATCTCACAAATAATATTTGACTTTCATATCTTGCATCATTCTCAACTAATATCCTCGCTCACTCTCAAGGAACAATATTGCTGCTAGTGTGAAAGTCTAAATTTATTTGCAAAGCTTTTTAGAGTCGTTCAAAATTTCGTCTCTAAGTATCCATAACTGAATTTAAGATGTGCTAGAAAACTTTACCAATCTAACACATTACTTTTTTGTCAAAAATAAACCAAAAAATTGTAAATGAATATAGCAATTTTTCTGGAGAAGAACAGTTACATCCTATATTAGTTATCTTAGTAGCAGGTTCGCTCTCTTTGGCAATTGTTGATCCGACTAATCGTCCTGCATACTTTGATATTGTGAAAATTGCAGTCGTTTATTTTTTTGGTACAACCAAGTCCCAAGGAAATATTAATAAGTCTAACAACCTAGATGATTCGGAAATCCCAGACGATTCAAACAGTACAAAAGGTAATGATAGTCACGACAAGCCTAAATAAAGAACTGAACTAGTTAGAAAAACGGAAAATAGAAGTAAAATCAAAAACCCGGTCTTCATGACCGGGGTTTTGAGCGGAAACAATAGGGCTATATTCCCCGAAGGTTAGTTATAGAGGTTCAGTATAATATCGATGCTCTAATAAGTGATACCACCCCGCTGTTATCGATTCCGGAAAATTCGCTAATAATTTTTGAGTAGCCTTTATCTGCCAAAATACAGCAAGCGACTAGTGCAGCACAGCAGAAATAACTATCCAGTTGAAAAAGCCTAAAAAGCTTACTGTATAAGCTTTCTTGCTTCTTGCACTATAGCAATCTGAATTGAAACGTGAGAAAATACGGAGATTAAAAGTACGTATTTATAGGCATCTCAGCGATTTTATCTCTCACGAATGATTAGGATTGCTATAGCGCTGTTGTATCATTTTGATTAGCCAGTCTGATTGCAGCCTTCACAGCAAATCCTTTTTGGGTTAAAAATTAATTATCCAAACTCAATATACTCAATAATGGTTCCATCAGGATGCATCGCTCGCATATTAAATCCAGTGGGAACATTGTTAGGTTCCGCCAGAATCACTGCACCCTGCTGAATAAGTACTTCTTTAAAATCATTGAGGGAATCAACGAGAAATGTTGCGTGTGTACTTTTGAATGGAGAAAGGGTTTCAGCTGAACCAGCAATTAAAAGAATAGAACCCACACCTGCGAGTTCCAACTCAGCCTCAGAATATTGAAACCACAACCAACATTTTTCTGTAAAAAGGTTTTCATAGAAAGCGATCGCCTCATCCAAGTCTATCGGACTTAGATAGACTCTGGTTAGTACTTTAATAATTTGCATTGCAAACTGTCTATTAGGCAGCTAGTGTATTTTATTTTGCTTATTCGGCAATCATAGTTTACTAAGATTGATCAATAAATAGCCTATCTTCAATTTAAAAAAGGTCTTCAACTCTCTGTTCACCTAGCTGTTGATCACGTTGTTCACTGTCAATCAAAATACATTTCATTTCTACACCTTTAGCTCTACAGAAGTCATCTGTATAGCTATTACCAATATACATACATGCTCAAGCATCAGTACCTAGCTTTAGAGGATGTCTGAAAAGTTTTTTGTATACACCAAACGCTCAGAGATCCCTCTAAATTCACACCGCTTGCTCATGGGGAGCCAATGCGGTCTTGAGCTTCAAGTAAAGGAGCCAGCCGTGTGGTGTTAGCGCAGCGTTAGCGACGTAGGAGCGTCGGCAGTCCGGTCTTCTCCCAAAGGGAGACGCCAAGGGCGATAGCGCAGCGTTAGCGAGTCCGCGAGCGTCTGGGGGTTTCCCCCAAGAGGAACTGCCGTGCATGGTCTGGTGACTTGAGCGGACTGGCGTCAAGTGGCGTGAGACGATGCCGCCCATAGCGCAGCCTCTTCTCTACCAGAGGGCTGCGCCAACGAGTCCGCGTTCGCCTCTGGTCTTGTAAAGAGCGTCTGGGGTTTCCCCAAGTGGAGTGACTGGCGTGGGGAGTGGGGGGATCAGCAAATATTTAATACTTCTCAGACATCCTCTCAGGAGTGTGTCATAAGTCTGTGGGCAAGGGAGCATCCCAATGCAAGCAAATTTACTAATGAAGCGTAGTCCAACTCTACCAGACGCTTTGCGAACCCAGAACCCGTAGGGTAGCCCAAATGTTGCAATTCGCTTCATCTGTACAAAACGATTGCTTTGCTTGACTGCATTCCGTACCCTACGGGAAGGCTCCGCCTACGCAATGACAAATTATGTTTTTACACATTTGGGATGCTCCCTGTGGGCTATCTGCTAAACCTTTTTCCCCTGTGCATAAATAAAATAGTTATCTGTCACCTTCACCTCAGCCTGAAAACCTGCTTTTTTTAGCTTATCCTTAAGTTCATCTGGCTGATAAAAAATCTTGAAAATCTGGAATTCTTGACCATTATTTAACTTACGGGTTTTATATATGTTTCCATCGTCTTCAAGGATATGATTGTTAGCCGTGGATGTCGGTTCAAAGGAAGAATCAATGATAAATACTTGTCCACCAACGCAAACAGATTGATAAACTTTCGTCAAAAATGAATCGAGTAATTTTGGTGGCACATGAGAGAGCCAAAAAGCAAAGAACACTAAATCATATTCAGTATCAGGTTGCCATGCAAATAAATCAATTAAGTGATATTCAACACTCAGTGAAAATAACTTAGAGCGATTAATTGCAATCACTTCTTCAGAGGCATCGATCGCAGTAATTTTTTTACCGATACTTAAAAGCTCCTGCGTCCAGATACCTGTTCCACATGCTAACTCTAAAATATCATCCACCACGCCAATTTGGTGTAATGTATTTTTGATAACTGCTACTTCATTAAACCAGCGCTGATTGTTTTCGATACCGCGATCGTAGCGTCCTATCCTATAGAACCACTCATCATATTCGTTGGCTCTAGCGCGATAGTACTCAATCTGTTGTTGAAGAATATTATCTGTCATCGCCTACTTTGTGATCCGATTGAGTTTAGATTTGACACCAATAGCCGTAGCTTTAAGAAAAATTTTTTATTCAGCAAATAAACTTGCTTTTTCGCCTTAACTATGTGATATTTTTATCATTCTCTTATTATACGGTAAATCAATAAACTTGCCGGAGTTATGCCGTAGGTTTGCTGAAGTCTGATATTAATTTACCCTGAAAGCAGAGTGATGATGTTGAATAAGTTCTCTCCAACCCAACTGTTGGGTATGGATTTTGCCTTCCTCCAAAGGTTCCAACAACAAAGAATCCGCACCTTTTCCCTACTGTTTGCAGTGGGATTTAGTTTAACTTTGGCTGTCTCTGCTTGTTCTCCAAGCGCAAGCAACAATGACACACAAGTGACAACTAGCCCCAGTCCAGCAGCTAGCGGTACTACAGTTCACATAGGTTACCAGAAAGCGTCAACTGTCCTCTATGCACTGAAGACGAGAGGGGAATTAGAGAAAGCTTTTGCAGCTTCAGGATCTTCCGTAACTTGGTCGGAATTTCCGGCTGGTCCCCCACTGCTAGAGGCATTGAATGCAGGCAGTATTGATTTTGGCTATACCGGAGAATCACCACCTATATTTGCTCAAGCTGGGGGTGTTCCTTTAGTTTATGTTGCGTACGATCCTTGGAGTCCCAAGGCTGAAGCCATCCTGGTGCCCAAGGATTCACCTATTAAAAGTGTGGCTGAACTCAAGGGCAAAAAAATTGCTTTTGCCAAAGGTTCTAATGCTAACTACCTATTGGTGAAAGCACTGGAAAAAGCAGGAGTACAGTACAGTGACATCCAACGAGTAACTCTCACTCCCGCCGATGCTCGTGCTGTGTTTGAGAGAAAAAACGTTGATGCTTGGGCAATTTGGGATCCTTACTTAGCCGCAGCAGAAGCAGCAACAGGCGCACGTGCTTTAGCTGACGCGACGGGATTAGCTCCCAATCGGGGTTATTATCTGGCTGCCAAATCTTTTGTTGATGCCAAGCCGGATGCCTTGAAAATAGTTCTAGATCAGGTCAAGGAAGTCAGTAACTGGGCAAAGAATAATCCTGGTGAGGTTGCTAAATTTCTTTCCCCTGCTTTGGGTATAGATGCTTCTGTATTGGAAATAGCAGAAAAGCGGCGTGAGTATGATGTACTTCCGCTCACAGATGAAGTAATTACTAAACAACAAGAGGTTGCAGATACTTTCTACAAAATTAAATTGATCCCGAAAGAAATCAAAGTTAAGGAAATTGTTTGGCGAGGCAAAGTGAATAATTCGTAATTCCTAATTTGGATAAAATGACCCCAACCTAAACCTTCATAGTTGTTAAGTCTTTGAACTACTCAAAGTCCGGTAATCCTAAGCATGGTGACGATCGCTTTATCATTACTCAAAACTTTCTCCTGATAGAGAATCAAATGATTCTCGCACGGATGTTCGCCTTGAGTATTTTAAATGCTCTTGGGTTTGGTAATCACGTTGACTTAGGTACGGGTGTTATTGCAGACTTCAGCCCAGCTAAAAAAGATTACCCAGGTACAAAATTTCCTTATCTCAGCACAAATCTAGACTTTAGGACTGATAAAGATTTTGCAAAATTAGTCACTGCTGCTCGGATTCAAAATCTCAAATTGCGTAAAGATGTGGTGTTATCAAATCCATTACTTGGCGGTATAATAACAAACCTAACGATAGACTAAATTTTGTAGTATGACCAATCTCAGCGTTAACCTTAACAAAGTTGCTTTACTCAGGAATACTCGAAATTTTAGTAGACCGAGTGTGATTGAAGCGGCTTTTACTTGCATTAAAGCTGGCGCACAGGGAATCACAGTTCACCCACGCCCAGACCAACGACATATCAAGCCCGAAGATGTCGATGCACTGGCGCAGATATTGACTGTTGAGTTCAACATAGAAGGTAATCCATCACCTGAATTTTTAGAGATAGTCCGAAAAATCAAACCAACGCAGTGTACCTTAGTTCCCGATGCACCTGATGCTTTTACATCAGACCACGGATGGGATCTGGCTACAGATGGCTTTCGGCTCAGACCAATCATTCGAGAGTTAAAAGACCTCGGAGTTCGAGTTAGCTTGTTTATGGATACTGACTTAACTCAAATTAAACGTGCTAAAGAGATTGGAAGCGATCGCATTGAGCTATATACAGAACCTTATGCTACAGCTTTTCGTAATGGCAATGTAGAGTCTGTATTTCAAGGCTACCAACAAGCAACACAAAAGGCTCAGGAAATTGGTTTAGGAGTAAACGCTGGGCATGATTTAAATCTACAAAACCTAGAAAAGTTCTGTTCAATTTATGGCATACTTGAAGTCTCTATTGGTCATGCTCTGATTGCCGATGCTTTGGAGGTGGGACTATTTACTGCTGTGCAAGAGTATTTAAAAATCCTATCTTTGAATTAGATTTAAAAACTTTTCTAAATCCCAAAAGTACTTCAAAAGTTAGTATGTCAGAATCTATAATGGCAAGAAGCTAATTTAAACTCGAAGTAGCAAGAGTCCACTTTTTAAGGCTTCATCCCACAGAGACAATTTTTGAAGTTCTAGTAAAGAAAGAGGTGGATTTACAGGTAGCGGTTGCTCTTGTTGCAGAGATAGTTGCCACCACCCGACATCATGCCACTCACTAAATTTATACCCACCTCTGCAAAATACACCTATAGGTGAAAACCCGACAGCTTCATGCACAGCTACACTTGCTGGATTAGGTAAAGCGATCGCGGCAAAAACGTTGTAAAATCCTTGGAGTTGAAGTAACTGAAAAAGGGAACTATACAAGGCTTTAGCAAAGTATTCTATTTAATCAAAAAATAACTAACTATTTTATGGCTGCAACGAGCAACTTCCAAGATTCCGAAGTCAGACTGTTAAAGATATATAAGTTTGCCCCAGCTTGGGAGAACGAACAAGTAGTGTTTGGTGCTGCACGACCTGGATACACTAACAATAAGGTTCAAGATTGGATAGAATTCATGAAGTATCAATATATCAAGCGAGTTTGCTGCCTTCTTCCTGATCAACAGCTAGCTTATTACTCTGAACTTCTGGGTACATACAAACAGGAATTTGGTAATCAGCTAGTTTGTTGGGCACCAATTGCAGATTTCCATCTATCTGATTTAGAAACCCTGACACAGAAAATACTTCCTTTCTTAATCGAAGCAGATAAACAAAATGAGAAAGTCGTTGTACACTGCTCTGGTGGAATTGGACGTACTGGACATATATTAGCGGCATGGCTAGTTAGTGTCCGAGGATTATCAAATCAAGCTGCAATAGCTGCTGTTAAAAGAACAGGTAGAAATCCTTATGAGGCTGCGATCGCTGCTGTGTTAAAAGGCAGAAATCCTTGGAAAGTTGTAAAAGAACTTGACGTGCTTCTGAATGATTGCCGTCTAGCAGCGCATAAAGGATTTTGAGTTTGCTATTATCCTATTTAATCAGTCTATTTATGAGGGAAATTCTATGGCAATGGTTCTAGATCAAGTAGTTACTTTTGGAAGGTCAATGGATGAATATATAAAAATATTCAATTTAACAAATGTAGATTTAAATAAAAGAATCATTGGGATTGGGGATGGTCCAGCAAGCTTTAATGCAGAAATGACGCGTCACGGTAAAAGTGTTGTTTCTATTGATCCACTGTACCAATTTTCCAGTGATGAAATATTGAAAAGATTTAATGAAGTGGTAGATAACATCATTAATCAAGTCAAGGCTACATCAAATGATTGGGTGTGGAGCTATCATAAATCCCCGGATGATTTGCGGCACAATCGAGTCAAAGTTATTCAAGAATTTTTGTCTGATTATAAGACTGGCAAAAAGAGCAACAGATACACAGTCGGTGAATTGCCAAAACTGGCTTATGATAATCAAGAGTTTGATATAGCTCTCTGTTCGCATTTATTATTTTTATATTCTGACCATCTCGATTACGATTTTCATCTAAATTCAGTAGGTGAGATGTTGCGTATTGCTAAAGAAGTTAGAATATTTCCCCTTATCACTTTAATGTGGAAACATTCACAACATTTAGATGAAATAGTTAAATATTACACTTCAAAGGGTTACAACATAGATATTCAAAAGGTTGAATACGAACTACAGCCTGGTGGAAATCAGATGTTGAAGATAAGCAGAGATGTTAATGTAATTCGTAATTCATAATTTGTATGCAAGTTGATATCCAAGAAAATTTTGGCAATGCGATCGCTCTCAAAATTACCATAGGCGATCGCTTTGCTGGTATATATTTAATATGCTCCAGCGTAGCCCCGTGCGGTTGCTAGTCTTTAGGTCGCCTCAGAGTCATCCGGTGCTTCACCAAGGGTCTGCTGTGCAGCGTGACGGATATGAAGAACACGCACTGTCGATATTTTTTGTCCTACCAAAATTGTGAAAATTATTCGGTATGAGTTGCGCCCTCGTCCGTAAAGTACCTGGCGAATTTCTTGCCTAAAATAATCATTTTCTCTAGCTAGAGAACATCGGCTTGGCATTTGCGATAAAGATTCAATGACTTGGAGTAATCCTGCATACCACTGACTTGCTCTTTCAGGAGAAGTTAGTTAAGATAACTGCAAAAATGCGCTGTCTGCTTCTGCTTGAGCAACACTAGAGATATCAATGCAGTATTTCATGAATCGGCTGGCAGATTATACTTGCGACGCTGCTCCTCAGCAAAATCATCAAATGAACGGAATCTACCCGCTTCAAAGTCTTCTAATCCTTGCTGAATACCCTTAATAGCTGCTTCTGAGTTTTGCACCTCCCACTCTAGGACAGCCTCTAGCAATTGTGCTGCAACGAAACTAACATCTTGTCCTTGCTGTGCAGCTTTCTCGCGCAGTCGTAGTTCTAATTCTGGGCTAAGGGAAACAACGATCGCCATAATCGGATATTTTGTGGAAGGTTTATAGATATGATTTTATTTCAGAATATCTGATAAAGCTGCGTAGGCGTAGCCAGCCATAGGCATCGCTTAGGGCACAACAACTTATGCTGTCACCATTGACCTTACTGAATCAGGGGATGCTGGCTCAAAATGTAACACCATAATTTGCTCTGGGCGTAAACCGACAGATTCATAAGTGCGTCCGTTGCGATCGCTAAATTCAACTTCAAATGCAGCACCACCAGCTAATAATTCTACTACTGTGCCAACTTGACCACGGTACAGGTTATATTCAGGCAAATCAACTGTCAGTGCTACTACATCCAGCAACTCAATTCTACTTTTATTCATCTTGTATCACTTCCAGATATTACAGAGGATAGCAGGTTGTTAATCTTGGGATATCAGAACCTTCTTCGATAATCCAACCACTGCGAATGGTAGTACTTTTTACTTATCACTTTTTGGCTCATAAATGCCAAGTCTAGTGCGAATTCTTTTAGCTCTCTCTAAATTTGTATTTACCAAATCAATTGGCGATTTAAACACACCATTGGAAAGACCAGTTAGATCACTGGCAGCTTCTACTAAATTATCTTTTGAAGGTAATCGAAATAGTTTTGAAATACTGGTATAAGCGGGTATCAAATACATTTGAGCATTCAAACGTGATGACAGTTTTCTTAACTTTTGTGAGGCTTTATTTTCAAGCTCATTGCCAGCATGTCCTGGATTTGAATAAATATTTGCATATTCGATTAAAGCAAAAGCAATATCAGCTAAAGTTTTTCTAAATTCTTGAATAGGCTCGATAACCAGCTTGAGTACTAATTGTCCTAAAATGAATACAAATACCCCTGAAATAATAGTCATAAATATCTCCATCACTAAACTGAAATTATTCATAAAAAATCTTTCATTTTAAACAAGATAGGGTTTTTATGAGAATAGTCGCTGTAGATTATCTGCCAACTATTACTCGCTAACTCTTGCTCAGAAACTGATAAATCGAGAGTTACACCAATCTTATTTGCACAAAATCGATATGCGTCTATAAAACATCTATCAAACTCGTTATAGTTGACTTTTGCTAACACTCTGATTCGACTCTTTTCTTGTGCCTCAAGAATACTATTGATAAATCCCCCAAAGAACCTTGAACACAAAAATGCCACTAAGCCTTGCCATCCTACTGAGTACCATCCAAACACAGTAAGTGCTATCGAAATTATTCCAATTGTCCCAATAGAGTTGAATATCACACCTAAATTCACCACATAATCAATATATTTACTCCTAATATGCATCCAACGCAGAATTACTGGTAAAATGAGAACATTTGTAAAAATTATTATGGGTGAAATTCGCAGTGCAAATAATATAAATCCCAAAAGATATGCAATAGCTTCAGGCGCTTTATCCATACCTTCAGCTATCTTCAAAACCTTATGTGGTCGATACTTTGGATAAAGTCTTGCGAGTAAGCTAAAAGCATAGTTCATAGGGAAGCTGATTGGCATTCCTCCAGGTGTATAAATTGTCATACTTAATTATTAATACTGCTATATTAAATCACGTCAATTTTGGTAACTGTAGCTTTTTCAACAGCCTGTTGAAGTATATATAAATAATCTTAAATGAGTTGTGAAAATGAACGAACCGCCAAGCCGCCAAGAAAAGAAAAAGAAGTTTTCACATATGATTTAGGACTGCTATAGCCATAGATATATAAGCTTTTCAGGCAATACTATAAAAACTATAGGTTTCAACTTGTACGAGGTTTAAGTTATTACATATCGCACTTGTAGGAATTTCCCAGTAAAAAAACTATCCTTCATCTTCATCACCCAGAAAAATAAAGCATAATTAACCTTTATAGCCATTAGCCACAGTAAAATTGCTGACGATGGGTAGACTGCGATCGCTGTCAGTAATACTTCGCCCATCAATAACCTCGCCGCCACTCTATTGTGTTTCTTTTTACTCTGATTCAAATTTATGCCAGAAGTCTATTGACTTCAACCAAATATATTGAGAAGCTAATAGTTAGTTTAACTAATTAATGCTGGTGCATCAAACTTGTGACAATACTGACGGGAAAAATAAATCGATTGCAACCTCCTAGCGAGTCAAGACCGCTGATTTTGGAAACTCAGGGACTCACACGCCGTTTTGGCAAGTTAACGGCTGTTAATAACCTGAGCATATCCGTGGAACAGGGCGAAGTATTTGGGCTGCTTGGACCCAATGGGGCAGGGAAAAGTACGGTTATTAAGATGTTGACAACTTTACTGCCTATCAGTGCAGGGAAAGCAACTCTGGCTGGCTATGATGTGACTCGTCAACCTAATCCTGTGAGAAGGGCTATCGGCTATGTCCCCCAGGCGCTCTCTGCTGATGGTAGTCTCACGGGTTACGAAAATCTCTTAATCTTCGCCAAGCTGTATGGAATACCTGCCAAAGGACGCGATCGCCGCATCTATGAAATTCTAGAATATATGGGTTTGCAAGATGCGGCGAAACGCTTGGTACGAAACTACTCTGGTGGGATGATCCGCAAGCTGGAAATCGGCGTATCAGTTCTGCATCAACCCCAAATTTTGTTTCTGGATGAGCCGACTGTTGGACTAGATCCGATCGCTCGAACTCAAGTATGGCAACTTGTGCTACAACTCTGTGCTGATTACGGCACAACTATATTTTTAACAACCCACTTTTTAGAAGAAGCGGACAGCTTATGTAACCGAGTGGCGATTATGCGACAAGGTGAAGTCGTAATTACAGGCACACCAAGCGATTTAAAAGCTTCTTTAAATAAACCAAACGCAACTTTGGATGATGTCTTTATTTACTATACAGGCGACCAGTTAATATCAGGAGTCAACTACCGTGACACAGCAAGAACCAGACGTACTGCTCAACGGTTGGGTTAAAGCACCATCCACTGTCCGAGTAAATTTGATCTCTGCAATTAAAGACCTAGTTACGAAAACCCTGGCGATCGCTGAATTAGAAGTACGTAAACTCCGCCACGATCCCACTGATTTAGTAGTCAGATCAGTGCAACCGTCATTATGGTTGCTGATTTTTGGGCAAGTGTTCTCCAAACTTCGGGAAATTCCGACAGGGAACTTACCCTATTTAGACTTCATGGCTGCTGGCATTCTTGCTCAAAGCGTGTTGTATGTAGCTATTTTCACTGGTGGAATGACACTAATTTGGGAGCGAGATTTAGGGATTGTACATAAATTTCTTGCTAGTCCTACACCCCGTGTGGCAATGGTCTTGGGCAAAGCGCTAGCGTGTGGGGTACGGTGCTTATCACAGGTAGTAGTAATTTATGTATTGTCTTTTGTCTTACATGTAAAATTAAATCTCCATCCTCTAGCTTTTGGGCAAGTGCTACTGATAGTAATGCTGGGGGCGGCTTGCTTTTGTCTTTTTTCATTAATTATTGGCTGTTTGGCAAAAACCAGAGAGCGGATGACAGGAGTTGGACAAATGTTAACCATGCCGTTATTTTTTGCCAGCAATGCTATTTATCCGATCTCAATGATGCCCGACTGGCTAAAGTTTCTTTCCCACTTAAATCCCTTAACTTATGAGGTTGACGCCTTACGCAGCACAATCTTAGTGGATGGAATCAGCGTTTATGGCTTTGGTTGGGATTTGGCAGTTCTCTTATTAACAGTAACAGTCTTGGCGATCATTGGTGGACGACTTTATCCACGCGTAGCAATGTAATCCGTAATGGAACTAGCATCTATGACTTTGGTCAGGATTGTACAATTCTCTTATTAACACTAATAATCTTAGCCATCATTGGTGGAAAACTTGATCCACGGCTGGCGATGTAATCAGGAGAACAACAAGCCCATGACCTTGGATAAACCCACTCAAGGTACAACTTCCGAAGAATGTGCCGCTAGGGTAATGGACACAGTTCCATTAATGATGCGGTTTATCCGAGCGGATATGCGTGCCCATAGTGCCGCCTTTTTATCTATACCTCAGTTGCGATCGCTGGCATTTATTAACCGCAATCCTGGTGCTTCATTATCTGATTTGGCAGAGCATTTAGGTGTCACCTCTGCCACAGCATCAGCAACCATAGAACGCTTGGTACAACGCGACTTCGTGCAACGCATCGCTCATCCTCAGGAGCGGCGGCGGGTGCTGCTCAATTTGACCGAAGATGGAAAACACCATCTGAAGCAATCCCAAGATCAAACTCGCGCTCATATTAGCGATCTGCTGAAAGGTCTTACAGAAGAACAAATTTCCAACATTGAAGAAGGCTTAACTCTACTAAAAAATGTCTTCGAGAAAACAGAACTCAAATCCCCATAACTCTGAGGTTACACAGCACGATCCCTTTGCAGCCCTGAAGTTTCGAGACTATCGGCTATTTACCATTGGACGGCTGGTGCTGTCCATAGGGTCGCAAATGCAAACTGTAGCTATTGGCTGGGAACTCTATGAACGGACTAACTCAGCTATCGTTCTAGGTGGTGTGGGATTAGCGCAAGTCTTGCCGATGATTGCTCTCACCTTAATTGCTGGAGATGTGGCCGATCGCCGCGATCGCAAACTCACGATGTTACTGTCAGTGATGTTGCTAGCTCTCTGCTCGCTGGCTTTGGCAGTGCTTTCTTATACTCAAGGTGCAATTTTTCTCATTTATGCCTGCTTAGTTTTAATCGGTGTTGCTAGGGCATTCTCCAAGCCTGCTAGTGATGCCTTGATGTGGCAGTTGATACCTGTCAGCGCTTTTACCAATGCAGCCACCTGGAATAGTAGTAGCTTTCAATTGGCTACTGTTATTGGCCCAGCCTTAGGGGGATTCGGCATCGCTTGGCTAGGAAGTGCCACAGGCGTGTATGTGTTGGCTGCGATCGCCGCGTTACTGTGTTTTATTTTAACAGTACCGATTAAAGAGCAAAAAGGCATCCGCACAACTGAGCCAATCTCATTCAAAGCGTTGTCAGCTGGTGCTAAATTTGTCTGGCAGAATCAGTTGATTTTAGCAGCGATCACATTGGATATGTTTGCTGTATTGTTAGGTGGTGCGATCGCCCTGCTACCCATCTTTGCCAAAGATATTTTACATGTGGGGCCAGTGGAGTTGGGATACTTACAGGCAGGTCACTCCATCGGTGCTTTGACTATGGCGATTACCCTCGCGTATTTACCACCGTTACGTAAAGCAGGCCCGGCCTTATTGTGGTCAGTGGTTGGTTTTGGTGTTGTAACAATTATCTTTGGGCTTTCTCGTTCCTTCTGGCTGTCTATGTTAATGCTGACTCTTGGTGGCGCACTGGATAGTATTAGCGTTGTGATTCGCCATACATTAGTTCAAATCAGAACTCCAGATCATTTGCGTGGTTGGGTTGCTGCTATTAATAGCGTGTTTATTAGTGCCTCGAATGAGTTAGGGGGCTTTGAGTCAGGCTTGACTGCTGCATTGTTTGGCCCGGTGATTTCGGTTGTGGGTGGTGGAATTGGCACAATTGTAGTAGTGATTGCTACAGCGATGATTTGGCCGGGAATTCGGAAGTTAGGGGCTTTGCAGGAGTATAAATAAAAGTGCTTATAAATACCAGTATGCTTGGGTTAAGGGACTAACAAAAAATAAATTATCCGAAATTATTTGTACATTTGTAGGGGATCTTGTCCAACGACTTATTGAGTCAAAAACTGCTGCAAGCAACACTCAGTACTTTGTCCGTGTTATCTATTGGTATGATCTTGGGTGTAATTCTAGGTACGGCTTTAGTAGCTTTCGCCAAAATTTCTCATTTTGGTCAAGATTTGCTAATTGTAATGAGTTCGATGCTGAGTCCCTTACCTGCGATCACTATTTTACCCCTAGTGAGAATTTGGTTTGGGTTCACTTCTGTTTCTATTATCGTAGTTACTGCCCATGCTACAACTTGGCCTATTGCCCTAAATACAGAAATGGGACTTAGTACCATTAACCCAACGGTTCTGATGGTGGGAAAAAACCTGGGTTTAGATAGTTCAGACTGATTCAAGAAATTATGCTCCCTGCTGCATTGCCTCACATCTTAACAGGCTTGAGAACTGCTTGGGCTTTTGGTTGGCGCACCGTGATTGCATCTGAGTTAGTGTTTGGTTCTGGGGGTGCTACTAGTGGTTTGGGATGGCAGATTAATAACAGTCGCTACTTCCTGCAAACCGATCGCGTATTTGCCGGATTAGTAGTAATTGCAATTTGGGGTTTAACTATCGATTATATTTTTCGATTAATTGAAATCAAAACAGTGCAAAAATGGGGTATGAAACGTAGTTAAACTATCACCGAACAAGGCAAAAGTTAGCTGATTTAGAAGCACGCTTGCGAGCGTGTATTAGCATAATTGTATTTAGCTAAACAAAATCCTGGTTACAAAGCCGCCAAAAAAGCTTTATCCAATTTCATCGCGGATTTAAATAAAGAGTAAAAAGCTACTAGTTTTATACTTAACTCTAGCTTTATACAGAAGCTGATCGAATTCGCCAACAAAGTCATAATGTTCGCGAACCATTCCCCCTTCTTTACATCCGGTGAAAAGTCAAGTTAGCAAATACGGAAAACACAGATGTTAAACTAACACTTTGCTATCCATCTCTCAAGAGGTATAAAACTGGAAACAAGTCCTAGCAAAGCGTTGCAGGAGTTGTTTTATTTATTTACGTACTTGTCTGGAGTAATAATTTACAGTAGGCAATATTTTTGTGACAGACTGTCATTTGAATGGAAAATTTATTATTCTAGGATTTTAGAGATTTTTCACTCGCAGTTATATACAAATGTTCTCAAGTAAGTTATTATTCTCATGATGATTTGATAGTAATTATAACTAATAAGGTTATTCATGCTTTTTCCCTTCTTGATCATGTTCCGAGAGGGCGTTGAAGCTGCACTTGTCGTGGGGATCATTGCCAGTTATCTCAAGCAAACTGGACGTACCCATTTGATGAAGTCAGTCTGGATTGGCATCGCACTAGCAACTTTTCTTTGTCTAGGTGCCGGAATTATTTTGCAAATAACCAGTCAGGAGTTTCCGCAGAAAGAACAGGAACTATTTGAAGCGGTAATTTCCATCGTCGCAGTTGGAGTTCTCACCTGGATGGTTTTCTGGATGCGCCGTGCTGCTCGTTCGATTAAAGGCGAGTTACAGTCTCAAATTGAAACTGCAATTCAGTCGGGTGATAAATGGGGACTAGCGCTAGTGGGGATGGCATTCTTTGCAGTACTGCGGGAAGGTCTGGAAACAGTAGTGTTTTTGCTAGCCACGTTTCAGCAAAATTTGGGAATTCAAGCTCCCGTGGGGGCATTGTTTGGATATGCAGCCGCCCTAGCCGTCGGTGTAGGCATCTATCAGGGTGGTATCCGCATCAACTTGAAGCGATTTTTTAAATGGACAGGAGCCTTCATTATCGTGGTTGCTGCTGGACTCTTAGCAAGTGGGGTGAGAGCTTTCCATGAAGCCGGAGTCTGGAATTCACTACAATCAGTAATATTTGATGCTAGTGGGGTACTTCCCAAGAACGGGTTTATCGGTTCACTTTTGGCAGGGTTTTTTGGATATAACGATACCCCGACTGTCAGCGAGGCGATCGCCTATTTTGGCTATCTAATTCCTACCATGTCGCTGTTCTTCTTAGGGGATAATGCTGGACAGAAGACTACAGCAAGGCATTCCTAGCTTCTTCAATAATTTTTAGGAAAATACAACAATGAAAAATGTTTTAAAGTACTCAACAATTATCTGTCTAATTGCCTTGACAGTAGGTGCCTGTGAATCCAACAAATCAGGCGATACTTCCACGAATAATTCTCCAGAAGCTAAAGTAGCCAGTGATACTTCTACTAAAAATTCTACCGAAACTGCTTTGACTGTGACAGATAAAGGTTGCGAACCAAATCAGCTGACACTAGCATCTGGGGAAAACAACTTTGTGCTTACAAACAAAAGCAGCCAACCTTTGGAGTGGGAGATTTTGTCTGGAGTGAAAGTCGTTGAGGAAAAGGAAAATATTGCTCCTGGCTTCGTTCAAAAACTCAAAACCAATCTACAACCGGGTGAATATGACATGGCTTGCGGTTTACGCAGCAATCCCAAAGGGAAAATCACAGTCAAAGCAGGAGGTGAAAATTCTCAAGCCAAAGGGACTGTAGATCAAGGTCAATTAGTCGGTGCGATCGCAGAGTACAAAGTCTACGTCACTAAAGAAACTGACCAACTAGTGGCAGACACCAAGACTTTCACAGATGCCGTGATTGCTGGAGACGTTGCTAAAGCTCAGAAACTTTATCCCTCTACCCATGTCCATTGGGAACGTGCAGAACCGATAGCTGAACTTTTCTCCGATCTCGATAAAACGATGGATTCCCGTGCTGATGACTTTGCTAAAAAAGAGGCTGACCCAGCATTCA
Source organism: Nostoc sp. (assembly GCF_036917195.1). Classification (GTDB taxonomy): domain Bacteria; phylum Cyanobacteriota; class Cyanobacteriia; order Cyanobacteriales; family Nostocaceae; genus Nostoc. The sequence goes on from NZ_JBALDG010000075.1 coordinate 51,672, forward strand.
CTGGATACCATCGTATAGAGAAAGCTTTATTTCAAGACAAAACTACAAAAGGCATGAAACCTTTTGCCGAAAAACTACAGAAAGATGGACTAGACCTACAAAAGCGCATTGCCACCTTGACCATTGAACCGAAAAATATGGTTGGCGGTGCTGCTGACTTGATTGAAGAAGTAGCTGCTACCAAAATTTCTGGGGAAGAAGACCGTTACAGCCACACTGACTTATGGGACTTCAGCGCTAATGTGGATGGTTCCCAAAAGATTGTAGAGTTATTGCGCCCCGTCATCCAAAAAGCTAACCCAGATTTGCTGACGCGTGTGGATAGCAATTTCACCAAAGTTAACCAAAAACTTGCTAAATACAAAACCCCTGATGGTGGTTTTGCTACCTACGATAAGGTGAGTGAAGCAGACAAGAAAGACATGAAAACAGCGATTGCTGCTCTTTCGGAAGATTTGTCTCAGTTGCGCGGCACTCTGGGCGTTAACTAATTGATTAAGAATTCCTAGACGAGTAAATTATGTCTATTACGAAGCAACCAAGTTTACGCATTACTCCTAAGCTAGGGCGTCGTGACTTGTTAATCGGCATGGCAGCAGCAGGTGGAATAGCAGCTTTGACGACTTTGGGTTATCGTACTCTTCTGGGAACACCTCTTGACCCATCTGAAGAGGTCGTGCCTTTCTTTGGGCTTCACCAAGCAGGTATTCTTACTCCTACTCCTGCTTCAGGCTTATTTGTAGCATTTGATACAACTGCTACAAATAAAGCTGATTTAGTGCGGTTGTTCAAAACTTTAACTGAGCGCATCCAGTTTCTCATGGCAGGAGGAACACCCAAGCCGCGCGACCCCAAATTTCCACCCAGTGATTCCGGGATTATGGGCCCAGAGATTGCTCCCAATAATCTGACAATCACCCTAGCTGTGGGTAACTCACTATTCGATAACCGCTTTGGACTCAGCAACTTGAAACCCAAGCGGTTAGATACTATGGCCAATTTTCCCAATGACCAGCTTGACCCAGATTTATGTCATGGGGATATACTGTTGCAATTCTGTGCGAATACTGAGGAATCGAATCTCCACGCTTTACGTGACATCATTAAGAACTTACCTGACTTGCTCACTTTACGTTGGCAAATAGCGGGGTTTCTGCCGCCGAATACCCACAAAAAACAAGGCAAATCTACGGTGCGTAACCTGCTTGGTTTTAAAGATGGGACGGCAAATCTAAATGCTAGTGACGACAAATTGATGAACCGGATCGTTTGGGTACAGCCAAATAGTGGTGAACCCGCTTGGACAGTAGGGGGAAGTTATCAAGTGGTGCGGGTGATCCGCAACTTAGTCGAACGCTGGGATCGTACACCACTACAAGAGCAAGAGACAATTATTGGGCGAAACAAGGAAATTGGCGCACCCTTGGGGATGAAGTACGAGAAAGATACTCCCAATTATGATCAAGACCCTAAAGGTAAACAAATTCCTCTAAATGCTCATATCCGCCTTGCTAATCCTCGCAAATCAGAGTCGAGTTTGATTCTGCGGCGTGGTTTCAATTATTCACGCGGGTTTGACAAATCTGGACATTTAGATATGGGTTTGTTGTTTGTTTGTTTTCAAGCTGATTTAGAGAAGGGGTTTGTGACAGTGCAAAATCGCCTGATTGGGGAACCATTGGAGGAGTACATTCGCCCTATTGGTGGTGGATATTTCTTCGCTTTACCTGGTGTCAAAGCTGAAGGAGGTTATCTCGGTCAGTCATTACTAGAAGCATCAGCGGTGTAAATTAATCTTTAATTTTTAATTTTTTGGCGATGATTAGCAGCTTGTGATAACAGAGATTCGGCAAAAGCGATCGCATCACTTGCAGATTTACCACCAGCTAACTGCGCTAGTTCTTCCCGGCGAGTGGTTAAATTATCCAAAGTCGTAACTCTGACAACGGTACGCTGTTCGGCGTTATCATTGTTAGCTTTTTTACCTTTGCCTTGATTGATAGTTTGTTTATCTACGCGGAAATGCCGATCAGCCATTGCCGCAACTAAAGGCTGGTGGGTAACACATAATACTTGGTTACGTTGACTTAGTTGGTGTAATTTTTCAGCGATCGCTTGGGCTACTCTTCCCGAAACTCCGACATCAATTTCATCAAATACCATTGTTCCAACCACATCAACCTGAGAAAAACAAGCTTTCAGAGCCAGTAAAAAGCGGCTCATTTCCCCACCAGAGGCAATTTCTGTTAAAGGTTGTAGTGGTTCTCCAGGGTTGGGACTAAATGTAAAGGTAATTTTATCTGCTCCGGTGGCAGTTGGGGAAGTAGGCACTATCTCAACCTGAAACTTCACTTTTTCCATCGCTAGGGGCTTGAGTTCAGCTATCAAACGTGATTCTAAATTAGCAGCCGCTTTACTCCGCAGTTGAGTTAACTGATTACTTGCTTGGGTGAGTTTCTCAAAACACGCCTTTTCTTGCTGTTCTAGGTTTTCAATAGATTGTTCGCTGTCGTTAAGTACCGCTAATTCCCCTTGGATACGTTGGTAATAAGCGATCGCTTCTTTTAGTGTCGGCCCGTACTTGCGGCAAATTTGCTTTAATTCCCGAACGCGTTCTTCCACCTCTTCCAACCTGTGGGGATCGGCTTCCAAACCGTCCCCATAGGCATTAATCTGCCTTCCCACTTCCATCACCGCAGCTTGCGCGTCTCTCACCAATTCCAATAGAGGTTGCAGTTGGGTGTCGTATTCTACCATGTCATTTAATGTTGCCTCACTGTCTCCCAATAAATCTGCTGCGGCTGGGATTTCATTATCGTTTTGATACAAAGCCTGATAAACTTTGTAACTCATCTGTTGCAAATCAACGACATGATTCAGGCGTTCCTGTTCTTGTCCCAACTGTTCCAATTCATTCGGTTCGCTGAGATTGGCTGCTCCCAATTCTTGCACTTGATAGGTGAGCAAGTCGAATTGTTGCAACCTTTCCCGTTCTGATGTCCGGCGTTTTTCTAGTACTAAATGCGCCTGTTGGTAAGCACTGAAGCTTGTGGCGACCTTATGACGTTGCTGCATTAGAGAGTCACCGCCATATAAATCTAACCAGTCCCGGACTTGGGCAGATTGTCCCACTTGTACCGTTTGACCTTGGGCTGTGATTTCCACTAAGCGATCGCGCATTCCTACCATGAGCTGCCGATTTACCAACACGCCATTCACCCGCGATCTACTGCGGACATTACTAGCGGTGGCTGTGATTTCTCGGCTAATGACTACGGAATTTTCATCAAGCAAATCTATTTCCTGTTCACTCAACCAAGCTGCTAGGGGGGCGTTTGAGGTGAAAGTAGCTTCTACCATTGCCCGACTTGTCCCCGTGCGAATCACTCGACTAGAGACTTTGCCACCCAAAGCGGCATCAATGGCATCCAAAATAATCGATTTTCCAGCGCCGGTTTCACCTGTCAACACATTTAGTCCCGCGTCAAATTCCAATTCCAATTGGTCAATTAGGGCAAAGTTTTCAATTCGTAGGCAAAGCAACATCAAGCTAAATTCTCCGTTAGGACAGATGCCGGATACTTCTAACTTACAGGACAATAAGTACCATCTTTCAGCAACTAGCAATACCTACTACTATTAAACTAGTATGCCCATTTAAGTGTAGCAAACCTCTTAATTGCTTCTCCCTTGTGTAGATAATTTTTTTGAGTAGTAGGTAGGTGGAACAAAATCTTGTCCGGAAAATGCTCCTCAGCCTTATCTCATTTTAGGGATGCTTGTCTGTAAAGATATTGTTACAATACTTAATGTGATCGTTCTGACTGGTGGCTTTCTTCATGATTGTTAAGACACTTCCCCCTAGTTCCCAACCGATTCAGGAGGACAGTCGCAACGGCACAAATGGCCGAGGCGAACTGGACGTTATTGATGTAGTGCCAGAAGAAAATGGTACACAAGGCTTGGTTGTCCAATCGCCAGAACTTCTAGCCGCCCAACAGCTAAGGATAATAGCCCAACCTGAGACGCTTTACGATCCCGTGGGCATAGCGGCGCATTACCAGAACAGACCTCTGCAAGTTGTCCGACGGATTTTCGCCGTGTTGGGGCCGACTCTATCCTTTGCTTTTGGGTTGTGGTCGGATAGCAAACGGGGAATTGTCGTCAAAAATAACCGCCGCCGAGCCACTCAGCTACGAGTATTGCTGACCCAGCTGGGGCCTGCTTACATCAAAATTGGACAAGCTTTGTCCACCAGGCCGGATCTGGTTCCTCCCGTATACTTAGAAGAATTAACTAAGCTACAAGACCAATTACCGCCTTTTGCCAACGAAATTGCTTACCAGTTTATCAAAGAAGAACTTGGTGCCCCTCCAGAAGAGGTTTACGCCGAACTCTCGGCCCAGCCAATTGCTGCGGCTTCATTGGGGCAAGTTTATAAAGGTAAGCTAAAAACTGGTGAAGAAGTCGCTGTTAAAGTCCAACGCCCCGATTTAAGAGAGCGGATCACAATTGACTTGTATATTTTGCGTAACCTCGCCGCCTGGGCGCAGAAAAAGATCAAGCGGGTAAGAAGTGACTTAGTTGGTATTCTCGATGAATTAGGCGATCGCATCTTTGAAGAGATGGACTACATCCATGAGGGTGAAAATGCCGAAAGATTTTTCGAGTTATACGGTCATATAAAAGACGTATATATACCGCAAATTTACTGGGAATACACCAATCGTCGTGTGTTGACGATGGAATGGATTAACGGCACAAAATTAACCCAGACAGAAGAAATTAGCGCCCAAGGGATAGATGCTCGTTATCTAATTGAAGTGGGTGTCCAGTGTTCCCTACGCCAACTGCTAGAACATGGATTTTTCCATGCTGATCCCCACCCTGGTAATTTGTTAGCAACAACCGATGGCAAATTGGCTTATCTCGACTTTGGGATGATGAGCGAGATTAAGCCACCACAGCGTTATGGTTTAATTGAAGCGATCGTCCACGTCGTCAACCGCGACTTTGAAGGATTAGCAAAAGACTACGTTAAGTTAGATTTCTTATCACCAGAAACTGATTTAACACCAATTATTCCAGCTTTTGCCAGAGTCTTTGCTGATGCCCAAGGAGCCAGCGTAGCCGAACTTAACATTAAAAGCATTACCGATGAACTATCGGCTTTGATGTATGAGTATCCTTTCCGCGTACCGCCCTACTACGCTTTAATTATTCGCTCTCTGGTGACGCTCGAAGGGATTGCAATATTTATAGATCCCAACTTTAAAGTCCTCAGTGAAGCTTATCCCTACGTTTCTAAACGCCTGTTAACAGACCCAGCACCGCAATTAAGAACATCATTGCAAGATTTGCTATTTAAAGATGGCAGATTTCGCTGGAATCGCTTAGAAAACTTATTACTTAATGCGCGTAAGAGTCAAGACTACGACTTTGACTTAGTGCTGAATCAGGGGATAGAATTTCTGTCATCTGAACGCGGTGCTTTCATTCGTGACAAACTGGTAGATGAATCTGTTAACGGACTCGATGCTTTAGGTAAAAATGTTTTGCATAACTTTACCTATCTGCTGCGAGAACGCGTTGGGTTGACAGCAGTTAATGAAACTCCGGCGGCGACAGTTGAGCAACAACAAACCTTAGAGCATATTAAACGTATATTGGGTATTCTCCGAGAAACACAAGGCTTTGATCCAGTGCAACTTGCGCCCCAAATTGCCCAGTTATTGGTAAATTCTGATGTACAGCGTTTGGGTCAACAAATTGTCAGCCGCTTCACGCAAAAGGCTGTAGCCAGGTTAATTCGGCAATTATTGGCATCCTAGTAAAAGTTATGAGTTAAAAAAAGTTTTTAACTCATAAATTATTCACTCTAGCAACTATATAACTTAGACCAGTAAACCATACTGTCACACCATCCTCTTGTTGTCTCATGCTACCTCCGCCGTAGACTTCAAATGGCACATCAAAAAAAGCTTTTTTGGGTAATTTAGGGTCAAATAGCAATTTTATAGCTGTACCAATAACCTGAAAATGCCAGTTTTTCCTCACGTCCACTAACGGTAAATAAATAGATATACAGATTTACTGGACAAGTAATACAGTCCAATGGTCATAAAGCCTGAACACCCCTAAGATTTCATATATACTGTAGCGACGGCTTGCTGGCACGCCTATCTCACGCATCAGTAATGTGCTTTTACATTGAAATACAGAAGTTACGCATAAAAATTACTGTTTTCTAAGACGTTGGCAATGTGCTTTTAGAGTGAAACACATTGAGAAATCTTAAGTAATCCGCAGTTGCCTCCTCTGAATTTTCGATTAGCAGCAGATGTCCTGCCTTTGGTAATCGGATCACTTGGCTTCCGGGAATACAGCGTTGCAGCCGATCAGCTCCACGAATGTCGTAGATTTTGTCTTCTGTGCCCCAGATAGCAAGGGTCGGAAGCTGAGTTGATCGCCCTTGACAGAGAACGTCATCGTACAGGTTCACGATGTCCCAAATCTGTTGATAGTGACGGTTACGAGTGATGTAGTCGTTCACTTTCTCTGTTTTAACAGAATCAGGGATGGTGGGAGGTGTGACAAACAGCAGGCTAATTTCCAGGTCAAACTGTTTTTTGGTGATTGGAATAAAGGGGTTTATGCCGTCAAAGATGGAATTTCTGAGGCTATTTGCCCAATCAGTCACACCTAAAGGTGAACCGATAAAGGCAAGGCTACGCAACTGTTGGGGGTAACGCTGGCTGTAAAGGGTGGCGATCGCTCCCCCCATTGAACTCCCTGCTACATCAAAGGAGCGAATTCCTAATTGATTCGTTAACTGGTGCAGCAGTGCAACCTGATTCTCCAAGGCATAGTCCCTCGTTGCGAACCCAGTGCTGTTGCCGTAACCTGGTAAGTCGGGAGCGATTACCCAATAGCCCGCCTTAGACAACTGACACATCATACTGTTCCACTGCTCTTTGCTGGCAAATAGTCCATGCAGCAGTAAGATCGGTTGTCCGGTACCGACCTGGTTATAGGACAAGGTTCCATTGCTAATAGGGGTGGAACGGGTGATGATCGCGCAGCCGGAAGCAGACGCTGGGCTATTCACAGCAGCGTAACCCACCAATCTACATAGCACCAGAATAACGAAGATCAGCCGGAGGACGAGTTTTTTCATGGTTATTTTTAATTCTGGAGCATAAACCTGCACCCAAGGATACATTATTTATCTGACTGATACCCGCACTGGAGGCTATGATATCATCACCGATTTTACTGTTGGAGATGATACTAAGGACTGACAAAAAATAAATTATCCAAAATTATTTCTACATTTATAGGGGATCTTGGCCAAGATCCCCTACAATTGAATGTTTTTTTAACTGGAACTCCCCTATTTTTATTTCTAAGGTAAAATTTGGACTCAGCCAATTTCAGGATACTAGACTCGATTCCGACTTGTTGCGACTTGGTAATAATGCTACAACAGCAAGCGATCGCTTTGTCTCCAATCAAAGTACGGGTAACCTATTCTTTAATAAAGATAGAGTTGGTGGTACAGCAAAAGTTCAAATAGCCCAATTCTTGAATAACGCACTGCTTAGTAATGCAAATATTACTGTGATTGCGTAACGGGAGCTAACTATAGCAAGCATTGGTACATTACCCAGCAATAGACAGATAAACTGTTGCTGGGTCACGTGCAATAAATACACACTTAGGGGTGCTGTGGCTTTATAGGCAATATAATTAATTGCAAACTTTTAACTTTCCTCTTGAAGATAGCCATTTTTATCGCGTTTGAGGCTTTCTTCTAAGGCTTGAATTTGTTCACGACGAGCTTCCAATTCCAAGGAACGCCGCGCTAAGTCTTGGTTTTGCAACGTCAGGGATTGTCGCCAATGTTCTGCTCGTTCAGCTTCCTGCTGCAAAAATTCTGGGGTAATGCCGCTGGTGAGGTAGTTTTGTACTAGATGGAGTACCCAGTTAGTAGCATCTTCTAGTTTTTGAATGTCGCCTGTAGGGGAAAGTTCTACTAAAACAAGCAAGTTCTCACTCATCATCTTTCCCTTTCCCAGCAAAATAAAAGCTTCTTCCGGAATTATTGCCCACAAGTTATCAGCTTCTTGACGCGCCAACAAGCGTAACTGGTGCTGGTCTAAAAAATCGTTTTTACGCACCTGGGCTAGATATAGCATGAGAGTCGCTTCGCTCCAATTCAAAATTCAAAATCACCGTTGGCGCAGCGTCTGCGATCGGAGAAGTTCGTGATCTAAGGAAGCCTTAGCTTCGACTTCTCTGGAGTAACGGAAACGTCCCCGGCTCCACTCAAAATTAAAAAAATGATTTTTAATAAAAAACAAGGACAAAATTGATATTTGGAATAAATTTAATTGGTAATGGGTGATTGGGAATTAATAACTTTCCCATTACCCATTACAGTTATCCTAAGCCATGTAGGTAACGCCTACAGCAATCCCTTCAAACGATGCCTACGGCAACGCCTTAAGGCGTACGCGCAAAATTTCAGCTTGCTTCTGTGCTTCTGCTAAGGCATCCCGCGCTCCTTGTACAACGTCGGCTCTAGCTCTATCCACAAAACTAGGATTGTTTAATCTGGTACTCAGGGATTGAACTTCGGCTTCAGCTTTACTCAGGCTTTTCTCTAGTTTGGCACGCACAGCTTCAATATCTACTACACCGCTAAGAGGAATTAGCACTTGTATTGTACCAATCACACCAGCAATCGCATTTTCTGGTTCTTGTGATTGTTCTAATTCTCTGTGCGGGAAAAAGCGTCTCCATAACCTAAGTCTCGCTTGAGCAGTTAGTAAATTTTGGCTAACAAACCAAGCTGTGTAACCAAAACCAACTATTTCAAAGAAAGTTCCGACGATTGGAGTATCATCTATGGCATTTCCCACAGCTAAACCCAATCTACCAAGGAAAGCCACAACAATTAAGCCAATTATCTTCAAACCCCTCTGAGGTTTTTTAGCAGCAACAGTTTGGTTTTCTTGCTTGTGAGTAATGCTTAAAGTCTCAACCTTAGCCAAATCTTTAATATAAGACTGTCCAGCAGTAAGAATTTCCCGCTCCTTCTCGCTTTCAGTTTGCAAATTTGCTGTCACTTTTACCCCTGGCTTAATATCCGCTTCAGCACGCAAATTCCGAATTGTGCGGATAGTCGCAATCAGCAATTCAAACTCCTCTTCCAAAGTTGGATAAATCAAGTTTGCATCTACCTGGGGATAGATTTGTAACGCTAAAGTTTGCCGAGAATCTGCTGGTTGTTGGGTGAGAGTTTGCCAAATTTCCTCGGTAATATGAGGCATAAAGGGATGAAGCAGTTTCATAATCCCTTCCAGTACGTAGCCAAGGGTTTGCTGTGCTACCCGCCGCGATGCTGGATCGGCATCTGCTTGCAATCTGGATTTCACCAGTTCAATATACTGATCGCAGAAATCACCCCAAATAAACTCGTACAATCCCTTTGCTGCTTCCCCTAAACCGTAGTTGTCGATGAAATTGGTAGTTTGTTTGACAACTTGATGATACCGCGAGATAATCCAGCGATCGCTCAATTCGGTGGCTACTGGATTCCCCAATTGTTGCGGTGTCTGTCCATCCAAATTCATCATCACAAACCGGGCAGCATTCCACAACTTGTTTGCAAAGTTGCGGGATGCCTCTACCGATGCTGATTCATCCTTTTTGCGATCGTATTCCAGCCGGATATCTTGTCCAGCACCAGCCACTTCCCTAATTAGGGTGTAGCGCAGGGCATCAGTACCATATTTGTCAATTAATAACAACGGGTCAATGCCATTACCTTTGGTTTTAGACATCTTCTGACCTTTTTCATCCAGCACCAAGCCGTGGATGTAAACCGTTTGGAAAGGCATTTGCCCCGTAAAGTGCCCACCCATCATTGTCATTCTAGCTACCCAGAAAAAGATGATATCAAAGCCTGTCACCAAGGTAGTAGTCGGGTAATAAGTTGCTAAATCCTGAGTTTGTTCCGGCCAGCCCAAAGTTGAAAACGGCCAGAGTCCAGAAGAAAACCAAGTATCTAGCACATCTGGGTCTTGTTCTAATTTGACATTTTCGCCAAATTCTGATTTCCCTTTTTCCCAAGCTTCAGTTTCCGATTTCGCCACCACAAACGGCGTGTTATCGGTAATTTGCCCATCGGTTTCACTGACAGCGTACCAAGCAGGAATTTGGTGTCCCCACCATAATTGGCGAGAGATACACCAATCAGTGAGTTTTACTAGCCAATCACGATAGACCTTAGTCCAGCGTTGGGGGACAAACTCTGGGGAAGTTTGCTGGTCGAGGAATTCGAGAGTTTTGTCAGCTAGGGGGCGAATTTTAACAAACCACTGAGTCGAGAGGAGAGGTTCAATGGGTACTTTACCGCGATCGCTGTAGGGAACGGTATGTTTATAATCTTCTATCTTCACCAAAAAGCCATCTGCTTCTAGGCGAGAAACCACATTTTTTCTAGCAACAAAGCGGTCTTGTCCTTGAAACTCAAGAGCATTAGCGTTGAGAGTGCCGTCTTTATTCATAATATTGATCAACGGCAGATTGTGACGCTTACCCATGTCAAAATCGTTCGGGTCATGGGCGGGAGTTATTTTCACGCAACCTGTGCCGAAAGTAGGATCAACGTATTCATCGCCAATGATGGGAATTTCTCGTTGTAGAATTGGCAGAGTTACAGTTTTGCCGATGAGATGTTTGTAGCGATCGTCATTGGGATTAACTGCTACTGCCGTATCGCCCAGCATAGTTTCTGGTCGAGTTGTCGCCACTTCTACAAAACCGGAACCATCCGTGAGGGGATAACGGAAGTGCCAGAGATTTCCATTAACCTCTTGATTTTCTACTTCCACATCAGACACAGCCGACCCAGAAGCTGGACACCAGTTAACTAAATATTCACCACGATAAATTAAGCCTTCCTCGTAGAGGCGAGTAAACGCCTCGACAACAGCTTTAGATAAACCCTCATCCAGGGTAAACCTCTCCCGTGACCAGTCTACCGAGACACCCAAGCGTCGTAGCTGATTTAGAATCGTTCCCTCAGACTCCGCCTTCCATTGCCAAGCGCGTTCTAAAAATTTCTCGCGCCCCAATTCGTAGCGAGTTTTACCCTCTGTCTTGAGTTGCTTTTCCAGCATACTATGCACAGCAATGCTGGCGTGGTCAGTTCCGGGTAGCCACAGGGTATTGCGTCCCTGCATCCGGTGGTAGCGCACGAGGGTATCAATTAAGGCACTTTCAAAAGCGTGACCCATGTGTAAGCTGCCAGTGACATTCGGCGGGGGAATGACGATGCAGTAGGGTTCGCCGCCTTTGTTGGGGTCAGCTTTGTAAACTTGGTTGTCTTCCCAGAATTTTTGCCACTTGGCTTCAGTGGAAAAGGGGTCGTAGAGACTGGGGAGATTGGGAATGGTTGCGGTCATGCGGGGAAAACTAGGTATGGAAGGACTCTAATAAATTTTGCCACAGGGTTAGAGAGGGTTTATATGGAAACGAACCGCAGAGGCGCAGAGAACGCGGAGGGAAGAGAGGTAGGAGAGGAAATGAATCGGCTTACAGGCGAGGTGATTGGGGCAGCGATTGAAGTGCATAAGGTTTTGGGACCAGGGTTTTTGGAGGAGGTGTATAAGGAGGCGCTAATTATAGAATTTTTCAGGTGCGGGATACCTCATCTGGTTGAGAAGTCGGTAACAGTAAATTACAAAGGACATGAAGTAGGCAAGGGTAGATTAGATTTTTTGGTTGCTAATTGTCTAATTGTGGAATTAAAAGCTGTCCAAAATTTAGCCCCAATCCATGAAGCTCAAGTCCTCTCCTACCTTAAAATGACTCATTACCCCCTTGCTCTCCTGATTAACTTTAACGTTCCCCTCCTCAAAGACGGCATCAAACGCATCATTCTCTCTTAATCTCTCTCTGCGCCCTCTGCGCCTCTGCGGTTCGTTAACCAAAATCCATGAAAAATCAAACAACCTCCCCTTGGACTTTCATCCCCACCCTATATTTCACCTCCGGCATCCCTTACGTCATTATCAACACAGTTTCCGTAATCTTTTACAAAAAACTCGGAATAGATAATACTCAAATCACCTTGTGGACAAGTTTTCTCTATCTACCTTGGGTCATCAAAATGTTTTGGGGCCCAATTGTCGATATTTACTTTACCAAACGCAAATGGATACTTTATACCCAATTTGCCATGTTCTGCTGTTTGGGTTTGATAGCCTTCTCCTTACAACTGCCAAATTTCTTTTTCATCTCCTTAGCAACATTAACAATAGGAGCATTTATTTCTGCAACTTATGACATTGCCACAGATGGCTTCTATCTGCTGGCTTTATCTCCAGAACAACAAGCCTTTTTTGTTGGCATTCGCTCACTGTTTTATAGAATGGCTGTCATTTTTGGCTCTGGGATATTAGTAGTTTTAGCAGGTCAGCTTGAAGTATCTCTCAACAACATTCCTTTAAGCTGGACTATAGCTATTGGCTTCTCAGCTTTAATTTTAGCAATCCTGTTTATTTTCCATCGCCTAATTTTACCCTTACCTGAATCAGATAACCAACGAAAAACACAAGCTAGGGAAAATATACCCTTTTGGTCAATCATTAGCTCATATTTTGCTCAAGAGAAGATTATAGCTATTTTAGCATTTATCTTACTCTACAGATTTGGCGAAGCAATGCTTGTCAAGATAGCGTCTTTATTTTTATTGGACAAACCAGAAGTAGGTGGTTTAGGGCTATCAACATCAGATGTCGGATTAGTCTACGGTACATTTGGGGTAATATCCCTGATTTTTGGAGGAATTTTAGGAGGTTTGTTCATTTCTAAATATGGATTAAAAAAATGTCTCTTTCCTATGGCTTTAACTTTGAATTTACCTGATATATTTTATGTATATATGGCTTACACCAAACCTTCGCTAACATTAGTGTATCCCTTGGTTTCTTTGGAGCAATTTGGCTATGGTTTTGGATTTACAGCTTTTAGTGTTTATTTAATGTATATTTGCCAAGGTGAATATAAAACTTCTCATTTTGCTATATCTACTGGCATTATGGCTTTAGGAATGATGTTACCAGGCTTAATTAGCGGTTATCTGCAAAAAGCTTTTGGCTATCCATTATTTTTTATCTTGGTTTGTTTGCTGACCATTCCTGGGATGATTGCTCTATTTTTTATTCCTTTAAAAGAAGAACCGAAGCGTCAAAATAATTAACATTATTGCAATCCATGAGTTATGTTTTAGGAATAGATGGCGGCGGTAGCAAGACTGTTTGTATCTTAATGGATGATTCGTGTCAAGTGCTAGGTCGTGGTGAAGCAGGCCCATCTAATTATCAGAGTATAGGTATTGAAGCCACTCTCCAATCTATTCAATCTGCAATTCACAATGCAGTTGAGACAGCAATAATTACAAATACCCTAAAGATTGATGCAATATGCCTGGGTTTAGCAGGTATAGGTCGTGCAGCAGATATCGAAGTAGTAAAAGGTTTAGTACAAGAGTTACAAAATAACAAATTTCTGGCTATTACTTGGGCATTACAGCCAGCGAATATTGTAATTTGTAACGATGCTTTAATTGCTTTAGTTGGTGGAATTGGTCAGCCTGTAGGAATTGTGGTTGCAGTCGGTACTGGTTCGATAGTTTTCGGGCAAAATCATCAGGGACACACTAAGCGAGTCGGTGGCTGGGGGTATATTTTAGGAGATGAAGGTAGCGCCTATAAAATTGCGATCGCTGGTATGAATGCAGCATTAAAATCTTATGATGGGCGAGAGATGCCAACAAGTTTGGCAGAGGCTTTCAAACAGCATCTTGATTTGGCAAGTATAGAAGATTTAATAGAAGTAATATATCGGCGAGAATGGGGAGTCAAACAGATAGCTGCTTTAGCACCAGTTATAGATTTGGCAGCAGCGTCAGGTGATATAGTAGCGAATAGCATAATTGACGATGCTGTAGAAGAGTTAGTAAAAGCTACATCTACAGTAATTGATGCAATTTTTAGTGATAACTCAGTTTTAGATGTAGTCACCACAGGAAGTGTATGGCGCGGTAAATCCAAGATACATCAGAGATTTGCTGGATATCTTATTAAGAAGTTTCCTAATGTAAAAGTAATTTTTCCGAGGTATGAGCCTGCTTACGGTGCTGGTTTGTTAGCATTACAGACAACTCAAAATTAACGGGCTACTAACAGTTAAGCGAAGCAAGCAATAATAGGAGTTTTCAGTCTGCAAATATGCGCTCCAAGAAAGTTACTATTTCAGACCAAGCAAAGGTGGTAGCACTAGAATCATAACGATAACCGTCGTCGCGCATGAATGTATGTTCTGCTTCATACAAGAAAACTTTGTGAGGGACGTTAGCATTCTCAATTGCTTTTATTATGATTTGGCGATCGCTCTCTGGTATATGAGGGTCAAAAGTACCGAATACCATTAGCATCTCGCCTTTAATTTCACTTACCCGCTGGATTGTATCAGCTACCTCCTTACCCAGTTTACCACTGGGAATACCAGTAGGGTAACAGCAGACACAAGCCCGAATTTCGTTTTGAAATGCGGCGCGGAAAGCTAAATGTCCACCAATACAAAAGCCGAGAGTGCCTATTTGATTTGGAGAAACCGCACTCTCTCTTTTGAGAAATTCAATCATAGCAAGGCAATCGGCATCATAATCAGCTACTGAGGTTCGACGCGCATCGTCATTACCGCGCATCCGTCCAAGGTCGTCTGGCTCAATCACTAAACCGACTGGCTCAATTCGGTGAAAAATTTCTGGGGCTGCTACTACATAGCCGTATCCTGCTAAGTAGTTAGCTAGACGAATCATTGGATCACCTAACTGATAAATATCACTGTAGAAGAGAATACCAGGGTATTTTCCTGCTGCTTTGGGAGCTGCAACATAAACACGCATTAAGCTGCCATCTACTCTTAATTCAACATTGCGCTTAGTGATTTGCACTTTTTTGTCTCCGTGTACTGCTTGCTGTCATTAAAGCAGCTATTGCCATAAGGCATTCATCCGCATTTACTAAATACCCGAAATTTTTCCAGCATCAGGATAGGCTACTAACTGTCAACTAAACAGGACTTACGCAAAAATAACGTAATTTCATCATTACGAGCGATAGCGAAGCAATCCCCCCTGACGCTGGGATTGCTTCCCCACACTTTGTTTCGGTCGCAATGACAATATCGGCGTTGCGTAAATCCTACTAAAGAAAGCAATGGCGCTGCATATTTGCAGGATGATTTTTTTAGTTTTGTGAGACGGGCAACATGAGCGTCCCTTGTCATATCGGGGCGCTCATGTTGCCCACCCTACAAGAATCATCCCTTGATTCAGTAACGCCCAGCAACGCCGCATTTTCTTCTCTCTGTGTCCTCTGCGCCTCTGCGGTTCGTTAAAAAACTGACTTTGACAAAGAGTTTTAGCCTTAACTGAACCGTATTGCGTTATTGAGACGCCAAAATAACAAATGAGTTCGCCGAAATAACAAATGAGTTCGCCAAAATAACAAATGAGTTCGCTGAAATAACAAATGAGTTCGCCAAAATAACAAATGAATTCGCCGAAATAACAAATGAGTTCCCCGAAATAACAAATGAGTTCGCCAAAATAACAAATGAGTTCCCCGAAATAACAAATGAGTTCCCCGAAATAACAAATGAATTCGCCGAAATAACTTTTGCGTTGGCTAGCAAGAACCGCAGGCATTGCCATGATTGCAACAATTTAGCTTTGACGCGGGAGCGTAACGCACCCTTCTCCTATGGTCGACGCTCTTGCGTTCGGGTGACGCTCCTGTGTCGCTAACGCTGCGCTAACAGCAGTCGCCTGCTCCGGGAAACCCTACCAAGAGCGCTGTTTCACCGCAAATCTTTGGTGAATGAAGTTTTTCCGACTTGTGTGTACACCGTAGCTTCCCTTGCTCTTAAGGGGCTGGGGGTTAGGTCTGTATTGGACTCAATCCAGAAGCCCTATATATCATTGTCAAGATGTGAAAGAACGTAGAGTTGACGCAACGGTATCGTTATTTTCGAGATGTGAAAGAACGTAGCCGATAATTAGCAATCCGCCTGTTAAGTTTGACAACTTGGTATAACTAAAATGACCCGCCAGAAAAGAAATTTGTCAGCAGGATTTTCTTACCACATTACTACGCGCTGCAACAACCGCGAATTTAACTTGGCGCGGCTGGAATGCCGGGAAGTCTTCTTATATGCAATTAAAAAAAGTTTGGACAAATATGGCTTCAAACTTTATGCGTTGTGCATCATGTCCAACCACGTCCACTATCTCATAGAACCAGCGACTCCAGAAGATTTGCCTAAAATCATGCATTTTCTCAATTGGTACACTAGCTTTGCTTCAATCGGTGTAACCCTGAGCGCAGTCGAAGGGATGCTTAATCGCACAGGACACTTTTAGGAGGCAAGATATTATAGTTGTGGGTTTCCACCCACGGATACTTAGCGACGCTAGGCTATCTTAAACTCACACCGATAATTAATAAAGGGGATAGATGACATTCGCGCTTGGCGAAGCACCCATCCCCGAATAGCTGCCCAGATAATTAGCCTGGAATCTATAGTCCGGTATCTAATCATCCCAGTATCGGCCGAGATATGTTGATTGTCACTGGGATAGATACTGATTTACGAAATACCTACGAAAAGATAGTTACAAAATTACTTTTGTTCACCCATCGCCAATAGCGCCGTTCCGTAAGCAGCTTCTGTATATACTGACGCTACTACAGGAACCTGCAAATAACGCGCCCTAATCGTAGTCCAAATATCATTCGCTGCGCCACCGCCAGCAGTATAAACACGGATCAACTTGTCTGCGCCCATTTGTTGTAATAATTCATACCCTCGCGCTTCTATGCGGGCAATGCTTTCTAATAACCCATGCAGAAATTCCACTGGATGATCTGGGCGTGGTTCCAAACGTGGGGCTAGATTGGGATCATTAATCGGAAAGCGATCGCCTGCTTTCAATAATGGATAATAATCTAACTCACTGGCAATTGAAGCATCAATCTCCCGGCTAAGGCTTTCTAACTCAGCGTTTGTGAAAAATTGCTTAAGTACTGCACCCCCAGTATTAGAAGCACCCCCAGTCAGCCACAAATCACCCAACCGATGGCTGTAAATACCATATCTGGCATCTTCTATACGGGTACGACTTAATAACTTTAGTACCAATGTTGAACCCAGAGAAGTCACGGCTTCACCTGGTAATTTTGCCCCACTGGCGAGAAAAGCGGCAATACTATCAGTTGTACCTGCACACACCTGACAATCACGGCACAAACCGAACTTATCCGCAATTTCAGGGCGCAATTTTGCAATGGGAGTCCCAGGAGTTAAAACTTTGGGTAGCTGTATCGGTATTTGCAGCTTTTTTAGCCATTCGGGGTATTTCAACTCTTCTACGTCATAACCCAGCTTTAAAGCATTATGGTAATCGCTAATCCCCAACTGTCCATGTAGGAGAAACGCCAGCCAATCAGCTTGATGCAGGAAATATCTAGCTTCGCTAAAAGAAGGTAATTGCCTCATCCACAAAAGTTTGGCCAGGCTGGAGGTGGCACTCAACACAGTATGATTGGGGGGTGCTATGCTCCTCAAATGCTCTAGCACCAATGATCCCCGCGCATCGTTATACAGCAATGGTGCATCTGTTGGATTACCAACAGCATCGACCAGCAAGACGGTGGAAGAAGTACCATTAATTGCGATCGCTTTAATTTTTCGCCGCAATTGGTCAGGTATTTGTTCCATCAGCACAAATAAAGCTTGCTGCCAAATTTTTGGCATAATAGGGGCTGGTGAATCCTCGAAGGGATATCGCACCTCAGCCTGGATATAAGAAGCTTCCTCGTCAATCACCACACCGCGGGCGCCAGATGTACCGAAGTCGATACCCAAATACAAATTCATATTTTTATAAATTTTTCTAATAGAGAATTACTAACGACTACTGACCAATAACTGCTTTTGTTGCATCTTGTAACAAGATATTCCCCAATCTTGGCAAAACAAGGAAAAGTAGTAAACGAACTGTTCAAAATCCATTCAGGTTAGGAGGTTTTCAGCCATGCCTATCTTAGATACTCTATACATCGCTCAGGTGTCTTCCATCTCAGATACTCAAGTCTACATCGCTCTAGTTGTGGCGCTGATCCCAGGAGTTCTAGCTTGGCGATTAGCCACAGAACTTTACAAATAACACTACGATGTGACACAGTTAAAAAGCTAATAATCCTGGCAGTACGGGGTACAATTTCCTTTCTTCTTGTGGCTTTATGCCATAAATAGCTAGGAAACTGGCACTTACGTAAGCCAGGTTATTTTTTAACTGGTGCAACACTTGTAGTTATTTCAAAAAAATGAAGTAATATGACAGCTAAATCAAGCAGTAATTAGCGCCAGAACGCTTTTACAGTGCTTCCCTTCATTCAGCGAGGTTATTTTTTAGCATCATGAACGCGATTCAACCCTCCAGACCACCGTCACAACCTATACAAAAACGCCGGGCTGTTCATCGACCAAAGCGGCATCTTCGTCAACGTTCTTACCAGGTGATGGCACTGGAAAGCATAGCCAAAATAGCGGTTAATCTTGCCGTTACAGCCGTTGCAGCATCTGCATTAGCACAACTTTTGCCTTATCATTGGTTACAGCAAGAAAAGTTGCGAGAAATTAGTACTGAAGTCAGGCTGATGGAAGAACATGTAAATGGTTTGCAGGGGAAATTTGGCCGTAACTTCGATCCTCAGCAAACTAAAACTATTATGCAAGAACAAGGATACCGATTTGATCCCAGCCAGCGTCGGGTCGTATTGATGAATCAGGATCGCCGAGAAGATGAACAAACAGAGTCATCACCCTAAGACAAATCGCGAATTTGGGATTATTCAGGTTTCTTGTGATTCAGGCTACGTATAAACCGGGTGTTAATTTATATTATTGCTAATAAATAATGGTTAATAGCTAATTTTTGAATAGCTATGTAGTTATCATCTATTAGTCATTAGCGATACAGGGTCGCTCCGCTCCAATTCAAAATTCAAAATTCAAAATTCAAAATGATGAATCTACTTTTTGAATATTGAATTTGCAAAAAGAACTAATCTACCAATTAGGACGCTGATTCAGATAGCAACTCGTTTAGCCAATTTTCGAGTTGTAAACGCAAGCGACAACCAGTAATATCCTTACTGTTGTCGATAGAGGGTAGTTGAGTGAGGGCGCGACGATAATCAGCGATCGCACAATTCCAGTCGCCCCAAAGATGGTAAGTCCTGCCGCGTTCAGCCCAGATATGACCTTCTAGTTGACCAAAAAGCAGTGCTACCTCAAAATTCTCAATTGCCTCCTCATATTGCCCCAAGTCACGCCAGGTAATGCCTCGGTTAATCCACGCCCGGACATGGCCAGGATTAAAATTAATCGCTTGATCGTAGTCGGCAAGTGCTGCTGCTAATTCTCCACAAGCAGCGTAGTAATTTGCCCGATTATTATAAGCACTAGCCAAATTAGGATTGATTTTGAGAGCAGTATTATAGTCGGAAAGCGCTTTTTGCGTTTCACCACTTTGGAAATAAATTAGCCCCCGGTTATTGTAATCAACAGCATTGTGCGGATGGCGGGAAATTAGTTGGCTTAAAAGTGCGATCGCCTCAGTATAATGTCCTTGTTGAGCCGACTTCAAAGCACAAGAGCGTAAGTAGCTATCCCCTAAAGTAGATCCACTGCGATCGTTCATCCTCTGCTCTTGAAATTTGTTTGTATTATTTAAGACATATTTATATTGCTTATTTTGCTGGTCATCATCAGCTAAAAATGAGTGAATATTCATCTTTTTCTATATAAAATCAATGCTTTTTGAAATAAAATTCTAGTTTTTTACTGCTAGTGGTTTTACCAATTTCTCTATTCATAAGGTATTTACGATTACATTAAAGCTATCTAAAAAGAGAACTTAACTTAGCCGCATAAGAGAAATTTACGCCCTAAATAAACAATTGCTCCTCAAACCTAATCATGGATACTTGATCCCGAAGTTAAATTCCAGAAATAGTAGATGTTAATCTCAAAGACTAGTCAAGTAGTGAGAGCGACAAATTGGTAGAATGCCAACAAGCCGTTCATCAAAGAGGGGATGAGCAGGATAAGGGAGAAGGGGAATCTAGGGGAGAACAATTAATGCCCAATGACGCTATTTGCTTCTCCTGTTCGGAGACGCAACTCTTAGAGAGGCTCCGCCAACGCGAACAACCGGGGGAACCCCGGTAACGCAGTGGCTCCCCCATGCCCCATCCTCTGGATTCAATTTTTAAGTTTTGAGAAATTTTCCGATGACAACTGCAATTTCCTATCCCAATGCCCCTGATTTAGCAACCGATGATTATATTGTTATCGGCTTGGCAACCTGCTTCGTCAAAGAAGATGGAGAAGTTTATCAAATCGAAGTTATAGAACCGATTCCCTCCGCGGCTTTGGAAGCGCTTTTAAAGGGCATCCCTACCTCCTATAAGCTGGCTCATGCGACAACTTTGGGATCTGTACTGGATGGCGATTCACAACTGGTGCCAGATGGCTTCCCAGAGTCGGCTCAGTTTGGAGAGGAATTTCTGCCACGGGCATTTGCAGCAGCTCGTACCTACAAGCGTCGTGAATCTGCAAAATCCCTGATTCCCTTAGGTACAAATTACACTAAATTTAAATATTCTATTGAGCGCAAGCGGGTGTTAAATGCCGCTAGAGTTGTCACTAAAGAAGACAACGTTAAACAGCATTCTCACACTCACAAAGTTCTTTAAGTAATTATGCTAAAACTTTACGGCGGTGCTAGGAGTCGAGAGTCAATTGTTCACTAGTATTTAGAGGAACTACAAAACTTATTTTGGGTGGGCACTGCCCACCATACAAATTTTTTAACGATAATTTGTAAATTGCAAAGCCACTGGGTAGTCTTCTTGTTTCAGCCGCTGCATGACTACTTGTAAGTCATCTTTAGATTTGGCAGAAACCCGCACAGCATCCCCTTGGATTGAAGCTTGTACCTTTTTGAATTCGTCGCGAATCAATTTAGAAATTTGTTTGGCGATTTCTTGACTTATGCCTTTTTTGAGTTTGATTTCTTGACGGACGCGATTACCACTAGCTGATTCAACTTTGCCAAAATCAAAGATTTTCTGGGAGAGGTTACGCTTGGCGGCTTTTTCCCGCAGGATGGTGTGTACAGAATCTAAGGTAAACTCGCTATCAGTACTAACGTTAATGCTTTCTTCGACTAACTCGACAGTAGTTTGAGTGTCTTTGAGGTCGTAACGACCTTTGATGTCTCGTATAACTTGATCGACAGTGTTAACCAACTCTTGTCGGTCAAAGTCGCTCACAATGTCAAAGGAAAAAGTAGAAGCCATAAAACATTTTGGATTTTAGATTTTGGATTTTGGATTGGGAATTGGGGACAAGAGGAAAGACTTGTTGCAAGTTCTCCTCCTGCTCCCCCTGTTCCTTCATCTCCCTCATCTCCCCACTCCCCACTCCCTAATTAATTACTAGTTTGGATGATACTCAAGAAAAAAAGAGTGCTAGAGCCAAGGATGCCAATGCCAAACATTAGCGATCGCAAAAGGGGTATATTCAAAATATAAAAAATTGAGTATAGCAAACGGGCCACCACAAAGGCGATCGCAGCCAGTTGTGCTGTAGAAGAATTTACACCAGTTACGTATGCCATCAAGGCCGCTGCCGCAAACACCATAAACGCTTCAAAGGTGTTCTGATGTGCCCAAGTAGCTCGTTGGGCGTATGGTGGCAATTTATCAAACATAGCACGAGGAGTAGAAAACATTTCATACCCAATCCGCGCACGGGCATAAGCTACCACCAAAAATGGTAGGTAAATCAGAACGGCAGCAGCAGCGATCGAGTACAAAAAAATTATCATTACTTATTAGTCATTGGTTATTAGTCATCAGTCATCAGTCATCAGTCATTAGTCAAATATAAAGGACAAATGACAAAGCGCAAAGTCTGAGCGTCGGCTTCCGGCGATGGCTTTGCCAACGCCAAGGGCGAACAGACGGCAGTTCCTTTAAGCGAGGGAACCCCGCCAACGGACTGCCTCAACTTTGTAAGAGAAGACAAAGGACAAATGACTAATCAAAGTAGAAGAGGGTTACTACTTTTCTTTGTTCTTCTGCATCTTGACAAGTTTGCAACAGGGTACCACTGTCGTGAAATGCAAAGCAGATCAGTTGCTGGCAACGAGAGACAATTTCCTTGTTGCACAGGTAACTAGCTTCAGCAAGGGACAAATTATCATTACTGGAATTTTCCACTAGATGCATTACCTGTTCTAGTTGCTGGCGCGATTCCAAAGGCTGGCGTTCCAGGCTTTGGGGTAGAATCACCGTTAACAAATTCGGATCAGCCCGCGTTGCTCCCTTGATGGCAGCTGAATTTGTACCTGTAGCACCAGAAGTAATGATGCGATTACCCGATAAAACTAGGGCATATGTCATCATTTCAATAAGATTCTGATGCGTAATCGGGACGTGACGAGAACCCAGCAAGGCAATTCTTTTTGAACCCGTTTGCTGGATTGTCGCCAGTTCCTGCGCTAATGTATCGAGGTTAATAAGGTCTGTTGATTGGCTCAAAGATGGACATAATCCGATTAAACGACCCAGATATTTTACCAAACAGCGTGTAGGTGCGAGGCGAACCTGAGTTAGAGTTTGCTACAATTTTTCGATTGTTTGGATTACTTGGTCACACCAAGCCAGCCAATGTGTTTCATAAGTGATGCCATTCAAGAGAGTCAAATACCGAAATTTTGCTGATTCTGGGAGTTCTTGCGGATTCTGAAAGCATTCTTGTTCTAAATCCTTGTACGTAGATAATTTTTTTAAGTGGGCTTTTTGGTGACGCTCTAGCTCTGCCAAAATCATCTGGTTAGAAGCAATATGCCCAGCAAAAATTTTAACAAGCAAATCATCTTTAATCGGTGTGGGTTCACAAGGTTGAGCAATCCACTCTTTGAGTTGCTGTTCTCCCAAGTGTGTAACTCTGTAGAGCTTTTTATCTGGGCGTCCTGCTTGAACAATTGACTCGGAACTGATCCATCCTTGATCTTCTAGCTTCGACAACTCCCGATAAATCTGCTGGTGACTTGCTGACCAGAAAAAGCCTACAGAGCCATCGAATCGTTTTGCTAAATCATACCCACTACAAGGCGCGTCAACCAGAGTAGCTAATATTGCGTGCGCTAATGCCATAATTTTGAATTCACCACTTGACATATGCAACTAATTGCATATAGCATTAATATACAACTAATTGCATATTAAGCTAAAATAGCAAGGAGTGAGTTAATAGATGCCTCAAGTAATACCAGGAAGATTTACAGCCGAGATTAATGAACCCTTTGTTGTGTTTCTGATTGGAATGCGAATTAATAAATTCTTCGCTTTTTCCAAATGGATTCCCACAGCTAGGGCGATGTCGCCCATGCTAGGAAGCCTTAATCAGAATCCTGAAAAAGGATTTTTAGGAGGAGAAACTTTTGTTTACTGGCGAGGCGTAGGATTGATTCAATACTGGCGATCGTTCGAGGATTTGGAGCGTTTTGCCAGAAATCCCGCTGATGCACATCTAAAAGCTTGGCAAAATTTTAATCAAGCCATTGGTGCTGATGGCAGTGTCGGCATTTGGCACGAAACTTATTTAATAGAACCGGGAAGATATGAGGCGGTTTACGGCAATATGCCTGTGTTTGGATTAGCTGCTGCAACTAAACACGTCCCAGCTATGGGGCGGAAAGAGACAGCACGCCGTCGCCTGGGAGGTGACGGCGAACTAGCTGTACCCTCACCAGCAATACACCCTCCTAACTGATAACTGAGCATAGATGCTCTTAATTGTTTAGGTTGATGAGCCTAAGACAATGCCGCTGCAGGAGTTAAACCCAGTTTAGATAACAGGCGGTCAATGTCAAAATGCTCTGACATTAACTGGCGAATGCACTGAACTTTAATCGGCTCGTGGAGGCGGACTTGCCCGAAAGTGCGGTCAACAATTTCTACAGTGGTGAGGGTGTCTAAGTCAACAGATAAAATGGGGATTTCCAGTTCTTCAGCGCGACTGAGAATGAATCGCGGGGGTGGTAATTGCCCGGTGAGAATTAAACATTGGGTAGAAGTTTCCAAAGCAGCTTGCTGAATTTCTACACGATCGCCTCCTGTTACCACTGCCATATTCCGGCGTTTGCGGAAATACTTCACAGCGGAGTTGACATTCATCGCTCCAATTGCCAGACTTTCCACTAACAAATCTAGGCGATCGTTGCGACAGAGAACATCAGCCTTTAACTGCTTGACTAGTTCGCCAACACTGACACTGCGGAGCAAATCGTTGTTCGGCAGCATTGCTAGCACCGGAATCCCCTGCTGTTCCAAAAATGGGCGCAAGAAAGTGTCAACCGCTTCTAGTTGGGTGAGTGGGATATCATTAATCACAACTCCAATCAAGCGATCGCCCATACGCCCTTTAGCAGCCAATAGCGCCTCAACCGAAAGCAACGATTTATAGCGGGTTACTAACAGCACAGCAGCATCCAATACTTCAGCCATTTGCAGCAAAGACAAGTCAAACAAATTGCCTTCGGATAAATCACCAGGTCCCTCCAGTAATACCAAATCTCCTTGGGACATTTGCAAATATTGCTGTATTAGGGACTGTTGATAATCGGTTTTGTCTTCCCCCCGCAAGCGCTTTTGCACATTTAGTTCATCCAAAGCCAACATTGTAGGTGCAACACGGTTTTCCGGCAAATTGAGGCTAAGAGCGATGAACTGGACATCTTCCTCAATTACGGTTCCACGAGACAAATTTAAACACGTACCGAGCGGTTTACCGTAGGTAATATCCAGTCCTTTTTGCTGTAGCTGATGAGACAAACCCAGAACAGTTGCAGATTTACCGCTGTAAGTCTCGGTTGATCCAATCAGCAAATATTTAGGGGATTTTGGCACACATGCACTCCTAATTTCAAAAGTCAGAAGAACCCAGCTAGGTGTTTCCTAATTCTAGTTCCTTCTGGCAAAAGCTCTCGCTCTCACAAGTTAAGGTTTCCCAGAATTACCTTCTAATTGAACAAGCAGGGAGCAAGCGCTGAAGAGACTCTATGGGTGGGAGAAAGGGTGGAGTGGAGAGGAATTTTCCCCTGCTGCCCCCTACTCCCTGCCCAATTATTTCTAGAAGATCGGGGCTGGGGCAGAAGGAAGATATCTGTATTATCCGTATTTTGAGCAGAAAATTGGTTTGACAAATATGAATTATAGATAAATATAAACTTGTCAATAGTAATATTCAGTAATTTTTAAACTTATTATTAATCTGGTTGACTTATATGAAACTCTTATGCCAGTATAAATACACAGGTTTTTGGCACGTAGCTTCATAAATTCTACAGGTTCTAAAGGAAATTTAGTCGGCTTTGAGGATTGCATTATCCCCAAATAAAAAACCTGTTGATAATAATTACTTAGCATCACGTGCTGAAGTAGAGGGATTTTAAAAATCCTAGATTTTAATTTTACTAAGCGCTCTCAATTTTTTAATTGAGATTGCAATAACGTTTTGAATTATTCACTTTCATGAGATTGAAGTGAAGTAGATTTTTGTGAATAAGCAATACTTAAAAAGATGAAACTATCTACCGCTGAATTAAATTCTGTAGAAACCCAATTTATACTTAACATTTTTTTTGAACTTCAAGATAGTTTGGTTAAAGGTTGGCAAGACTTTAATACAAGTGACAACCTCAAGATACTTAACGGATTTTTTGAATTTATTTTAAGGGCTGGGTTCGACGAAAGTGAGTACAGGAAAGCAATACCTAACCCTGCTTATGACAATGGTGCTAAATTGATTGGCAAACCTTTCTTGGAAACAGCAAGGAAATTTGAAGTTCATTTTGATGAAATTTTTCCTGGAAGTTTTTCTGAATCAAAAGAAGCACAAAAGGAAGGTTTTGATGTTCGCTTCTTTAAGCTAAAAGCTTTTTATCACAATAAACCTTTGTGTCTATTCTTACTCAAGTTTCCTCATTTTCATGATAAGTTTGGCTTTCCACTATCACCAGAATTAGAAATTTTAGAATTGTATTGATTGTAGAAAAGACCCAGCGTCAGTCAAAAATCCTGAATCTAGGTCAATTAAATAGTTGACAAAAAAAGCTGCGATCGCACTAGCATAGATCCCCCCAACCAACGCTTCTTTGGAAATATGGCACGGGAGGATCTAATACTTAGTTTAAAGGCACAAGTTGTGAAGAGCCACTCGCGGCATAATTTCTTGGGCAAAGCGCGTCATTTCCTGTGCAAAGGGATTGAGGGTTGCAATCGCAGTCTACTTAAAACTTGTTTAATCACCTTGCGGACATCCTCAATCAATTGACCGTAAATGCTGTAAGTAGGCGAAATTACAAAACTGTCCCCAGCCTGTTCGTGAAATAGGGCTTCTAGTTTGTCAGCAATTTTAATAGGAGTACCAACCAGTTGCGGCACAGCTAGACTTCTCCCATAAATTTTGCCTAAATCTCTCAGAGGCAGGTTTTACCTTCAAAATAACTTGAAGATACATCATAGAAAACAGTCTTGGAAAGGTAAGGATGATCAGATGGTGAGAAACACTTGCTATCTACGTCATCCCCTCATCTTATCTAATCATCGCTTCCTGTCACCGATCAAAGCATTTGCACACCGCCACTCACGGGTAAATATGCCCCGGTAATAAATTTTGCTTCGTCAGATGCTAACAGCAGAATGGCTCCGGCAATATCCTCTGGCAGCCCATTTCGCTTTAATGGCACCATTTGAACCGAAACGTCTTTATATTCTTGAGGTAATTGGGCTGTGGCATCGGTCAGGGTTAATCCAGGTGAAACGACATTAGCACGAATGCCGTGAGGACCGAGTTCCAGTGCCAGACTTTTAATGAAGGCATCTAATCCAGATTTGGCGGTACTATGAGCGATAAAGCCTTCTGCTGGATGGCGAGATAAGCCACTGCTAACAGCAATGATAATACCTCGTTTGTGTTCCATCATTGAGGGAACAACCGCTTTGCAGGGGAAAAACGCCCCTTTCAATTCTCCCAGCAATTTTGCTTCAAAGTCTTCCCAGCGGTAATCTACGAAGGGAGCCATTGGGAAATTCGCGTTGGCATTAATTACCAGCGTATCAATGATACCTAAGGTATCTGCAACCTGCTGCACCATTGCATCTACTTGTTGTGGGTCGCGCACATCGGCTTTGACTGCCACTGCCCGACCGCCAGCGGATGTAATCGATTCAACAACTTCCACAGCCGCTGCTTCACTGCCATAGTAATTTACGCCAACCGCGGCACCATGTTGTCCTAGCAGTTTGGCGGTTGCTGCACCAATGCCACGACTTGCGCCTGTGATCAAAACAACGCGATCGCGCAGCAATTGGGTAGTATTTAAGCTTTGTTGAGGTTGGGTCGCAACCATAATTTTCTCCTTTTATTTTTCTAATCAGGCTCAGTCACACTATTGAGGGTTCGGTTTTAACTGTCAGGATATTTATAAATGTATCTGTTAATGGCGCTCTTCAAGATTGTTTCTTTCATTCATTGCGGGTAAGCGATCGCCAGGGCATCAAAGCTGCCAGATTGATGATTGGGATGGTTAATCAATTATCAAGAGTTAAAAATTACTACCCATCCCACTAACAACTAAATATTTCAGCCAAGTTACTAAAGAATATTTCTCTAGCAACTTTTTTTTATGAGCTTTGAGCCAGTATAGAAAATAGCGATCACTTCCAGTCTGCCGGAAGCGATCGCAGTGAAAAGCATTCAAGACTTTCCTCAAAAGCCCAATACCTGCATTGATTTTTCAAGTACTTCTTTGGGGCGAAATGGTTTCGTTAAATATAAGTCTGCCCCAACCTCAATTCCTTTTTGTTTATCAAATTCCTGTCCCTTAGCTGTCAATATTACAATGTAGATGTCAGTCATTTGCAGGTCGTGTTTAACAATGTGGCAGACTTGCAGACCATTCATTTTAGGCATCATTACATCGAGAAAAACCAGATTTGGTTTTTCAGTTTTAATAGTTTCGAGAGCTTCTTCTCCATTTCTAGCAGTTAGAAGTTCAACACCCTCATCTTCTAATGCTTCTAGGGCTTGTTCCATCAAAATCAAGATATTGGGTTCATCGTCAACAATCAGAATTTTCTGAGTCATAAAGATTAGGGATTGGGAATTGGGCATTGGGCACTTGTACTGAGCGAACGCAAGAGCGTCTCTAAGAGTTGCCGTAAAGCCTACGGCATAGCTACGCTTAGGGCGCAGCCTCTCCAAGAGTTGTATTGGGAATTAGGCATTAGGGATTAGAAGAATTCTTTCCCAGTCCCTAGTAGCAGCAATTACTGTTCGGACAGCATAATAAAAAATACATTTTCCAACTCCTTCTCAAAGCGTAGAGTTTTCACCAAATCAGCTTCTTGAGAAAACATAGAATCGATGATGATCATGTCAGGTTTGGCTGACAAGGCTTTATGGATGCATTCTTGCGGATTCGAGGCTTCAATCACGCTGTATCCCTGAGTTTGTAGTACATCTGATAGGGTTTTTAAGGCTGATGCATTTTTATCTACAACCAATACCTTTTTACTAGAAGTGCCCTGGTAAAGCAGTGAGCCAATTTCGTTGAGGAGTTTCTCTGTGTCAATGGGCTTGGTGAGATAGCGATCAATGCCAATATGGTAGCCCCGTTCCTTGTTTTCAATAATTGACAGAATAATAATCGGAATGTCTGCGGTCTGAGGATCATTTTTGAGAACGGCTGCCACGTCGAAGCCGTTGATTTGGGGCATCATCACGTCCAAGAGAATCAGATCGGGATGGGCTATTTTGATTTGATGAATTGCATCCATACCGTCTTTCCCTTCCCGAACGTTGTAGCCTTCATTTTCCAGTTGTTGACGGAGCAGTTCTCTAATGTTGGCATCATCATCTACAACCAAGATGGTTTTACGGTTTTGGTTCAGTACAGCGTCTCTGGTGATGACGTGTTCTTTGAGTTGTTTGACTAGCGTATCCAGATTCAGATTAGCAGTGGTTTTTTGATCGCAGGTATAGGTGGGAATGATGAACGAGAATATGCTGCCGTTACCTGGTTCACTCTCAACCCAGATTCTACCGCCATGATGATCGACGATTTGTTTACAGATGGGCAGTCCTAACCCTGTACCTTTGGGTTTGTCGGTGAGGGTGTCGCCTACTTGGCGGAATTTCTCAAATACTTTCGGCTGGTCTTCAAGTGCAATACCAATACCTGTATCAATGACACTGATGCAAACACCGTCGTTTCCTTGTTTAACGCGACAGGTGACACAACCAGATTCGCTAAACTTAACGGCATTGGAAATCAGGTTGATTAAAACTTGCAGCAGACGGTTGCGATCGCCTACGATCTGAGGCAGTCCAGGTTCAATCTCGCAGACCAACTGCAAGCCATTGGTTTCAAACAACCCTGCGGTGGAATTGCTTGCCCAATCGAGTAATTCGCTGGGATCGAGAGGCTGCATCTGCCATTCCACCTTACCTGCTTCCATCTTGGCGATGTCCAGGACATCGTTAATCAAAGACGTGAGCCGTTCTGCTTCCGACACAATAATGTTGAGATTGTCACCCACCCGCTTGATGGTTTTCTGAAGCTTGCGGTCTTCGGTAGAAATTATTGGGAACACATCAGTTTCTAGCTTTTCTTTAATGATCGATGCAAAACCGAGAACAGAAGTCAGCGGCGTCCGCAGCTCGTGGGAAACTGTTGAGATGAAGTCGGTCTTCATCTTGTCAATCTCCTTTTCTGCCGTCACATCCCGAATCAGCAGCGCCGAACCGAAGCAGGCAGAGGGTTCTTGGTCTGTCGTCTTTTTGAAAATTGCGGTCGCCACAGCCTGACCAATGCGTTCCTTTGTCAGTGCAACTTCGGCAGAGAACACCTCTTTGGGATGGGACTGAGTTCGTGCTACCAGGTTTGCTAAACCAGAGATCGGCAGTTCTCGGTAGTGACCGTTGAGGGCGGTAGCTGTCAATCCATACATGCCTAAAAAGGCAGGATTGAAGTGGGTGATAAGTCCTGCGGTGTCTGCCACCAACAGACCATCTGCTAAGTTATCTAAAATAGCATTTAATCCCTGCGCTTCTGCTAAGGTATTTTGCAGGGCAGCTGTCCGCTCTACAACTCTGGCTTCCAGTTCTTGATTCAGTTGCCGCAGAGCGATTTCTGCTTGTTTGCGGGCAGTAATGTCGGTATTAATTTCCAGCACCGCGCAAGGCTGACGGTCGATGTCCCTTTGCAACGTCCATCGGCTCTCGACGGTAATCAGGCTGCCCTCATGGGTGAGATGTTGTACTTCTCCTTCCCAACTGCCTTGCTCTAATAACTCTGCGATAATTTCTTGTTTTGGTTTTGGAAAGGTTTTTTTGATAAATGCGTGAATGTATTGACCTTTCACTTCTTCACGCGTCCAGCCGTAGAGAGTTTCGGCACCTTGATTCCAGTACAAGATTTTCTCGCTCATGTCACGGACGATGATCGCATCGCTGGAATGATTCAACATATCCAATAAACGTTGATTTTCAGCTTCTGCCTGCTTGCGATCATGAATATCAGTACAAGTGCCAATCCATTCTCGAATGCTGCCATCATCTTCGATGACGGGGGCACCACAGACAGAGAAGTAGCGGTATGCGCCATCTTTGCCGCGCAGCCGATATTCGGTTTGGTAGATCCCCCGGTTCGCCACAGCAGCATTCCAAACTTCTATGGATCTAGCACGGTCATCGGGGTGAATTGGATCAATCCAGCCCCAACCCTCAACTTTAGCTTTGCTCTGCCCCGTATAGGCCATCCAGGTAAGCATTTCACTGCTTATTCCTAGTCCTTCTGGAGTAGCTGCCCAGACGATCTGTGAAGTAGCAGTTAC
Organism: Nostoc sp.; assembly: GCF_036917195.1. Classification (GTDB taxonomy): domain Bacteria; phylum Cyanobacteriota; class Cyanobacteriia; order Cyanobacteriales; family Nostocaceae; genus Nostoc. The sequence continues at coordinate 82,790 of NZ_JBALDG010000075.1, forward strand.
TAACGAGCGATATCGTTCTTTAAGCCGCTGACTTTCGGCTTCTGCCAGCTTGCGATCGTGAATATCGGTACAAGTGCCAATCCACTCCCGAACGCTACCATCATCTTCGATAACGGGGGCACCCCAGACCCAAAAGTAGCGATAATTGCCATCCTGACCTCGAATTCGGTATTCAATTTGATACATGCTCAGGTTTGCTACGGCAACACCCCAGGCTTCTCCGGTATAACCACGATCGTCGGGATGAACGGCATCAATCCAACCCCCATTTTCCGCTTCAGCTAGACTTTGACCTGTGTAGGCGATCCAGTCTGTCAATTCAAAGCAAATTCCTTCTGGTGTGCTGACCCAGATAATTTGCGTGTTAGTTTTGACCAGAGAGCGGTATCGGGCTTCGCTCCGTTTCAAGATTTTTTCGGAGTGTTGACGTTCCTGCTGAACGTGTCGAAGGTCGCTGATGTCCTCCACACTAGACCAGATCAGCCGCTCCCCATCCCTCTCAATCATCAGTCCAGATAACCTGACTGGAACCAAGTGCCCGTCTTTATGGATGTACTCCTTCTCATAAGGCCCATAGCGACCAGTTCGTTCCAAGTCTTCTAGGCTAGATTGCTCCGTAGCAGCATATTTTTCTGGGGTAATCTGCCAGTAGGTGAGATTCAAGGTTTCTCGAACAGTGCGCCCTAAAATAGCAGCATAGGCAGGGTTAATATCAATCAGCGTCCCATCTGTTCGGTACAGTGCTAGCCCAGCAGGGCATTGTTCAAATAGCTGACGGTTGTATTCATCAAGTTGATTAAACATGATTGAGGTTTCTTTAGTGGCGTATTTGGTTAGGATTAGAACAACAGAACCAAGACAACAAAGTGGCGTAAAGCTTTAACGAAATTGGGTGGTGTTGGAACATCTGGTAAATTTGATCGGGTGATGCAGCTTCCACCTCTGGACTGTGCTGTGAAAGTCGCTGGATCAATTGAGTATGGCGGATCAGCAAATCCGTCGGTTTGAGCATTGGAGTTGTTGATGCAATGAAGCCGTCGGCATCAGGAGTGGGGGATGATTCGGTTGTGATTGGCGAGGTAAAGGTGCTATTTTGTTCTTCAGTAGCGTCCACCATTGCACAATTTACCGGAATTTGAATCCAGAATTCTGTCCCTTCACCTGGTTGAGAACGACACTTGAGAATTCCCCCATGTTTGTCCACAACAATTTGGTAGCTGATTGCCATGCCTAACCCGGTTCCCTTACCAACATCTTTTGTGGTGAAGAAGGGATCGTAAATGCGGTGGATTATCTCCTCCTTCATGCCTGGGCCGTTGTCAGCAATGCGAATCACAACCGAATGGTGGTCGAGGACTTTGGTACGAATGGTGATTTGGGCTGTAGGGGGGGATATTTCTTCATTGCCCATTCCCTCCTCTAGAGCGTCAATGGCATTTGCCAGGATGTTCATAAACACCTGATTCAACTGTCCGGGATAGCATTCAATTAGGGGAAGTTTTGCATAGTCTTTAACGATTTCAATTGCCGGACGATGAACATCTGCTTTCAAGCGATGGTGAAGAATCATCAGCGTTCCGTCGATGCCATCGTGGATGTTGACAGCTTTCATTTCGGCTTCATCATGGCGGGAGAAGTTTTTCAGGGATTGCACAATTTCTACGATGCGACTGGTGCCCAGTTTCATCGAATCCAGCAGTTTGGGGAGATCCTGCATGATAAATTCCAGGTCTATATTGTCTAACTCTGATTCCAGTTCTGGAGGAGCAACAGGTAGGAATTTCTGATACTTTTCCAACAGGTGCAACAAGTCTTGGGCGTATTCGGCAACATATCTTAAATTGCCGCAAATAAAGTTAACCGGATTGTTGATTTCGTGGGCAACTCCGGCAATGAGTTGCCCTAGACTGGACATTTTTTCGCTTTGGATTAACTGAGTTTGGGCCAGTTGCAACTCATGGAGAGCTTGCTGAAGCTTCTGTGTCTGGGCTTTTGCTTGGACGGCTGCTTGAGTGCTTTGTTCGTAAAGCACAGCTTTGTCAATAGCGATCGCACTTTGAGAGGCAAAGATACTCACAAGCTTGAGGTGTTCAGCCTTGTAGGAGTCAGCCTTGGATGTTCCAATAGCGATCGCTCCCAGTACCCGCTCCTTGGCTCGTAACGGTACACAAATCATTGCACTAACGTTTTTTTGCCCCTCTAATCGAGGATCGGCTTGCACATCATTGATGAGTTCTGCCCGGTTAGATTGCACAATGTTGCCAATAATTCCCTTACCTGGTTCCGGCTGACTGTCATTAAAAAACACTCCAAATTCGGCAATGATTTCAAATGCAGTTGCATCTGGACTCAGGAGCAGAATCATCCCCGCAGACGATTCAATTAATTGACTCAATTCCTGAAGCACGAGTTGGGCAATCTGTCGAGTATCCAAACTTGTTGTGAGTTGAGTCGAGATATCCTCAAACAAATCAATCTCCTGGTATCGCTCTAGCAATTCTTTAGCGAGTATTTTCTTCTCAGCTTCCTGCTTTGCTAAAAACGAGAGCAAAGTCGCAAGTAGAGTTGCCTGTTCTCCCCCAACAACCCAACCGATGATTTCTCCTGACACCTCGATTGGATATCTGTTTTCCGCAGTTTGCTTCCCAATGCTAATTAGTTTCGTGCCGTCTACCAGTTCAACATCAATCGCAATGTTCAACTGGTAGACTAACCCCTGAAGAAGAGATGGTAACTCTTTTTTGTTAAGAATCTTTCTGAGGCTAACTGGCGACATGAAACACCTCATAAGCAGCAGGTTGCAAATTTCCAGCAATAAAACCAACCGGATTATTAATTTTATTTGCCACCTCTGCCACTAAATTTCCCAAAGCGGACATTTTCTTACTTTGTACCAGTTGCAGTGGTGTCTGTTGATAAAACCTTAGATTTTCTGAAGACGTGGCTTGAGTGTACAGCTGATTCAGGATTTCAACGAAATCGCGTGTAAATTCTTCTCTAGACTGTTTGATGGCAATAGGGGATTGGTTAGTGTCAGCCTCAAAGTAAATCTCTTTGGTGGTCACATAGCAGAGAATCCGAACGGTTGCCTTAGCGTAGCTATCCGTAATCCTACCCTTCGGGAACGGCTTCGCCGAACGGGAAAGCAAGCTACGCCTAGTATTGCCCCAAAAGAGAGAAATTGTCATAAAAATCTAGGCATATAATAATTTACTAATTAAGACTAGTTTTCCCAAAAAGATTGGCGGTATAACTATTGAAGTTAAGCGGCGGCAAATACCTTTAAACTCTTTACCAGAGGCATCCTTCCGTCCATGTAACTCACTTACTTTTTGATGAGTTATAGAAAAAATATAAACAAACCTTTTTTAATTAAATAAAAGCATAACTTAAATCTATGGTCAATTAATATTTGTTATTGCTACTACTTCTAAATTGGCAATCAGCACTTCGACAAGCTCAGTGTAAAACTTTTTTGAATATGTAGGTGATTGCATTTCTGAGACTGGAATAATCCCCTCTCTGGCAAAATATAAATAGTGTCCAAAAATCAGCTGCGATCGCAGCTGATTTTGGTAATTTTAAAAAGTATTTAGGTAAGCGGTAGCTTTAGTTAGATCCGAGAGTAGCGAAAACGAAGTCTGAGTAGCCGAAGCCAGCGTAACCACATTTGTGCAGGTTGTTCAAAGAAGGTGAAAATATCACCGAAACCCAAATTAGTTTTGTGATGGTGTAACCAGTGTCTCTCAGGAGTAGTAATAAATAGAATTTGGCATAAAATATTTACAGGCTTTGAAGTTTGCCAACCTAGTACACTTATGTGTCTCCACCATACATGAAACTGACCAAGCAGTAATCCAGAGATAACGCCAATAGGAGAGAAAGACCACAGGACTACTGCTATGAGTACATAAGGCAAAGCTCCCAAGATACCATCTAAAAGAACCTGGGGATTAAAAGTCAAAATAGCGTAGTGGCGGAAGTCCTTCTTCCAAGAGTGGTGCGTTTTTAAATGAAGGCTACCAAAAACGTGCTCGGGTACGTGGTAAAAGAATGTAGATAGAAAGTCGCCAAAAAACAGTAATAACCAAGCAATAGCGATAGCCTCAAGCATTTGTACTCCTCAAGTAAGTTAAGAAAACTCCACAGAAAATATGCAAATGTCATGCTGTCGGCGTAGACACCTATTTTGTGCTATGCAAGCAACATCTGTGCGTCTCATGGGTCTACGCTCCAGTTAATTTGGCTCAGAGTAGATGTAATTGGGTCAGTTGCAGTTTCAAGAATCTCCGCTCCTTAATGCAGTCAACAGCAACTCGTAATAACCTCCAATTTGACTTCTAGCTCTGGGTTAACGGTAGCAATACATCTAAAAACCGATATAAATACAGTACTTTGCCATAGTTACTACACAATCTTCTTACTAAGGCATATAGCGTAAGCAAAGGTTGAGTTAAAGTTAGTACAAATTTAGGTTAAAGCTTTCTTCAACATTGTTAATTCTAAATTGATTGCAATTAAGCTGCAATTATGAATCTAATAAGAACGATATAAATAGGTATTCTGCCAAAGTAATCAGGGTTATCAAGGTGAATAAAGCGGGTTTATAATTAAACTGAGAAACGGCAAAATTTTGAGCATTTAGAATTAACTAGATGCCACAATAGTAGACTATCAATATAATAGATTATGGGTAGGGAGCGATGCAATCAGACGAAGACACACTGACGCGGAGAATGAATATTTCCCTGTGTCCCCGTCTCAACCTTTCAATTTCAATTTATACCAATTCTATGTAGGCTTAAAGCAAGTGGCATCGGATTTCCCGACTTGTACCCCTACTCTTAAGCAAGCTAGAAAGAGCGTCTCCCTTAGAAGAAGCAAGTAGCGTGGGTTAGGGGGAGTTCCCGGAGACGATTATCACTAACCCAAGTGTATTGGATTATAGAGTACCCAAATCTTCATTGTTCAAATATCATTTATGGACAAGTTAGTAAATCATTAAAGCACACCTGCAATATTTATTTACAACGTGTCCTATTGAAAAGGTATGTTGGCACATCCAAAATTTAGGTTACTTTCCAGTTGAGAAGGTAAAATCAGGGTTTGAAGCTATGATTACACGATTTATCTGTTTTAGCATGAACAAAAAATGGGCGGTCAAGCGAATCACTATAAACCTGGCATTAAATGAAGCCAAGAACCTTGAAAAGTATTGTGAACAGACAGGCAGACCAGCAACGGATGTGATTAGAGAACTCATTCGAGCCTTGCCGCTGACGAAATAAAAGTAGATTTGCGAACCATTTCTCTCAATATATAAGCATTAGAATTTGGTTGAATTGGAGGTGTTAAATTAACGAGTGGTAATTTTTTGTGAAGATTGAGAGGGACGTAAAAATTGAGTAAAGGCGTGCTACGCCTGCCGTAAACGAGCGTAGCACGCTGAAAACAAGATGACGTGATAACTATTATTGAGTTGTATAATCAGAAGTAAGAGACTGTTTCTCCGTTCGGCGACTATCCTTATTCTTTTATCACTTCCGTCAGAGAATAATCTATAACCCTTATTTTTTAGTATTTTTCCAACAAACAACAGTATTGAAATAGCAAAGATCCAGTCAGGAGGGTCTAATTTATGATTACTGCTCTTGAATTACTCTCGTCAGATTAAATTTGAAAACCTTTGTCCAAATGTGCAACACCTTCTACTTTAGCCATGACTCTTCTGTACTGAAACTTTTCAGACTTACCGTGAAAAGTCAGGTCAAGGGTCAAGGCAAGGCTTGAATGAGTTCTCGAATCACATCTATTGCTAGTCTGCCTGTCTGTTCACAATATTTTTCAAGGTTCTGGGCTTCATCTGATGTCAAATTTAAGGTAATTCGCTTAAGCGCCCTTTTATTCCTGGAGGTTGCCAAACGGGGAAATTTAAGTGCAACAGTTTTATTCATTGATTGATAGGCTAGATATATACAAACTTTCCTTATCAAGATTGCCAATTCAAAACTGTTTTTACCAGTGAAAATCGGGATTTTGAGATTGAACTTAAGCTTTACGCCCCAAATATATTACTGAAAAGTCAAGGTATTAAATAACTAGTACCACACGTAATGATTCTGCCATTACCCAAGTGCAAGAAGCTTTAGGCTGAAGCGCTGATGTCAGCAATGCCCCACAGACCAGATTGTCTGTTGAGCAAGCGATGTTGACTTACCGAGACGAGTGGATTGCCAAAGGTGGTTTTCATTAGTGAATATTTTAGTAATATACCTGTTTTAAATCTTCTGCAACATAAGATTATTCGTTTGTTATAGCTATCACCTCATATCTATAGCAACCTAGTAGATAATTCCTTTTAATCAAAGGTGATTACACGAACAGTGAGTTAATATATGACTTTACAGAATTGGAGACGTAAGCGTGGCGTTGCACTTACTACCAAGGGTTTACAAAAAATTAAGGAAGCAAAGCATCAGTCAGAAGCAAAGGAAAATTTTGGAAACAGGTACACTCTTGAAGAAATGAGTGCACGCTCTGGGTTATATTCTGCTACCATCTCGAAAGTATTGAATCAGGAAGGAGGAGTTGACAAACAGACTATTGAAAAGCTTTTTTCGGCTTTTCACTTAAAAATAGATAAAAGTGACTATTCAAGCTCAAATACTCGTCTAGATTGGGGAGAAGCTATCTTTAACTTAGTTTTTTATGGACGTACAGAAGAACTTACTACCCTAGAGGAATGGATTCTCAATGAGCATTGCCAATTGGTGGCACTATTGGGAATAGGAGGCATTGGTAAAACGGCGCTGTCTGTAAAGCTTGCTCAAAAAATTCAGGAAAACTTTGATTATGTGATCTGGCGATCGCTACGAGAAGCTCCACCTGTTAAAACTATTTTAAGTAACCTGATTCAATTTCTATCTGACGAACAGGAAACAGAAGGTAACTTACCGGAAAGCTTTAGCAATCGGGTATCGCGACTACTCTATTATTTGCAAAATCATCGCTGTTTGGTGATCCTTGATAATGCAGAATCAATTCTCCGCAGTGGTAGCCGCGCCGGACTTTATCAAGAAGGATATGAGGAATATGGTGAGCTTTTAAAACGGGTAGGAGAAGCAATTCACCAAAGCTGCTTAGTGCTGACTAGTCGTGAAAAACCAAAAGAAGTGGCATTATTGGAAGGACAAGCACTACCTGTTCGCTCATTGCCACTGAGTGGCTTGAAGGTGCTAGAAGGCCAAGAAATCTTGAAACTCAAAGGGGTATCGGTGGCAGAGGATGAATGCAAAGTAATGATTGAACGTTATGCAGGCAATCCATTAGCCTTAAAGATAGTTGCCACGACCATTCAAGATATCTTTGATGGTAGTATGACTGAGTTTTTGCAACAAGATACGTCTGTCTTTGGAGATATTCACGATATTTTAGAGCAGCAGTTTGAGCGCTTGTCAGATTTAGAAAAGGACATAATGTACTGGCTAGCGATTAATCGGGAGTCGATTACACTCTCAGAATTGCGCGAAGATATTGTATCACCAGTACCACAAGCAAAATTACTAGAGGCTGTAGAATCTTTAGGAAGGCGATCGCTAATCGAGAAGGCTACGCCTACGCTCATTGAAAAAACTGGATCACTTTTTACGCTCCAGCCTGTAGTTATGGAGTATGTGACTAGTAGCTTGATAGAAAACGTCTGTGAAGAGATTGTCACTCAGAATATTGATTTATTCAGATGTCATGCTCTGATGAAGGCAATGGGTAAAGACTATGTTAAGGACACTCAAATTCGCCTTCTCATTAAACCAGTGATAGATGGGTTGCTTAATATCTTAAGAAGTAAAATAAAAATTGAAAATCAGTTAATTCAAATTCTTACAAAACTACGAGAAGAATCTCCTCTAGAACCAGGGTATACGGCTGGCAACATTCTCAATCTGCTTTCTCATCTAGAAACTGATCTGAGTGGCTATGATTTTTCTCACCTGACTGTTTGGCAAGCAGACTTGCGAAGTGTGAATTTGCATAATGTAAATTTTGCTCATGCCAATTTGGCTAAGTCTGTTTTTGCTGAAACCCTGGCTGGTATTCATTCTGTGGTATTCAGCCCTGATGGAAAACTTTTGGCTACGGGGGATACTAATAATGAGATTTGCTTGTACCAAGTTGCGGATGGGAAACAACTGCTTACCTGCAAAGGGCACACGGGTTTTATCTGGCCAGTTACCTTTAGCCCTGATGGTCATATTCTTGCCAGTGGAAGTGATGATCAAACAGTTAAGCTGTGGGATACTCGCACTGGGCAATGCCTAACCACCTTAAATGAGCATAATGGTGGAATTTGGTCAGTCGCCTTCAGTCCACAAGGTACTATACTTGCCAGTAGTAGTGAAGACCAAACAGTAAAACTGTGGGATACCAGCACCGGGCAATGCTTTAAAACTTTGCAGGGACATAGTAATAGCGTTACATCAGTCGCCTTCAGTCCTCAAGGTACCACGCTTGCCAGTGGCAGTGATGACAAAACTGTGAAGTTATGGGATACTAGTGCTGGACAATGCCTCAATACTGTGCAGGTTGATAATAGTGGGAGTCGGTCAGTCGCCTTCAGCCCTGATGGTAAAACTCTGGCTATTGGTTGTCATGATAAAACAGTGAGGCTATGGGATCTCGTTACAGAGCAATTTGTTCAGATTTTGCAAGGTCATACTGACTGCGTTAATTCAGTAGTCTTCAGTTCTAATGGTAAGACGCTAGCAAGTAGCAGTGATGACCAAACGGTGAAACTGTGGGATATTAATACGGGTCGTTGTTGTACAACCTTACAGGGACATAGTAGCAGAATACCGTCAGTTGCTTTTAGTCTAGGAGGAACGAAACTAGCAAGTGGCAGTGAAGATCAAACAGTAATGCTTTGGGATATTAACACTGGTAAATGCCTCAAGATATTGCAAGGTTATTGTAATGGGATTTGGTCAGTCACCTTCAGCTCAAATGGTCTTGTTATTGCCAGTGGCAGTAATGACCAAAAGGTTAAGCTATGGGACGCTATTACTGGTAAATGCCTCAAAACTTTTCAGGGACATAGTAATCGGGTTACATCAGTCGCTTTTAGTTCGGATAGTCAAATACTTGCTAGTGGTAGTGAGGATCAAACAGTGAAACTCTGGGATGCTAGCACTGGTAGATGCCTCAAAACTTTTCAGGGACATAGTAATCGAGTCACATCAGTCGCCTTCAGTCCAGACGGTCATATGCTAGCCAGTGGTTGTCAAGACCAGACAGTTAGGCTGTGGAATATTAAAACGGGCCAGTGCCTCGATATTTTGCAAGGGCATATGCATTGGGTATGGGTGGTCGCCTTCAGCCCAGATGGTCATCTGCTAGCCAGTGGTTGTCATGACAAAATAATAAGGCTATGGGATGTCGCTAGTGGTCGTTGTCTTCAGACTCTGCATGGTCATAATGATTGGATATGGTCACTTACCTTTAGTCCTGATGGTCGAATGCTGGCAAGTGGTAGCACTGATCAAACAATCAAGCTGTGGAATGTCAGCACAGGTCAGAATATTGAAACTTTAAAGGGACATACTAGTTCAGTATATTCAGTTGCCTTTCTAGATGCTTGCATATTGGCAAGCGGTAGCGGTGATCAAAATGTGAAACTATGGGATGTCACTACTGGCATCTGTGTAAAAACTTTCTTGGGACATTCTAAGTTAGTCTGGTCAGTAGCTTTTAGTCCCGATGCTCAAACCTTAGTTAGTGGTAGTCAAGATGATACGATTAAGCTTTGGAATGTCAACACAGGTGAGTGCTTGAAAACTCTTAAGAACTCTAACCTTTATGATGGCATGAATCTTAGTGGGGTGACGGGTTTAACTGAGGCTCAAAAAATTACTCTGAAAGATTTAGGGGCATTTGAGAATAAAGAGGACTAACACAGATAGCTATTTGTATTTCAGAAGTAAAACTCTACCTAAAACACCAAAAGCCAATACTCCTAACACATTAGAAGGTTCAGGAACAGACTCTGGCTTCAGTACTGAAAATGCAGATTCTCCAATAAGCTGATGAGCTGCGGTTGTAGGATGAACTGGGTCCCAAAATAAAAACTCGTCTGGATTACAGGCGACTGGTTGGGTAGGCAAATTTAAGGGCACTACTGATAAGTCTTGTATGCAATAGTTGGTAGCATTTGTCAGGCCGAATTCGCTTGGTTCGGCGATTATCCTACTAAATAAGTCATTAACATTGAGAGGAATGATGTTTATATCAGGGTCTAGTTGCTGGTTCAAAAAGTTGATGGTCGCGTTTAAGCCAGAATTATGTGCATTGGTCAACGTACTGAATAAGCTGGGTATTTGACTATTAAAGTTTGCAACTGGAAACTTTCCCAAATTTGGCTGGTTAACTACCATAATATCTTGAGCGCCTATGGCAGCAAGCGATGTCACTGCTGCTGATACATTTGCAACTGCCTGATTAGGGTTGGGAACACCCCCTGCAAAGTAACTGAAGTAATCATTAGCACCAGCCCACACAATATAAAGGGCGTTGGGATCAGCAGACGGATTTTCTGCTGTAAAGCTAGCGATTTGCTGTTGCAATCCGGGTAACCCAGGAACGCTAATGTTATCGACTCCGGTGGTAGCCCCTCCAAAGGCAAAGTTGGTGCGAGGATTGAAGGATAATCCTAAGTCTTGTGCCAGATATTCTACCCAAACTGGACCATTGGAAAAACGTCCATTAAAGTATGTTGAACTTGGGGGAAAAGTTCTATTTGTAGCATTGAATGCATTTCCTGTATCAGAAAAGCTGTCGCCAAAAACATAAATATCATCATAATTCTGTGCCGCTGAGATTTTAAGCGGAAACATGAAAGACAATAAGAGAAATCCTGTCGTCAGAATTGTTTTTTTCATTTAACTATTGACTATGCTTTAGATTTTGGTAGGTATCTTAGAGGATGTTTGAAAAGTCCTCTTGTCGGTATCAAAAGTTCTAAATCTCCCTTAAAAAAGGGTACTTTGATTCCGGTTCCCCCCTTTTTTAGGGGGGTTAGGGGGGATCTAAAAGTGCCTAAAGTCACAGCGAAACACTTTTCAAACAACCTCTTAGCAAGGAATGATACTTTTAGTTTCGGAACTTTTGACTATCGAATCAGTTTCATTGACCGGAACAGGACCTAGCGCCACATTGCTCCAGCGGATCACACTTGCAGAGGCAGAACTGGCTGCGCCAAAGCCATAGATCAAAACCAAGTCATTTTCGCGAATTTTGCCCAGATGAGCAGCGTGGTACAAATTGGCTACAGTTAGTGCTGGCCCAATGTTTGCATAGAGAGGGTAGACATTAATTGTGCGCTCTGGGTGAATGCCCAGTACACGCGTACAGAAGCTTGCAAACCAAGCAGAGGCTGTATTGAAAATAAAAAAATCAATTTGCTCCAAGGTTATACCTGCAGCTGAAATAGCGCCTTCGCAACAAGTATGCAGAAGACTTGCGGCTGTTTCACTGATCACCTTATTTGTGCCCTTGGTCACCTGCATACGGAGCTGCTGCTTGCCCTGTTCATCCTCCATAAGTTTAAAAAAGAATTGATCGCACAAAATGCTGGTATTAACAGTCTTTGTGCCTAGTATACCCTGATTCGGTTTGAGCGAACTAACTACAAAAGCTCCGGCACCGTCGCTAAAAAACCATGAGAGAGTATCATTTTCATCGAAAAAGCGAGAGTAAGTACATGATATTACCACTAGCGCATTGCGGTATCCTCCAGCTTGTACCAAGGCACAGGCAGTTTGAAGGGAAACTGGGGTACTGGCACACGTTGCATCGAGATTCCATGCGCCACACTGTAGTCCCAGTTGACGAGCAAGGAAGGCAGCATTGCCAAATCCAATTTGTTCAGGTAAGAACGAGGCGACGAGCAAGAGATCTACGTCGTCGGTAGAAAGCTTTGCCGCATCGAGAGCATCCTTTGCTGCACGATACTCCAGCGTCAGCGACGACTCACCTAGACTTAGCACCCGCCTTTCAACGGTGCCACGAAACGGGTCTGACAGATAGGGCATCATCTCTAATTCAAACTCGTTGCTGGGTATGCCTCCTACGAGCGAGAACATCTTTGCTAAGCTTTTTTGCTCAGCCTGAGTGACTAGCTCAGGGTATTTTTCTACGTAATAATCATTTCTACGTATAACGCTTGGAAAGCTCACGGCGAGTGAGAGAATACCTACTGGAGGATACACCATATCCAATCACCTAGTTAATTAAGTCTTAGTACCTTGCGAAATCAGACTCTGATTGCGACTCTCGGAGGGTGGTATCTGAGTGGGGTCGATGAGTACGTCAACCACGAATGGACTGCTCACTGCCATCGCTTTCTCCAGTACAACTTGGATGTCGGACTCTTTTTCAAGACGTATACCATCAGATCCCATACCTTGGGCAATCTCAACAAAATTCGTCGGCGTAATCTTCGCATCCACTCCCTTAAAATTCAGCAGCGTCAATCCCTGGTCACACATGTTGTAGTACGAGTCGTTAAGTACAATCCAGACAGCAGAAATTTTGTGTTGCACAGCTGTGCTTATCTCGTTATTCATGAGCATGGCACCATCCCCAACAATAGCAACAGCCTTACCATTCCTTGCCAGTGCCGCACCCACAACGCCCGTAACGAAATGCCCCATAGACCCGAAGCCAGTACTGACGCGAAAGCGGCCTGGTTTAGTAAATCGCAGATGGTGAATTCCCCAGGCAAACGAGTTACCCGACTCAGCCATCACTACTGCATTGCTTCCTTCAACAATCACCTGCTGAATCGCATCCATAAGTACTTTAGGTCGCACTAAACCTCTTGTACATGGCTTGATTAAATCAAGTTCAGGTCGAGGTAGCGTTACCGCCATTGAGCGACTATTACTTACAGAAAAATGCTTCAGCAGTTTTTTCATAAACACTTTTACATCAGACTGGACAGCAAACGTCTCGGCATATGGATACGCTGCTCCTGGTACATCTGGGTCGATGTCAATATGCAAAAATCCTCGCTGGGGGATCATCGTAGGGTTCCAGAACGAGGTAAACTCACCAAGGCGCGTTCCCAGAACCAAAGTATGCAAAGGACAGTACTCCTGCATATATGTCAAAACAGACTTGTGTCCAGCAAAGCCTGTGACTCCTACAAATTGTGGATGATCTTCGGGAAAAATCCCCTTACCACGCGGCGAACACATTACCGCAGCCCCTGTTCTCTGAGCAAGTTGGCGAATCTCTTCGGCAGCATCGCGCGCACCGAAGCCAACCCAGATGGCAAAGGGTCCTTCAGACAGTAACCGGACACATTCTGCGATTGTTTCCTCACTTGCTTTTGCCACAGCATAAGACAGAGTTACTTGTGGCAACGAAGTTCTTAGTAAACTTGTCTGGATATTTGTTGGGATACTTAGATACGCGACGAATCCTCCTGGTTGTGCCAGCCCGAGGGCAAGCCTTCGAGAAATCTCTGTGAGTTCATCGCTACATTCGAGAGTAGTCGCGTAATGGAATATTTGCCCCGAAGTAAAAATACTTGTGCTGGGCATAGTGTACGCGCTGGTTTCTTGGAAAGCCCAACGTCCCCGCTGTGGTGTCGAGGTTGAAGCTGACACAAGAATAACCTTAGCGCCCTCCCAACGGGCAGCTAATAGCCCTGTCAAAGCATTGGTGATCCCTGGACCCGCTGTAGTGAATACCACAACCGGGCGATCGCTAGCAAAGTGCGCCTCAATAGCCGCAAAAGCAGCTCCTGCTTCATGACGAAAGTGCAGCACCTGGATGGAACTTTGGTGTAACGCAGCCCATACTGGGGCGATCGCACCTCCCGAAACACCAAAGGCATACTCCACTCCCATATCTGCCAGGATTTTTACTACTGCCTCTGCTACCGAAAAAGTTACGGATGGCTTGCTATGAGATGGCTGTTGAGTTGAGTTTAATTGTTCAGTGGTATTCGCTTGTCTATCGTGAAATTTAACATTCATACAAACATTTTAGGTATAACTCCTTATATCAGATAATATTATTCCACACTCGAAGTAAGTCGGCGTAAATATTTTTCGTTTAAAAAAGGCAGCAAGCAGCTATGCTGGAGGCAACATTTAAAAGGGTTTTAGCCTACTTCATCTTTATTAAGATAGTTTAGTTTTTTTGTGCCCATCTACTTGCTTATCTTCACACAGTTTGGTATTTTATTGTCTACCTACTTAAACTCTGCTTTGATATAGAAAAAATGTTCAGAGACTTTAAGAGCGGCAAATGTGGCGATGCCTGCGGCGGGCTGCGCCAACGCAGATGGGTTCACCCGTCTTTTGGTTTGTGAAAACTGAACACTATTAATTAAGCTCTGGAGTATAAAAAGGTGATTAAATTAAATCAGTACAAAGTTTTAACTTTCGATTGTTATGGAACCCTGATTGATTGGGAGAACGGCATCTTAGGGGCACTAAAGCCACTTCTGCTGGCACATAACACTAATTTGGATGACGATCAAATTCTGGAACTTTTTGCTGAATTTGAAGCAGAAGTGGAAAAAGGGGAGTATATCAAATATCGAGAAGTTTTGCAGATAGTAGTCCAGAAATTTGGTGAGCGATTGGGCTTTGAGCCAACTGCTGACGAACTAAATTCACTTGCTGATTCGATTCAGTATTGGCTGCCTTTCCCCGATACAGTTGAGGCACTTAAAACCCTCAAGCAAAACTTTAAGCTGGTAATTATCTCAAATGTCGATGACGATCTCTTTGCTTTCTCAGCAAAGCATTTGGAGGTGGAATTTGACCAGATAATCACAGCAGAACAGGCAAAAAGCTACAAACCCTCCTTAAACAACTTCAGACTTGCTATTGACAGAATTGATTTGCCGTTAGAACAGATATTACATGTTGCTGCTAGTGTATATCACGATATCGTTACAGCCAAATCTCTGGGATTATCAACAGTCTGGGTAAACCGTCGAGCAGACCAACAAGGAGTTAGCGCCACAGAATCAGCAATAAGTCAACCTGACTTAGAAGTGCCGGATTTAAAGACTCTCGCTGCTTTGAGTTCACTCTAGACATTTTGTCACGTTTCTAAAGCTACCTTTGGTGCGATCGCCACAAGACTCAAGACAAACCAGCAGATAGATGAACAGTAGGGGAACTGATGATAGGTTGAGATGAGCAAAAGCTCCTATCAACCCCATTGTCAAAAAGTAGCAATTATGATCGTTGTCCATCATCTCAACAACTCGCGATCGCAGCGTGTGCTATGGTTACTCGAAGAATTAGGTATCGAATACGAGATTAAATTCTACGAACGCGACCAGAAGACGATGCTGGCACCGACATCGCTGCGTGAAATCCATCCGCTCGGCAAGTCACCAGTGATCACAGATGCAGACCTCACTGTTGCAGAGTCGGGCGCTATCATCGAATATATATTGGATCGTTACGGCAATGGTCGGCTAATCCCGCCATCTGGAACGCCGGAGCGTCTGCGCTACACCTATTGGATGCATTACGCCGAAGGCTCTGCAATGCCACCTCTGGTGATGAACCTCATCTTCAACAATTTTGGTATAGGAGACAGCAACGTAAACGACAAATTTATCGCACCCCAGATCAAGCTTCACTTTGACTACATAGAAGGTGAACTTCGTAAGAGTACATGGTTTGTAGGCGAAGAATTTACTGCCGCCGATATCCAAATGAGCTTTCCTCTGGAAATAGTCGCTATGCAAGCTGAACTCATCTCAAGCCGACCAAAGATTAAGCAATTTGTCGAGCGCATCCATGCACGACCTGCTTACGAACGCGCCCTTGAACGTGGAGGCGCATACGACTTCGCCAAAAGCATTCAATAATTCACTCAACTAAGAACCGCTATATCCTAAAACTGCCAGTTATTAAACAAAAATCTGTATTTCTAGCTAGATGTGGTAATCGTAAATGTTATATGTATTCAAAGACCATATCAAATTCAAGTTCATCTATGATCACTAAGCCTTGGGATGCTCAACTTGCTTACTGGCTAGTTAAACCTCTAAAAGACAGTTGGGTAAACCCCAATCATCTCACGACAGTGCGACTTGTGACAGGGTTGGTGGCTGCGGTAGCGATTGCAGTTGGCGATGCGATCTGGGCTAATATTGGCGCAGTGCTATTTGCTTTATCCAACTTTCTAGATCACACAGACGGGGAATTAGCTCGTTTGAGTGGGAAAAGCAGCAAATGGGGACATCAATATGATCTCGTTAGTGACGCCATCATCCACATTCTTTTGTTTGTGTGTATTGGATATGGTCTTAGGGAAGGAAAATTTGGTTGGTGGGCGTTACTAATGGGGATAGCATCTGGTGTGTCTGTTGCTTGCATCTTTCATTTGCGAAACCAAATGGAACAGTGTTTAGGTAAAGACGCCAGCCGTCAACCAAATTTCGCTGGGTTTGACATTGAAGACGTGCTGTATTTGTTTCCCATAGTTACCTTACTGCATGGACTAGAGCCGTTACTAATGGCAGCTACAATTGGGGCACCAACTTTTGCTATATGGGTAATTTGGCAATTTTGGGCACTCCCGCAGCCTGAATCAAACTAGTATAAGGGACTGACAAAAATTAAATTACTCAATTCCTGTAATCCAATACGACTATCCGATTTCTTTTCCCCCTGCTCCCCCTGCTCCCCCTGCTTACCAAAATGATTGATTATTTTTTTATTTGGAAGTCGCTAACGGGGCATGGGGCAGAAAGCTAATAAAACAGGCTTTTTAGCTTTCTTGAATGCATTATCAAATTTTGCGATCGCACCTCCTAAACTTGGTAACAGTACTTACTTGTTTCATTTAAACATGATACTATTATTTTATTAAAAGTTTTATCATTATGCCAAAATCAATCTTTCAACATCTGGTCGATAGTGTGAATAAAGATTATGAAGATACCTATGCATATGTAGGTAAAAACTTTGATTTTATCCGCGAACTGATTGATAAAATCGCTTTACATATTGAATGTACTCCAGGAAAAGATATATATATTGTTGATGAAAAAGGCTCTAAAATTGCTCCTTATAATTTTATTCAAGATGCTATTATTGTAGATAATGAATGTTTTTTTAGTTTCAAATTAGTGATTTCTGCACCCAATATAGGTTTTAATATTAGTAGTTGTGGGAAAAGCTTTTTTAATAAAAATTTAGTACCGCCTTCAGGAATTGCTATGTATATCTCTATTAAACAAGAGGATGATATTTTTATTATTATAGCACCATCGATAAAAGAAGAAAAAGTAGTTACTGAAACTTTTAAAATATATTCTGATAATCCTTTATGGACTGATTTACTTGAATCAGTTACTCAAGTAATAATAAACTTTTCAAAAAAAGACCTTAAATATAGAATTAATCAGTTATTTGAAAAATCATCTCAACAATTAAAACCAAAAGGTTTTAATGTTACCCCTGACATAAAGATTATTAACACGTCGGTAACCCAGGACAATAACGATCTGTAATTGCGGTGGTATCTAAAAAACTTTTTGTAAACAGAATAAATTATGTTGAGCGTAAAAGTGCGATCGCATTTATTAAACATGTTACCAAGTTTAGAGTGAAATTATAATCAGCGTAAAGAATGAAGGATAGAGTTACACTCCTCAGATAAGTAAAACAAATCCATGCAGTTTGAAAACCCCTTGATAGAGTAAGCAAGTGGCTTTTATCATATATAAGCAGAGATTATGAAATTTGTGATAGCAAATATCAAGCAAGGATGCAACTATGAAGGTTGTGGGTATTGTGTGACAATTACTAGAGTGAATGGTATGTTTATTTTTGCAATCTTGTATTAATATCAAATTATCAATGGAGCTTCAAACTGAAATTGATAAAGCTATAGCAACTGTTGATTACCAGAAATTTCAAGCTGAGTTTCAGGCTCAAAATGAATTTTTGGTGGTTGAGAACTTTCTTCCTAACTCCATCATTGAGAAATTTTTGGCGCTGTTGCCATCTTTGCAACCTGCTATAAACCGCAACTATATTCCCAATCATAAAAAGGGCGGTAGTATCAGCCGCTATAGTTTAGACAGCCTAGCTCCGATTTTTGGAGAGTTTTATCAACTTAGTGCCTTTTTCGAGTTTCTCAACAAAATTACGGCAGAAAAACTCCTTCCCTGTCCTGATGCTGATCCCCATACTTACGCGTTGTACTACTACACTGAGCCTGGAGACCATATCCAGTATCATTACGATACCTCTTACTATCGCGGGAAACGTTATACAGTGTTGCTTGGTTTAGTTGATAATTCATCCAGTAAGCTGGAATATCAACTTTACAAGGATATTCCTGAACGGGAGACACAAACGCGATCGCTCTCCTTAACCCCTGGTACTATAGTCTTATTCAATGGTGACAAACTTTACCACAGAGTTACTCCTTTGGGTGAAAATGAACAGCGCATTGTCTTAACTTTGGAATACGTCACCGACACCAACATGGGTATGTTAAAACGTTTTGTCTCGAATATGAAAGATGCGATCGCCTATTTTGGTTTTCGCCAGGTGTTTCGCAGTTGAGGTAACTAGTACCCTGCCTTCTGCCTTCTACCTATATTCTCCAATCACCTCGATTTTACCCACAATGTTGCTGTTTAACTCTTCCAGTTCTTCGGCTGGAATCCACCATTCTGTATGATATGAAGCCCCAACTTGATGAACTTCATACTTATCCATGAAAACTTTCTTAACCTCAAACCGTGTAACATAACCTACGCCACTGTCCCTTATATTCCATTTAGTCGCAATTTCCTGGGCATACTGCTCGTTTGTAACTGGGTAAAAAATTGGCTGTTCAGGTAGTCTCGGTGGCCATTTGGTGTAGTCGCTTTGCTTAACTAGTTCTAGCTCTTTTGGGCCAGTGGGGCGATACAGAGTTACTGTTTCTTCCATGTTAAGAATTAATTAACAAATATTGTCTTGAGCAAAAAACAGTCATTATAAAATACGGGAAAATTTCCAGATTTCCTGGTGTTATAGCTTTGTTAGTGACTTGACAATGAAGGCAATTATATTAGCTGCTGGCGTTGGACGACGCTTAGGTAAAGATGGGCAAATCCAACCCAAATGCTTACTGAAATTTAACGGCAAATCTCTATTAGAGCGCCATTTGAACTATCTCCGTCATTACCAGATTGACGAAGTAGTGATTGCTGTGGGTTACCAAGCACAAAGAATTCAGGAGGAAATCAAAGCATTAGGAGCGGAAAATTGGGTCAGTACAGTTTATAATCCTGACTACACTAAAGGTAGTGTGATCAGCCTTTGGACTGTACGTCAGCATCTAGTCGCTGGCGATGACATATTATTAATGGATGCAGATGTTTTGTACGATCGCCGTATCATCGAACGACTGGTAAAGACAAATATCCCCAACTGCTTTTTACTGGATCGAGATTTTGAACCGGGAGATGAACCTGTAAAGCTTTGCGTCAGAGATAATTATTTAGTGGAGTTTCGCAAACAAATAGCTTTTGGTTTGGTTTATGATTTTGCAGGTGAGTCAGTGGGATTCTTTCGTTTTGGAAGTGTTGCTGCTCACCAGATTGCTACTCGCACAGAACAGTATGTTGCAGACGGACGACATGATGAACCTTATGAAGAAGTCATTCGGGATCTACTATTAGAAACTCCCGAAAAATTTGGCTACGAAGATATCACTGGTTTACCTTGGCTCGAAATCGATTTTCCACAGGATATTCAACGTGCCCAAAACGAGATTTTACCTCAGATAGAAGTTGTAGAAAATGTCTGAAAATATTTTAATTTGTAGCAGTTATCGTTTGGATACATTACAGTCTGACCTCTCTCCTAAAAGGAGAGAGGCTTTGAATCTTACCCCCCTTCCCTTGCAGGGAAGGGGCTAGGGGTTAGGTTTGTATTCCATGCAATTGAGAACCGCTATATTATATAGGTTGAAAAAAGCAGAATAGATGCATCAAATATTTGCACCCACTGATACCGCTGCAAAATTAAATAAGTGTGCCCAACTGCGGGCCTTACTAGAATCGCCTCAACTTGACTTCATCATGGAAGCTCACAATGGGATTAGCGCCCGCATTGTGGAAGAGGCTGGATTTAAAGGAATTTGGGCCAGTGGACTCGCCCTTTCGGCTCAATATGGCGTTCGAGATAATAATGAGGCCAGTTGGACTCAAGTTGTGGAAATGCTAGAGTTCATGTCTGATGTCACCAGCATCCCCATTTTGTTAGATGGGGATACTGGTTATGGCAATTTTAATAATATGCGTCGCCTGGTTAAGAAGTTAGAACAGCGAGGTATTGCTGGAGTCTGTATTGAAGATAAGCTTTTTCCCAAAACCAATAGTTTCATCAATGGGAGTCGCCAAGCTTTGGCTGATATTGATGAATTCTCCGGCAAAATTAAGGCAGGTAAGGATAGTCAGACAGATCCAGATTTTTGCATCGTCGCCCGACTCGAAGCTTTGATTGCCGGGTGGGATCTTTCAGAGGCAATGCGCCGAGCTGAAGCTTACCACGCCGCCGGAGCCAACGCCATCCTGATTCACAGTAAATCATCGCGTCCTGATCAAGTGCTAGCCTTTGCTAAAGAGTGGGCGGGTCGTTCCCCGTTGGTAATTATACCAACTAAATATTACAGTACTCCCACTGATGTGTTTCGCAAAGCTGAAGTGAATTTGGTCATCTGGGCAAATCATCTGATTCGAGCTGCTGTTGCTAGTATGCAAGCGATCGCCCGCGAAGTGAAAGCCAGCGAAACTTTAATCAACATTGAAGATGAGATTGCACCTGTAAAAGAAATTTTCCGGCTACAGGGGGCGGATGAACTCCAAGAAGCTGAAAAACGCTACTTTAACAATGGACGCCACGATACCCAAGCGATCGTTCTGGCTGCTAGCCGAGGCCAAGAATTAGCAGGGTTGACGCAAGATAAACCGAAAGTGATGTTACCCCTTGGAGGTAAACCCCTACTCAGGTTGTTGGTGGACAAATTCAAGAAACTTGCCATCAACGATATTACCGTTGTCGCAGGTTACAAAGCAGAAACTATTAATGTTCCAGGGACTAAGGTCATCCGCAACCCAGATTATGAAACAACGGGAGAATTAGCATCCTTAGCCTGCGCTCAAACCAACTTCAGCGACGAGATGCTGGTGCTTTACGGCGATTTACTATTTAGAAGCTACATCCTGCGGGATTTATTAGAATGTCCTGGAGAAATTGTAGCTGTGGTTGATTCTGTGGCGAACAGCAAGTCTGTTAGCGGTTCACCTGACTACGCTTATTGCTCAATTCCAGACGACCTTTCTCTCTTTGGACAGGATGTAAACCTGTTGGACATTTCTAAAACAACACAAACGCAACTAGGAAAATATAGTGGCCGCTGGATTGGGATGCTGCGCTTGCGGAGTCAAGGTAGAGAGTGGGTGAGTGAAGCACTCAATGAGTTGCAGAAACGACCGGAATTCAACACTTTGGGTTTGCCAGAATTATGCAATTATTTAATCGAGCAAGGCAAACCGATTAAGGTGCTTTATATTCGTGGTAACTGGTTAGATGTTAATTCTTTAGATGATCTTGACCTTGCTTTTCAATTAAAGCAATAGGGAGTGGGGCATGGGGCATGGGGAATTGTGAGGTTGAAGTTTCGAGTTATGAAGCTCAAGTTTTGAGTTTTAAAGCTCAAATAATAATCTTTCCTCTCTAATTCCCATGCCCAATGCTCGTCCATCAGTGAGCATAAAACATGCGCGTTCAGGAAGTTTACTATTTGATTTTGATAGACTAAAAAATAATTAAGCTTCTAACCAAACCAGAATAATTATGGATGGTTTAATACAAGATAAGCTAACAAAGCTAGCCTATGGGCGCATATTGAAAAACTCACGAAAAAATATAATTTGGTCACAAGATAGGTTAGCTCAAGAGTGTTATACCTGTCGAAGGACTATAGTAGCAATTGAAACGGGAGAAACTCCTCCTAATCAAGCTCTTCGAGAGATATTTGCCAAAACTTTATCTAATCCTCTCCTTGAACACTTTCCACAGTATTCTATTGGACAATTTTGTCAGCGATTAAAAGTAAGATTTAAGTATGAAAAGGAAGCTATAGAATACTTTTTAAAACCTTTAAAAGCAAAAGATTTAATTAGCCTTCAAGAGGTTTATTTGTTATATAAACTAGCATCTAATGATAAAGATAATCAATTAATGATTGTTTTAGATGAGTATCTTCACACCCGTATTATGAATGCTCATCCTGAAGAATATGCAAGAAGGTTGGTAGAACGATATAGACAAGATTATATGGATTTTTTTAAAATTTGGATTCCCCAACTAAAATTTAATATGACAATTGGACAAAACGCGATCCACGTGGAAATTTTTCAAGCCATACTTGAGTTAAACCAAGAAAAATTAAGTAATGCTATTGATTCACACTTAAGCTATTCTCTTAATGATGTTGAGCAAATTATAAAATTACTTAAAAAAGAGTAATTTATTAGCTTTGAGTAGATTTAATTCTCATCTTAAATTTTTTAAACTTAAGTTGTTTATTATCGTAAAAAGATGAATTCAGTCGGAGTTATCATGAATAATCAAACTCAAAAACTATCGGAACAGTGGAATAATAAAATTCAAAAGTTTTTAATATTTCTACAAATTATTTTTTATTTAAGTGCAACAGGAAACAACTTATTGCAGATGCGAATTCATGCCAATCAGGATTCTAATGAAAATAGTCCCAAAAGTAGCAAGCCTCTCACCAGCCACCATGCAACGTTTGAGACTCTTGGTACGAAGGGTTACAAAAATAAAATTGCTCATTGACCCGGAAATCCCCAAAAAAACTTGTTTTTGCCGTGCTAACTGAACTCAAGGCTATAATGCAATACGGTTCAGTTAGAGCCAAAAACCTTAAACTGCGTAGGTTGGGTTTCGTTCCTCAACCGAACCTATGATTATCCTGAGGTTCATCGACGAAGCTTTGAGGTTGAGGTTTTGAGTTCTGAAGCCGAAGTAATATCTTTCATCCCATCTAAATCGTCTAAATAGCTGAAAATTGTTGTAAATTTTTAATTATGATTCAGGCAGAGGAATTTGTAGAAGCTGCGCGTAATCTTGGCTTTGGGTGGTACAGTGGTGTACCGTGTTCTTTTCTCACGCCTTTTATTAACTACGTCATCAATGACGTTCAACTTAGATATATCTCCGCAGCCAATGAGGGAGATGCTGTAGCGATCGCAGCTGGAGCAGCAATTGCTGGAAAACCAGCCGTAGTAATGATGCAAAACTCTGGTTTGGGAAATGCTGTTAACCCGCTAACCTCCCTCACTTATATCTTTCGGATTCCACTGCTGCTGATTTGTACCTTGCGAGGCGATCGCCTGTTGCAAGATGAACCACAACATCAATTAATGGGGCAAATCACAGATAAATTGCTGCAAACAATGACTATACCTTGGGAATTTTTTCCCACAAACGCAGCAGAAATAGAACCCGTTCTGCAAAGAGCCACAGCCTATATGCAACAAGAACGCTGTCCTTATGCTTTAATTATGCGTAAAGGAGCAATCGCCCCCCATGCACTCACCCGTTCTTCTATCCCCGAACGAAAAAATAGTAGTAGCGTTCATATTCAGCAAAGCTTTTTTCGGGATCACAAAGAACAACGCGTTTCTCGCAGCGAAGCATTGGCTCGGATTGTGGAACTCATTGACGCAAAAAACACTGTAGTAATTGCCACCACCGGATACACGGGACGGGAACTCTTCGCCAGTAAAGACAGCGCCAATCATCTTTATATGGTCGGGTCGATGGGCTGTGCTTCCTCAATGGGATTGGGACTATCCTTAGCACGTCCAGACCTGAAGGTAGTAGTGATTGATGGCGATGGAGCAGCACTGATGCGAATGGGAAATTTTGCGACTATTGGCACTTATGGCGGTGCTAACTTAATCCATATTCTCTTAGATAATGAAGTCCATGATTCCACAGGCGCACAAGCTACCGTCTCTGCGGGTATCTCCTTTGCCAAGATTGCCGAAGGGTGCGGTTACGGCGTTACATTAGCTGGAGACGACCCCGCGCTTTTAGATGCCTTATTTACCGCAAATGCCAACACTAGACCGAAATTCGCGCATCTGAAAATCCGTCCAGGAACTTTAGAAAAGCTACCCCGACCCAACCTCACCCCGGAAGCAGTTTTGCAACGCTTTATGAAACATATTGGTTCCGACTGGCAATAAAATTCTAACTGTACAGACGCGATTAATTGCGTCTCTCCTAACAGACGCGATTAATCGCGTCTCTACTGCTAACTCCTGTACAGACGCGATTAATCGCGTATCTTTGTAATGATTTTATTAAATCCCGGCCCCGTCAATTTGAGCGATCGCGTCAGAAATGCCCTGTTGCGTCCCGATTTGTGTCATCGTGAAGTGGAATTTTCCCAACTTCAAAGTAGAATCCGCGAACAATTACTTCAAGTTTATGGTCTTGAAAGCGATCGCTGGGCAGCAGTTCTCCTCACAGGTTCTGGTACCGCAGCGATGGAAGCGATGATCAGCAGTCTAGTCCCCAAAGACGGGAAATTGCTGGTGATTGAAAACGGTGTGTATGGCGAACGACTATCCAAAATCGCCAAAATCCACAGCATTAATTACATAACACTTTCCCATCCTTGGGATGCCGAAATAGATATCAACGGTTTAGTCAAACTTTTAGATGAAAACGCCGATATCACCCATCTTGCTGTCGTCCATCACGAAACTACTACCGGTCGCCTAAATAATTTGGTGGAACTTGCGCTAATTTGTCAAGAACGCCGTATTCAATTACTAGTCGATGGAGTCAGCAGTTTTGGTGCCGAGGAACTGAATTTTGCAGATTGGGGAATCACCGCTTGCGCTGCAACAGCCAATAAATGTCTGCATGGCGTCCCCGGAACCTCCTTTGTTATCCTGCGACGGGATGCACTGCCGTCAGTAGCCACAATTCCCCGCACCTTATATTTAGATTTAGGAACCTATTGCCAGCAGCAGGATCGAGGCGGCACACCTTTTACGCAATCAGTACAGACATTTTATGCCTTAACAGAAGCTTTGCAAGAAATGGCAGAAGCAGGGGGTTGGAGTGCCAGACACAGCCATTACAACCAACTTGCTAGCTTAGTTAGAAACGGGTTAGCCTCAATCGGAATTAAACCCCTACTTCCTGTTGGCAGTTCATCCGTTGTCTTGAATGCCTACTACTTGCCAGATGGTTTCAGCTATGAGGAATTTCACGACAAACTGAAAGCAGAAGACTATATAATTTATTCTGGACAGGGAAATTTAGCTCAATCTATTTTCCGAGTCTCGACAATGGGAGCTATTACCTCCGCTGACATGGAACGCTTTGTTATTGTTGTTAAACAAATTATTAATAATTCATAATATCCTCTCGTTCCCATGCTCTGCATGGGAATGGCTGATTAGAGGCTGCTGCCTCCAATTAGACATGGAGTCAGCAGCCAAAATACGATGTATTCCCATGTTCCACATGGGAACGAGGAATAATGAAGAATAGGAGGAATAAGCGTTTTTTTTCCCCTGCTTAAGAACTGCTTGCCTGGACAGATAAATTTCTTAATCAAGCAGTATTGGGGGTAGGGTGTAATGATTTATGAAATCCGAATTATTTTAACAGGGCATCAAAGCATCTAATCTCCCCAGTACTGCCATATCTTCTGCATCTAACTCCGTCGGAATACCACTGCGAATCAATTCCGAAAAGTTTTCATTGGGAACCATAACAGTCAACGTGTACAAGCGAGTAGAACCAGTATTTTTAATCAAATGAGTCCCAGTGGGAGGCACCAATAAACTATCTCCAGTTTTGATCGTGGTACTCTTACCATCACATATGGCGATCGCTTCCCCTTTGATAACGAAAAACATTTCTACCGCCCACTGATGGCGATTTGGTGGTGTTTGTCCACCAACATCAAAAATTTCAATGCAGCAAGTCAAGGAAGTATTAGCATTTGTCGAATCGAAGATAATTGCTAATCGATTAGAGTCGTTGGGACTAATACGATATACTTGGTAATCTTTGGTAGATTTGATAACCGGAATTACACAACGAGTAGCATTCATTTATTTATCCCCTCGGAAGTGATTGTTGGGTATGAAAATTCCTAAAATCCAAGTCCTGAATATTGAGTTGTTAGTTGTATGTCTAAATCACCCAATTTTAGATTTTAGATTTCAAATTTTGGATTTTGGGATCAAATAATTCAAAAGCGTTCGACTAAGCGCTCACGCCGTACCACTTCGTGGAAGCAAGCTACGCGTAGCGTTCCGCAGGAAAGTCCAAAATTTAAAAAAGTTTGAGATCAAGTGAATTTAAACGCAAGAACAAATCTAATATCTCAAATTATTGAGCAAATAAAGAGCATTCATGCATGGAATCAATCTCAAATCTAAAATCTCAAATCGAATTACTCCTCACTCTTTTTGAGCGCTGTTAAAATTGCTTGCGAGTCAGTGACAAAACCGAAGCATTGTTTGACATTGTACAATGTCGCCAGCCAACAATATTCAGGAGAAGTAGTAGCGGTACAGTCTTTAACTAACACACAGTCATATCCTAAGAAGTTGGCATCACATAAGGTCACTAGCACACATTGATCAGCATTAACACCAGCTAAAAATAGTGTTGTCCTTCCCAGATTCCGCAAGATACTATCTAACGGCGTATCCCAAAAACCACTCATGCGGTATTTATCCACACGAATATCTTCCGGAATCTGTTCTAGTTCGTCTACAATTGCCGCTGCCCAACTACCTGCCATGAGTACTCTAGCACCATTGCTTGGCAATGGATCGCCCAATCCCACACCTCCCCCTGTGGGATTATAGACGTGACGCAAACCAGCACTAATATTGAGCAAGTCGGGACGATTCCCCCAATTTACCCAAATGACTGGAACACCAGCCTCACGGAGTTCTGGAAGTAAGTTGTTTAAAGGTTCAATAGGCTGACGCGCTGGAGTTACATCCACACCAATATGTGCTAACCAGCCATCAGGGTGACAGAAGTCGTTTTGCATATCAATGATGAGTATAGCAGCTTTTGCCAAGTCTAAGTGCAGGGTTTTAGTATCTGTAGATAAAATAACGGGTTGTGGGGTCTTTTGAAGACGAGTGATATCTGCGATCGCATCATTTACTGTCCACGCATTTGGTGGAACTCCCAATGTCCGAAAAGGCAAATTCATAAGATTGCAATAGACAACACCATTTTCTATTTTGTAGCTTGAAATTCAGTTGAAAATACAATTACTTAATTAAGGTTAAATATGGTAAATTTCACCATCCATAATGTTTTGATTGCCGTCAGTGATGATTATGCAACGGTAGATGTACAGGTTGTAGATGATAAAATCGCTGCCATTGCCCCCAATCTACAAGTAATCGGCACTGCCATAGATGGCAAAAATAAGCTGCTGCTTCCTGGCTTCTTCAACGCCCACACCCACTCATCAGAGATATGGCAATGAGGAATCATGTCAGTTTTGCCTTTAGAATTATGGTTAGCAGAACTGTATGATTTTACGCCCCTCGATCCCGAACAGGTTTATCTGAACGCCTTGGGTACTGCCGTGGAAACCTTACTTTCCAGCGAGACGAGTGTGGTAGATCATCTGGTGTTAATTCCCGGACTTGAGTTAGAAACGATCGCCATTGCAACTCGCACTTATAGAGAAGTTGGAATTCGTGCTTTTATCGCCCCCTTAATTCACGATGAATCCCTCAGCGCAGGTATACCGGGGAATCAGCAAAAACTCATGAACCTTATTTTCGCTCAACTACTGCAACATTGGAAATTATTGAAGAGGCGGTGAGACAGTTTCATCGCCCAGATGAGGGTGTGAGTATTTTAGTTGCACTAACAGGGATACAATTGTGTACTGATGCTTTATTTGCGGGATGTATCGAGTTAAGCGATCGCTATAATCTTTGTCGTCACTCCCATTTACTGGAAACCAGGGCACAGGAAAAAATCGCTCAACAAAAGTACGGTTGTACTGCTGTGGAACATTTGAAAAGAATCGGATATTTGAGCGATCGGACAACTCTAGCCCATTGCGTCTGGTTAAATAATGCTGATATCGCTATTTTGGTTGAAACTGAATCTACAGTTGTTCATAATCCCTTAAGTAATCTGCGTTTAGGCAGTGGCATCGCCCCAATTTTAAAATACCGCCAAGCTGGGGTAAATGTAACTTTTGGTTGCGATGGTGCTTCGAGTAATGACTCCCAAGATTTGCTAGAAGCTATCAAAATTGGTTCTATCTTACATAATGTCACAGACTCAGATTATCAGCATTGGATTACGCCCAGACAAGCTGTAGAAATGGCATCTTTAGGAGGCGCAAAAGGATTGAATCTTGCAGATAATCTCGGTTCTCTCACTGTGGGAAAACAAGCATATTTAGTACTTTATGACCTCACCAATTTATCATTACTTCCGCGTACAGATCCCATTGGTTTGTTAGTTTTAGGGCGTCCTAGTAATGTTGTTGATAGTGCTTGGGTGAATGGCAAGTAAATTATTACTGATGGTAAAGTGACAACAATTAACGTTGATGAATTGCGGCAAGAATTATTTAACCGCAGTCAATGGGAGACAAAGCGCAAGTCTCAAACTGTGGCACAAATTGAAGCACATTATCGCACAGTCATGGGGTTGTGAAACACGAATAAATACGGTTTAAGCTACTATAAAGACTTCTCGGCTGTAGTTTCGGTTTACAATGATGATAGGAGTATACTAACTTGAAGAAAGAAAATTGCCTGTATGCCTCACCCCAAACTCAATGGCGAAGAAATTACCCGACGTGGCAAAGAACTCTATGAGAAGAGTATCCGTCCTCAAGTGGAGACGGCAGAGAATATTGGCAAAATTATCTCAATTAATGTTGAGACGGGTGAATATGAAATCGGTGATGATTTAGTAGTAACTAGTCACCGATTACAAGCTAAACAGGCTGATGCAGCAATTTGGGCAGAACGAATCGAATTTAATGCAGTCTATGCCGTTGGTGGTACATTGATCAGGACGGTATAGTGATTCACGGAACTGTAGTTGGGCTTCAAGCTCACATGGGTGTAATTCTTTGTCTCTCAGAACTTTCAAACATAGAAATTAAGTGTGTTATTGATACAGGCTTTGAAGGTTTATTGACCTTACCCTCTGCCGTGACTAATCAACTTGGGTTGCCCTATATTGCCCGAATCGACGCAAATCTTGCTGATAATTCTAATGTTGTAGTTAACTTACCATAAATTCTTAGCATCACGCTTAGGCGAAAAGTGGACGCGGTGCTTTCGGCAAAACCTGTTCGACAACCCGCCCCACACGCAACAAATGCCTGTCGCTGCCACGAGGTCCTAAAAGCTCCAAGCCTACTGGCAGCCCGCTGCAGCCGATTCCCGCTGATAGCACTAGGGCAGGCATACCCGCGCCAGCTGCGGGGTCCTCGTTGCGAGCGAGCGCTTTGATTACCTCTATCGAAGTTCCATTTAGATCGACGGATTCCGCCCCAATTGTCGGCGCAGTGATAGGACACGCCGGATAGAACAGTGCATCCACACCACTAAACTCGAATATGCTGGAGAACAGCCCCTGCAATGCAGGCCTATGAATCGTGAGAGCCTGTTGATACTGTTCCTTAGTCGGCGGATGAGTCTGAAACATCTGATAAAAAGTCGCAACATCCTTGCTCCGAATACCGTCAATCACATCCTCAAAGCTGACGCTTGGCTGCAGGTGGGAAAGGTAGGAACGAAGATCCTGCACAGCCTCAAACATCATGATCGGCTCGATCTGCGTCATTAAATCTTCTAGACCAGTCAGTTCCACGTCGATAAAGACATGACCCGCATCCCGAAGTAGAGCCAGTGCGGACTCTGCGGCAGTGCGGACTGGCTCTTCGAGATTCTCCCAGAAATGTTTCTTAGGAAGACCGAACTTCAGCGGACCAGACCCAAGCACCGAGACCGTATCACCAGACATCAAACCGTCAAGAATCTGGATATCTGTAACCGTTCGAGCCAGCGGTGCCACTGTGTCGCGAGTGTGGCTTATTGGGACTATGCCTTTTTGCGCGTACCTTCCAGCAGTCGGCCGAAAACCTACAATCCCGCAGAGTGAAGCAGGAATTCGAGCTGATCCTACTGTGTCTGTTCCCAAGCCGACTGGCGCTACCCTGGCCGCGATACCCGCAGCCGTTCCTCCACTACTGCCACCCGGGATACGCGTGAGGTCGTAAGGATTCCGAACGGCTCCAAACTCGCGGTTGTCTGAAGTAGCACCCATCGCCAATTCATGCATGTTCGTCTTTCCGAACACGAGTGCATCTTCCTGGAGCAGCAGCGCAAGGGCAGGCGCATTGTCTGATGGCCTGTTCGAGCGCAGCCCTGAAGTGCCCGCAGAGGCTGGGAACCCAGCAGTCTCTATGTTGTCTTTAATGAGAAGCGGAATACCGGCCAGCAGACCGAGCGTCTGACCAGCAAGGCGCCTCCGATCCAGTGCGCGGGCGGCCTCCAGAAGTGAGGTTTGGTCTACGGATATAAAGATATTAAGTTCGCCTGCACTCACCGCCTGTTCAAACAACCGGGACACATAGTGTTCCGCAGTCATGTCGCCGTTGCGGATTGCAAGGGCACTTTCAGCCGCAGACAGTTCGTACAGGGTCATGTCGAATGCTGTTGAATCACCCATTGTGTTCTTCACTAGGAGGCACGCGCATTATTACCTCGTCATATTTAGGAAGGTCGAAGAACGCCATTACTTCAATGGCTTTCCCATCCTGCATGCGGAAGAACCAGGCGTACTCGTTGTGGTACGGCTGGCCATCGTTGGCCACTGCATCGCCGTCCCAACGAACGATGACCATATCGCCTTGAGCCCAGATGCCGTGGACTGAGGGTTGTAGCGGCGATGAGAATCGCGCCGCCATCGGTTTCACCATTCGCTCGATGTACTCCTGCCTGCTATGAGTGGTGATGCCCGACAGCCCTGAGCCCTGAGTTTTCCAAACCGCCTTCTCGTCGAGAAGCTGAAAGAAGTCCTTCCCTCCAGCAGCCCAGTCCGCAAAGGCTCCTGCGACAATCTCTCTATTCGTTGATCCCATTGATCGCTCCTAGCTCGATCCCTTCCGCTTGCAAAGCATAGCATGTTGTTCTATTAAAACATCCATTCCCAAGGTAGTTTTTAGATGTCTCAAGTCTAGTTCACTGGACTTTAGACTAAAGAAGAGCGATCGCGTTTGTAGTCGCTGTGCAAAAAATAAAGGGATGGCTGTAAAAACAAGTACCTCAGTAATAAAAGATAAAAAAAGCACAACCAATTTTCATCTACGCTATGGATGTTTTTGCTCAAACTTTGGGAATTCCGTCAAGCAGCATACAAATGTTTATGTCGGGCTAAAGATGCAACATTTGAACTAATGGATGCAATATTTTTGACACGCAATGCATACAGTTTGGCAATCCTATTGGTCGAGAGGTTGCTTGAGGACGGCTCACCACGAGTTTTAAAACCAATGTGGTTGGCTTTTGTGGGTGAAGAAATGCCACCTTTATCTGAACTGTGGAAACTGTACTTACGACGCTTCGCTGTTGATCACTGGTATCGCTTCCTAAAACAAAGATTACATTGGACGCTACCAAAGCTCTCTACTCCCCAACGATGCGACCGATGGAGTGACTTAATGCCACTCATAACTTGGGAGCTATGGCTGGCTCGTGATATTGTCAATTGCCTTTCCGCTTCCGTGGCAGAAGCAGATAAGTAAATTCACCCCTGGACGGGTTGCACAAGCCATGCCTGGAATTTTGGTCAGAGTTTCTACTCCATCCATTCCTCCAAAACCACGTTCGCGTAGCGTCTCGTTAGAGAGGTAAATCTCCTGGTTGGGAGACCGGACAGCCCCGGCACCGTAGAATTCGCTATCCAGTAGTTAAAAAGTGTACTATTAATTCACGTAAAGCAGTACAGAAAACAGCTTGAACTCTGATTTTTTAATTTTTTGGTTTTGGTTTTTCTCAACTCAGCTTCCCTGAGTCATTTTGTGCTTCTTAGTCTAAAGTCCAGTGAATAAGCCCATGAAATTATGACTACGTTCCTTCTAGGATATTTGGATTAGTCAGAGTTTGCCTTTCTCTAGAAAGTAAGGAGGCGATACTAAAATCGATCAGTCTTATGTCTTTTGTAGTGGGGTTAATCAAAATGTTGGCAGGTTTGATGTCTTTGTGAATCACTCGGTTGTGATACAGTCCATCAAGAATGGAGACAATTTGCAAAGCAATGTGAAAAAATGCTTGCAACCCATCAGCATTTTCTCCCATCTCTTTGTCCCATTTCCCCATATCTTCTTGGAGAGAAATGCCGCCCAAATCTTCCATGACTAAGGCATAGCTGTTTTGATAGTTCTCCAGGCTATAGGTTTTGATAATCCCATCAATATCTAAGTTTTTAGTAATGGTGTACTGATTGCGGAACCACACGATTTCATAAAATGTAGGATATTCACGCCGCAACAGTTTAATCACTACTGGCATTTTGTCTGATTCTCTAATCTGCGTTGGGAATTTTAGTTTTTATCGGTATATCCTACACCTTCTCTGTTAATCGTCGTCCAGTGTGTTGGCGAGTGGCGTGGGGTTTGGGATTAGAGTTTGCATTGGCGCGAGTGATTCTTAAAACTCCTTGGGGTTTGAATGTGTTTAAATCTCTAGGAAATATTGTCAGCCAATTTTTAGCATGACCGAAAAAGACTCATGATACAAGCCCCTAAATTTATTTATGGAGAAGAAAAAAATGTATGTA
The DNA here is from genome assembly GCF_036917195.1 of Nostoc sp. Lineage (GTDB taxonomy): Bacteria > Cyanobacteriota > Cyanobacteriia > Cyanobacteriales > Nostocaceae > Nostoc. The sequence continues at coordinate 115,741 of NZ_JBALDG010000075.1, forward strand.
GTGACGCGTTGCGCCAGAAATACGGCGTCCGTTTACTTGCCCCTAAATTTATTTATGGGGATTAAAAATGTTTGACTTTTGACTTTTGACTTTTGACTTCCCCGTTCGCGTAGCGTCCCGTAGGGAAGGGGCTTAACAATGCCCTACTCATCTGTAGAGTAGAACTGTTGGGCGTAAAAACGGGCATACCGTCCTTCCTGAGATAGTAGGGAGGCGTGGGTACCAGCTTCAACCACCTGTCCTTGTTCTAGTACGAGAATGCAGTCAGCACGACGAACGCTGCTCAAGCGATGGGCAATAATAAACACGGTACGGTTTTGCATGACTCGCTCCAGCGCCTCTTGAACTAGTGCTTCTGATTCCGAATCCAAAGCAGAGGTGGCCTCATCCAGGATGAGAATTCGCGGATCGTTGGCGATCGCTCTGGCGATCGCTAATCTTTGGCGTTGTCCTCCTGATAGGTTAACTCCCCGTTCGCCTACCCAGGTATGATAACCCTGAGAAAACTGGGTGATAAAGGAGTGAGCGTTGGCAATCTTTGCTGCTTCCTGAATCGCTACTAAATCTAATTTTTCCTGACCGTAACCGATATTTTCGGCGATCGTTCCCGAAAAAAGGGTAATGTCTTGGGGAACAATCCCAATTTGACGGCGCAGGCTGGTGAGTGTAACGTCACGGATATCTATATTATCAATCAGAATTTGACCCGCCTGAGGATCATAAAAGCGAAGTAAAAGGTTAATTAACGTCGATTTTCCTGCTCCAGAAGAACCAACCAAAGCCATCACATCACCCGGAGAAGCGTGCAGGCAAAGATGCTTTAGCACTGGCTCGTCGGGATTGTAGGCGAAATTGACATGACGATACTCTACCTTGCCAATAACTCGTGGCATTTCCTGAGCATTCGATTTTTCGCTGAGACTAGGCTGCTTCGCCATCAGTTCAAAGATGCGTTCCACGGAAGCTTCGGTCTGTTTGTACTCGTTGTAATTGCTAATCATTAGGTCGATTGGCTGAATCAGTAAAGCCACAGCAGCTAAGAAACTGATAAACCCTTGAGCTGTCAGTTGATGCTGAGAAATCTGCCATCCTCCCAATAAAAATAGCAGCATAATACTAACTGCTTCCAAAAAACCGACAACGGGAAACTGAATGGATTTGAGTTGTTGAGTGCGATACTGAGCCTGACGATTGTGTTCTGCTTCTTGATTGAATCGCTTCACTTCATACTCTTGTGCCGCAAATGCCTGAACAACGCGAATCCCGCTAAATACTTCAGTTAGCAGCGCAGACAAATTGGAAACCTGATTTTGACTCTGGCGAGATAGCACGAGTAATCGCTGACCAAATTCTCCGATCAACCAAGCCATGAGGGGAGCCAAAATCAAACCTGCAAGCGTGAGCGGCCAATTCAGGTAGAGCATGTAAATGGGAATTACAATTAACTGCAACAAATTGGAAAGAAACTGATGGGATAACTTATCAATAATCTCGCCTACCCGGTCGATATCTTCAGTTAGGCGATAAGTGAGGTCTCCCGTTTGTGTGGTTTCAAAGTAATCCAATCCGAGTTTGTGCAGGTGAGCGTAAACTCGCTTACGCAAGTTTAAAGCCATTTCCAGAGCAGCAGCGATCATAAAAACATTTTGCCCGTATTGACAAAGGCCTCGAACCAAAAATACTAAAGTGGCTAGTCCGAGCCAGTAGGCAATCTGGTTAACATTTCCTTGGCCAAGAAAAAAAGCGACCTTACCTGCTAAATAGGGCACTGCTAGGGTGAATAACACAAATCCTAAAATACAAGCTAATCCCCGAATTAACAGCGGCCATTGGGGCCACAGATAAGGCAACAGTTGCCAGTAGCTAGAGCGCACTTTCATAGTTCAATTCTGTATGGTTATATTCTGCCAGCGCCGCAAAGTATCCCTTCCATGATTTATCCAACAATCTCAAAATTTATTGTGCAATCTTGGCAGCTAAACTTTTGTCCTCTTGAATTGGCTGCATTAACTTGTCTATCTGATTGGAAGATGGCACTATGACCATAGATAAAGGATTGCCGAATGCAATAATTAGTAGCTTTCCACACATAACATCTTTTTGCTCCCATGCCGGATGATTTTTTTTACAGCTATTTTCAGCTAAATAAACCACATCTTCTTGGGCATAGAAAAAGCTCATTGGTGTCTACTTAACGTATAAGTTAGGTAAGAGAAAGCGTTTTAGGGTTGCCCTCATCCCCTAACCCCTTCTCCCAACATGGGATTCGGGGAACTGGAGAATTTGCTCCCCTCTCCCAATATTGGGAGAGGGGCTGGGGGTGAGGGCAAAACTCATACACTCAGCAGATTTTACGTTAAGTTGACACGCATGAGCATTGCTGTGCCCCTACGACAGATGTGGTTTAAATACATGAAAACTGCGGTAATAACTCGCTGTTTTACCTACATTCTCTTATCCTTACCTTCATTATTGAAATTTGGCAGCAACGGTAATTTCTCCTCAGTTTCTCCTAGATAGGTTAGCAGAAGGCGGGCAATTCTCTCAGATGCACCGGGCGGGCCAAATCGCTCTGGGCCATTTTCTTTGCACTTAGCGAGATAGTCTGAATCTTGTAAAGTCTCAACTACTCGTTGAGCCGCTTGCTTGAGAATCTCAGAGGTTGCTGGCTTAGTGCCGATGGTTTGGGCAGAAATGCCCAACAGCCGTGTTTGCGCCTCTGCAAATTGATAGGTAAATTGAGGGCCCTCTCCGGGAATCTGGATGATAGGTTTCCCGATCGCTACAGCTAGATCCACTGCCAACCCTGCCATGCCAATGACGAGGGTAGAGTAACATAGGATGTCACTGAAGGCATCTGAATAACATCTCACTTCCACAATCGGTGATTCCTCAGCAGAACTTTCTGGAGGCGAATAAGTGAGTATGCCTTGAGTCAACTGCCAACCTTGACTTTTGGCAATGTCGTCTAGTTGCTCCATTAAATCTGGTATTAAGGCTGCACGAAACTGTAATCCTGACTCAGGCATCACCTTGGCGATTTCTACCACCAGTTGCAACTGCAAACAGAAATTTCGCGCCGCTTCAGGCATCCGTGACCCTGGCAAAAGAGCGATCGCTGGAACGTTTGCTTTCAGGTGCAAGTCTTTGCCAGCAGGGACGAGCCAATCTAAAGCCGGAATGCCACCAAACTGACCTTTACTTAAACCTTGCCGTTGAAGGTCATCAGCCGTATAGGAATCTCTGGTGAAAACTGCCAGACATCTAGAAGAATTAAGGTCATGCCACAGAAGCGGATTGAGTCGTAACCGCCCTTCGTAGAGGGCAGAAAGACAAGAGATAAAGGAGACGTAGGGGCGCTTTGTTAAGTAAGCAAATGTCTGAGAGACAAAATCCCCAGTAGCCATAATCAAATCGCAATTGGGAGCATAATCCAACACCGCTTGTAACTGTCGCCATGTTAACCCAATCAATCCCGATTGAAAATCTTTGAGCAAATAGAGGCGCTTCATATAGAAGAATCCTCCAGAGGGCATCGTTTGCGTCGGGCCAATAATGGGAATGTTCAAGTTGCGGTAAGCTTTTCCTTCCCCGACAATCGGCATTGCTGCCATCTCAAGAGAAGGACACAATTGGCGCAGGGTTTGAATAACATGAGAGGTATGGTTGTCCTCTCCGTGGCCGTTACTGATAAATAAGATTCGCTTAGAAGGCATCTTGGTATTTGGATAGCAAAAGGGAAAAAACAGCGAATTTTATCTTATTTTATGGCTCCGGTAGCATTATTGATGCGTGTACTTTGGGTTGATTGTGGGCAAGTTGGGAATGATTAGCGATTGCTCCCATCGTTTGGAGATGAACGAGGATTAAAGACTCGTTCACGAGTATCAAAGGTGGATCAACGAGGATTAAAGACTCGTTCACGAGTATCAAAGGTGGATCAACGAGGATTAAAGACTCGTTCACGAGTATTAAAGGTGGATCAACGAGGATTAAAGACTCGTTCACGAGTATTAAAGGTGGATCAACGAGGATTAAAGACTCGTTAATGAGTATCAAAGGTGGATCAACGAGGATTAAAGACTCGTTCACGAGTATTAAAGGTGGATCAAGGAGGATTAAAGGTGGATAAATTAGCTATATTCAGCCTAAAGGTGGAAGATATTGCCCTAAAATTTATGTTTTGTATGACCCGCAAAATCTTAGATTAACTTTAAATCTATTTAACTTTTTAGTATGCCAGATGCAAAAAAGCCCCAAAACCAGCTGGCTAATGAGAAGCTGCTGCACCGCCAAGTTAGTAAAAAAGCAAATTATTCGCCAGTAGCCAGGAAAGAAGAGGAAATGGTGCTTCAGTTGGCTGATGACACTATCCAAACTTGCAGTGCAACTTGCGATCGCATTCTGGGACTGACCGCAGAACAGCTTGTGGGGCAAAATTTGCTTAATCCCAGGTAGCATTTTATTTATGAAGATGGCTCTCCTTTCGGAGGTGAAACTTACTCTGCGATCATTACCCAGAATACAGGTAAACCTTGCTTGAATGTGGTGTGTGGCTTTTATCAGCCAAATGGTGAGCAAAGAGGGCTATTGTTAGTCTTCACAACCTCTGTTCCAAGCTCGATGAACTACTCCCGACGCGATCGTGACAACTTTTTCGGAATCTATTGGCGCAGCTTGAGAAAAACTGTAGCTGTGCTGAAGATACTCAACAAGTTGATACAGATGAATTTCAGGCACTATAGGATACTCTACATTTATCATCTAATTGAGCAGCGAAATTCTAATGTTAATTACGAAATTGCTCAAGGTTGGGGCTACAAGACCAGTAGAAATCCAGGCAATGGCAAAGGAGTTATAGTTATGAGCAAAATTGATGCAGATTAGACATCTTCCGAAAATCCTAGTTTATCTGTGGGTTCATTTTCATAAAATTGTCTTTTGCGAAAAAATAATTCCTAGCCAAAAATCTTGGCGCAATCATGCTCGAAAATTTTGATTGCGATCGCTAATTTCCGGTCTAGCATTTGAAAATTGCCCATCAGGGACAACTATCTAAAGAGTGAAAGTTTTTCCTTGGAATCCAGCCCTTAGTTAGTTGTATAATTTTTATCAAAGATGTAGTGATACAGCATATCGCCAAGAAAAATTTTATTTCTTTAATCTTGCTAAAGATCATGATACATTAGGCTTGACGGCATTAACCCTCCTAGGCAATCATAAGGAGACGGCTATTAAAAGCCAATTTTCCTAGTGCTTGACTGCGATTTTATCAGTTATAAAATCGCCTACTTGCACTTATTCTGTTGATTGTTGCAACATATCATATTACCACAGTATGCCTGTTTATCCTTATTAGTGTTATCTGCGGTTCTTTAAAAATCGAATAGGAATCCTATACTATGTGTGGTGAACATTTGGATAAATTTGATCAGATGTCAGAGCAGCTACTTATAATGCCCAACATTTAAATTTTCCAGAGTTAACGGTTGTATTTGTGGTTTCCATATCGAGGCAAACCAAACAATCATCTCGATATTTGTATTCACTTAACCTTGTATCCAGTATTTTCCAATAGTCAATCCAAGAATTTGAAAAGAGGATATTTCCATGTCTAGTTTGTTTCGTTGGTCATCAACAAGGGTTGCTTTACTAGTTCTAGGAATGACATCTGCTATAATAGCTCCCATCGTAATTTCTACCCCAGCTTCATCTCAAAATACTGTTCCATCTACGACACCATCACCTGACACACCATCGCCTGCGACACCATCGCTCGATACACCATCGCCTGCAACACCATCGCCTGACACACCATCGCCTGCAACACCATCGCCTGACACACCATCGCTTACAACACCATCACCTACTTCAACAGTTAACTTGTCTGATGTTTCGTCAGATTATTGGGCGCGTCCCTTCATTCAAGCCCTAGCTGACAATAACGTGATTGCTGGCTTTCCTGATGGCAGCTTTAGGCCGAATCAAGCTGTGACTCGTGCTGAATTTGCCGCTTTAATTCAAAAAGCTTTCGGTAACCAAAACCGAGTTCGGCAATTAAACCCAGGTGGATTTAGTGATGTTCCTGCTAACTATTGGGCGGCTTCTGCAATTCAGAGCGCCTATGAAACTGGATTTCTGGCAGGTTATCCTGGGAATGTGTTTAGACCAAATCAAGAAATTCCTAGAGTGCAGGGGATCGTTGCCTTAGCGAGTGGTTTAGGTTTAACTCCTAGCAGCACTGGAACAAGTAGTGACCTCAGCACCTATTACAATGACGCCTCAAGTATCCCGAACTACGCTGTAAATAGTGTGACAGCAGCAACACAATCTAGTATTGTTGTTAATTATCCAGATGTAAAACAACTTAATCCGCAACAGTCCCTGACTCGTGCAGAAGCTGCGGCACTCTTATATCAAGCTTTGGCTAAACAGGGAAGGGTGCAACCCATTGCTAGTAATCTTCCAGCTACTCAGTATATTGTTGGTGGAGCTCAAAGAGGTACCGATATTGTTTCTCTTGCTGCATCCAGTAGTTCTTTGACAACTCTGACTTCTTTATTAAAGACAGCTGGTTTAACTGATATTCTTCAACAGCCAGGCCCTTATACAGTCTTCGCTCCTACTGATGAAGCATTTGCGGCTTTACCTGCTGCTACCTTACAGCAGTTACAGCAACCAGAAAACAGAGAAGCATTGATTAAGATTTTGAGATATCATGTGCTTCCTGGTGCAGTAACTGCTAGTCAATTCTCGCCTGGGGAACTGGGAACCGATGAAGGAAGACCTGTAAATATTAAAATTGATCGTGCTAACAATCAAGTCGAGGTGAATAATGCCAGAGTTATCCAGGCGGACGTGAAAGCTAGCAATGGTATTATCCATGCAGTCAACCAAGTCCTGATCCCGCCAGATGTTAACATTAGTAAGTTAAATCAGCCACCAACAGGAAGCAATGGGACACCAACGGTAGGTAGAGCTACTCGTGGTGGCAGAAGCTACATCGGGGTTGGTGGTAACATTGGTTTGGGCGGCGACGATACAGCTCTGAGCGATACTAACTTTACAGTAATCAGCAAACTTGGTCTGACAAACTTTATATCAGTGCGACCATCCGTGATATTCGGGGACGATACAGTATTTCTAGTTCCCGTAACTTTGGATTTTTCTCCCCGCAGAGCAGGTTCGGTGGGTGAAAGAACTTTTGCTATATCTCCTTACATAGGTGCTGGCGTAGCAATTGAAGCTAACGCTGATACTGATATTGGATTACTGTTAACTGGTGGTGTAGACGTTCCTCTCGGTTCTAAACTTACGTTAACAGGTGGTGTAAATGCTGCTTTTGTGGATGACACTGATGTCGGACTACAATTAGGAGTTGGCTATAACTTCTAAGTAAATAATAGTATGCATTTCCCATGCATAAGTCGTTTCAGGCTTTTATTAATCATTCTTTGATAGTAAAGAGACTCGCACTTTCGGGGCACAGCATTGCTGATACATGTCAACTTAAGACAAAAGCCAGTCTAGAATAAGCTTTTAGAGATTGTCTCATTTGTCTCGTTCCCAATCTCAGACTGGGAACGAGACGAATGAGAGGCTCTGCCTCAAGACTAGCGGCACTGCAATGAAAGAGCATTTCCAGTCTCTGGCTGGAAACAAGGTTTTAAAAGAGTTTTAGCTTAAATTGACACCAATGAGCATTGCTGTGCCCCTACACCAGATGTGGTTTTTAAAATCATTCATATTTGGTCTTTCCTGTCAATGCATAAGTCCTACTAAAAAGGAAATGCACCTAACTGCGGTTCTACAGCGAGTAAGGAAGGCGGAACCTCCCAGTAGGCATTAAGAGCCTGAGACTGGGAACAGATTTTACTATGCACAACCGTCCCTCTGCGACTTGCAGAAGTACAAACTTGAATTAAAGTTCAAGTCAGGCAGAGGTTCATCAAACTCATGTTGTATTAAGGTCGCTTGATTGCTAAAGTAAGTCCATCAGCGATGGGGACAAGGGAGAGGGTAACCCGTTCGTCATGATGTAACTTTTCGTTAAGCACCCGGATAGCTTTGGTTCTTTCATCTTGATTTTGCTCCTCAGCAACTTGTCCTGACCGTAAAACATTATCAATAGCAATCAATCCACCTGGACGCACCAATTGCAGCGATCACTCATAATATCCATCATAATTTTCTTTATCAGCATCAATAAAAGCAAAATCAAATGTCTCGGCTTGCCCAGATGCGAACAATGCATCTAAAGTTTCCAAAGCTGGTGCCAATCGCAGATCGATTTTATCAGCAACTCCGGCTTCTTGCCAATATCGGCGGGTGATCGCAGTAAATTCTTCACTATTTGCGGTGTCTTTCAATCGCTTTCTTCATAGCGAGTTTAACCCCTGCGTCGATTTGGCTAGATAATTTTTCAGGAATTGGCTTATTCATAAGTATTAGTAGTGATTTGGCTCCATAGTTGGGGTTGATAAATTATAGGCTCTTGATTGAAAGGGCGTTCAGCTATTATCTGCAAAATTGGATTAGAGTTATCGTAAACAATCCAGCGATCGCACAAGGGTAAGTATAATTCAATTAAATTCTTTCTTCCTCCTTCGTAGCGACGGCGAAGACTATCTTCAGGGATGTTGTGACCGCCACTTTCTACACGTCTGCGTACCCATGTGATCGCTAATTCGGGACTTTGTAACCGGCTTGTTCCTCTGGGATCATGACTGATTTATTATACGGGTATTTAAATTCTCATAGCTAGAAATAAACAATGTAAGTGACATTAAATACAGTGTAGTAACAGCTAAAAAAGAGGAATAAAATCAGCGATCGCGATAATAAGCAGGCTGGTTTGGAGAAGATTGAGGAGATAGTGTGTTGAAATTATTGGATTGGATGCATGATGCATTTTTATACTTGCCAAAAAGTATTGGGATGATCAGATGGTTACGCAGTTCATAAAGGCTACTTATCACCAATTAGGAAATTTAAAAACCTGCCAAAATGGCAACCAGATTTTAATTAGCCAAGTTAAATTGTATAAAGATAAACGACTTCAAGGGTTTTATTATCAGGGACTACCACGTAAAAATTACTTTTGTAAAACACTATCTACTAAGTGATTTACAAAAATAAAAAACTATTTCTACCAATTATTTGCAGAGGATTTTTCTCAGTAGATAAATATCAATAATCAGGTTTGACATTTGCTGCAACAGGAATATTAAATATATGGGCGTTGTTGTTTAAGTACGCATTAGCCCCTAAATAACGGGCAACGTCTATATAGATTCCTGTTCACTTCAGTGGCAAATGGCAGAGTGGGAGTTTGAAAGCTGACTGATATGCTTCCTCCCACTCTTCTTTTTATTTAGCGTAAGCATAGCCCGCACTTCGGCCCAACTCTTGGAGAGGCTGCGCCCTAAGCGTAGCTATGTCGCAGGCTTTACGGCAAAGCTTAGGGCAACGCAAGCTCAGTGACTGTTGCTAGCATCGCTCTCAGATATGCCAATAAAAAACAACCATCTACTCAATTAGAACATAAATTCTTTTTATAAATCACTATCCCGTAAAAACTCAAGAATCGCTGCATTCAACACCTCAAAAGCACCAGTTGAGGCATCATGACAGCAGTTAGACAAAATTTGTAATTTGGAATTGGGAATATGCTGATGCAATTTTTCACCATGACTAGCAGGAAACCAACTATCTTGATCACCCCACAAAACTAGTGTAGGACAGTTAATTGAACTCAGATTATTTTGAATTTGGGTGAGCATATTGGGCTTATTTGCTTGCCAATTCTCAATTTCTCGCGCTGCTATTTGTAACTCTTCAGCGACTTTCACAACCGTACCTGGCAGTTCAATAAACGGGTAAGTTATCCAATAGACATCTTCCTGTGTCAAAATTGATGGATCGAATAATACCCCACGTCTTTCTATTGCCATAATTTCTCTAAATAGAGGTGCAAACAAATATACCAGCCGTAAGGAGTCAATTGTTTGCATTATTTCTAGGGGCATTTGGGCAAGTAACCACATAGCCCAATGCGGTAGATGTTCAGTAAAAATAGGTACGTTTACTACTATAAGCTGCCCGATTAACTGCGGATGTTCTTGAGCAAGGGCAAGGGCAACTAATCCCCCCAGAGATTCAGCTACAATCACTGCGGGTTCATCACATAATGCCTGAATAATTCTTTTAAACTCAATAACTTGATGACTGTTGTGTTCTCTACGAGACAATGGTTTTTCGGAAAAACCAAAATTTTTGGCATCAAAACAGATTACCCGAAAATATTTCGATAATGGTGCTATACTGTGCCGCCAATTATAGCTCCAACTACCCATACCATGTAATAAAATTAGCGGTTTACCTTTACCTTTTTCGCCATAAGCAATTTGTACAGGATACCCTTTAGCATCAGTAATAACTAGACTTTGCCGCCCTTTAGGAAAAGTAGCTTGCCACCAATCTTTCATTCCTTTATCAATAAATAATTTAACCGCCAGTTAAGGCGTTCCACAATATTCTAATTAGTATTACTGGTAATGCCACTAAAACAATGGAGATTAGCAACAATCCAGCCAAAACGGCAAAGATAAACCACCTGTCTGCACTCTTTTGCTGGCTAGGAAACTTTAAGTATTCTTCCAATAGCTTGATATTATAGCTGTTAGCTGTCCAAGCAAAATCAAAAAAGTCTCCCAAAACTGGGACAGCGCCTACTAAGCCATCAATGATCACATTCAAAATCATTTTGCCTAAAGTGGCTCTAGATACACCCAGCCGCGCTGCTTCTAGGATGATGTAGCTAGAAAACATGACTCCCAAAAAATCACCACCAATAGGTATAAGTCCTAAAATTGGATCTAGACCAAAACCAATTTTCGTACCAGGAAGGGTAATAACATTATCCATCAGCCGACTTAACTGACGCAAGCGCTTCAAGGTGGGTGCTTTGGCATCAGGTTCAATCATCGAAAACCGAGGAGGAGATTCAGGCATAAAGGCGATCGCTAGCTTTGGATTGAATCGTTAGATATTCTACTCTTCTACTGAGCTTTGACAAAAATTTCCTCAGAGATTTTAGCTATATTTTCTATTTTTCGGGGGATTCTGACTGTGCTTTTGGGCGCATATCTTCGCCGACAGTCACGTTCAACTGATCGCCGATTAACAGAACAGCAGCGCTCATCGACAGCCAGAGCATTAAAACTATCACAGCCCCTACTGCACCATAGACTTTATTATAATTGCCAAAATTCGCCACATAAAGCCGAAATAGGGCAGACAATATTGCCCAAAAAACAGCTGCTAAAATTGCTCCAGGCATCATTGGCGTGCCTGAGTTCCACTGGCTTGGGCCATAGCGATAGACAAAGCTAAAGGCGACAGCAACAATACTTAAAGCTAAAGGCCAGCGTAACAGCTGCCAAAGATGCAACAAGAAGATCAAAGAACCATTTCCGCGTACTACCATTGCCAATAGCCAGTCGCTGGTAAACACTAAGAAAGAAGCCAATACTAAAAGCAACATAGTACCGACTGTTAATCCCAGAGAGACGAGCTTGGCTTTCCAAAAGGGGCGAATGTTTTCTGGAGGAATTTGATGGATTTGGTCGAGAGCTGTCATAGCGGTACTCACCGCCCCAGAAGCAGTCCAAATTGCTAATACAAAGCTTAGAGAAAATAAACCGCTGTTTTTGGAGTTGGTAATTTCTGTGGTGGCAAAATCACGAATCAGATCCAAGGCTTGTTCAGGTAGGACTTGACTTAGCTGATCTGCCAGTTGTTTAAAGGTGGCTTGCAAAGATTGTGCCAATAAGCCAATGGCTGTGATCAGAGCCAGAATTGCTGGAAACAGCGATAGCATGGCATTGAAGGCGATTTCCGAGGCAAGTCCTAAAAGTCGTCTTTCGATTGTCCTCGCAAAAGTTTTTTTGAGCGTATGCCAATTGAAGTGGCGAAAGAAGCGGATAAAACGAGGCTTTGACATGATTACAAGTTAAAAGTGGTTGCGTTTATTAACTACTTTCCCAAATTTTGCGTAGCGATCGCATTTATATTTTTACCGCAAGAATACCGAGTCGGGAGTGGGAGAGTAGAGGAGCATACAACTCTTGGAGAGGTTACGCTACAACTCTTGGAGAGGCTGCGCCAACGAGCGTAGCTATGCCGCAGGCTTTACGACTACGCTCAGTACAAGTCAGGACAAGGTCAGTAACCAGGGGAGTAGGAGGAGAGTTCTTGACTAATGACTCTTGACTAATAACCATTGACTAATGACCATTGACTAATAACTATTTATTTATGAATCAAGATTTAACACAACAGTGGTTGACAGAAATTCAGGTACTCAAAGAGCAGATGGCGGGACTTCAGGGCGATCGCGATGCTGCTTGGGAAAGTGCTCAAAAATGGCGTCAGCTTTACAACACTGAAGCAGAACAACGCCGTACAGATGCCCAACTGTCCCAACAGGCGATCGCATCCCTTAAGGCAGACCTGCATAAACTTCAGGGTCTTGAGGTCGAGATAATGGCTGTTGAGACACCAGTAACAGCGATCCAACAAGAAATAGAACAACTAAAATCTGTGGAGGACTTGCAAGTTAAACTCATGGCTGTGATCAAAGAACGCTCACGCCTTTTGCAAGCTTTAAAAACTGAGCAGGATAACCACGCTCAAACCCGCAATAGCCTGACTACTGCCTTGGGTGATGCTATTGATAGCTTGACACGGGAACGAGCCAAAGGAGAAAAAGAGAGTCAAAATAATTCGTAATTATTTCGTCATTTTTCCAGACAGGCATCAGAGCTTTCCAAAACGAATGCAAGAATTTTGAATTGTTAACTCTATCTATTCGTTTGTAGTACATTCCCTAACCTTATCCTTGTCTCGGCTGAATGCCAGATGCAATTAATGTCTCTACCGATTTGCTATCCAGAGGTTTAGAGAAAAAATATCCTTGTGCGTAATTGCATTTCATGGCTTTAAGTTGTGCCAGTTGCTCCACCGTTTCTACGCCCTCTGCGATGACATCTATATTTAGATTGTGTGCTAAGGCGATGATCGCTTGAATAATCTCCAAGTTTTCTCCATTAGCACCAATTTTGATAATAAAGGAACGATCAATCTTTAAGGCATTGCTTGGAAAGCGGTGTAGGTAACTCAAAGATGAATAGCCGATGCCAAAATCATCTAAGTGTAATTGGATATTCATCTGTTGCAGTTGCAAGAGCATAAAAGTTGCTAATTGAATATTTTCCATAAGTACGCTTTCGGTAATCTCCAGCTTTAAATTGCCGGCTTCCAGACCAGTCTCTTGCATTATTTGGTTAATTTGATCAATCAGCTCGGGTTGTGAAAACTGTTTAGTGGAAAGATTTACACTGATTGTCAAGGGTGGGTCAGTAGGAAATTGTACCTGCCAAGCACGCATCTGACGACAAGCCTCGCGGAGTACCCAATAACCAATAGGGATAATCAGCCCAGTTTCTTCCGCCAGTGGAATAAAGTTGTCTGGAGGAACTAATCCGTGTTGCGGGTGCTGCCAGCGAACGAGAGCCTCGAAGCCAATAATCTTGTCAGTTTCTAACAAAACAATTGGTTGGTAGTGAATCTGAAACTCCTGGCGTTCAACTGCCCCTCGTAGATCCATCTCTAACTCTAATAGCTTCGTAACTTGGGTATACATGGTTGAGTCGAATATCTCATGGCGTGCCTTACCCAATGCCTTAGCGCGATACATTGCAATATCAGCATCGCGCAGGAGTTCCTCTGGTCGGTTGTAATTACCCTTGTTCAGGGCGATGCCAATGCTGACAGTAGTAAATACCTCGTACCCGCTGAGTTTGAACGCAGATGTCAGAGCTTCGTGTATCCGCTCCACTACGCCTGTTACGTCATTGATGTTGTTGAGATCATCAAGCAAAATTGTAAACTCATCTCCCCCTAGACGGGCAACTGTGTCTCCAGAGCGCAAGCAATTCTCCAATCTGCGAGCAAGCGCAGTTAGTAGTTGATCACCAATCATATGACCGAGACTGTCGTTGACAACTTTGAAGCGATCTAGGTCTAGAAAGAGAATAGCGAATGTATAGTTCGCACGTCGTTTTGTCTGCATGAGCGCACGTTCTAGCCGTTCCATAAATAAGGCGCGGTTTGGTAGCCCAGTTAGCACATCGTGAAAAGCATCATGAATTAATTGCGCCTCCGCAAGTTTGAGAGCAGTAATGTTGCGAGCGATACTCAAGACAAAATATACTGAACCATCGCTAGCCAATTCCGGCACAAGACGGGTATGGTAATGTCTTGTTTCCCAAGCGATCGCTAAACTACATTCAAACTCCATCTCTTGCTTAGTTTGGAAAACTTGCTGGAGTTTATAATCGTATATCCGACAAAATTCTTCCGGCAGATTTAACTCTGCGTTTGTTTTGCCGATAAATGTTTCGGCTGATATTCTTGTAACCTTTTCAATAGCTGGATTAACGTAAACGTAGCGCAATTGAGTGTTAAATCTGGAAATAATATCAGATGCATTTTCAACTAATGCTTTGAATTCTTGCTGGCGACGCGCTAGTGCCTCCAATATCTGCTTCCGCTCCGTGATATCCTGAAAGACTAAAACTGCACCAGTGATGTTACCATTGTCATCTTTAATCGGTGCAATACTATCATCAATTGGTATTTCTCTACCGTTTTTAGCAATAAGTATTGTCTCTTCTGGTAGATCGACAGTAACACCCAACTGAAGGACTTGTGTAACAGGACTTTCAATTCTTGTACGAGTCTTTTCATGAGCAATATTGAATACTTCTGTTGCTTCTTTACCAAACGCATCTGAATAATTCCAACCCGTCAGTTCCTCCGCAATAGGATTCATAAAAGTTACTGCTCCTAATGCATCGCTAGTAATCACAGCATCTCCAATACTTTTAAGTACAGTAGTCAGCCATTGTTCATTCTGCTTTAATTTTTTTTCCGTCCGATGTTTGGAAAGGGTAATTTCAATAGTGAACTTTAATTCTTTTTCTTTAAAAGGCTTGAGAATATACCCAAACGGCTCTGTTACCTTTGCTCGATCTAATGTTGATTCATCTGCATTAGCAGTAAGATATATGACTGGAACATTAAAAATATTATGAATTATCTGAGCGGTCTCCACACCATCCATGTTTCCTTTGAGGTGAATATCCATTAGAACCAAATCTAGAGAATTATCTGCTGCCTTCTTAATTGCTTCTTCTCCAGAATCGGCAAGCGCTAGAACAGTGTATCCAAATTTTCGTAGCCGATTTTGTATATCCATTGCCACGATGATTTCATCTTCAACAACTAATATATTTACTGGGTTCATGATTTTGCTTAACTTATAATTTTATAAATTTTTAGTCGGAAATATAATTTTATACTTCACTCCGTTCTGGCTGATAAAATCGATATTGCCTTGTAGCTGATGTACTAGACCTTTTACTAATCGCAGACCTAATGATTCTGTATTTTGAAAGTCAAAATTTTGGGTAAAACCGATACCATTATCACTGATAGTAAGTGTAAATAAATTTGCTTCTATGGAGAAAAAGTCAATACAAATTTCTCCCGGTTCTGTTTGGGGAAAGGCATATTTTAGGGAATTTGAAATAAGTTCATTGATAATCAAGCCGCAAGGAATAGCTGCATCAATGACTAGAAAAACCTCCTCAACGTTCATTTTCAAGGTTATAGTGCTTGAACTAACGTTGTATGAATAAAATAAATTAGTTACTAAATCTTGGATATAGTCAGCAAAATTAATCCTTGCCAAGTCTTGAGATTGATATAGTTTCTCGTGGATTAGAGCCATTGATTCAATCCGGTTCTGGCTATCTTTGAATACCTCAAGGGCTTGATTGTCCTTGAGATAATCTGCTTGCAGGTTGAGCAGACTAGAAATAATCTGCAAATTATTTTTTACCCGGTGATGAATTTCTTTCAATAGCACCTCTTTTTCTTGAAGCGATGCTTTAATCTGCTCCTCTGCTCGTTTACGCTCCTGTCTCACCTGTGCCTCACGCAACTCGCGTGCAACAGCAGGGGTAAGTCGCGCTAAATTGCCTTTGATGATGTAGTCATGAGCACCAGCTTTCATGGCGGCTACTGCGGTATCTTCACCAATAGTGCCTGAGACGATAATGAATGGCAGATCAAGCCCACTTTCCTTAACCTGCTTCAATGCAGCAGGGGCGCTAAAGGTCGGCATGGAATAATCGCAGATGACGATATCCCATGTTTGCTCTGCGATCGCAGCTTTCATGGCTGTGGGTGTATCAATCCGTTCAAAGGTTACTTCATAGTCACCACGTTGCAGTTCCCGCAACAGCAACAAAGCGTCGTCTTCTGAATCCTCAACAAGTAATACGCGCAGAGGTGTACCCATACCCATCTAAACTATAGCCTCGGCGGTGATTCGTTTAAAACAAACCAGTACAACCCTAGTTGTCGCACTGATTCACTAAATTGGGAAAAATCTACTGGTTTGCGAACATAGCTGTTGGCACCCAAGCTGTAACCATTGATTAAGTCTTGCTCCTCCTTGGACGAGGTGAGAATGACCACAGGAAGGATTTTTGTCCTGTCGTCGGCACGCAGGTGTCGCAAAACTTCCAGACCATCCATTTTAGGCAACTTCAAATCCAGGAGGATGAGATTCGGCATAAGGCTCATGTCGCGATCAGCGTACACACCTTTACCAAAGAGATAATCTAGGGCTTCCACCCCATCACGTGCCACTACCACTTCATTCAAAATATTGTTTTTTTTGAGTGCGCGTAAGGTTAGCGCTTCATCGTCAGGATTATCTTCTACTAATAAAATCATCTTGTTTTATATCTTCTTGTAGTTAAAGGGTGAAGTAAAATGTTGCGCCTTGCTCCACTGCGCTTTCGGCCCAGACACGGCCACCATGACGGTGAACAATCCGCTGCACAGTAGCTAATCCGATGCCAGTACCTTCAAACTCAGTCATGGCGTGCAGGCGCTGAAAGGCACCGAAGAGTTTGTCAACATAGGCCATATCGAAGCCTGTGCCATCATCACGGACAAAATACGCATGAATGTCATCTTGCTGCAAAAGCCCAAATTCTATTTGTGCTTTTTGATGTTTTCCTGTAAACTTCCACGCATTACCCAGCAGGTTTTCTAGCACAATCCGTAACAGATGAGCATCACCATTGGTAACCAATCCCGGCGCGATCGCAAACTCTACTTGGCGTTCTGGTTGGGTTTTGTGCAACTCTGTGGCGATCGCCTCCACCAGTGCGCTCAGATCAACCTTTTCGCAACGCATCTCACTGCGCGTCAGTCGTGACAGATTTAGTAAATCGTCGATGAGTTGTGCCATCCGCTGCGTGGCTGCACGCACCCGCAGGAGGTAGTTTTGACCTAGTGCGTCCAGCTTGTCAGCATAGTCTTCTAGTAGTGCTTGGCTAAAGCCGTCGATGCTCCGCAAGGGGGCCCGCAGGTCGTGAGATACAGAATAACTAAATGCTTCCATCTCTTTGTTAGTGGCTTCGAGTTGTGCTGTGCGTTCGACGACTCGCTGTTCAAGCTGAACGTTCAAGCGTAGAATCTCTGAATCCGCGCTTTTGCGCTGATTAATTTCAGTTTGCAATTCTTCGTTAGTGTTTACAAGTTCGGCAGTCCGTTTCTTCACCTCTATTTCTAATTCATTGCGAGCCTTTTGCAGAGACTTCTCCATCCGCTGGCGTTTAACAAGTTCCTGATTGGTGATCATGGCTGCTAAACCGACGACAACAGAAGCTAAAATGCTGCCAAAAATAGTCAGCAAAGTTGTTTCACGAGCACTGGCTTCTGCCTCTGTTGACCGCTTTTTCAACAACTGATTTTCTTCCTTCTCCATAGCTGTAGTGAGCATTCGCATGTCTTCCATGATCTGCTGACCCTGATCTGTCTGAACTATTTGCAGTGCGGACTCTAAATTTTCGTTCCTCGCCTTAATCGTTTGTTCAATCAAAACCAATTTTTTGGCAATCATCGGTTCAAGGCTATCGAGCCGCCGCTGTTGATTGGGGTTATCCGCAGTTAATTGGCGCAGAGCCTTAACCTTCTGAGCAATCTTGCCAGTTGCAGCGCGATAGGGTTCTAGATACCGTTCTTTGCCCGTGAGCAGATAGCCGCGTTGCCCAGTCTCTGCATCTTTGAGCAGTGACATTACTTCTTTAGTCTTTTCAAGCACCTCGAGTGTATGTGTGACCCATTGAGCGTTTTCTTTATACTGAAGCAAACTCAGATAAGAGACGACGCCAACACCAGTCATAATTGCCACTGCTATTACAAAAGTGCCTGTATTCTTTTTGTAAATAGCCCATTCCATTTTTTACCTTCCTATTTAAAAAAGTAGTTGCTGACTAAAGTGGCAAACCCGTCCCTGCGTGACCACAGGAGAAGGATGACTAGCAGCCCCAGTCTAAGGGACTTCCAAATAAAAAAATAATCAATCGTTTTGGTAAGCAGGGGGAGAAGAAATCGGATAGTCGTATTGGATTACACGAATTGAGTAATTTAATTTTTGTCAGTCCCTAAGCCGCTATATCTTCGTTCCACCAAACAGCACCCATGAAAAAATTGGCATTGCTGAATAAGAAGTATGAAAATGATTTTGTTTGATGTCAAAACCCATATAGAGACGCGATATATCGCGTCTCTACATCTGTATTCATACTGCAATTTAGCACCGTCAAAACTTTTTCACGGCACTACTCGTCATAGTCCTGGAAACTGATACCAAGTTTCTTAACTTCGAGAGCGAATTAGCTTTAATAAAGGATATCTGTATTAATTAATTATTGGGAGGGTATATTTTCTGAGTGATGCAAACGCCAATAATAAATTTAATCAAATTATTTAGTATATTTTTGCAGCCATCTTCAAGAGATTTTCGCTTGCATAAATTATATTAATGTACTATAAATTATCAGTAATTACACTTAAAAAAACTTGATAATATTAGCTTGATATTAAATAGACTTACTAAATACGTAGACTAGATAGAGACATAAAGTCATGTAGGAGAGCAGGATAATAACCCAATATGGTTTAGTCAAGGAAATTTATCCATTGAGGCAGGGGAGGCAGGGGAGGCTGTTCTTGAGCAGGGGGAGAAAAAAAGCTTATCCCAAGCGTATTGGATAATAACCCTTGACTATTAAACGCTAGTTGCTACCTTGCGGGTTCTCCCAAAGAGTACAATTCAGGCTTTACCCACCTACCGCACTGGCTCGTCTTGACTTTCGTACTTCAACCCAACCTTGTAAAGCTGGGGAATAGTTAGTAAATAATAGGGCATAGTGATAATTACCAATTATCTCATGCAACTAACTCAAGGCAAGGTAAAGTACCCATGCTCAGGCGCTTAATTGTGATTGTTACTGCTGCTACACTCTTTAGTAGCTCCTTGACGCTGGCAGACAGTAAAAAGCCCAAACCACCAGATAAATTTCCTCCTAGTCCCCTAGAAATTACCACACCCGATCCACTGCTACCACGTTTGCCCAAGGATAAACAGCCCTTAACTCTCGAAGAACAGCAAAAGTTAGAACCAGCGCTGGATGCCTTAAACCAAGAAGCAGCGGCAAAACTGCAAGCAGGGGATCAGGTGGCGGCGTTTGAAATTTGGAACCGGGAACTTCGCTTGCGGCGCTTTTTAGGTTCATCACTAGAGGTGCAAGCACTATCACGAGTCGGGGCGATCGCCTGGAAGCAAAACGACAGTCAAGAAGTACAATATATTACGCAGCGATTGCAAGCAATTCAAAAGCAGGTACAATCTCAGAAAAAAACTGCTCAAATTGATCTAGAATTGTGGCGATCGCTAGGGCAAGCTTACCAAAATGTGCGCTCGCCTAAACTCGCTCTAGAAGCTTACGACCAAGTTTTGCTAGTGGTGCGACAGCAAAAAAATACAACAGCCCTAGTAGAAATCCTCAAGACAATTGGGGAACTAAATTTGAGTTGGTTTGATTATCGTAAAGCTGCGCCAATCTACGAGGAATTGTTAGGTTTAGCTACTTCTGTTGGCGACCGTGTAAACGAGCTAACATATTTGCAACGGCTGGCTGAGATTTACGAGCAGACAAACCAACCACAGCAGTCATTGAATGTACTTAATAAATTAGCAGAAATTTACGTCAATGAAAATAATCTTACTGAAATACCAGAATTAAAGTTAGCGATCGCTTCAGATTACGAATCTCTAGCAAAGAAAGATCCTAACTTACTGCTAGAAGCTTTTAAAAATTATCAAGAAGCTTATACTACTGCTTGGCAATTACAGGAGTACGTTCGTGCTGGTGAAGCTTTGCAAAAATTAATTGCGCTGTACCGTTCTCAAGGACAAACAGACGAGGCTTTGCAGGCTAGCCAAATTCTTGTGCAGATACAGGCGCAAGCCGCCAACTTTTACGGGTTGATGCAAGCTTATGACCAAATTGGGCAATTGTATCTAGAACGTAAAGAGTTTCCTCAAGCACTAACAGCTTTTCAAAAAGGCTTAGAACTAGCGCACCAACTCAAACATCAGGAAGCATACTTTACTGGGCAAATTGAAAAAGTCTCAAAAGCAAATTTGTAGCCAATATTAGAGGTTGGAAAGTCTCAATTCATACTATTATAGCACGGCGTAAATAAGCAGACCATTGAAAAGCCCTAAAGAGCTTATTCCATAATACTTTTGACTTTTGACTTTTGACTTCCGCCTTGCGGTACTAGTCCTGGCGACTAGAAGTCGCAGGCTAGTTTCTCATGAGGAAACTCCCTTCTCTACGATCCGCTCCGCGTTGGTGTAGCCTCTCGTAGAGAAGGCGCTAGCCTCTCCCAATGTGAGAAGATCGCACTGGCTTGGCTATACAGCTAAAACCGATGCAGGTGGGTTTGAAACCCTTGATTTTCTCTTAGTCCACAGAGGTGGACTTTGCTTGTGTAGTAGTGAATTATATTCCAATACGCTTGGGTTAAGGTTAAAACTCTTTATCAAAGTCAATTTTTTTAACGAACCGCAGAGGCGCCGAGAACACAGAGAGAAGGAAAAAATGCTTAACTGAACTGTATTGAATTATATTCGCCTAATACTTTTCAAACAACCTCTTAGCTCGAATTTATCCATTTTTTTCGCAACGCGATACTCCTGCGGAGTCGTTGCACGAACGCTATCGCTGAAACCTCTGTAGAACGGTAATTTTACTTTTTTAAATTATCGATAATCTGTGACAGGCTTATTTTTCCCTCAAAAATGTTTAAGTCCCGTTAGAAAACAACACCAAAATGTCTCTATTCGAGAATGTAATTGAACCCTCGTAAATTGGCGTTCGCGTAGCGTGTCCTTTAGGACAAGGTATTGCTATACTTCTTAAATTTAGGGAAATTGCAATGATTAGTGGAATTTTTGAAAACTGTATTGGCTTAAAGGATATTGAAGCCACCTTAAAATATTGGACTGAGTTCGGTTATCGAGAGGTCAATAGAGGACAACTCTCAGCAGAACAGGCGGGATTACTCTACGGTCATGCATCAGATTTGACATCGTTACGACTGCAAAATGGTAACTCATCAGATCATGGATTAGTACGGTTGCTATCGTGGAAACAACCTCGTAATCAAGGTCTAGGTCATACCTTGCCAGTAGTGAATGGTAGCCGCTGGTTTGCTTCTTTGGTTCAAGATATTTATGCGCTGGCCGATGCTTTTAACGATGATAAAGCTAACGGTGGAGACTGGATTTATTCAGAACCAGTTCGCGCGATCGAGTTTACAGGCAATTTAGGAGTGGGTTTATATAACCGCTTTGTCGGGGTGCGCGAAATGTTTGTGATTAGTTCACAGACGCGACAGGCGTTTTTTCAGCGATATAACTATAATAGACCCGGTTACGGCACGATTGATCCTAGTTCCCCATTGTTGGTAAGCGAAGGAACTCATTCCAGTTTGATCATCTCGGATCACAGCCTCAGTTCTTTCTACGCAGAGGTTTTTGGACTTGTACCCTTTGAGAGCAACCCCAAGCGATCGGGTTATGAAAAACCTTCTACTCGCCAGACATTGATGCTTGATGAAGGGCAGGAGTTTTATCTTTCAGGTTTTGCTTCACCTAAGACATATGTGGGTTTATTTCAAGTCTACAGCCCACTTTACCCCACACCAGATAAACGAGAATACTCTCAACCCGGTTCTTTGGGACTGAGTCTTTTCACTTATCAAGTTGACGATATTACCGCTTTTCATCAGCGCATTACCGCCAGCGCTGCTACTAAAGTTAGCCCAATTTTGCCTAATGAATTTGGCGAACCCTCTTTTGGGTTAGTTGCACCAGATGGGATGTACTGGATAATTGTTGGACAAACTCTATAATCTAGAACTTCAGCTGACTTTTGTTGGGAAAGTCTGCGTTTAAATTCTAGCACCTATTAAGTTACAGATGCAGACGAACTTTTACACCTGACTCCAAAAGAATATGCCCGGTTGGAACTGCTGGTTTCTAGCGATCGCCTGGTACTGAGTCAAGGTGGAATTATTGAGCGAATTTGGTCATTGGAAGACCCACCCAGCGAAGAAACTGTTAAATCTCATATCAAAAGTTTACGTCATCAACTCCGAGAAGTTGGCGCTCCTGATGATTTTATTGACACAGTTCACAGACTAAGTTATTGTCTGAAGCAGCTTTAATTTTGTGATTGTCTACCCGATTTCTATCTGATATTTCCACAACTCTTTTTTAGCTGATATTCTGAATAACTCCTCGGAACACTACACAGCAAAATTTCCCCGAACCAAATACGTAATTCGGTTCGAGGGTTTTTGATTTCAACTAATAAAAATCCTCTTCCATGTTGCTAACAATCAAGTTGGAGGTATTCTATGAGACATCACACTGGTGATTAAAACTCGAATTTATCTCAATCCAGCTTGACTGAAAACTCAGCCGATAACGTTGGGCGAAAAGAATTGTATTTATTATCCATCACCAATTGCCCTGACAATCCTCTGATACTTCAACTACGGTGTCAACACCAGCACCAGCAAAATCTCTAGAATTGAAGTGATCGCCCCTTAGTAACTTATTCGTATGATTATTATATATAGTGATTGAATGGAATGAGTAGCCAATTGGTTATCAAGTTTAGAATCAAGATGGCACGCATGGGGCAGATTTATTGGAAGCGGCTCTCCCATAAGCTTTTGCCCACTAAACGCCTTGCAATGGTGCAAGCTTGTGTGATTGGTTTAGTCTCTGGATTGGCTGCTGTCTTGTTAGGGCAAGGCGTGGGATTGTTAGGTGGGTGGCGACAGCAAATATCCCATCAGTTTCCTGCTTTGTTGGCACTGCCGATAATTGGGTTAGTGGGCGGATTTCTTGCAGGCTGGTTGGTGGAGGGCATCGCCCCTGAAGCTGCTGGTAGCGGGATGTCGGAAGTAAAAGCGGTGCTGGCAAAGGTGCCCATGCCCCTCAACTTGCGAATTGCTTTGGTAAAATTGGTCGGTGCAACGCTGGTGTTAGCATCTGGGATACCCTTGGGGCGGGAAGGGCCTACAGTGCAAATTGGTGCAGCCTTAGCTAATCAGTTTAGTCGCTGGTTTCCCACTTCCCCTGAACACCGTCGTCAACTGATTGCAGCCGGAGCCGGAGCGGGACTGGCAGCGGCCTTTAATGCCCCGATTGCTGGGGTATTATTTGTTGTAGAAGAACTTTTGCAAGATGTCTCTGACATTACCTTGGGAACAGCAATCCTGGCTTCATTTATTGGCTCTGTTGTTGCCCGTATTTGTGACACTCATAGTTTAGATTTAAATCTGCATTTAGCGGCTGCTAACACCAGCTTTTATGTGTCGGAAATTCCCTTTTACCTGCTGTTGGGGATTTTGGCAGGATTCGGGGGCGTGCTGTTCAATCGGGGAGTTCTCGCCAGTTTGGGTTTAAGTCGTCGCTTTCTCAAAATCAGCTTACCTTGGCGGATGGGACTGGCTGGATTAGTGACGGGATTGGTATTTGCTTGCCTTCCCTCATTATTTCGGGACAACGCTGGATTGCGGGAACTATTGCTGACGGGGGAAGCAAACTGGCAATTAGTGGCGCTAGTTTTCTTTCTTCAGTTCCTACTTATCCTGTTTACCTACGCTTCTGGTGCGCCTGCTGGATTGCTGGTTCCCACACTAGGACTGGGAGCAGCTTTGGGTTATTTGGTAGGAACCTTAGAACACCACTTCCTCGCTGTGAGTTTGGCGACAACTTATGCACGAGTCGGGATGGGGGCATTTTTCTGTGGGGTGGCACGAGTCCCAATTACGGCAGTGATCATCGTGTTTGAGATGACAACTGACTTTAATTTGGTATTACCGCTGATGATTGTTTCGGTAACTGCTTATTTGGTGGCAGAAGCCCTAGAAACGGGGTCATTATACGACCATCTATTAGAATTTAAAGGCATTCATTTGCCAAAAGAAACTAATCCCCAAGCACCTTGGACGCAACTAACCGCAGCCAATGTCATGCAACCGAGTGTAGAAACTCTGGGGAGCCGGATGAGTTGGGATGAGGCATTGCAGGCATTTTCCCAATCCTCCCACCGCCACTTTCCAGTATTGGAAAAGGGTAAATTGGTCGGAATCTTAACCCAACAAGATATCACAAATCTCTCCCAAACAGGTTTAAGTGAGCATCACACTGTTGCCCAAGTGATGACTCCAGAACCAGTAACTACCTCTCCTGTTGATACCCTTGCCCATGTGCTGCACTTGCTCAACCGTTACAAGATTAACTGTTTACCAGTTGTGCAAGGAAACCGCTTGGTGGGTATCATTACCCGTAGTGATATTATTCGGGTGGAAGCTGCCTATTTCAATGGTTCTGAAGACTTTGTAGGTCCTAAAGCCGAACCATCCCGCGTGATTTACCATACCAGTGCGCCGGAAACTGGACAGGGAAGGTTACTAGTGCCATTGAGTAACCCGAAAACAGCAGGTATGCTGTTGCAGATGGCGATCGCAATTGCCCGCGATCGCCATTATGAAATAGAATGTCTGCATATTATTGTTGTCCCCCAGCACAAGATTCTTGCAGAAACCCAAGTGAATATCAAGGCAGCTATGGGCCCACTGGAGCAAGCAATGCGTTTGGGACAGACATGGCATATCCCAGTACATACCCAAATTCGAGTTGCTCACGACTTGTCAGAAGCAATTTTGCAAACTATCCAAGACCGCCATATTAATTTCATGCTGATGGGTTGGAAGGGTAGCACAGCCACACCGGGAAGGGTCTTTAGTCGCGTCGTAGATACGGTTATCCGGCAAGCAGCCTGTGATGTAGTGTTAGTCAAGCTGAATAAGCAAACTCACTTGGAACGCTGGTTAGTGCCGATAGCGGGTGGCCCCAATGCCCAACAGGCAATTCAATTGCTTCCAGCACTGACTTCAGTGAGTAAAACTCCAATGGTCAACTTATGTCAAGTGTTTGAACCAAATAAAACTGAAGCGGATACAACAACTCTCAAAAAAGCTGCTGATTTTCTCAAACAACGGCTCAAAGGTTTAGTAACAATTGATCCACTGTATGCAAATTCTGTGTCAGAAGCCGTCTTGGATTGTGCTAAACGCAACCAGAGTGATGTGATTATTTTGGGAGCTTCTCGTGAGGGAATGTTGCAGCAAGTAGTACATGGTAATATCCCAGCAACTATCTGCCGCAATAATAACCAAACTGTGATTTTAGTCCGTGCAGCATCTACTATTGGAGAAGTTAATTAATTTACAAATTTAATGAGCGACAGCGCCACCAGTTGCCTTCACCTTTTTGAGGAATAAAATAGCAAGTCCACTAACTAACAAAGCAATGCCAATAAAGTAGAAACAATCGTTAAAAGCCATCACAAACGCTTCCCGGCGGACAATGTTAGATATTGATGCGATCGCTTCGTTTTGGGCTGTACTCAAATCTGCTCCCCGACTGACAAAATACTGTGTCATTTGGTCAATTCGCTGTTGAGTTTCTGGGTTATATAAAGATACTGTATCACCCAATCTATTCGAGTGGAATTGTTCTCTATTTGTCAATAAAGTCGCTAAAGAAGCAATTCCGAGAGAACCACCCATATTCCGCATCATATTAAATAAACCACTTGCCGAACCTGCTTCTTTCGGACTCAAACCAGCAGTTGCGATAGAACTCAGCGGCACCATAATTAGGGGTTGTCCCATTGCCCGGACAAATTGCGACCAGCGTAACTGATCTAATCCTGTTTCATTAGTCATTCCTGAGTTCATAAATGCACTGATGGAAAACAAAGTCACACCAACAGCCACTATTAACCGCACATCAATGCGTTTCATCAATCTGGGTATGAGAGGAATAATAAATAGTTGGGGAATACCAGCCCAAATTAATACTTCACCAATTTGCAGCGCATTGTATTTTTGAATTTGGGCAAGATACAGCGGTAAAATATAAATTGAACCATACAATCCTACTCCCAGCGACACATTCACAATACTCGCTAAACCAAAGTTCCGCCTAAGCACAAGCCGTAAATTAATAAATGGTTGCTTACGAGTTAATTCAATATAGAAAAATATTGCCAAAAAAATTACCGCAATCACACTTAAGCGTACAATCAGCGTTGAACCAAACCAATCTTTGCGACTACCTTCTTCTAAAACAACTTGCAGGGAACCTAACCCAATAGCCATCGCAATAATTCCCCACCAATCACCTTGTTTCAGTAAATTAATTTGGGGTAGTTCTTGCTTGATTCCGTACCAAACGCCAGCTAGCATTAATACCCCTGGGATTACATTTATATAAAAGTTGTATTCCCAACCAAAATTTTCTGTTAACCAACCTCCTATTGTCGGGCCAATTGAAGGTGCAAAAACTGCACTAAACCCAAATGCAGCTAATCCAACTGATTGCTTAGATTGGGGTAAAGTCGTTAATACAACTGTCATAGCAGTGGGAATTAATACTCCTCCGCTAAAACCTTGTAAGGCGCGAAATAAAATCATGGAATTGAGATCCCACGCCCAAGCACAGCAAATAGAAAAGAAGATAAATAGTACAGTATTGACTAATAAATAACGTTGCAAAGAAAATACTCGTGATAACCATCCTGTTAGAGGGATTACCACAATTTCGGCTACGAGATACGCCGTAGAAATCCAAGAACCTTCTTCTAAAGTTGCTCCTAAACTTGCTTGAATATCTTGCAGCGAAGCATTAGTTATTTGAATATCCAATACCGCCATAAATGCACCAAGCATACTGGCTAATACACCAATCCAGGTTCTTAGCGGTACACGTTCTGGTGGTACAGCAGGATTTTGCCCTTGCTGACGAATTACACCTGTATTAGCCATAGTGTTGTTCCAGTTCCAAGGTTAAGTAACAAAATTACCGCGATCGCAGGGCCAATTAATTACGCACCGTTGATCATTGTAGAGTTGATGGCGATCGCATTGGCTAAATATTCTCTGTGTTCAACTAATTCTGGCACAAATGCTTGGCAGGCTGGAGCATTTAAGGCGTTAATAAATCCTTGAAACAAACTCAAGTCCTGACTTAATTAAACCCCGAGAACCCCACCCCGCCAAAACTGTGCTTTGTCTCCCCTCCCCGCCGGCGGGGTGGGGTTATTGTATTATGGGGTAATTTAGTGGACATGATATTACTTGACTTCCACAGCAACTTCCGCAGACATCCCCGGAGTAATCCGCGATTCGTACCCTTGAATGCTCTTTTGGTCAAAAACTATTTTGACAGGGATACGTTGGACAATTTTAGTAAAGTTACCTGTAGCGTTATCCGGTGGCAATAAGGCAAACTGAGCGCCGGAAGCTGGCGAAACACTGTCAACACGACCAATAAAGGTGTGATGAGGGAAAGTATCCAGCTTGATTTCTACTGGTTCTCCTGGGCGCATCTTTTCTAATTGGGTTTCTTTGAAGTTCGCAACTACCCAATACTCGTTATCCACGATCGCCATTAATGGTGTTGCTGCTGCAACTCGGTTGCCAATTTCCACATTTTTCCTCCCGACTCGTCCAGCACTGGGAGCAATAACATTGGTATAGGATAGTTGCAATTGTGCGTCTTTGAGCGATGCTTCTGATTGGGCGATCGCAGCTTTTGCCGCTTCGTATTGACTACGTTTTACTGTTGTATCTTGTCCGCCAGCAGTCGCTTGTTGCAATCCTCCCTTAGATGCTGCCAATTTAGCTTGGGCATTGGTGACATTTTCTTGCGCTTGTGCTAATTGAGACTGGGCTTTGGCTACACCAACTTTGGCAGAGGCTAACTTAGCTTGGGCTTGTTCTACTCCCTGAATCGCGGCGTTCTTTTGTGCCGTAGCCACATTATAAGTTGCCTTGGCTGCGTCTAGTTGCTGACGAGCGATCGCCCCTGTTTTATACAACTGGTTGTAACGATTGTAATCTGCTTGGGCATTTTCCAAATTCGCATTTGCTTGCGCTACCTGCGCTTGGGCGGCGGGAATCCCCGCTTGGGCTAGTCTGACTTCAGCTTGCGCCGCTGGTATCCCGGCTTGGGCTTCTTGTACTGCTGCTTGAGCTGTAGAAATTGCTGCTACCGCACCGCTGACATCGCCCTGCGCTTGACTTGTCTTACCAGTGGTAGTTTGTGAAGTTAAGGCAATATTTGCTTGGGCAGCTTGCGCCTGACCACGCGCATTTTCTAGGGCTGCTTGTGCCTGTTGTACCTGACTTTCATAGTCCCGTGGATCTAACTTGACTAACAATTGTCCCGGTTGCACCAGTTGGTTATCATTCACAAGCACCTCACTTACTGTTCCGGGAATGCGGGTACTAACTTGGTGAATATTTCCGGCAACGGTGGCGTTGTCTGTTTCCTGGTGGGTGGAGGCGTATTGCCAGTAGTGAAGACCAAAAGTACCTGCGGCGATCGCACCCACGCCTAATCCTGCCAAAATTAACCCAGTCGGTTTTTTCCGTTTCGGTTTCGCTGGAACTTCTTTCTCTATCTCAGGAGTTACAATCGGTGCTTCTGCTGTTGCGGATGTCTCTGTTGTCAAAGCTTCTAAACTCTCTAAATCAGGAATTACTTGTTTTTCTAAAACTGGGGTCTTATGTCCGTTGCGTTCGTTCAAAGTATTAGCGCCCATGATGGTTATCTCGCTTGCTCATTCAATTATTTGATTAATAGTCGTTTATTTAGAATGCGTAATATTTCCTGAAAAATTTTTTTTCCTTAGTATGCGTAGTATTATCTCAAAATAAATCTTCACAGTACCTCCCCCGGTCGGGTGATTCTGCGATAATCTTTAGGAGAGGTTAGCGATCATCCGGTTCAAGATTTGAGAAAACAGTTCTCGGTCAGCGAAGGAAATACCGTCCATTGCTTCATCACGCACTGTTGCCGCAATAGGCGGTAAGACAGCTTCTAGTTGCTTACCTGCATCCGTTAGCCAGATTCGCCAGATGCGGCGATCGTGGGTGTCGCGTTCTCGACGCACCAAGCCGCGTTCTTCCATCCGATCTAGTACACCTGTTAAAGTCCCTCCCACTTGTTTGAGTTTGTCCCCAATACTAGAAGTTGGTAAACCATCTTCTTGCCAAAGACAGCACAACACCAGCCAGTGAAATGGCGTCAATCCAAACGGTTCTAGTCTCTCAGTAAACTTGCGACTGACCAGTTGTGAAACTAATTTGATTCTGTAGCCCAAATTGTATGGTGCCAGATTTTGCTGCCACGACTGTAAAGGTGGGGAGTGATTAGATGTAGAAACCATTGAGTAAAATATTTAGTGTACGTACTATTATTTTACCAAGATTCATCTTTTTTAGCAATAGTTGCTTTGTATCTGTCTTAGGGAAGAACTTGAATCAACTGGCACTCTTTTACTGTACCAAGAATGCGGTGAAGTCGAGATAATTTCGGGGACTGGTCAGTATAGATCCAAGCATAGCTCAAAGCTGGTACTTGAGAAATAGAGACTACTGGTTGGGGCGAATAGAAAGATAAAACTTAAACAGATTTTGGTTTTAGCGTCTATTTGCATAATAAAGTAGATAGGACGAGTTTGAAGATTGTACAATCAGAAAAATTCAAGAAAGCTTTTGATTTTCCTAATTAACACGATTTCTTCAGATATGGACGCGCACAATGCTAACACAATTACAAAAAGTTTTAACAACACCTATTACTCAAAAAAACAGACAAAATAAATCTAGATTGACCGTCATCTTTTGGTACAGTTTAAGTCTAATTTTTGCTGTTGGTTATATTTTTATGGGGCTGCGACAAGCTTTCACTAGTAAATATATAGTCAGCGACGATGCACGGGAATATATTTCTTGGATGTATCGTTACTTTAACCCAGATTTATTTCCTGGGGATTTAATCGCTGATTATTTTCAGTCGGTGACACCAATTGGATATGGTATTCTTTATAAAATAATTGCGGCTTTAGATATCGATCTAACTTTCTTTAGCAAAATTTTTCCAATAGTACTGGGACTAATTACAACTAGCTATTGCTTTGTAGTCTGTATGCAGATATTACCAGTGCCAATGGTGGGGTTTATCGCATCTTTACTTTTAAATCAAAGTCTTTGCCTGCATGATGATCTATTTTCTGCTACTCCTAGAGATTTTATTTATCCCCTATTTTTAGCTTTTCTATATTATTCAATCCGGTCTTTTGGCTTTGGTATATTAGTTGTACTTGCGCTCCAATGTTTAATATACCCTTTAATAGGTTTTGTTGATTTATTAATTTTAGGTTTGAGATTATTTCGCTGGCAAAATGGGCAGATAACTATTTCTCATAACCGAAAAGATTTTATTTTATTTGCAGTAGCCATTATGATTACTGGTATTGCAATCTTACCTTATGCCATTCAATCATCACAATTTGGTCCGGTAATTACTGCTGCTGCTGCCAGAACTATGCCAGACTACTGGGATGGAGGAAGAGTCAGATATTTTAGTCATAATATTATTAGTTATTGGGTTGATGGTAGAGATAGCGGTTTTTTTGCTTTAATTGCACCTGCTCAACTATTATTTGGTTTATTATTACCAATTATTCTGAAATTCCAGTCTCACTTTCTCTTAACCAAGCAAGTAAAGGATGAAGTCAAACTATTACCACAGGTAGTAATAGCTAGTTTAATAATGTTTTTTACTGCCCATGCTTTAGCTTTTAAACTGTACTGGCCTAGCCGCTACACTCATCATACTTTTAAAATGGTACTTGCTCTTGCAGCAGCAATCTCTATTACTTTGATTTTAGATGCTACATTTCGATGGTCGAGACAAAATGGGAGACAAATTTTAATCTTGGGGACTATTATAACCCTTGGTGCAGGACTCGTTTTGTACCCTAGCAGCTTAAAAGTTTTTCCCAAAATCCCTTATATAGAGGGTAAAGTCCCAACATTATATAATTTTTTGCAAAAGCAACCGCAAAATATTGTCATAGCCTCTACTTCCAAAGAAGCAGATAACATACCTATCTTTGCTCAAAGAACAATTTTGGTGGGTAAAGAATATGCTTTACCGACCCATACAAAATATTACGCTCAATTTCGCCAGCGGATGTTTGACCTGATTAATGCCCAATATACTGAAGATATTAACCAGATTAAAGACTTTATCCAAAAATACCACGTAACTTTTTGGCTATTAGAACGTTCTGCATTCATTCCTGAATATATAACTAAAAACACTTGGCTACAACAATATCAGCCAGCAGCACAACAAGCGAACGCAAAGCTACAGAAGGCTGTACCTGTCTTAGCTACATTAATTAACTCTTGTGCAGTTTTTGAGACTGATAATTTAGTCCTTCTCAATACAGAATGTATCAAAGTCGTTACCAAGACTTGAACACTAATTAGATTAATCTTTTTAGCAACAGTTGCTTTGCATTGGTCTTAGGGAAGAACTTGAATCAACTGGGACTCTTTTACTGTACCAAGAATGCGGTGAGGTCGAGATAATTTAGCCGACTGGTCAGTATAGATCCAAGCATAGCTCAAAGCTGGTACTTGAGAAATAGAGACTACTCGTTGGGGGCGAATAGAAAGATAGAAATTAAGCAGTACTTTGGTTTTAGCGTCTATTTCCACATAGTAGGTAGGATGAGTTTGGACAATTGAGGCGATCGCAGGTTGTTGTAAAAACACTTTTAAAGCAGGGTTATAGTCACTTAACAGCCCTATGCTACCTGTCGCCGCCAAAGCCAGCCAACAGGGAATTAACCAACCTGCAATCCAGTAACGGGCTGTGAGAAACTTTATGCCAAAGTGGTAACTACTAATCCACACTACAGGCAAAATTAACCAACCCAAGCCCATAGCCAAGCCAATAGTTGCATACTTGCGAATATCAGAACCACCCCAACTAAGAACGCCAATACTCGCTATAACAAGTAAAACACCTAATCCACCAAAGCCATAACTGAGATTTCGAGGAAGATTCTTGATGGCAAAAAGGGATAATATATTTATTCCACGTTTTTGAAGAGGGAATTGTGAGGGAATCCCTGTCTGGTAAATATTGCCTAACCAGTTCAAACCCACAGATGCAAACAAAGCTATGAACGGATAAACGCAAAGACTATAGTGAGGTAAACGACTGCTAAAAATACTAAGTTCACAAAATAGGACAAGTGGAAAGCCAACTAATATTAACTGGTAATCAGGAATGGGACGACGGAGAGTCGAAACTAAACCTAAAATCCCGAAAAAAGCCCAAGGAAATGCTATTAAAGGGATATTCCATATATAAAACAGCGGCCCATTATTATAATGATCCTCAGAACCTTGCCGCACAACAAACTTGAACAACTCCTCAAAACTTTGATTTCCGTAGTGCAACCAGTTTAACCACAGCCAAACACAAGTAGGGATTAAACCTACGAAAAAGCCTAAATACAAAATTGGGTTAGTAAGATGACGATGACGGCGATGTTCCCAAATTAAATAAGGGAATAAAGCTATGATAGGCAAAAAAATCATAAAGCTTCTGACTAAGAAGCCTAAAGCTAAACTTAAACCAGCTATAAAACTCCAAAAATAGCGATATTTAGGATGTAATTCTGTTTTTATTAAAGACAAAATAGCTAAAAGTACTAAGAAAATCATCGGTACATCAGGTGTACTTAAGCGGCAGTATTGTAGCCAGAGAAATTCCACACTTAAAATTACAGCAGCTAACCAAGCTAATTTTTTGCCTAGCATAATTTTGCCGATTTCATACACAAGCCATAAGCTAAAAATTCCAGCAATCATACTAGGAAGACGCGCACTGGTATCACTGATACCAAACAGCTTGTAGAAACTGGCAATTAACCAATAAGGACCAGGGGTTTTATGATGTGCTCTTTCCCAAGGATCTATCCAATTACCAGAATCAAACATCAGACGGGCACGCGATGCGTAAAGCCCTTCATCATGTGCCATCAGACTATTGTGCCCAGAAGTAAATAATAATAAGGGCAGTATCCAAATTAACAAACTAAAATAGGGTAATGATCCGACTAGACGGATTTGTCGCCAAATATGCTGCAATAAGTGTAGTTTATAGAACATTGAATTGCTCAAAATTGAATGCTGCTATTTAGACGAGTTTATGTGTCCTGCTGTTATTAAAATATCTTACATAGTGATTGTGAAGAAATACCTGAAATTGCCGCATTTTTCGGAAAAAGTAATCCCAAACAGAGATTTATGCAGTTAAGACCGAATCAACGCCTGAAATTAGACGACACAGATGATAAGCTGTTCTATGCCTATCCCCGCTTCGTCACCCATGTCGATGAAGGATTTATTCAACGGCTAACGGATTTATATCGCGATCGCCTCAAACCCAACACCCGCATTTTTGATATGATGAGCAGTTGGGTGTCTCATCTGCCAGAAGAGATCCAGTTTGACCATGTGGAGGGACACGGACTCAACGGTGAGGAACTAGCACGAAATCCCCGCTTAAATCATTACTTTGTGCAAAATCTTAACGAAAATCCGCAGCTACCTTTACCAGATGAAGATTTTGATGCTGTTCTCAATTGCGTATCTGTGCAGTATGTGCAATATCCAGAAGCAGTATTTTCCGAAATCTACCGCATTCTGAAACCCGGTGGTGTGGCAATTATCAGCTTTTCTAACCGGATGTTTTTTGAAAAGGCAATTCAAGCTTGGCGGGAGGCTTCAGAAGCACAGCGAGTAGAATTAGTCAAAGAGTACTTTGCCTCAGTTCCAGGATTTACAACCGCAGAAGTTATAGCTCATAAGTCAACATTACCAAATTTATTACAGTGGTTGGGTGCAGCTGGAGGAGACCCATTTTATGCCGTTATAGCTTACCGCAGTTAAGCCAAATAGTCACCAGTACAGCGGGGGCGTAATCCAGCTACCATCTCGAACAAGATTTGGGGCAAAATCCCTTGTTAAAGCCCCTGTACTTCACGCCCATTGCACAGGATCTAATTGATAGTAACGTTGCAGTTGTTCATAAACTGCTGGATGCTTGGACAACAATTGGTGCGGTTTCTCAAAGAATGTCTCAGTCGCTACGGCAAAAAATTCTGCGGGATTTGTTGCGCCATAGCTATCCATTACCGTCTTTACACCTTGCATAACATCATTACAAAGTTGCTGATATGCTTGTGTCATCACCTTAGCCCAAATAGGATAGTCTGAGTTGCGTTGCAGTATCGGAACTCCTTCAGCTTTACCATCTTCTTGATCCAACTGATGCGCGAATTCATGAAGCACAACGTTACGTCCATCCCTCCAGTTATTAGTGTCTTGTTTTACCTGTTCCCAAGACAGTATTACTTGATCAGTTGTCCACGATTCCCCTAATCTTGCCACACGCCTTTCTTCAACAACATAATTTCCGATAGAAGTCGTTTCCTGAACAAAATAAGTATTGGGATACACCAGAATTGAACGAAGTCTGGGGAAGTACTGCCCACGTTCATTTAATAGGAGTAAACAGGCGACGGCTGCAAGGGTCAGTTTTATTTCCTCCGTCACCAGTAATCCTTTACAGCCAATAAATTGCTTTTCTGCTAAGAACACTTGAATATGTCCCTGAAGTCGTCTGAGTTCATTGGGAGAAAGACAAGGATAAATGGGAAGATTATTCTCAATAATGGCATTCCAAAGTGGGGGAAAAGGACGATGTTTAAGACGGTTTCTTCGCCTTGTTAGGAGAACAGGATTGACTAAAATACCAGTAATAATCAGCCCAATGATCAGAAAGACAACTATTGTTTGAATCATTGACTTTTGAGCAATTTTAATACTTCCGTCGCTGGTAAGCAGAAAAATTAGATAAAATAATTGTTCTTATTGAAGCTCGCTAACTAAATTAAAATTGGGGGTTTTCTAATTTTACCTTTGCCAGCACTCTAAGTATGACCATCATTTTTAAATCCTTAGTAGATGCAATCAGAATTTAGAAAAACTATACTTACTGGCACATATCACCGCTATTGGATCAGAATTATGCAAGATTGAACCTTAGTGGAAAGGGTTTTTTGAAGCCCTTGCTCAACTTTGCCAATCAGTTTGTCAAAAGCCTCTTGATCCGCTGTCAGTTGTTCTTGAATAACTTTCTCTAACTCAGGCTTTATTTGCTCACATATATCCTCGATTTTTCTGTCGCCCAAAAAACTAGAACGAATCCAACCAGGTACATCCACATTTGTCTTGATTACTTCTTGAACAGTTTTGCGATTTAGCTCCATTCCTGCTGCCATAAGCGAAGCCCCATATACTAGTGCAATAGGCCAGGTTAAATGTCCAGTTAGTATTAGAGTGATGATGCTAGCCACAGCGCCTCCACCAATTATTACATTGACAATAAACGCCACTGTCTCAGCAATGATAGCATCTCCAATTCGTAGCTCTGGGTTAACAAAATTTGGGTCAATGCTATCCTCGAATCTCAAGCTGCTTCTAGGTATCTGAAACTTTCGACAGATTGGATCAGTTTGTGCAGCTAAATCAGGTTGGATTTTCTTATTAAACCAAGAAGTGCATTGATTATTAATTATCTGCCCAGCGCGTTCGTCGGAGACGTTGCCGGAGGCATCGCTTTTGAGCCACTGTTCTGCCCGACTGATCAAAGATGTTTCCAAATCTGCTAAAGTCCGTATTTTGTTTTTTTGCCAATCTTTTAAACCAGGTTTAACTGCGTTGAGAATCAAGCCATCTGTCAAAGGCTTAGTTAGTGATTCGATTAACTCCGGGATATGCCTCTCAATCAAACCTTTAAGCTGATTCGAGGTAAATAGTTTGTTGACTTCTTCTTTAAAAGCAGCAGCACGCAGATCCCATCGTCCTACTCGTGCTAAACCCATTGCAATGCACCGTTCCGGCTCCGGATCAGGGCGAAGCAGGGTTTCTGGTTCCGGAAACATTTCCTGACAAAGAAAGTGCGTAAACTTCATGCGAGATGCACCGCCAGTCATCAGCACAAGTTTTGGCACAATTCCAAGTTCGTCCAGCTTTTCTTTTGCCTCGGTTAAAGAGTCGCGAAACGATCGCATCCAACTATGCAGCTTCAGTTCAGGTAAGGGTTGGTTTAAGATTTCCTCCATCATCAATTTATTTACTTGGGGAATAAAATAAATCTGTTCGTTGATAGACTCGAAGCCACGCGCAAAGGATTCAGGATCGCTGTATAGTTGTTCATTAGAAAAGTAATCTTCTTTAGCTTTGCGGCAAGCAAGTTCACAACGAGCTTGGTGATGCGGATATTCCTGAAATACTTTTTCGAGTAATGCTTTTTGCTCGTGGTTGGCGAGAGTCCGGGCAAAAATAGCTTTGTCAATTAAAGATGCTCCTAAAGTATTACTCCCGAAATCTATGGGGATCTCTTCTAAACTCTTAACCAGAGTAAAATCTGTGGTTGAAGAACCAATATCGACAATTAGCACCGATGCAACAAGTTTGTCATACTCCAGCTTCCCGGCTTCCTTGGCTTGCATGAAAGCAGCCCGCGATTCTGGTACAACATTTAGTTGGGGAATGCCAGCTTCTTGAAGTAGCTTTTGGTATTCTGAGCGATCGCTAACTGACCATCCTGAAGGGCAACCAATGTAAAAATAGCTACCTTCCCCACCTTCAACTTGTTTGCTTTCTTTCAAAAGGCGGTAGTAGGTTGCGACAAAAGTGCTAATTGTTTCCCGATATTTGGGATCGTTGTTGGGTTTTTGCTTGAAAGAGATTGTCAGTTGGGTAACGCCAGCTTGAATTAATGCTTGTTCGCCGACAAGATAACCGAGTTTAGGATGCCAACCAAGAGCTGTAACTTGGTTCTTCTTGTTATTAATCTCCAGCATCTGAGGGGGTTCGATGCTTTCCACTATAGCTTTAGCTACAGCCGTTTCACCGTGTCCCAAATCAAAACCGATTGTTTCTAAAATTTCCATACCCTTATTGTCTATGATTCTCTAGAAGAATACACTGGCTCAATTACCCGGCCGCGCCTCAGGAGGCGATCGCCTTTCAACAAAGCAGGAGTTAGAGTTACGTGATCTTTGGTATCGGGGTCAATACTTGGCTCAAAGTCAAAATACTCGCGATCGCTATGAGGGTCATTTTGTCGGTAAATTTGAGCGTTAATTCCCTGAGACATTAAAATCTGTGGCAGAAGTTTCGCCAGTTCATGAGCCATTTGGGGTTTATCAAGTTTTGATGCGCCCATTAGCCTTTGCAGAAAGTTCAATAGCTCTGGCAGTTCTTCTATTGCTAAATCGCCTTCATGTTTATTCGATTCTTCTACTCTAGCCACTGCTAGGTCGATCGTGTTGAGAGCATCGCCAAGGTGATCTAGAAATACTTTGCTATCAACCCGGAGAACAGGTTGAGGTAATTCCAATAGCTCTTGAGAGATAGAATTTTGCTGGTTGTTTAAGTCGAGTTGAAGTACAACTTCTAGTCCTAGAAGTAAAGAGGTTAGTAAGATAGCCATCCATACACCTGGGGTGGTTTTAGTTAAAGAAAACAACGAACCTAAGATGCCTATACAAATTAGTGCCTGTAGCAGTTTCAGGAT
Source organism: Nostoc sp. (assembly GCF_036917195.1). Classification (GTDB taxonomy): domain Bacteria; phylum Cyanobacteriota; class Cyanobacteriia; order Cyanobacteriales; family Nostocaceae; genus Nostoc. The sequence continues at coordinate 153,848 of NZ_JBALDG010000075.1, forward strand.
TAATCTATTGGCAAAAAACTTTGTACCTGGGTTAGTAATTTGCCTTTGCTCTATTGGAGCAAGTTGAGAATAGTTAGCCGCAGCGAGAGTAGCAATGGACTGCCGCAGCGTATCTAGAAAAAAGGAAGCCAGACGAACTTGAGCCAGATTAAGCTTTTCAATGTAAATTCTTTCGAGATGATCGAGTCGGTTTTGAACCAACTTAACTATCTGCTCGATGTTGGTTGTGTTATCAATATCTGTCTGGAGTTGGTTGCGTTCTTCGCTAAAAAGTGAACTTATTGTTTTCATTGCGTTGACTAAGACTTTAACGTTACTAATAGGGGTAAAATGAGCAGTTGTTTGCTCATTTCATCTTGTAATCACATGATGACCGAATAATTTATAGTTCATAATTGATGATTCATAATTATGTTACATCGAGAATTTAAACCCCAATTGAAACAGGACTGCTTCTAGAAGCACCGCGTACAAACCCTTTTTAATTATGAATTATGAATTATGAATTAATAATTATGAATTAGGTTGATTGCAAATTACTACCCTCAAAAAGGAGAAACAGAATGTTTATCTGCGTCATTGCAGACTACGGTACAGGAGATCCGGCATTTACAGAAGTCACACAACGTCTGCTGATGGCTTTTCCTGATGCCCAAATTCATTTGCTTTCGGTTCCAGCATTCAGTACCTTGGCAACGGGATTCTGGATTGCTCAATTGGGACTCAACCCAGGCCCTAGCGATCGCCTAATTTATCACAACTGTGCGCCTCGTCAAGATGATCCCGAAGCCCGTCGGGACAATGAAGGTGAAGGACTAACTTATGCCCTTTTATCCAATGGTGTAAAAGTAGTAGGTGTGAATGCAGGCTACACCCTCTCCTTTATCAAAGACTATACAAAGGAGTTGCGAGTGGTTAACGTTTCTCGTGGTGGCTCGCAGTTTCGCTCACGAGATGTGTTTCCTCCGGCTGCGGCTGCGGTGATGGGTGAAGATTTTAGCCTTTTGGGAGATAGCCTTAAGAGTGAGCAAATCCCAGATGCTCCACCAGATCGAATTGCCTGGATTGATGGCTACGGCAACATCAAAACAACTATTGGGGCGCATACACTTAATTTGGAGCCTCAAAGCAAGATTGTGATCCGGATTGGAGATGTGGTCAGTGATGCAGTGTATTCTGATGGCAGCTTCAAGGTGTCTGAAGGAACTTTGGCCTTTGCTCCTGGTAGTTCCGGTTGGTCAAGAGGTGATTCTGGAGAACCATTGCGCTTCCTAGAGCTATTTCTGCGAGGAGGGAGTGCTTGGGAGCGCTTTGGCCGTCCCCGTGTAAATCAGCAGGTAACTCGAATTGCCTAAAATCGGGTAGTTGGCTTCTGTTACCGTGGCTAAGGGAACTCCAAAAATTAAATTACCCAATTCCTGCATCTAAGACGACTATCAGATTCTTCTCCCTCTGCTTCCCCTGCTCACTCAGCAATTGGTTATTTTTTTATTTGGAAAGTCCCTAAGTACAGTTTTGCGTAAAAGCATAGCGTTTTTAATGCAGGAGAATGCATTAACAATGCGGCCAACGCATTGGCATTGTATCGGAATGCATTAACAATGCGGCCGACGCATTAGCATTGTATTGGAATGCATTGACAATGCGGCCAACGCATTGGCATTGTATCGGAATGCATTGACAATGCGGCCAACGCATTGGCATTGTATCGGAATGCATTGACAATGCGGCCAACGTATTAGCATTGCGAGGTATTACCTTTCTTTAATTCGCTACGAATTGACGTTTTATCCTAAATATGCACAGATGCGCTTGTAGAGACGTTGCATTGCAACATCTCTACTATCCGAAAATCTCACCAATAACCTTAACTAAACGGTAAAGAATAAAAGTTTCTGAGAGTTCTTGCCTAAGTGATGGCTTAGTTAAGGTTAATTTAGCGTGATTTCATTCAACGACTGTTACTGAAGCCCCTTCACTTGATGGAGGTATACCGGGTAACTCAAGACAGTATCCGGCACCATATACTGTCTTGATATAACGGGGGTGGCGGGGATCTGGTTCTAGCTTGGTTCTCAAGTGGCGAATATGGACTCGAATCGTTTCAATGTCGTCATCGGGATCGTAGCCCCAAACTTCTCTGAGGATTTCGCTGGGAGAAACCGTTTGACCGTGGCGTTGCAGCAAGCAGTGAAGTAGCTCAAATTCCAAGTGAGTCAATTTCACCGTCTCATTGAACCATATTGCCTCAAATCTTTCGGGAACCAGAGTGAGTGAGCCATAGTTTAGAATCTCACTGTGTTTTGCTGCTTGGGGAATGCGGTCAGTACGCCGCAAAAGTGCCCGCACCCGTGCCAGCATTTCTTCAACTTCAAAAGGCTTAGTGAGGTAGTCATCTGCGCCAGCATTGAAGCCCTCCACCTTGTTCTGAGTTTGGCTCAAAGCCGTCAACATTAACACCGGAATCTCAGAGGTGCGATCGTCACGACGCAGGCGTTGGCAAACAGTAAACCCATCTACCTTGGGCAACATTAAATCGAGCATGATCAAGTCTGGTTGTAGCTGGAGAGCCAGCGCTTGACCTTTGATGCCGTCTTCAGCTTGACTTACATCGTAGCCAGCCATTTCCAAGTTGACGGCAACTAGTTCTGAAATCGCTGGGTCATCGTCTATGACAAGAATCCTCGGCATTCTTAAAAAATTATTACTACTTATTAAGGATAAATAACAACCTTTGTATAGATACAAAGATTTTTGAATCGATTATGAAAAAGTTTTAAATCTTACATAAATATTAAGATTAAATGACTGTGAAATCAAGACTCAACTACACGAAATCTTATAGTCTATGATGTGTTATACTGCTCCCTACAATCCGTCTCGATTTTTACAAAACGGTGTAAAGATGACTGTATACACCGCTTTGTGGGGAAGACGTTACTGGAAAAGTACTACTCTATTACAAGAACCGTATTATCAGGAAAAAATCTTTATTGGTGGCGAAGGTGTGCCAATATTTGGCTTGGTTGCCATCCCTGAAAATGCTCATAGCACGATTATCGGTACTTATGGCATTACTGGAGAGTTAGAGACAGAATGGTTTTTGAGAGTGCTAGGACGTAAGGCTTACGCTCAAGGATATGCTGTAGTGTTATTTGATTGGCGTGCCCACGGCAAAACTGCTCAATTGTCCCCGACTCTAACTTCCGATGGACTGTATGAGGGGGAAGATTTTGTTCGCATCGCTGCTGCTGCTAAGGCAATGGGATGTCCTGGTAAATTTTGGTTTACAGGGTATTCTTTAGGAGGGCAATTAGCACTATGGGCGGTGAAGGTAGCTCTTGAAGTGATTAGGGAGCATGGAGATTTAGGATTAGAAGATAGCGATATTGGCGGTGGTATGGTGATTTGTCCCAGCTTGGATTCTGAGCGATCGCTATCTTATCTAGTTACAACGCCCTTCGGCAGATATTTGGAAGCAGGGATTGCACAGAATTTAAAAAAACTGGCATGGCAAATACACGATGCCCATCCTGGAAGCATTGATCCAGCAGCGATTGAACGGGCGAATAGTATCTGGGGTTTTGACAATGAACTGGTAATTAACCGACTAGGTTTTCCTTCTGTGGAAGCATATTACCAAGCTAGTAGTCCTTTACATATATTGCCACAAATCTCGAAACCGACTTTAATTTTATATGCTGCTGATGACCCACTTTTTGACCCAGCCATCATACCGGAATTACAACAAGCCTGCGATCGCAATCCGGCAATAGATTTGTTACTCACTCAGTACGGCGGTCATGTTAGCTATTTGAGTAGTAAAGAGTGCCAGCGCCAATTACAAGATCCTGATCCTTGGTGGGCATGGAATCGGATTTTACAATGGTTGGAACAACAGCGTAATTCGTAATTCGTAATACTCACCTTTGCCAACAAGCAAGCTACGTAATTCGTAATTAAGATTCGTCAGATTAAATCTAATGAGGTATCCTTGGTAAGTCTACAGCGTATACGGATGTAAACATGAGGGAGATAGTAAAATAAGAAGGGGGCTACAACCAAATCCTAGTTTGATTGTATTCAAACTCTATGCTCTACCGTATACCCTTGTCTACTAATAGCAGCGTGGTCTTCTGTCTATCGATATCCTTTAATTATGTTGATTTCTAATTTTTTTACGCCAAGTAATTACTGGCTTTTCAAAACAGAAAAAACCTATTACTGAAAGAAATGTAGAAAATAATAGCATTAGCGAAATCCATTTTAAGTTCCAGTTTATACCTAGTTTCTCGAACTCAAAAATTACTAAATAATGAGATAAAAATAATCCGTAAGATAGATTACCTAAAAAATCATCCAAATATGTTCTTTTAATTTTTACTAATAAAGGTATAATTATAATTCCTAATATTAATCCTATCAATACTTCTCGATTGTAGGGCAATATCAAACGGGGATATAAACAAGTTGCTGCTAATAATAAACAGGAAAAAATTAATGTATACTTTACTGGCTGATTTGTAGTAATATTATTATTTTTATGTAAAAAGCTACCACAAAAAAACATAAATATTGTTCCAAATATTAATCTATAACCAAAATAATCTGTATTAATAATTCCTAAATAAGCCATCAAAAAAATTATGTATGATAATAAAAAAAATACTTTTTGTAATTTATATATTAAGAAAAATGGAATTAAGATATAAAAACATCCTTCAAGACCAAGCGACCATGCAGGTGGAATAATCATGAATTTCTCTCCTACCCAAGGAATCATATAAAATCCCATAGGTATTATCAAAAGATTTTGTAATAATCCAATTTCTGTAGGTTTACTAAGATAATGTGAGTTGAATCCAAAAAGAAAATAAATAATTAAAACTACTATTGTGTTAAATAAATACTGCGGATAAATTCTCAAAATCCTATCGAGATAGAACCAAACAATTTTTTTAGGCTCAAAATAATTTTTAGATATCAAGGCTGTCATTACATATCCACTTATAAGAAAGAATGATATTACGGCTATCACTCCAGGGTTTAAACCGTTTATAAGTACTCCTGTATGACTTATAGCAACAAAGATTGATAACAGGAAACGATAGATTCCCATTAGACATCTCCAAAAATAAAATTACCTAGGGTTATTCTAATATAATTAAGAAATAATTTTTGTTGGAAGATCAGTTAATTATTCAACACATGGAAAAACACACGAAAGCTAGCAAGTATTTGATCGGGCTGGAGTATGAATAGTTTGGCTCTACCGCTCCCTTAATGCTAAAGTAGTACTTTTTACTTTACTGAATCACAATGTCAACACCAACAAGAACCTAATCAAAATTAATCTCACACCCAATTCAAAATTTAATTATGAATTATGAACTACGTTAGCGTAGCGCTAGCGAGTCCGCGAACGTCATTACGAATTACGAATTATCATGACTGCTACTCATAATCTCTGGCTACCTACACCAACAGATTTAACTTTGTTACCCGATGAGATTCATGTCTGGCGGATAGAACTTGACCAACCAGAACCACAGCTGCAAAATTTAGCAGCAACTCTTTCCGGTGACGAAATGGCTCGTGCTGAACGGTTCTATTTTCAGGAACATCGGCAGCGGTTCATTGCTGGCCGTGGTATTCTCCGAACTATATTAGGTCGCTATTTGGGTATTCAGCCGCTACAAGTTCAGTTTAATTATCAACAGCGTGGCAAACCAGTATTGGCAGATGCATTTGCCAATACTGGACTGGCGTTTAACTTGTCTCATTCCCAAGGGTTGGGTTTATGTGCGGTGAATTGTACTAGCGAAATTGGTGTAGACCTAGAATGTATTCGCCCGATGTCTGATTTAGAAGCTCTTGCCAAACGGTTCTTTTTACCGAGAGAATATGAAATGTTGCGATCGCTATCTCCCAGCAAACAGCAAGAGGTATTTTTCCGTTACTGGACTTGTAAAGAAGCTTATTTAAAAGCAACTGGAGACGGACTAGCTCAGTTAGAGCAAGTTGAAGTGTCGCTGACTCTCACAGAAGCAGCCAAGTTACAGATATCTGAAGAAGACTGGAGTCTTTTTGAACTACTACCTGCTAACAATTATGTTGCTGCTGTTGCTATAGAGAATTTTGACTGGCGTTTAAAGTGTTGGCAGTATTAATGTTCAGTATTTTAAATCGTTTATTTATCTTCCTGCATATTTCTGACAATTTTTGTCACCAGGTTTCTGGGTACAAATCTGACACTTTTTGCAAGTAGTTTATTCATAAAACCAGGAATGACAATGGTTTTGCCCTTCATTAAGGCGCGAAAACCAATTTCGGCTACTGTTTGTGCATCCATCATTTTCTTACCCTTGAGCAACTTAGAGTCAGCCATTCCGGTTCTTTCATGAAACGCAGATGCTGTTGAGCCTGGGCAAAGAACTGTCACGGTGACACCTGTACCTTCTAATTCATTAGCGATCGCTTCTGAAAAAGATAAGATATAGGCTTTAGTCGCAAAATAAACCGCCATCAAAGGCCCTGGTTGAAAAGCAGCGGCTGAGGCGACGTTTAATATTTTTCCTTCACCTTGCTTTACCATGTCCTTCAGGAATAGCTTGGTTAAATGGGTGAGACACACCAAATTTACCTGTAGCATTTCCAATTCAGTAGCTAGGTCTGTTTCATGAAATAATCCATAAATACCAAATCCAGCATTATTTACCAGCACATCAACCTTAATATTGGCTTGTTGCAACTCTGCAAAAATTTCTTCAGGAGCTGTTGGTATAGATAGATCCTTAACAAGAGTTGTAACAAAATTTCCGAATTCTTCTTGGAATTTAACTGCAATTTCTACAAGCATTACCCCATTTCTATCTACTAAGACAAGATTGTAATCATGAGCAGCAAAAAGACATGCTAATTGATAGCCAATTCCACCTGCTGCTCCAGTAATAAGAGCAGTTTGTTTGTTCTGTCCTTGGTGTGTTGTGTTCATGTAAAAAGGTTGGTGAATTCGACTTGATGAAGCTGCATTACATTTACAGTGGTTCTCGTTCTACAAATAAGTGCGCGTAATATCTGAACCGACGAGAAATGTCTTGAGTTATTACCCTTTCAAGTGCTTGTGTGATGCGTTGGATAGATGTAGCAGTACAAACGTAAATTTAGGACTTATGCATCGAATAAGTTGGGCATTAAAGAAGTTTGGTTATTTTAGACTGCTAATGTAGATGCGTGGCGGCTTGTCGCAAAATATCGCTTTTGATTCCTCACAAAAGCAAGCGGGTAAAATCAAACTTTTATGCCTGACACTAACCATTCTATCCTCGATCGCTTCTGTCAAGGGGTGAATCCTAAAAGTTTACATTATTATGTATAAAAAAACAGGGCAATTAGATTGCCGTTGTTGGTGTATGAGTTGTTGCTGGCATCTGAAATATTGACTATTAAAGAGTACTGAGTCCTAAAAAACATGGACTAAACAAAACACAAAACTTCTGTTTTTTAAGGGAGCCAGTGCGTTGCGGTGAGTCCAGCGCTGTAGGCGGGTTTCCCGCCGTAGGCGACTGACGTTAGCGTAGCGGTAGCGACGTAGGAGCGTCACCCGAAGGGAAGTTCCTGACGCTCGATGACTCGCTAACGCTGCGCTATCCGTTGTAGCAACTGGCGTTGTGTTACGGCTTCCGTAACGCACCGAAAATATCCAGGATGGTGCGTTAGGAACGTAACGCACCCTACGCACCTTACGAAAGTTGTGAATTCCTAAGCGATATTTAAGAAGCCGCTTTGAATCAAGTAGGCGGTATAAGTCATAAACAATTGAGAGTCAATGGGAGGACAAACAATAGAACTGCCTGCTAGTGCATGAAGGGTATCTTGGCAGCTAATATGGGGTCTTCTAGCTTGTAGGTACAAATCAGGAATAGTCAGTTGTTCATCAGACCAGCGTTCCAGTAAAAAGGGTCGCAGAGTGTATAAAGGATTGTCCACAGAAGACACATTATTAATTAGCTCTGATTGCCATTTTTCATAGGGAATCATCTCAACTGAATAACCAAATGAGCGTATCCACTCAACTAGCATTTTCAAAGCGGCAGGTTGGGGATGTTGTAAATTGAAAGCTTTGCCTATGGATTCTTTTTGCCGTGATAGATAAACAATGGCTTTACTTACATAGTCCACAGGAGACATATCTAACATATAATCTACATCAGGGAAACTTCCCATTTGTAGACAGCCCTTGGTCATCAAATTGATAAAGTCATGTGTATTACAAATCCCTGTTTTGCTATCTCCTGAAATCAGTGGCGGTCTATAGATAGTTACAGGAAGTCCTCGGTCACGAGCAATCTTGACTAACTTTTCAGCTACCCATTTAGTTTGGGAGTAACCAAGATAAATACCTTCCCAATGATTGAATTCATCCTGTTCTTTGACAACCTTGCCAGCATAAGCAGTCGATTCAAAAACAGCAACACTAGAAACGTAATGTACAGGCTTGACTTTTATTTGACATGCTAATCTCAAAACTTCTTGAGTTCCTAAAACATTAGCTGCTTTCAATGCCGAGTAGGGAAAAACATAATTTAACAAAGCACCACTATGATATATAGTATCAATATTGGCAGCTAAAATTTGAAACTGTTCAGAGCTAACACCTAACAATGGCTGAGATAAATCGCCGATAATAGGAATAATTCTGGAGTTAAATTGTTCCTGCCAAATTGCATACTGTTGCAGATTATTTTGGAGTTTGTTTTTGCCTTCTTCGGTATTAGCAGCACGCACTAAGCAATAGATATCCGCATTAGTTTCCTGTAGTAATTCCCGGATAACAAAAGCTCCTAAAAAGCCTGTTCCTCCAGTTAAAAAGATGTTTCTGGGTTCACCTACAGGGACATTAGATGCAGCGCCGGGATGGATGGTGGGATCAAGAACAGCCTCGGCACTTAAATTTAAAACAGAGGGGGCAGCATTGGCATTAGAAGATGTCTGACGCACAACTTTTGTATCTTGAACTGGTAAACCCTCTTGTACTTCTTCAGCTAAACGCTGTGAAAGAGCTTCAATACTTGGGTAATGCCAAAGGAGCAACGGAGATGGTTGAAATCCTAGCAATTTTTCTAATTTACTTACTAGAATCATTGCTTGGGCTGAATCCAAGCCAGAATTTTCTAAATGTTCTTTGACATCTATTTCATTAGTTGTTACTCCTAGCAACTCAGCTAAATTAGATATCAAAAATACTTGAATATCATCTGCTGTAAAAGACTGTTTTATAGTCATTTTTAAATCTCCACTAATGTAGAAGGGACAGGGTGATAGTGACTGTAATAATCGGAAGCTTGCAGTCCTTGAATTTTCAAATTTTGAACACGATACAAAAAGGCTGCACCAGTCATAATTTGATTAGCAACATCAACTACCTGACGATTATTTGCTTCAGACAGGTAAGAACCCCGTACCCAGTCATTGAAACCGCCCATTGCTGGGCCACACCAAATTTGATAATCGACTTCTCTACCTTTTTCACCAGAACTAGACCAACGGGAAGATAATCCTAGATACCAGCGGAAAATCAACGCCATTTTCAGTTTAGGATTATTGACTGCTTTACCCAGTTTTTCAGGATTTTTCTGGGACAAATAAGCCGCTGTTCCTTCCCATACTTCAGCAATACTCTTGCGGAAAACTTGTTTTTCTAATTTCTCTCTTTCTACCAAAGGAATCTCTTCAATCGAATCATAAGCGCGATATAGTTCAAATAATTTCTGCGCTCGCATGGGGAACATCGTACCCCGTTTGAGGACTTGCAATTTGACTCCCATTTCAAACATATCTGCTGCTGGGGCCATCATCACATCAGCCATTTCTGCTTGAGATAGTAATTTTTTGGTATGTTCACAAGCCCCAGATTCAACGCATGACTGATTAATTGAGCCGCTCATTACATAAGCAGCACCCATCATAAAGGCTGCTAATGCTGATTGTGGTGTACCAATTCCCCCTGCTACTCCGATTCTAATAGGTATTTGGTAATGATATTGTGCTTGAATTTCATCCCGCAAGGCAATAATAGAAGGTAACAAACAAACCAGGGGACGGTTATCTGTATGACCCCCAGAATCAGCCTCGACGGTAATATCATCAGCCATCGGAACTTTAGCTGCAAGGGTTGCTTGTAACTCAGTAATTAATCCTTGTTCAAGAAGTTCTTTGAGAATTCTGGCTGGTGCTGGTTGTAGAAATTTAGTAGCAACTTCTCGGCGAGAAATTTTGGCAATGATTTTATTTTTGATTTCAATTTGATTGGCGTTATTCAACCCCAATCCAGCAACACGGTAATAAACAATGTTGGGAGTCAAGTCGAGAAATGCAGATGCTTCTACTGTTCTCACTTGATATTTGAGGTATAAATCCACTGCCCTACGTTCAATCGCAGGTTCATTGGGACTGTGAATTAAATTAAAGGCATAGGGTCCTTGAGGTAAAGCTTGTTGAATGCGATTTATGGCTACTTCCAAACGTTCTGGAATTAAACCGCCTGCACCAAAGGAACTCAAAATTTGCGCTTTTCCTAGTGCAATGACCATTTCTTCAGAAGCAATTGCGCCAGCCATTGCGCCAGTAGCATAGGCATATTTCACTCCATGAAAGGAGAGAAAATTAGGATCTCCAAACTGTTGAATGTGGATTGGTGCTGCAAATGTCAGCAGTTCTACTTGTGCTGTTGTGCCATTATCACCAGGGGATAAATACCCCTCATTAGTGACACCGATTTTTCCGGCAACTTTCACGATGTAACAGGGTTTATCTAACACCATCAATTTACTTTTGATGGTTTGTTGCTCAAAAGATACAGTTTCTAAAGAACCTTTCCAAACCTGGTTTTTGTTATAAGACCAGGCAGAGAAATTAAGACCATTATCGTGTTTACTTAGCACCGTATCTACGGTTGTCACGGCAGTTATCCCTCTGATTACAAGCAATGGATGATAAAAGCTGAAGGGTGTAGACTCTTTATAGGAGTCTATGTTTTCATCCAATTCTCTATGAAGATGCACGTAATAATTATTAAACGAGCTTCCCGCAGGGTATGGCACAAAGGAAGAGATAAGTTAAGAATTAGTTGGTGCAAGTTGAGAGAGAATTGATATGATTTATTAGGATTCCTCCTTAAGCAAATTTTGGGCGCAAGTTAGTTGCAATTGAATGATTTCGCTCATTTGTTGACTATAATCTTGTCTAGCTTGTAAAAAAGCAGTGTGCGCTTTAGTTATCTTTGAATTATTAGCATTGAGCTTTTGATACTGAGTCTTATTTAAATCGAACATGCTGATGATGCTACTAATTTTTTGAGTGATGACAGGTGGAGAAGAAAGAGGAATTTGCTGCCCAATTGCGCTTGACTCAGAAGATTGTAATTGTTCTCTCGGTTCAAAACCGTTATCAATGATATTTTTCGGTTTAACTTCTTCTGGCTGACTAAGGGATGGCAAGATGTTAGGGGAATAACTTTCTTCTTGAGTTATTTTGTTGGAAGTATTAAGAAAATCTGTGATTTCAGATTGTTGGATATTAGGTATGTTTGGATGCTGTTTTTTGAAGTTCCCAGCAAAATCTTCAACAAGTTTGCGATTTTCGTCGCTCAAAATTGTAGCAGCGATCGCTTTCCCACCCAAGGTAACTGTTCTCAATGTTGCTTTAGTTTGATTGGTAGTTTCTTGGACTTTGCTGTACAGTGGTGATAAATCCACCTTCACCTGATGACTGAGTAGTTTTGCTAATGCTTTGACTATAGAAGCATGGTCATTCATACCTCTACGATTCAGAGAGACTGTGAGGTGTTCTTGGTTGCCAAGAATTTTATCAATCCATCGTGAACAAACACTACCTGCGCCTGCTTCTAAAAATATTCGCACACCATCACCGTAGACACGATTAACTAATCGGGGAAAATCAAGCTCTTGGCATAATCCTTTGGCAATGTTGTGAGCGATGGCTTCGCCAACGCCTCCGGCGAACGCTTCACTTTCAAGTGCGATCGGTTGATAATCAGCAGCAGAATAAAAAACAATACCTGGGAGAGTTTGCGATGGTAAAGTGTTTACCTTCTTGATTTCCTCATACTGCGATCGCATCGCTTCACAATGGATTACGTGGTCGAAGGGAGCCGGAAAAGCATTACAACCTAGAGTTTGAATTACTCGCTTACAGGCTGCTTCATCACCAGCAATTAACACTTCTTCTGGTGTATTGATTTGAGTTAAATAAACCCGATTCTCATGTTTAAGACATTCTCTAACTTGAGATGGTGTGGTCATGAGAACATAAGTTACCCAAAAGTTGTTTTGTGAATCAGGAACATCTTTCAATCCCCAATATTCACGTACAGCATTTTTAGGGCCAGATAATCTATCTCCAAACAGAGGAGACGAGTTTAAAGTGTTACTTCCACCAGAAAAATTGCTCCAAACTCCTTGGGCAGACATCATACTAGTTTCGCCCAAACTATAGCCAAAGACACATTGTGGTTTGACTTTGAAATCATCTCGAATAATTGTAGTAATCAGTCGAGAATAAGCGATTTCTGTTTCAAACATGGCTAGGGAATCGTCTAGGAATTCTTTTTCAAGAGTTTCTAGTTGTCTGGTGGAAAACTTATGCAAGCTTCGGGGATAAAGTCGCTGATGAATTTCGACGGCACGGTTTGCAAGACTATTGAATATCGTGTCATCGTAAACTTTCGGGAATAAGCGGAAGAGATTCTGACCGATACCCACATAAGAATTGACAGCTGCTGGATAAACGTAAGCGATCGCTCCGGTTTTACCCAATGGTTTAGCTGTGAAATAACTTCCTACTGGTGTTTGCCAATCTGTGCCGTTCTCAAAGGCATTGTTTACACCTTTACGGGCAGATTCAATTTCTTTGAGTAGTTCTTTTTTATTACGTCCTGTGATTGATAAGACGTATTTTGCCTCAGGATGCCCTTCAAAAGTAGCGAATGTTTGGCTGGCGGTAGTGGATAAAGAGGAACTAGTTTCGATGGTTTGTTGAAGATGGTTAAGTAAATCTGGGATGTTGGAGCGATCGCAGTTAGCGATCGGGAACAGATGAAAAGGCATTTGCTGCAAATATCTATTGTCCCGCTCCTCTTGGCTGGGTTCCTCCGATAAGATTAAATGGGCGTAACTCCCATCTATACCCATACTATTAATTGCTGCTATTCTGCGTGTGGCATCCTTATCGACAAACCAAGGTCTTGATTCCATAGCGACATAGAAAGGGCTACCTTCCCATACTTGCGGTGTTTTGACACCAGACCATTTGGGAGTGCCGGGAATATACCTGTAATAAAGACACAGAGCAGTTTTGATTAAGCTAGCAATTCCCGATGCTGTACAGGTGTGACCGATATTGGCTTTGACACTGCCCAATGCACAGTGCAAACCACTTCCCACTTTCGGATAAGCTTGAAGTAAACCTGTGATTTCGGCTTCATCCTCCTGGGAAATGCCACTACCGAAAACTTCCAGATAATTAATATCTGTGGGTTGAATATCTGCAATCTGGAAAGCTTGTTTGCAGACATTGCTGATAGCTGAAGCATCAGGCTTTACCAGAGCGTTACCCAAAGTAGAATTATCTTGAGCGAAACTCATGGCATCAATAACTGCATAGATGCGTTCATTGTCTTCCTTAGCAGTTTCGTAACGCTTCAGGACAACTGCACCCGCACCTTCGCCAACCGTCCAGCCATTGGCTTGTTGGTCAAAACTCAACGTATTCACACCCGTATTAATTGATGCAAATTGGTTGCGGAACAAGACATTTTCTACACCACCTGCCAAATCTACCGCACCAACAACCACTGCATCAACTTCGCCCGTAGTAAGTAGCATTTGTGCAACTTCCAACGCCTTCAGGGCAGAATTTTCGCCAGCCGTCATCGTGAATGCAGGGCCAGTGAAATTCCATAAAGCAGAAATTCGACTCGCCATGATGTTGGCAATGTGACTGACATATTCGCCGATTTCTACTGGGTGGTGAATGCTATCTTTGACAATGGTTTCCAGTTGCGCCAGCTGTTCAGCAGGCAAAGAAACTTCTTGCGCCAGTAAGCCGTCCTTAACCTGCCAAGACAGATTCCATCTTTGCTGTAGCTGATGCACAGAAAACTCTGTCTCAGCAGCGACAATAACTGCCACATTGCTACCCTCCTGTAGTTTCGCATCTTTTAGGGCGCGATCGCTAACCTTCAGGAGCAATAATTGTTGTGGATTTAATTTTTCTATTTCATTCGGTGGGATTTTGCACGATAAAGTATCGATTTCAAAATCTTTGATATATGCCCCAACTGGTGCTTTACCATCTGTTAAACCGTACTCTTTCAGGACATTTTCTTGATTTTCTATACCGTGCCATCTTTGAGGTGGTAGAGAAATAAAATGTTGGGTTCCATCATAAATACTCCGTTCAAAAGCATCTAAGCCATTGCAGTTACCGAAAAAGGCATCCATGCCGACAATGGCAATTTTGGCTGGTGGAATAGGTGCAGTTGAATCAACAGATTGTGCTGTAGTTCCTTGTTCCAAAATCAGATGAGAATTAGTCCCACCAAAACCAAAAGCACTGATAGCTGCCCGTTTAATTGGTGTATTATTATTGGGCCATGACGTAGCTGTTCTAACAATTTTTTCAGCAGAAATTGTACTATTTTCGGAAGCTAAAGGTTCAGTAACATTTATGGTTGGTGGAATTACGCCATGAGACATACTCAAAATCACTTTAGTTAAGCCAACCATGCCAGCAGCAGTTAGCAAGTGACCAGTATTTGCCTTGGCAGAACCTACCAGAGGTGCAGCTTGATTTTGACCAAAAAATGTTTCTATGGAGTTGAATTCGGTTGTATCTCCTAGCAATGTTCCAGTGGCGTGACATTCTAGATAATCAATGGTTTTAGGACTAAAATTTGCCTCCTTATAGGCTCGTTCAAAAGCTAGGATTTGTCCTTTAGGATTAGGACTAAGTAGGTGCTTACCTTTGCCATCATTCGAGAGTCCATTGCCGCAAATAGTGGCGAGAATATTATCGCCATCTCTAACAGCATCAGAATATCTTTTCAGCATCACCATCCCAACACCATCGGCAGGAATTAGCCCTCTAGAAGACTTATCTAAAGGGCGGCTGATCCCGTTTTCTGGATACCCTTGAACACCGGAAAATAACATCCGCACGAATAGGGAATCTGCACAACTTATGGCTCCAGCTAACATGACATCAGCTTTGTGTGACCATAAGTAATGAGATGCTAGTTTAATCGCATAAAATGATGACGAACAAGCAGCATCCAGACATAAATTAATCTGGGAGAGTGAGAAGGCATGAGCAATTATAGATGCTGGTAAACCAGATATCATCGCATTGTACAAAGACGCTTTAGTTGCACTTGGGACAGCTAAATCAAAGTCTTCATACTGCAAAAGTTGTCTGACAGCAGGTGCGATCGCTTTCTGGTAAATGGGAGAGAATAATTGATTAGATAATTTTGTTGGGAATGACAAATTACCTAAAATTACGCCGCATTTTGAGAGAACAGTTTGATTACCCCAATAACCACTCTGTACAATTGCTTGTTTAGCAGCATACAATGACCATTTGAAGGTGTTATCTAAGCCAGTAACAAATTCTGATGGGAGATTGTATTCGGAAGGATTAAATTGAAAGTTGCGGATGTATCCGCCTTTGAGGGAATAGGTTTTGTCTGGTGTACCTTTGACTGAATTGTGAAAGATTGTCGGATCTACTCCGATTTCTTCGACTGTTGCAGAAGATGTCGAATCTTTTTGATTAACAATATTCTGCCAGAATTCTTCAGGGTTTTTAGCATCGGGGAATAGACATGATAATCCGATGATGGCTATTTTTTCCACTAGTTATATCCTTAAGGTTTGGGTATTAGGCAAGAGATATTTAAAACGCAGGATTTACGCTGTTCCCCAAACTTTCAACAGGCGGTTGCTAAAGAAAAAGCTTACGTACAAGGTAAAAAAGGCGCAGAGAGAAGAAGTTGAAAATTACTAGTACAGCATGGCGTAAATAAACCAACTATTCAAAATCGCGCAAAAGCCCGGAATATAATTCTTTTGACTTTTGACTTTTGACTTTTAACTTCCGCCTTGCGGTACTAGCTTCTGAGTAATTTCATCGACCAAATAATTGCTTTTGCTCCGAGTAGACGTGAGTAAACTTGTCCTTCTCGATTGTGGATGATAAAATCGGCGGTTGCACTACTGGGTGTTTTGGCTTTCACTTCACAAGAAACGTAAAATGGTTCATTGGGTGGTGTGGTTGCAAATTGTTCATATTTTGCGACTTGTCCAGGTAAGCAACCTTCTTGATGAAAATGCTGTGTCCAAACCCAGAGTGCGTGCATACTTAGGTCAGTTGTATATGGATTTACCCATTGGACTGGAAATTGTCCTTGTTGTTTATCTGAGATTTGTTCCCACAGGCATTGTGTAGTAATTTTTTCTGTGGTGATATTTATAACTTTTTGGATTTCTTGAAAAGAGGGGCCATGAAATAATGTAGTTTCTCCATTTTGATAAAAAGATTTGCCAGTGAGAGTGATGATATTATCTGGTTCTAAATTTACTGCATCATAAATTGGGATAGAGGGTATTTCTAGTAATAGTTGGATTTGAGCACTGAAATGATAAAATGTTTTTCCATCTACATTTCTGCTCGATATTTTGGTATTGAATGTAATCTGTTGAGCATTAGTTTTAGAAATCTCTTCAACATCTAAAATATATTCACTTGCCAGATTTTCATTAAAAGTAATTCCTTTCAAAATTTTGAAATCCTGAGCAGCAAAAAATCTATATCCTGGATAAAGTTGTTCGCAAGAATCAATCATCCATGATAGAGCGCATGTAGCAGGTAACACTGGAGAACCAGCTATCACATGATCCAATAAAAATGGATTCTCTTCTACTGTCATTCGGCGGCGCATCCGATAGGTGCACAGTTCAGAATCTAACTCCCTAGCAAAGGGTACTAGGGGGCTACCAATGACAACTTGTGTATTTTCTCGATAGGCAGGATGCAATTCCTTAACTAACATTTGTGTCCCAGCTTCTACGGGAATCACTTCAATTCCTCGTTCAGCAAAAGCCTTTTTAAGTTCTGGTGACACCATCCCACTATCCCAAGCTCCCCAATTAATTGCCACTACATGACATGAAGGATATTGTTGTTTGAAAATATGCCCTGATTTATTGAGAATTTCATTAGCGATCGCATAATCAGACTGCCCAATATTTCCATGAAAGCCTGTTACAGAAGAAAACAAAACTAAATACTGAAGTTGACTAGGGTTAACGCAACTAAGTAAATTTTCTAATCCTTGAACTTTGGCGGTGTAAACTTTTTCAAAATCCTGTTCTGTTTTCTTTTCAATTAACTTATCGGCTAAATTTCCAGCGCCGTGGATAATTCCTGTAATCGGGCCAAGATGTTGCACAGCATTGGCAAGTTTTTCTTCTAAAGCTTGCGTATCTGTGACATCGACGCTAATATATTCTGCTTTAGCTCCTGTTTTTTGAATTGCTGCTAGGGTGTTTTTAATTTCGCGGCTGGAGGTAATTTTGTTATATATCTTTTGCACACTCATGGGTGTGGGCTTCTCTCCTTGGGAAAGAAGATTTTCCATGATGCATTTTTTTAATGCTGATTCATCAGAATTTTGAGCAAAATCTGGCTCGGTTTCTAATAGTTCGGAGCGACCGAGGAGGATGAATTTGCAGGGTTGCTGCTGTGCTAATTTGATAGTACACTCAGCCGTAATCCCTTTTGCACCGCCGCTCACGACAAAGACAGATGATGGACTAAGCTGGGCTGTTTGTGTCATAAATCCTCGTAAATAACTGAATAAATTTGGTTTTTTCTTCCTCTGTGTCCTCTGCGCCTCTGCGGTTTTTTTTAACGAACCACTCCAGACGCAGAGAGCGCAGAGAGAAGAGATGAAGAGATATAACCTGCTTTTTAATCGGCGATAATGGTGACTCGTCCTTGTGAGCCGTAGCCAACTTCACTAATATAAAGGTTGGGATCATGAAGCTCGGCTATGATGTTTTGTACTGACTGTTTGGCATCAAGTCTGGGACTTAGGTCGATCGCACGAGTAAACACCTTTGGCCATTCCCATCTCAGGGTTTTGGTTAATCCGAATAAACCAGCGCCGATCGCCCCAAAGTTGACTTTGTACTCTAAGCCAAAAGCGCCATCGAGGTGAGCAACTGTGCAAAAACAACTACGTCTATGACGTGCGGCTTCGTTGAGAGAGGGTTTGAGGTGTTTCGCCATCAAAAATACGTGCTTGACGATCGCCTTTTCTTGTTCGTGATAGGGAATTGTCCCGGTGTGATTTCCTACAAAGAGCGGATGGAGATGGATGAAGGCCCCAATCGCTCCGCAGTGAGATGCGATCGCTTGCAATTGTTGTTGGAGATGTTCTTCACTCAAGTTTGCTAAGGTAACGCGGGTTACTCCTGTGGGTAAGGGCGCTTGTTGGGCGATGAGCGATTGGGGAAAGCTGACAACTACTACTTTCCAGCCTTTCTCGATTAGGGATTCAGTTAATTTATAAGTGGTGAGGGAACCATCATCGGTAATTAAACCGATATGTCCCTCTGGTAACGTGAAATCCAAATAATCGGGCTGTGGTAAGCTTTTGAGTTTGACGGGATGGCGCTGGATATGATGCTCTAATTCGGGTGGCTGTTGGACAAACTCAGGCTGAAACTTTTTTTTTTCACCTCCAGCTAACTGCTGTAGGTAATCGACTATTTGACCGATGGTGCGGAGTTCTCCGAGTTCTTCGATATTTGGCTTGGGTAAGTCGGGGTACATTTCTTGCATCGCCCCTAAGATTTCCACCCGTTTGATGGAGTCAATCCCTAAGTCGGCTTCCATGTCCATTTCCAGTTCCAGCATCTCGACTGGATAGCCGGTCTTATCACTGGTGATCGCTAGTAGGGTTTGACCTAAGTCTACAACTTCATCAATTGCAGCAGGTTCTGGTGCTGGGTTGAATGTGACAACTATGCTTGGTTCAGGTGAAGTGACTACCTTTAAGTCTACAACTTCATCAGTTGCAGCAGTTTCTGGTGCTGGGTTGAATGTGACAACTAGGCTTGGTTCAGGTGAAGTGACTACCTCAACTACGGGTGCAGTCTCTACTAAAATCTCGGTTGGTTGTTGTATTTCGTGAACTGCAATTTCTACAGAAATACTTTTGGAAGCCTGAGATTGCAGATACTCGACAACTTGACCGATGGTGCGGAGTTCTGCCAGTTCTTCGATATTGGGCTTGGGTAAGTTGGGGTACATTTCCTGTAGTGCCCCTAAGATTTCCACCCGTTTGATGGAGTCAATCCCTAAGTCTGCCTCCATGTCCATGTCCATTTCCAGCATCTCGACTGGGTAGCCGGTCTTGTCACTGGTGATCGCTAACAGGTTTTTATCCAAGTCAACAATATCGATGGTTGCGCCAGATACAGGTGCAGCAGTTGTGGGTGCTGGTTCTGGGGTGAATGCGATAACTTCGTTGACTGGGGGTGAGCTAATTTTGACTACAACCTCGGTTTGAGGTTCTACTACTGGGACAAGTGGCTCGGCTACAGGCTCTACTGTCTCGATAGGGAGTGGAGAGAAGAGATTAGGGAGCAAAGAAGAGGAATTTTCATCCTTCTTAGAAGTGGGGGATACAGGAGTTTCAACTATAGGCTCTACCACCTGGTGAGCGGGGGGGAGAGGTGCTTGGGTAACAGTTGAGCCATTTTTCGCTACTGGCTCAGTTACAGGCAAAGGCTGGCTTTCTACTATCTTGGTAGTAAGAGGTACTGGTGCATCAGTAACAGTTGTTTCTGTGGTGAACGCAGTGAAATTATGGCCTAGCCCATTGCTTAGTTTCTCTGTTAGTTGAGTCGTTCCCTCACCAGAGATGATTTGAGAATACTCTTGCTGTATAAGTTGGAAAAAGTTTTTGGTATATTCCAGCTGCTCTTGGAGATATTGCTCATGGATGCGTAGGGTTTCACCTTGTTGGGAGTGAAACTGCATCATGCTGCGCTCTAAGCTTTCCATAACAACTAGCTTCATTTTGGCAGTTTCGGCTGTTGATTTACTTTCACTCAACAAGGAATTCTGCTGCTGCATCAGCTGGAAAAACGCTTTGGCATATTCCATTTGATGGTTGAGATAAGTTCCGTGAACTTGTAAATTCTCGGCTTGATTTTCTTGAAACTGTGTCAGGAGGTATTCTAAACTTTCTAAAAGCTGTTGGTAATTAGTAAGTTTTTCTGGTGTTGGTTGCATCTTAGATTCCTGGGCTGGTTGACTTGAAAGGGTCACAGGATTCATTTGTTGCTCTGTTTGGGTGATGATATTAGATGTCACACCGTTCATTGCTGGGGCAGTAACAAGGGGTGGTTTTTTATGTCCGTTAGTCTCTATCACTGCTGGAGGTGGTGTTACACCTGGGCTGGTGAATAAGGGAGCTGCATCAGAATATTCGAGGGTGGGTAATGTAACTTTGTACTCATCCTGCAAAGCTAGAGCGAAGGCATTTTTCGTTTTTTCGGATCTATAGTTGATGCCGTTTAAACGGACATTTAATGTCTTCTTCGTCTCTATTGGGGGTAGAGTTTGGGAAAGTTGATAAGGATCGAGGTTATTCAAAGCCAGACCAATCACCCGCAACTGCACAACTGCTTCTCGCAAAGAGCGATCGCTATTCTTTTGAGTGCTGGGGTTCAAAGATACGGTGATATGAGGGCGATCGCCAAGGATATCTTTTACCAAGTTGGTAAGAATTCTCCGCGGCCCAAATTCCACAAAGCAAGTACCGCCGGCTGCATAGATATTTTCAATTTCCTGCTTAAACAGCACCGAATTGGAAAGGTGCGTTTCCAGGATTTTTTGAATACCTTGGGGTTCCTTGGGATACTGTTTGCTGGTGACGTTGCTGTAAACAGGGATTTTGGGACTTTGGAACTTGACGGACTTAGTAGCGATCGCAAAGGATTTTTGAGCAAAGGCAATTAGCGGTGTATGGAAAGCTGCTGAAACAGGTAACAATACAGCCGTATATCCTTTCTCGTGTAAAGCCTCTCTGACTCTGGCGATTTCTGCGGTGGGCCCAGCTAAGACAAATTGAGTTGGAGAATTTTGATTAGCGATCGCAACTAGGGGAAAATGCTTCAGCACTGCTTCTACTTTGCTGATGTCTTCTTTAACAGCCAGCATACTACCCGCATCATGATCCGGGTCTTCTGGAGCCGCCATTGCTTGACCCCTAGCTTTCACTAAGAACAAGTAATCTTCTGTACTCAAAACTCCCGCAGCCCAAAGCGCTGTGAGTTCACCAAAGCTATGTCCCGCCACAAAATCTGACTTGAACCCAGCTTGTTGCAGTATGCTGTACATCCCTGCACTCAACACCCCAATGGCTGGTTGAGCATATTCTGTGCGTTGTAAGGCAGCAATTTGGGCATTTTTTTCTGCTTCCTCAAACACAGGATGAGGAAAAACGATTTCTGAAAGCGGCTGCAAATTATCTTTGAGTAACAAGCTATCCATATAGCCATGAAGACGCCGCATCAAAGGAAAATTCGTTACTAGTTCCCGACCCATCTCCAAGTATTGCGAACCTTGACCAGAAAATAGAGCAACAACTTTTCCACCCAACTCCATACCAGAGGCGCGGTAATAAATCCCTTGGGGATGCTCCCAAGATGCTGCTGTTCCTTTGTGTTTCAGCCAGTCAATGCTAGTTTGCAACAACTTGCAAGCTTCTTCGAGATTCTCAGCTACAAACCCAAATCTGGCAGCAGAGAGGGGAATCTGTGGCGATTTGGACTCCTGGACTAATTGTGCATAGTGTGTTTTTGCTTCAGGCGATACTCCTGCGGAGTCACTTCGTGAACGCAACTTACCTAAAATATCTTCAGATTTGGTCAGCAATTGGTCTACTGTCGGAGCAAACAACAGCACTTCACTACCACCACTATGTAAGCGGTAAGCGTCGTTCTGGTCGGCTTCATATTCTTCTAAGACGACGTGATAATTGGTGCCGCCAAAACCAAAAGAACTCACACCCGCACGTCTTGGTGCTTCCCCTTCTGGACGAATCCAAGGTCTGGTTTCGGTATTCAGATAAAAGGCCGAATTTTTAATATTGAGTTTGGGGTTCGGCTCGGTGATGTTAATTGTGGGCGGTAATACTTTGTGATGTAATGCCAAAGCAGTTTTAATCAAACTCGCCGCACCCGCAGCCGCTTTTGTGTGTCCAATCTGCGATTTCACACTACCCAAAGCGATGTGTTGCTTTTTGTCATCATGTCCATCAAAAAAGTCTTTTAAAGATCCGAATTCTGTCGGATCTCCAGCCATTGTGCCGGTGCCATGTGCTTCCATTAAACCAACAGTGGCAGGAGAAAAGCCGGCATCTTCATAAGCACGTTCTAAGGCTTTAACTTGACCTTCTTTGCGGGGAGCATAAATGCTCTTATAGCGCCCATCGCTGGAGGTACCAATGCCTTTAATTACGGCATAGATTTTATCATTGTCCCGTTCGGCATCTTCCAGGCGTTTGAGGACAATCATGCCGATACCTTCACCCAGCATCATCCCATCCGATTTAGCATCGAAAGGTTTGACATTTTCACTGGGAGAAACAGCCGGTGTTTTGCTAAATGATATGTAAGCCATGATGGTGTTGTCGGTATCAACACCACCAGTCAGCATCATGTCAGAACGATGCTCGACTAGCTCGCTAATTGCCATCTTTAAAGCACCGAAGGAACTAGCGCAAGCGGCATCAACTACGCAGTTCATTCCACCAAAATTTAGACGGTTGGCAATTCTACCCGCGACTACGTTAGCTAACATTCCAGGGAAAGCGTTCTCATCCCACTTCACATAGGCGCTTTTGATTTTCTCGACGATTTTTTGCGTATCCTCATCGGATAAACCACTGCTTTTGAGTGCTTTTTCCCAAATCGGATATTCCAACCTGGCAGAAAGTGGCATTCCTAACTGCTTGGCCATAGCCACACCTAAGATTACGCCAACAGTCTCGCGGCTAAACTCACGTTTTTCGCCATAACCTGCATCTTCCATCGCCTCTTTCGCAACCACTAAACTTAACAGTTGCGATACATCTGTGACTTCCAAAATGCTGGGTGGTATACCGAATTCCATCGGGTTAAAATCTACCTCTGGAATAAATCCGCCTCTTTTACAGTAGGTTTTATCTTCAGGAGTTCTCGGATTCGGATCATAATAATCTTCGACGCTCCAGTGAGTAGAAGGAACATCAGTAATACAATCAATTTTGTTTACTATATTTTGCCAGTATTCCCGCAAATTTCTGGCTTTAGGCAATAGTGATGCCATCCCAACAATGGCTATAGGATTGTGTTGTAATTGTCTGTTAATTTTGTTAATTGACACTGATTTATCTGACCTCATTTTTTTTTCCTCTATAGACCTCTTCACAGCCTTTTCGCAATTATTGATAAGGCTCTCTAACTCTGCTAAGGCAGTATCAATTGAATAAGCAGACATAGGGCATAGTGAGTACTGTGGATTGTGTAGCTACAGTAATTTCTGTTGCCTACTAATAATGAAAAACTCTTGTTTTGTAAGCAGTTAGCTATCCTATCTCCGCTAAAGGCTTTTCTCCAAATCGACACCACACGACATATACTGCCCTGATAAAGCCCTAGATTTATAGGCGATTTTGGCACACTGCGATCGCATAAAAATGTTAGACAACGTTAGACTCTTGATATTGTGGCAATAGGTAAACCAATTTTGGATTTGCAATTTTAGATTTACGTTAGCGATAGTGAGTAATCAAGTGTCGTTACGAGCGTCTTTTAGATTTGTTCCACCCACAATGAGTGAAGGACGAACCAAAAAATCCAAGTTGTGCTGTCAGCGCACCAAAGGTGTGACCCAAAATCTCAAATTGGCACGGTCAATGACGTTGTTAAAACTGGTAAAATGGTCTTGGAGTGTAATAACTGCTTGACCAATAAATTCAATCCATTTGTAATGGTAGAGATTTTGAACAATTGTATCCCATTGGAGCGATGAAAACTGAGGAGTAGCTAAGGGAACAGAAACGCTTTTTTCGCCCAAAATCGCTTGATTATTTAGCTTAATTGCAGCAACGTGGCTGGTGTTCATGACAACGTTCTGTATTTTGATAAATGTCATAGCCAGTTTCAACGTCCAGGATAATTAGTTTATGGGATTTGACCCAGCAAAGTTGACAAGTTCGTTACAGAAAACACACCACCTTTAATCGGAGTTTATGCAACTTGAAAAAGTAATTAAACGATCATAAGGTGATGACAAAGCAGTTATGTTTAGTTATTTTTAATTTCAAAATCTTAATTAAATAACTACTTTCTATAACTACTTTAAAGCATTGAATTAATAAAAACACTAACATACTTTACAGAAACTAAATCATTTCTTTAAGGTTATTTTATAAATAAACCTCCACTATTACTGATGTGAATTTTGCATAAAATTTACCCGATAAGTATAATTTATAACTAGCTGAACATGTGAAATATTTTGTTATCTACGGGTTAGCCATAAATTTGCGCTGGATTAAGTTAATAATGCAAATCTATTGTCTAGTAAGTAACAATTCAATGAATACATAGATAAATTGAATAATTATAAGTATGTTTTCTCAGAGAAACATCATAATTGAATCAAAGTTTTGGGTTATTTTTCAATATAAGTCAACTTAAGAAGCAAAGCGGTTATTTATAAAGCAAATGTTAATTTTTAGTATGTTGCTTGATAAACATAATCATGATTGCATCAGTTAAAAGAGCGATTAGAAACCGCAGCTACACGAGGCTTTACCCACATTTTTATAACAGTCAAAGTATTGCGCTAACCTACATCCCGCCCAGAACTTAAGTTGAGCGGCTCAAAAGCTCTCTGTCCACTCAAGTGGACTGAAATTTTCCCTTTCATCAAGGATAGCTATGTACATCGCTTCAAATTCTGTATTTATAGCGATTCTCAATTGCATGGAGTACAGACCATTCGTAGGGACACAGCATTGCTGTCCTTTGCATCTGAAGGAGAACTGCTATAGTCCTCTTGAGAGGAATGTAAGTTATTAGCCTCAGAATTTATTCCAAGGGGGGATGGCAACGAAGCAGAGGATTTCTCAGGATTGGTAATAACAAGGGATTTTGCCCCTTGTTAAAGGTAAACAAACTTCCGCCACAGTGTACTAGTACACCACGGCGTAAATAGAGCAACCATTTAAAATCCCTAAAGAGCTTATTCCATAATACTTTTGACTTTTGACTTTTGACTTTTGACTTCCGCCTTGTGTCCGTTGACGTAATGCACCAAAGGTATCACTTCATGCCTTTAATTAGTAGGAGCAAAACTGATAAGAATGTCTGATAGTACACAACCTAGCTAACAATAATCTGTTAGTAATATCAAATCTGCTTAATAAATAACTATTTCTTAGTATTCAATTGGCAGATGAGGAATTAGTGATGATTAAATTTATTCAGTCTCTAATCTTACTTGGATTAAATATTTACGTGATAGAATCAAGACTTATGCAAAGTCAATTGGTTGACAAAAACCAAAATTTTTGCCATACTTAAGGACAAGTTTATCCAAGTTTTTAGTTCATTTTTATTAGCGCTTCGTTGTGATTGCAAGTTAAGTTTTCTGGTTAGGGGTATTGTATTTTACGCTACTGGAATAGAAGTAAAATTAGGATATAACTTAGGAAGCTTTGAAGTAATAGCATCATTAATTTTCACGCCACAATAGTGATTTTGGGTGGGAAATACGTAAAACAATTCATATAAAACCAATTTAGACCCATCCACTTTATTAAGGTAGAAACTATAGAGGAAAAGCCCTCTTGGTAATTTGCAGATGAGTCTATTCTAATGGACTAAATATAACCAGTCTATCCCCTTATAAAGCACAATTGGAATGAAAATATGGCAGTGAATAAAGAAAGCCGATTATTCAGAAAACCCGTAGGTCGATCGCAAGGAATTTTAGTAGCTTCTCTGACTTTAGCGGCCGGATTAATAGCTCTTTATAGTTTGACTACGTTTTGGTCAAGGGCTAAAGTTCAGACACCGCAAGCGCTTCCTCCAAAAGCTGCCACTCCTGTGAAACTTGCTGTGACTGCCTTGGGACGTTTGGAGCCAGAAGGCGAAGTTACTTCTTTGACTGCTCCTGCTTCCAATAACGGGGTGCGAGTAGAAAGACTGTTGGTGAAAGAAGGAGACACGGTTAAAGCAGGGCAATTATTAGCATATCTAGAAAATTATGGTCGTTCTAGAACAGCTTTGCAACAGGCTTTAGACCAACTGCAAGTTTCCAAAGCTAAACTAGCGCAGGTGAAATCTGGAGCTAAAACCGGAGATATCGATGCTCAAAAAGCAGCGATCGCCCGTTTAGAGCCACAATATAAAGGAGACATTGCCACACAACAGGCGACAATCGCCCGCACCCAGGCTGAGGTAGACAATGCTCAAGCCGAGAATGATCGCTATCAGCAATTATACAAACAAGGCGCGATCGCTGCTTCTATAGCAGATACTAAGGCTTTGCAACTAAAGACTACACAACAGCAATTAACAGAAGCCCAAGCCACTCTCAAGCGGACTCAAGACACATTCCAAGAACAGAAAAAGCAATCACAAGCGCAACTCACCAGTATTAGTGAAGTGCGTAGCGTAGATGTTAAAGTCGCACAAACCGAAGTCAATAGTGCAACAACTTCTGTTCAACAAGCAAAAGCCGACTTGGATTTAAGTTACATCAAATCTCCTATAAATGGCAAAATATTAAAAATTCACGCCAAAACCGGAGAAGTCATCAGCAGCAACAAAGGATTTGCTGAGATAGGTAAGACATCTCAAATGTATGTGATTGCAGAGGTGTATCAAACCGATGTTCGCAAAGTGCGTGTAGGACAAAAAGCCACAATTACCAGCACTGCATTTACTGGAACATTAAAGGGAACTGTGAAAGAGATTGGTTGGCAAGTTGACAAGCAAGGCATCTTCAGCCTCAACCCTGGTTCAGATACAGACCGCAGAATAGTTGAGGTGAAAATCTCTATCGATAATCCGGCAGATAGTCAGCGGGTAGCTCGTTTAACTAACTTACAAGTGGATGTCGCCATTCATATTTAATCATTAGTTATTCACAAATAACCAATGATAAATAATAATTAACAAATAAATCCATGATTTTCAAAATTCCTTTAGGATGGCTACAGCTAGCCCAGCAAAAAGTTCGTCTACTAGTAGCTGTAGCCGGGATTGGTTTTATTGTGCTGCTAATGTTTGTGCAACTTGGTTTTCAAGATGCTCTCTATTCAAGTGCAACCGCACTGCATCAGAATCTCAAGGGAGATTTATTTTTAGTTAGTTCGCAATATAAATCTTTGACTTCAAATCAAAGCTTTTCGCGGACTCGTTTGTACCAATCTTTAGGGTTTGATGGCGTAGAGTCAGTTAGCCCCATGTATTTACAATTTGCTAAACTGAAAAATCCGGCAACTAGTGAGAAATATTCAATATATGTTATTGGTTTCGATCCAGGTAACCCTGTGATGAACATCCCAGAAGTTGAGAAAAATCTAGATAAACTCAAAATTCCTGATGTCGTGTTTTTTGACCGGGGTTCTCGCCCAGAGTTTGGCCCAATAGCTGAAAAATTTAATGCCGGAGATACTGCACAGACAATTGAAATATTTCCCTTCAATTCATTAATTGGCTATAGAGTGAGAATTGGTGGTTTATTCAGCTTAGGGCCTTCCTTTGGGGTAGACGGAAATTTAATTGTCAGTGACTCTACTTTCCTGAGGATAAATCCCAATAGTCGTCCGGCAGATATGATAGATATCGGTTTGATTTCCCTCAAACCTGGTAGTAATGCAGAAGCAGTACTGAAAAATTTGCAAGCAAGTTTGCCTAATGATGTCCAAGTTTTTACACACCAAGGCTTTATTGATTTTGAAAAAAAATATTGGGCAATCAGAACACCAATTGGTTTTATACTTAACTTGATGTTGACAATGGCTGCGGTTGTTGGTGTGGTTATTGTTTATCAAATTCTTTACAGCAATATTGCTACGCAGTTCGTTGCTTACGCCACTTTAAAAGCCATAGGTTATGCCAATAGATATTTATTAAATGTGGTATTTCAGCAAGCTTTAATTCTGGCAATTTTAGGTTATATTCCCGGATTGATTACTTCTGTGTTGTTATATAGTTTTGCAGCAGAAGCAACTAAATTACCAATAGTTATGACCATTAATAATGCATTGATAATCTTAACTTCAACCGTATTAATGTGTATAACCTCAGGTGCACTTGCTATCAACAAACTCCGATCCGCAGACCCGGGAGATATTTTTTAGCTGATTCTTAGCAGCAAAATCATCAAATCATTTTGCCCTGATATAGACTCATAAGTAATCATTGGTGCAGCCTCTCCACAGAAAAATTGCTCCTTATATCAATTTTAGATTTTAGATTAAAAGTCTTTACCAAAATTTAAATTTGGTATAACTTTGAAGTCTTTTATCTAACAACTCCAATTCACCTATTTAACAATAATCCCGACTTTATGAACCTCAAAAACAAAACCCTCCTAATTACTGGAATTGATGAACTTGTCGGTTTGCGCGCAGCCGAGTTAGCCATAGCGCAAGGAATGAAGGTTCGTGGACTGCAAAGTTCTACAGAACAGAACAAACAATTACAGAATTTAGGTGTTGAGGTAATTATTGGTAGTATCACTGATTCTACCACTGCCCAAAAGGCTTGTCAGGGAGTAGACATCGTTTTACATACATATCAAATTGCCGAAGAAACTGGCGCAATTAATCATTTTCGTGATGTCAATGTTGGCGGTACTGTCAACATAGCTAAAGCCGCTAAACAGGCTGGTGTAAAAACATTTGTGCATCTATCCAGTGTGATGGTTTACGGTTTCAACTATCCGAATGGTGTTACAGAATCCGGGCCACTCTCTGGCGAAAATAATCCATATTGTCAAACGAAAATAGAAGCCGAAACAGCAGTATTAGAACTGAATAATCCGCCAGATTTTGGCATCATCGTTATTCGGGCCGGAGATGTTTACGGCCCAGGAAGTATTCCTTGGATAGTCAGACCAATTCTGATGATGCGTCAAAAATTATTTGCCTGTGCCAACGATAGTAAAGGAGTAATCAATCATGTATATATAGATAACCTGATTGATGGCATCTTTCTAGCGATAGAAAAAGAAACCTATGGTGAAATATTTAATATCACCGACGGACAAGAAACTTCCTGGAAAGAGTATTTTATGCGTTTAGCAGCAATGGAAGGTTTATCAGCACCCCTCTCATTATCAAAAGATGAAATCAAGTTGTTTGTAAAACTACGTGTTCAAGGACAAAAACTTTTTCGCCAAAAAGTTGATATTTTACCTGAGTCTATAGATTTTATGACTCGTCCCTATGCTTGTTCGATTGTCAAAGCACAAAGCCTGTTAAATTATAAACCAATAATTGACCTAGAAGAAGGAATGCAACAAACACATAAATGGCTGCAAAAAACAGATATCCAACGCTTGATCAAATAGTCCATAAATTTTCGTAATCATTGTTGGATTGTAAGAAGTTGGGAGTTAGGGATTAGGGGTTAGGAATTAGGAGTAGAGACGCGATTAATTGCGTCTGTACAGGAATTAGGAGTAGAGACGCGACTAATCACGTCTGTACAGGAATTAGGAGTAGAGACGCGATTAATCGCGTCTGTACAGGAGTTTAGAGTTTGGTACAAGATGTGAGGTATCAAAGTATTCTTAATTCTGATTTCTGGATTCTGATTTATGAATTCTTACGTTGCATCTGCCTAAAATTAGCTGCAATTAAGCATAAAATAATCCACCTATTTTCCGAATACTTGTTTTCTATGATTGGGAATCAGCCACGATTGAGCATCGGATTACCTGTATACAATGGTGAGAAATTTCTTAAACAAGCCATAGATTCACTCTTGGCTCAGAGCTTTGAAGATTTTGAGATAATTATTTCAGATAATGCATCTACAGATAAAACTGAAGAAATTTGTAGAGCATACGCCGAGCAAGACCAACGTATCTGTTACTACCGCAATGACAATAATATTGGTTGCGCCCGTAACTTTGATCGCGTCTTTAAATTGTCTTCGGGTGAGTATTTTAAGTGGGCAGCCTATGATGATTTACATGCTCCAGATTTTATCAAGAAGTGTATTGAGGTGCTTGACCAAGATTCTAGTATCATCTTGTGTCACTCACAGACATATTTTATTGATGAACAGGGAAATTTTTTCCAAAATTACGATATCAAACTCAAGGCAGATGCATTAAAACCACAGCAACGTTTTAACGAATTGCTGACCAAGCATTTATGTTATCAATGTTATGGAGTAATTCGTGCCAGTGCCTTGAGAAAGATACCGCCTATGGGTGGTTACGGTAATGCAGACGGAATTCTCTTATTAAGACTTGGTATTCTCGGTAGGTTTTATGAAATCCCTGAATACCTGTTTTTTGCCAGAAGCCATCCGCAACAATCAATGAGTATGTATTTCCCTAATTATTTGTTGTTTACTAACAACAGTAAAAAACCCTCATTGAGTATGCTGCCTGATTTTTATGCATATACAGTATGGTTTGACTCAGCAAAGAAAGGAAAAATTTTATTGCCACATTGGAGAATATTCTGGGAGTATGTACTCTCCATATGGCGTAGTCCCCTGAGTTTGTATGAACGGCTATGTTGTCATATAAGTCTATATCAGCATTTAAAAGGGACACAGTATCTTTTGCTGAAAGATTTGCTAAAAGTGCTACAAGTATTTTGGAAAGGTTGGTATAAAGCATCAATTAAAAAACCGCAAGTCACGCTTTAAATAAATCGGTTTAAAAATAAAAGCTGGCAATCGCAGCTTTTTTTGAGGCACACAATCACCTATTTTTCACTCCAAAACTATGCTGAAACTATCTCAAATTTGTCATGTTTTGCTTGCTACTTTAGTGAGCATCAGCTTTGCTAAAACAGTGAATGCTGAACCAACTGAAACATTAACTGTTGTGGTAAATGGAATACATCATCAAAAAGGTGAGATTTGCTTGAGAGTTTACCCAAGTGAACAAGGATTTCCGATGAGTAATTCTAGTGGAGATCAAAGTGGCTGCGTTAAGATTACTGGAAGTTCTGTAAAAAAAGAATTTTCCGGTTTAAAGCCTGGAACTTATGCTGTCGCCGTAGTTGATGATCAGAATGGCGATCGCAAACTCAACAAAGACTTTTTCGGTATTCCCAAAGAAGGTTTTGGGATTTCTAAAAATCCAACTGTGTCCATACAAACAGGTGCGCCAAAGTTTCGCGACGCCAGTTTTGTTGTAAACAAAAATACAACAGTCAACATTATTATGAAATATTCGCTTGATTCCTAAAAGGCCTGGGGACTGGGTACTGCTTCTCTAAAAGATACTTCTGATTTCCAATCCCTAATCCCCAGTCCCCAATCCCTAATCCTATCGGAGATTAAAAATTTAATGGAAGATTTGGCGATATTTTTCTCTAAGTCTTTGATGAGTTGGCTAGTTATTCAGGTGTGTTTAACGCTTGTCTTTATATGGTATCTGCGCTCATCTAAAAAAAACTTATTACCAGATGAGCAGTTACCCAAAACAGCAGTGATTCTTTGCCTACGCGGAGCCGATCCGTTTTTGCCTAGATGTTTGCGATCGCTCCTAAATCAGAACTATCCACAGTATGATTTAAAGTTGATCGTTGATAGTCACGAAGATCCCGCTTGGAAAATTGCCAGTGAAACGATCACAGAGCAGGAAGCGACCAACGTTCAAATTAGCCCTTTGAGAATAGTACGCAACAATTGTAGTCTCAAATGCAGTTCTTTAGTGCAAGCTATCCATGAGTTGGACGATTCCTACAAGGTGGTTGCCCTAGTAGATGCTGATACTATAGTCCATGTGAATTGGCTGCGAGAATTAGTCAGTCCTTTAGGTGATGCCAAAGTCGGGGCGACAACAGGTAATCGTTGGTACGTACCTACAGGTAAGTATTGGGGATCTTTAGTGCGATATACAGGCAATGTATCCACAGTAGTGCAAATGTTTCTCTTCCAGATTCCTTGGGGTGGGACTTTGGCTGTGAAAACAGAAGTGCTTCGCCAAACAGAACTGCTAGATAAGTGGGGACAAGCTTTAGGCGAAGATTTTATGATGCACGACATCCTCAAAAAACATGGGTTGCAGGTAAAGTTTGTGCCTTCGCTGCTGATAGTAAATCGTGAAGAGACTGATTTATTCAACTTAATAGATTATCTTAAGCGCCTCATCCTTTATTCTCGACTGTATCACCCACGTTGGTTAGCTCTAGTTAGTGAAGCTGTTTCTAGCATTTTGTTTCCGACTATAGTCATCCTGTTAATTCTAGAGTCGTTGTTAGAGACAAAATGGGAAGCTGCGGCTCTCTTGTTAGGCTGCTATGGAGTTTATACTGTCGGATTACTTTTGGTAATGCTGGTGTTGGAATTAGAGATACAGCGAATGGTTCGCTCTAATGACCAGGCGATCGCAAAATTATCAGCTGCTACAATCATCAAAATGTTAATTGGGATTCCCCTGACACAGTGGGTTTATGGGTTAGCGATGCTATCGTCACTGTGGATTTCAACAGTCACTTGGCGCGGTGTCAGCTATCGGGTTCAAGGGCCTTGGAATGTCCGGCTAGTCGAATATCGCCCTTATCAATGGTTGGATCAGCCTATTGATAGCAAGGTTTCTCTTTGAACTAAATAGCTAGATATAAACTAGGGCATGAAAGTTATTACACTAAACATTCCCTAGTCTTCAAATTATATTATCTTATATTTAGTCGAATTAAATTAGCTATAACCCTTGTCAAAATCCACGCTTTTGCTTGTTAATTTCCAAAATTTATTTACATTTATGGCAAGGGTTTAGAGAAATATATTAAGGGGAATTATGACTGAGTATTTTGAATATTTTGATAGTTTCTAACCAAGTAGAAACATCCTCTTCAGAATCGACAATTTAGACCATTTGTAAATGCGTAAATCCTTAGCCTAACTGTATTAGTGGTAATTTGTGAGCCAAATAATCAGGATGTTAATGAAACATTTGCAGCGTAAATCCTAAATTCAAAACCAGCATTTTAGTGTAATATTCCCCTTTTTATGACTAAGCAACCACTTCGCATTGCACTGTTTACAGCATTGTACCCTCCTTTCTTGACTGGAGTTTCCGTTGCAGTACACCAACGAGTTCAATGGTTACTGCAACAAGGGCATGAGGTCTTTCTTATCCACCCAGAAATTAATGGCCAATACCCCAGAAAGGTTGGAAATCGCCCAATGTCAGGATTGGATGAACTACAGCCCTTCCCCAACTTTTCTGCTTATGCATTCCCCACCAAACCGCTAATCTTCTACAAATCTCTTCCCCAACCATTAAACTATCGCTATTGGAGTGATACTAAGTTACTTGAGAACTTCCAGCCCGATATTATACTGGTTGAAGAAGCGGCGCAAATGAGAGGATTATACTCACTTTTCTTACAAGGTTATGGTCGCCCCATAGGAGTTGAGTACGCTAAACAAACTGATACCCCAATCATCTCAATTTTCCATACCGATATCGTTGCCTATATTCGATATTACTTAGGAAATCTGTTCTTTAGCTTGCTACGTCCGATTGTTCCCCTTTTAGTCAAGCAGTTCAGTAATGCTTATGATCTCAACTTATTTCCGTCTCAAGAACTGCTTGCTAAGTACAACCGATTGAAATGCCAACGCAGTGAATACGTGCCATATCAAGGGATTGATTGCGAAAAATTTCACCCCCAAAATATCGACTACAACCCCATTGCTAACGACTATCGACCAACTATCCTTTTTGTCGGACGCATTACCCCAGAAAAAAATGTCACCCAACTTATAGATGCATTTCCAATCATTGCTGCCAAAATTCCTGATGTCCATTTAGTCATCGTCGGTAGTGGCCCCTTGGATGAGGAGATCCGTCGGCGCGCCCAAAAGTTTGAGTCCGGTATTACTGTCTGGGGTGAGTCCCACGGAACAGAACTTCTAGGTTTATATGCACGGGCAGATATATTTGTCAACCCCTCTGTCACCGAAAACTTCTGTACCACCAATATGGAAGCTTTAGCATCTGGAACCCCTGTTGTAGCAGCCAATGCTGGAGGAAATCCTGAACAGGTTTTTCATGCGATCAACGGTTTTTTAGCCGAACCCAATAACCCAACAGATTTTGCCCACAAGGTGATTGCGATTTTGGAAAATCCCAGCCTTAAAGCAGATTTGACTCGGCAAGCTCGCCCTTCCATACTTGACTTTGATTGGTCGGCATGTATGCAAAAATTAGAAGACAAACTTTACCAAATCGTTGAAGGATCGCAGAAGGTGCAGGTAGGTACAGGCAGTATAAGACCATAACGATAATAAACACGATGATCGCTAGAGCATCGATTCAGTAATCAAAAACCTAACCCCCCAGCCCCTTTTCATAGCAGGGTTGGGGGAGCAAAAGGCCCTGACTGTCTAATCAGTATATTTGTGCTTATCCGAATGGCACTAAGAAAAGCTCTAATGGACATGATTGAGCATGATGCACAAGGCATATTTGAAGCCATATTTGTCCTGTGGTTGTTTGATGATATGCAGGAAAATTTCTCTCGTTTCACGACGTGCTAAGGTGAAATCTCGGTTGTTGCAACGAGTGGTGATGTGATAGGAATAAGCGGCCAAAAATTCTCTTTTCAGTCTGCCCATTTTTTCGCCCCCCCGTGCCAGATATCGAAAACGAGAAAAAAGAGAAAAGGCATCTTCACCCTCTCCCCTTTTATCCCTTACTTGAAAGCTTTTCTGAGAGTACTCCCTAGCATTAAACCGCCCAGTGTGATATAACCCAGAAGGCTACTAGGTTCGGGAACCGCCGCCGGCGGCAGCGACCCCACTACTCCCACCTGCTTCGATGAAAAATCTATATTCTCCAACGATAATTTATTCGGCCCCAAAATTTGGGTGTAGTAACCGACAAAATCATCTATGAACCTATCCCACTATTCAAAAAAACCCAACTTCTTTTCGTAAAATGTGCTTGAAAACCTCAATTTTTCATTTTATGTTCTCAAAAAGCTTAAGCTTTTTAGCACAAATATTATTAGTGGGATAGGTTCTTAGAACAACTTTGTTTTGCCACTTTGGGTGGATTTGAAAGCACTTTCTTAGCAAGCCAGATCCAAAATCTATTCTCGTGGAGTACTTGCACATAGTTAGCATCCACTTGATTGAGCCGAGCAAAGATGGTTGGTTGTCTGAGTACAACAACCCATAGCAACGTGGTGACTTTGTAGAGAAGTCCCAGCCAACGGTGGTAAAAGATTAATGCAATCAGTCCAAGGTCAGAAGCAGCATGACCTTCTTCGACTTGTTGAACAGAAAACTGAGGTAACACAAGCGACAATTGATCGCCGTGCTGCCTAAGCAATGAGTCAAGGACAACTGCATCTTTAATCGCTGCGGTGCAACCTTGTCCCAAAAGGCTGAACATAGAGTGTGCAGCGTCCCCAATCAATACTACCTGACCTTGCAAGTCATGATAGTAGCGACATTGACTCCAGTATTCATGCCCCGGCTGGGCTGCCAGGAATGCCGCAGCTTGATCTCTATTAAGTTTGAGTGCAGGGACGTTTTTTGGCAACATCTCCTGCAATAACTGCTGTAATTCCTCTGGACTTGTAATTCCATAAGGATTAATCCGATCGCTACTACCTATTGGTTGCCAAAAAATCAGTGCAGTCAAATCGCCATCTTTTCGCGGTAAGCAGCCACCAAAAATAAGCCCAAATTGAGTGTTTCGCTTTTGAAGTCGAATGATGCGAGGTGGAGATTGTTCTAGTTCTGGCGGCATCGAGAGTTGCAATACTTTCCACACATGGGGTCGTTGCAGCTGTTGAAAATCGATTTCGTCTGGTTTTGAAAGCATTAAGGCATTTCGGATGGTCGAGTGAATCCCGTCTGCTCCCACTAGCAAATCATATACTACTGTTTCATGACCAGACTCTCTCTCAATCACGACCTCACGACGCGCCAGATCAACATCCACGACTGGAACATTAAAATTTACAGATAGCCGTGAACTTTCATCAGAGGTTCGATTGCCATAACGCGTCAGTAGGTGTACAAGTAAAGCACACAGATCACGACGCGGAATTAAAATAAGTCCGCCGGGAGTCAATTCTACCCCTTGGGAGGCTAACTTCTCTTGTAACCCTTCAATACTGTTCAACCATTGCTGTACTTTTGTGCCTAATCCCAAGCCGAATCCTCGACTGTCTGCATATTCTAAATCAGTAGGATTTTGGTTAGAGTCATATAGTTGTACCGTATGGTTTTGACTAAGGGCGAGTAATCGATGGGCTAAGAATAGCCCAGCCGGGCCCGCACCAA
This sequence comes from Nostoc sp., assembly GCF_036917195.1. Lineage (GTDB taxonomy): Bacteria > Cyanobacteriota > Cyanobacteriia > Cyanobacteriales > Nostocaceae > Nostoc. The sequence goes on from NZ_JBALDG010000075.1 coordinate 190,507, forward strand.
TAATGACGATATTCATATTAACGTGAGTTTGACGAGTTGATTACTGAATTGGCGTTCTAATATTGTAAATACTAGTGATCGCTCATTAGTGACTAAGACTTACGCACACTCTACGAATTTTCGGCGCTGTTGGCATCTTGGCGGTTCGATAAATTAAGCTTTTTAGCAATTTTTGCGTAAGTCCTGGTGACTTTAAGTTTGACCAAGGCTGTTAGTCGAATGGTGCGATCGCATTAAAATTAGACCAGAGTTTAATAGTTGGGATAACAATGGAAGTTTTTCAACTTACAACAACTGTTGATGCGTCAGGGCATTTGCATCGCTGTGTTATCTAAATGCAACCTGCTGCAATGCAATTGTATCGACTGATAATGCAATTGTTTTGACTGACAATGCCATTGTTTCGACTGACAATGCCATTGTTTTGACTGACAATGCCATTGTTTCGACTTGCAATGCGATTGTTTTGACTGACAATGCAATTATATCGACTTGCAATGCGATTGTTTCAACTGACAATGCCATTGCATCGACCTGCAAAAATTAATCCCCTCTACAAGTTGTGATATAAAATCTACAATTGAGTTAAGCTGGTTTTAGCACCCCGGCACCCGTGCAAAATAGGCATAGTAAACAATCCCCACGCCAAACCCGTAATCAATCCAAAAGGCGTAACCAGATAGTTATTAAAACTCCAAAAACCGAAAACCTGTGCTGCCAATTCCAAAGGATAAGCCATCATCAGCACACTTGCGATCGTCGCACCACTTAAGCCATATTGACTCAACCAGTAAAAACCTTGACCACCAGTTACCCCATACAGCACACGAGTAATCAGCAAACCCGTCACAGTGCCGTAGCAGCGCATACACACAGCCATAATAAACGGTGGTGCCAAATCTAACCCCATAGCTGGTTGCGGACATACATGATTACCCATGAAATAAATGATGTCCGCAATCTCTCCAAGCAACCATACCCCAGACGCAGCCAGAAAGGGAGCCACTGGCGGGCCAAAAACCATCCCTACCAGCATAAAATCAGCAATCAAACTGACCCAATTAACTTGCAACTCTTCACTAAAAGCTACTCTTGTCATCTCCCTTTCTCTGCGTCCTTTGCGCCTCTGTGGTTCGTCTCTTTAACCTATCTTATTAACATAAGGACTTGTCAACTTATCCAACTGTTGAATCAACAGACTGAGGAACAATCCCACATCCGTCACCACACCCACCGATTCCACAGAACCGCGATCGCTTAACTTAGTTACCACAGCTGGATTAATATCCACACACACCATCTTCACCCCCGCCGGAGTCATATTCCCCACCCCAATCGAGTGCAGCATTGATGACAGCATCAAAATCATCTCCGCACCTTCCAAGTGTTTGGCATAATCCTCCTGTGCTTTAATCAAATTCATTTCCGTATCAGGCAAAGGCCCGTCATCCCGAATCGATCCAGCAAGCACAAAAGGCACATTATTGTGGACACACTCATACATCACGCCACTCTTAATTGCCCCCGCTTCCACAGCTTTGGGAATGCTGCCATGACGGCGGATACTATTAATTACCTTCAGGTGATGGCGGTGTCCACCATGCACGGCGACACCTCGCTTCATGTCTACACCCAAGGAAGTGCCCATGATATTTTGCTCGATGTCGTGAACTGCGATCGCATTACCAGCCAACAGCGCTTGCACGTATCCTTCCCGAATCAGTTGCGCTAGGTGTTCACCGCCACCAGTGTGAATCACCACGGGCCCAGCTGTAACCACAACTTTACCACCAGCATCGCGGATTTTCCGCAATTCCCAAGCCACTTGCTCAACAACCAATTCCACGCGCCGTTCGCTGGAAACTCCTGCCGACATAAAGCTAAATTCTTGAGTGCTGCGTAGTTCCCGCGATTCCGTTTTGCGGATGGTGCGGATACCTAGCACGTCTACAATTACCTGTTCGCCAACTTTTAAATCGCGGAGTATTTTACACCGAGCGAGTAAGCCATTGGCAGTTTCGGTAATTGCGATCGCCCCATCCATCCGCTGATTTTCTACCTTCACCCACTGTCCATTAATCCGGACTTCGGTGGGATAAATTGTACTGACGTAGAAATCATCCGGTGCTACACCATCTTGGATCACAGGCTCCAGTTTGGCGTCTCGCTCATCATGCGGTAAATCTACTGCACCCAAATCAATCAACAACGAGATAATTTCTTCCATCACCTCATGGGATGGCGCTGATACCCTCACATCAGCCGCTGAGGTACTTTGTCGCTGTTCTCCCAAGTTGAAATTCAGGACTTTGAAGCTTCCCCCGGCATCTATAATCAAATCCAAAGCGCGGTTAATTAAGCCTGCATCCAGCAAGTGTCCTTCCATGCGAATGACGCGGCTTTCTACCGAGACATTGGCATGAATTTCGTCTCTAACTGGTTCTGTCACCCGCAGAGTTAAGCATTTAGCCGCGCCACCAGCTTTGAGAAATTCCGTAAGTGGCGTTTCCAGCACTTGGAAACCTGCATCTGCAAGGCGGGTTTTCAAAGCATCGCTCGTCTTGTTCATGATGACGATGCTATCGACATTCACTGCATTACAAGCGAAGTTGACTGCATCAGCCTCTTCAAGTGCGATTCGCTTTTCTGGTGCGACTCGCATTTCAATTAAGCGGTTGGAGTAAGAATCAAAAGCACCTGGATAGTACAGTAAATAGCCATTTGCTAGGGGACAAAAACAGGTATCCAGGTGATAAAAACGTTCATCTATGAGTCGCAGGGAAAGCACCTCAATATCCAGCCATTTCGCTAGATAAGGGTGAGAATCTAATTCCGAGCGGAAACCGTATCCCGCCCATAACCAGAGGCCTTCCCGATCCAGCAGTGCGTCTCCTGCTCCCTCAAAAGGCAAATCTTTGGGAAGTTCATTGACTGTATAACCATTTGCCTCAAACCATTGTTTGAAGAAAGGCTCCTCTCCCTGACGTTCTTTGTGCAAAAAGCGACTGAGGACGACGTTATCCCCAAGTACTAAGCCAGCATTGGCGGTAAAAACCAAATCAGGCCAACCTTTTTCAGGTGGTACTAAGTCTACAATGGCGTGTTGTTTGAGAATCTGGTGTAATCCCTGCCACTGTTCCACGGCGCGATCGCGCGATGATTTGTGAATATTCCCTTCCATCCAGGGATTTATCACATAGTCCACATCGTAGTGATCAGGAGGGCACATCAAAAAGCGAATACGGGAAGTCATAAAAATCTTACAAGCGTTTTATATGCTACAAGCCTATTTTGGGTACAGATTTTCGATTTACTCACATTTGGTAAAATCTGCAACTAGAGCTTCTATCTTTTGATAGTTGAAGGCTTTACAAAGGCTTCGTCCTTAATTCTATTACCGGAAGATGGTAATAAGTAGAGAAGCTGACAAAATAGGCTTGAACTGGCGGCCCTGACTGTTTCAGTAGTGCTGAGTCAGGCTGCTCTTAGCAAAGGGGTGGAGGGAAAACACATACTTAAAAGTACTTGTTTTGAAATAAGCACATATTATGTCTTACGCACTTTCCCTGCAACAAAAATTTTCTTTTCCTGGTTGGTAGGCGCGATCGCAACTATCAAAGCAATACTATCGTAGGGGAGAATCAGCCAGGTAAGCCATGAATAATAAATATCCGCGCTACGGAGCGATCGCTAGCTTAGTCTACTCGATATACCAGACTCAGGATCTTCCGCTGTTGCAAGGTTGGGGTTTAAACAAATGTTAACGTACCTTTTGTTTCAATCCTACTCGAAGGCATATTTATAGCGTTTTCATATAAACTTATCAAATCTTTTTATTTTTCAGAAAAAGATTTAATATTTAGATTAATTTATACTAAACAATTACAGATAAATAATTGCATTTAGTATGGTATCTTGTTGCCAAAAGCTGGAAAATTTTTGAGACTTTGTAAACTTAGGATACTTTTAGCTCAAATATTGATAGACGATTTGCTCATGATTAAATATTAATTTTGGAGGAAAAATTCAAATGTTTACTTGTTAAATTGGATCATTATGTTAAACACAAATAGTTAGAAAAACGCCAAGAAAAAATATTATGAACTTTTGCTATTATTTGCTATTACTTTTATAACTGAATCTTATGTATTAAATTCCAAGTAATTATTAAAATTCAACTTAGGAAAATTTATATAGTAATAATCAATCAAAACTCCCTTGTGTTTAATTTGTAAATTATATAAATAAATCCTAACTTTTGTATTTTAGTATATTCAGAGGATGTTTTGAAAGTGTTTGGCTGTAATTTTAGGCACTTATTGATACCAACAATAAAACTTTTAAAACAGCTTTTCAGAGAGGCTAATTTACTTTGCTATTACCAATGAGCTATTAAAGACTTCTGAATTGCCTCTTACAAATGTGGATACAAATATTTTATTCTAATGATTCATATTTATCACAGTGGTTGACAACATTTACAATTTGTACTTTCTGGTTTAACCGGAAAGTGAATTTGGGAGTTGACCAGCATAAAATATTTGTAGCGTCTTGCAATACGTCTTAAAAGTAGCATTAGAACCAAAATGTATGCTAACCGATTCTAACAATAAATTTTACCACCGTTTATTAAGGCTTTGAGGAGATTGAAAACTGCATGAGAAAGCAATTGTCACAGAACTGGGTTATTTCTAAATCTGGGTTACGTTTTTTAATCATTATCCTATTAGTGATAGGTGTATTTTTTCGGTTTGTCAATATTGACAAAAAAATTTATTGGGGTGATGAAGTTTACACATCAATACGCATATCTGGTTATCTGGCGTCAGAAACGAGAGAGCAGTTAAGTAATGGTCGTTTGCTCACTATAAAAGATTTGCAGAAATACCAGTATCCCAATCCTGAAAGAAATGCAATTGATACAATTAAAGGAGTTATTTTAGAAGACTCACAGATTTTGCCGCTATACCTTTTGCTGACTCGATTTTGGGTAGAGTTGTTTGGCAATTCTGTAGCAGTGACAAGAAGTTTTTCGGCAGTGATTAGTTTGCTCACCTTTCCTTGTATTTATTGGCTATGTCGAGAATTATTTGAGTCTTCATTAGTAGCGTGGATGGCCATGGCGTTGGTGGCCGTTTCACCTGTTCACGTTTTGTATGCACAAGAAGCACGAGCCTACAGTTTAGCAATAGTAGCCGTCTTAATGTCGAGCGCAGCACTACTGCGAGCCATGCGCCTTAAAACAAAAGTTAGTTGGTGCATTTATGCAGCAACATTGTCACTAGGGTTTTATAGTCATTTATTTGTTTTTCTTGTTGCTCTGGCACACGGAATCTATGTAATTGTAATCGAACGCTTCCGATTCAGTAAAACCTTAATATCTTACCTGCTTTCATTGCTTGCGGGAGTTCTGACTTTCGTACCTTGGATTTGGATTATTATTACCCATCCTCAACCAGCATCAGTAAGTTGGGCAAGTACTAAACAAACATTCTTTCCGTCAGCTATCAGGTGGGCTGGTATCTTTAGTCGGGCGTTTCTCGATTTAGGTATTAGCCCTAGCGACCCAGGAAAACTTAAGATTGCCTTAATTCCTTTTATTTTAATTATTTTAACTCTAATTATTTACTCAATTTATGTTATTTGTCGAAGAAGCACTAAAGAAGTTTGGTTATTTGTCTTAACCTTGATTGGGTCTGTAGGGGTTCCCCTATTAATAATGGATTTCGTCTTTCAAAAACGATACGCTACTACTCGATATACACTTCCCTCAGTTTTAGGTATAGAGTTAGCTGTTGCTTATCTATTTACCATTAAAATCACGTCTATTTCTTCTAAAATTTGGCGAAAAAAGCTCTGGTCATTGGTAGCGTCTATAGTAATTATCAGCGGAATCATATCTTGTACAATCAGTTCTCAAGCCCAGATGTGGTGGAACAAATTACCGGAAAGAAACCACGGATATCCCCAAACTGCTAATATTGTTAGTCAAGCTAATAAACCGCTTTTAATTAGTGACGCTGACATAATTCCAATACAAATACTTGCTCACTTACTTGAGCAAAAAGTGCAATTTCAAATCGTCACTAAAAATCATTTACCAGAGATTACTAATGGTTTTACTGACATATTCTTGTTTGATCCATCTGACTTCTTAAAAGCTGGAATGGAGAAAATTTATAACTCAAAGTTACAGCAAATAAATGACATTCTCTGGAAAATAACAAAATCCACGTAAACAAAGGATACAGGTGCATCTAGCTGTTGGGAGGCTTTGACAAAAAGAGACAAGGGGGCAGGAGGAAAAAAGACCGCTCACAAGAAGGCGGGGCATGAACTTCCTTAAACATCAAAAGATTCCGCCCCTAATAGCGGTGGCTCGTATCAAAAATCCTTTCTCCCCTGCCCCCTGCCTCTAAATAAGGTGGAACCTAAAAGCAGACAGTTGACATTTGAATATCGCTCGTAGGTTAAAAATTAATATCAATTAGCCTGACAAGTGACACAACTAGAGCGAAAATATACTTTAATTAAAATCATAATTTAAGTATATAGTTATACTGCTCCCGCTTATGTCATCACCCCTTGAGCGCCCGCTAAAATTTGAAATCAGACTGCCATCCTCCCATCCTCAGTTATTAGAAGGACTAGATATATGGCTGCGCTTAGGTTTGATATCTGATACCCAAGTCAAGCAGCTATGCCAAGAGTTTCTAGTGTGTACGGTGGTGTTGCAACCCCAGCCTGAAGCAGAAACAAAGGTAGCATTTGTAACTTCTGACCCAGTGGGGCAGTTGCCCGTAGCAGCTTTACAATCTAGTAACCGTAGCCAACTGCAACAAAAACCAGTTAAACCGAACTTTATCAGCACAATGTTGCAGTCCTTGGGGGCAGAATTGAGTGTCCGCTGGCTGCTTTTTCTAGGGGTATTCTTGGTAGTGGTGTCCTCTGGGGTACTGGCTGCGAGTCAGTGGCAGAGGTTTCCGGCTTCTGGACAGTATGGAGTTTTATTTGCTTATACTTTGAGTTTTTGGGGGTTAAGCTTTTGGGCAATTAAGCAAAGTAATCTCAGATTGACGGCTCAGACATTGCTGATTGTCACCCTTTTATTAATCCCTGTGAACTTTTGGGCAATGGATAGCTTTCGGTTGTGGCAAAATCCTGTGGATTGGATTGTAGTTGCGATCGCCTGCCCTACTCTTACTGCTATAACTATTTTACTCTCCAAAAATCGGACTATTTTTGCCAATTTATATACCGGCAAATTATTTATAGCAAATATTCTGGGGCTGAGTTATCTGCATTGGGGTTGGCAATTAAGAGGATTTCCCTTAATTGCTGTTTATCTGGCAATGATCGGCACAACTATTATTACTGTTTATCATCATTACCAACAGCCTAATCCGATCAGCGAGGAAGATCGGCGCGATGTCTACGACGGGCTACGCCTACGCCGCAGGTTAAGTATTAGTTTGAGTGCGGCTGTAATTATTTATGCTTTGATAGTGCTGCTAATGCGGGCGATTTTTGTTGCTGGGGTAAATGTGACTCAGTTAGGGTTAGCTATTGGTATTTGCGGGTGGTTGGTGACTTGGTTAGCAGAGCAAGGGGAGAGAACAGGGGGAGCAGGGGAAGCAGAGGAAGTAACAGTAATATTCTCCCCGTTTCCCTCATCCCTCTTACTCTGGGAAAAACTCGGTGGCATTTTACTCTTCCTGGGTTGGCTGGTTTCAGTAGTAAATTATCCCTGGCAAGCAATAGCTGTGAGTGGCTTGGGTTTGTGGTTTGTGGGAAGTTGCTTGCGGCGGTACAGTTCAAAGGCTGACTTAGCAGCAGTTTTTGTGATCGGCTTACAGACGATTTGGCTCTTTTGGCGGTTAATACCTAATAACTTACAGCAATGGGCGATCGCTACTGGCACTCAACTCACCAATTCTCAAAATCAACCTTGGGCGTTACTGGGTGTAGCTTTATTTCCCTACGTAATATTGATGGTGGCGCTCACGGATAGCCTATATCGCATCGAAAAGCGAGAATTGGCTAAATTTGGCGAACTGCTCACCCTCTTACTTGGAACTTTTTTAACAACGATCGCTATAGTAAATCCCACATTGCGATCGTTAAATCTGCTATTTTCTACAATCACTCTTGCATTTGTCACTCAACGCCGCTCCTCCTCCTCATTTCCCCTGGTATATCTAACTCACATCATCGGGGTGCTGACATTTTGCTCTACGATTAATTGGTTATTTCCAACCCTGAGTCACCAAGCCTGGGCAAGTATTTTATTAGCTCTGATGGTTGCAGAATGGCGATTTAGCCTCAGGCAAGGTTTATGGCAACATAGTGCATGGGATATCGGTTTAGCACTAGCCGCCGCTAGTTTTTTCCTATTGTGGATAAATACAGAATCATCTTGGTATGGTATAGCTGATAGCCGAGCTTATTGGGGAGTCATTTGGCTAGTTACGCCTATAGCTCTCACGGGTGTTGCCAATGCCACAATTATCGAGCGGCGGATTACTAGCCGTTACTTGAGTGTCTTGGCTGTGATAATTGCCCAGCTACTGACTTTACAGTTACCAGGAACCAGATTAATCGGTTTGGCTGTAGGTATCGGATTGATGTTTGCAAATACGCGCTATTTCCGAAATCAAGTATCTGCGGTAATTACAGAAGGATTTGCTCTGAGTTTTATTGGGGCGCTGCTGTGGACGGGTGTACCTGGTTTACCTCGTCTCACGGTAGCAGGTTGGTTTGTCGCCGGCGCGATCGCAACCTTAACTTTATGGTTAACGCGGACAGTTTTGAGCCGACGCACTAACGAATTAGCAGTTATCTATGCAGCCGCTAATGATAAGTGGGCGATCGCCTTATGTGGCTTTGAGTTGTTTGGTTTGACGCTACACTCAATACTGATTTACTCAGGGTTTATTAATTCAGAATTTTTGTATTTAGCTGCCACTGCGATTACCTTGGCAGCCATTGTTTATCGCAGTTGGCGCGAACCGACAAATTGGGCATTTTATGGCATTGGTTGGGGTTTGGAATTGGTGATTGCCCAAGTGTTAGGGTTTGGGGAACGCTCAATTATTAAAATAGCGATCGCAAATATCGCCTTAGGTTTAATTGCTCAACTTGTCGGAGAGTGGTGGCAACGACGACATCAATTAGAAAGGCTTCCTAGCAGCTTTCACATTTTGCCATTAATTTATGGTGCATTCAGTGTATTACTGCGTTTGGACACCTTCACCGAGTGGACTGGTTTGTATTCTTTGGGTGTAGCTTTAATCATCATTGGCGTGGGGCGACGGCACGAGAACTTTAAACCTCTGCTGTACTTAGGAATCATTGGCGTATCCATTTCTGCCTATGAACTTTTGTTCTATCAAATGTTACAAGCTTCAGTAGGAACATTAGGTGATGGATTGATTGCTATGTCTGCCCTTGGTACTAGTATCATGTATGCTTACCGCATCTTGTCGCCTTGGATGATAAGCTACTTACGCCTGACTCCCCAAGAACTGAAAGGAATTGCTCATATTCATTGGGCTTGGAGTAGCTGTTTATTAATGGCTGCCATTCCTCTTCCCATTGGAGTTAACCGTTTAGTGGGATTGGCAACTGGGGTATTTTTAATTCGTTATGCCATCTTTCAGGGACGAAATTCGCGCACTTCCCCCAGCATCTTGGGAGGAATTACAATAGCCGAGATGTGGGTTTACCTTGGCTTATTAGAGGTAGCCGGCATGAGGGTTTATTGGCGCGAGACAGCAGTAGGACGATTTTGGGCTGGGCCGCTAGTTCCTTGGAACGGTGCGATCGCCTGTGTGGTAGCGTATTTTCTATACATCCTGCCTTGGGAAAGTTGGGGTTGGTCTAAAAGACCTTGGCAGCAAGCCGCCTACATTATACCACTGATAATTTTATGGGAAACCAGACTGCGAATTTACCCAATTACCTTAATAATCGCAGCTGGATTCTACATCTTCCTCGCAAAGGTGGGTGAAAACATCCGTTTTACCTATATTAGTATGGCGCTCATTGATTGGGCACTTTACCGTTGGTTTAATTCCTTACATCTAACTGATGTTTTATGGTATGTAACACCCATTGGGTTGTCACTGCTGTATATTGCTCAAGTCGATTTTCAACTGAAGCTACCAGAGTATAAAGCAACTCGCCATATTCTGAGAGTGCTAGGTAGTGGTTTAATTTGTGGGTGGGCAATTTTATTTCATCAAGATACAGCCTGGATACCGGGAATTTTCAGTCTTATCGCCATTTTTGCTGGATTAGCTTTGCGAGTCCGGGCTTTTCTCTACATTGGTACAGCCACTTTTTTAATCACTACAATCTATCAATCAGTAATTTTCAGCTTGCAATACTCCTTTTTAAAATGGGTTGTTGGCTTGCTAGTTGGCATCCTACTGATTTATATCGCCGCCAACTTTGAAACCCGTCGCGCTCAAATAACTTCCTTAATTCGTAGCGCCATTGATGAATTTCAATCATGGGAATAGGGCTAGTACCGCAAGGCAAAAGTCAAAAATCAAAAGTCAAAAGTATTATGGAATGGGCTTTTTAGGGATTTTAAATGGTTGGTCTATTTACGCCATAGGGTACTAGGGATTAAGCTAAGGGTTGAACTAACTAGACAAGCGATCGCCCTGTAACGTGGCGTAGGCAAAGGGAAGATCGCCCTTATTCTAGATACCTGTAAAATTAAGTAAGAGCGATGGCTTTGCTAAAGCCAACTCTACAAGACGCTCCACGTAGCTTGCTTCCACGAAGTGGTACGGCTAACGCCCAGAAGCACAAAACAATGACACGGATTCCATTAACAGAAGCTTAACTTCGTTTACCCGAACTAATTGCAAGTTTGCAACCCGGTGAAGAAGTGCAGATTTTTTCCGGCGATCGCAATCCCTAGTATTGCTGCGCGGAAGTCAAAAGTCAAAAGTTCTCAAACTCGCTCAGTTTTTATCCTACTTAATCCCTGTTAAAAAACCTTAACAGAATCCTACATTTAGTATCTATCAAAAAATATTACTCCAGGGTTGACGTTTCGGTGTTTCGCGCAGTCTGTAGCAACTTCCGCCTTCCCTGTAAGAACTTCTGTCAAGACGTTTCGGTGTTTCGCGCAGTCTGTAGCAACTTCCGTCAAGACGTTTCGGTGTTTCGCGCAGTCTGTAGCAACTTCCGCCTTCCCTGTAAGAACTTCTGTCAAGACGTTTCGGTGTTTCGCGCAGTCTGTAGCAA
>NZ_JBALDG010000076.1:0-18588 GCF_036917195.1 Nostoc sp.
ATTGGCGATGTTTTGCAGTTCCTTGACCGACGTGAGGAAGCTTTACAACGCTACGATACCGCATTGTCATTTTACCGCGACATCGGCGATCGCTTGGGGGAAGCTAACATCCTACAAGAATTCGGTAAGTTGCAAGAAAACCCCCAGCAAGCACTAGAATATCTCCAGCAAGCACAAAACCTCTACATCCAAATTGGCAGTATCTACAACCAAAGTCGTAATCTGCTGTTTATCGCCAATGCACAGTTAAACATGACAGACTCAGACGCTGCAATTAATTCCTTAACTGATGCGGCTGAACTCGCCACCACCATTAACTATGCACCAATCCAAGAATACGCTCAAACTCGCATAGCCGAAATAAACTCTACACCCACACCAACAGGGGGAAGAAAAGAGAGATTCATCCAATTTATCCAGCAGCGTTGGGTAAAATTCGCGTTTTGTTTTCTTGTTGGCTTAATCGCTTTTCTACTACTAGGCCGCTGAGTCAAAAATTAGTAAGGAATATCTTTGGAGAAAGGGGTATATCTGCGCGCACCTTTTCCATTATGAATATATTACCCTGTCAACTGTTAAAAAGTCAACAGTTGCTTTACTCCAATTAAATCAGGACTTACACAACAATAACGTAATTTCGTCATTGCGACCGTTCGCTCTTAGCGTTCCCGCAGGGTAGGGAAGCAATCGCAAAGCCTTGTTTTTTCGTTGTAATTGCGTAAGTCCTATAAATATTAAAACTGGTGATTTTAGAGTTACCCGTTGAGCGTTTGACAATTCCCTAAAAAGCTGTTGTTCCGAAAATCGTGATTTTTTGCTTTAAATCGTGATTTTTTGCTGAAAGTCGGGAATTTTTGCTTCCAATCTTGACTTTATACTTCAGAGCGTGATTTTTTTCCTTAAAATCGTGATTATTTTCTTAAAATCGTGATTTTTTCCTTAAAGTCGTGATTATTTTCTTAAAATCGTGATTTTTTCCTTAAAATCGTGATTTTTTCCTTAAAGTCGTGATTATTTTCTTAAAGTCGTGATTATTTTCTTAAAATCGTGATTTTTTTGATAAAAAACTCCACCCACAAAAGGATGGAGTTTCCCGCCACTTTCAATGAAAAGGGGAAATTTTAGCATTTACTAAAACACGGTTAGGGTTCAACTAAATTGTTCAATAATTCCGCCACCTAACACTTTTTCCCCGTCGTACCACACCGCAGCTTGTCCGGGGGTGATGCTGAATTGGGGTTCATCAAACACCAAACGCACACGGGAGTTTTCCAACGGAATCACCGTCACTGGTGTAGCCGTTGAACGATAGCGAATTTGCACTTCGGCATGAATTGGGGTGGATGGTTCAGCAATAGAAACCCAATTTACCCGCCCTACTGTGCATTCTGGCTGAGTTACCTTAGTGCGATCGCCTACTACTACCTTATTATTTTCCGCATCTAATTCAATCACATACAACGGTTCGGCAGCAGCAATCCCCAAGCCTTTGCGCTGGCCAATGGTGTAATGATGGACACCATCATGCTGTCCCAAAACTTTGCCTGCAACATCTACAATATCGCCTGTTTTGGGAGCTAAATATTTATCCAAAAATGCCCGCATGGAACCGTTACTTTCCACTAAACACAAGTCTTGACTTTCTGGTTTATCAGCAGTTTTCAATCCGTATTCAGTAGCGATGCGGCGGGTGTCAGTTTTTTCTAGTTCGCCCAGAGGAAATATAGTTGCTTTTAGTAAATCTTGAGACAAATCATAGAGGAAGTATGACTGGTCTTTATTGCGGTCAACAGCCCTTAATAACTGGTAACGTCCAGTTGCTTCGTCATAGCTAATTCGGGCATAATGACCAGTGGCGATGCGATCGCATCCCAATTGTTCACGAGCATACTGCACCATTGGCCCAAACTTCACCGTTTTATTGCACTGGGAGCAAGGCAAAGGCGTGATCCCAGCACTGTAACCAGTCACCAGGTAATCGACAATATGCGTCTGAAAGAGATCCCGAATATCCACAATCTGATGGGGAACGCCCAACTGTTCACAGATATCAGCCGCGTCGATCATACCTTCAGAGCAACATTGACCTTTGCCTTTCATTAGCCAAAGAGTCAAACCAATCACTTCATAGCCCTGATGGTGCAGGATAGCTGCGGCGGTGGAACTGTCAACGCCACCAGAAAGACCAACGACGACTTTTTTCATACAAACACGACACGATATGCGTGGTTGTACCATTGTAGCACACACTCTTCAAAGCCTTGCTACCAAAGCACTTCAGTTTTTCAAAGCCTTTATCTTTTTAGGAGAAAGAAATGGAAGTCAGGCCAGAGTGTATTGTATAGAAACCAGAAGCGCTATAGTTGCTACAACGTGAACTAATTAGTTCCTGATGGAAATTGCCTAGAAATATTTTGACTACTTTCTAACTACTTATGTCGAGAGGAATGCCAAGTCAATTTATCCCATTTCAGATGCTGCACCGAAGTTCTGAGGGTTGGAAGCCCACTATTAGACTTCTCACCTTGTTAGTGGGAGGATGGTTAGTGCTGATTCCCAACTCTACCCCAGCGCAGGCACAAATCCACAACAACATGCTACTGGCTCAAGAAGCAGGTGAAATACTACCACCACCGCCAATTCCCTTTGGTCAACAGCCATCACCGCAGTTACAACCAGTACAAGACAATCAATTTGAGCAGAACTTTCAGCCCTCCCAACCAGTACAAAACAATCAATTTGAGCAGAATTTTCAGCCCTCCCAACCATTACAAAACAATCAATTTGAGCAGGACTTTCAGCCCTCTCAACCTGCACAGTTTAGTCAATATAACCAGAACTTTGAGCGTTACTCAGTTTACGTTGATAGTAGTGATTTCCAGACGCTACAAGCAATCCGTCGGATTGAACCCAGTGCTTACATTCGCTACTATCAAGGACGGAATGTAATTCAGTCAGGAGTTTTTAACAGAGTATCTAACGCCCAACAACGGGTCAGAGAGCTACAGTCACGAGGCATTTATAATGTACGGATCAGCACCGCTAACGGACAGGAAATAGATGGAGGTAATAGAGGCTTTGCAGGCGATCGCAATAATATAAATCCTCCCAGACAAGCCTCTAGATATTATGTCGTCATTCCCACTACTCAACAAGAGTTACCTGCGATCGCAGCAAAAATTAGGCAGAATCTAGGCCCATATAGTCAAGATTTAGGACGATCTGGCGCAGTCCTCGAAAGGACGCAACCACGGGGGCCACACGTAGCAGTAGGGCCTTTCCTTGAGCGATTCCAAGCTCAGGAATGGAATAAATACCTGCGAAATATAGGATATGGTAATGCCAGGGTTTACTACGGAAAGTGAATAAGTTAGGAGTTATTCCCTCGATTCTTAACGCAGGGATTCAAGAATTATTGCTGTTGTAATTAAACACAACAGGATAATTCCTAGTGGAAGCAAAAACTGTTGTAAAAGGTACAGCAGTATGGGGATGATTTGTAAGATACCTAAACCACTGGATAAAACGTAGGCGATCGCAATCCCAAATAGCACCAACAAGAAATATTTCAAAGATTTAGAAGCAAAGCGAAATAGAAGCGTATCCTGATTTGTGTGCATAATTTTACTTACGAAAGTTGCTGAATTTTTAGTAGTGAATATTCTTTTTAATTTCCCATTTCCCATTTCCCATTTAAAAAAGGAGAATATGGAAAATAATGCCTAGTCTGAAATTAGTTTTACAAATGAATAATTGCCTGATTGGGTGAATTATTCAAAGACTGTTGTTGCCTTTGTGGCTCGTTTTGCTTTTCATAGTTAGTTAATAGTTGGAACGAAATAAACAACCCCAACAACAGCAGCAAAAATGAGCCTAAACCAGAAGGATACTTATTTATTTCTCGCTCAACACCACATTTGAGGCAAACATATCTATTGGGATTACGTGTATCTTGGGCAAAGGGGCAGTGATTTTGATTGCAATCATGATGACAATCTTTGTCTAACATTATTGAACCTCCTGTAGGGTAAAGACTTACATACTTACTTGTAAATACGCTCTACAGAATCTAATTAGTTAATAGCTACTGCCTGTTTAGTAGACACCACTTTCATAAGTCATTAATATGGGAAAGAAACAAATAATATCTGTGATTTACTAAGCTTGCAGTAGTCGCGCTCTCTAAATCTCTCCTCAACCACCTTTTCTTGGCGCTTAACTTAACTTCGCCTGTATTAATTACAATAGTAATACAGCCTAGAATGCTTTGCAGTCTGATAAAGTGAGTTCCCTACCGAGTAGGAAAAAGTATTTTGTAGTATGAAGAGTAGGAAGAAGTAGTAAAAATATGGTTATAATGAATTACAAATGATACATCAAGCTAGCAAATGGGTGCAGAAGAAGCCTTAGAGTTTGTAGATAACTTGGTTTTTCTCAAGACGGGAGAACACTTAGATAAAACTCAAAGGATTATCTTGCGTCATTTGTGGGAGGATGAAAAGCGGACTTACCAGGATATTGCCAATAGCCGTGGTTACACTGAAGCACATTTAAAAGCAGTTGGCGCAGAACTTTGGCATTTACTATCAAAAGTTATAGGGAAGAAAGTCTCAAAATCTACCTTCCAAGGCGTGGTTCAGGGGTTTAGAACAACCCAACAGTCGCAACAAATCTCCCAGATTCCTAATTTAGCAGGCAATGACGCTAAACCTCAAGATTTAGATTCTAACTTTGTAGGGCGCGATCGCCAAATAGCCGATCTCCACGCTCTTGTGAATCGGGGAGCAAAAGTTATTCTCATCCAGGGTGAAGGCGGCGTTGGTAAAACCACCTTAGCACGTAAGTATTTTAAAACTCAACAGTTTAATTTTGTACTGGAACTGTGGATGGCCACAGAAATCCAAAACCTCACTCCTGTGGAGAGTGTGGTTGAGGAATGGCTGCGGCGATACTTTAACGAAGAACCGGGATGCGACTTTGGTATCAGCTTAGAACGACTACGGCGCAAACTCCGAGAACAAACTTCTAAAATTGGGGTATTTATCGATAATCTAGAAACTGCTCTCGATAAAAATGGCAAGATTCTCGAATCTCGTCGCCCTTATGTTGAACTATTGAGACTATTAGCAGATCAGGATGTGCATTCAGTTACTTTAGTAACAAGTCGTGAGCGTTTGCGCGAGTCAAGTGTAGAGGTTCATCTCTACCCACTGGAAGGTTTAGATGATCAAGCGTGGCGACAGTTTTTTAGCCGTCGCCACATCAATTGTGATTCTACTATTGTCAGTGAAATGTGCAAAGCTTGTGGAGGTAACGCCAAAGCAATGCAAATTCTCCGAGGAGCAATATTGACAGATTTTTCTGGTGATATACATGCCTATTGGCAGGAAAACTGTACAAATTTATTAATAGAAAGAGAGTTAAAAGATTTAGTCGCTAGTCAATTTACCCGTCTCCAAGAAAATGACTTAGAAGCCTATCGTCTCCTGTGTCGTTTAGGATGCTATCGTTATCAAGATATCACTTCATTACGTATTGAGGGAGTTTTATGTTTGCTTTGGGATGTACCAGAACAAAAACGTAGAGGTGTAATTAAAGCTCTGCAAGATTTGTCTTTAATAGAAGCGAAAAAAGGACAATACTGGCTGCATCCTGTAATTCGTGATGAAGCTATCAGTCGGTTAAGGTTAATCAGTGAAGAATGGGAATTAGTAAACCGAAAAGCCGCAGAATTTTGGACGCAACGAGTTGCAGCCGTCAAAAATATCACAGATGCTTTAACCGCTTTAGAGGCTTATTATCACTATGTAGAAATTAGTGATTTTGAGCAAGCTGGTGATGTAATTTTACAAGGAAGAGGTGAACAGTGGAGTATAGGGTTGCCTTTGGGTTGCTCGTTTTACCAACTGGGACTGCTCCAGAAAAATTTCTCTGTCATTAAACGGATAATAGACGATATAAAATCGCCAGAAAGATTAATTAAACTTTACAATATACTTGGGTATACATATCGAATTATCGGGTGTATTAGAGAAGCTATAGAATGCTATGAGAAATCAGGAAAAGTATTAGGCGAATTAGATGTCAAAACAAAAATATCTATTTTATTCAATACAGGGCTTTGCAAACTTGAATTATGGGAAATAGAAGCAGCCGAAGATTGTTTTAATTCTGTTTGTAGCCTTGCTGAACAAAATAGCAACCTTGATGATTACATGGCATATGCTCAATGCTGTTTAGCTTTGATAAAATCAGGCTCTGGTAGCAGAGAAGATGCCTTGAATCTTGCTGAAAATGCCTTTTATGCCATGTCATCATCAACTAGAGTGACTTTATGGGGAATAGGGCATAGTTTAGTAACTCTCTGCTTAACTTATAAAAATTTAGGTAATTTAAAAAAATCCTTTGAGTTGTGCCAACGAGCTATATCTAATTCTGAACAAAACAACTTTACCCAGATAAAAGCTAAAGCTATCAGTTGTCTGGCTGAACTTTTTCGACAACAAGGAGAATTTTATAGAGCAATTTTTAATCATTCAGAAGCAATAGAAATTCTTGATAAAATAGGTGCTAAATCAGACTTAGCTGAAGCTTATTATCAGTTGGCATTGACTCATAAAAAAATGGGTGAAATTGAGCAGAGTAGGGAAAGTTTTGTGCAAGCGATCGCACTTTTTAACGAAATGCAAGCATCCAGGCAAGTTGAGAAAGTTGAAACAGCAATGGAGTGTTTTGAAAAATAAGCAATAATCTTTGATTTTACTGCTTATTCCTGCTTTTTCAGCATACAGCAGAACATAAGAAGTCTTTAGAGTGACAGGTTTGGCGATGACTGGGAAATTCATGGGGCGATCACTCCTGGAGAGGTCTGTTGTCTCCATAATATAAATATAGGGCGTGTGATAATTAGAGGTTTTATGTCCCTAACGCTTGAAGACTTGGAAAAAATGCAGCAACAGCATCCTGACTATCGCATGGAACTAGTTAAGGGTAATATTATTGTCATGAGTCCATCAGGATACGAATCAGATGAAGTTGCCGCTGAAATGGTAGCCCAGTTACGTAACTGGGTTAGACCGCGCAAACTGGGACGAACAGCAGCTTCTAGCGCTGGTTTCAGATTGCCAAATTCAGATTTACGCGCACCGGATGCCTCATTTGTTTTAGCCGAACGCTTGCGTCGCAGTCCGAAGTCTTTTGCTCAATTGGCTCCCGATTTGACTGTAGAGGTGAAGTCCCCTAGTGATAATTTAGAGGATCTGAGAGCCAAGATTCAAGAATTTCTAAGTTTGGGAACTAAGGTAGGAATTTTGCTCAATCCAGATGAGCGAATTGTTGAAGTTTACAACTTTGGACAAAAGGTAATAATACTTCGTGATGGCGATATTTTAACAGTTCCCGATCTGCTCCCAGGATGGGAAGTACCAATCGCAGATTTGTGGCCTCTAGAGTTTGATTAGGATAGTGTATTTATGTCGTTTACAATGTCTATAACGTAGAACTAAAGGCAGTTTTACACTATTTACATTTTTTAAAACGTTTTTCACTCATCATACTCCTTTATCATCTTCTCAACTGCTTTTATGCCAGGTTCCATTTCTCCAATCTAGATTATTGCCAGGTTGATATAATGTTTGTGCCGGAAATCCAAAAACATCCTTACAAGCATCATTCAGAATTTCAAGAAAGCCGTATATCAAACCCAGTTCCCAGCTTTTACCTTTCAACTAAAATACCCAATCTAATAATTCATCACTATTGCAACATCTCTCCAAATCAACTTCATAGGAAACTAACTTAGTTCCTCTGAACTGGATAGTTAGATTACTTTTTTGAAAGAAAACCTTCAAGTTGTTAATAGTAAGTCCATTTTGAAGACGTTCTTTGTGATTGGCTTCTCCTTGGGCAAGGAAATCCCTAACAGATACAATTCCAAGCTTATTTCTAATATCATCAACATCGTTTTGTTCTGGCATATTATTATATCGGGGTCAGTGAATATAAGCAAAAGTGATGGGGCAATGAGATGATTATATTTTATTGCAAAGGACGGTTACTCAATACCCTATAGAGGGATGGTAAATTAAGGTGCCCAGTAACAAATTTTACAATATAGCGATCGCTAATCCGAGAAAAAAGATAAAACTATCAATATTTGGCAACTGCCGTAGTGATTTAGTCCCGGATCAACTAAGGGACGGTAGAATATACCTAATTTTCGTAGCTTCAAAAGCCAAACTATGACGATGCATTCCACACTCCAACGTGCATTTACTAACCGCCGTGTTCTAAAAGTGATTAGCGGCTTGAATAACTTCGACGCCGCTAGCGTTGCTGCTACCGTTAAAGCTGCTGAATTTGGTGGTGCTACTTTTGTCGATATCGCTGCCGATCCAGCTTTGGTGCAGCTAGCTAAGAATTTGACAAAATTACCAATTTGTGTTTCAGCAGTAGAACCAGAGAAATTTGTGCAAGCTGTGGCAGCTGGTGCTGATTTAATTGAAATCGGGAATTTCGATTCCTTCTATGCTCAAGGACGCCGCTTTGAGGCTGCAGAAGTGCTAGCGCTGACTAAGCAAACCCGCGCTCTTTTCCCGGAAATCACTTTATCTGTCACCGTTCCCCACATTTTGGAACTAGATCAACAGGTACAGTTAGCAGAAGAACTGGTGAAAGCTGGAGCGGACATTATCCAAACCGAAGGCGGTACTAGCAGTAACCCTGTTCACCCTGGAACTCTAGGATTAATTGAAAAAGCTGCTCCCACCTTAGCAGCAGCTTTTGAGATTTCCCGTGTGGTGTCAGTGCCAGTATTGTGTGCTTCAGGCATTTCTAACGTTACCGCACCATTAGCGATCGCTGCTGGTGCTGCTGGTGTTGGTGTTGGTTCCGCTATCAACCAACTCAATAGCGAAGTAGCCATGATTGCCGCTGTGCGTGGCTTAGTCGAAGCCTTAGCGACTGCAAATGCAGTAATGAAATGAGTTAGAAGTTTATTCATTCAAAACTCCAAACTCCTGTACAGACGCGATTAATCGCGTCTCTACTCCTAACTCATAACTTCTTTCAACGCATAAATTACCTGGTCTTGCTGCTGTTGTGTCAGTTCTGGGAACATAGGCAAGGATATGACTTCATGACAAGCTTGCTCTGCTATTGGTAAGTCCCCAATTTGATAGTCTAGACTTTGATAAACTGGCTGCAAATGTAAAGGGTGGGGATAGTAAATCATTGAACTCACGCCCTGCTCTTGCAATTGACTACGCACCCAATCTCGATATTTAGCGCTAGAACCATTTCGCCCTTCACCTGATATGCGAACAGTGTATTGATTCCATACCCCAATACCCCCAGGTAATTCTTGAGGCGGGACGATCCCCGGAACTTGACTAAGAAACTGATAGTAATAATTGGCGATATCTCGGCGGCGATCATTCCAAATATCTAAATAACGCAGCTTAATTTGCAAAATAGCGGCTTGGAGAGCATCCAAACGGCTATTTACACCTATTTCCTCGTGTAAATATCGAATTTTACTACCATGATCCCGTAGTATTCGCAGTTTAGTAGCGATCACTGGATCATTAGTCGTTATTGCCCCGCCATCGCCGCAACCACCAAGATTTTTGGTAGGGTAGAAACTAAAGCAACCAATATGTCCAATGCTTCCTACTTTTTGATCAGCCCAAATCGCCCCTGTAGACTGAGCGCAATCTTCAATTATTGACAAATTGTGAGACTGAGCGATCGCCATTAATAATGTCATATCCACAGGTTGTCCAAATAGGTGAACCGGGATAATTGCTTTGGTTTTGGGTGTAATCGCCGCCGCTACTTGTTCTACATCCAAATTAAACGTAGTAGCGTCAACATCAACGAAAACAGGCTTTGCACCCACAGCGCTAATCACTTCAGATGTCGCAATAAAGGTGAAAGGCGTTGTAATCACTTCATCGCCTGCACCAATTTCCAAGACTCGTAATGCTAAGTAGAGCGCATCAGTACCAGAATTACAAGCTACACATTCAGTAACAGTATTATAAGCAGCAAACTGTTGCTCAAAGCCTTCGACTAAGGGGCCGCCAATATAGCGGCCAGAAGCCAGAACCTCTAATACAGCTGCACTTACTTCTGCTTCGATGGTGGTGTATTGCTGCTTAATATCAAAGGCAGGGATGGGATTTACACTTTGGATCATGAGTTCTCATTTTATCGGGAGATACAAAGGATGCACTTCGACAGTCAATTTTTGCTGATTGAATTATTAATCAAAAAGGAGCTATTAAAAGACTATTGCCCAAGATACGCATCTATTAGGGTTTTTACTTAAATTGTGGGGCGGTAAACTACCGCACATTTAATTTACAGATAGTAGATATGCTAAGTGTTTGCCATGTTTTAGTCGTACCATTTTGAATTTTGAATTGATGAAAGTGATATATATCAACCAAGATCCAACACATCGGATCAAAGTTCCAGGCATGTGGACTGCTTTGATAACAAAATACCAGGAGATAGAGAACCCATGCAGGATCTGATCAAGCTGGATTTCGTGGATTTAGCTATTGCTGTGGGATTGATGGCGATCGCCATTGGTTTATCTGCGTGGGAAAAATTAGGATTAGAGTTTAACTTAGCCCTTGCTACTGGGAGAACCATCTTACAACTACTTGTATTGGGATACATTTTAGATTTCATCTTGGCTTTAGACAATGCTTGGGCAGTTTTGGCGCTATTAGCAATAATGCTGACAATTACGGCGATTGTCGCACGAAATCGCATCAGCCAAAAAATTCCTTATGTGTTGCCTTTGGTGTGGGGTGCAATTTTAATTAGTACCGCCCTGACAGTGCTTTACACCAACTTCTTGATCATTCAACCAGAAAGATGGTATGAACCACAGTATATAATTCCCCTAGTAGGGATAGTCTTAGGTAATGCTACTAATGCAGCTGCGATCGCAGGCGATCGCCTTGTCAGCACTATTAATTCCAGCCATCTCGAAATAGAAACCCATTTGAGCTTAGGCGCAACTCCAGAGCAAGCAGTTAGCCAGTACCGCAAAGACGCCATTAGAGCCGGATTGATTCCCACTCTCAATCAAATGATCCTCATAGGTATGGTGGCAATACCAGGAATTACCACCGGACAGTTATTAGCTGGTGTAAAACCTCTGGACGCAGTATCTTACGAAATTTTGATTATGTTCATGGTTGCTTTCGCTAACTTGTTGACAACAGTTTTAGTCACGAAGGGGTTGTGTCGTCAATTTTTCAATTCCGCCGCGCAGTTAATAAGGTGAGGGAATTAATCTACATCCAAGAGGATTTTATCATCTTGCCTTGGCAGAGCAAGAGCACTCAATAGCGCTCGGTTCAGTTGAGCGATCGCTTCCTCAGAAAGCCTTCCCCGCAAACGCAATAAGCGCGATTTTGAGAGTACCCGAATCTGAGCCGTCATTGCGATCAAATCATTCGCCAAGGGCGATCACAATTGATAGTCCTGAAATCAGGATGATAGCTTAATAATGGGAGTAATGAAAATATTTTTGGCACATCATCTGTATTTAGACGATGATAAAGTTTTCAAGGTAAGGTAAATTAAAATGGCATTTAGTAATTATAAAAGTATTAGCGCAGTAATTAAAAAATTTCAAATCAAGTATGTACAGTCTAATTTTATATTAGAAGTAGAATTTCCAGTTAAACAGTCTTTCCAAGAAGAATTAGATTTACTATTTACAGATGGAGTTATTGATAATTCTGAAGATGCTATCTGTGAAAATCTCATCTATCCAGTATTAAAAGAAGTATGGAAAATTTACCGAAGTAAATTAACACTTTGGAGTCATGAAACATTAGCCTACGATGAAGATTTATCAGGCGTTCCAGATTATATAGTGACACAGCGAAATCCTTTGGGTACGATTGTTTTTGATAAACCTTATTTTTTAACGGTTGAAGCTAAACAAGACAAATTTGAAGAAGGTTGGGGTCAGTGTTTAGCCGAAATCGCAGTACAGCGAATTAATGATGATTTTGTCAGCGATGTTTTTGGAATTGTTTCTAACGGGAAAATATGGCAATTTGGAAAGTTGATTGGTGATGTGTTTACTCGGAATAAAAATTTATATGTAATTCAAGATTTAGATAAATTATTTGCTGCGGTGAATTATATTTTTCAGAAATGTGAATTAAAAATACAAAAATAATAACATCATACCAAGTTGCCAAAGTTAGTATTGTTTAGCATCTAAGCGCTGCTAGACTAGCTTTCAAGCAAATAATACTATCTATCACAACTTGGTATCATGTATTATCGTGATAAAATTAGGGCTACGCCAACGCCTACGCAGTAGCCACTGGGGTATAGCAACAGATCCCCAACAACTTTTACGAAGTCAGCGCTCTTGTTTATCACAAATTACCGCATATATTCCTAACTCCTCACTCCTAACTCCTAACTTTTATATTTACCCGCCCAACGTCCGCGTATAAATTACTTGACCTTGAGAATCATAGAGGAAAAGGGATAGGTTAGCATTGTCACCAATTACAGCTAGCGCTTCCCGTAAGATTTGCAAGTGATTGGTAACATCAACAGCAGTATTAGAATTTTCAGAATAAGGATTAGCCAAATTATTTTGCCTTATTTGGTCATACTCAGGCGTTAACCGAACAATAATTCTTGTGTTGTCTATGCTAAATGTGCAAATCCGAATTCCATTAATACAGGTTTTATCCAAATCAGTGCGGCTTTGTTGCAAACTACTAACAACTTGTAGTTTTTCTTGTGCTTGTTTGAGGACTATTGAATAGGGTTCGATGAGAGATTGAGCCTGAGTGTAGTACAAGCTATCTTGGGAAACTTTTTTAGCAGTTTGCAAAGCCTGATCCCAGTATGTCGCCGCTGCTTGCCATTGGTTTTGTTGCTCATAAACTTTAGCTTGCTTGGCGGTGCTAATGGCTTGTTGGTAGGTTCTAGCAGCTAATTGTTCTTTAGTAGCGCGATCGCGTGCGGCTACTAGTTTAGGTTTATAATCTACCAACAGCTTTTCGGCTTCTTGGTATCCAGGGCTAGTTAAGGGAATGCTATTCAAGGCATTAATGGCTACCAGCCAAGTAGACTGAACCTTTTGCCAGTCATTCAAAGATTTAGCAGTAGCTTCCCAATTCTTAGCTGCATTAGCTACAGCTTTTGCTGCTGTTATTTTTTTCAGCCATTTTTCCTCAGTAAATATCTGCTGATTTACAGCCTGCAAACGGAGACGATAATCAAATAATTTCCCTTGCACTAGCCCATAGAGTTCATTATCGGAACTTATAGCTTCTAGTGGTGCTATAGCCTGTCCCCATAAATGTTGTCTACTTTGTAATTCCTTTAGGCTATTTGCAGGAGTTTGAACTTTTTGTGTCGCCAAAGATCCAGTCTGTAAAGCCTTGACCACCTGGTTGATTTTTTCTGACTGTCCAGACAAACTTGCTTTTAGTTCTTCTGACACGTGGAAACGGGGCGACCAACTAGGAATTGCATTCAGGGCTACATTGGCTGTTGTAAGCTGCTGTTGCATAGCTACTAATTCTTTTTCAGACTTAGCGCGGCGCATCAGTTGCGGGGATCTTGTTTTTAATTGCTCGGCGTTTTGTATTTCTTTACACTCAGACATTACACAAGGGCGAGTTAAAAAGTAAGCACCACCGCTTAAGACTACAATTCCTACCAAAGCTGCACCCAGTAAGATAAGTTTGATTTGAGATCCTGGTTTTGAAACCGGCAAATTCGGCGCATTTGCAAACGGGTCAAACGGTTTCTTTTCCTCAATCTCATCGAGTGATGAAGAATAGGTCAGAGATGATGAAGAAATGGCAGAAAAGTATTGCCCCTCTGCTCCTCTGCCCCCCTGCCCCCCTGCTTCCCCTAGTTCCCCTAGTTCCCCATCTCTCTCATCTTCCCATCCCCCCCTCTGCTTCAGAGGTAGAAAACATTTGGCATAAGGAAGTTGTTCACCAAAAACTCTGAGGAAACATTGCACTCGCTGCTCTCTGTTGGGTGCTATAGACTGAAGTACTTCCTCAAGGACTGCAAAGATTATCTGAGCGTCAACTATTACATCTGATTTATGTTGCGTTAAAATCATTAGCCCGTCTTTATTGACGGCACACTTAACCTCGAAGACTTCAGCCGTTGAGACTTCTACAAGTAATTGTTCCTGCAAAGTTTTGGCTAAAAGCTGTAAATCTTCCTGCTGGACTGCTACTTTCATAGAGCTTTCCCGCTGAACTTCTATATTGTTTTGATTATCTTTAAGGAGATGAAATAAACTTTTTAGGTTTGTTGAATGCAAATGCACAGTTTAACCAACCACAGCCTGAAAATCTGAACGACCAACTTTCTAACACAAATTTTGACTTTTCACCAAAAATTCAAAGAGCAGTAATTGTTCGTGTCGCTACATTTTCACAGCACTAGATGCAAAATTAAATAATCTGTCTTCAGATATAAATTACAAATAAAAAATGGGAATAATAGAGTTTTTGAGTATTTTCACTGCATTATTTCGTGACAATTAAATTTACATGAGCTACTGCTGTGCAAAATTCTAGTTGCACAGCAGTTGTGACAAATTTATCCAAAGGTTAAGGAAACGATGTGATATCAGAGGGTTTTGACAGAAATGGTAGTTATCTTCTATGCTGGGAAACTTACTGAGGAGATTAATTTCGTGTTGTGGCTCGGCACAAACAGGTTGGTTATCGAAATTAATGTGCCTCATTTGCTGAATTCGATAAAATTGATCCGTGAAAAATAAATTTTTATAGCTGCCAAAAGCTTAATTCTGCAATAAAGGTGCTGCAAAATATTAAGACAGCACTAACTAAAGGCTGGGGAAGTGTCAATACAAGGTGTATCAATGGATTTATTAGAGTATCAAGTTAAAGAATGGTTTGGGAAAATAGGCATTCCTGTATTGCCTTCGCAACGAATTGACCATCCTACAGATTTGAAACGTTTAAAAATTCGCTTTCCAATTGTACTGAAATCTCAGGTACATGGAGCGGAACGGGCAAAAGCAGGTGGAGTCAGGTTTGCCGAAACGACTATCGATGCGATCGCAGCTGCTCAAAATATCTTTAGTCTACCAATATGGGGCGAATTGCCAGAAGTTGTACTGGCAGAATCCCAATACGACGCCAACCAGGAATTTTATCTAGCGGTGGTTTTAGATACTGCTGTCTGCCGACCGGTACTTTTAGGTTCCAAAGAAGCAAACATCGATTGGGAATCCGCTGGGGAAAGAATGCACTATGTTGTCGTGGAACAAGAATTCTCACCATTTTATGCCCGACGATTGGCTTTGAAAATGGGTTTGCAGGGGACGCTGATGCAGTCGGTAAGCAGCGTTGTAGAGAAAATGTACCAGTTATTTGTGCAAAAAGACCTGGATTTAGTCGAAATTAATCCCTTGGCAGTCAGTGCTACTAGTCAAGTTATGGCTCTTAATGGTAAAGTCAGGGTCAACGAACGGGCGATCAAGCGTCATCCCGATCTTGCCGAGATGGCGGCAAAAATTATCAGCCGTCATACCAGTACTGAAATCAATGGTATTTTGGGTGACTGGGATGGTGTGAAAATGCATGGAAAAATCGGTATTTTAGGTAATGGTACTGGTTCAGTGATGGCAACTTTGGATTTAGTCGCTAATGCTGGTGGTAATCCAGGTGTTTGTTTAAATCTACGTCATGCTTTCCTGACAGATACGACACCAACTACCTTCCGTGATCGCCTAGAGATAGGTCTGAAAATCCTGGAGGCTGACAAAAGCATTCAAGTAATACTAATTAACTTTCTGGGTAGCATTCCTCTAACTGAGGAAGTGGCTGAAGTTATAGCCAGAGTTGTGCAGCAAGACAACAGCGAACTTCAATCACAGGTTGTACATTCTAATGGTAGTAAAAGTCGGCGAGAGCGGAATTTTTCACCCTTAGTTGTCCGTCTTGCTGGTTCTGAATTTAATGATGCTAGACAATATTTAGCAACACTAAAAACCCACACCGACGCGCTCCTTGTGGTAGAAAATTTAGATGAGGCAGTGGCGGCAGCAGTTCGTCTTGCTAAACCAACGGCTCATAAGAAATAGTGAGTGTCATTTTGTGACAATTCAAAAATCAGAAATTATTAATTTTTACCGCTCCCTCCCAACCCACAAGGGGATTGGGTTTCTCGGAGAAAGATTATGAACCTAACGCCAGACAGCAAAGTGTTAATTCAAGGCTTTTGTGAATTTATATCAGGCACTCATGTTGCTCAAATGCAAGCTTATGGTACGAATTTGGTAGCAGGTGTCAATCCGGGATGTGGCGGACAGGAACTGCATGGACTACCAGTATTTGATTTAGTAGAGGAGGTAATAGAACAATTTGGGGCAATTGACACGACAATTATCTGTGTAGATCCTTACGACGTGCTAGATGCGGCATTAGAGGCGATCGCATCTCATATTGGCCAGATCATTATTATTACCGCTGGCGTGCCGCCTTTGGATATGGTGCAATTACTCCGCAAAGCCGAGGCATGTGAAACTTTGGTAATCGGGCCCAACAGTCCTGGGATCATTGTGCCGGGAAAAATTCTTTTGGGTACTCAACCTAGCGAGTTTTATACTCCTGGAACAGTGGGGATCGTTAGTCGTAGCAGCACCCTCACCTACGAAGTTGCTTACGAATTAACAAAAGCCGGTTTGGGGCAGTCGATTAGTGTCAGTATTGGTAGTGATGCGATCGTCGGTTCTTCCTTTCTCCAATGGCTGCAAATTCTTGATGAGGATGAAACTACACAGGCGATAGTTTTAGTCGGTCAACCTGGTGGTGGTAGTGAAGAAGCAGCAGCCCGATATATTGCTGAGGCAATTGATAAACCAGTAATTGCCTACATTGCAGGTAGACAAGCGCCACCAGGAAAGAGTTGGCGTCAAACTGGGACTTTAGCAACGGTTATCGGACGCGATCCTAATTTTGGCACAGCCCAAAGTAAATTAGCTGCTTTAAAAGAAGCCCAAGTTCCAGTAGCTGAACGTCCTTCTAAGATTCCAGAATTATTGCGAAAGGAGATTAACTAATTGCAAAAAGCGAAGGGTGTAGCTGTCATTTTTTGCATTTTCGTTGCCAGTTCTTGAGCCAATTGAGAAGCAAAGGGATAGTTGCATTGGTAAATTTCATTCTCCACCCAAGTTGAACCGGGAGTACCAGCCTTAACTAGAGATGCAAACCCAATACGCTTGGGTTAGCGCCAAAAAGCTTTCAGGACTTACGGAAAAACTCTCTGAAACTCTTATTCCTACCCTGCGGGAAGCCGCTGCTGCGTCTATGTGTCCTATCCTGCGGTCAGCCACTTCTCAACTCTTGGAGAGGCTCCGCCCTAAGCGAACGCCAGAGCGTCTCTAAGAGTTGCTATGCCGCAGGCTTTACAAGACGCTCCGCGAACGTGTCTATGCGCCCTTTGTGGTTCGTTTTTCTTAATTTTTGGATAAATCCTGCTTTTAACCCAAGCGTATTGGATGCAAACCCCAAAATTAAAATTAAGACAACTACAATTGCAGATATGCGTTTGAGCATGACAGTCTCTTAGGTGTAAAGAGATTGACTCTTGCTAATCATCCAACGAGAATTCTTTTACCACCTTGAGCCATAGCTTGAAAAGTGATTTAAAGCACAATGCAACAACTATTCATGGCAAAGAATTCAAAAAGGTAAAATTATAAAGAATTGTCAGAACGTAATCATGTCAGCTATCCAAACAACTGTGGTTCTTGCCATGACCGTCGATGGAAAGATTAGCGCCGTAGATCCTAAAGCACCCCGTGATTCCGATGCCGCAGATCAAGCACACGTACAGTATCAAGTTTCCCTTGCTGATCTTATTCTGGTAGGAGCAGGGACGATTCGGGCTGAAGAAGAGGTAACTTTTACAATTCGCAATCCCGAATTGTTGGCAGCACGTGAGGTTCGGGGTCAGTCTCCTCAGCCCATTATCTGCGTTGTCTCAGGTTCCCTTGACCTATCGCTGGACTTCGCTTTTTTGAGCGAGGATATTGAGCGATGGATATTTACGACAGGGACTGGTTTGGAACGCAGTTCTGATACAACAACCTTGCAAAAACTGGCTGAATTAATTGATTTGGGAGATACAGACCTGGACTGGGATCGAGCCTACAGCTTGATGGCAAAGCGGGGTATTCACAAGGTCGTTGCTTTGGGAGGCGGCTCTTTAACAGCTTCTCTAGTAAAGGCTGGGCGAATTGACGATTGGTGGTTAACAATTTGGCCCGTCATTTATGGAGGAAAGGACGCCCCTACCCCAGTAGAGGGAGAAGGTTTTCTTCCCAATACTGCTCCTCATCTGCAACTTGTCGAAACTCGTCAAGTTGGAAGTGAGTTGTTTTTACACTACCGCACGCTCAACTAAGAATACGCTGCCAGAATTAAGCGCTATTATTGTTGACACTAAAAAGCGCCCTCCCAAATTGGGAGAGCGCTTTTTGATTTAGCTAATCTTTACTATTTAACCGTTGATAGCAGGAGCACTAAGAGC
>NZ_JBALDG010000077.1:0-245650 GCF_036917195.1 Nostoc sp.
GTGGTAATTTCTTTGCGCGTGTCGAGATTCCACAATTTGATTGTCTTGTCACCACTGGCGGAAGCTAAAGTTTTGCCATCCGGGCTGAAGACGACACTGTTGACATAATTGCTATGCCCACTCAGAGTGGTAATTTCTTTGCGCGTGTCGAGATTCCACAATTTGATTGTCTTGTCACCACTGGCGGAAGCTAAAGTTTTGCCATCCGGGCTGAAGACGACCCTTCTGACCCAATTTCTATGTCCTTTCAGAGTAGTAATTTCTTTGCCCGTGTCGAGATTCCACAATTTGATCGTGTTGTCAGAACTAGCGGAAGCTAAAGTTTTGCCATCCGGGCTGAAGACGACACTGTTGACATAATTGCTATGCCCACTCAGAGTGGTAATTTCTTTGCCCGTGTCCCGATTCCACAATTTGATCGTCCTGTCAAGACTAGCGGAAGCTAAAGTTTTGCCATCCGGGCTGAAGACGACGCTTGTGACCGAATTGCTATGCCCACTCAGAGTGGTAATTTCTTTGCGCGTGTCCAGATTCCACAATTTGATTGTCTTGTCACCACTGGCGGAAGCTAAAGTTTTGCCATCCGGGCTGAAGACGACACTGTTGACATAATTGCTATGCCCACTCAGAGTGGTAATTTCTTTGCCCGTGTCCCGATTCCACAATTTGATTGTCTTGTCATGACTAGCGGAAGCTAAAGTTTTGCCATCCGGGCTGAAGACGACGCTTGTGACCGAATTGCTATGCCCACTCAGAGTAGTAATTTCTTTGCGCGTGTCCAGATTCCACAATTTGATCGTCTTGTCAAAACTTGTGGAAGCTAAAGTTTTGCCATCCGGGCTGAAGACGACACTGTTGACATAATTGCTATGCCCACTCAGAGTGGTAATTTCTTTGCGCGTGTCCAGATTCCACAATTTGATCGTCTTGTCAAAACTTGTGGAAGCTAAAGTTTTGCCATCCGGGCTGAAGACGACGCTTCTGACCCAATTTCTATGTCCTTTCAGAGTAGTAATTTCTTTGCCCGTGTCGAGATTCCACAATTTGATCGTCCTGTCAGCACTGGCGGAAGCTAAAGTTTTGCCATCCGGGCTGAAGACGACGCTTGTGACCCAATTTCTATGTCCTTTCAGAGTAGTAATTTCTTTGCCCGTGTCGAGATTCCACAATTTGATCGTGTTGTCACCACTGGCGGAAGCTAAAGTTTTGCCATCTGGGCTGAAGACGACGCTGAAGACCGAATTGCTATGCCCTTCCAGACGATTTTTTTCACGAATATTAGTACTAGATAGAATTCTCTGTAAACTAAACAAAGGGCTGTATGCTGGATAGTCTGCTAAAGATTGTTTATCCTTGATCAGACTTTTTAATCTTCCTGCCGTCTCCATTGCTAATAGCAGTGCATCAAATTCTCTCGAAGCCTCGAACAGCTGCAACGTATTTGTTACGCCTTGTTCCAATTCCGTAGCCGTTAAAGCAACTTCTCTGGCTGCTTTTGCCTTTTTGAGTTCCTCCACAGAAGTTTTACGGGCATTGACTGCCTCTTGCCGTTGTTGAATTGCTTGGCTTGCCTGTACTTCCGCTTGACTAGCGTTTGCACTAGCTGCTGCCACTTTATTTTGGGCTAGTTTCAACTTTTGCTGTGCCTGATTCACTTTGTTATTTGCAACATTCAGTTCTGAAGCTGCGTAACTAAGATTCAGTTTTGCCTGTGTTGCTTGTTTTGATATCCTTTGATTGTCACGTGATATTTTGGCATTGTCTGCCGATATCCGGTGATTATCTTTCTTGGTTGCTTCAGTTTCTCTCTTCGCCTGATTTAATTCGGTTTGGGCATTATCTATTTCTGCCTTTACTGTTCGTGCTTGCCCTAATTGATATTCAGCAAATATTAATGATGCAAATGCCCCCAGCACAGTCAGTCCTAAGACTAAATAACCAATACGAATTCGTTGATTAGCTTTGTGGTTCGCCTCTGCTAATACCTGCTTTGCCTGTTCCTCTACCTCCAGCCTTTTCTGCACATCGCGCTTTTCTAACTCTTGGCTAGCAGCTAAAAACTGATAGTCCAAATCACTCAAACTTTTACCGACTGCCCATTCTTGAGCATCGTGCAAAGTTTGTCCCCGCAAGAAGCGCGACTCATCTTGACGTTCCGACTCAACCCAGGCATTAAATGTATTGGAGTAAGGGCGCAAGTTTGCTAAAATCTTGTCACACCATTCTTGTTTAAACACCTCTGCATAAATCCGGTTATAAATTCGCAGTTTCCCTTCCCGCTTCACCACCAAACCTGTCAGCCGCAGTTCCGTTTGTTCAGGACTATCATCAGTTGCTATCTCTCCCTGCTGCAAAATCTGCTGATACAACCCCAACAATCGCCCAGTCCGCTGTTCCCCACTCCGCAAAATTCTGTCTCGAATTGTCTTCAAATGCTCCGGCTCATCCTGCGTCTCCCAATTTTCAATAATCCCCCTTCTTACCAAATTCTCAACCCACTCCTCTGCTCCTCTGGTTACTGAGCGTAGTCCAAGTATGCCCCTCTGCTCCTCTGCCAGCAACTTACAAACTTTTTGCGTCAAAAATGGCTGTCCGCCCGTCCACTCCAGCACCACCTGCATCAACTTTTGAGAATCACCCACTTCTGCCAATCCCCGCGCCAATGCTTCCGCCTCCGCGAGTTTAAACCCAGTTAAATCAATTGCTTGCCCAATATTAAAAGGTGTGCGCCGTTTATCTTGAATCAAATCTGAAGGTGTAGATACGCCAATCAAAGCAAAGGTGAGGCGATTATATTCAGGATGGTCTGCTCGTCGGTTGTAGCAATCGCGGATAACTGCAAAAAAGTCATCCAAGTTAAATAAAAGACTTAGAATGCTGTCAATTTCATCAATAAAAATAACAATCTTTTCAGTAATTGTTTGAAGTAAAACCGTTTCAATAAACTTGCTCAAGCGCTGTACTGGTGAAAGCAAACCATTATCATTCCACCAAGTATCTAAATCAAAAGTCGTATAAATATTCAAACTTCCCACCAAAGTCTCAATCACCCCGGCATACCACTGTTCTGGTGTAATATCTGCTGTCCCAATAGCTGTGAAATCAACAACAGCACAAGCAAATCCCTCAGTTTGCAACTGCTGCATTACCTGCACCCGCAAGCTAGATTTACCCATCTGCCGGGAATTGAGTACATAACAAAAATCCCCAGCCTTCAAGCCTTCATAGAGGTCATGGTCAGCTTGCCGCCTAACATAAGTTGGTGCATTTTGAGGCAGACTACCACCGACTTGATATTGATACTGGGTCATAAACAATTCAAAATTCAGCGCGAGTTAGACAAACCTCTCCCTGCCTTGAACTAAAGTTCAAGTCTGTCCCTCTCCGATTCGGAGAGGGACGGTTTTGCGTAGTAAAACCAGGGAGAGGTCTTTTTGTTATGGTTAGGCTACTTAGAGAGATAGTACATAATTTATCGAACTCACGTAATATAAGTTTGATAGGGTATGTTAGTAATCGCATAGGGCATCGAAAGTCTTAGTGTACGCAATAATTACGAATTACGAATTAAATGAGCTAGCCGTTTTAAGACTTTGACGACAGTATGTATGTCATCCCGACTATCTAAAGCAAACAAATCAGATAGGGCGTATTGTGAGGTTTCGGCTTTTATCAGTTTGAGAAATCTAAATTCATTACCATTGGAGATAAACCCAAAAACAGGTTTTTCGGAACTTACATCCGCTAGCATATAAGCCAATGCTTGTGGAATTGCTGGCACTAAGGAGTAATCTGCTCGTTTTGCTTCTACAACCAGAACCCAGAATGGTGGTTTAAAAACTAAGATATCAATACGTCCTCTAACAATTGTGCCTTCGTCTTCAGAACAAATTTCCACCTGTTGTTCCGACGCAATGTAAAAAGGCGGTTGATAAAAACCTGCTAGACGCAATAGTGGAGATAGCACCACCATTTTGACTACAGGTTCTAAAATTTGGTAGCGAGATAAATGCAAATATTCTGCCTTGACTTGGTTGAGAGATTGCTTTTCTAAGTCACTCAACTCAGGTAAATCTTGCTGCCACTCTACAAAAAACTGTTCATTGTCTGCACGTTGTAGCCCAAATTGATCGATGAGTTGGGCTAAGGTTATATCTCTTCCTTGAATAAATTGAACCATTGTTAATCCTTTTTGTTAAATGGTAATTGCTGATAAAAGTCCTATTGCACTCCTAATGTACTTTTTTAATTTTTCTACCCCAAGCGATCGCAAAAATATTGACGATACAATTCACACAGTGGCACTACTTCATTGCCTTGAAACTTAACTAACCCCATACTGCGGAGTTTAAACGCTTCAGTTGTGCCGACATCCACGGGGCGATTTGCCATCATCACTTGTTTAACCGCAGCTAGCAATTCTGCATCCTCTTGCAAATTCAGCCAATGGCGGCGTAAATGGTCACTGTAAGGCCCTTCCTCAGTTGCAGCAATTTTTTGCAGATTTTCCAGCGTTATCCTCCCACGGGCAATTTCATAAAGCGCTACCCGCACTAAATAAGGATGACCACCCACCAGCGTGATTAATTCTTCAATTTGTGAGTTAGACCAATTGAGGCTGTGACGCTGTACCAAGTTTTGTACTTGTATTTGATTTAAGTCTGGCAACTCAATGGGTAAACCCACATTAAAAGGGGACTGATTTATATTGAGTGGAATATAAACTTCCTTAGAATGCACAATCACCAACCGGAGATTTTTCCAAATTGTTTCATTCTTTGACCGCTCATGCCAAGCTCGTAGTAATCCAAAAAAATCAGCAGCAATTATCGGATGCTTGAAGACTTCATCGACTTCATCCAAACCCAAAGCTATAGGCTTATTAATCGCGGGTAATAAATACCGTTGAAAATAATTTGTAGATTTATTCTTGCTACCTAAAACACCTTTCCAATACTCGTCTAATTTATCGGGTAGATTCAGTTCGTAAGTAATGCTGGCGCAGAACCACTGCAAAAACTGATCTAAATTGCTGAGAAATTCTGCATCGGCTGATTGGAAATTCACGGGTGCAGTCTGATAGCCATGTTGACTAGCATAATGAAGAACCCGCGACATCAGCGAAGTTTTGCCCATCTGCCGGGGAGCTTTGATGCGAATTAAGGCCCCTGGTTGAAGAATCGCTTCATAACAGTCTACCTCAATAGGCGATCGCTCGACATAGAAGGCAGAGTTTAGAGATACCTGCCCTTCTGGATTTTCTAAGGAAACTGCTGGTTTTATCTGGTTATCAGCAATAGCTTCGTTAACAGAGATAGCACCTTTGGGATTGTTCCGACTTTTCAGCACTGGAGTCGAAGACTCTGGAATACTTTCTAAGTCAATAGCGCTACAGCCAAACTCGTAGGCATCCTCATACGACCTGTCAGCACCTAGTGCATCATAAAAGCCTACCGCAAATTTAATCGCGGCGCGATCGCCAATTGCCCGATTCATCCCAACCACGCAGTTAATGTGTTGATAAATTGCCTCGGCTTGCACCTCGCTATAGCAAGCATTTAATAAGATACACTCAACTTTGTCCTTAAATAACTTAAATAGCCTTGCCAGTGACTCTGTACTCACCAGCTGCATTTGCCCTGTATTATTTTCCAAGGCTAAACCTTGATTTCCTCCCCCATGTCCAGAAAAATGGATAATATGAGGATCGTGATCTAAAAGCGCCCGCCGCAAATCATCAGGACGCATTGCCCATTTAGTAATAAGTTCAAACTTCTCTCGGCTGCGAGAACGTTGCAACCCTTCCTGAATTTCCCTTACTTCCTCGTCCAAGCGGAGTTTATCTGTCGTTGTGGGATTAGCTGACACAATCAGGATTTTTTTCACAGCGCTATCAACTATTGAATGCAGGCTTCTGACTTAGATGTAGTTTACTACAGCAGATAACTGGACAATTACTGATAGCGCATTACCGTTAACGAGTTTTTTATCCTCGTGAACGAGTCTTTGAACTCCGTCAACGAGTCTTTTAGCTCCGTTAACGAGTCTTTGAACTCCGTTAACGAGTCTTTTAGCTCCGCGAATGAGTCTTTTAGCTCCGTGAACGAGTCTTTTAGCTCCGTTAACGAGTCTTTGATACTCGTGAATGAGTCTTTTAGCTCCATTAACGAGTCTTTGAACTCCGTTAACGAGTTTTTTATTCTCGTGAATGAGTCTTTTAGCTCCGTGAACGAGTCTTTAATACTCGTGAATGAGTCTTTTAGCTCCGTTAACAAGTCTTTAATACTCGTGAAAATGACAGCAATTTTCACAAGCGTGGAATATACATAATTTTAGGGGCACAATATATTGTGCCCCTACACGTATAGTCTATTCAATTGAAAACTACTGTAATCCCTAGCCGGATGCAACCTAACTAATCTTAATGCCCAGTATTTTCTTGGCAACTTGCGTTTAAATAAAAACTTTGACATTCCCTAGCTTCCAGTAATTGCCTAACCTGCTCACCAGACTGACAACTCATCAAAGTTGCCTCCAGTGCAGCTAGTGTAACAACAGTGGCTAGTCCCAGCACTGTAGCTCGTTTTCTAGGTTTGATTATACTGACTAAAGTATCTATCCCAGTGGCACTACCAACAACTTCAATGGGCTTGAGTACTTTCAAAGCAACAGCCGCATTAGCATAGCGGCGTTTCTGGTTTGGTTCCACCATTTTCATCAACCACGACTGAAAACGCGGACTGATTTGAGGAACTAATTTCTGGAAATTAAAGCGATAGTTATGATCAATTAATTTCCCAATCTCAACCGAACGGGTATTAGTAAGTAAGCAAATTAGTGTTGCTCCTAAACTATATAAATCTGATGCCTCAGTCAGGGAATGACCAAACTGTTCCTCTGGTGGCATAAAACCTGGGGTTCCTGCTACAAAGCTACTAAGAGCTATTTTTGCACCCTGTATCCTAGCTAAACCAAAATCAACTAGGTAAGCATTTAGTTGTTCATCAACCAAAATATTCTCTGGCTTAATATCCCGATGGATAATTGACGGAACTTGCTTTTGCAAATAAACCAAAATTTCTAAGATTGACAGAGCAATTTGCTTAATTTCTTCAGGATGAAAGCTGCGTCTTAATCCCAAGGATGGGGCATTTTTGTATTCCTGCACCAGATAAAAAACCCCTGGCATTTCAAAGCAATCTATATAGTGAGGGATGCGGGAATGATTCAGTTGTTGCAGGATTTCAATTTCGCGCTCATAGGCTTTCACTCCTGACAAATCAGCACCTGCACAGGCAAAACAAAACTCTTTAATCACCACCTGTTGATTAGAGTTGAGGACATTAGCTAGATAAGTAATGCGTCCCCCTTCTCTATTGCGTCCTAGTTCGGTGATAACTTGATAGCCAAGTTCGGAAAAATCTGGATGGTGATTTAAGGGAATTATCCCTTTATATCCATTGTGCATATCAAGCTCCCTTCCACTTCACATGAGTTTGATTTTGTCAAGGTGCAATAAAAAATAAGAGGGACTCACCCAGATTGTTAGCCGTATTCTTGCACGCACCAAGATACATAGGTACAAAGTTATTCTTGGTGACGGACACTTGGCTCAATGTCACACACAAGTGTCTTCAATGGTCAGTCTACTTTCGTCTTTGCGTCTTGGGGCGGAAATTATCACCTTTGCGCTAACCAATCGACAATCTGGGCATTAACAACATCTGGAACTTCATCGTGGGGACAATGACCGGCATTGGGAATGGGAACAATTTTGATTTCTTTGCCATTCTCCCGCGCCTTTTCGTAAATCTTAGCCCCGGTAATTGGTGTCCAAGGATCATCAGCACCCCAAATCACTAATAAAGGACGTTCGACTTTGGGCAAAAGTTCCTCTGGACTTGGGCCAGGAGGCGCTGTGAGAATGGAGGCGAAGACTTGTTGCGCTCCTGGGTCGCAAGAGGGAGTATAAAGTAAATCGACTAATTCATCGGTGACGGCTTCACGGTTCCGGTAAACTTGGTAGAGAGTGCGGCGAATTTGGGCTTTTTGACGGATGCGGTTATAGACAAATTTACCTGTAACTGGCGATCGCACAAATCGATTAAAAGCTGTCATTACCATCCGTAACGGCGGGTTCAATTCGTGGGGACGATGACTCAACCCACCCGCAGAGTTAATTAAAATACCACCAGCAGCAATTTCTGGATGTTCTACCAGTACAATCAAGCTCAAAAGTGCGCCGATAGAGTTGCCAATAAATACAGCAGGTTCGTGTATGTGTGCTGTGCAGAAATCTTTCAGCAGTTCCACCCAAACCTCCACAGTGTAATCAATGGGTGCTTTATCGGAACCACCAAAACCCAAAAGATCCAAAGCAAATACCTGGTAGCCAGCATCAGCTAAGACTGGGATATTTTTGCGCCAGTGTCCAATGGAAGCACCAAAGCCGTGAACCAGTACCAAAGGGCGTCCTGTGCCCATGACAGTGTACTGAATTTTGTAGCCCTGCCAAGTCCAAATGAGTTTTTCAAAGGCGTCTTGGCTCGCAAACTGCTGTGTAGTTACAGTCATTAATAAGATTCATAAAGTATTTCTTCAATATTAATGTTCCCTGACCTGAAAGAATACTGAATAAAATGTTATTTTTGAACCCTTTGCCAAAGCGGCGTTCCTCCTCCCCGTGACCAGTTGATAATGAAGATAGGCGTTATCTTTACAAATTTTATGTTCTTAACTTGGTTAGACAGCAACTCTTGGCTGCTAGAAATCGGCGGGAAACGGATACTGATTGACCCTTGGCTGGTTGGTTCCTTAATTTTTAGCAATTTGGATTGGCTATTTAAAGGTTCGCGATCGCAAGAGCGCCCGATACCAGATAATATTGATCTGATCCTGCTGTCTCAGGGTTTAGAAGACCATACTCACCCACCAACGCTCAAGCTGCTGGATCACAGCATCAAGGTTGTAGCTTCTCCCAATGCAGCCAAGGTAGTACAGCAGTTAGGTTACACCCAGGTAACAGTATTGGCTCATGGTGAAACTTTCACTTTAAATAATCAAGTTGAAATCAAAGCTTTCCCCGGCTCTCCAATTGGCCCGACTCTGGTGGAAAATAGTTATCTCCTAAAAGAATTGGAGAGTGGTTTAACTGTATACTATGAGCCTCACGGGTATCATTCACCGCAACTTAAGCAGGTTGCACCTATCGATGTAGTGATTACACCGTTTGTAGACATGACGCTACCTTTGCTTGGGCCGATTATTAAAGGACAAAATAGTGCCTTAGAAGTAGTAAAGTCCTTACAGCCTCAAGTAATATTATCTACAGCGGCTGGAGGCGATGTGGCGTTTGCGGGATTGCTGATGAAATTCATTCAGACTAAAGGGAGTGCTGATGAATTTCGTTCGTTAGTAGAGAAAAACAATCTTTCGACGCAGGTACTTGAACCGAAACCAGGCGATCGCTTTCAACTAGCATTAGAAAAGCGAGCATTAGCAATCTAAGTTGCAGCTAGCCCTAGCGATTAGAAATCGTGGCTATACAAACGTAGTCCACCTACGCAGACTAACGGAAAATTAAAGGTTTGCTAATCTGCAAAGGCAGGTAAAGTCTCGTATAGCTGGGACTTCTAGTCGCCAGGGCTAATTCCGTTCTCTAGCTGAATTATCTTGCATATACACTTTTCTAATCGGAAAAGGAATTTGAATTCCTGCTTGCTGATAGCGTTTGTGTAATTTTTTAACAAACAGATGTTTACCAATCCGCTGATCAAAGTATTCACTTACCCGCATATAAAGCGTAAAATCTATACTAAAATCATTAAAAGTATGAAATCTGATATATGGTTCACTTTCTTTTAATTCCGGTGCAATTTCTTGCATAACTTCTTTGGCAACTTCTACAGTCACTTTTTCAACTTGTTCCAAATCACTATCATAACTGACACCCACATCCATTGTTAAAGTAATTTCCTTGGCAGGTAAATGATAGTTGGTGAAAATTGCAGTAGACAACTTAGAATTAGGAACAATAACTACATTATTTGAAATTTCTTTAATTGTTGTATTCCGCCAAGAAATATCTATAACATATCCCTCATGTCCAGCATCTAATTTTACATAGTCTCCGGTTCTAACTTGCTTAGAAATAATTAAGTAAAAACCAGAAAATAAATTTGCAAGTGTGTCTTGAAGTGCCAAACCAACTGCTATACCACCAATACCTAAAGTTGTGATTATCGGTGTAATTTGAACACCCACTGTTTGCAATATAATTAACGTTCCCAAAACGAAAACAGTAGCCTTAGCAAGGTTAGAAATTAGTGATGTAGGAACCCCTTCTGTTCTGCGAATAAATAAATTAACAAAACCAGCAGTCAATCTGGCTAAGACTAAGGTTACTGAAAACAGCAATGCGATCGTCAGAATTTTTTGCAGTACGATGGCAATATCTGGCTTGAGAGGAGAACTCAGGACTGCCCAAAAACAACCGCCAAGAACAAACCAAATAAAAGTCATGCGGTGCAGAGAGCGAAATATAATTTTACTCCCAACAATTCGTTTATTAGTAACTAACGTTTCCAGTTTTTTAAAGATAACTTTTTCCCCAATTATTCCAGCCAAAAAGCCAGCTAGAATAAACCATATCGGCGTAATCCATTCCATCATATAAATTTTAAATTTTGAGTTTTACATTTAGGATAACAGCACTGTTGCTGCAATTATGGCTAAATTTTACCTTGTTAGTTGTCGGATTACCTGCTTGAGATTTTCTTTCCTTATGGACTTGCCAATTATTTACCACCCAGATTACATTGCTCCCCTACCTGAAGGACATCGCTTCCCGATGTCTAAGTTCCGACAACTTTACGAATTACTGTTAGCTGATGGTGTAGCTAATCAAGAACAATTTCACACCCCCGAACGTCCGCCGCTAAAGTTGATAGAGTTAGTCCATACCCCAACCTACGTTCAAGCTTACTGCGAAGGAACCCTAGATGCCAAAGCACAGCGTCGCATTGGTTTGCCTTGGAGTCCAGCACTGGCGAATCGTACCTGTGTAGCGGTAGGTGGTACGATACTCACTGCTAAACTGGCACTAAGTCAGGGTTTAGCTTGTAATACGGCTGGTGGCACTCATCATGCTTTTCCTAGTTATGGGTCTGGTTTTTGTATTTTCAACGATTTAGCGATCGCCTGCCGCGTTTTACAAAAACTCGGACTTGTGCAGAAAATCCTAATTGTAGATTTGGATGTCCATCAAGGAGACGGCACCGCTTTTATCTTCCAAGACGACGACAGTGTTTTTACTTTTTCCATGCACTGCGAAGTCAATTTCCCCGGTACTAAACAAAACAGTGATTTGGATGTTCCTTTGCCGGTGGGAATGGAAGATGACGCTTATTTACAAACTTTAGCGAATTATTTAGCAGATTTATTGTCTAAAGTCAAGCCAGATTTAGTATTTTATGATGCAGGTGTTGATCCTCATATAGGCGATCGTTTAGGCAAATTAGCTTTAACCGATGCTGGCATTTTTCGCCGAGAAATGCAGGTTTTAAATACCTGTATGAGTAACGGTTATCCTGTCGCCTGTGTCATTGGCGGCGGTTATGCTGATGATATGAAATCTTTAGTCTGGCGGCATTCCCTGCTGCATCGGGCTGCTAGTGAAGTTTATCAGCAGTACAAACTTTGATGCAACATTACTTCTTGCAAAAATCTTAATTTATTATTTGGAACGACAGATGAATTATCTGTGCTCATGCGTTGTTTTATTTTCCTAAATAGAAAAACTTTGTCGGTAAAGGCAGTACTGGATGAACAAAGTCAAACTCAGAATCTACGAACTAGCAAAAGAATTGAATTTGGATAGCAAGAAGCTATTAGCAATTTGTGACAAACTCAACATTGCAGTCAAAGGCCATACCAGCACCATCTCAGAATCTGATGCAGAAAGCATTCGTTCAGTGGCAAATAAACTAACAGCAAAATCCTCGAAAGTTAAAACAAACTCTGAAGATTGGGGCTATATGTTCATAGCTTCAGCAATTGATAGTTTCATCCGCAATCTTGAAGGTGAAACTGTCCTTAAATCATATCCCGAATTTAGGGAGCGGCGCGATCGCGCCAATGAGTTAATGTTGGAAT
This sequence comes from Nostoc sp., assembly GCF_036917195.1. Lineage (GTDB taxonomy): Bacteria > Cyanobacteriota > Cyanobacteriia > Cyanobacteriales > Nostocaceae > Nostoc. The sequence continues at coordinate 12,154 of NZ_JBALDG010000077.1, forward strand.
GTGTCGGTAAAAAGCCTTGTCTATTTTATGTGCGTCGCAAAGGTGCAGGGAAAGAGCCAAGAGAAGAAATTTGGGATTTGACAATAGCAACAGACTCCGATGATTTTCAATTACCTGCAAGACTTGAGAAGCTCAGAAAAACTTTAGGATTCAGAGCGGCTGTACAAAAAGATGGACACGGTGGTTTAAAGATACTGTCGGCTCAATTGTTACAACCCTCACGGGGACACGCCGATAGCTATGCTGTACCTTGTCGCTTGCGTTTGCTGGCGAATCATCAGCATCATCTCGACATTCCGCCAGTCACATTGAAACGCATAGCAGCTGCACCAGCTTGTGGCGACCATGTGCCTACAGAAGATCAGCTGAAAACTTGGAAAGCATTTTTGCAGATTGAGGAAAAAATCGCTAAAGCACGTCAATTTTGCGTGCGTTACATAGGTCATAATTATAACTTTAAAAGGCGGATTAGTTTTGAAATTGATGTAGCTTCAGCCACCCTTGACGGCTTTTATCAAAATTCCCTGGAAGTAGAAAATTTCTGGGAACGAGCAAGACAGGCAAAGAACGAAGATTTGAAGCTTTTTGAAACTGCTCCCATCGGAAAAAATTGGATTAACGGTCGTCAATTAGGGACTGTTGAAGAAGTTGATCCCAACCGTTGTATTATCAACCTCAGACTAGAACGCGACTTAGCTGAATATATGGCAGCAGAGCGTTATAAATTGCCAGCTACTGGATTTTTATGTTTTGAGGCAGTTGGTGATATTCAGCAGATTCAGCGCAAGAAAAAAGCTTTGGATGATTTGAATAATGGTTACACCCAAAATCCCTACTTGGGCAACTTTTTATTCGATGCTTCCCAGGCTAGACAAATCAAAACAACTGTCGAACTTCAACCACAAGATTTGTTATTATCTTCTGCTAATCCTGGTCAGAAAGCAGCAGTAGAAAAGGTACTAGCTGCTAAGGATCTTGTTCTCATCCAAGGGCCACCAGGTACTGGTAAAACTACTGTAATTGCCGAGATTTGCTATCAAATTGCCCTTCGTGGTGGACGTACCTTAATCGCGTCTCAAGCCAATTTAGCAGTAGATAACGCCCTGAGTAGATTAATTCATAACCCAGTGATTCGGGCTGTACGCAAGGGTAGAGCCGAAAAAGTTGGGGAGGAAGGACAGCCATTTTTAGAAGACCAAGTGATTGGCAGATGGCTAGAAAATACAGCAAATGACTGCGAAGACAATCTTACTCAACGGCTTGAAAATATCCAAACTTTCAGTCAATTACTAGCATCATCACAAAGATTCACAGCCTACTTGCAAGCCGAGGAAGAATTTAATCAGCAACAAACTAAATTCAATAAAAATAAGTTAAAATTAGAGGAAAACTTTAAAAGTCAAGAAAAATATTACAACGAAACTGTAAGACAATATAACGGGATTGAATCTCTAATTTGCGGACTGGAAAACATCCTAAATATTGCACCAAATATCAACTGGGAAGCTCCAAAAGTTACAGATTTTTTGCCACTTCTGAAGCCTTACACAGAAGGTAACAGTTTAGTGGAAGAATTTTTAGCAAATGTTCGTAAAGCCATAAAATATACTGATGAACTTGGTTTTGTGCGCCCGGCGATTGGTGCTTTTGGTTTAGCAGTTTGGTTGCGTGAAACTGTAGCAAGAGAAATTTCTGAATTTAAAACTGCTTTTGCTTATGCTCAAGATGCAACTAAAGCCATGTTAGAAGTTGCAGCATCAGTGCAGATTGTCAAACAGAATTTCGCCTTGTTAAATCAGCTACAACCAGATTATCAGCAATATCTTACCAAACTGCAAAACATCCAGCAAACAATTCAGATATGGGAAAACCGCAAACGGGAAATAGATTATATTATCTCAGCAGTTAAAGAATGGAAATCTACAGCACCTTCTCATCTGTATCAAACTTTGAAAGATTGTCATCAATCAGGTTTACCACTAACAGAGAATTTAGTGGACTTGCCGCTAGGTTTGTTGATGTTTGCTAACACATTAAAATTACCAATAGTACCAAAAATTTACAATATTAACCTACCAGACTGGGAGCTATTAGCAAAAGCGATCACTTATGAGATAGACGGAGGTTTTACTGACAGACGGGGTAAACAGCATAATTTCAGCTATTTTTTACAACAAAATTTTAGTCAGATTCCAATGGTGCTATCAAAGAGCGATACCTCCGGCGGGCTTTGCCTACGCACTCAATGGCAAGAAACCTATCAACAGTTTAGTAATTATCAACTACTCAACCCCAAACAGCGAAAATTGCTGGTTGAGAATACCCAGGCTTTCTTAATTAGAATGCAAAAAACCTATGGTGCATCATGGGAATGGAATAATATCGACTCTACTCTCACCAGAATTACACAAGAATTACTAGATACTATTCTTATAAATGCACGTCAATGTGTTTTAAAAGTAAAAACGGAAACGGAACAACAGCTTCAGCATCTGCAACGACAATTAAAAGAACTTCAGAAAAATGAAATCAGCCAACAGCAAATATCTGTTACTCAAGCTGAGGTAGAAAAAGCGCAGCAAGACGCTAATTTGCAACTTGAACAAGTTATCAATATTTTGCAAGAACTTAATCAACAAAATATACCTGCTCAATTACGCATTCTAACTGAAAAATATCTTGCAACACAATCAAATATTTGGGAGCAGCCGCAAGAATTATCAAATCAAGTGAATTCCTGGGTAACTTGTATTAATCAGCTTGAAACCTTGATTTCATCATTAGAACCTTTTGCTGTGCTGGAGATAATTAAAAATTCTCTACATGAGCATTTCTCAAAACTAAAAGAAGAAACTGAAACTTCTCTACAGCAGCTTCAAAAATTACAAATTAGCCTTCGTGAAATAGAACAGAAATTACAACCACAGCCATCAGAAAATTTAATAGGAGAAAGAAATTGGTGGTTAACAGAATGGCAAAGAATACCGGATAAATTTAAGCCAGAAAATTCTACTGCTGACTTGTTTAATATAAAATTATTACGCAGCATTAATATTAAGTTTGAATCTTGGCAAGAGCAACTTAAAAAAGAAGAAAATTATCTCAATAAATATCAAAATTTTGTTCAAGATTGGATTGGAAAACTCAGACAGCCAACTGAAGGCAATCACGACGATTTAAGGCGTATATATTTAGATAATGCCAACGTTGTTGGTATCACTTGTGTTCAAGCTGCAAATAGAAGTTTTTCTGAAGAATTCAAATCTTTTGATGTTGTGATCATTGATGAAGTTAGTAAGTGTACTCCACCAGAGTTACTAATCCCAGCTTTGAAAGGTAAAAAGTTAGTCATGGTAGGTGATCATCGGCAATTACCACCCATGCTTGATACTAGCACTTTAGAAGAAGTTGCTCAGACAATTGGCAATACACGAGAAGAACTACAATTCTTAGAAGAATCACTGTTTAAAAGTCAGTTTGAATCTGCTGATGAAAGCATTAAGCAAATGCTAACTACACAATATCGAATGCACCCATTTATTATGGGAGCAATTAATCAATTTTATGATGGGAAACTAGAATCCGGGATTTTGGAGCCGGATAGAAAACGCGCACATCATTTAGCAGGCGAAATTATCCAAGAATCTCAGCATCTTATCTGGGTAAAAACGTCTATAGAGAATCAGTTTTTAGAACAACGAAATGGAACTTCTTACTTTAATACTCAAGAAATTGATGCGATTGAACGTCTGTGTCAGCAGTTTGAGAGTACTTGGGCCTCTAAAGTTGCTAATGGTGAACCGAAAAAAGAAATTGCTGTAATTACGTTTTATGGCGCTCAATTAAGAAAAATTGATGAACGTCTGCAATCTGAACTTTTCCCTTCTCTAGAAATTCGTACTGGTACAGTAGACAGATTTCAAGGTATGGAACGACCTGTTGTAATTGTGAGTATGGTTCGCAATAATAATAAAGGAGATGTGGGATTTGCTAAGAAACCAGAACGGGTAAATGTTGCATTTTCTCGCGCTCAAGAACTGTTGATAATTGTGGGTTGCCATAATTTATTTACCGATCAATCAGGTAAAGTCGGAAGTATGTATTTGGAAGTTTCAAATATTGTAAGTCTTCATGGAGGTTTTGTAGATGTTTCTCGCCTCTTCTGCTAAACCTATTGATGACAAGCTCAAAAAAAATTTAGTAGACGAAAGTGAGGCGATATACTGGGCAAATTAGCCCGTGTAGGTAGAGGTTATCCAGTCGCCTGCGTCATTCGTGGCAGTTATGCTGATAAGATTAAGTTCCTCGTTTAGCGTCACTTCTTTCTAAGATTAAAGCGATAAATAATTGAGTTCTTTTCTCTTGCCCTTACCCGCAATGCCTTTTCCCCTTTCCCCTTTAACCGAAAAATATTGAGATACTAGACATTTCTGGAAAAGAGATTGTGGCATGTGTAGTCTAAAGCAAATATCACTTGATGCTTAATTTAGCTCAAGGGGGTCTAATGATTGATCGCTTTGTAAATCTAATTTTTATCGATTCCTTCGCCCTAGCAATTAACCTGACGTTTGGTACATTGCTTCGGACTAAAATCTGCAACTATTCATGGGATGGAATTGTAGGTGATAAGCTTTCAACACCAGAAACTAGCGCTAGTTCTTCTGAGTTGCCACCATCCTTAGAGGAGGTAGATATAACCACTCATATTTCATGAAGCCTGCCGACTTTTCTAAGGAGTCGGGAATTTTATTGTTGGTGGGTAATACTACCCAAAATCAGCAAAGTAACAGAAGTTGAAGATGTTTTTCCTTCCCAGCATTTGGGAATACTAGACTTAGAAAACTTTGTTGGCAAAGGTAAGCAGTAGATGAACAACGCCAAAGTTAGAATCTATGAGCTATCAAAAGAATTAAATTTGGAAAACGAAGAGTTATAGCAACGGACAGGGAGCTTAGGACAGTAATAAAATCACTAAAGTACGTTGTTGAAAGCGCGTTTACTGCCAACTGTCCTAACGGCTCTGGCAACTGCTATACTAGCAATATGCGACCAACTCAACATCGCGGTCAAAAGCTATAGCAGCAAGATTTCAGAATCCGAGGCAGAACGAATTCGTTTGGCTGCTGAAAAACTTGTATCTAAAAAGGAGACACCCACAAATGAATTAGGGTAACCGTTGATGGGGTCAAATTCATCAATACCTTATAGGCTGTTCTATCAAGGTTTTACACGTTGCCCAGTGAAAGTGAACGTTCCCGCTACGGGAGCATAATCTACGAGCGGATTTGCGTTTATATTGAAGATACGAAGTGTTGCTGTTCCCTGCACTGTCCCAGTTTTTAGCTCAAACTTTGCACGAAAATCCCCTCTACCAATGGAAGGGGGTAATTTCGCTGTTTGGTAATTAAAGTTGAGTGTAGTGGCACTAATCTCTCTCTCTCCAATACATTTCCAACTGCCCTGTATGTTACCAAAGGGTTGGACGGACGGAACACCGCTTTGGATGGAGTCATTGGCAAAAAAGTTACCATCTTTGGTGAACGTTATAATCCCACGAAAAGAACCGAAGTTACCAGAGTTTGTCGTGAGGTACGTACCTGTGACAAGTTTGCGACAATCCGTTATGGATTGAGCTTCGACTTTATGTAGATTCACTACATTTGGAATAGTGAGTGCTGACAAGACACAAATCGTTAACGTGGCGAAAGTATTACGAGTTTTCATTTTAAAACATCCACTTATAAGTTCTAATTACCATTTATTTGCCAAATCTAATAATATTACAATGTGTCATCAGTTGAGCCAAATCACAGTAGCAGCGAGATAAATTGCACTGAGAAAGTTGACTTTGAGCTTGTCGTAACGAGTGGCGATCGCACTGATTTAAGGGGGATTTATCTAGATAATGCCAATTTTATCCGTGTCTTTACCTTTGTTAGTGCGATCGCTGTAATTGGTGGCTTGGCATAGCTTGGTGTGGTGCTCAAGAGCGATCGCAACACACCAGCAATGCAAAACCCCACAGCTAGAAGGGACACTACGGGGTAGTGAGAGAATTATGGATTGGGTGGATTGATTGCGTGTACGACTTATCTAGTACGCACAAGTCATAGTAGCTAGTTTGTCAAGTTCTTTCAGAGTGTAAATTTTTTAAACGTTCATTTGTTAAACAGCACCTGAGAGTCTACTCTGAAGTTGATATAAGACATTATAATACCGTAAAAACACCAAAGCTAAAATCTCTAGCCTGTAATGAAGTTTAAGATGATGGTAGCTTGGTAATTTCTACAGGTGATAATGTTCCTCTATGGGCAAGTGGTACAAGATTGAGAGGCTAAAAATAAGCTACCTTGCTTAATCCTAAATTGACACTAATGTGTTCACAACGACAACAAATAATTTTTTATTTCACAGGAAAGTAAACAGAATGAAAATTTTATTACTCGACCTGAACGGAACAATTCGCTGTGGAAAAACGGGAAAGTATATTGAATGGCCCCAAGGACAAAAACCGATGCTTGGTGCAGATAAAGCAATAGAACATTTTGCTGCTCGTAATTGGCAGATTATAGGAATATCTAATCAAGCGGCAATTGCAGCCGGATACAAAATCTTAGAAGCTACAATTGTAGAAATGCAGTTTACTTTACAGTTATTTCCTCAACTTCAAGAAATATTCTTCTGTCCAGATTTTGAGGGTAGAAAATGTGTAATGGTGTCTAGAGAAAAAACTATTAAATGTTCTCTAGATTCTGAAGAGGGATATGAATTAGTAGGTAACTTAAGAGAAATTAATTTTAGGAAGCCTGGGGATGGAATGCTTAGAGCAGCGATTGAAAAATATTCCCGGATTAATATCGAGTCTTTTCTAGAATCATGTAAAGTAGATCCTGAATATGATTGCTGGATGATTGGAGACCGTAAAGAAGATAAAAAAGCAGCAGCAAGCCTGGGGATAAATTATCTTGATGCCGAAATATGGCGGCGGCAGTTTGTGCCAGGAATGCACGAAGTACGCCAAATTACTCCCACTCAAGTGCGATTTTTGGAAGGAATCGAAATTGACGCTTATACCAATTCTGTGTGAAGATGCGCCAAAATCAAATAGGTGAGTGTTAAAGGTGATGTCAAAATTATAGTTTTGGATTTTCTTTTTATGTAGTTTGCTTATACTACTAGTTGAAGTTTAGAATGTGAGTTAGAAAATACTGCTATTGATTGCGAAAAAAATCTTAGCCAACGTCTCGATAATATAAAAGTTTTACAGCAATTGTTGGCAGCATTACAACGATTCACGAAACTCAAATCCAAATACGCAAATCACCACTGGTACAGTAGACCGATTTCAAAGTATGGAACGACCTATTGTAATTGTTAGTATCGTTCGCAATAATAGTAAAGAAGATGTGGGATTTGCTAAAAAGCTAGAACGGGTTAACGTTGCATTTTACCGCGCTCAATAACTATTAGTAATTGTGGGTTGTCATTCGCTATTTACTCAGCAGCGTAGACAAATTGGCAGTATGTACTCAGAAGTTTCAAACATCGTGCGTCTACATGGAGGTTTCGTTGATGTTTCTCGCCTCTTCTGCTAAACCTATTGATGACAATCTCAAGAATTTGGTAGACGAAAGTGAGGCGATATACTAGGCAAATTAGCCATCACCATCTGATATTTTTGCCCGGAAAATTTCGGATTTAAGTGAACATCTAGTATTTAAGTTACAAACTATATATAGTAACCCTATATATAGTTTATAAAAATTGAAAGGCTCACATTCTCGACTTCTTAAAGAAGTTCGGTATTTGATTGTTGATGGGCAATACTACACAAAATAAGCAAAATAACAGAAATTGAAGATGTTGTTCCTTGCCAACATTTGGGAATACTAAACTTAGAAAACTTTGTTGGCAAAGGCAAGCGGTGGATGAACAACGCCAGAATCTTAACAAATCGTCCCTCTAATAGCCCAGAACCATCTGTTACTACCTCTTTCCAGGCAAATTCCTTAAATATTAAAACAGATTCGGAAAACTGGGGCTATATCTTCTTAGGTTCTCCGGCAATTGATAGTTTAATCAGCAATATTGAAGGTCAAGCAGCCGTTGAATCATATCCTGACTATCGGGAGCGACGAGAGCGTGCTAACGAGTTAATATTTGATTTACTGGGTCAAGAACCTCGCCTGGTATATGTACGCCGCAAGGGTGCAGGTCAACAACCTGGAGAAGAAATTTGGGATTTAACCATAGTAACAGATCAGGATGATTTCCAATTACCTGCAAGACTTGAGAAGCTAGGAAAAACACTAAGATTCATAGCAGTTGTAGAGCAAGATGGAAGGGGTGGTTTAAAGGTACTATCTGCTAAATTGCTAGAACTTTCACAGGGAAATGCTGATGGCTATACTGTACCTTATCGTTTACGGTTGCTGCCTAATCATCAGTATCGTATCGATATTCCGCCAACGGCATTGGCACGGATGGCAGCTATGCCTATATGCGGCGACCATCTGCCTACAGAAGATCATCTACGAATTTGGGAAGTATTTTTACAGATTGAGGAAAAAATCGCTAAAACACGCCAATTTTGTGTGCCTTTTTTCAGTCATAATGCCTTCGGAAGACGGATCACTTTTGAGATTGACGTAACCTCAGCTACTCTTGACGGTTCTGATGAAAATTCCTTGGCTGTGGAAAACTTCTGGGAACGGGTAAAACGAGCAAAAAATGAAGAGGTTAAGCTATTCGAGACTACTCCTACAGGGCAAAACTGGCGCAACAGCCGCCAATTAGGAATTATTGAAGAAGTTCTCCCAAACAGTTGCATTATCCGCGTGAGGCTAGAACGCGATTTAGCTGACTACATGGCAGCAGGGGGTTATCAGCTACCAGCTACCGGATTTTTGTTTTTCGAGGCAGTTGGTGATATCCAACAGATTAAACGCAAAAAAGCAGCCTTGACACAATTAAGACAAGGACGTACCCAAAATCCCTATTTGGGAAACTTTTTATTCGACGCTTCCCAAGCAAGACCTATCCAAAAAACCGTTGAACTGCGACCAGAGGATTTGTTGTTATCCTCTGCTAATCCTAGCCAGAAAGCAGCAGTAGAAACGGTGCTTGCAGCTGAGGATTTAGTTCTCATTCAAGGGCCACCAGGTACTGGTAAAACTACCGTAATTGCCGAAATTTGCTATCAAGTTGCTCTACGGGGTGGACGCACTCTAATTACTTCTCAAGCCAATTTAGCAGTAGATAACGCCCTGAGTCGATTAGTTCATAACCCAGTGATTCGGGCTGTGCGAAAGGGAAACGCCGAAAGAGTTGGAGAACAAGGACAGCCATTTCTAGAAAATCGAGTGATTAGCACATGGTTAGAAAATACTGCTACTGACTGCGAAAATAATCTTACCCAACGCCTCGATAATGTAAGAGTTTTACGTCAATTGCTGGCAGCATCACAACGATTCACAGCATACCTGAAAGTAGAAGAAGTATTTAAGGGAGAGCAGAATTTATTACAGACGCGTAAAGCAAATTTAGAGTCAGCTTGTACGACCCAAAGAAATGAATACAATCAAGCTGCATCCCAACTGGCCGAGGTCGAATCTCTAAAAACTGCTTTGGAGGAGTTGTTGAATCAAGCACCTTCAGTAGATTGGCAAGATCCAACACTTCTTAATTTATGGACGGGTCTGAATAAATACACATCTACAGACGCTTCCTTGCGAAACTTTGCTGCAAATCTTCGGTTAGCAATTAATTTGGCTTCTGAACTTGGTATGGTTCAACCAAATCATAGCTTATTTGGTTTAGCTGGTTGGTTGCAGAACACTGTAGCTTCTTGGATTGCTGAAGTTCGCACAGCATTAACCTACGCCAGTGATATAGCTATGGCAATGACCGAAGCGGAGTTAACTGCACAAACTTACACACAAAATTCAGAATCTCTTACTCACTTAAAGTCAAATCACCAACAATTGCTTGTAAACCAGCAAAGCTTACAATCAAGAATTAGAAATCTACACAATCGTGAATCTGAGGTCAGTTTAACAATAAATGACCTTGATATATGGTTGTCTACAGCTAATTTAAATATCGTCAATGTATTGACACAGTGCTTACAAAATCGTCAAGACTTTACAGTTGACTTAATCTCATTACCTTCGAGATTACGAAGCATAACGATGGAAGCTCAATATCTACCTTGGCAACAAAGTCTTGATCAGTGTCAGTTGAAAGTCAATGAATTAATTCAAAATTATCGCCAATGGGATAGGGTACGCAGTCGGGTTACTGAAATCAGAGATTTACTAGTGCAGGGGCGAAATATACTAGGTAATCGCCCAATCAATGAAGCTGCTATTTCCCAGGTGAGCGTTAGTAACGCGCAAGACCCTGTGGAATCTCTCATAAAGCTGAAGCAACTAGCACAAAATAGCATCGGTGACATTGAGAAACCACTAGGGATCTGGGGTCGGATTATTGAATGGGTGCTTGCGGTTGCTGTCAATCAGCCAAGTTTGGATTCCATAGCTCAAAAATTACGTCCGTATAGCCGCCGTTATGGTGCGGCGGTAACTCTTGAGGCTATTAGGAGACAAGCCCAGATTATACGTCAAAGAGTTCAACCTGTTGAGAGTGAATCGGCTATCTCCCAAATTACAGAGGAGGTGGTTAATGGTATAGTTACGAGTGCGCGTACATGGCTGAAGCAACTACAGGCTGAAACGGAAATAGAGCAAAACCAGCTTGAGGTTGAATTAAATGAACAAATGAGGTTAGCGGCTAATGAGCAGCAAAAAATATCTGCTAATCAAGAGCAGATAGAAGTTTTTCGCAGTGAGGCTGACTTCAAATTTACAAGAGCGATCGCACTCTTACAAGAACTTTTCCCCTTCTCATACTTACCCAAAGAATTAAAACTTTTAGTGCAAGAATACCTCGATAATCCTTCAAATATTCTGACTAAAATACCACAATTTAGAGCAAAAATACGGGACTGGGGAAATCATATCAACCAACTTGATACTTTGATTTCCTTAATCGATCCTATTGCTACGCTTTCCACTAGCAGAGACCTGCTTATAGTTCGCATTAGTAGCTTGCAGAAAACAACTGAAACTTACAAAAGCCAATTTATAGAAACTCAAAGTCAAATAAAGATAATTGTTGAGCATTTACAGCAACAATTAGAATATATATCAACTGAGCAAACTTGGTGGCGGTTAATATGGGAAACAATTCCTAATAAACTCAAGCCTAAAGTTAATTCTACAGACTTATTTAATCTTGACTTTTTACGCACTATCAAGGCAAAGTTTGAACATTGGCAACAGCAACTCCAAACTGAAGAAAGTTATCTCAATCGATATCAGCAATTTGTCCAAGATTGGATAGGTAAATTAAGACAGCCAACCGAAGGTGCTCGCAACGATTTAAGGCGCATTTATCTAGACAATGCCAACGTCATCGGCATAACTTGTGTACAAGCTGCAAATAGAGATTTTTCAGAAGAATTCAAATACTTTGATGTTGTCATTATTGATGAGGTTAGTAAATGTACCCCTCCAGAGTTACTAATCCCTGCCTTAAAAGGCAAAAAGTTAGTCATGGTAGGCGACCATCGACAATTACCACCCATGCTTGACACGAAGACTTTAGAGGAAGTTTCTCAAGAGATTGGCAGCACAAATACAGAACTACAATTATTACAAGAATCACTGTTTAAAATTCAGTTTGAAGCTGCTAATGATAGCATCAAACAAATGTTAAATATTCAATATCGAATGCACCCCATAATTATGGGTGCAATCAATCAGTTTTATGACGGTAAATTAGAATGTGGTATTTTAGAGTCGGATACAAAACGCGCACATAATTTAGCAGGCGAAATCATCGAAGAATCTAAGCATCTTATCTAGGTAAAAACGCCTGGAGGTAATGAGTTTCAAGAGAAACGTACAGGAACTTCATTCTATAATATTCCAGAAATTAATGCCATTGAAATTTTGTGTAAGCAGTTTGAGACTACTTGGGCTTCTAGAGTTGCTAAGGGTGAACCAAAAAAAGAAATCGCCGTGATTACGTTTTATGGCGCTCAACTCAGAAAAATTGATCAACGCCTGCAATCTGAACTTTTCCCATCGCTGCAAATCACCACTGGTACAGTAGACAGATTTCAAGGTATGGAACGACCTGTTGTAATTGTTAGTATGGTTCGCAATAATAGTAGAGGAGATGTGGGATTTGCCAAGAAGCCAGAACGGGTTAACGTTGCATTTTCCCGCGCTCAAGAACTACTAGTAATTGTGGGTTGTCATTCGCTATTCACTCAGCAGGGTGGACAAGTCGGGAGTATGTACTCCAATGTTTCAAACATCGTGCGTCTACATGGAGGTTTCATTGATGTTTCTCGCCTCTTCTGCTAAACCTATTGATGACAATCTCAAGAATTGGGTAGACGAAATTGAAGCGCAAAGTCCTAGTTTATCAGTTTTAGCAGCGCGTCAATTTCGCTATAGCTTGCGTCAAACTCCTGTAGAAATAAATATCAAGGAACCCCGCCAGTTTAACGTACTCGAAGAATTTATCATCCGCGCTGCTATTGAATTTCAACCCCCGCCAACAGAGAATGAATTAGCCTCTGTACTTGGGCTTGATTCTGTATTTATCCAAACTACTACTGCAACTCTTCGTTCATTACAAACTCTATCAGCAACATCGCCAATTACAGTCACTCCTGAAGGGCGTTCATTCTATGAAAAAGGGTCTGTACCACAGCCCCCATATCCTGTACAGCTTAATGCTATTACAGACCCTTTAAGCTACAAAATTACCTTTCAAGCTGAATCTTTAAACGAGACAATGATAAATTTGCCTGACTTGGCAGATTTTATAAATATTGATAATACAATTACTGATATTTCCGTGTTACCTCTTGAGGAAATACAAAAAAGTATTCAGGCTTCAGGTTTAGCACTTCATATGCCAGAAGACGGAAAAATCGTCACTTCGTGTAAGATAGTAGCTTCGACTCAAAAAATTTGGAGGAAGATATCACTTTTTGTTATCTTCGATGCCCTTGAAGATAAATTGAGCATCCAAATAAGAAGTGGAAAGCAAATTTTAGAGTCAGCATCAAATTGGTTGGAATTGCTACATACTGAAGGCAAAATTTCTTTGCAAGCATTATGTGAATTGCCAACTGAAACCATCAATTTTGAGCGTGAAGTCATTCTCAGGCAGAAAAATACTCAAATAGAAGCTAGGCTCGAAAATATTCGCCAAAATGCGCTAGAAAATCCCGCAAAATCCAGTAATAAAGTAGATAATTCGACAGTGGTAGGTGAAGCCATACAGTTACGCAATGGACAAATTAGCCAAGCTTTTTCAGAAGTTTTAAATTCGGCTAAAAGTCAGGTTTTGATTTATTCTCCTTGGGTGAATCAGACCGTTGTAAATGAAAAATTTTTAACTCTGTTACAGAAATTAGCTAATCGGAGAGTTTGGATTTTAATTGGACATGGAATTGCGCGGCGACAAGAAGATGAAGATAAACCAATTGCACCAGAAGTAGAGAAAAAACTTCGAGCGATAAAAACACCTGATGGTTTACCATCGGTACAGGTTTTTTGGCTAGGAGATTCTCATGTTAAAGAAGTAATAGTTGATAAAGAAATTCATCTTTGCGGCTCTCATAACTGGCTATCTTATCGCGGCGATTACCTACCACGAGGCGAGTCAGTTTATAAAGTTACAATTCCCCATCAAGTTCAGGAAGCTTATGAATTTCTCGCTAATCGCTTCCAAAATCACGCTCAAAAATTATGGGAAAATGCTCTAGAAAACCGCGATTTTAAACTGGCTGTAGAGTCTTTATATGTGTGGGGTGCGCTAGGTATGGAAGATATTGCACTCAAAGAGATACAGCAAAATAATTGGCTGGAACTTTTGCCTGTGTGGTTAAATGTAGCACTTCAAGGGTTAAGGTCAAAAAATATACAAGCTGATTCAGCAATTTTTAAAACAGCACTTTCGTTGCTGAATCAGGTTTCTATTGAAGAAGCTTTTACCCTGCAATTGCAACAGGGATGGCGTAAGGTTGTAGGTGCGATCGCTACTAACAATCCTAAAACTGCTTTAAACTTACTTAGTGATGAAGTATGGGCACAGTTTTTACGTCTCAATATTGTTCAAGATAAGGATTCACCCAATGATTTTATATTGCAACATACATAACTCAATAGCAAAAATCCTCAGCATTACACTAAAGGTTTTCACTATCGAGTTATCTATAGTTATCCCTTCATACTACCTTGTTATTATCTAAGTATGAACCACAATGCCATAAGACAAAATATCATAGTGTTAGCATTCTATTTGCTACTTTAATATAATATTAATACCTCAGTGGTATACACGCAAAACTGATATATATCTTTAGATATATATTTTTATTTTACATTAGCAGATCATCTTTAATAAAAAATCCATAAAACGGAGTGTCTTTGGTCTACGCTAACTATCTAAAATGACCGAGTTTCAATAACATACATGATGTCTATTTATACAGTGTGTGAATCATAATTAAGATATTTTTCATACTTAAGTAATAATAATTTTCCGGAAGATAGGCAATAAATCTGTCGTCCTGATTTGGTATGACTTCGCAATTCAATGATTCTTAACCTTTGATTGACTTAAAGATAGATCCAGAAAATCGTCTTATTCGATACAATTTACAGGCAGAGAGAGCTGAGGAGAACAAGGTGGTCTTATTAAAAGGCTTTGAGATTGAGATTTACACTGGCACGCCTCAAGGTGAAATCGTAGGTCTCTCCGACAAAATTGTTGCAGCTTTGGATGGATTTATGCGAGAGCCAGATAGCCGCAACGTCGAATACATAACCGAACCATCCCTTAATTACGAGAATTTATTGTGTGCCTTGCTGCGTCCCCGGCGGGAGTTGCGAAACTACCTGAATCGCTTGGGCGATTACACCTTGATACCTGGGAGTACTTTATCTTTGGGTGGGGGCGATCGCTTTCTGCGTTCCGATCCAGCAAACCCCTATCATGACTACATTGAGAACACCTACGGGACGAAAGTAGTCACCGCAAGCGTACATATCAATGTAGGCATCAGCGACCCAGAAGTATTAATGCGCGCGTGTCGGGTGATTCGGATGGAAGCACCTCTATTTCTTGCCCTCAGCGCCTCATCTCCCTTTCTAGATGGCAAAACTACTGGCTATCATTCCACCCGTTGGGGCCTATTTCCGCAAACGCCTAGCTATGTACCGTTATTCGCCAGCCACGCCGATCATATTCAGTGGGTGGAAAATCAACTCATTGCAGGAACCATGCAAAACGTGCGGCATTTGTGGACATCAGTGCGACCAAATGGCGATCGCCGTCCCTATGACTTGAATCGCCTAGAATTGCGAATTTGCGATTTAGTCACAGATCCCATTGCCTTGCTAGCTATTACTGCTTTATTAGAAGCGCGTTTGTTGCAAGTAATCGAAAATCCCAGTATCGATCCATTAACCCAAAGTACCTTCTCTGGCGAAGAACTCGTCACCCTGACTGCTGACAACGAAGCTGCTGCTGCTGCTGGTAGTCTTGATGCTCAACTGAGGCATTGGCAAGATGGCAGAAGTATCTTAGCCAGAGATTGGATTGCCCAAATGTACCAAGATGTTTGGGCGATCGCCAAACAACAAGGCTTTAGCTGCTTCCTTTCCCCTTTACACAAAATCCTCCGCGAAGGCAATGAAGCTCAACAGTGGTTGCAATTACACGCAGTCGGTTTTGACAGCCAGCGCGTCATTACTCAGGCTATTGTCGCCACCCAAGAGCGCGAAATCGAACTTGAAGACAAATTGTGTTCGTCCCTATTAGCTTAACTGAGGAGGCAGAGGATAAGGGAGATGAGGGAAAAATAATTAATGGCCAATGCCCGCATCTTCTGTCTTCATACAAATGGTAGATTTTCTTGGAGACACCACTCACCCTAAAAGACAGAAACACTTATCTACATAAAACTTAATATTTTCTGGTTTTAGCCAAATATCCTCTCAGGCCATTGCTCTGGGAGGGTTTGTGCTTAGTTTTAAAAATCTAATCGATGCAGGATACTTGATTATTATTAACAAAACCTATGAATAGCTTCTACCCTTTGGTAGATTTAACATTAACAATCAATTTTTTTATACAATACGTAGATTATACGGATAATGCCTCAGGTAGTTTTACTTAACCCGCAAATCCCTCCTAATACAGGTAATATTGCTCGGACTTGTGCAGCTACGGGTACGGAGTTGCATCTGGTGGGTCCTTTGGGGTTTGAAATTAGCGATCGCTACCTCAAAAGAGCTGGGTTAGATTACTGGCCTTATGTCAAACTGCACTATCACGAATCCCTAGAAGCCTTTAAAAGCGTACATCAAGAGCGTGGAGGCAGATGGTTGGGTTATACTGTCGGTGGAAATTTTAATTATGTCAACTTTCAGTTTCAACCCGATGATTGGTTGCTATTTGGTAGTGAAACCACGGGCTTACCACCAACAATTCTGTCAGATTGCGATGCTACTCTGTATATTCCCATGAGCCAACCGGGGGTTCGCAGCTTGAATCTGTCAGTAAGTGTGGCAATTGGCTTATTTGAAACCCGTCGTCAGTTAGGCTATCTAGAATAACTGTTTACCTGCTTGATTATAAGTATATTTACTACTGCTCTCTCCAAATATCTATTAGATGAATGATTTATGGCAGCAAAAATTTTCTGAATACGGCAGTAAAACGTAGCAAAGTATACTCAAATTCTCTTTTTTTCGTGAATTGTAGTGGAAGATACTTACAAACACAAGAAGCTTGTTATAAGAAATTTGTATATAAAACTTGGGATAATGCCAAATTTGAATGGTAGATTTTGATCAATTTGAAACATGTAAACTGGGGAACAAAAGCGCTAAAACCCAGTCATATTTGGTATTTGAGCCATTTTTGATTGAGTAACGCAAGAAAGCAGCCCCAAAATAGCCGATAGTTAATACGGTTGTTTTTTAAGGAATAATCAACGTAAAGTCTCGTGTTGAAGAAGACTGATTGGGTAGAAATATCTTGAAGATATCTACAGTAGGGGGCATCACTTTTCCAGAAGTCGCAGCAATTTAATTCTCGGCAGCGACTATGGACTTGACAAATAGTTTGTCCAGTCCCCGCGATTGACGCAAGACAGGCGCGGACAATGGTAAAGAGTATAAATGTCCTAAGTGGTGTGAGGGTGTGAGGAGTGGTTGGGACAAGAAAACACAGCAAACTTTAAGTTTTGCTAACACGTGTGAACTTGTCTAAATCAGAGAAGCAGGTTAATCTTGCGTAAGCATCTCTGGTGAATGTGATCTTGATCTATCGTTCGTTGTGATCTAAATCATTGATTAGTATCCAACTGAAAAATCAAGGTCAGTTAAGCGCTAGTGATCATAGGAGGTCGTCTTTGAAACGAGCATTGAAAAAGAGAGTAAAAGCTGTGTTGAACAATAATCCCAGCAGCGATGATGCCCCGGTAGAACTGCTAAATGTAATGAATCCAAAAGTTAACCGCCGGGTGCGGACAAAAGCTGCCATGATTGGCTTGGCAATCTCTATGGGAGCAACCAGCCTTTTGGTGACTCGACAAAGCGATCAAGCCCAAGCAGCGGTGCCAGTAG
Organism: Nostoc sp.; assembly: GCF_036917195.1. Lineage (GTDB taxonomy): Bacteria > Cyanobacteriota > Cyanobacteriia > Cyanobacteriales > Nostocaceae > Nostoc. Next base: position 29,874 of record NZ_JBALDG010000077.1, read on the forward strand.
GCAGCCAAAAGGCAACGTCAACGATTCCTGCTGTTCCTGACACTCAGGTGAAATTCGCCTCCACAAAGCTGGAGTCCCAAGCAGTCTCATCAGCGAGCGTGCCGGAAAATCCTGTGATCGTGGAACCAACGGCAGTATCACAAGTGCCTGGGCTTGAAGCTAAATGGCAAGTCGCGGCAAATGGAATGTCTTTGCAAGTTCCTGCATTAGCAACGTTTTCCCAAGCAACAGCGGCTTATAAAAATTCCACCCACCTGAAGCGCCAAGTGGCACAGGGAGTGAACAATACCTTAGCCGAAACTAGTTTTCCAACAGTCAATAATCTGTCTGACTCTAGTGCTGATGGTGTTGGTATTACAAATGCATCACTAACTGCCCAGTCACAAACAGTGGCAATATCTGGCGTAGTCAACAGTGAAATAAATGCACAACTTAAGGCGCAACAAGAGTTCGCACTGAATCGCTTACAAGAAAAATCGAACCGTTTAAGAAACAGTCTGGCACAGTTGCGCTCTGGGGAGACCAAAAATTTATCACAAGCTGATATGGGGTTGGTGCAACCGACGACTGTAGTTGAGAAAATTGTATTAGCTCAGTCGGACACTTCTGTTGATGCGAGCAAAGCAAAGTTGATATCGAGGTTAAAACACAAGACACAGACGACTGCACTAACACCAACTACACCAACAGTTATTGCGTCATCGCCTCGAACAGCCTATGAAGTTAAGCCTGGAGATACACTAGCAGCGATCGCCAGCAGATACAATACTTCAGTACCAGAACTTGTTAAGGCAAATAACCTCAATAATCCAAATGAACTGCAAATTAGTCAAAAACTGATTATTCCTGCTGCTCAAGTTGAGGCAATTGTAGCGACCAAGCCCACTTTTGTAGAGTCCAGCAAAACTCCTCATGTTGCCACCTCTCCTGTGAACATTGGTAGTGCCAACTCATATCTACCTACTTCACAATCACCAACTATTGCTGACAACAGTAGCGTTACCGTCCCTACACCGGTAATTGTTCAGATTCAGGCAAATAGTGCGACCGACTTAGAAACAGCTCCCTCCACGGCTAATTCTTACGGCGTCGGGGGTGAAGGTCCAGTGCCAACAGCTTTTGCTGAAATGCAACAGCTGAAAACACCAATAAATAGGGTAGCAAGGGTAAACAATAACGACCGTTTGCGGGGCTTACAAGGGGAAATTCAGAGGTTACAGCAGAAATATCGCGCTCAACAGTCTGGTAACTTAGTTGTGCCAGTAGCAGCTACCGAAATGAATAATGCTGCAATGCTCACTCCTATTTCTACCCCTAATAATTTCCCAGTACCCAACCCCGCAGTTAGACCGAATAGTGTAGCAATACCCATTCCAGTTCCTACACCTATTAGGTCTAGCTATAGCGTTCAGCCAATTAAGCCCCAATTCAGTACTGCTGTACGCCCTACCGAGCCAGTAAACTCAGAGTTCTTGCCTAATCTAGGGTCTGCTAGCCAGTGGACTCCCTCTAGCACCCCATCGGGCACAAGAGTTGCAACGCCTCCAAGAAGAGTAAATGCCTCTGACTCCTTAGGAATGATGCGGGGAAGGACAGTTTCTCCACAGGTGATGCCACCTTTGGCAGCAGTGGATCAATATTTGCCTAGACCCATTGACGAACTGATACCTCCTCCATCTACTTCAACCTTAGCTTACAACTGGCCTGCGAAGGGCACTCTCACTTCTGGCTTTGGTATGCGTTGGGGAAGACCGCATAAGGGAATTGATATTGCTAACTCCACTGGTACACCGATTGCTGCCTCAGCTGATGGTGTAGTGGAAAAAGCAGGCTGGAATAAGGGAGGCTATGGTAATGTTGTCGATATCCGCCATCCAGACGGCAGTCTGACTCGGTACGCTCATAACAGTAAGATTCTGGTGCAACCAGGTCAGCAGGTGCATCAAGGACAAACAATTGCTTTCATGGGCAGCACTGGTCACAGCACCGGCCCACACAGCCACTTTGAAATCCATCCACCAGGTAAGGGTGCTGTTAACCCAATAGCCTTCTTACCACCAAATCGCGTGTAATTCTTGACTGTCTCTAACTAAATCATTGCCTTGTTATTTGAGGGAGGTAAACTCCCTTTTTTGCTTTCTATTACCTCAACAGGGATGGAAATTGTAATAAAATTGCAAAAGGGGCTAGTTTTGAGCAAATTTGTATGCTATATTAGTTAATGATTTGGATAAATATGGCTCAGTAGCTCAGTTGGTTAGAGCACGGGACTCATAAGCCTGGGGTCGTTGGTTCAACTCCGACCTGAGCCACTTTAAAAGTAAGATAACATAAGCGTTTTAGCTTCTAGTCATCAATAGTACTAGGGAGCTGAATTTCTATATAAGGCTCTTTTGACTATCAAATGACTATTATCTTCAGCGCATAGTCATTAAGTTGATATCCTATGAAAGTTTGTATTGAGGTATTTAGAAGACCATCTTACATTAATATTTTATAAACTTTTATGCAATTATTATAATAAATACTTATCTTTAAATCTAACTGACACTCTTGAGAATCAAGTTGCTGCTGAGATTCAGGCACGACGAATAGAGTTAGATATCCTATCTGGTTATTTTGACCCTACCCTTGCCAAATACAAAGCTGATCACACCGCTACCCCTAAGAAACAAAAGGTATACAGCCTACTTGAGTTATGGGAAAAGTATACTCAGTTTAAAAGTGGTCAAGTACAGGAATCAACTCTTGCCCGTGACTACTCATTAGTTTTATTTGATTACATTAAGTAAGTTACGAAGATTAAATTATCTCTATATGTTTAGCTATTTCAACTAAACCTTTTATTTCTTCTTTAGCTTCTGCCTCACTAGTTATAGGTCCTAGAGTTGTTTGCTCTACTTCTACTAATCCTTTTTTACTTTTAATTCTTAGTTTGACTGTATGAAAGATACTTTCTCCTTCTCTTTTTATAGTCCAAGAGATAATTTTATTATTTTCTAAGCTTTGATAAAGTCCATGATTTAGTAAAGATGTTTTAGATTTAGAAATTATTAAACTATAGTAATCTAAGGCATCTCCTTTTGCTCCAGGGTTATTAGCTAAACAATTAACCAAATTATAAGTTCCACTATCTAAAAGTTCTACAGAACCATCCTTTTTAGCTATTGCTCTATGATTAGAGGGAATAGTTATCTTGATTCCCATCCTCATTAAAGGTACTACTCTATTAATTTTAGAAGGCTCTTCCTCTTTATATTCACATCTCACTTGTTTAGCTTGAGCTATCCCTGGCAGTACTAATGAGCCAACCAGGATTACAGGTAACAGAAGTTTATTAAGTCTCATTTTTATCACCAATGGGATGTCTATACTTAGACTACCCAAATACCAGGCTGGTATATCAGTTGACTGAAAATCAGGGGCTTACAATATGGCACTGAAACCTAGTCTTTCCTTAGTAACTCACTGTAAGAGAGAATTTAAGAAAGACTAGGTTAACCTAGCTGGGGGCTGCATATTCATAATTAGTAGCACTAAAGTTAACGTTCAACCATCCTTAAGAAATGGGCCGTACCCTTTAGCGTTTTACACAGTTAAACTACAACTCATCTGCAGATGGGAGTTACCCTGTGTGACTAGTGGGTACATTATAGCCGTAGACTTGGTAAACCTATAAACAGTAGGTTTACTTAAAATTATATTTCAGTGTTTCTTCTCTGATGAGGTAACTATTATATATAGTAGTTTGAGATAGAAGTTTTGAAATATTTTCAAGTAGGTGGTATGAGTAATAAAAATGATTCAGGTAGTCAAGTAGTTGGAGGGATTCTTACACTATTAATAGTGATGGGAGTTAAATCCTGTACTAAAGGCAGTTATCACCCTAATACAAATTATCAATATGAGTCACCTAGTAGAGTCGGTCCATGTGGTTATTCTGAGTGCCCTACACCTAGCTTTAGAGATAATTAATTTTCCTCAGGCTGCTGTGCATTGGCGGGGCTAAACTGAAGGTATTTTATTGAGCAGGACGAAGGTGTAAATGACTTGTATTATGATGCAACTGCATTAGCTGGTCAGTACCTGAAAGAAGCTATGGAGAAGGAGCTTGAGCCTGAAGAAGTCTCACGCTACACACCTATCAACTCTACTAAAAAGCCTGCTAAGAATAATAAGCACAATCACAAAACTTTTATGTTATCTAATCTGGCAGGGATTGTAGAGAAGGGTAAACTTGTAATTCCTTATGATGAGCAGGACAGATTAAAGCAACTTAAAACTGAAATGAGATTTTATAAGCTAGATGACAAGGGTCTAGCCACAGATACTGTTATGAGTTTAGCTTTAGCTGCTTATGCTTGGAAAAGAAGAGAGAGTAATAATACTTATTATGATGAAGAGGAAGCAGCAGATTATTTATTGGATAGGGTTGCTTAAGAAATTTAACCTTTTATTTCCTTTTATATAATAAAGGGCCTATCTCTTCCATTACATCTGCACAAATTCCTTGACTTAAACTTAAGCCAGCCACCACTACTGGGTCTATAGATTGACTATGAAATAAGATATCTGGAACTGAAATGCTTATATAGTTGGCTTTATTATAGGGACTCATAAGCCTGGGGTCGTTGGTTCAACTCCGACCTGAGCCACTTTAAAATTTATAAGTAGTAAGAGGCAAGTTTGACCTCTAATACTTAGGACTCAGCACTAACTGTTTGATGAGTTTGTAGCCAGTTGAGCAAATCAGCGATCGCACTAAAATCTAACAAAGCCTCACCCAGTGCTTCCAATTGTTCTAGAGAAAGACTCTGAATCTGTTCTCGAACCTGTTGTGGTAACTCTCCTACCCGTTTTTGTAGCAGTCGTAGTACAAGTGTTTGTGCTTGTTCCTGTTGTCCTTCTTCCTTCCCTCGCTCGTAGCCAATGCGCTCGCCTGTAGTAATGTAACTCATGGTACGCTCCTGCTCGAATTGTTTAAACTCCTGCCAAAATTCTGCTTCTAATCCTTTTGGTAAAATCATAACCCAATCAATAAAACGATAGAGGTTACGAATATCCCTTTCTTGCAGCCCTTGTTCATACAATCGCCGAATTAAACTAAATTTCCACGTTTTCCTTTCTCCCAACTGTTTAGTAGTTTGCTGGGTTTTCAAATGTGCCATTACCACCATCGCAAAGGGATTATCGCTCTTTTCTAACTCTGTCCATCGATTTTGATAATCGAGCAGTTTGACGGTTCCAAATCTAAAATGTAGACCACAATCGGGATAATTATAACTGTATTGATTTGGCCTCCAAGTCGAGTCAGCATCGCACAAAATTGCTAGGCTAATGGCTGGTTTAGCAAATTTGTCAAAAATTCGCAGGTTGTAGGAAAACATCCTTTGAGCAAAATTATCTTTCGATTTTGCCTGAATTTCGACATGAATCAACAGCCAAATTTCCTCTCCTTGAATTTGCCAGACTTTGACCAATTTATCTGCATATCTTCTACCAAGTTCTGCTTCATGGGCTATTTGTTGAAATTCCTTATCAAGAAACTCGTAGGGACGTTCCCAATTAATTAGTGCTGCTGTTTGTGGAAAGAAAAATTGCATTGCTTGTGGGAAGTAAGCTTCTAGGATTTCTTTCCACGGGGAATCATTATCGGCTCTTTCTTGTTCCTCGCTCATGAGTTGATTGGTAGATTCATGTTTTTGATAATAAGATGTGAGCAGCCGATATTTTTCAGCAGGTTAGAAGTTCCTTAGTCAAGAAAATTATATACAAAAGTCAGCAAACATAGATTTTGGGATCAAAACCACCTTTTGATGGTGCTATTTTACTTGAACAACTAAATACTTTATCGCTGAAAAATTTTCATCAGAACAACTGGAAATTCAGCCTATTATTACATTTTTGGGATAAAAATTTACATATAGTGAGTGGTGAACTATAGCTATCTCTTATACTCAGCACTATTTAATGTGGCGGATTACTTCGGCAACTGACCAAGCTTGAGCGATCGCTCCTCTGGGTGTATGAGGTGCATCGCCATCAAAAATCTCAGAAATAGAACCAAGACTTGCGTCAAATAGGAAGTGATCTAGCAGAGGTTGCCAATCAAAAGGCAGCGATTGTTGCGGATAGAAACGTTGCCAAGCACGAATAAATGGGCCAATTAGCCAAGCCCAAACAGTGCCTTGGTGATAAGCGCGATCGCGTTGCTCTTGGTTACCCTCATATCTCCCTTTGTATTCGGGATCTCCTGGATCGAGACTGCGAAGACCATAGGGGGTAAGCAAGCTGGCAGTTGCCAAATCTAGTACTTGACACCCTTGCTCTGCAAAAAACCCACAATGGTGCAGTGACAGTGCCAAAACGGCATTAGGACGAATTTGAAAATTCCGGCGATCGTCTGGCTCAATAGTGTCGTAGAAATAACCTAGTTGAGGATTCCAAAACTTTTGTAGAGAGGTTTTCACCTGTTGTGCTTGCTGAGTATAACGTTGTGCTTGCTTAGTGAGACGCACTGGATCGCCAAACTTAAGCTCGCTCAAGCGTTCTGCCCACTGACTCAGCCAACATAAAGCTGAATACCACAGCGCATTAATTTCTACTGGCTTACCATGACGGGGAGTGAGAGGGTCTGCCCCAATTACCACATCCATCCAGGTGAGGGCTACACCACGAGCATCCCAACTAATTAGCCCATCAGTAGCATCAACCTGGATATTGTAGCGTGTACCACCAACAAAGGCTTTGTGGATTTGTTGGACTACAGGGAATTGCTCTGCCAAAAATTCCCAATCTTGAGTGGCTTCCAAATAAAGTCCTAAAGTTTCAATCCACCACAATGCCACATCGATACTGTTATAAAGTGGTTCGCCATCGGCATCAGGAAATGCATTAGGAATCAAACCGTGGCGACAGTAATGCCCAAAAGTTCCCAATACTCTTTTTGCCAAGTCAAAGCGCTGTGGAACTAGTGCCAATCCAGGTAAGGCGATTAATATGTCGCGTCCTCGGTCATTAAACCAGTGATAACCAGCAATGATTGTGGGGCCTGCAATTGAGGCTCTATAGACGATAAACTGATCGCTTGCTTTGAGTAGTTGCTGCCAGATTGTAGATTGGGGAGCCAGCGCTGTAATGAGGCAGTCCGGTCTTCTCCCAAGGGGAAACGCTTTAGCGCATAGCGCAGCGTTAGCGAGTCCGCGTTCCTTGCGCGTCTCGTAGAGAGCGTTTGGGGGTTTCCCCCAGGAGGAACTGCCGAAAGGGTTTCCCGACTTGAGGCGACTGGCGTCATAGGGCATAAGAGGCACAGGTCTAGGGATGGGGGGCAAAGGGGAGGGTACAGCAGAGAGCTCGCTCCAACCAAAAATCTGGCAGAGTCGGTCTTGCTCTGCTTCCACGGCTTCTGCAAAGGTTTCGGAGGTGAGAACACCTGCCATCGAGTCCGGAAAACCTACTCGTGCTTCTAGAGTCACCGCATCTCCTGGTTGCAGTGTGACTATCAAGTAACCAGGACTGTAGAGGTCTTCCTTGTTGCCTAATCCTCGTTTTGTCTCCTCAGGCAATCCATAATTCCAATACCAAACTGCATCTGATTGATAATTTCCTTGTGTCCAGCGCAAGTGCCAAGGTATACCAAAATGTCCATAATTTTTTGCTTGCAGACAGACTTGCTGTTGCCCAAGCAATTCTGAGAACTGTAATCCTTGACTAGCAGTTTGCTGGTGGTGAAAATTACGTTCTGCTATCAGCAGTCGCAGCCGTAAAATCGCTGTGTCACTTCCTTCATAGCGATATTGGATCAAAATTCGATGACAAAATTGGGCAGGGGCATTGGGGAGCCAGTACGTTGCGGAGGTTCCCGACGCTCGTTGCACTAAAGCGTCTCCCCTTGGGAGATGACTCGCTAACGCTGCGCTATCCGTTGTTCGCGTAGCGTCTCCCTTAGGAGAAGCAACTGGCGTCATTAGGCATTGGGCATTGCTTATCTCCCTTTGTCCCCCTTGTCCCCAGTCCCCAGTCCCGACTAACCCATAGGGCATCACCAATTGTCTGGTTAATTGCCAGTTATCTTGACCCCAAATCCATTTTGGAACTGGGTTAATATCAAAACAGCGTAGCAGTTCGTAGCCTGTCAGTTCAATCTGACTGTTACCCCAAACATTTGTCCCCAGTGCCACAACGCCCCCGAATACTTCTAAGCTAGCTTCTAGGTGCGAAAATAGCAGAGTCCGCCCAGAAGGCGGGTTTGTAGCGGTAAACAGCCAACCGTGATAAGTGCGTGTGCGGACATCAGAAACCGTACCGCTGGCAAAACTTCCCAAGCCATTGGTAAGCAACCATTCTCTTGTATCTAAATCAAGCATTTGCTACTCAAAATCGTTATGAGTATGATATAGTCGTAACAGATTGTAATTAAACTGTGAGAGCGTAGATGGGTAAGTTTTAGCTGACCCGAATTCTAACGCTACTAAACGGATAAAGGAGAATTAGGTTAATGTCCCTCACTTACGGAACCGAAGGAAGCCTCCGCGTTGGTCAACAAGCTCCCGATTTCACAGCAACGGCTGTGGTAGATCAGGAATTTAAGACAATCAAACTTTCCGATTATCGCGGTAAATATGTCGTCCTGTTTTTCTACCCACTAGACTTTACCTTTGTTTGTCCCACTGAGATCACAGCATTTAGCGATCGCTACGAAGAATTCAAGAAAATTAATACAGAAGTCCTTGGGGCTTCCGTTGACAGTGAATTCTCCCACCTCGCTTGGATTCAAACTGATCGTAAGTCTGGTGGCGTCGGCGACCTGAATTATCCTCTAGTCTCCGACATCAAAAAAGAGATTAGCGCCGCTTATAACGTGCTTGACCCAGCAGCAGGCATTGCCTTGCGTGGTCTATTCCTGATCGACAAAGATGGTATTATACAGCACGCCACAATCAACAACCTAGCTTTTGGTCGTAGCGTTGATGAAACTCTGCGGACATTGCAAGCAATTCAGTATGTTCAGTCTCACCCTGACGAAGTTTGCCCAGCTGGTTGGCAACCTGGTGATCAGACAATGGTTCCTGACCCAGTGAAGTCCAAAGTATACTTCTCTGCTGTCTAAATTTTGCTAGTTAGCATCTAATCCATCCTGTTGGAGTTGAGAGTAAAATCAATGAAAACCACAGATAAATAGAGATACACATTAAACAGTGTCAACCTCCATATCTATTTGTGGTTTTTTCATACAATAGTATTTAAATAATCAGGGTTAAAATTATGCTTACTTCAACTGATTTTAGTGGTTTATTAAATGAGCGCTTCTTCCGCAATTTTTTACCAGTTCCAGCAACATATCAACTCAGGTTGGGAGTGGGAACACCAGATTTTCAACTGCCAGATATTACCAACGGGACTTTAGTAAAATTGTCTGATTATAAAGGCAAACAACCAGTATTAGTCGCCTTTACTCGCATCTTTACCGAAAAACAATATTGTCCTTTTTGTTTTCCTCACATCAAAGCTTTGAAGGAGAATTATGAGCAATTTAAAAAGCGTGGTATAGAAGTTTTGATGATTACTAGTACTGATGAACGGCAGAGTCAAATAGTTGTGAGAGATTTAGGCTTACAAATGCCGTTGCTGAGTGATCCAAGTTGTCGCATATTTCGTACCTATCAAGTAGGCCAAGCACTGGGAGCGCCTTTACCAGCACAGTTTGTATTAGATAAAGAAGGAAAACTCCGCTACTGGCATTTATTTTCTTTTCTGGATCACAACGCTAGTGTTGAGACATTGTTAGAACAATTCAATTGAGTATAAGGTGTAAGATTGGCAATGTCCGCCCTACTTATAAAGCTGTGAGGTTTTCTTGTGCTGACACTTTACCACACGCCTTTTTCTCCCAACTCGCGCCGCGTCTGGATTACCCTTTTGGAAAAAGGACTTGAGTTTGAATTGGTAGAGATAAAACTGGATGGAGAGCAGTTTAAACCAGAGTTTTTGGCAATTAGCCCCTTCCACCATATTCCAGCTTTGGTAGATGATGGCTTTAATGTAGTGGAATCCTTAGCAATTTTGGACTATTTAGAGGCAAAATATCCTACACCTGCGATGTTGCCTAAAGATGCCAAGGATTTAGCGATCGCCCGGATGGTACAACTGGTGACTGTGAATGAGCTTTTTCCAGCAACTACCACCTTTCTACCTCAGTTTCTCGGCTTACCTGGAGGAGATCCAGAAAAAATTGAGAAGGCACAGCAAAAAATTGCCACAGTGCTGAAGTTTTTTGAAAATTTATTAGATGATCGCCCTTACTTTGCTAGTCAAAACTTCACTCTTGCGGAAGTTGTAGCTGGAACTGTAGTAACTGTGCTACCAAGTGTAGGCATTTCCTTAAGTGACTATCCAAAACTGAGCGCTTGGCATGATCGTTTAGTAGCACGGACAACGTGGCAAGCTACCGAGACTACTCCAGAGGCAATAGAAGCGTTAAAGTCCATCGTGGTAGCGAGAATGGCACAGTAAATTCATACCTAACTAATTTAGAGACGCGAAGCTAGACTTCGTGCCGCAATGCTTTCGTGTCTCTACAATCCAAAATATTTACAGCTTGACTTGCTGCAAATGACTGCGGGGATTATAAGTACGTATAGCCCGGATTTTTTCATAATATTCCCGCTCTTGTTGGCTGAGGTCTTTTGGTGGTGCGATCGCCACCTTCACCAACTGATCGCCGCGTCCACCCTTGGCGAGAGGCCAACCTTTGCCACGTAAACGCAGCGATTGACCAGAACGCACTCCCGCTGGTAGCTTGACATTAACTGAACCATCAGGTGTGGGTACATCAATAGACGCTCCTAAGGTAGCTTCATCTGGTGTGATTGCCACTTCGCACACCAAGTTATCGCCTTCCATTTGGAAGAACGAATGCGGCTGAAGTTCGACTTTTAAGTACAAATCCCCTCGTTGTTGAGTCATTGGGTTGATTTGACCTTTACCCCGCACGCGCAGGCGAGTACCAGGTTTAGCCCCAGATGGGATACGAACATCAATTGTTTCGTTACCTAAACTGAAGCGCTTTTGCACACCATTAAATGCTTCAGCAAAAGTTAGGCTGATTACAGCTTCTGTGTCCTGGGAAGTACCCGTGCTTGCATCACCAAACCCATAATCGTTAAAGCCGCCGCTAAAACCACTCGGCGCACCTGTGGAACTGCGGTAAGAGTAATTTTGTGAGTAATTTGAGTAATTTTGTGAGTAACTTTGTTGCCGTCCACCGCGAGGGCTAGCACCGCCAAAGCGTCCTAGCAACTCATTAATGAACTCATCAAAATTGCCGTATTGACTGAAGTCAAAGCCACCCATATCAGCACCAACACCGCCGGATGGGAAACCTTCACCAGCTTGTTTCCAATATTGACCGAATTGGTCGTATTTTTTGCGTTTATCTGTATCTGACACAACTTCGTAGGCTTCGCTAACTTCTTTGAAGCGTGCTTCTGCCTGTTTGTTATTTGGGTTGACATCGGGGTGATATTTGCGGGCTAGTTTACGAAAGGCTTGTTTAATCTCCTCCTGACTGGCAGTCTTACTAACTCCCAAAATTGCGTAATAGTCTTTGAAGTCGGTTGCAGCCATCTACTAGTCTCCTATAGAAATATCCTGTTATGTTTTTTTTTAAGATCACAGATGTTTAATTGCTAGGTATAGTGCCAAGCAATAAAGAATCTGATTTTAAATTAGCAAACAATATAGAAAATCAAGTGTGGTTCTTGCTCACCGTGCGATCGCAATTTCCGTACTCCGATTTTTCTGATCAGCGGATCAGCCTGTCTAACCCTTCTTCCAGGCTTGGGGGAGCATCCCGGAGTTGACGGTGCATCCGCAAAATAATTTCTTCTGGAACCTGACGCGATCGCCTTTTATTGCGTGCCAAACACAGCCAAACTGGCGTATCTACCCAAATTCCCGTAATCTGGGTAAAGCCCAAGTCACGGGCTAAAGCAATGACTTCACGTCGATGGCGGCGTTGGGCGTTGGTAGCGTCGAAAATTGCTGTATTTTCTGTAGAAATAGCTTGCTGAAATTGCCGTTCTACTTCTCGCCAAATCAGCAGCCACGGACCCTGAATGGCTTGCGAACCGAACAGTTGCCCCCGGATGGCATCCGTAGAAATCAGCGACATCTGGGGGCATTCTGCCAGTAATGTTTTTGCCAAAGTTGACTTACCGCTACCTGGAAGACCAATCAGTAATAAAAGTGAGGAGTGAGAAGTTACAGCAGTTTTCATGTATTTGAATCACATCTGTCGTAGGGGCGCAAGGCCTTACGCCCCTACTGCGTGGTCTATTTACCTGAAAATAACTGTAAAAGTGAGGAATTAAAAGTGAGGAGTGAGGAGTAATCAGAATTTTTAGTCATTAATTCCTAACTCCTGTACAGACGCGATTAATTGCGTCTCTCCTAACTCCTGTACAGACGTGATTAATCGCGTCTCTCCTAACTCCTAACTATTAAATGATCGTTCCATCAGGAATTACAGCATTTTTCAGCACCACGACGATACCACTACGGATATAGAAACCTTGACTTTCGCGGTCAGCTTCTTGCACATTATCTTTATTGATAATTTTGACATCGTGACCGATACTGGCGTTTTTATCGATGATGGCACGGCGAATAAGCGAGTCAGTACCGATACCTACGGGAATGTCACCTTTTTCTACGTTAGATTGGCGTTCTACAGAAGCTTGATAAAAATCTGCACCCATGAGTAGGGACTCTTCAATGACGCAGCCAGATTCAATCCGCGCTCGCACTCCTAATACTGAATGTTGAATGCGGCAATTTTTTAGAATACAACCTTCGCCGATAATTGATTCTGTGATCTGGCAATCTAAAAGTTTACTCGGAGGTAAGTAACGAGGGCGGGTATAAATTGGCGCTTTTTCATCGTAGAAACTAAAGGGTGGCTGGGGTTGCTGAGTTAGGGCTAAATTTGCGTGATAAAATGCTTCAATTGTTCCAATATCTTCCCAATAGCCATCAAACAGATAAGCTTGAACATTGTAATCCTTAGAAGCATCAGGAATAATTTCTTTGCCGAAATCAGTCCTTTCTAAACCTTCTCTCAATAACTTGAACAAAACCTCTTTTTTAAAGACATAAATCCCCATTGAGGCGATGTAAGGCTGTTGCTGGGCTTGTTCTTTTGATAATCCCAGTACACTTGTATCAACTTGCATTTGGAGTAACGCTTCACCTTTGGGTTTTTCGCTAAAATCGATTACTCTACCAGAATCGTCAATTTTCATCAAGCCAAAATCCGAGGCGCGGCGCTCATCGATGGGGATGACTGAGAGAGTAATATCAGCACCCGTTTCTCTATGGCGCTGGATAAAATGGCGATAATCCATGCGGTAGAGGTGATCACCGGAGAGGATCAAATATTCGTCTACATTCCATTCTTCCAACAGCCACAGGTACTGACGCACAGCATCGGCTGTACCTTGGAACCAGTTGGGGTTTTCTAGGGTTTGCTGTGCGGCTAGCACTTCCACAAAGCCTTCGGTAAAGCCACTAAAGTTGTAGGTACGGGCGATATGGCGATTTAAGGAAGCTGAGTTGAATTGTGTCAGGACATAGATTTTGAATATTTCGGAATTTATGCAGTTACTGACAGGGATATCGATTAGGCGGTACTTCCCCGCTACTGGTACTGCTGGTTTAGCGCGTAGTTTCGTTAGGGGGTAAAGCCGAGTACCCGCGCCACCACCAAGGATCATTGATAATACTTTTTTCACAAAATTTCTCCTGACTGCCTTTCAACTCTCATCTTCAGTTTAGGACTGTCTGCCACCACAGGTAAGGGGGGAGCAAATATTCTCAAGGATGAATTTTACAGAATGCTGTTGGTGATGAATAATGCGTCCACTGACGAAACATAATAGAACATTTGTATTAATAAGGGATATATATTATGAAAGCGATTGCTACACAAGTTTTACGACTATTACCATTTTTCTATGGATTTGCACATTAAGATACCCCCAATTCCCTCAAAAAAGGGGGTGAAAGAGGCAGGAGGATCTGATTTGTGGCAAAATCACACAGAATTGGTATTAACACTTTTTTTGGTAGACATCGTAGACATTTTATACTCCTTTGAGGACATCGACAATCGCAAAGTTCAATTAAGTTAATGTCAATTCCATTATCCAAAATTGGTTGACTGCTTCCAGGGAGGCGATCGCTCGGATGCAACAAGCTCGCCAAATGATTCGCTCTTATACTATATATGCTTTTAGTGCTTTTAAAGACTTCAATACTGCTGAGATTGAGGAGGTAAAACTTATATTTGGCATTAAGTTGGGTGGGAAAGCGGCATTCCTTACATTACTGAAGGTTCAGCTGAAAGTAATCTGCAAATTGAGGTGAAGTGTAAGTTTCCAGAAAAACAAAAACCTGATTTACAGTAACTGCAAAAAATTATCCGCGCAGTGTAGGGTTAGGCGATGCCCATTAAACACCCAACTTACCTATATTTATTCTCCTATTAACCAAACGTAATTGCTGCGATCGCTTCAAATACTTCACCCAAGGTTGCTCTGACAATTGGGAAATGGCATTTTCTGATAGTGTTGCCGTAAAAATATCTTTGCCACTGGTAACACCACTGACGCCTAAACTTTCTAAAACAGCAGTTGCAGCAGAGTCTAAAATTGGTTCAGTATGGATGAAAACCTCCAAACTAGTTTCTTCTGGGTCTTGAACATCATTTAGCCCTGTAGCAAGAGCGGCATCTAGTTTCTGATAATTCATCAGCAATTCCTTGGTAAAAAGGGTAGACAATAATTGCATACTCTAACTTATCAAATTTATATGTTTTTATCGCCTACCCTTGTACAGAAATAATATCCACCTTTCTCAGTCTAATTACAGATTTAAAGCATTAATCACTCCATAACCCCATTTGTGATCAAATGTGCCTGCGGGTTTTCCGGGAATGGCACTATTTTTGCGTAGCAAGTCTTTCACAGTAGCCGGATCAAGTTTAGGATCACGCTGCAACAGCAGTGCTACTAATCCACTAACCAACGGTGTCGCCATACTCGTACCAGCCTGAACTACAAACTTGGAATTAATCATCGATGAGCGGTCAAAACTGGCATCGGCGGAAAGGGTGGAAACAATCATTGCTCCTGGTGCTGCTACATCGGGCTTGTGTCCATCATTGCGTAGTGGACCTTCACTACTGAATTCCGAAATAGTATGCAATTCTAAGCCCATTTCTCGCACTTGGTTATCAATATCTGTGTACTTGGTTTTAGTAGTATAGGCAGCAACTGTAATTGCACTGCTAGCAGCTCCTGGCGAACCAATTTTTATCGCATCCTTCACGCTTTTACCTGTGAAAAACACTGACGAAGTGTCATCTAATGTCCACACATTTAAACGTGTGTCAGTTGAAGAAGTGTTGCGGACTCGCAGTTGCCAAACACCTCCCATTACTGGCGAGGGACCATTACCACGTATTTGCACAAAGAAATTATGGTCGCCGTTGGCTTGATCTGGTCCTGGTGTCGCTAATTGCACCCGTGCATCTGGTAATTGGTAATCTTGTGCAGGATTGCCGTCAATAATTATTTTTTGGAAGGGGGTAACAAAACCGTTAGGACTCCGCACTGACACTTCCAATTCGCTATCTTTGGAATACCAAGCGTTTAACCAAACTATGCCTATTTGATTCAAAGGAACATTAAAGCGCATACCACGAGTGCGCCCACTGGGTATCGTCGCTTGTCCATGAATATTGGCGTCCCCTTCGTTACCCGCAGCACAGCAAACAATTCTTCCAGGGCCAGTTTCGGCGTCAATGACTTTGGATAAGGAGTCGCTACCATCATGGGCATCAGCGTGTCCACCCAAGCTGAGATTCACCACTGCTGGGCGTCCCAACTCTCTAGCAACTCGGAAAATGTAATGGACGCCATCAGCAATGTGGGCATCCTGTAAATCTGATCTGACGACAACTAATTCCGCCTCTGGTGCTACACCGCCATAGGTAGTATCGGCACCAGCGGCAATTCCAGCAACATGAGTTCCATGACCACCAGTATCCTGAGAAATTGTCAGTTGCGCTGCCGTCAATTCAGCCCCATAGCCGCCCTCTGTGACTCCCGGGCCTGGTAGTGTTTGATCCCAAATTTGTAAAATTCGCCCAGCAAAGGCGGGGTGTTTCGGATCAATGCCACTGTCTATAATGCCGATGATTACTCCTTTACCAGTCAGTCCGGTATGGTTTTTAAACTCCGGCAGTTTGACTTTTGCTAGTGCAGTGTCCATCCTCAAATGAAGTTTGCGTGATGGCTTAATCCGCTGAATAACATCTTCTTCAGATAAGACATCTAAACTTTCTATTGGTAAGAAAGCTGTCCGCACACTCCCAGAATTCTGATTGACTTCAATATTATATTGTGATAGATAACTCAAGTCTGCATCAGGGTCGCAGTAAATAAAAACGACGCTCTTAGTTGGCTTGACCGGGCTTTTGTGGGCAGTTATCCCAAGCGATCGCTTGTGTGTAACTAAAGCTTGATCTCCTTCATTTTGATAGTCTTGAAATGCCAAAAGTAGTCCAGGAGAAAGTTTTTCGTGTCTCATTTTTACCTCAAATTTAATTTATTGGGTGAAAGCAAAGTGGTTTACCCTGATAAGTCGCTCTAGCATTAATGCAGACTATGTAGTTTTTTTGCCTTGATTATTTGATGCGACTATAGTTATCTATTTTTTTCATAGATAACATCAAATAAGCTTAAGAAGCGGGAAGTTATTTCTAAGACAATTGCTAATTCATAACTCATATTCATAAATTATGTCTCCCTCATAGTGATTTCTCTGGCTGGTGAGACATTTTTGAGCAGCCGCATTTAAGAATTACCCAAGACTGGCCTCACTGGGAATTTTTATGAAGCTATTAAACTAATCCAGTGTCTGGCTAAATCATTACGGACAAAGTAAATAAAATAAAATTAAGAATAATTAAGTAATAAATAAAAAAGATAATTTTAATAAACATTAAACACTAACAAATTGTAGTCAGAATAGTTAATAGTGATTATCAGCGAGGTTGCTCTAGAACAAGGCGCTTAAGCCCCAAGTTTCACAAATAATTGGTATAAATCAGGACTTACAGGTAACAGAAAATTGAACCACAGAGGACGCAGAGGACACGGAGGAATAAGAGTTTGAGAGTTTTTTTGCGTAAGTCCTATAAATCCCTAATGAGTACTGAAAAATAACAGATTTTCTATCATAAGTAAGAGCCATAAAGAAGCTAATATTTGCAACGATCGCTTCTGAAGCTACAAAAAGTTATTCATGCAAATTCAAACACCAGACTGGGTAAAACACGCTGTTTTCTACCAAATATTTCCAGACCGCTTTGCCAGAAGCAAACAGCCGCGCAAACGGCTGCTGCGTGAAGCCCGTTGGGAAGATTGGGACGCTATGCCAACACTTCAAGGTTATAAAGGCGGCGACTTATGGGGCATCATGGAGGGTTTAGACTACATACAGGATCTGGGAATCAATGCGATTTACTTTACACCCATTTTTCAATCTGCTAGCAATCACCGCTATCATACCCACGATTATTACCAAGTTGACCCGATGCTGGGGGGTAACGAGGCTTTTAAGGAATTGCTCGACGCAGCCCATCAACGGAATATCAAAGTTGTTTTGGATGGGGTGTTTAACCATTCCAGTCGTGGCTTTTTCTTTTTCCACGACGTTTTAGAAAATGGTCCCCATTCGCCTTGGGTAAATTGGTTCAAAATAGAAGGCTGGCCTCTTGCACCCTATACTGGTGAATTAAGAGCAAACTACGTAGGTTGGGGGAGAAATCGCGCCTTGCCAGAATTTAACCACGACAATCCAGAAGTACGGGAATACATTATGGAAATTGCCGAATATTGGATTAAATTCGGTATCGACGGTTGGCGGTTAGATGTACCATTTGAAATAAAAACTCCAGGCTTTTGGCAGGAATTCCGCGATCGCGTTAAGGCAGTCAATCCCGAAGCTTACATTGTGGGCGAAGTCTGGGGAGATTCTCGGAAGTGGTTGGATGGGACGCAATTTGACGGGGTAATGAATTATCTATTTGCCGGGCCAACAATTGCCTTTGCGGCTGGCGATCGCGTAGTCTTAGAACAAGTCCAAAGCCAGGACTATCAACCCTACCCACCTTTATTTGCTGCTGAGTATGCCACTAAAATCCAGGAATTACTGGAACTTTACCCTTGGGAAATTCAGCTAACTCAACTCAATTTGCTCGCAAGTCACGATACAGCCCGATTGATGACCATTGCAGGCAGCGATAAAGCTAGCGTCGAATTGTCAACTTTACTGCTACTCACCTTTCCCGGTGCCCCCAGCATCTACTATGGTGATGAAGTTGGTTTACCTGGTGGCATAGATCCAGACTCTCGTCGTAGCTTTCCTTTAGAAGCCAAGTGGGAGCGAGAAATTTTCAATAGTCACCGTCAATTAATTGCCCTGCGTCACACTTACCCAGCGTTGCGTACAGGTGATTACCAAGTCCTCCATGCTCAAGGACAACTTTACATCTTTGCGCGAACTTTGGGCACAGAGGAATTGATAATTGCCATCAACGCTGGCACAAGTTCGGCAACAGCGAATGCAGATGTCGTCAGTTTGCGTACTCAACCCAACAAGTTGTTATATGGCACTGCTGAGGTTGAGTGGAATGGTGAAGCAGAAACTCAGCAGTTGTCATTAACTCTTCCTGCACGCAGTGGGTGCATCCTGGGGACTGGAGACTAGGGACTGGGGACTGGGGACTGGGGAATAGTAGTTTTCTTTCTCAATGCCCCATACTTCGGCTTACCTCGGCTTTGCTCGGCACAAGTCGCTCAGTACAAGTGCCCAATCCCCCATGCCCCATAACCAATGCATTAACTTCCCGCCACCATTGCAGGCATCAACACCGCATCAATAATATGGATCACGCCATTGTCTGTCAAAATATCTGTTTTGAGGACATTGGCGTTATTTACCTTAAATTTGCCGTCGACAGATTCAATGGCTACAATTGACCCCTCAAGCGTCGCTGCCTCATTAATCTGTACCAAGTCATCAGACCGAACATCCCCACTAGCAATATGATACGCCACAATTTTCTTGAGCTTGGGGATATCTTGTAGTAGCGAATCTAAAGTTCCCTCTGGCAGATTGGCAAAGGCTTCATCAGTTGGTGCAAATAGTGTAAAAGAACCAGGACTCTTCAGAATTTCTATGAGATTTGCAGCTTCAGCAGCTTTTACCAGGGTATTGAAGTTTCCCGCGTTGACAGCAGTTTCCAAAAGGTCAGCCATAAGGGTGTGTCACTTTAGTTAGGTAATATTATAAGTAACTTAACTTATAAAGTGATTAAAACATTATTCAACCTGTATCAATATAGAGGTTGCTAGCGATTAAATACACAGCGGCAGATTTATCAGGACTGCTACACTGGGGAATGACCTCAAGAACCACTAATTATGCTAAAGCGTTCTAAGTTCGAGACAACTCAGTCTCAGATTATGCATCGGGCTGAGGAGCTGATTGGTGCAGCCTCAAATCGTTACCGCATTACGGTTCAGGTGGCAAATCGTGCTAAACGTCGGCGTTATGAAGACTTTGAAAGTAACGAAGATGTGATGATGAAACCAGTGCTAAGGGCAATTATCGAAATGTCCGATGAATTGACTCAGCCAGAGATTATTGGTGAAATATAAAAAAAAGACTTTAGAGAAGGTAGGATGAGCAAAAATTTATCGTTCATTCAACCCCTACTCAAGCCCTGGCAGACACTCACTGCCTTAATGGTAGTGGGTGTAATTGTTTTGAGTTCAGGGGCTGACAAATCAATACAGACAAATTTATTTAGCATCCAACCTGCGATGGCTCAAAGAATCACTCCTGGCGATGTTTGGCAGCAAGTATATCAGCAATTGCCAAATTTACCACGGGAAAATAACTATATCAGCAAAGAAAATGGAAAAGTTGCCGAAAACAACACCTTAGTAAATCGCCTGATTAAATATCACATTTATACCAAAGGGCGTGCCCCAATTTATCGCTTAGATTGGAAGCTAACTTTAGCTGATTACCTGGGTGCGAACGAAATTATCTATGATACTAGCTATCCAGGAAATGATTCACTACGGGAAAATCCTCTAGAAGGCGATCGCAAAGCCATCAGCCGGCTCACCCGCAGCCAGCGAGATGCTTTAGTGCAAGTCTTAGTCAATATATTTAATCCTACTTCTCAAAATACCCTATCGCCTAACTCAGATACCACAGCCAATCCTAGTACATCAACTACCCCACAGCCACCCCAACGAGGAGGTGCCGAATTACTGAAGTAATGGGAAAGTTATGAGTTGTAAATTAATAACTCCTAACTTTTAACTTTTTATGGAACGCGTTGTAAAAAGCGGATCTGGCTGGCGTATTGGCTGGAACCCCGAAGCACCTGATTTTAAAGGTTTAGTCGGTACAGATGATTGGGCAATTGAGTTAACCGAAGCCGAGTTGAATGATTTTTGCCGTCTAGTAGCACAGCTAGCAGACACGATGAAGCAACTCGCAACTGAATTGATGGAAGAGGAAAAAATTGCTTGTGAAGCTGAAAGCGATTTATTATGGATGGAAGTGGAAGGTTATCCTGATGCTTACAGTCTGCGCTTCATCTTGAATACAGGGCGGTGTGTAGAAGGTAAATGGGATGCTTCTGCTGTTCCAGATTTACTGCAAGCTACTGGGATACTTAAGGTTTTTTAAATTTGCCTCTTGATTATCCTAGAGTTTTGTTATAGAATGGTAATTCTGACCGGGGCGTAGCGCAGCTTGGTAGCGTGCCACTTTGGGGTAGTGGAGGTCGTGGGTTCGAATCCCGCCGCTCCGATTGATGATAAGCCATGCCTGCTAGTCTTTTTAAAAGATTGGCAGGTTTTTCAATCATGTCTGCCAGATAATATCAAATCTTTAGCATAAAATCATTCCAAAGCTTCACTACAAATAAATTGAGTTCAGTATCGTAGTGATACCGATACCGCAGATATTAGAGAGTTAACGCTGGAAAATCAGAGAATTTTGAATTATCTAGAATCTTTGAAAAAATAATTGTCCTAAGGTGGATGAAATTTATTTAACGCAGCATATCCAGAGTTCAAGATGTTAAAACTTCGCTGAGGATAATAACTGGTAAACCGGAGACATTGCTAAAGCCTTTATCATTGGTTATAAACTGGTTGCTATTAATAGATAAGGCTGTAGCTGCATGAATAGCATCAGGTGTTTTTAAGTTTGTTGTAGCGCGAAGGTTAGCAGCTTGTCGCAGTATAAATTGACTGATAGGAACTAGTTGCATATTTTCTGACAACAGCAGTTCTTCGTAAGCATTGAGCAAAAAGGTATCATTGTTTCTCAAAGGAATAACTAAAGTCTCCATCAATATAAGTTCACTGCTGACAACTTCAATTTCTCCTGTCTGAAATTTTAACCATAGGGGTCGCAGTAGTGAATAATAATTGGGGTTCCATTCAACACTGTAAATTACGATTGATGTATATATATAGATGACGCCAGAAGAGGGGAGTATTAACTGTCCCATGAATCCCGTTCCTCTTGCAGCTGTCTATCTATTTCTTCAACACTTTTTGGTGTGCGTTTAGCGTGAACTTCTTCTATAATTTCTATTGCAGAACGCCTTTTCACTTTAGGCTTTTCTGGCAAAATAACAAATACATCAACGGTGTCACCAATCTCGGATTCTGGAAGTTCTATTTCTATTTTGTTTCCTGGTAAAACTTTAGTTGTGATGCGTAAAGCTGCTTGCATGATTTTTTCAACTTTATACAGTTAGAACATCTTCGTAAATATTTGCCATTGTTAGGGTTAACCCTATTGAGTTTAATTCTAGTCTATTGTCCTACAAGCCTTACAGGGCAGCGACTCGCTCATCTATTTCTTTCTCCCATATTTCACAGTTAACGCCTTTTACGTCTAGGCATTTTTGGACTAGTTTAGATATTGCTTCGCGTTCTGTATTAGAAACACTAAAAAAGGCTAATAAGAAAACTGCGTTCAGTCAGTGAATACTCTAAAAAATTTGGTATATTACTTATGCTCAGACGCAAAAGCCGCCGTAAAATCTCCTCAGTGGCTATGCTTGCCCTTGTTATATGCTTTATGGTAAGTGTGCGTTTATTTGGGCAAACAATTATGACATCACCACCCCAACTGCTCACCGACCCATTTTTGCAACTGCCAACTGAAACCTCAGTGCGAGTAGTTTGGTTTACTGAGTTTGCTGGTGTTAATCACATAGTAACCTACGGGGAAAATCTCAAACAAACTGTTAAGGCAGATACTACCAAACTTAGTCGTACGCGTGAAGACCAAGAGTCAAGAGTTGCAACCCAAACCAAAAATAACCAAGTTTATCAAAAACCCGTCTGGCGCGACATTTGGCGACATGAAGCTGAGGTGACTGGATTAACTCCTGGTGTGCGGCTAAACTATCGTGTTACGAGTGGGGGAGAAGACGGCGAGAGTGTTAGCAGTGATGTTTTTAGCCTCGCAGCTACTCCAAAACCGAATACACCATTAAAAATTCTACTCACCTCTGACCATCAGTTAAAGCCGATGACATCTGCAAATCTGCAAAAGGTGGTAGAAACAATTGGACGAGTCGATGGGGTATGGTTTGCCGGTGATTTGGTCAACGTCAGCGATCGCGCCTCAGAATGGTTTGATCATGATAGTGGTGGTGCATTATTTCCCGGTTTACAAGGTCGTGCTAAATATGACATGACGCATAACGGTGTTAAGACAACCTATATTGGTGGACAAATAATTCAACATGCACCCATGTTTACTTGCGTTGGTAATCATGAGGTGATGGGGCGATTTGCCAGGGTGGGAAGTTTAGATGGTGAATTTGATGATACAATTCCCCGTGTCGTTGCTCAAAAAATCTACCAGGACAAATCTTTAATAGATAATTCTTTTAATACTAATACCTACGAAGAGATTTTCTCTTTACCAAAAAGTAAAGAGGGTGGAAAAAGGTATTATGCAGTCAGTTTTGGTAATGTGCGTTTGGTGGTACTGTACGCTACGAATATGTGGCGCCCTCCCAGCTTAGATGGAAAGCGTAAGGGTAGATATCAGGAAGCAGAAAAAGATTTAAATAATCCTGAAAATTGGGGTTATGGACAGTTGATTTATGAGTCAATTGCTAAAGGCAGCAAGCAGTACAATTGGCTAGAGGCAGAACTCGACAGCCCTGAGTTTAAACAAGCAAAATACAAAGTCGTGATGTTCCATCATCCGCCCCACACTCTGGGTGATAATATAGTTCCTGCTTATACAGATCCAATTCAAATAATTGAACGGGATGGTAATAATATCAAAGCAGTGCGTTATGAGTACCCGAAAGACGCAGATTATATTATCCGCGATGTTGTGCCAATACTTGAAACGGCTAATGTGCAATTGGTATTCTATGGGCATTCCCATTTATGGAACCGTTTTGTAAGTCCCAGTGGAATGCACTTTCTGGAAACATCTAATGTGGGCAATACTTACGGCGCTGCTTGGGGTGACAGAAAGCGAGAAGTACCAATTGGGTATCAAGAAAATTATATTAAGGTTGGTGATCCCAATGGTTTAGAGCCGATAGTGCCAACAATTGCTCCCTTGCTGGGCGAAGATGGGAAGCCGATGCCTTATATTACGAGTAATGATATTACCGTTTTCAGTATCTTTGATACGGGGACGGGTACGATAAGTAGTTATCGTTTTGATACTCGCAAGCCTGATTCGGAAGTATTGAAATTTGATGAATTTAAGTTGAAATAGTATATATGCACAGATGTGCATTGGTGTCAATTTAAGCCAAAACTTTTGAAAATCTCGTTTCCAGGTGTAACCTGGAAATACTCTTCATATCATGTCCGGTTGATTAGTTGTCATTGCGAACAAAGTGAAGCAATCTCCGAACCGCAAGCGAATTGCAACTCTTAGAGACGCAATCGCGTTCGTTCCACTGCGTTACACTCGCAATGACATATCGTAAGTGATTGAGCGGATTTGATATCATTGGGCTGCTGCCACTAATGAGGGAGGCGGAGCCTCTGAGTAAGCATTCCCAGTCTTCGACTGGGAACGAGGTAATTTGGAATTATAGACTAGCGATCGCTTCGGCAACTAATTTAGAAACAAAGGGCAAAATAGCTCGGTTCTTAGCCTGCGCTTTGCCTTCAGTAAATACCACTAAGAGGTAGGGGCGCTGATTTGGTAATTCAATATACGCGGCATCATGGCGAACTTGACTTGTCCAACCGGCCTTTGACCAAATTTGAGCATTTTCAGGAAGTCCACCACCTAAAAAACCTGTTACCTGATCTTCCTCGGCGTCAGCGGACAAATCGTTGAGAGTCCGTTTGAGCAAAGCCATCATCGCTTGCGATCGCCCACTTGAAACTGCCACCCCGCCTACAATACTATGCAGTAACCTAGCGATCGCATTTGTTGTTACCATATTGCGATTTTCCAGTAACTCTCCCACAAACGCCCGTTCCCGTCCATAGGGACCATCACCCCAAGTTTTTTGACAGATGTTAATCGTTTCCATTTCTTCCCAACCCAAGGATTGGTAATAGCGGTTAACAATATTACGCTGATATTTCCAGGTTTCAAAGGGCCCAGTTGGTAAATGTGGGCCTGAGGTGGTGCCACTGAGAATATCCACAATCAAACTGGTAGCATCATTACTAGAATCTACAATCATATCCTGCAAGGCTCGCTCCAACTCCTTGGAGGTTTGACTCATGCCTTTTTCTAACCATTCGTTTACCGCCACCAGATAAAATAGCTTGACTACACTGGCGGGATAAATCCGTTCAACACCACGATAAGTGAAACCACGAACTGGGTGATCCCAAAAAGCTTTGGGAGTCAGAGCGCCACCAGTATTTACTAGCACTGGTGGATCGTAAACAACCCAAGTTAGCGCAATTTGGTTACGGGCTAAAGTCCCAAATGCTGCCCAAGTTGCATCTAAAATGCCTAACCCAAGATTTTCGAGTTGTTCGTCTTTATTAAAAAAAATCATTCTCGAATAATGTCCTTTAATCTAAAATCCAAAATCCCAAATCCAAAATCAGGGGAGTATCAGTGTCTAGCTAACCTGAACTTATATGATTCTCCTGAATGTACACGCTTGGCAACTCAAGCCGCATCTGGGCGACATTTATGGGTAACATCAAATCATCAAAATTCAGCGGTTGAGCTGTATTTGTGTGAAGATGACTATCCGGGATGGGTATCCCTTTCAGATTTTGATTCATTACAATCTGCTACTGTACCTTATCAGGCTGCAACATTTTCTGAATCTGAAATTAAAAAACTCCTAGCAAAGGTGATCGCCTTTACCCAAAAAGCGATGCAACAATCCAATTATTACCTTTGGGGTGGTACAGTAGCACCAAATTATGACTGTTCTGGGTTGATCCAGGCGGCGTTTGCTTCGGTGAGCATTTGGTTACCCAGAGATGCTTATCAACAGGAAGGATTCACTCAACCAATTACTATTGCAGAATTAGCAGCCGGGGATCTAGTATTTTTTGGAACTAGCCCAAAAGCAACCCATGTCGGACTTTATTTAGCGGATGGTTATTACATCCATAGTTCTGGGAAAGAGCAGGGACGAGATGGGATTGGGATTGATGTTCTCTCAAAACAGGGAAATGGGGTTAGTCAGTCGTACTATCAGCAACTGCGAGGTGCTGGTAGAGTTATCAAAAGTTACGAACCACAGAGACGCACAGGACGCACAGGTATATGAGGAGTGGGAAGGTTTATCAAGGGTTGAGTCAGGAAAATGGGGTGATTTCAGCAATTGTCCCAGATGTTTCGGTGGTGGTGCCGATACATGACGAAGTGGAAAGTTTGCCGCTTTTACTAGAAGCGATCGCATCTACTTTATCCTCTAGTCAGATAAATTATGAAATAATTTGTGTGGATGATGGTTCTACAGATGGTTCCGGGGAGTTTCTCAAAAAAGAGGCGCAAATCCGCACTGATTTAAAAGCGGTGATTTTGCGTCGCAACTACGGTCAAACTGCGGCTATGGCTGCTGGGTTTTATTATGCTGTAGGTAAAGCGATCGTCACTTTAGATGCTGACCTCCAGAATGACCCAGCTGATATCCCCATGTTATTAGCAAAGCTGGCCGAAGGTTACGATTTGGTGAGTGGTTGGCGACAAAAACGCCAAGATGGTGCTGTAAATCGGTTACTTCCTTCCAAAATTGCCAATTGGCTAATTCGTCGCACCACCAGCGTGAATATTCATGACTATGGCTGTTCGTTGAAAGCCTATCGGACAGAACTGTTGGCAGATATGAATCTCTACGGGGAACTACACCGATTTTTACCTGCCCTGGCGTACATTGAAGGAGCTAGAATTACTGAAATACCAGTGCGTCATCACGCCCGTCGCTTTGGTCGAAGTAAATATGGGATTTGGCGGACATTCCGGGTGTTGATGGATTTGTTAACCATTCTGTTTATGAAAAGATTCCTCACCCGCCCGATGCACGTTTTTGGGCTGTTGGGCTTGATTTCAATGATTTCGGGGACAGCGATCGGAATTCACTTGACGTTCGTCAAATTTGCTTTCCATGAGGACATTGGCAATCGCCCTTTGCTGATTTTGGCAGTTCTCCTGTTAGTAACTGGAGTGCAGTTGTTTTGCTTCGGTCTTTTGGCAGAATTGCTCATGCGTACTTACCATGAATCCCAAGGAAGGCCTATCTATCGTGTGCGAGAGGTGGTAGCAAAAAATATTGACTAAGGTAACAATAGTTATGGCGGAATGGCACTAAGAAAAGCCGAAAGGCTTGTGTAACTTTGTTCCCAGTCTGAAGACTCTTAACGAGTTCCAAGAAGCTCTGTCTCTGGTCAAGAAAGAGGAGGCGGAGCCTCCCAAAATAGTTTCCCAGCCTCCAGGCTGAGAACGAGGCAAAACAAGACTTTGGACTTATCTTAGTGCCATTCAGTTATGGGGCATTGGACATTCGACATTGGGGATGAGTAAACACTCAAGAGTAAATATGGTTTACTCTTGACTCCTAACTCCTAATACCATTTTTTTGTGAGGCTGCGCCAAACCCTTTTAACTTCTTTCTTTCTTTCTTTGTGTCCTACCCTGCGGTAAGCCACAACTCTTGGAGACGCTCCGCAAACGTGTCTATACGTCCTTTGCGTCTACGTTTTTCTTTCTTGCACTTAAATATGGTTTAGCGCATCTTCATACAGAATTGGTATAACTCCTAACTATTGACAAAAAATTCATTAAATTGCATCTACTTTGAAAGCATTTAATACCTTTGACGCTGGACTACGGCGCAACCTGCTGATTTTATTTACAGCAGGTTTATTATTCTGGTCGAGCATATCTTCGCTCTTACCAACTTTACCGCTTTACATGGATGATGTGGGCGCAAGCAAACAAGAAATTGGGATTGTGATGGGCAGTTTCGCCATTGGGTTATTGCTATCTCGCCCGATGCTGGGACGTTTAGCCGATGAAAATGGTCGAAAAATTGTCTTGTTGATTGGTACGATCGTAGCTGCGATCGCACCCTTTGGTTACTTGGCAACCCAATCAATTCCACTGTTGATCCTGGTGCGGATTTTTCACGGTATTAGCATTGCCGCTTTTGCCACTGGCTACAGTGCGTTAATCGCGGATTTAGCTCCTACTGAAACTCGTGGTGAAATCATTGGTTACATGACCCTGGCAACTCCCCTTGGTTTAGCAATTGGCCCTGCCTTGGGAGGATATTTAGAAGCTACAAGTGGTTACGGGATATTATTTCTGTTATCTGCTGAATTGGGTTTTGTTGCCCTTCTGGGGATTGTACAAGTCACTAATCCACCAGTGCAGATACAGGAGCAAACTGAGGCAAACAAGCGCAACTTTTGGCAAATTTTGGGCAGTCCCCGGGTGAGAGTTCCAACTATAGTTATGTTACTGATTGGTTTGTCTCTTGGTGCTGTACAGACCTTTGTGTCGCTGTTCCTCAAATCCACTCACGTGGACTTCAATGGCGGACTGTTTTTTACAGTTGGGGCAATTTCTAGTTTTAGTATCAGGGTGTTTGCTGGTAGGGCAAGCGATCACTTTGGTCGTGGTTTGTTTATCACCTTTGGTATTTTTTGCTATGTTTTAGCGTTAATACTACTGTGGCAGGCTGACAGCGCGATCATTTTCTTATTAGCTGCGATCGCTGAAGGTGCTGGTGGTGGTACACTCATCTCCATGATGATCACGATGATGGCAGACCGCTCACTGCCGCAAGAACGGGGGCAAATTTTTGCTATATGTATAGCTGGACTTGACCTGGGGATTGCGATCGCCGCTCCTCTTCTGGGTATCATCGCAGAACTTGTAGGCTATCGCGATATGTTTGGCTACGGTGCTGTGATCACTTCTGTTGCACTTGTGATCTTCCTCACCCAGTCGAGCAAAAACCTATCCAACTCGCTGCGCTTTGCACTAGGTCGTGCTCCAGATGCTTACGCCTTGAACAACTTAAAACTTAGGAGTGAGGAACTTTAATTTCTCACTCCTAACTTTCAACTTTTAACTTTCAAAAACGGGCGAGGAGGGATTCGAACCCCCGACACCGTGGTCCGTAGCCACGTGCTCTAGTCCACTGAGCTACACGCCCTCACCGACAATCTATATTAACACGTTCTAATTAAATGATGCAAGATAATTCTCCATCTAATTTTGCCAACTTAACCCATCTAGATCGCCAAGGACAGGCACAAATGGTGGATGTGTCTGATAAAGCACCCACCGTCCGCCAAGCAGTAGCCGCTGCCAATGTGCGGATGCTGCCTGCAACCTTCGCTGCCATTCAAGCCGGAAATGTGCCAAAAGGAGATGTGTTAGCAACTGCAAGATTGGCTGGGATTATGGCAGGCAAGCAAACAGCCACTTTAATTCCTTTGTGTCATCCGTTGCCTTTACAAAAAATTGCAGTCGAAATTATACCCGATCCGCAACTACCTGGTTATCAAATTCAAGCCACAGTCAAAACCAAAGCTGAAACTGGTGTAGAGATGGAAGCCTTAACTGCCGTTTCTGTGGCTGCCCTGACTTTATACGATATGGCAAAAGCCCTAGAAAAGTCGATTCAAATTGAATCGATTCGTTTAATCAGTAAGAGTGGCGGGAAATCAGGAGATTATTTCCTGCAAGAGCATTAGATAAGAGCGCATTTTACTTTGAAAAAAATCTGTAAGTATTCTGCCAACTGTTCTGCCCGTTGGCTTTTTTAATTAGATTATGACTGGTTATAGAGGTCTAATAGCAACCGCTGTCCCAAAAACCTTAGAATGAGTAAGTGTATTTAAATCTGTAACAAATATTTATGCCTCCTCGTTGGCCTCGCGAACCTGATCGCAAAGACCCTGATTACCGCAAGATAGATGACCGAATGAATTTTGCCATCCATGTGGCGATCGCTGCTAGTATTAATTCTGGCTTGTGGTTTTTCCACATTTTGAAAGCCACTGCCTGGGAGTGGCTGCCTGGGGTGACTTTAAGTTGGACAGGAATATTGTTAGTACATCTAATTTATATTGCTGCGATCGCTAACTACAGTGATCCATCTAAATCCATCTGAAGACGGACTAATGATGCTGGGGCGATTGTAACCTGTGGTAGTAGGACTAGCCTCTCAATTGAACGATAATCTGAAAAAGCCTGAGATTTTGCGCTCTTTTTTAATGTAGGGTTATTTTATGGCTAAGACTAACACCACAGAACTACTAGAAGCCCTAGCAGCTGAAATTGGCGAAAACGTCTACATAGATATTGCCAAATGGCACCTTTATTTATCTAATGCCAAATTGCATACCCTTGTTGCTGAACAGTTGTATCCCTTAATTACTTCTAATAATGTAAATGAAGACCAAGTTATAAAAGTCTTGAAATCAATTCCCGTAAAAATTGGTGGAGGTAAAAGCGAACTTCCTTTAATCGATTTACTACCACTGCAATCCCAAGTCACCTTAGTAGATATTTTAGAAAAATATCAACGTGAAATATAATCGCTAAAATCAAGATTATTTATTTTAGTTGGACAATGTTTTAGTCACCATTCCCTTATTCGATTTGAGATGCTGAATTGGGAATTTATTTGGTGTGTCAATTTTATAAAAATAAAAACTACAAATATATATAGATGAATTTCGGATAATTTATATGTATGTAGAAAAAATTTCCTTTATCAATTAAGGAATGTCGGTGTTCTAAATCAGTTTAGATTTGAGCAACTTTATCTTGAGACTCGTTTTGGACTTTCATGCAAACTCATTGAGGCAATTTCTATGCTTTTACAAGTCAAAGATAGTGGAGAATTGGTAAAAATTCTTGAAATTCAGGAATTACTTGACCCTAATACTGATGTTGTTCAGGCAAAAGACCAAGAAGGTCAAGAAGAACAGCAACCTGAAACTTTTAAAAAAGAAAATCTCATTTTCCCTTCAGGTGAAGTTTTACCACGCTGTTGGTTAGATGCCGACTATAGACATGACAACGCTTAATAATTTTAAAATCAGATAATTGGTAATAGGAGTAAACTGATTCCCTAATCTTATCAAGCCATAGATCCCCGACTTCTCAAAGAAATCGGGGATCTGCTTTTTCACAAACAATTTATGATTGCTATATATAACTATGTGCCAGATGATGACGCAGCTTTTTCTCCTACCGTCACCGCTTCATTGTGCTGAGATTTTGGGAAAAATGTCTTAGTAATCCAGCTAGTCAAGATGTGAGACAGTAATCCCAAAGGGCCAGCAAAGAAACACAGTGCAAGGGAGTGAATTGTCCAAATACCTGTTTTTTGTCCTTCCCAATAAATCCAGCGACCGACAAATAAATCCATCGCTAAAAAATGAATCCAACCCGTTGCAGCAGCCGTTTCATTTGCAAAAAATCGTGCAATATCAGCTAATTGGGGATTCGATAAAGCTTGGGCATTTTCTGGCGTAATGCTGTTGATAAACAAATACAAATATGCTCCAGCTAACAGCACAAAAGGCAGATATGATTCCATTATCCGCCGTGTCACTTTCCAATTTGGCAAGAGAATCATCAATGTCCAAAAAGGTAACACGAAAAGATTGGCAACGTTAAATAGTTGAGAAATAGTCATAGTTTTGTAAAGTCAGGATTGTTGTCTTCGACTGCGGCTTGGAATCCTAATAATATAGATATATCAAGTTGAGAACAATCGCTCTCAACAATCTTCACCACTCTGGGCAACTGTTGTTTAATCAATTCCTCAACTCTAGCTTTTGTCTCAGCATCTACCAAGTCAATTTTATTCAACATCACCAAATCTGCACAAGCAAGTTGGTCTTTCTTCAAACAGTTCTTGCAAAGGTGTTTCGTGTTCTAGACTATCATCTGCTTGGCGCTGGGCTGCGATCGCCTCTGGATCACTGGCAAATGTCCCTGCTGCTACCGCCGCACAATCCACTACCGTAATCACGGCATCCACAGTGGCCGCATTCCGAATTTCCTGCCAGCGAAAAGCCTTCATCAGCGGTTTTGGTAAGGCTAAACCAGAGGTTTCAATCAAAATGCAGTCGATGCTATCTCGCCGCTTGATTAACTCTTGGATCGTCGGGTAAAACTCTTCCTGCACAGTGCAGCATAAGCAGCCGTTGGTTAATTCAAAGATATTACTGTTGCCCTCAGCATCTTCCGGGCAAATTTGACAGGATTTTAACAATTCGCCATCAATTCCGAGTTCGCCAAATTCATTGACTAAAACCGCAATGCCGCGTCCTTGATTGTTTTGTAGCAGGTGGCGAATTAGACTGGTTTTTCCACTACCTAAGAAACCTGTGATCACTGTGACAGGAATTTTTGTTGCCATTATTTAATCAATTGTGCCTGTTTATATCTTCCTTGATCGCTGACTAGATTAGGAATCAGTGTTTATATATTCTGTAAATAGAATTAGCTAACAAACAGCAGTAGGGGCAACATCCCCGCGATCGCCTGATTTTATTCAGGTGAACCCAGAGAGGTTACCCCTAGATTTACAAAATTTTACTTAATAAAGTTTACTCAGCGGTGACGAGTTCAGTACTACCGCGTGTACGACGCCGTGTCAGGCTGTTGTACACCATCACACCGATCGCCTTGATCAAATTGCCCTCCAATTCTTGGAACATATTCATGTTCGTGCCAAAGGCGGCGTTAGCTTCATCAACGATGCGATCGGTTGTAGCATCATCAAGGGGTAATTCATCCAAAGTTTGACGATATTTCGCTTTGAATGCCTTCTCATCAGGAATCTCTGGAAACTCATAAAAGGCTGTTCCTTGCCCATCAGACAAATTCATCGCCGTTACAGCAATATTTTTGAGAATTTGTCCCCCAGATAAGTCACCCAAGTAACGAGTATATGAATGAGCGATTAAGAGTTCCGGTTCTGTGGCAGATATTTCTCGGATGCGCTTTACATAAGCTTCACCTGCGGGAGATAGTTTGATTTGCTCTTTCCAGTTAGCACCAAAGTAATAACCCAGGTCTTGCTCTAGGGTATACTTGCGGTTTAGCTGGGGAAAGTTAATTTTAGAAAGAATTGGGTGCTGGCTATGCTTTTCCATTTCCTCTTCCATCGCTGAGTAGACGAAGTAGAAGTTAGCAACTAGTTTTCGGTAAGAGTTTTTCTCGACTACTCCTCTTAAAAAGCACTTGACAAAACCTACATTTTCTGCCATTGTGTGGGCTTTCTTAGTGCCTACACGTAATTTGGTTGCTAAATTGCTGCTCATACTAAAATTCTCAACTTTAAAAAGTTAACTGCCGGAGTTTCGATTCACTAACGGCTAAAAAAGCCATTAAAACGTTACCTTAAAACTATTTGATGAGAATTTATATTAAAATTTTTTAAGCCACCATCGTTTTGTAGTTTTTTACACAGCAACAAGGCTAATACCAATTACCTGTGAGGTTGCTCCGGAACTGGGGGATTTTGCCCCAAGTCTGACCAAGCTTGGTTTTGTGCAGTTTCACAAAGAAGGAGATATAACTTTACAATTTTTTGTTGTTATTAGCTAAATTTCGCTTTCATTCTCAGCTTTGCTGAAAACACTTCAGAGAGAATTATGGTAATATTTATTACAATTGTTCTGAGGAAGTAAAATTGCAAAGTGTGAATTAATACAGATAAAAATCAAGACTAAAGTTGAGGGCATAAAAGGTTAAAAGGTGGAAACTTTACTAATAACGTAAAAACTAATACTGACTTCATGAAAGATTTACAATTAGATTTATTTAAGTATTATTACGTAATATAATTTTGATTTAGAATGAATTTCTCAAGATAAAAAGCATATCGAAATTGCTGAACAAAGTCTTAAGTGCTATTTTTCAGTGTGATTGTGTGGAGTATTTAAACATATGGTTTCATCTATAACTCGGACACCAGGCATTCCTGGGGATTCTGCTTCCGAAGCTGGCGAATTGGACAAAGGGATTGAGAGCAGTTTTGCATTGAATTTAATCCCATTACCAACAAATCCTTTATTTGGCACAGATGGTATTCGTGGACGAGTCGGAGAATTGCTAAGTGCGCCTCTAGCATTACAAGTTGGTTTTTGGACAGGTATTGTTTTACGTAACAATGCTACTCAAATAGGGCCAGTCATTCTCGGACAGGACTCTAGAAACTCCAGCGATATGCTGGCAATGGCTTTGAGTGCAGGTTTAATAGCAGCGGGGTTAGAGGTTTGGTATTTGGGATTATGTCCCACTCCTTGCGTTGCTTATCTTACCAGCATCAGTGATGCCATCGGCGGAGTGATGATTTCTGCCAGCCATAATCCCCCAGAGGACAATGGCATTAAGGTTTTTGGTGCGGATGGTGGGAAATTACCTCAAATATTGCAGGCAGAAATTGAAGCGGGACTGCGTGGCAAGATATCACCTATTGCTATCAGTAATTGCGGACGGCATTACTCACGTTTGGAGTTAGTGGGGCATTATAGCGAGGCGTTGAAAAAACCCTTAACCAGTGCCCTAAATCTTCAGGGAATGAAGATTGTCTTAGACTTGGCGTGGGGAGCAGCAGTAGGATTAGCACCATCAGTATTTACAGAAATGGGGGCAGAGGTGATCTGCTTGCATAACGAAGCAGATGGCGATCGCATTAATGTTAACTGCGGTTCTACTCACCTAGATATTCTTGCAGCAACAGTACAAGAACACAATGCTGACATCGGCTTTGCCTTTGATGGCGACGCTGATCGCGTCTTAGCTGTAGACAATACCGGAAGGCAAGTTAACGGCGATTACATTCTCTATCTATGGGGAAGCCAATTACAACAAAACCAACAACTGCCAGATAACCTGATTGTATCTACAGTCATGGCTAATTTAGGTTTTGAGAAAGCTTGGCAACAAATAGGTGGTAAGTTGATTCGCACCGCAGTCGGTGACCAATATGTGCAAGCAGAAATGCTGCGGACTGGGGGAATGTTAGGCGGCGAACAATCAGGTCATATTCTTTGCCGTCATTATGCCGTGACTGGAGATGGCTTGTTAACAGCCTTGCATGTAGCAGCTTTGGTGAAACAGGCGGATATTTCCCTAGCAGAATTAGTAGATCAAAGCTTCCAGACCTATCCGCAACTGTTGCGGAACGTGCGAGTCGTAGATCGCGATCGCCGTTTAGGATGGCAAGATTGCCAACCTGTACAACAAGCGATCGCTCTTGCTGAAGCAGCAATGGGTGATTCCGGCAGAATTTTGGTTCGCGCCTCAGGCACAGAACCAGTGATCAGGGTTATGGTGGAAGCTGCCAATGCCGACCTTGCCAACCACTGGACAAATGAATTAGTTTGGCAAGTCCAGCAACACATAGCGGTCTAAGTTACTCCCTTCACCGTCTAAGATTACCTATCTACTTTTTCTTCTTCCTTCTCTTCTCTACCAGAGGTGCAAGGAAGGCGTCTTCACGGTTAGTTAAATTAGGTATTCTTAGTGGAGAAGGGAGTGGCTACTATCTCACCTTTCAAAAGTGTAACTTTTTCGTCGTCACAACTTCTGTAAATTAACCAGCCTTGGTCATCTCTGGAAGATGTAGTATTTGCACTTTTAGGTATATTAGACCTCTTGCAAAAGTCGCTCAGGAAGATTTGATTTTCGGCAGAAAAAGCTCGTAATTGTAGAGAGCAGCAATCAGATTAAACCGCAAACTAAATCTTTTTCGGCGATTTCTATAAGTAAGAGACAAAACTTTAAATACCTTTAACCTACGATTTACATGCTCACCTAAAACTCTAATTTTGGCTAATTCTTGATTACTCTTTTTATCTTCATAACTTAATTTACCGCCCCTGGGTTTTTTCTTGGGAATCCGACTATTGCTATGCATTTTTTGAATACCTTGATAACCTTTATCTCCCAAGCACTCTATGTTTTCTCTTAACCTAACTTTACTATTTTTAAATATCCGAAAATCATGCTCTCTACCCTTGCCATGAGCGGTACAGATGATTTGACCATTGGCTTGGTCTACTATTACTTGTGACTTGAGCGTATGCTGTTTCTTTTTCCCACTGTAGAAGTTTTTCTGTTTTTTTTAGGACGTTCAATTGGACTTTCTGTCACATCTACCACTACCACTTCTAACTGATAATTAGAACTAGCCAACTTTTTCTTCCCAGGAAGAGTAAAAACTCTGGATTTAACCAGTGTATCTTCTATTTTTCGGATAATTCGGTATGCTGTAGACTCGTTTACTCCCCAAGTTTGACCAATATGAAAGTACGTGCGATATTCTCTCCAATATTCCAATGTCATCAACAATTGGTCTTCCATGCTGAGTTTACCAGGCCTTCCTGTTTTTTGTTTTGTTTCCTTTTGCGGTAAGCAAAGCCATGCCGTTAGGCTTATCGCACGATCTTTAGCATGTGGTTAAAAGTCTCTGGGCGTACACCACACAAGCGTTTGAAGTCTTCCGACTTTAGGCTCTTTACTTGTTCGTAGGTCATTCATGTTACCCAACTCTAACTTATTTGTCCCACGCATCTGGGACTTTTGCAAGAGGTCTATTGTAAACCTCTTTTCTAACAAGGAAAGAGGTCTGTGCGTATTCTTTGGTTATCTTCTATAGCAATCCGAATTGAAATGTGAGAAAATACGGAGATTAAAAGTACGTATTTATAGGCATCTCAGCGATTTTATCTCTCACGAATGATTTAGGATTGCTATATAAGGTAATAAAATGCTTGTTTTTGTTATCCCACTTAAAAGTCCGCAAGTTTCCAATTCCTGGGAGCGTGTCACACAATCATTTGAAAGATGTATCAAATCAATTTGCAATCAAATCTCTCCTGATTTTCACGCTATTGTCGTTTGTCATGAACAGCCAAAAATAGAATTTAATCATCCCCAGATTACATACATTACAGTTGACTTTCCTCCTCCCAATGAGACAAACCCTATAGCTAGAGGAGACACAGATAAAGGGCGAAAAATCTTGAAGGGATTAATATATGCTCGTCAATTTTCTCCAACTCACACTATGGCAGTTGATGCAGATGATTGCATCAGTAAAAACTTAGCCACATTTATTAAGCAACATCCTAACTCTAATGGATGGTTTATCAATAAAGGTTATAAATATAAAGAAGCTAGTAAATATATATATATTAAAAGAAAAAATTTCTATTCAATGTGCGGGACATCCAACATTATCCGATATGACTTAAATTTCCTACCAGAAAACGCAGAATATAATCGGGGTTATGGATACTACAAATATTATATAGACCACGGTAAAGTTAGAGGTATATTAGAAAACAAAGATAAACCTATTGAACCATTACCATTTCCTGGGGCAGTTTACATTGTAGAAACAGGGGAAAATCTTTTTTACGGTTCAATGAAGTTAAACTTCAATATTTTTGATCGAAAATCCTTAACTCAATCAGTTAAGGATGAATTCGGCTTGTATAGACTATAGCCATTGTAATCCATTTGTATGTAAGCTATAGATTGTTTTTAAGGCTGATAGGCTACAGCGCCACTATGCCGAAATCCAAGTCAAAAAATCAAAAATCAAAAAAACAGGCTAAAAAAGAAACTCCTACTCTTAGCCTCAAAGAACAGTTAGCCCAAAAGCGCAAAGCAGCCCAAGCACGTAAAGAATTCACTAGCTTACTCACCACTGCCACTATTAGCGGTGTCTTCTTTGGCATTGTGCTTTTTTTTGTAGGTGGAATTAAAGCGGCAGTTCCTGGTGTTTTGGGGATACTCGTCATCTCCCTTTCCTACAAATACCCGCGCCAAGCGCTATATGCCTTCATCATTTACGTACCTATTGGGGGTACTATCACTTACTACTTGGGCAATAGTCCCATACTCCAATTAGCTAAAGATGCTTTTTACGTTCCAGCGCTAGTTGGACTTTGGCAAACTTGCCGTAAACAAGGGCTACCCATAATTATTCCCCAAGGCATTAAAATCCCACTTTATATTGTTTTGGGTTGCAGTCTGCTAACGCTGTTGTTCGTTAATGGTGGACAGCAGTTTAACCCACCTAGTGTGGGACTATTGGAAAAAGCGCCCAACGAAATACCTTTAGGAATGGGAATTCTGGGACTAAAAGTATTTTTAGGCTATGTCCCCCTGATTGGTTGTGCCTACTATCTAATTCGCGATAAGCGGGATTTTCTATTTTTATCGCGCCTCCAGATTGTCCTCACACTCATTTGCTGTGTGCTGGGATTTATTCAATACCTGTTACTACTAACTGGTGTATGTCAAGGCACTAGAGGTCTTGAAGGAAATGCCCTATTTGTCACATCACTAGAAGCCCGGTGTTATTTTGGTGGAGCGCTCTTATATAGTCCCGAAGAAGGGGTTATTCGCTTACCAGGGACATTTGTAGCTCCTTGGCAGTGGGCATGGTTCTTAATTTCCAGCACCTTTTTTACCTTTGCCACCGGCTTCACCGACCCTTCGCCAATATGGCGGCTGGTCGGTTTAGGTTCTTTAGTGACAGTCTTTATCAATGCTGTAATCTCTGGACAGAGAATCGCCTTAGCTTTAGTACCAACTTGCTTCGGGATTTTGCTCTTGCTCACTGGACAAATTGGCAACCTTAAACGATTTATCCCTATAGGGATAGGACTTGCTTTAGTTTTGGGAATTGTGATGGTGACTAACCCTGCTGTCGTGCAAGAGAGAACCGAGAGTTTTACCGGTCGCTGGGACGCTTCACCACCTCAAGATTTTATTGTCCAGCAATTTGAAGAGAATTGGAAAAACGTAGACGGTCCCTTGGGAAGTGGCTTAGGTCGAGCAACTAACTCTGCTCGTGTAATGGGTTCAACCAAACTCGTAGAAACCTACTATCCCAAAGTCCTTTATGAAGTTGGAATTCTTGGAGTACTAGCTTTTCTGGGTTTAGTAACAAGTTTAACAATTATTGGCTTTAAGACCTATCGCTCCATAAAAAACCGTAATTTCCGCAGTTACGGAGCAGCTTTGTGGGTGTTTATATTGTTTATTAGTTACAACACTTACTACTATCCTCTGGATGTTGATCCGGTTGCTGTCTATTATTGGTTTTTTGCCGGAGTTCTTTTTAAATTGCCAGAACTGGAGAAACAAGATCAAGAAGATGCCAACCCTCAGCAAAAAAACAAGAGAAAACGTCTAAAAACAATTTAAATGAAATAAAAATGGCAAAAGTTATCATAGCAGGTCAAAAACACCTCAGCATTCCAAACCTACCTCGAAATTCTCGGCATACACTCATCCGCCCCAAGCCTTTCCCTGCAGGCAGATATCCTATAGAAAAAATTTGGTATCCTTTAAGCAGCTTTATGGCTTGGCAACCTGTATGGGGAAGATACCAAGCAATTCATTCTTTCAACAGAATTTTATATACAAATAAACCTTGGTTTTTCACCTTTGAAGATCATCGTGTTTTATATAGAAATCCTCAAAATCAAAGCGAAGCTACAATTTATGAAATATTAAATAATCGGTTAGCATTAGACAATTGCCAAAAACTTATCGCTATTTCCGATTATGCCAAGTTGAGATTAATTAAGCGGATAGAAGGTTGGAAGATAGAAGAAAAAGTAAGCAATAAATTAGATGTTATTCATCCAAACTTCCCAGTCAGAGTTAGCCAACCAAAACTATATCAGGAACAGCAAAATCTCCAGCTTGTATTTATCGGAAACCACATTGCCCGCAAAGGCGGAGTTGTTGCTTTAAGACTCGCCAAGAAAGCTGAAAAATTAGGTTTACCTATTACTGTACATATAATTTCGGATATGGGGCATGGTTCAGGAGTCCCGACTGATTTTCCCGATACCACAAAATATGTAGAGGATTTAAATTTACTGAAGTTAAATAATGTTGTATTTCATAACAATATTGATAATGACAAAGTTATTGAGTTATTATCGCAAAGTCATTTTCAAATAATGGCGACATTACATGATACTTATGGTTATAGTATCATCGAAGGCTTTTCCGTTGCAACTCCTGCAATTACAACAAATGTATGTGCTTTACCAGAGTTTATTCGTCATGGCGAAAATGGCTATATTTTAGAATTACCAATTAATGAACTCAGGCACTGGAGCAATTGGTTGCACGGAGATAAAATCAAAACTAATGAATATTGGGAAATTCTAAACAGCACCTATGACTATTTGGCAGAGCAAGCATTGCAACAAATCATTCAATTTTTTGATAGAAGTGATAAACGAGAACATTACGAATTTTTAAGTGCAGGAGCATTAGCTCAAGCGCGAATTGTGCATAACTCCGAAAAGCAAAATGAGTTATTTGATAATCTTTATGCAGCAGTGTCAGGAGTATATTAATTTTTATAAGGTTATTATCAAAGTAAGAAAATCGCTTAATAAAA
The DNA here is from genome assembly GCF_036917195.1 of Nostoc sp. GTDB lineage: Bacteria > Cyanobacteriota > Cyanobacteriia > Cyanobacteriales > Nostocaceae > Nostoc. Next base: position 69,931 of record NZ_JBALDG010000077.1, read on the forward strand.
ATTATGAATAATTATCCTTTAGTTACTGTAGTTATCCCGACCTATGGTCGAGAGGAAGCGCTACAGGATAGCATTGTAGATGTCCTGAAACAAAACTATCCAAATTTTGAAGTCTTAGTGGTAGACCAAACCCCAAAACACCAACCAGAAATTCAAGCCTACTTAGAAGAGATGGTAGGGGCAGGTAAAATTAAATGGTTGCGCTTAGATTGGGCTAGTTTGCCAGGGGCGCGAAATTACGCTGTGCGGCGGTCTTCTGGTGAAATAATATTATTTATTGATGATGATGTTCAGCTAACCCCAGAATTGTTAACAGCCCATGCGAAAAATTATTTGCAAAATCCAGAAGTGGGGGCTGTGGCCGGACGGGTATTTGACAGAATGAAATTGGATGATTCTGGAGGAGATTTACAGATTGAATATCTGCCTCCTGAAGCAATGGACCCAGGAATTGCTTGGTATCATATTGATTTAGTACATACTATCAAACCCCAACAAGTGCTAACAGCAAGGGGTTGCAATATGTCATTTCGCCGTGAAATTTTTACTAAGTACGGGCTGAGGTTTGATGAGAGGTTTGGCGGTAGTGCAGTGCGCGAAGAGTCAGATTTTTGTTTACGGGTGCGACAAACAGGATATAAGATTTGGTACGACCCAGAAGCCCATTTGGTGCATCTAGGTGAAGAAACAGGGGGTTGTCATGATATTAGTATGCGATCGCTCAAATATCAACTCACCTTTTATCACAACCATTTCCTACTAGGGCTGAAAAACCTCACTCTTACTCAAGCTTTACGCTTATACGGCCGTTTATTTGACTGTCACGTTCTGGGACGCCCACCTTGCCATAAAAGCGGTTCCCCCATCAAAATTGCCACTCGTGCTATTTTCTACACTTTAGGTTTTTTCAAAGCCTTGGGTACTGTCATCCAATCACTATGGAACGATGGTCAAATTTACAGTCGATTGGATGAACAAGTTTAGTTAGGAGTCAGGAGTTAGTGAAAAACAAAGGACAACTGATAAAAAATAAATAAGAACTAATAAATATCAATGAAAATCTTAGTTGCTAGTCACACTTATATTGTAGACCTCAACTGTGAGAAATTACGCGCTTTATCTCAACTAGAACCTAACATTGAAGTGACAGTTATAGTCCCAAAGCGTTGGAAACCAGGTGGCGTGCAAAACAGAATTATTGAAACTGAATACAGAGATGAAGGCACATTTAAAATAGTTCCAGTTTCTAATTTCAGTCAAAATCATCAGGGACTCCTTACCTTTGGCACTGATTTAATATCTTTGTTAAAACAATTTTCTCCCCAAATCATCCAAGTGGAACAAGGGTCTAGAGGACTGGCTTATACTCAGATGATTGCTTTAAATAAGCTATTAGGACTCAAGGCAAAAAATGTGTTTTTTACCTGGTGGAATTTACCCTATGAGCTAAAATTACCAGTTGCTTTATTAGAAAAATATAACCTCAATCACAGCCACGGGATCATTTCTGGCAATCAGGATGGGGCAGAAGTTTTGCGACAACGGGGATATCAAGGAGTAATTAAAGTCATGCCGCAACTGGGTGTAGATGAAAGTCTATTTACTCCCAAAGCCCAACCAGAATTAGCAGCTAAGTTGGGCATTAATAAAGAGGATTTTGTAGTAGGTTTTGTTGGGCGATTTGTACAAGAAAAGGGTTTATTAACACTTTTGCAAGCCTTAGTGACTTTGAAAAATAAACCTTGGAAATTACTGTTGTTGGGACGGGGAGAGTTGCAAACTCAATTAATCAAAATAGCGGCAAAAAATAATATTAAAGAGCGGTTAATTTTAAGAGAAAGTGTCCCCCATGACGAGGTTGCAAACTATATCAATTTAATGAGTACTTTAGTACTGCCTTCAGAAACAACTTACAAGTTTAAAACCTTAACTTCAGTTGGTTGGAAAGAACAATTTGGTCATGTGCTAATTGAGGCAATGGCTTGCCAAGTACCTGTGATTGGTTCTGATTCAGGTGAAATTCCCTATGTAATTGGTGATGCTGGTTTAGTATTTCCTGAAGGTGATGTTCAAGCCCTTGCTAATTGCTTAGTTCAATTAATAGATAAACCCTATTTTGCTCACACTCTGGGTGAAATGGGTTATCGAAAAGCAATGATTAAATATACAAATAAAGCTTTGGCTAAACAGCAATTAGAGTTTTATCAAGAATTGGTTAATGGTCAAGAGTCATTGGTTATTAGCAAATGACAAATGGCAAAAAAATGAAAATATTACAAATCGTTCCCTCAATTTCTCTGATTTACGGCGGCCCCAGTCAAATGGTACTAGGATTAGCTCCAGCTTTGGTAAAAGAGAGAGTGGAAGTTACAATTCTCACAACCGATAGTAATGGTGATAATGGTCAAACACCTTTGAATATTCCCTTAAATCGCCCAATTGAACAAGATGGCTATGAAATAATTTACTTTCGTTGTGCCCCGTTTCGTCGCTATAAATTTTCCCTAGATTTATTAAACTGGCTAAAACGTCATGCTCATGAGTTTGACATAGCACATATTCATGCTCTATTCTCTCCTATAAGTAGTGCTGCTGCTATTGTGTGTCGTCAGCAAAAGCTACCTTATATTTTCCGTCCTTTAGGTACTCTCGATCCGGCTGATTTACGGAAAAAAAAGCAATTAAAACAGCTTTATGTTGCAATTATAGAACGTCAAAATTTAGCTAGTGCCGCAGCAATTCATTTTACCAGCGAACAAGAAGCTAAAATATCAGAACGATTTGGAGTATCTACGCCAGATTTAGTGATTCCCTTGGGTGTGATTCCTCCTCAATCCCCCCTTAAAAATGTATGTAGTCAGTTAGAAATACCAAAGGATGTACCTTTAGTGCTGTTTATGTCACGAATTGACCCGAAAAAGGGGTTAAATTTGTTGATTCCGGCGCTGGAGAAGCTATTAGCAGTTAATTATAAGTTTCATTTTGTCTTAGCTGGGACAAATCCCCAAGATCCAGATTACGAACAAAAGATAATATCCCAAATTCAAAATTCACCGCTGCGATCGCACACTACAATTACTGGCTTTGTCACTGGTGAATTAAAAGTTAGTTTACTACAAGCTGCTGATTTATTTGTCTTACCTTCCTACTACGAAAATTTTGGGATTGCTGTAGCTGAAGCGATGGTAGTAGGAACACCTGTGATAATTTCTGACCAAGTGCATATTTGTCAACAGGTGCGTGATAGTGAGTCGGGTTGGGTGGGTGCAACAGATGTCCAAGCACTGGTAGAGTTACTGCAAGAAGCTTTGCAAAATCCCGCAGAACGCCAACGACGGGGATTAAACGCCCAAAAATATGCATTGGAAAATTTTAGCTGGGATGCGATCGCAAAGCAAACAATCCAAGCCTACCAGGAAATTCTAACGAACAAATTAATTTAACCCAATGCAGACAATAGCAGATTACCCTAATAACTGAAAATTGATACTTCTCCAGGCGATTTTGGAGAGGATTTTTAAACAATTCTGAATACAGTGAATATTCAGATGACAATCTTTGCTTTTAATTATAAAAATGTGTAATCAAGCTGAGATTATCTAAGTACTATGAAAGATAGTGGTAATGACTGGAAGGGTTTTATCTTTGCTTTTATATTCATAAGAGCCATAATTTAAATCATATATGTGTATTTTAGTCAATACTTTTACCTCCCGATACTCTCTTATCCGAGAGTGCTGACAACCTAAAATTTTGTTTCAAACCGCTAAAGCCCGATTGGGAAATAGGGGTTTTATGTCATGATGGCAAAGTAGAACACATATGCTTTTCTAACTACAGGGAATCTCACATGGCTCTCCGTCTAGGTGACACAGTACCCAACTTTACGCAAGCCTCAACACACGGCGACATCGATTTTTACCAATGGGCAGGTGACAGCTGGGTAGTGCTGTTCTCTCACCCTGCTGATTTTACACCTGTTTGCACAACAGAACTCGGCACAGTTGCCAAGCTCAAACCAGAATTTGACAAACGCAATGTCAAAGCGATCGCACTTAGCGTTGATGATGTTGAATCCCACAAAGGCTGGGTGGGAGATATTGAAGAAACTCAAAGCACCACCCTTAACTACCCAATTTTGGCGGATGCGGATCGCAAGGTTGCTGACCTTTACGACATGATCCACCCCAATGCTAATGCGGCTGTAACAGTGCGATCGGTTTTCGTGATTGACCCCAATAAGAAACTCCGTCTCTCTTTCACTTACCCCCCCAGTACGGGACGCAACTTTGATGAACTTTTGCGGGTGATTGATTCTCTGCAATTAACTGATAATTACAGCGTGGCGACACCAGCTGACTGGAAAGACGGAGAGGATGTCGTAATTGTCCCCTCCCTGAAAGATCCAGAAGTACTCAAAGAGAAATTCCCCAAAGGTTATGAGGAAGTCAAACCTTATCTGCGGGTAACTCCTCAGCCTAACAAGTAAATCTGAAAATGATTTCGGATAAAAAAGCAAAGGCGCAAAGTTATATAGCTGTTCTCAGTTGGGTGCAGTACAGTTTTTACCTCTCTCCAAACCTCTCTCCTGCAAGGAGAGAGGCTTTGAGTCTTACTCCCCTTCCCTAAAAGGCTATCCATTACCCGCATCTTTCTCAACATTTATACAACTTACTTAAAATATGCCAAAAGCGTTGATAGGTATAGTTTTTGAGAGAAGAGAATATTTGTGGGTAATGGTGCATCATGGAAAAATGGGCTTGGGTTGAATTAAAACAGGCAGATTTAGGAGACACGAGACGAAACAAGCGTCTAGTAAGGATCGTAGAAGACTTGGCAGCACAACCAAGCAGTAGCGTACCTCAAGCCTGTGGAAACATAGCCGCAACCAGCGCAGCATACGATTTTTGGAACTCACCTTACTTTCAGCCAGATGATATACGTAACGCTCATGTAAAAAGCACAGTTGCTCGAATCAAAGAACATGATGTGGTGTTGATGATTCAGGACAGGACAAGTATAGATTTAACCAGCCATAAAGCAACAAATGGTCTCGGCTATCTTGACCATACAAAAAGCTTTGGATTAAAAGTACATTCAACGCTGGCTGCAACAATTAATGGAGTACCATTAGGAATTGCTTTTCAGCAAGTATGGGCACGAGATATTGAAAATTTGGGTATAGCAAAAAAACGTCGTCAACGGGAAACACAAGATAAAGACTCGTCTTCGTTGGTTAGATGGATTAAAAGTAACGCAACAGTTAGTACCAATAGAATTGATAGTCGTAACAATGGGCGATTCAGAACGAGAAGCAGTACGAATGATTGCGACTCTAGGCGGCTTTTTGGGTCGCAAAGGCGATGGTGAGCCTGGTGTGAAAACTAGAGGAGCGAGGATTGCGGCGATTACACGATATCACCGCCACCTGGAAATTAGTCCATCAGATTTCCTAGTTCATGATTCATTATGTTTAGCGATCACCTAGAAAATTTCCTTTCGACTACACAATTCCCTATTTTTGTCAATCTTCCTTAGAAGTTCTCATGAGCAAATCCTCTGGCTGACTTATTTTCCGCAATGTTAAGAAAGATGTGACTAATGGATAGCCGAAGCGGGAAGGGGTCGGTCGGGGGTTAGGTCTGTATTGGACTCAACTGCAAACCACTATATCTTGGCGTCTTTGTTTCTTTGCGTGAGAATATAGTTACTTGGCTAGGTATCTGAACCTGGAGGAAATCTTGATGTTTTCATCCCCTTTGGTTTTACAAATTCCGTCATCAATGCAAATGACAGACGAACAATTTTTTGAGTTCTGTCAGGTGAATCGGGACTTACACATTGAGCGGAATAAATTTGGAGAATTGGTAATTATGCCTCCTACTGGTTCAGAGACAGGAAACCGAGAAGTTAATATCTCAGGACAGCTATGGGTGTGGTCAGAACAAGATGGTAAAGGTATAACTTTTAGCTCTGGTACTGGATTTCAGCTATCAACAGGTGCAGAGCGATCGCCAGATGCTTCCTGGATTCAACTAGAACGGTGGAATTCTCTATCTCCAAAACAACAAGAAAGGTTTGCTCCCATTTGTCCAGATTTTGTAGTCGAACTCAAATCTCTTAGCGACAACCTCCAAACTTTGAAGGAAAAAATGGAGGAATATATGAATGAGCCAGGAATACAGTTAGGCTGGTTGATTGATCGTAAGCAGCGTAAAGTTTATATTTATCGTCCTGGATTGCCAGAGGAATGTTTGGATAATCCTGTTAGTGTAAGCGGCGAGTCGGTATTGCCTGGGTTTATTTTGAATATGAGTAAAGTTTGGTAAAGAAAGTTTTATAAAGCAGTTTAACTATTCACAAGCAACAAGGTTAAAAATGTTAACTAGTGTTGAAGGGAGATATTGTAATGGTCGAGTGGAACTCACTGAACAACCCACCGATGTAGATGAAGGAACACGAGTAATTGTGACTTTTATCAGGTCGGATGAGATTGACCTAGCCTCTCAAGGAATTAACGAAGCGCAGGCTGAGATTTTGCGATCGCATCTAGCAACCTTTGCAGATGACTGGGATAGCCCGAAAATGAGTATCTATGACAACTATAGGAATCATATTTGATTTTTGAAAAAAGCTAAGAGATAATACGTAGAAAGATATAGTCTAAAAAACAATAATGAGAAATCAGGCTTTCCAAGCAGCGATACCTTCGGTAAGCTTTCCTGCGAAACGCTGCGCGAACGCTAACGCAGAACTACAAGAATTTATAGATGAGCGTCCAGATGCCCGTGAAGTGAGGAAAGCGCTATTCTGTAAAACTGGTTTATCAAAACTACAAATATGAGGAAATTCAAACAATTTTAGATGTCTCACTTGGTTCGATAACAACATGGAAACAAGCCTATAGACTTTACTTTAGTTTACAAATTAGCTCTAATTAATCACGCAGATGACTATTGCAATTACTCTCATTGCTCTTGGAGTCTTAACACAAGCGGTTGTTTTGGCAACCTCACGATCATCGCTGGTTCTATTTAATCAGACTTGTCAAACTTGCGGCTATCAGATTCCGCCGATGGAGCGCTCACCCGCATTCCACGACTGCCCAGAATGTACTCGTCTATCCAATCTTAGTGACTCGCTGCCCCGCTCGTAGGCTTGGCTTTTTTGAGTAGTAGCACCAGGAGCGCACCCGCAAACAGAGCATAGCCCATAAACAGGAAGCAATCGTTAAAGGACATAACGTTTGCCTCCCGACGAACAATATTGCCAATCTGGGCAATTGCTTGATTCTGTGCATTGACAGGAGCGGCCCCTTGATTTGTGAAGAACTGCGTCAGTTGGTCAATGCGATCGCGCGTAATCGGATTTGAGAGCGATACAGCATCTACCAATCGATTCGAGTGGAATCGTTCCCGCACCGATTGCAGCGTCCCCAGAATGGCAATGCCTACGGAGCCGCCCAGGTTTCGTGCCATGTTGTAAATTGCTGAAGCAGAGCCAATCTGCTTCGGTTCAATGCCAGCGGTTGAGATACTCGAAAGTGGCGTGATGATTAGGGGTTGCCCCAATGCCCGCACAATTTGAGCTGGGATCAATTGATCTATGCCTGTATCGTGAGTCATATGAGAGTTCATAAAACAACTGACTCCAAACAGCGCCAGCCCAATTGCGACTAGTACCCGGAGGTCAACTCGTTGCATTAGCTTGGGCACAAACGGCGTGATGAAAAGCTGAGGAATGCCTGACCACATAATGGTTTCACCAATCTGCATAGCGTTGTACCTCTGCACCTGCGCTAGGTAGAGCGGTAGGATGAAGGTCGAACCATATAAACCCAATCCCAATGCCAGGGTAATCACAGTCGATAAGCCGAAGTTGCGCCGTCCTAACAATCGTAGATTCAACAACGGTTGCTGGCGCATGAACTGAATGATGACAAACAACGGCAGAGAGATTGCCGCAATAATTGCGGCTCGCTGAATTTCCTCAGAGCCGAACCAGTCTTTGCGATTTCCTTCATCCGCAAAAAACTCAAAAGAAGCGAACCCGATCGCCATTGTAATGATGCCCCACCAATCCCCATTTCGCAAGAGGTTGATCTGCATTGGCTGAGGCTTGAGTCCATACCAGACCCCCGCAATCAGCAATAGACCTGGAATGACGTTTATGTAGAAGATATATTGCCAACTATAGTTATCAGTGAGCCAGCCGCCAATCGTCGGGCCAATTGAGGGGGCGAAGGTTGCCGTGATTGAGAATAATGCCAAGCCGATTGGCTGCTTAGAGGCTGGCAAAGTCATCAAAATCACGGTAAACGACATCGGGATCAACACTCCCCCGGTAAATCCCTGCCCTGCCCGGAAAAAAATCATCATCGGCAGGTTGACAGCAAAGGCACAGGCGATCGAAAAAATTAAGAACAATACAGCATTGACCAGCAAATATCGCCGCACTGAAAACACCTGCGACAACCACCCAGTCAGAGGAATCACCACAATCTCAGCGACCAAGTAGCCTGTAGAGATCCAAGAGCCTTCATCAATCGTGGCACTCAACGCGCCCGTGATGTCATTAAGAGAAGCATTTGTCACCTGGATATCTAGCACTGCCATGAATGCACCCAATAAGGTTGCCATGACTCCAACCCAGTCTTTAAACGAAACAGTCCGTTCTGAGGAAGATTGGGCGCGAGAGGACGATTTTTGTGAACTGGTGCTGGTGTTGGCCATTGGGTGGCATTTAGTGGTTAACGATTGGCGAGCGGTTATTAGACCCATGATGGGTCATTTCTAATTCACTTGTATTAACGGTTGGAATCACCGACATTCCCGATGTAATCAGCGTTTCGTATCCTCTAATGCTGTCTGGATCAAAGATGATTTTGACTGGAACGCGCTGCACAATCTTAGTGAAATTACCAGTGGCATTGTCAGGCGGCAGCAGGGCAAAATCGGCTCCCGAAGCTGGAGATATACTATCGACTTTGCCTGTAAACCGATGATGGCGATAGGCATCAATCTTGATTTCAACAGGCTGTCCGGGTCGCATATTTTCCAACTGTGTCTCCTTGAAATTGGCAACAATCCAGGGAGTCGTCTGTACTAGAGACATCAAAGTTTGTCCGGGCTGAACCCGTTGTCCGATTTGGACTGTTTTATTGCCAATCCGCCCTGCTATTGGAGCGACAATCGAAGTATACGACAGTTGCAGTTGTGTATTTTTCAACTCGGCTTCTGATTGAGCAACCGTTGCTAATGCTGCTTGGTACTGCCGTCGATTCACCGCCGTTTGTTTACTAGCTGCATTTGCTTGTTGCAGGTTTCCTCTAGTAGAACTAAGTTTCGCTTGGGCATTGGAGAGATTTTTTTGCGCCTGCACAACTTTAGCTTGTGCTTGCTTAATCTGCTCGGCAGTCGCATCATATTGCGCTAACGCTGCCTCATATGTTGCTCTGTTTGTATCCAGGTCTTGTTGAGGCACCGCACCTTCAGCAGAGAGCGCAGTATAACGCTGATAATCACGCTTGGCTTTGATTAAATTTGCCTTGACTTGGGCAAGTTGAGCCTGTGCTACGGGTACCCCTGCCCGTGCTTCTGCCAAAGCCGCTTCTGAAGTAGAGACGGTTGCTGCCGCCGCATCAATATTTCCTTTCGCTTCTGTCGTCTGACCCGCGGCAGTCGTTGCCGTCACGCCAATATTTGCTTGAGCCACTGCTGCTTGCTGTTTCGCTGATTCTAAGGCTGCTTTTGACTGCTGTTGCACTACTTCATAGTCACGCGGATCTAATTTCGCTAGGACATAACCCTGCGATACCGATTGGTTATCATTTACCTCCACCTCGACGACTGTTCCATTAATACGAGCATTGACGGGATAAATATTAGTAGTAATATAGGCATCGTCAGTTGACTGATGAACTGAAGCAAAACGCCACCAGCGGTAGCCAAAAATAGCGCCAGTAATTAACCCTACGCCCAGCAAGCCAAACAATATCCACTTTCGACGAGGATGTCGGTGCTGCGGACTAGGAGAACTCGATGCTGGTTCAGCCGTTGAACTGACAGAAGATCCTTTTTTGTCCATTACAGCCGATTTTTGTCCGTCAACAGTTTGGTTTTCGTGAGTTGATTTATCAGGTTCCATTACTATGTCAAGTCAAGAACACTATGGTAAAGACACTACAGAGGCTAGAATCGTGTTGAAGGTGGAACGAGTAACAAATTCTGGTCGTGGTCATAGCTGATCTTTGTGCGATTTATATCAAACAAGCTTAAAACTTGCAACTCAATTGCTGTTCTGTGTTTGTATGAATTCAATATATAGAATTGTCACTGCCCTGTCGTCTACTTAAAGTTAATACTTTTATTTCATACAGCGATTGATCAATCAGTTCATATAATAAAATCGACTCTAACTTTAGTTAGATTTGAATTCCAACTAAAGTTAGTAGACCTAGCTAAAAGTTTTGCGAACGCTGTAGAACATTGATTGCCTGATGGACTGGCTCAGGGATCAAGAACGAGGGAGCGACGACAATTACATCAAATTCCCGGTTAATCGGCTGCGGCGATCGCAAATCATAAGGAAGGAACTCTGCGAATTCGGCAAATTTCGGGTCGATGTCTAGAAGCGTTACCCAACGCCCTCGTCAAGACCATTCGGCTGCAAGCCGAAGCATACAAAGGCAACAGGGATTCGCATATACATTCAACGCGCACACGAGCGCCCAAGCGGTTTGTTATGTGAAGAAAATCTGGCTCAACATGAAGTCAGGAGGCACGAACTGGTCGATGGGGTCTACTTTAGACTCAAACCAGGGCTGACCAGGCCCTCAACAATTTACGCCTAGTTATTCAACCCTTCATATTCTTTAATTTACTTAAACCCTAGCTGAAGGTTTTCCCAATTTCGCATTTATTGATTGGCTTTTTAACACTAATTGCATTAATGAATCGAATGCAGGGCGCTGTTCCAGACTCCTCATATTCCGAGGATTTTTATTTTCCTCTGCTTAGAGTGATGGAAGAGCGCTATAGCAATCCGCTTTGATTTCTGAAATTATTTACGTAGGCGAGGAACAGGGAACAGAGGAGAAGTAATAAAGGTGTGTACTGAGTTTTTTTCAAAAATCAAATAGGAGTTCTATATCACTGATTATACCAAGTTTTTCGCCACTGCTGCATTTGCTTAATCTCTGTATTTTGTGCGTTGATAATTTCTTGGCCTAATTGCTTAATTTCAGGGCGCTTAGACTTACTTAAGACATCTTTTGCCATTGTTACAGCCCCTTCATGGTGAGGAATCATCGCATTGATAAAGCGCAGATCAAATTCAGCATCAGCTGCACCTAAGTCCTGACTCATCATCATGGCTTTCGTTTGGTCAGACGACATCTCCATCATGTGACCCATTTGACTGTCATAAGCCATTGGTTTATCTCCCGCCTTGGGATACCAAGCTTGTCGCCACTGCTTCATCTGAGTGATTTCTTGGTTTTGCGATTTGATGATATTGTCTGCTAGCTTTTTGATTTCAGGGCGTTTTGATTTCTGCTGCGCTTCTTTAGCCATTTCCACAGCCCCTTGATGGTGCGGTATCATAGCATCGATAAACCGTAAATCCAAATTAGCATCGGCTGGGCCTAAATCCATTGCCATGCTGTGATTCATCTGCTTGTCGCTAGCATTGGTAGCAGTTGCGTTTGGGGCTTGGCTTTCGTTCTGGGAAGCAGTATTGGTACAGGCTGTGATTAACCCACCGGCTGATGCGATCGCAGTCAAGGTTAACGCCAAAAAGCCATTCTTCAAAGATAGCAGTTGCATAAGTCTCACCTAAACAGTTTCCTAATTTTAATCAAATTAGGATCAAATCTAAAGATCCCCGACTTTTCAAATAAGTCGGGGATCTGGTTGTTCATTTCTCATTCAAAATTGTGTAAGCTTCATTAACTAAGTGCATTTTCTCTTGTGCTTGTTTTAGCAGTTGCGGCTGATTCACAAACAAATCGGGATGCCATTTCTTTACTAAAGTTCGATAAGCCTGCTTTACCTCAGCCTGAGAAGCATTTGCTTGCAATCCTAAAATGTCGTAGGCGTGAGTAATCTTATCTGTTTGGGCTTGGTTGGGTGTTTTGTTGCTTTGAGTTGTATTTTGCTGTTTGCTAGTTTGAGAACCAGGCGATGTCTGACGACAAGCCTTAGGGCTACGCATCTCTGCTTTCATTCGCGCTATTTCCTCATTGAGTTCCCAATCACGAAATTTCGCCTCTAATTCTTCTGGACGTGGAGAAGGAGAAGCTTTTGGCCGTGGTGGAGAAACAAATTCTACCCTTGTCCCAGTATACTTAGCAGTATTTTCATCTTGTTGCTTAATATCAGGATCTTTTTGTGAGAAAGTTTTAATTCTCTCTGGCTGTGGCGAATATTTTCTATTGATATTTGTGGATTTTGGTATTTCTTTATAAGGTTGATGATTTGAGAGAATTTTGACTTTTTCTAACTCTTGTAGCAACTGATTAAAACCGTTTTGTAACTGCTGCAAAGTTTCACGCTTATTAGTTATCTCTAATGGTTCTTGACTGAGTTGAAAAAAAATTATTTCTTCGGCTTTCTGCTCATATTTAGTCAAAATTGATAACCCTTGAGCGCTGAAGCAAGATAAATAATCTTCAATTGCAGTTATACAAAGTTTAGCAACTTCTTGATGATAAGATTCTTTTACTAATTGTTCGTCTTGTTTTTGGATGTTTTTATTTAACAAATAAGAAATACTCCCAACGACAGCAGCACCCACCGGGCCGCCTAACAACCAACCAATACCACCACCAACAGCGATAGCACCAGGTTCACTCAAATCATCAGTATTGCTTGACTTTGAGGGTAGTATTAGTTGTGGTTCACTAGGAAAGGGAATTAATAAATCTTGCGGTTGTTCTTCGTGGAAAAATTCATAAGCTTGATAAAGCCATTTTACCGCAGCCAATTGCAATTGAGTCAGGTCTTTTTTAAGAGTATTTGTTTGCCAAAATTTAAAGTTATTTTCTGCTAATGCAACTGCCGCTTCAGCTTGATATTTTGTAAGTAGGTTGGATAATGCTAGCCAATCTCGTAACTCTCCCACACTAATAGCAAAACCTTTATAAATTAAGTTGGCTGCTTTTTCTTTAATTTCAATTTTAGTATTTTGTTTATCATCAAAGGATTTTATTTCAATAGCAATATGGTCAATTTTAGCTTTTAATGAGAGTTGGATTTGAGAAGCGATCGCTTGCACTCTTGGCAAACGCACACTACCACGATTTGGTTGCAAAATCCCCACAATATTTTGCAAAGCTGTTTCAAAAGCTACTAAACCGCTACTATTGGCAGCAGCAACATCGCCTTTTAATCTGGCTCTTAAGGCAGGTAAAGCATCGACGCGATATAAATTACTAAAACCTGGAGGTAATTCGGCTCGAAAGCTTTCCGCAACAAACACCAGGCGATTTTGGACTTGTTTTCGCTCGTCGGGTTCGAGTAAGTTAATAAAATTAGCAACAAATATAACTGTTTTAATACCGCGATCTAATAGCCAATCTCGTAAATTTTCCCGCTCACCCAAAGTCATTAACTTCCGTGCATCTAATAATTGGATGACTAAATCTGCACTTAATAGTTGCTCTTGGACTAAATTATCTTGTTCTTCTCTATCATTTGTTCCTGGTAAATCAAGGAATTCTACACCTGTTTCTAAGAAGGGATGCGGACAAAAAATTTCTACAGATACTACATCTTTTCGCATCTGCCTATTGCCATCAAGAATTGCAAATTCTTGTAAAACTTCTATACCACTGCGATAGATTTCTGTACCATCTACCAACATGATACGAGTTTGCAGATTAGAACCATACTTGACAGTAATTGCTGCGCCTGTGGTGGGAATTAAATCAATTGGTAAAGTGCGATTCCCCAGCATAGCATTCAATAGGGTAGACTTGCCATGATTAAAAGGCCCAAATACCCCAATGCGAAAGCTAGGATCAGCTAAATGATTGCAAATGGTAATTATATCTTGATGCAATTGCGATTTGTGCTCTAAATTCAGTAATGCGGATGCAGATTTGAGAGAATCTGCTAAATCCTTATAACCTTCATACTGTTGTTGCATAGTTCCTCGTTAGTTCCTCGTTCCCAGCTAGAAGCTGGGAATGCATATAGTTGAGGCTCCGCCTCACATTATTATGTTTATGCTATAGCAATCCTAAATAAGTCGTGAAAATCTCCGATTCCTCTCTCTGTGCTCTCTGCGCCTCTGCGGTTAATTTATTTTTACAAATGATTTAGGACTGCTATAGGCATAATTAAACATACGATAAAATCCTAGTTCGTAGTGAGCGAATCATCGCTCATAGCAAAGTTTATCATGACTCAAACCCTTACTACAAACTTTAATTTATTTACGTTTAGCTACTTATGGTTATGGGAGGCGGAGCCTCCCAGTAGGCATTCCCAGCTAGAAGCTAGGAACGAGAGGAATGAAATATATTAGCTATAGAAAGCCAATAAGTTGCTATAAGCTGCCTCAATTTTCTGCAACTGAGCTATTACATTTTCCTGTAAATTTTTTAAACGTTTGAACTCACTCTCACGATTTATCTCGCGGGTTTCTTTCTGCTTGACTAGATTATCTAATTCAGATTTGCGAGATACAATATCATCGTTAATCCGCTTACTCACTTCTCTTTCGTAAGAGTCAAAGCACTCTTTCACGGCATTGTATACAACTTGAGATTGCTCATATGCCACTTGGGGTAGGTGTTTAACTAACTCTTTTTTAGCAGTTTTAACTAACTCTTTACGCGCTTGATCTGCTTGCAAAAATCCTACCCCCAAACCTAGCAGCGCAAACCCAATAGGCCCAAGAAAAATACCTGTCACTGCGGTAATTATCCCGCCAACGCCAATTACAGTGAAGTAGTTTAACAAGATATTTTTCCAATCAAATCCAGCCCCGGCTAGTGCGAAACCAGCAAGATTTCCGTTAGATAGTGATAACAATCCCATTGCCCATTTTGCCCAGCCAGGAGAGTTATCATCTTCAGTAGTAGTGGTATTTACTTTAACGTCTTGTCCGGTGAGCTTTTCTGTAATTTGATCTGTGACTTGACTGTAAGATGCGCCATATTGTGCAGCGCTACGAGAAAGTTCTCTAAAAGCTGCATTGATATCTTTTTCAGCAGTTAATGTCCAAGCAGCAGATTTATCAGTTATATATTGCTCAAAAGCTTTTTGCAGTGCGGTGTTAAATGCTTCTCGTTTACCACTACTGAGAAAATCAAACAAATTTAATTCTGGCTGATAGCGTAAGAAATCGGTTTCAAAGGTATTACCTAAGTTTAAAACGTAGCTACGAAAAGATTCCGAAATTGTTCTTGCTTGAGTGTCTCTTGTATTGATAATTTCTTTTTGGAATTCATCTCGGATACCTGTGAGTTTGTTAAACTGAGGTTCTACTGAATCGATCCGTTTTTTCAATTCATTTATATCTTGGTCAAGTAATGGTATACGTCTAGCAACTGCTTCGCGGGTATGATTGCAGGCAAGTCTTGCTAAGGTTCTGACTTGACGGAGTTCTGCGATCGCCCGTTCTCTGGTAAGAAAAGTATTAAGCGAATCCATAAATTTCGGAAACCCAGTCCCCTCTAAATCAGCTTGGGGATTTTTCAACCGTCGTCTGAGTGCTTGAATTGACGAAAGCTCAAATACGCGTTCGTCATAAATATTCTGACCTTCTACAGTACAATATTGTGCTAAATTCGCGTTAAATACTTGCCGCAATCTTTCCTCAGATCCTTTTAACTCCTCTACATCATCAGGATCAATCAATGATTCCCGCACCTGATCCCAAGCATTAACTAAAAAGAAAACCGTCAATCCTCGACCTTTGATATAATTTTCTAGGTAGCGACGCTCACCCAAGGTACAAGGTTGAGAAGCTCTCATCACAAACAAAATTGCATGGCAATTATTTACATAACTTAAAGATAATTCGTTTCGCGCTTCTGTATCATTCAATCCTGGACTATCGACAATTTCAATTCCCTTTTCTAGTAGCGTTAAGGGATACTCAACTACTGCATAATCAACATCTGGAAATGCTTGTTTTTTCTCCTGCTCTAGTTTTTTAGCTTCAGTTGGATCAATGGTATATTTATATTTAAAGTTATGAAAATCTAGCTGTTGTGGACTTTTTCCATCATTAAAATAAATGGTGACTTTCTTTTCTGGCCCATAGCGTAAAACTGTTAACACTGCGGTACAAGGGTTAACATCGCTCGGTAGTAAATTTTCTCCAATTAAGGCGTTAAGAAAGGTGCTTTTTCCCCGTTTCATATCGCCCAAAACTAAAAGGCGAAATACACATTGACGGAGGTTTTTACTAGCTACTGTAATATCTTCAATATCTCGCTCTAAACTGAGTTTTCCTGATGAAGAGTCTCCAGCCAACTCAGGTTTATTAATTGTTTCAGCCAGTTTACTCAAACACACAGAAATCTCAGAGCGCACTTGAGCAACACGCTCTAAATCTTGGATAAATCTGTCAGTTGTTACCTGCTCAATCATAATAGTTACACCTTTATTAAAGATTGGTTATTTTAGATTCAAAAAATAATTTGTAAGACACCCACCCTAGCGCTGCAACAACAATAAACCCAGCCACCAGTGAGGCTATTTTCACTGCAACCAGCCCTACCACACCAAGAGCAAACAGCTTCCCAGCGAAAATCACTTTTTTCATCCAAGGTTCCTGGGAATTTTCTGGCTGATGCTTCACAGTTTCATCCAAAGCTGCATCGGGAGCATGCATTTTAGCTTCCATTTCTTGGAGCCGCAAATCAACTTCTCGTTGTATACGTTGCCGGTGTTCAAGTTCTTTTTGGCGATCGCTTTCAGATGTCATCGGTGTCCACCCCATTTAAGACAATGAAATGATATCAGCATTTACTCATCAATCATGCTGTATAGTAACTCACCTAAGTATTTACAATCCCCAGTAAAATTACTATTTTAATTTTCATTGCCTGGTAAACTTAAGCTAGAGTTAGATCCCCCAAAATGCACTTGCTTTCCGGAAATTTGTGGCGAAAACGAATATTACCAAATTTATCGTCTTAGTGTGCCAGAGGAATGTTTAGAAAATCCCGCGACTGTCAGCGGTGAATTGGTATTACCTGGGTTTGTTTTGAATATGAGTAAAGTTTAGTAATGTCAAAATAATATTTGTGAATGTGAATAGCTATTACACACAGAGGCGATCGCTCCTCACCAAGCTTCGTTCTAAATTTGAGTAAGATGTAGTAGCAATTTTGCACAACAAACCGCTACACTGCTACGTACTTGCTTTGAAAATAGAAATAGGCGATGCCTTCTCTGTATTCGCGTAACGTGTTGCAGACAGAGGCTTCTCTAAAGAGACGCTAGGCGTAGCTTGCTTGTATTGTAGGAGTACGCCAACGGCAACCCGAAGGTGTATGCATTACATTTAGGTAAAGAAGCTGTAAATCATGCCACCGCTATAAGCCAAAATTTTTATAGATACTCACACAGGTACAGTCAAAATGGATATTAAAAATGGCTTCGTCGGTGCTGTTGGTAATACACCTCTGATTCGCTTAAACAGCTTCAGCGAAGAAACAGGATGTGAAATCCTTGGTAAAGCAGAATTCCTCAATCCTGGCGGTTCCGTCAAAGACCGCGCCGCACTTTACATCATCGAAGATGCTGAAGAGAGAGGTTTACTCAAACCCGGTGGCACCGTTGTAGAAGGAACCGCTGGTAATACTGGCATTGGACTAGCACATATTTGCAACGCCAAAGGCTACAAATGCCTAATTATTATTCCCGATACTCAGTCACAAGAAAAAATAGACGCACTAACAGCACTAGGAGCAGAAGTCCGTCCCATCCCCGCTGTACCCTACAAAGACCCGAACAACTACGTCAAGCTATCTGGCAGAGTCGCTGCTGAGTTAGAAAATGCCATTTGGGCGAATCAGTTTGATAACTTAGCCAACCGCCGCGCCCACTACGAAACCACAGGGCCGGAAATTTGGACGCAGACAGATGGTAAAATTGATGCATGGACGGCTGCAACTGGTACTGGTGGTACTTTTGCTGGTGTGGCATTGTATTTGAAAGAACAAAATCCGGTGATTAAATGCGTTGTTGCCGATCCGCTGGGTAGTGGACTTTATAGCTATATCAAAACCGGCGAAATTAACATAGAAGGAAATTCCATCACCGAAGGCATTGGTAATGGTCGTGTCACAGCCAATATGGAAGGCGCACCTGCTGATGATGCTATCCAAATCGATGACAAAGAAGCTTTGCGGGTAGTTTACCAACTGCTGAGGAAAGATGGGCTGTTAATGGGCGGTTCAACAGGTATTAATGTTGGTGCAGCTGTTGCTCTAGCGAAGCAGTTGGGGCCAGGACATACCATTGTCACCATCCTATGTGATAGTGGTTCCCGGTATCAGTCGCGGATATTCAACCCGGAATGGCTAGCCTCAAAAGGACTTTCAATAGATTAGTTATGGGGCATTGGGGAGCCAGCGCTGTGGGCGGGTTTCCCGACTTGAGGCGACTGGCGTCATGGGGCATTGGGCATTGGAAAAAGACCCTGAGAAAGTTCTCCCTCATCTCCCCCTCCTCTGTGTTTTGTGCGTCTGGAGCGGTTCCTTAAAAAATGTCAAATATAAATCAACCATCAAACTTCCCGATCATAGACCAACCCTCTTCTGCTAAATGTGTGCAGGTTTGTCAAAATCGCACCTGCAAAAAGCAAGGTGCCCTCAAGGTTTTAGCAGCTTTTATGGCTTTGCCAATCCCTGGTGTAACGGTAACGCCTAGCAGCTGTTTGGGACAATGTGGCAATGGGCCGATGGTGTTGATATTACCCGATATGGTCTGGTATAGCGGCGTTCAACCCGATGAAGTATCTCTACTGATAGAAAATCATTTGCTAGGTGGTCAAAGAGTCGAACAGATGCTCTATTATCGGTTTCATCCCCGCAAATAAAATTAATTAACAATATCAAGGTCTGTAATCTTATTGACTGAAGTGAGGCATCCAATGAATATCCAGCAGCTGCGTCAATCCTTAAAACAAAAGTGGCTGATTTACTACGAGCAAAATATTCCCTGGCTGGTCAAAATCCGAATTTGGGCGACTTACGATGGTCTGCGGCGTCCTTTGTCCGGTTTTATTTTGGCAACACTGTCTGTTTTGGAACCCCAGTTTGATGAAATACTTTCTTTTATGCTGGATCTAAATAACGATCCAGATAAAATAGTTGCCGCTTTAGGTCTTAACTTCAATCCTGATCAAGAGTTACGTTTAATAAAATCAGAAGATTCTAAGGCTACCAGCCAAGTTGAAAGCGAGTTGCCACATGAAAAGCATTCAGAGGATCAACATGTGTCATTGGTTGTAACTGCCAGCCAGATTGCGCCTCATTCTCCTGCCAAGACTCTAGACTTCAACTTGCCACGCGCCGATCAACTTGTGCCATCATTTACAGCTAACACTGAGGTAGTTCACACAGGCAAACCTGAGTTAATAGCTGCATTTGCTACTAAAATTGCTCCAGATACTCCAGTAAAAACGCCATCCTCTAGTTTCCTAAGCGAATATCAACCAGCGCGATCGCACTCTGGTAAATTATCTTCAGAAGCATCGTTGACAATGACCAGTGAGGTTAACAGCAAAGCCAAAACTATGCCATCTGTGGCATTAGCTACCGAGGTTAAGAGCAACGACAAAACAGTGCGTAGCAGCAAAGCAGCTTGTAGTCAGACATCGCCCAAGGGGTGGCTCCCTGTAGGCGCATTGCTGGCAACTACCATTGAGATTTGTAGTAACCGCAAACCTGTGCGTAGCAGCAAAGCAGCTTGTCGTCAGACATCGCCCAAGGGGCAGTTCCCTTCAGGAGCATCGCTAGCAATTACTACCGAGGCTAAGAGCAACGGCAAACATCCGAATATCCAACCACAACACCTTAAAAGGAAAGTTAATTTAATACCAACTAGTAATGCCCGTAGTCTAGCTTCTTGGGTAGATGAATTCTGCTACGGCGCTCGGGATAAAGAGAAAGATATTTTGATTTGAATTGCTTATGGGTATTCCTGAGAAACAAACGGGATTTCTACTACTTCACCTTCAGTTTCTCCCACTTTGACTTTCAAGCCCACGCCACCAGCTTTAGTGCGAATGTAACCTAGTCCAAAATAACCATCAGCAGTTTCTGTGTAACTGGTAAGTTTGCCGACCTTTTCATCTCCAACTGCGATCGCACTTCCAACTGACACCGGGGCACTAAGGCGGATACCTAAAAGGTGTTGTTTTACACCTTTATATGTGTTTAACCGAGCGATGGTTTCTTGCCCAATATAGCAACCTTTATTAAAAGAAATTGTTTGCCACAAACCAACCTCCAGAGGATTGTAATCATCTGTGAGTTCAGCATCTGGGGCGGGGCGGCCTTGTAAGATTCGCAAGGCATCCCAGGCGCGATCGCTCATCTCTACCGCCCCAGCTTCTAACAATTTGTTCCACACCGAAGATTTATCAGTATAGGGGAAAGTTAAGGTGTATCCGGGAGCCGCTAACCCACTACCCACAGCAATCCGCACTCCCTCGGCAGAAGCAATCGTATATACTTTGTGACTACCGTAAGCTTGCCCGATGAGTTCACTAATACCCAACTTTTCTAAAACAGCGTCACTTCCTGGGCCAATCAGACTAAAGGTGTTGGTGTATTGTGTGATATCAGATAATTCCACCTTATCGGCAAAGAAAATATATTTATCCAGCCATTCCATGAGAAACTGGCGGCGATTGGGTGAGACCAGCAGGATTACTGCATTTTCTCTAACGTAGGCGGTTGCTAAATCAATTGTCCTGGCTGTGGAAGTGACAAAAACCGTATCACAACCTTGTCCTGGCTTAAGTATTTGGAAATTGTTAGTACTTTGGTTGTGTAAGAAATTGAGGCGATCATCGCCAGACACTTTGATGCGTCCCCAGCCAGAGCGATCGCATATAGCAACCCCAACTCTGGCGGCTTGGATAGCTGCTGCGTCTTTACTATCGATTGTAGATGTTGACATGGTGATCAGAAGTTGCCCTGTTTCAATGTTGTTGCACTGAAAATCTTAGCAAATAAGCGTTTGCAGCTTCAATGCACATCCTTAGTACAACTAAGGTAGTGAGCTAAGGCATCAATCATCACTTTTGTGTTTGTCATGCCATTCTGCTTGGCATAACTCATTGCCTCTGTTCAAGCTCTGGCGGAATTCTGATACTAAATTGAGATGAGGTCATACTGTAAATTCCACTGCATAATCTTAGTATAGCAGTGTCATTTTTGTACAACATAAAAAAATACGTTTTTTTATGTTGTACTGCAAATTACTAATTATGATCAAAAAATACGATGTTGTATTGTCTTTTGCAAGTGAAAATCGAGAATATGTTCGAGCAGTTGCAATTAATCTTCAAGCTGCTAGTATCAAAGTTTTCTATGACGAATTTGAACAGGTTAATCTTTGGGGCAAGAACTTGTATGTTCATTTAGATGAAATTTATCGTAATGAAGCACACTTTTGTGTCATGTTTATTTATAAACATTATTTAAGGAAAACTTGGACTAATCACGAAAGAAAAAGCGCTCAGGCTCGTGCATTCAAAAGAGAAGAAGATTATCTTTTACCTGCCAATGATGATACAGAAATTCCAGGGCTTCTTCCAACAATTGGTTATATTAATTTAAAAAAATTACACCTGACAAATTTGGACAGATTATTCAGAAGCTTATAAATGCAAACTTAAATACTTTAACTTCTACTAAGAATGTATCCAAAGCTAGTGTTATAGCAGATAGTATCGAAACACCGAATATTGATAAACCCAAGCCTGACCAAAAAACTATTATCGCACGTAACAACTCATTAAATGATGCTAAAAAACAAAAATCAAAAACCAAAAGTGTAAATTTTACTCTTGAAGGAATTAGTCAATTATCTAACGATAAACCGATAGTTTATAAAATTTTAACTAAAGGAAGCAAAAATATGAAAAAAATCAATATTTTCAAATTTCTACTGTCATTTATGGCGGTAGTTTTGTTTATAATTGGGTTGACACTGATAATACTAGCCCAGTCATCAGTAAGTGTTCACCTAACTCTTGGCAACCCCAGTAACGCTGGAACTTCCAGCTTAAATAACTACTTGCTGGTAAAACCACAGTATGTAATTAGTTACAACTGCGGAATAGGTAGACCAAATTGGGTGTCTTGGCAGTTGAATAATAGTTGGTTAGGTAGCACACCAAGGCAAGATACTTTTCGGGCTGATACAACACTTCCTTTTGGGTGCTATCAAGTTCAATCTACCGATTTTAGCGGAAGTGGCTTTGATCGTGGTCACATGATACCTAGTGGCGACAGAACTAGTAGTGTTACCAATAATTCTGCCACTTTTTTGATGAGCAACATGATTGCTCAAGCCCCAGATAACAATCAGGGGATTTGGGCAAACCTGGAAGATTATGCCAGAACTCTAGTAGGACAGGGTAAAGAACTCTACATCATCTCTGGTGGATATGGGATGGGCGGTACCGGATCTAACGGAAGGTTCTATACAGTAGCTAATGGACGGGTTCAAGTCCCGAATAGAACTTGGAAAATTATTGTTGTACTAAATACTCTAGGTTCAGGCATTGCTGGCGTGACAACCAGCACCAGAGTAATTAGTGTAAATATTCCCAATACTCAAGGGGTGCGAACAGCGAATTGGAGAAACTATCGGGTTAGCGTTGACTCATTAGAATCCCTAACTGGATACAATTTTCTCTCAGAAGTTTCAACATCTATTCAGTCTGTAATAGAAGCGCAAGTTGATAATTTATAAGTTTGGATAATTTCAAAAACGAGAAAGCCTAGCCGCAAAGATGGCTAGGCTTTTATTTAGATAAATTTCCAAACTGCTTACTAGGTTTCAACCAGTTTTGTTACTACTCCAGCTAAGTCACCATTTTTAGTTTGTCCTATGATGTAAGTGTCAATATTTATTTGTCCAACCCGATAAACGTTGATGTCACTAAGATTATCTTTAAGTGTCTGGACAAGTGTTTGAAATTTTTGAACATCTTTTTTCTGTAATTCATTGTGCCACTCTTGCTCAAATGCACAATTACGAAAGAGATAGTCCAAATCTACTACTTCTATTGGCAGGTCTTGAGAACCTGTTAACTGTAATATTTTTTCCTGTGTTGCAGGTGCAGCACCTTCCCACTGAACAACCTCGAAAGGGTAATCCGACTCGCTCATCATTAACAAGCCAGTACTAGCTTCCTTCAGTTTTTCAACAATCTCGCCGCTCATAGTTATCAGTTTTTAGCAACGCTCATACTGTATCATTCAGCTAGCAGCAAGGTAGGAAGCCGAAAGAGATACTATTGTATTTCCAGTGCAAGGAAGCAACGCCGGAGCGATCGCAGCTTACTAGCAAATATAGTGTGATGTATACACTACATAGAATTGAAATTGTGTCAAGTAAAATTCGCGCTTCGCTGACCCTGCATCAAGACTAATCGCCTGACTCATTCTCCACTGTTCAATAGCTTTCAAATCTGTAGCCCTTATCCTGCATAGCTTAGAGCTTTTATTAGTGCCATTCCGGTATTAATCAAAGACCTTAACCTCATAATCAGGGGATGGACTTCTTACTTTTCAAACTCCGACGCTAAAACAGTGGGAAATCTCGCAAAACAAGACCACCTCACATACTTGAAACTTCGACGATGAGCAAAACGCTAATGTAAAACGGCAAAAGCCGATTCAGATAAATACTGGACATCTATAAGCGACGAAAACTGGGTATTCGCAACCAGAGAAGGGAAAGCGAACCCCCTTCGGTTACTCAAACATAGCTCGTTTTTTTGCAGTAGCACTTATGTAAAAGTTAAAGGCGATAAAAGCCCCTACGATAGCGACACAGTTTATTGGAGTACAAGACTAGGGACACATCCTGAGATGCTCAATCGTAAGGCTAAGTTGCTTTTAAGCAGCAAAAGGGTAAATGTCCGTGGTGCGGATTAATTTTCCAAAATTGGGATGTTTTAGAAGTAGACCACATCACCCCCAGAGTTTTATACAGCAAGGATGAATACAAAAATCTGCAACTATTGCATCGGCATTGTCACGACGAAAAGACCACATTTGACCTAAAAGAAATACGGAATAAAGGCCACTCAAAATTCTTAGAGAGACTCTCTCAATTTTAGGAAAAATGCGAAGCAGTGAGTGTATATGTCACCACTTGCGACTTTTCATTTTCGCCGCTTTGGCATAGGACGCATCGCTTCACGTCCCAACATAAACATCCCCGTAACACCCAAACTGACAAACCAAACATATTGATACCAATATCGCTGAATCTGTTCAACCATTCTGAGTTCTGGACGCAAGGTGTTTAAGTACAGCAGCAGCACTAATATCAGCAGCGCCCCAAAACCAACAAAGCTTAAGCCAACATGAATTCGTGCAGGTCGCAGTTCAAAATCACTAATACTGTCTAGGTCAATTTTTGCCAGTTCCTTAAAGGAGTCATCTGCCAAAGATGAGGTTGCTTGGAATCTATTACTTAGTTTTGGTGGCAAAATCGGCGACAGTGTTGCTACGGTTGGGCGACGTAGCAAAGCCTCAGTATCTCGCAACAATTCCAATGGCTTACGAGTAGTAGTTGGTTGAGCAAACTCTATGTTATCTGTGGGAGTTGGGACATTGGCTTTGCTTTCAAAATCCATAGTACGCTTTGGAAGAACCAGGATATACATAGCCTAGCGAATCATAAGACAAATGCGTCAAAATAATTATAAATTATGAATTACTCGTCCATCTCTTTTAATGTAGCTAATGCTGACGGAGATAAGCGACTCAGATAGCGGAATATCCAGTATTTAAAGATAGTGTTTAAAATCACTGGAAATGTAGCAATAAAGAAAAATATTGCATTTCTACTGGCTGGCAAACCTAAATGTTCTGCAAATCCTTCAAGAAGAACCTCCCACCCATCTGGTGAGTGAAATCCTACGAATATGTCTGTAAACAAAATAATTAAAAAAGCTTTAGCACTATCGCTGAGACCATAGACAATGGTATCCATAAAAGACTTCACAATCATAATTTCTTTTTTGCTGAAAGCGATGATTATGCTAAAAGAAATTAGTGATATTAAATCTGCAAAAACATTACCAATAGCGCTACTACTTTGGATATGAGATTTTTCAGCTATTTCGATTGCTTTGTCTTTGATTTTTTCTGTTATTACCTCTGAAGAAAGTGGTGGCGCTTGATTAAGTAAATGTTCAAATTTCAATGCTTGCTCAAAATTATGTAATTCATGGAGAGCTTCTTTCTGTATATCATAATTAAGGAAAGTTTGAATTTGATCTCCTCTAATCTTTTCTAATAGGGGAACTACTAAGAATTGCTTAGAAAAATGCTGAGTTAAAAACGGTACAATAATTAGAACTAATAAAAATCTCAGAGCAGTTTTTGTCCGATTTCGAGAACTTCGGTAACTTCTAATAAATTCTTCTTCTGCCTGTGGGGAGAATCCCGCTTTAATTCTGTTAACTGTTTTGCCAAAAGACCTTGGAATTGCCCCAGTTTTTTGAGATGGAAGTAGAGCTTGAATACTATTGATATTAGATGAGTCTGGCTGTTTGTTGATTTCGCTCTGGTTAACTTGTAGTGGTTGAGAAGTTGATTCTAACGCACTGTTGCTAATTAGTTCATCTTTAATAGCGTACTTCTCTACAACTTCATCAATAACCTTCAACTTTTCTAATAAAACAGAATTAGAGATATTGACAATTCCCCGACTAAGCCGGAACTCTGCAAGCCTGATTTTGATAATAGTTAAATTCTTCTCAAGGTATCCTTGCCAGTAAGACATCACATTCTCAGTATAATTTACTGATTCTGATGATATTTTTTTGTTACCAAAATGTTCGATTTCGATGTTTTTAATTCTCTGGGCTGCTTGTTGAGCTTCTAAGAGCGACCTTTCTGGTGTATTGAAAAACCAATACTGAAGCGATCGCAAATATTCTTTGAGATTTTGGCGAAATAAATTTGCTGTTTTGGTGAATGAATTTTTCATAATCTATATGACTATTTATATAATCTGTATTATAGTTATACAAGCATGACAAATGGGTAATATCTAGTTTAAAATATTATTAACTATTAGCCCAGACATATTAGATAAATCTACTATTTTGAGTGTACACCTATTAGAGGATTAGGTACAGGTAAGGGGTGATTTTCTCTGATTTTAAATCGACCCGTATCGGCATCGTCAGCAAAGACTTCTCCACTCTCAATTTCATAAATCCAGGCGTGAAGGGTAAATTGACCTCTATGGAGTCTAGAGCAAATGAGGTATGTAGATGATGTGTCAATAATCTGACACTGATGAGAATTACACTTTACAGCTTGATTAGAAGGCTTTGTAGCGACTCACCCTGTTAAGATTTTTTAGCCTTATTTAGAAAAATTGTCAAAGAACTAAAATAGATATATCTTGAGTTAGTTTCAGTAAACTTGTCTAACAAGTAGAACTTGAGCATTTTTGATGGGAAATAAAATATCCTTATCCTGTTCTTTGTTAAAAACTCGCCATATGATTATCTGATGCTATATCGGCACAAAATAAAAGTTGGTGACTACAGCAAGCAAAAAATCTGAACCCAGAATTTATTGGCAATATGAAACTCAGTCTGTGCATGATTGTGAAAAACGAATCAGCAACACTACCTAAATGCCTGAACAGTGTCAGAAAAGTGGTGGATGAAATGGTAGTCTTGGATACAGGTTCAATTGATCGCACTCCCAATATTGCCCAACAACTCGGTGCAAAAGTCTATCATTTTAAATGGTGTAATGACTTCAGTGCTGCCCGTAATGCAGCTCTAAAATATGTCACTGGTGATTGGATTCTGGTATTAGATGCTGATGAAACTCTGACACCAGCAATTTTACCGCAATTGCGGGAGGCGATCGCAAGAGACGAATACCTGCTCCTCAACCTCCTCCGCCATGAAGTTGGTGCAGAACAATCTCCTTATTCTCTGGTTTCCAGGCTATTCCGCAATCATCCAGATATTCATTTTGACCGTCCTTACCATGCCCTAGTAGATGATAGTGTGTCAGCAATTTTAACCAAAGAACCCCATTGGCAAGTAGGATATTTACCAGGGGTGGCACTTTTACACGTAGGATATCAAAAAAGTGCGATCGCTCAAAATAACAAATATGCCAAAGCAGCTACGGCGATGGAAGGGTTTCTCGCGACTCATCCTGATGACCCTTATGTTTGCAGTAAATTAGGGGCATTGTATGTGCAAACTGGGAAAATTTCCCCAGGTATGGAGTTGCTTAGACGAGGAATCACCGCTGCTGAAGATAACTACGATATTTTATATGAACTCCACTATCATTTAGGCATTGCCTACAGTCGGTTGCAAAAATCTCCACAGGCAATTTATCACTATAAAGCTGCAATCAAATTGCCAATTTACCCCATGCTCAAATTAGGAGCATACAACAACTTGGGTAACTTACTCAAAGCAGCAGGTGATTTCGATGGTGCGAAAACTGCTTACGCCACAACTTTGAAAATTGACCCAACTTTTGTTGTTGGACATTATAATTTAGCGATGATATTTAAGGCTTTGGGTTTATTTACAGATGCGATCGCACATTATCAAAATGCAATCGAGTTAAATCCCAACTATGCCGAAGCGTATCAAAATTTAGGGGTAGTGTTGCTCAAAGTTGGCAATCATCAAGATAGTTTAACAGCTTTTAGAAAAGCGATCGCCCTTCATGAAAGGTATAATCCCGAAGAGGCAAAGAGACTAAGCCAGGGGTTGCGGGAGATGGAGTTAATGTAGATGTCAGGGGCATTGGGCAATCACTGAGAAAAAGCAGTCCTGAAATTAGTGGCAACATTATTCGCAACAGATGACCTCTCTTCACCTCTGTTACCAAATTTTGTTTGCACTATGGCGCGGTTGTTTGTGTGAATGCGGGGAACTTGAAAAACTTTAAGCTGGGAACACAAAACATGAGATTGGGAATGCCCAACTTCAGATTTGGGTATAGTCTCAAGACTTGCCTCCCCTAGTTTTCCCCGATTGTTATCTAATCTAAAAATATTAACCTAAAAGTTGAAATCAAAACTTTTGGCGACATCGAACTTTTCAACATTTTATGAATGAAGATACAAACTTCTCTCGTATATTTGGTTCAATATTCGGCGGTGTTGGCAGCATAATTGCCGTCACGGGCATAATTATTGGACTGAATACTCGTTCCTTTGTGACCTCGGCAATACCTGCACAAGGGACAATAATCGATTTGGTGCAACGTTCATCAACTGATAGTGAGGGTCGTTCTTCTTATGTCTACCATCCAGTGGTAAAATTTACTGCCCGTTCTGGTGAATCAACGGTTTTTGAAGCGGATACAGGCACCAACCCACCAGAATTTACTAAAGGTCAGCAGGTAGAAATATTATACAGTCCTCAAAAGCCAGATTCTGCCAGGATCAACTCTTGGCTAAGTTTATGGTTTTTACCTATTATGTTTACTAGTTTAGGATCAATTTTTGCCTTGGTTGGAGGAATTGTACTAGTTAGGTCGTTTCGACGTTTGATAAGTTCTAAATAAAAGTATGCTGTAGAATGTGTAGAATTCGTTTGGTTTAAGTATTGAGAGACGGTGAGGTTCAGTCATGAGAAAATCCGCAGTTATGATATTGAAATTATTTTTATTCGTTTTATTGGAACGCATTACTTGAGGTTTGGAACTCGGAACTTCAACTTCGGAACTCGAAACTTCAGCCTTTGAACTCGGAACTTCAACTTCGGAACTCGGAACTTCAACCTCGGAACTCGGAACTTCAACTTCGGAACTCGGAACTTCAACCTCGGAACTCGAAACTTCAACCTCGGAACTCGGCACTTCAGCCTTGGAACTCGGAACTTCAAGCTTGGAACTTGGAACTTCAGGTTTGAAAATGAATTCCACCTGTTCTAAGTCGAAAAGGTGGAGTTAAGAAGTTGGAGAGTTGGTAAATTCTCCTCATAAATGACAACTAACTAAATACGCGACTTGACAAATTTCTCTAATCTATCCATTCCCTTCTCAATCGTCGCCATATCTGTGGCGTAGGAAAGGCGAATGTTGTCATCAGCGCCAAAAGCAATTCCGGGAATGACTGCAACTTGATGTTCTTCCAGCAAGGCGTCACAAAATTCTAGAGATTTTAGACCGGTTTTGCTGATATCAGGGAACAGATAAAAAGCGCCATCTGGTGAGGCAGTACTCAATCCAGGAATAGCGTTGAGTCTGTCTAACATGACTTGTCGCCGTTTGGCGAAGGCTTGGCGCATTTCTTCGACACAATCTTGATCACTTTCCAAAGCTGCGATCGCACCATATTGGGCAAAGGTACACACGTTAGATGTACTATGTCCTTGAATGGTACTCGCTGCTTTAATAATTTCCACTGGCCCCGCTAAATAGCCGATACGCCACCCAGTCATGGAATAAGCCTTCGCAAACCCATTACTGATCAAACTGCGGTCAAAAATTTCCTTCCCTAGAGAACCGATGCTGACATGTTCTGCACCGTCGTAGAGAATTTTTTCGTAAATCTCATCAGAGACGACAAAGATATCTGCATCAACTACTACCTGCGCCAGTGCTTTGATTTCATCTAGCGTGTAAACCATCCCTGTAGGATTAGATGGAGAGTTGAGGATAAATAACTTCGTCTTCGGCGTGATTGCTTTACGGAGTTGTTCGGGAGTAATTTTATAACCCGTCGTGGCATCTGTGGGCACAATCACCGAAACTCCACCAACTAAAGTCACCATTTCGGGATAACTTAGCCAGTAGGGTGCAGGGATAATTACCTCATCACCTGGATCGATTAGCGCCACTATTAAGTTGTACAAAGAATGCTTACCGCCATTGGTGACAATCACATTCTCTGATTTGTAATCAAGACCGTTATCAGTTTTAAGCTTGTGGGCGATCGCTTCCCTTAACTTTGGTTCTCCAGCTACTGCACCGTATTTGGTTTTACCTTCTTCCAAAGCTTTGACTGCTGCGGCTTTAATATGCGCTGGGGTATCAAAATCTGGTTCTCCGGCGCTAAAACTACAAACATCTATTCCTTCTACCTTCAGTGCCTTAGCCTTGGCTGCGATCGCTAAGGTTAATGAAGGTGTTACCTGACTTACTCTTGCTGCCAGCTTCATTCTTACTATTTTTGGCAAATCTTTCACTTATCTAAGGATATCCCAGAATCCCTACCAAGATTTGCTTTTTCTAGATTCGTTGGGGACTGGGGAAGAATTCCTGACCCTTGATTCTTGATCCTTGACTCTTAAGAATGTATTGCATATAACTTTAATTTTAGGGAAAACTAACTGTTTATATGCAGATTAAGAAACTTTTGATTGCATCTTCTCTGTTAATTACTGGTCTTTTCATACCTAATGCTGCCATTGCTCAAAATCGCGGTACTCCGGGTCAATTCGATTTTTATGTACTGACACTCTCTTGGTCGCCGGATTATTGTGCAGCAAACGGCACCCGTGACCCGCAGCAGTGTGGTTCTGGAAAGAAACTTGGTTTTGTACTACATGGTTTGTGGCCACAGTACCAAAGTGGTTATCCTGCTAATTGTTCCACGCAAAAATTACCGTCGGAAGTAAAGCGGCGGTTTCCTAATTTGTTTCCTAGCCCTAAACTTCTCGATCATGAATGGGAAAAACATGGTACTTGTTCTGGGAAAACTCCTGCGGAATATTTGGCATTTAGTAAAAAATTAAAAGATGCGATCGCTATTCCCGCAGCTTATAATCGTCCTAATAAACCTTTGCGTACCACAACTACAAATTTTAAAAATTCATTTGTGAGTGCGAATAATCAAATTACTGCTGATGGTATAGCACCTTTTTGTTCTGGTTCGGGAAGATTTTTGCAAGAAGTCTTTTTTTGTTATTCCAAAAACGGGGAACCTGGTATTTGTAGCGCGGAGATTTTGAAGCGATCGCAAAAAAGTTGTGGTCAACCAGATTTCTTAGTGAGAAACGTTAGATAAAAATGGGAATTGGGGAAAGAATTCTTATAAATCATGTACAGACGCGATTAATCGCGTCTCTACTCCCTACTCTTTAAGCTATCGTCACATCTGGCGATAGGTAAACATCCTGAATGCTATGAAACAGTTTTACACCTTCCTCAAAGGGACGTTGGAAGGTCTTTCGCCCAGAAATTAATCCCGAACCACCAGCGCGTTTGTTGATCGTGGCGGTGCGAATTGCTTCGGCGAAATCATTTTTACCAGTCGCGCCACCAGAATTAATCAACCCTACACGCCCAGAGTAACAATTTAGTACTTGGTAACGAGCTAAATCAATTGGGTGATCGGTTGTCAATTCTGTGTAAACCCGCTCATCGGTTTTCCCGTAACTCTTACCAGTAGCTTTGGCAATTGCACCATAACCATTATTATTTTCGGGTAACTTTTGTTTGATGATGTCGGCTTCAATCGTCACACCCAAATGATTCGCTTGTCCGGTAAGGTCAGCAGCAAGGTGGTAATCTTTGTCTTGTTTAAAAGCGTTATTCCGCAGATAGCACCAGAGAATTGTGACCAAACCGAGTTCATGGGCGCGTTTAAAAGCTTTGCTGATTTCTTGAATTTGTCTAGTAGACTGCTCTGAACCAAAGTAAATTGTCGCACCGACGGCGGTGGCCCCTAAATTCCAAGCTTGTTCGACATCAGCAAACAATATCTGGTCAAATTGATTAGGGAAAGTCAGCAATTCGTTGTGATTGATTTTGGCAATAAAGGGAATTTTGTGGGCATATTTGCGCGAAACTATACCTAATGTCCCCAAAGTGGTAGCAACAGCATTGCAACCTGCGGCGATCGCTAGCTTGACAATATTTTCTGGATCAAAGTAAATCGGATTGGGTGCAAAAGACGCACCCGCCGAGTGTTCAATCCCTTGGTCTACTGGTAAAATCGAGAGATAACCTGTGTTTGCCAGACGACCAGTAAAATAAAGTAACTGGAGATTACGCAATACTTGAGGATTGCGATCGCTGTTGAGCCAGATTCGATCTACGAAGTCTGGACCCGGCAAATGTATTAAATCACGAGAAACCTTTGCTTTGTAGGTAAGCAGTTCTTCAGCCTCTTTACCTAGCAATGACTCAATAGAATTAGCCTCTTTAAGCGTTGTAGTCATAGCGTTTTCCTCAAAAATTTAGCAAATGACCTTTGCCTTTAAGATAGCATTTTTAATACTCTTAGCCTGGTTAAGCTTGCATTCACTAAATGTATATTCCTTTTGATATAAAAGTCTTAAATCATTCTTTAAAAATTGATAAAATCAATGATTATCTGAGATATAACCATGATTTAAGGCAAGATACACAAATAAAAAATCGTGCTTTTGAGGATTTTGGTGAATTGCAGACTTATAATTTGATATATTTCAATTTTGATACTCATCATCTGACAACAACAAGGTCGGTAAGTAATATCCGCAAATCCACATTGTGTTAATAATCGTTAAAAGAACAAATACAATTCTATGAGTAAGTTTCAAATCGATATCGATTTCAGCAAAATAGATTTAGCTTCCCTTGAGACAGAAGAAGATTTTCAAAGAGAGGCAAAAACATTACTACCAAAGGTACTGGTCAAACTAGGTGAAAGTGTCGGTGAAAAGACTTGGGAAGAATTACAGCAAAAGCTGCAAGCATCTGGAGGTAAATTTAAATCTTCTCCAAGCGAGAAACGTAAGTTTATGCAAGAAACAGGAAGAACTTATCAACGAAATGCCAGTAACAGAGAAAAACAAGAACTAGAAGAATATATAGTAGAGCAATTACGCCAGCACAAGTAATAAAGATCCACCTAAGCCTGATCTACGTATATTCTAACTCCTATGTTTAGCAGTAATTTTAGTGGGGTGCGTTAGCCCTTGGCGTAACGCACCACTTTACTAACTTATAGTATTCAAAATCATTGTAGTCCTTATGCCTTTAATACTCGTGAACGAGTATTTAAACTCCGTCAACGAGTCTTTGATACTCGTGAACGAGTATTTAAACTCCGTCAACGAGTGTTTGATACTCGTGAACGAGTATCTGAACTCCGTCAACGAGTCTTTAATACTCGTGAACGAGTCTTTGAACTCCGTCAACGAGTCTTTGATACTCGTGAACGAGTCTTTGAACTCCGTCAGCGAGTCTTTGATACTCGTGAACGAGTCTTTGAACTCCGTCAACGAGTCTTTAATACTCGTGAACGAGTCTTTGAACTCCGTCAACGAGTCTTTGGTAAGTACTCGGACAAAAATATTTACAGTCATTGCGAGCAAAGCGAAGCAATCACAAGGGCTGGGATTGCTTCGCTTTGCTCGCAATGACATATTTACCGGACATGATTCAAACAAACCAGCGACGAATCAACTCTACCTGGAAGCCATAGCCATCGTCAACTTCCTCAATTAACTCCCGTTGCAACAGCAAGCTGAAAGTAATATTAGCATCGGGGAACTCTTGTAATAAAGTTTGACGGCTAACTATAGCCCCTTCCCCTTGAGCAGCGATAAAACGTAGAATAGCTTGTCCAGTTGCATCAACTTGGTTGTTTTGAATGTTAGCAAAGAAAAGGCTTCCACTTTGCAAAGCTTCTGGTATTGCTGCTTCCACATCCGCTAAAATTGCCAATCGGCGGATAGAGGGGTCTTGTTCGTTCTTAAGGACAATAATTTCCGCGCACAGTAGTTGTACCAAGAACGGGTGACAGCGCGTGAGTTGTAGCACTCGCTCAACGGCGTTCGGTTCATAGCGGAGGGTAAAATCTTTGACGGGACGTTCAATTAATTGTCGTGCTTCCGCTTCTTTGAGGTAGGAGATATGCACTACTTGGACATTAATCAGATAACTCGCCCAGCGCTGATATTCTTCGATACTATGAGAGCCAGCCAGTAACACCTTGAAGCGAGGACGATGTTGGATGAGGTGACGCAGCATACCCAAAATATCATGTTCATCAAAGCGACCTCTGGCTATGGCGTTGTCTAGCACCTCGAATTCATCTAGCGCTAGTAAGGCGGTATTTTGTTCTAGAGCCTCTTCTACTTCATCTAGCCATTCATCGAAATAAGTGAAGGGGTCAGATTTTAACACTTCGCGGGTTAGGGACGGTAGAGTTAAACCTTGCTTTTTCGCTGACTTCTCCATATCTCTAGCCAAGTTGTAGAGAAAACCTGCATGGTCACTAGCTGATGAAGGTGCGCCTTGCAAGTCTACAAACATGGGGATGATGTTACTAGGTAGTAACTTTCCGATGTTGTTGAGGAGGGAAGTTTTACCCATGCGTCGTTGACCGTATAGTAGCAGAGGTGGACGACGGCGATCGCGCAGTAGTTGCTCTATGCGTAAGCCGATGCTGGTGCGTCCGGTGAAAATTTCTAGTTGCTCGTTGAGCGGTACGCCAAAAATGTAGGGATTATCAATTTCTTGGCGGAGTTCTGTGATTTTAACCAGTTCATCTATATGACTGGTGATTACATTAAGCCAACTTTGAGCAATAGGATAGAAGCGGGAAGAGTATTCGTTTTGACTGCTGCTAATTTCCTGCAAGTTAGTATCTAAACGCTCTGCAACAGCACTAAGTATTTGACTCTGGCTGTAAAAACTTCTCTGGTTCAGGGCAACATCTACATCCTCGCTGATGTCACTGAAAATGTTTAGCAGAGTGCTAACTGGGCTATCTAGTTCGCCCAATATCAGATTGTCATGAGCCTGACGGATAGCTTCAAGTTCTGTATAACGTTCTAAAATGCGTGCATCCAGTTCAATTTGGGCTGCTTGAACTGCCCAGCGTTGGGGACTAGTACTCAGGTATTCCAGGGCAGCTTTTCCTTCGACTGGGTTATGTTCAATTACGAAGAGGAGATGCTTGTCTAAACCAGGCAAATGTAAACGTTGCCACTCATCCCAGAAAGCAGAGTGAAAGCGAAATAAACAAGGGCTTTTAGCATTATGCCTTTGATCTAATCTATAAAGCAGATAATTCCAGACAGTGAGAAATAGAAAGGATAAAATAGGCCACCAGGAGTTAATAGTGAATCCTACGCCTAACCACAGTCCGAACATCGCCACGCCGCCGAACATCGCCACGCCGCCGAACATCGCCACGCCGCCGAACATCGCCACGCCGCCGAACATCGCCACACCGAACACCATGTCTCCCGCCACGCCAAATACCGCCACGCCTACCACCACGCCTACCACTATAGCGAATACCACGCCTACCACTACAGCGAATCCCACGCCGAATCCTACACCGAATCCCGCCACACCTACCACTACAGCGAATCCCATGCCGAATCCCACCATCTCTGGCACCACGGCTACGCCTACCACCACGCCGAACCCCACGCCGAATCCTCCTGTCACGCCGAATCCCGCCACGCCCAATACCACGCCCAATACCACGCCCAATACTACGCCGAACGCCACGCCGAATCCCGCCACGCCTAATACCACGCCGAATCCCACGCCCAATATTATGAATATTACCACGTAAGCAAGTATAATTGCGGTTGTTTCACCAGTTGTGGTTGTTTCACCTAACATCCACGCCACCAAGCCCAGCACTAAGCCAGCCAAGATAGGTAAAATAAAGTATCCCTGGATGAACAGCCGCCACAAAGCAAGGTTCCGCCATCGCCCTTGTCTCAACAAGATAATTAGAGAGGAGTCAGAGTCTAAAGCAGGGTCAATACGCTCAAGGTGGTTACGCCAAGCTGAAGGGCGGAAGACAAGCCAGAAAAACAATTGCAGGCTACCAAGTATTAAGTTGGGGTGCTGTTGGGGTGCATTGGTGTAGGCGTTGGGGGGGAGTTGTAGTGAGGTCAACTTTTCTGGACTCCTATTTAATACTCCATATCATTGCGGTTGCTTCGCTTCGCTCGCAATGACATACTCTGTCATTGCGATTGCAGCGCTAGCGGAATGAAGCAATCGCAAAGGCTAGGATTGCTGTGCTTTACCTTGGCGCGATCGCAATGACAAACTATTTGTTAATATGTCATTGCGAATGCAGCGCCAGCGGAATGAAGCAATCGCAAAGGCTAGGATTACTGAGCTTTGCTTTGGTGCGATCGCAATCACACCAGTAAAATTTACAATCCATCATATAAGTCTTTCCATTCTTGATTAATGCTATTGACTAAATCAATTTTCTTTTGTCTGGAACCTGCTTTAATTTGTTTTTCTCGACTAATTGCTGTATAAGCATCTTCAAATACCTCGTAATAAACTAATTTGGTAATATTGTATTTCTTAGTAAATCCTTCTATCATTTTCTCTTTGTGTTCATAAACTCTTCTTTGTAAATTGTTTGTTACTCCTGTATAGATCACAGTATTATAGTTATTCGTCATTATATATAGATAATATTGCTGGCTCATTTTCAATCCTTCTTTTGGATAAGAAATCAGTCATAGCAAATGTTTGTTATATTTGTCAGTACAAAATTATAAATAATAATGTCCTCGAAGACTTGTCTTTGTGTAGTTCTTTGGAGAACCTGTAGGCTACGAAGTGTTCACGAAGTGTCTGTAGAGTAGCAATCCCAAAACCTTGCGATTGCTTCGTCGTTCCTCCTCGCAATGACAATTTAGATTTATTATTGCAAGACTTCCCAATCTTCCAGAGGCACAGCAGGTTCAAAAGGATCGTCATAACGGTACGGTTGTTTGCCACGCAAAGGATACAAATTCGCTTCTTGGGGATGAGTGTGACTTTCTAGAATGATAATTTCAACGGCTTCGCCAGCCTGAAACGGTAAATCCTCAAGAATCAAGGTTCCGTTTTTAGTTAACTTTGTTTCAATTCGGTGTGCTTTCATAGTTACTCTGCTAGTTCTGAATCTAATAAATGAGCATATTTTTTCATTTGTTGTAATCCTTCTTCACGCCAGTTATCATTATTCTCTCTTTGTTCTAAACTAAATAATCTTTCTGTACACAGGATTTGCAACAACAATGGCCAGCAGCAACTTTGTGTCAAAATCCACTCTACATCTTCCTCAGTGAAAGCAATCGGCGAACTAGCTATAAATTCTCGCGCTTCTGGCTGAGTCAATGCTCCCAGATATGCGGTGTAGCCGAAAATATTGAAAAAGGGTGAACTGTGTCCTGTGTTTCGCGCCATTTCAATCGGTGATTCGGGGGTAGTCAAGACAAATGCTAGATTCCCGTCTGTGTGGTTAGTCGCCAAAGACCGCAAACATTCCCAAAAGCCATCGTCTAATTCTGGACAGCGTTGCAATCCAACGCCAATCTCATCCAATAAGATAACTGTGGGAAAATGTAAATTATCACTGATTACATCCATAAAACGATCTAAATCGCAAGGTGTCGGCACTTGCATCTTCAGAGATTCTAAAATGTACTTTAGCAGTCCTTCTCGGCTTTGCATTCGTGCGTCTTGTAAGTCTACAAAAATCCAATAGTAATTTTCTCGATGCGGTAGCCAGTCAGATTTTTGCTCAGGACGCAGCTGTTCTACTGGGGTAGTGGTGATATTTTTTAGGTAGTGCAGCAGGGATGTTTTACCACTGCGCTTTTTGCCGATAATGGCGGCGTTTTGCAGGGGATGGCGTTTGAGTAAGTTGAAGAGGCGTTTTAATTCTTTCTCTCGTCCAAAAAAGTAACGCGGCTGGGTGATGGGTGCGCCAGTAATGAAGGGTGATGCTTCGCCGTCAGTTGGCTGGGGTTTATTTGGTTGAGTTTCTGGTTCTTTGTATGCAATGTTTTGCCACTCTAACCCCAGTTTTTTGCTAAGTTCTACAAAATTTAGATAGTCAACAGTTTTACCACTGAGAAAGCTTTTGACTGTGGAGAGAGAAAATCCTATATCAGTAGCCAAGGACTGTTGGCTGGGATAGCCGTTAAGCTGAGGTGCTGACTTTACTTTTTTAATATACTCTGGGGCTACTTGGAGCGATCGCGCCATCATTCCTCATCGAGAAACTGCTGCGAGTATATCAGATTTGTATACTAGCTAAACAGCTTTGCTATTGCGCGATAACGTCTTGCACTCTAGAAATTATAGTCATCCTAAACTTAACCGATAATCAACTAACAACTCGTCTAATCGGTGACGATTTCTCAACTCAGTTCTCAGCCAGCACCAAGTTGTAATGAGAATGTAAGGGATTAAGGGCTTTGAGAATGAAACGTGTACTGGGAGTTTTGCAAATTACCTTATCACTTTGCGGAGTGATGATGTTTGGTACAGTAACTTACGCCGCTATTAATATGGTGAATGGTCAATACCAAGTTGAAATAACGCTCAATACTAAAGAACTAAAGATTAAGTCAGATATTGACAAAAGGCAATGCAAAGCAGTAAAAGATATTGCCCAAAAGCAAGAAAGCACAAATTCCAACCAGAAAAGGATTAAATAAAAGTAAAAATCAGTGATCAGTTAGAATCAATAACTTCTAATTTCTTGTAAATGAGTCTTTGATACTCGTGAACGAGTCTTTAATACTCGTGAACGAGTCTTTGATACTCGTGAATGAGTCTTTGATACTCGCTGACGAGTCTTTAATACTCGCTGACGAGTCTTTGATACTCGTGAACGAGTCTTTGATACTCGCTGACGAGTCTTTAATACTCGCTGACGAGTCTTTGATACTCGTCAACGAGTCTTTGATACTCGCTGACGAGTCTTTAATACTCGCTGACGAGTCTTTGATACTCGTGAACGAGTCTTTGATACTCGTGGACGAGTCTTTGATACTCGCGGACGAGTCTTTAATACTCGTAGTTTTTTTAACGAACCGCTAAGGACGCAAAGGACGCGTTCGCGCAGCGTCTCGTAGAGAAGAAGGAGAAGAAATATCTCTATAAATGAAGTGAAGTAAAGCGGTGCGTTAGCCTTTGGCGTAACGCACCCTACCAAAACGTTAAAGGAGTGGAAATTAATAAGGAGTTAGGAATAAATAACTCCTAACTCTTGTACAGACGCGATTAATCGCATCTCTCTTGTACAGACGCGATTAATCGCGTCTGTACTTTTTACACCGCACAACTCAACTCGCCAGCTTTTTGACTGAAGCGGTGATTCTCTCGATAATCTACGGGACAATCTATCACGGCGGGTACATCTTGAGCGAGAGCTTCTTTGAGGGTGGGAATCAAATCTAAAGCCGATTCAACTCGGTAGCCTTTTAAACCCATGCTTTCGGCTAATTTGACAAAATCAGGATTGCTAAAATGCACAAAGGATGAGTTTCCTTTACCAAATTGATTTTCTTGTTTCCACTCAATTAACCCATAGCCACCATCATTGAAAATTATGGTGACAAAGGGCGTACCGACACGCAAGGCTGTTTCTAATTCCTGAGAATTCATCATAAAACCGCCATCGCCTGTTACAGCAACGACTTTGCGCTTAGGATGAATCAGTTTTGCTGCTAAAGCGCCAGGAATGGCAATACCCATGGCCGCGAAGCCGTTGGAAATTATGCAAGTATTGGGGCTATGGCAATGATAATGACGAGCCATCCACATTTTATGTGCGCCAACATCAGAGATAACGATATCATCTGGACCCATCACTTGCCGTAAGTCATAAATTAACTTTTGCGGCTTAATCGGAAATCCGTCATCATGGGCATACTGTTCGTAATCAGCCCGAATATCTGACCTTAAGCTGATGGCAAAGGGATCAGGTTTACCTTGTCTGTCTGCTAATTTTAAAATTTCATACAGAGAATCTGAAATATCTCCCACGACTTCGGCGTTGGGAATATAACTACTATCAATCTCCGCCGGACTTACCCCAATATGCACAATCGGAATTTCACCATTGCGATTCCATTTCTTCGGGGAAAACTCAATCAAATCATAGCCGATCGCAATTACTAAATCTGTGTTATCAAAGGCACAAGTAATAAAATCTCTTTGCTGTAATCCCACTGACCATAAAGCTAATTGATGTGTGTAGGGAATTACGCCTTTACCCATAAAAGTATTGGCAACAGGTATATTCAGCAATGTAGCAAATTGTGTGACTGCATCACTTGCATGAGCACGAATTGCCCCATTTCCTACTAAGATTAATGGGTTAACTGCTTGGCAAATTGCAGCTGCTGCTGCCCGAATGCTAGCAAAAGATGCATAGCTTTTTTCGCTATTATCCTTACGCAAAGGGTTGCCTTCGACAGGCATGGCAGCAATATTTTCTGGCAAATCGATATGAACTGCACCGGGTTTTTCAGATTGCGATCGCTTAAATGCTTTCCGTACTACTTCTGGTGTAATACTCGGTCGCACAATCTGCTTATTCCACTTAGTAACAGGTGCAAACATTGCCACCAAATCTAAATATTGATGGGATTCAATGTGCATTCTATCTGTTCCCACCTGACCGGTAATCGCGACTAAGGGCGCACCATCAAGGTTAGCATCCGCTACCCCGGTCATCAAGTTGGTTGCCCCTGGTCCAAGAGTAGAAAGACACACTCCGGCTTTTCCTGTTAAGCGTCCGTAGACATCGGCCATGAATGCTGCACCCTGTTCATGACGAGTTGTAATAAATTTAATGGAAGAATGTTTTAGCGCTTCCAAAACGTGCAGGTTTTCTTCGCCAGGGAGTCCAAAAATATATTGCACTCCTTCATTTTCTAGGCACTGCACCAATAATTCTGCTGTATTCATTTGATTTCCTAACTAGCGACAATAAATATTGGGGAGTGGGTATTGGGCACTGGGCACTGGTAATTAAGTTTCTTTCCCATGCCCCGTGCCCCATGCCCTACCTTTTAATCACTTCACCCATACGGTTTTAACATTGACAAACTCATGTATACCTTGGATACTCAATTCTCTGCCATATCCAGAACGCTTAATGCCGCCAAAGGGCAATCGGGGATCAGATTTGACCATACCGTTGATAAACACGGCACCTGCTTCGATTTCCTCAACCAAGCGATCGCATTCTTGGTCGTTGGTTGTCCAAGCACTTGCACCTAAGCCAAAGGGACTGTCATTAGCAAGTTTAATGGCAGCATCGATATCGGAAACACGGAATAACAAGGCTACCGGGCCAAAAAATTCTTCTTTTGCAATTGGTGCCTCAGGCGGGATATCTATGATAATCGTTGGCGGATAAAAGTTCCCTGGACGATCTGATAAAGGATGTCCACCGGTGAGGACTTTAGCACCGCTGTTAATAGCATCTTGCACTTGTTGATTTAAATCCTGGAGAATACCAGGTGTTGCCAGTGGACCTAAATCGGTATCTGGTTGCATGGGATCGCCTACTTTCAGCGCCTCAAATTTTTCTAAAAGCAATTTTTCAAATTTGTCTGCGATCGCTTCTGCGACAATAAAACGTTTGGCTGCAATACATGATTGCCCGTTATTCAACATCCGCGCTGTAGTAGCTGTGACAACTGCTGTCTCTAAGTCAGCACTTTCTAACACAATAAACGGGTCACTTCCTCCCAATTCCAAAACAGTTTTTTTAATTTGTTTGCCGGCGGTGGCGGCGAGGGATGCACCTGCTGGTTCGCTTCCGGTCAAGGTGGCAGCTTTTACGCGGTCATCAGCCATCAAATCGGCGACTTTAGCAGCGCCTATTAATAGAGTTTGAAAAGCACCTTCAGGAAAACCCGCTCGTCGGATAATATCCTCAATTGCCAAGGCACACTGCGGCACATTGGAAGCATGTTTGAGTAAGCCGACATTTCCCGCCATCAATGCTGGTGCAGCAAAGCGGAATACTTGCCAGAAGGGGAAATTCCACGGCATCACCGCGAGAATTGCACCCATTGGTTGGTAGCGAACAAAACTCTGGCTGGCATCAGTTTTTACACTGACATCAGCCAAAAAATTAGAGGCGTGTTCAGCATAGTAGCGACAGACGACGGCGCATTTTTCGACTTCCGCGATCGCAGCTTTAAATGGCTTACCCATTTCTAGAGTCATTAATTTAGCAAATTCTGCTTTGTCTTGCTCTAAAATCTCAGCAGCCTTTTG
Source organism: Nostoc sp. (assembly GCF_036917195.1). Taxonomy (GTDB): domain Bacteria; phylum Cyanobacteriota; class Cyanobacteriia; order Cyanobacteriales; family Nostocaceae; genus Nostoc. Next base: position 112,151 of record NZ_JBALDG010000077.1, read on the forward strand.
CAGCCAGTGCGATCGCGTCAAAAAACTAGTCTGGCGATACTTTTCAAAAGACTGATTAGCCAAATCGAGTTTAGCAGCAATCTCTGCATCGTTGAGCGCTTCAAAGGTTTTAAGCGTCTCCCCAGTGGCGGGATTAATGGTGACGATAGCCATTACCTGATCTCCCGTTAAAAACAGCTTGAGGTAGGCTTCTTAGTGTTACACATATTAATCTTGGAAGCTACCACCCAAATTTTAGTCTTTAAGCCCAGAATTAGTTGCTTAATATTACAATTTTGCAATTATTTTTGAAACAAAATATACAATTTAACTATGTATTTATATTGATAAGTTGACAATTTTCATTAGTTATTAGTTAGTTGTTTTTCAATGCACTATCATTAAAAATTAATGATTGGACTAATAATTGTTGGCATTTGCTGCAAATTTGTCTGATAAATCTTCACTAATCGCTCAATACCTTTGAAACGATAATCTCCCATTTGTTGGAAATCAAAGGGTTGTGAAAGCATTTTATAGGTGACTTCACTAATCACGCACTCACTAGGAGGACAAACTGCTTCCATGCGAGCGGCAAGATTAATCGTCGCGCCTAATGCCGTATAATCTACCCTTTGAGAGCTACCAACATCTCCCACGACAGCTTTACCGCTGTTAATAGCAATACGTAATTGTAGGGGTTCATGCCAAAATCCATTGGCATTAAGATGTTCGAGACGAGTGAGCATTCCCTTAGCAGCTGCGGTTGCGCGATCGGCGTGATCTGGTTGCGGTTCTGGAGCGCCAAAAAATGCCATAATACAATCGCCAATATACTTATCTAAAGTGCCGCCGTAAGTAAACACTTCTTTTAGCATCTCTTCAAATAAATTATTTAATAGTTGAGCGATCGCAGTTGGTGTTAACCTTTCAGAAATTGCCGTAAAGCCAACCAAATCTGCAAACACAATACTGATTTCGCTCTCGGCGGGAGCTAAACGACCACTCGGTAATCCGCCTACAGATATCAACTGCTGTACGACTCCTGGAGAATGATAGCGTTCTAGTCGGTGACGAATCATCTCTTCAGTTTTGAGTTTCTCTACCAACAGCCAACGCTGCACGCTAGAAGCCACAAGGTTTGCTAGAGCCGAAAAAAAGCTGAGTTCTTCCTCGCCTTCATTTGCCCAATGGTAAGAAGAAAGATTGGCATCGGCATATAATACGCCCACAACTTTATTTTCATCCCATAAAGGCACCGCCATCGCGCTACGAATGCCTTTGACCAAAATACTCTGTTCACCAGCAAACCGTTCATCCTCATGGGTATCGGCGGTTTGAATGACAACTTTTTCGTCAAATACCTTTTGACAGATACTCCGACTAATCCAACTTCCATCTGAGGGGAGATGTTTTTGTTGGGAAACGTTTCTAGTGGCAGCATTCACTAACTCTAATTGACCGCAACCATTAACATCAATTAATAATGCCAAGCGCTCGATACTATCAAGGTAACGAAAAACCACTTGCTGCACCTGGGAAAAAATCTCTTCTATAGACGCAGCCGCTGAAAGATTTTTAGCTATATCCACTAAGTCTTTAAGACGGGCAATGGTTTTGTCTTTGTTATTGATGTCGCCATCTTTACTATCAGCTGCAATCCATTGCTGTTGTAATTGTTCGACATTGTGAAGGATTGTTCTTTGCTCATTAATGTCCGAAGTTCCGGGATACTCAGGTGTCGATTGGGAAACAGGGTTTGTGAGCAGTACTACCAAGCTAACATTGCCTAGCCAAACGACATCACCGTGATGTAACTCTTGGGGATAGCTAATAACATATTTATTGACTTGCGTCCCGTTTTTACTACCTAGATCCTCAATAGTCCACACACCGTCAGCCGTTTTCACAAGGCGAGCATGGTTGCGGGATACTCCAGCAAAAGGTAAATATAAGTTACATTCCGGCAAACGACCAATTGTGAATACATCTTGATCAACTGCGATCGTTGTCTCGGTATCTTCCTCTTGTAGGCGTAGCGTGAGTTCAGTCATGAGTGTGATCCATCGAAGCTAGAAGGTGCAAGCAACTCTAAGGTAAGTTATACCCTACAGGTTAACCTTCACGTTTTCTTTATGACACTGTTAACTCCATTCCGACAAGTGTATGTGAGAGATATTATATTGAAGGAAGCTATTTTGCTAGAGGTTTAGTTCAATACACAAACTCTCTGATATCAATAGCAGTACTCTCACTCGATACTACAGCATAATATGCACCTATATATAGCAGCGCCCCTTAAACCCAAAACTCTGGAGGTTAAGCGCCCGAACATTAACCCGAACTGACGTTAAGTTTTAGCGCATCTTTTGCTCAAGGAACTCTAGAAAGACTTTGACTTTCATTGGGACATATTTTCGACTGGGGTAAAGTGCGTTAATCGGAACCGGAGTTGATGACCACTGGGGTAAGACGTTTACTATATCCCCACCCTGTAACTCGTGCTGAAACAGAAATTCCGGTAGCAGCCCAATCCCTACTCCAGCAACGATTGCTTGATAAATGGGGGCAACATCATTGCTGAGTAGTCGTGGATGAAAGGAGAGCGTTACTGTTTCGTGCTGTTTATTATCCAATGTCCAGGTCACTTCGTTCTGACGATGAGCCATACAAAGCAGCGTATGACTGGTCAAATCAGCAATTGCTCTTGGTTCGCCAGCGGTTTTGAGATAGGTTGCGCTGGCAAAGAGTTTCTGACGACCTGTGCTAATCCGTCGCATGATCAAGGTTGAATCGTCCAATTCCCCAATCCGAATCGCTAGATCATACCCTTCCTTCACAATATCCTTGTATTCAGTCGTCGCATTGAGAATCACTCGAATATCAGGGTAGGTCAGCAAAAATTCCGGCAAATTGGGTGCGAGAAAAGACTGTACAAACAACATGGTGGCTGTCACTCGCACAGTGCCTTGCGGATGTCCTTGCAGGCTGGCGATCGCATCATCACCATCATGTAACGCATTGAGAATAGGTAAACAGTTTTTGTAATACAGTCGTCCTTCTTCAGTAAGAGAAACCCGCCGCGTCGTGCGATGAAATAATCGGACTCCTAGCCGTTGCTCTAGCTGATTGACCTTCAGACTGACGCTAGATTTAGGCAAGTCTAGCGATCGCGCGGCTGCGACAAATCCACCCTGTTCTGCGACTTTGAGAAATACTAAAACAGCATTCAAATCGTCCATAACCTGCACTAACTGCAATGAGAGTATCTCTACTCTGCTATTGTTCAATATTACAAACAATCAATTCATAAAAACTACCTTTATCTGTATAAGTTGATTAATCATACTGGGAGATGTTAAATACAGAGGAAATTTTAAATTGAAGCAATCGTACTTTGTGAAATCAAGCCTTGAACGAAAAATACTACGGTGGGTTCACATTGTTTTGAGCATCCCAGCGTACACTCAATCGCCACCGAAATGAAAGCTCGTTTGAAAAACACCGTCCATGTTACCCTTTGGACCTCCGATTTGATCAGAGTCTCTAAGCTAATCAGCATTTAAGTTGCATAAAAACAGGGCTGAAGCCCTTACTACAAGCAAATCATCCTGGAAAAATGAATGACGATTAGCTTAACCAAGCTAAATAGAGGTGTCATATGCAATATCTTGTTATCTTCACGCCCAAACAGAAATTCGGAAGCGATGAAATGCCCTCTGACTTCCCGCAATTGTTACTCGAGGAAGAGGCGCGAGCGAAATATCTTTACATGGAGGGACTTCTCCGTCAATCGTGGGTGCTGGGCAAGAGGGATCATGGCGCGGCCGTTCTCTTTGAAGCGGAGTCACCGAAGCACATGCAAGAGATAATCGACAGCTTTCCACTGATCAAGGTTGGCTACTCTAACACCCAGGTCTTCCCTCTCGCCCCAGATCCTGCATTCGCACAGAAGTCCTGATCAAGGCCGCATTTCTGTGAGCTGAAAACCCACTAAGCGTTACATAGGAAAGTTAAAATATGAAAGTCTTAGTCATCGGAGCCGCTGGCAAGACCGGTAGAGCTGTAGTCGAACAAGCTATAGCCGGTGGCCACCAAGTCACGGCCTTCGTTCATAAAGCTGATGAATACGAAGTCTCGGATGTTCGCGTCATCGAAGGGGACGCCACCGACAGTGCCACAATGGACGCAGCAGTTCTCGGTCAAGACGCGGTGCTTGACACGATCGGCGGCAAAACACCTTACAAGGAAACGACGCTCGAATCGAGTGCCGCCAACACCATCATTGCTGCCATGCAGCGAAACGGGGTGCGTCGTCTCGTAGTCACTTCCATGCTTGGCGAAGGGGAGAGTGAGGCGAATGCCACCCTGTATGAGCGCTTACTGGTTTCGACCTTGTTGCGCGGTGCGGACAAGGACAAAGCGGCAATGGAGTCTGCTGTCGAGTCCAGCGGTCTGGACTGGGTGATTCTTCGCCCAGCCCTCCTCACCGATGACCCCGCCAAAGGAAACGTTCGAGTATTCGATCCCGAAACGGGCGAGAAGGCCCATAAAATTACACGTGCCGACTTGGCTTCCTTCATGCTTGCCCAGCTTTCCAGTAACGAATACCTCCATCAAGCCGTTACTATCGCAAATACCTAAGAATTCGGCCCACACTCTCTTTTTCGGACCGAGAGCGTGTTTGTTGAGGCTTCGGCGTCTGCTTGACCACGCGGTATGCCTCCTTTCCTGTCCTGTTTTCACAACCAAGCAAGCTAAATAGAGGTGACATATGCAATATCTTGTTATCTTCACACCTAAAGAGAAATTCGAGACTGATGGAATGCCCTCTGACTTCCAGGAACGGGAACTCGAAGAGCAGGCGCAAGCGCAAGTCCTTTACGCAAAGGGAGGTCTCCGTCAAGTGTGGGCGCTGGACACGAAAAACCGCGGCGCAGCCGTTCTCTTTGAAGCGGAGTCACCGGAGCATCTGCAGAAGATGATCGATAGTTTTCCACTGATCAAGGTTGATTACGCTGACTACCAGATCTTGCCGCTCACGCCGTATCCAGGATTCATGAAGAAGTCCGTCTAATCGCACCGCATAAGAATACGCTCCAGCGAACGGAGGCTGGTGATCTGGCTTTCTGTGTTCGTCGGCCCTTGTGTTACCAGTCGCTGTCACTGAGCTTGGGTTCGTTAGCCCGTCTTCACTGGCAACTTAGCACAAACTGCCAAGCGGTGCCCGAACGAATTGTTACCAAGCAATGGAGAAAAAAGATGCAGTCCGACAATGAGAAGCTTGAACACAGCAATGCTAATGCAGCCGAGATCCGCCATCCGCTCACCGAAAAGGATAGCTAGCTTCCTGAAGAGCAAGACTAATCCGTAATACGTTCCATTGAGCAGAAACTTGCTAAGCAAACACTTATACAAATCAATCATGAAAAACAACGAAGCGAACAACATGCCATAAAGCTACTGCATCAATTCACAAGGAGATAAATTGACATGGCTCAAACACCGATCAACCAATTTTTGCAGCTATTAGACAAAATCAAGCGTTACAGGCACAGTGTCAAGCTGCAGGCGATATACAAACCTGCGTCAACCTTGCAGACGCACAAGGCTATCTCTTCACGACTGAAGAACTGCAGGCTGAGTTGAGCAAATTATCAAAAGAAGAGGTGGCAGAATTGGTCAATCCAGGAATAGCCCCTCGACTACATATTGAGCCGCAGTGATTTATGATTTAGGGGACTGTTGATATTTCTCAACCCGAAAGTGACAAGGAAAGCGATCGCTTTGCAGCTAGATCCATTAGAGGGTGTCTGAAAAGCTATAGGGCAAGTCGTCTGAGCATCAACAGACAAACAATGAGGTAAGCCAATGAAGATTCTCGTAACAGGTGGAACCGGCAATGTAGGTAGTGCAGTGGTGAACGAGTTGCTCAAGCGTGGAGTAGAGATCCGGGTGCTTTCGCGCAAGCAGCCTGAGCAGGGAAAGCTACCAACGGATGTAGATGTCGCGATTGGTGATTTACTCGATCCGGTCGCCGTCGAGCAGGCAATGCAAGGCATTAACAAGTTATTTCTGCTGAACGCCGTCGCAGCCGATGAGTTGACACAAGCGCTGATCGCTTATGGCATTGCCAAGCGGGTTGGACTAACCCACGTGACGTATCTCTCCGTTTACAGAGTGGAGCAGTTCCGGGATGTGCCGCATTTTGCATCAAAGCTAGCTATGGAGAGCGCCTTACGCGAGTTTGGCGTTCCCTATACGATCCTGCGTCCTGGCTACTATATCCAGAACGACGGCAGCCTGAAAGCGGCGCTTACCGAATCGGGTATCTATCCAATGCCGATTGGCACTGCGGGAATTTGTGCAGTGGACATTCGCGACATCGCCGAAGCAGCGGCGATCTCCTTAACTGAAACTGGGCACGACGGTCAGACGTACAACCTAGTCGGACCTACGCTGATTAGCGGTCCTGGCAATGCAGCGACGTGGAGCAAGCTGCTGGACAGGGATATCAAGTACACTGGTCATGACTTTGAGCAATGGGAGCAACAAATGCGTGCCGAAGTTCCGGGTTGGCGAGCTTTTGACCTACGTATGATGTTCCAGGGCTTCTTTGATCGTGGACTCGCTTCGACAGAAACCGAAGTTGCGCGTTTGACAACGCTCCTAGGTCACACGCCACGCAGCTACGAGGATTTTGCCGCCGAGACTGCCCAGATATGGAAAGCTTGAGCCAGTTGAGCGTTAAGCCTGCCGATAATGTGTTCGCAGATGCAGTGCACTCTTTCTATATTTCTTTTTGTGCAACTGACTGGAACTCTAATTTGGAGAGATAAAGATGGATTTACAACTTCAGACGGCACTAATCACAGGCAGCACCAGTGGAATTGGCGAAGCGATTGCTAAAACACTGGCAGAGGAAGGAGCGATTGTTGTCGTACAGGGTAGCAGAGAAACCGATTATTAGTTGAGTCAAGGAGCAATTGGGATAGAGTGTGCAAGCGCTTCAGAACGTACCGCCCGAGGCTGTGCTCAAGAGCCAGATATCACTGCAGCGTCTAGCGCAGCCGAAAGAAATTGCTGCTGCGGTGACATTTCTAGTCTCTGATGATGCTTCCTACATTAACGGTAGCACACTCGCGGTTGATGGCGGATGGCTCTAAAGCTGGTTAATTCGGGCGTGGAAGTTTTTGTTTAATCCAAGCGAATCTAAACAGAGAAAAATTACGATGCTGAATGTAGAAAACAAAGTCATTACCATCACCAAAGCCAGCAGCGGCATCGGTGAAGCTAGCGCCAGGCTATTAGCTCAAAAAGGCGCAACTGTTGTTCTAGGTACGCGGCGCATCCAAAGAAAAGATTGTCGGCGAGATCCGCGCAGCAGGCGGTACAGCAGAATTTAAAGCCGTGGATGTCACCAATCGCGAGGATATGAAAGCATTCATCCACTTTGCCAGAGACAAATTTGGTCGCGTCGATGTCATCTTTAATAATACAGGCGTTATGCCCCTGTCTCCAATGAACGCTCTGAAAGTTGAGGAGAGGGATATAACCATCATGGTGCGTTAAAGTCGTGTAACGCACCCATGTATTTTAGAAGAGTAGCGATCGCTGTGCCTGACAGAGATGGTGGAATTAGATGTACGGATTGTCCCCTATTCTTAATTGCTCACTTAACTCAATGACTGTCATATTGTCTGCTCTTTATAAGGAAAATGCCAAAGACCCCGAAGTAAATCCTTCAAAGATTTGACCAAGGTTGCTAGGGCACTTTTGACTGTGCCACAGAGAGTTTTTGTCTGGAAGAATAACTGTGAAAAAACTGAGAATGATCGCTTCAGCCTGGCTCGGAGTAACAGTTTGACTCACCGTGGCTAAAGCCACAGTGAGTCAATGACTTACATACCATTACAGTTATCTGCTTGATATCTTAGCTTACCCAAGGCTTGAGATGTATAATTAAAAATGTATAAAATTACACTATTAATAAAATTTAATAAACTGAGATTACGATGACAGAAGCATAGTGATATTAAGAAATATTCGCTAATTTCTCATTATCAATCTTCAATATTTATATGCATTTAGCCTGTATTCAGAACTAACCGTATTTACATTGAGTGGAAACTTTATGTGATTATGAATTAGGTTGACTTTTGATGACTCTACCGGGACTAATAAAAGAAATTCCTTGCTGAAAATCAGTACCAATCATGACTGCTTCCACTATAGGTTCGGATATATCTGTTTGGGCTACCCACTCTACAATAAAGTTTGCGCCTAAACCTCCACTAGTGTCATTTCTATTAATAAAAAAATCTGTAGAAGCTAGTGCATCAAGCTGAATAGGGCGCTCCAAATACTGCTTAACTAATTTCCCATCTGAGTTATAGTAGCGCACGGAAGTAATGATCATCGGATTGGTCAAATCTGTATTCCGAATACTGAGCGTAACTGCTAACTCAAAAATCTCCTGGCGATTGTGATGATAGATATGAGAATAGACAGGAACATAAACAGTTTGACCGTTTGCTATCTTAAAATTCTTATCCAGCGTCACTATTTTTTGAGATGGGGTTGCTTGAGTGGCATCGGGTTGTGACTTGGGTGGAATACTTGTTGATTGACAAGATACAAGAAAAATAACAGCGATCGCTAAGTAAATATGTGGATACAGCTTCATCAAAACTATTTACACCCATTTTTTATACATGTGTAGCTAACCCCACCTAATAAAGAGTTTAGGTAGGGACTGCGCTCAACATTTTTGTTCAATAAAATCAATAACTTGATGTAAACATCCTGGTTTAGTCACAATCAGCACAGTTGAATGCGGTTCCAGTATTGTACTGCCGTTAGGAATCATCAAATCTTCGTGGGGATGGGGTTGATAGCCAATAATTAGCGAACCACTAGGGAATTGGGAATCCTGAGCAATTTCGGCAAGGCTACGACCAGCAACATAGCAATTGTTTGGGATGGAAAGTTTTAGAACCTCAATCTGTCCCTGCTCAAAATGCATCATTGATTCTACTTGGGGATATTCAATGGCATTTACCATCGTTGAAACCGCTAGTTCTACAGTACTGATGATATGGTTGGCTCCAGCGATACGCAACGGTTCGGCAAAATCTCGGTGGCGCATCCGACTCAAAACATGGGGGACACCGTAGTGTTTAGCAAGAGTTACCATTGCTAAGTTTAAGGCATCACTGCGTAGGACAGCTGCCAAGGAGCCGGCTTTGCGAATCCCAGCTTCCAGTAATACTTCTGTACTAACAGCGCTGCCTTCAAAAGCCATTGCTCCTACTTGTTCACGGGCATAGCGACAAGCAGTAGGGTCAATATCAATAACGGCAACACTATGCCCCAGTTCTACGAGTTTCTGCGCTAAACTTAAGCCCACTAAGCCGGCTCCACCAATTAGTACGTACATGAATGTTCTTAATATTCTTTCAATTCTTACTTCACTCTATAGGTTAACAAAGAATGAAGGTATAGCTTGTGAGAATCGCTTAGTACTCAAACCATCTGCAATCGGCGTAGAAGCAATTAGTAAAACTGCGTTGTCTGTGAAGTTGGCACAGCAAAAACAGATATACCAATCGGATTTGATTTGTGGGCTTTTCACAAATAATTTAAAATTGTTGTCCAAGGTGAATTTTGTTCATTTATACTTTTAATTATACTCAATTATAACTTTAATTAAATAAAACTTATTCTATTATGAATGAGGTAAAAATTTCTCCTGTCTCAATTTTATATCAGTTTTTATGAAATTGCTTGCTAACAATGAATTTAATTTTTCCTCAGATAGCATTAGCAGATATTAAATCTCAAATGCTACCTTTAGCTCAGATTCAATCCCAAAATGAATCCATCTCTACCAAAGCAGCTTTAGAAAGATTATTTATTAACAAAAAAATACAGAGTGAATGGTTTGCACCAGATTTTTTAGCTCAAGTTACTATTGAGCAAGTGTGGCAAATTATTGACGGCATGAAAAGTCAACTTGAAGTCTATCAAGGCGTACAAAATAATGGATAAGATTACTTAGTTATTTTTAGTCAAGCTTCAGTGCCAACCAAAATAGCTCTAAATAGCAAAGGACAGATTTCAGGATTGCTGTTTGAGTCACCGCAAGCCCAAGTTATTAGTTTAGAAGAAGCGACTACTAAATTTAAAGCATTACCTGGTAAAGTCAGTTTTCTAGTTCAGGAAGGCAAAACAATACAAGCTGCATTAAATACCAAAACACCCCTGGCAGTTGGTTCAGCCTTCAAACTAGCCGTACTCAAAGCACTAAAATCAGAAATTGCTTCTGAGAAGCGAATATGGAAGGATGTAGTACAACTGCAACCTAGTTGGAAAATGTCCCTTACTTATAGGAATCGTCGAAAAAGATTTAGTTTGAGGTTTAATCTGATTGCTGCTCTCTACAATTATGAGCTTCATCTCTCCCAAACCGAATTTGCCTGAGCGACTTTTGCAAGAAGTCTATTCTGTCAGTAGCTGGCGGTTTGATTGGCGTTGGTGTCGGCATCAGTGGCACTACGATTGTGGGACTTTTTACCCCTTTTAAACCCAGCGTGCCAGTAGAGGCGATCGCTATAGCTGTCGGTGTCTCTGGTGAAATTGGTCTAATTTTTGGTGTTCAGGACTTACGCAACTGGCACAGGCGCTCACTAAATTTTAGTACATCAGTATTATGTGAGAGACGCAACTGGCACAGGGTGATCGCTAAATAAATTGATGTTATACATTGATGGGTTAGGCAAATATTATTATTGCCCTCTGAAACGTAATCGACTTGTTGATGATACGGCTTGTCTTGAAGATTATAAAAGAATTGAATTGTTATATTGGGGTGAAGAAGAGTTAAAATCAGGAAAAACAGTTAAAATAAAAAGGTTTCCAGGTGCGAAAAAAGTGAAACTATTCCGGGTAACTGTCTCCCCCGACAGAACGGATTTTATCGCTAAAAATGATTTATCTCAAGGTTCTACGAACGTTGTACAAAAAGTGTGCAAGTAACGATTGCAAGTTGAAGAGTTTCACCGAGAATTAAAACAATTGACTGGCATTGAATCATGTCAATGCCGTAAGGGTCGTATTCAAATAAATCATATTGCCTGCGCTATTTTAGTCTGGCTTCGACTCAAAGATTTAGCTTATAACACTGGTCAAACCATCTATCAAATTAAGCATGAATTGTTATCAAATTATTTAGTTCAACAACTCAAACGTCCGACTGTTCCTATGTTTATCGCATAGTTGTTTGGTGTGCGGCGCGATTACACCACGCCATTGCTTGTGCCAGTTGCGTAAGTCCTGGTGTTGTTCCAGTTCGTAGAGCTGGTCAACTCGACCCAATAGTTGCTTTAAGAAGCGCTTAAAATGTCAAATTCACTTTTTATCGCTCTTTCATCACTCTCTCTAGATAAAAAACAATAATCCTTGCTGCACAAGACTTTCAGCCAAAATAGATAATTCTCGCCATAATGTTAGAAAATAAAGCTCAAAACCCAGTTTGTGTCTCTTGTTTAAAAGTTGGCTGAGATTTTTCTTTGACCAGAGTGATGAAAGAGCGTTATATCAGGTTCGGTTAAACACTTATAATATCTGTAGATTGCGTTTCGTTCCTCAACCCAACATTAACAAGAAGTAAATGTTGGGTTTCACTGGCGTACCCCTACGGGGAAGCAAGCTACAACCAACCTACATTGAGAAATTTTATTATAAGTAATCACCCGAACTTGATATTACTCGTTCTTGTTCGCCTAGAAAATATTTCTCAAGTCTACGGTTATGGAGAAACACAAGTCTAAATACTATTACTTAGAAAAAATGGAAATAATAAAATTATTCCAGCGAAGGTTTTTTCAATTGTAATTTTTAAACTGGTATTTTTCGAGTAACTCTTTAACTTGAGCAGCCACCAGAGGATGTGGATCTTTTTGTAACTGGGGTAAGATTTGCAGGAGAACGCGATGTGAAACCAGATGCAAGTATGCGATCGCAGCTTCTCTAACAAAGCCAGTTGGATGACGCAAACTCATTAAAATCTCAGAACTTGTCAGTCGGATGCGAGTCACTTGAGCAAAATGGAAACAGCAAGCTAGGCACCAGTCAGAAAGCAAGTTACCCAACATCAGCAATCTGTGGAGGCGATCGCTAACTACCATATTTTCATATTCTAGGATCTTGGCTTCTACAAGATGTTGCAATTTTTCTGCCTGCGGTCGGTTATCTAAAGTATTCAGCAACAGAGACTTTGAAGACAGAGTTACAGTGTGCTCTAAGATTTCTAAGCCCCGCGCTAAGTTTACCACTGAGAGCGATCGCAGATTAAATGCTGCTGCCTGCATCTTTTCTGGCGAGTAAAGCAGTCTCAGTAACAGTAGCAACCGCTCTTTGACATCCAATTCCAATTCTAGGAGGGCGCGTTGCAATAATTCAGAGACAATCACAATCCTCTCACTTGATTGATAATTTTCTTTTCCGTCTAGTGTTTTGAAGTCAATGTAGGCGGCGTAAATCTCACCTAAAAACTTTAATTCCTGTTCTATTAAATTTTCTACCTGACTTTCATAAAACCGATCTACTAAACCTGTAATTCCTGGTTGTTTGTGTATTTTTAGTAAGCTGTGGAGAATATGATCCCTAGTAGTTCCCCAAGATGATTCCAAGTTTTCCCATAAAGTCTCCAATGCTTCCTGGGTACCAATTTGAGCAATAGTCCGCCAAGCATACATCCGCACTACTTCTGGTTTATAAATATTGATAGCCAACTGCAACAGCATCTCTACAGCTTCATTCTCCAGTCGTATTAGGGCTGACATTGCTGTACTGCGGGTTGATTTATAATAAAGTGCTGCAATCAGTGCCGAATAGTACTCCTCTAAATGGGTTGCTGCAATCATTTCTAATACAGCACAGCGCACTCGTAACGACTCATCTTGTAATAAATTCGGGATGTAAATCCGCAACGCCTGCAAATAAACTGCTTCTCTGAGCGCTCTGACTCCATTCACCCGTTCCCGTTCTTGCTTATGAGTCAACATCCGGCGCATGGTTTGAGTGGCTGCTACCTTTTGCATGGGCGTTCCTTGGCGTAAGACTAAAGCGGCGGCAGTGGCGCGGATGAGTGAGTTTTGGCGAGGGTTCAAGTATTCTTCTAAAATACTTAAATTGGGATTTGGTTCAGCCAGCCAAACATAGCGCAGCGCTAAAGCAAAAACTTCAGGGTTGGTTTGTTGGGGTTGTTCTAACAAAGGACGGATGGCGGCTAGGTAAGCGGGATTGGCACCTGCCATCAGCATCACCTCCAAACTTTGACGCTGCAAATCTGGGGTTAACTTGAATAATAGGGGTGCTAAAACTTCCGCAGCTCCTTGGGAATCAATTTGGGCTAAAAGTTCAATACAAGAACGTTTATCAGCCTCACTGCCTTTTTCTGCTAAAGCTTTGACTACCCCCTGCTTAAAGAATCGCAGACCCACATTCGTTGCACTTAAGTGACCCCGTGCCACACTTAAGACTAATAGTTCAACATAACGCGATCGCAATTCCCAAACTACTTTTAAACAGGCACTAGCTATCAGCATTGTTTCTGCTACCAACACCCACTTATGCATGGGTACAGGTACAAACCTCCCACAAAACAATAGAGTTACAAAAATTAGCGCTCCTGTCAAACCTGTAGCGATCGCTTCGGCGGTTCCGCCAGATAAAGTCTGCATCCGGCTGCGAATTGCCTCTGGAATCGGTTGGTACAAAATGGGGCCGCTACTCATGACAAAGGTGTAGCGCAGAAGTTCATCGCAGAATTTAACAATCACCAGACCCCAAAAAAAGCTTTGCGATTGTATGGCTGGAATTAAATATAGGAATACCAGCACTCCTGGTAGTGAAAAGCCTACGGTGATTGGTAAAAGTGTGGCTGTGAAAAATACTCCCATCCGTTCGATGAGTCGGCTGGAAATAAACCACTGCAACAACAACTCACACAGTCCTAACATGCCACCAAAAAGACCCAAGAAGCTAGCGAGTTCTCGATCACCCAAATTAGATTGAAGTTCGCGCAGATATTGAAAATCTACTAACAACCCAATGACTTGCAACAGACCGACAAAGGCAAATAATTGCCAGACATAGCGTTTCAGCGGACTTTTAATGAAACGCTCTCGTGAGGCTTGTTCTTCAGAAATTAGTCTTTGTGGAGTTTCAGGAAAAGCTGCTCGATAGTGATGAGTTAAATAGAAGAGAATCCCCGATCCGAATAAAATTACTATACAGGCGATGAGGATGATCTTATTCAGCGTGGTGTATTGCACTAGCCAAGGCAAACTAAAGCCACTAATCACATCTGCTACCAAAAGACCACTACTTACCAGTGGGTAAGTGCGCTTAATCTCTCGAATGTTAAATAGTTGGTTGGCGACAATGGAGGTGTTGAGGTCATTAACCACATAAAGTGCATCTACCCACAGCCGCAGCAGAAATACCGAAATAACTGCCAGGTATGAAACATGCCATCCCCAACGTAATAAAATTAATAAAACTAATGGCATCAACATGCAAGGTGCGATCGCTACAATCACCCGGCGTAAGGGAAAAATCTTTTGCAGCCAAGAGTATAAAAAAACCAGTACTGCACTCATAGCGGCACTGGCAATATACATCCACGGCAGTAGGTTCGTTCCGTATTTATCCAAAAACAGCGCCACCGTACTGTCCTCTGCCCACCGCAATCCTACACATACAGTTGTGTAAAAAACAAACATTATCCGAGTCCGTTCACTCTCCTCTGGTCGGAGATTCACCCACTGTAATAGTCGTGGTAAAGCAACTTTATTTGCAACCAACCAGTGATTTTTCAGTTCCATGCAGTTTTATTTTCTGGTAGTATCACCGCGCAATAGGCGAGTAGGGATCTGGCGTTGCAGGGGAAGAAAATACTTCCTTGTCCTCCTCGTCCCTCATCTCCTGGAAATAGCGAAAGTCCTGAGCAACTGAGTCTTATGTTTCCCACTCAGCCTTCAGGACTATCGATTTTCGATAAATTTAAATGACCTCAGTACCTTTGGGCGCATGTTGTATCCAAACGAAAAACGAAAAAATCCCCTGGCTATAAGTCAGGGGATTTTCAAACTTGGTCTATTAAATAGTTAGAGAATTATTTTTTGGGCGAGATGAGCATCATCATGTTTCGCCCTTCTTTTTTAGGCATTTGTTGAACCTCACCAAATGGCTCCAAATCCGTTGCCATTCGCTTGAGCAAATCTTCTGCTAGGTCGCTGTGTTGAATTTCTCGACCCCGGAACATCACAGTAGCTTTGACTTTATCGCCATCTTTCAAAAAGCGCTCTGCTTGCTTGACACGCACATTGTAGTCGTGTTCTTCTATTTTATAGCGCATCTTAACTTCTTTGACATCAGCCGTGTGCTGCTTTTTCCGGGCTTCTCGTGCTTTTTTCTCCTGCTCAAACTTATATTTCCCGTAGTCCATAATCCGACAAACTGGCGGGTCAGCTTTATCACTGAGTAGCACCAAATCTAACTCTTTTTCTTCTGCTAGTTGTAGTGCTTCCAATGGGGGCATAATTCCCAGTTGGCCACCGTCAGTGTCAATCACCCGAATTTTCGGGAAGCGAATTCGTTCGTTAATTTGGGGCAGATCGCGAGTTCTTTTCTTCTCAATCACAGGCATTATGATTTGTGGGAGCTCTTAATGAAGGATTTGGTGTGGTCTTGATTGGTATGCCGCAGAGGCAAAATACTTAAATAACTCAGGACTGAAAACATAGTCTACAGTTCCAGGGTAACTAATCTATAAAATAGTTGCCTGGTTGTATTTGTCATTCTACTGACTCTGAAAGAATTTCTTTGCAATAGTTAATCTAAATAACACAACATCAACTCATGTTAAATATTATTACAATTATTTCGCAATACAATACTTTTTCTGATGGCGTAACCGCCCACTGTAGGTGATCGCATTAAGCAACATATCTCCAAAATACCTTGATCACAGATGCAGGACATCTAGCAAAACTAATGAAGTTTTCGCTTACCCACTCACCCACCAGGGATTTTAATCCCTGGAACCAATAGCCAAAGTCCTTTAAACAGGACTAATAAAAGGTTCCAGTCCATTTGAGTGGACTTCAGCTATTAGCTTTGCACTTGAGTGTAACGCAGGATAGGTTGACTCAAGGTCAAAACCTGCACACAAATCTAGATTTAGATGAGCTTATGACCAATTCAGCGCACCTACCTAAAGATAACCTTATGATCGTTGACTGCAACAATTGGCTTGAGGGATTGAGACGTCTGTGGGGCAGTTTAAGCTGATTTTGGCACGGTGTAATAATGATATTGCGCGATCGCCTGATCCAAAGATTGGGTCAAATCTGTCAAGTCGAAATTCGGCTTTTGCTGGTGCAGTAATCTCGTAGAACTCTTTATACCGCTTCAAATGGACGAATTCGGACAGAAGGCACTAGTACCGCAAGGCGGAAGTCAAAAGTCAAAAGTCAAAAGTATTATGGAATGGGCATTTTAAGGATTTTAAATGGTTGCTCTATTTACGCCGTAGCGTACTAGCCTGTGTGATGGTAGTGGGTTTGTCAACAGTGCAGGATTTGGTAATGATGTTAACTTCTGCTAATCAGGTGCGGGAGGAGTTTGGCATGTGGATTGATGATGAAGTCTATAAGCAACTAATGCAAGTAGCTGCTGATTTAAAGAGTTGGGCTACTACAAGAAATTTTGCGATCGCAACTGCTGAATTAATTGATTTTTGGCAACAAACAATAGTGCAATTCTTTAATAATTATTTGCTGAAATAAAATCAGCATGGGAATCATGGATATATGGTGAATTCCAAAAATCAGATGTTGCTTGGTTTACTGTTTTATTACCTAATGCTTGGGGTACACTGCAATCTGGCTGTGCCGCTAAATTTTCCAGGATTTTTATCAGACGTTTCTGGCCTCTAGGGTTTTAGATGGGGTTCCAATCCCGATCTGCAAAATTCCCCTTGTCCCCAAGTCTCTTTCTTCAATTTTATGGTAGCTGGCATTATCTAGGATAAATAAAATTAATAAGCTATTAAAGGTAAAAAGATTAAATTTTCTTTTTACCTTTGCCCTTTAACCTGATTATGCAAGAACTTTAATGCATTTTGTGGAGGACTAAATCAGACTTTTACTAGGGCGTGGATGCGGCGCGGCTTGTCGTCAGACATCGCAACCTAGATGTAATCAAATAGCTCCTCTGGTTTTAGCAAAATATTAATTGAAAAGTGGATAGATATAGTATTACTTCACTTCACTAGGTTCAAACATAGTCACCTTACCTTTCTTAATTGCTACAATCACATCGTAGTGTGCACAGTAAGAGAATGTGATATCATTGGCTTTGTTGTAAAGGTTAACTACGTGACCTGCACCACCTACCTGGATACCGATTGGCTCCAAGTCACCATAAAAGAAACGACGTAGTTGATCACCACTACCAATCTTACCCTTACTCTTAGTTAGCAAGTCTAGTTTCTGTGTTAAAGACATCTCTTGGGCTGCCGATGCCTGCACTAATAACGGATTGATCACCTTTAATGGTGCGTCCCAAACTGTGAGAAAACCAACCAAGGCGACACTTGTAAGTATGGGTGCAAGTTTCATTTGTATACTCTCTTCTTTGTTTTATCCTGAACATCCCAAGCATCTCAGGTGGGAGTGAGAGCTGATTGAAACTAAGCCACTATTTTCATGAATTTATCCTTTGAGAAAATTTAGTTGATTATCAGCACTTTCTCAGGCAATCATGGTTACCCTAAGTCACAGCAGAATTTAAGTATTTTCTCAACAAAATCTCATTCAGAACTGAATGACGGCAACTTAATATAATCAGCAATGCTTTCATTGCAGTAGTGTTATTGTGACTAGACCCAAAAGACCACATCGCCTAATTCATAGAATTTCTGGACAAACATATCTCTGGCTAGCAATGCTAATTTTTGCAGCATCTGGCGCAGTTACCCGGAAGCTAACAGAAATTGGTGCTGAACATTTCATAGGCAATCGCAATCCGATTTCTTTTTGTAATGTTTTATTCGTGGGAAACCTTTGCGCCTTGATACTTCTGATCCTAATCTATGGGCGACAGTGGAACAAAGCTACTTTGAAGCAACTCTCAAGTCAGGATTGGGTCAGTCTAACAACAGTAGCTATTTTATCGGGTGCGTTGGCCCCTGGCTTAATTTTCCAGGCATTTGCACTCACAGGAGTGAACAATGTCATCTTGGTGGGACGTTTGGAACCGCCTCTAACTCTGGCTTTATCAGTCTGGTTATTGAGGGAACGGGTAAATATTTGGGAATTTATCGGAGCGATCGCAGCCTTTGTCGGTGTTATCCTAACTATCATCCTTCAGCCTCCAACAGAAGGCATGATGAACATAGGAGGTTTCAGTTTAGGCATAGGGGAACTTTTGGCAGCAGCAGGATCTGTGGCTATAGCTGTTTCCATGATTATTGGTAAGAAACACCTTTCGCAGATCCCTCTGGGAATCCATAGCATCTTTCGGACTGCACTAGGAACCGTAATCTTTTTCTTCATTGCTTTAGTCGTGTATGGCAGCGATCATTTTGCTAATGTCCTCTCACCGTTCTTGTGGCAATGGATGTTTCTCTATGGTGGGTTGATTGTGGTATTAGGTCAGTCTTTTTTGATTAAAGGCTTGAAAACTTCCACTGTATCTATGGCTTCCTTAGTTAGCTCATTTAGCCCAATTGTGGGCATTCTCGCAGCCTATTTAATTTTAGGTGAAACTCCTACCCGACCTCAATATATTGGCGGTAGCTTGATTTTAATAGGTCTATTCTTAAGCCAAGTTGGTATTTGGCGTCAAACTTCTAGCATTGCGTCTGGTAAGATGAGTTCTACTCAAGCACAGCAACAGGTAGAAACTGGTATGGGATTCAAGGGGATTTGAAGGAGGCAGAAGAATTTTAGATTTTAGACTTCGGCTACGCTCAGTCGAACGATTTTGGATTTTAGTGAAGCAGCGCGGTCTTCTCCCTTGGCGCTAGCCTCTCACGAATGGGAGAAGGGGAGAAGACCGGACTGCCGACGCTCCTACGGACGCTCGTTCCTCGCTACCGCTTCGCTAACGCTAACGCTGCGCTAACACCACAGCGCTGGCTCCTTTATGCCGGGGAACCCGTCCACCGCAGTGGCTCCCCATGAGTGACTGCACCAAGCCGAAGGGATTGAATAAGACTTACCTAGAAGAGATCCCCCAAGCCCCTTAAAAAGTTAGCTCTTAAAATCTTCCCCTTTTTAAGCTACGGTATACACACATCTCTACACAGGATGCAAAACATCGTACTGTTGAACAATCTAAAACCGTAAATCCAAAATTGAAGGGGCAGGGGACAGAAGGGAAGAAAGCTTATGTCCTAAGCCTTTGCGTTATTTTTAACTGTACAGTTATTATTACGTTGCGGTACTATTATGTCAAAATGAAAATACTCGATACCTCAAGGTGAGCGATCGCTCCGAAAGCTAGATTAAAGGATTGACCTGAGCAATGGCAGACCAAACCAATCACAATCAAGCGGGAGAAGTAGCTCCCAGCACTGTTGACAAGCAAGCTCCCAGTGTAGCTGAAGAACACGCTCCTAGTACAGACTCATCCGAAGCCACAGATATTCCTACTGCCAACGCGCCAGATCCTAAAGCCGCAAATCCTGAAGATAACCCCAATGCTGCTAAACCCGCTGCTGTACCACCCAAGCGAGAAAAACCCGCAGCCGCAGCTAAAGCCGCAGGAGGCGAAAAAGCCGCAGCAACAGGAGAAAAAGCCGCAGGAGGCGAAAAAGCCGCAGCAACAGGAGAAAAACCAGCCGCCGCAGCTAAAGCCGCCAAAAAGGAAAAAGCCCCAGCTGTAGAAGATAAGCCATTTGTAGAGTTCATCGAGCAAGATTACTTGCCAGCTTTACAAAAAGCGATCGCTCAACAAGGCGTGCAAGATTTACAGGTGTCTTTTGGCAAGCAAAAGGTGCCAATCACTGGCTTTGAATCCGCCGAAGAATGCTGGCAAATTATCGGCAGTTGGACAGAAATCGGTCAGCGTCAGTTTAACCTGTATTTCCCCGAAGAAGATATTCAAGGGAAAAAGGGATTTTCCTGTAATGAAGGCAAAAAACCTAGCACTCTTGAGTCATTCTTAATCGATGAGCGCAGAATTACACTCGATTTATTGGTATTTGGCTTAGTTCAGCGCTTAGACGGTCAAAAGTGGTTAGGTATAAATTAGTCATTGGGCATTGAAAAGAGGCAGAGGGGCAGTTCTTGCTGGGAGCAGAGGGGGAAGAGGTAATTTTTTATTCTGCCTCCTACTCCCCTGCTTCTTCCCCACTCCCCTTAAAGTTCGTGGAAATGGTAAGTAACGGCTCCAGTATTGGGGTCGTTATCAATTTTCACATAACCTGATTTGTACATCTCATTGAGAGTAGCTTCCACTTCGACAAAGCTAGCTCCGGTGAACTTCACGCCTTGAGTGACAGTTAAAATACCACCCTTGCTTTCCGCCGCTTCGATTAGTTTAATCATCAGTTGGTTACCAGTTGGCCGATGGACTTGAGAGGCAACCACTGCTTGATTTAACGGTACACCTAAGGGAGATACACCCGCTTTTAGTCTCAGCTTGTGTTCATATTCGTCAACCATACCGGGCATGAAGTACAAATCCACGACCTGCCCTATACCAAACACACCACCGGTCAACAGCCACAACAACCCAGTCCCGATCTTGCCATTGTAGAAACGGTGCAGCCCTCCCACCCCGAAAAATCCGACTGCACACAAGATGTAAGAGACAAGAAGTCGGTCTTTTTGCTGATTATTTTCAAGATTCATCTTGTTTTCAACTCTTTGGATTTGCTCTTGTTGTCTAAGATAGTTTTTCCATACTGTTTTTTATACCAAGCATGAATAGCTAGATTTACATCTTACACCAGTTGCTTTCTGGCAATTTTTGTTGGTGGGTACTGATGTTCACTCCAACTATAATTTGACCTTATGGGCAGTCTCCAACCTACAGTTATTGGAAAGGGTGCAAGATATCACTAAATAATTATAATTTTTCAGTAATTATGCTAGTCATAGTTTGCTAATTTTAAGATGATCAACGTATTGAGAAAACCGCATTAATTTATTGTAATAAAAACCAAAGAAAATTACTGAGATAGTAGTGCTTTCAGAATACAAGAGGGGCGTCCTACTCCACTTGATCAAAACAATCCTGATCACTGAACTACGTTTATTTGACTACTAATTTGCGATTTTTGATTCCGCAAACAGTGAATTATTGTTGCAACTCTTAATGTTTTGCTTGCAAATTTCTAACCCGTACCTTGGTAGACTGAACTTTATACAAATTGGATTCTTGTGGGCTGTTGCGCCTTGCCAGAGCTTTACCCTTGGCTTTCTGGTAAGTCAGTTCGGTCTTCTCCCAAGGGGAAACGCCAAGGGCGATGGGGGTTTCCCCCATGAGGAACTGCCGTTAGCGTAGCGGTAGCGACGTAGGAGCGTCACCCGAAGGGTCTACTTAAGATAATAAAGACGAAAGAGCAATCAAGACATGGTAGATTCCCTCAAAAAACCAGGCTTTGAAGAAATCCGGCCAGGGATTAAAGTCCCGGCAAAAGAAACCCTGTTAACACCTCGGTTTTATACTACCGATTTTGATGAAATGGCGCGGATGGACATCTCCGTTAACGAAGACGAGTTAAGAGCCATTCTCGAAGAGTTTCGCACTGACTACAACCGCCATCACTTTGTTCGGGATGCCGAGTTTGAACAATCCTGGGATCATATTGATGGGGAGACTCGCCGGTTGTTCGTTGAATTTTTAGAACGTTCATGTACGGCAGAGTTTTCTGGCTTTTTGCTGTATAAAGAACTCGGTCGTCGCTTGAAAGGCAAAAGCCCCGTCTTGGCAGAGTGTTTTAACCTGATGTCACGGGATGAAGCACGTCACGCTGGCTTTTTGAACAAAGCTATGTCGGACTTTAATCTGTCCCTAGATTTAGGGTTTTTGACTAAGAGTCGCAATTATACCTTCTTTAAGCCAAAATTCATCTTTTACGCCACTTATCTTTCTGAAAAGATTGGTTATTGGCGCTATATCACCATTTATCGCCACTTAGAAGCACATCCCGAAGATCGGATTTATCCAATCTTCCGGTTCTTTGAGAACTGGTGTCAAGATGAAAACCGTCACGGTGATTTCTTCGATGCGATCATGAAATCCCAGCCGCAAATATTGAATGATTGGAAAGCACGGCTGTGGAGTCGGTTCTTCCTGTTGTCGGTGTTTGCGACAATGTATCTCAATGACATTCAACGCAAGGACTTTTATGCCACCCTTGGATTGGATGCGCGAGAATACGACATCCATGTTATTCAGAAGACTAACGAAAACGCAGGTAGGGTGTTCCCGCTGATGCTGGATGTAGAGAATCCAGAGTTTTATCAGCGGTTGGATACTTGTATAAGCAATAATCAGAAGCTGAGTGCGATCGCTAACTCTAACACTCCCAAATTCCTGCAATTCTTCCAGAAACTGCCGCTTTACATCTCCAATGGCTGGCAGTTATTGCGGTTGTACCTGATGAAGCCAATTGATACTGTTTCTGCTCAAGGGGCAGTTCGTTAAGTTATAACAGGTTTGCGAAAGCTTTAGTGGTTCTGCCGATTGCAGAGCCACTTTTTTTTGTCAAAATCAATACCATAAGGGGTACTACTCGTCAAGTTTTAGGTTTAACAGGCTGATCTATTACTGGAGTAAGTGAGTGAATCATTAACTCTACTTCTTGACTTGATAAACGACTACTCACGTGGCTATATAACCGCCATCTACAACCAGAGACTGACCAGTTATGTAGGAAGCAGCTTCTGAACATAAGAAAAGTACAGTCGAAGCTATTTCTTCAGCTTTGCCCATTCGTCCCATTGGAACCATTGTTGTCAACTGTTGACTTGCGGTTTCAGCATCATCCCTTTTCTCTATCATACGGTCTATCAAATCTGTATCAATAATACCAGGGTTAACAGCATTAATCCGGATACCCAATTTAGCATAATCAAGGGCTGCTGACTTTGTTAACCCCATAACAGCGTGCTTGCTTGCATGATATGGTCCAATGCGGGGGAAGGCTATAAGTCCACCCATTGAAGAATTGTTGACAATCACGCCTCCTCCAGTACGAAGCATTTGGACAATTTCATACTTCATGCACAGGAATAATCCGCGTACATTGACTGCTATAAGTTGATCGAACTGTTCAAGCGATTGTTCGTGGAGAGGAGCGTTCCCACCATCAATACCAGCATTGTTGAATGCAAAATCTAGGCGACCGTAGGTTTCTACCGTCTTGCTCACAAGTGCTTCCACCTGAGATACTTGGGCGACATCTGTTTTAACAAACAAGGCTTCACTCCCAGCTTGTTTAATTAGATTCACGGTTTCTTCACCTTCTTCGTCTCGACGAGCCGCAACGACGACTTTTGCGCCTGCTTTGCCGAAAGCGATCGCCGTCGCCTTACCAATTCCCGAACTCCCACCTGTAACAATTGCGACTTTGCCATCAAATTCACCTGCCATCAATTTACCTTTGTAATATTATTTAGACGCTTTTATTGTAAACGTTCACAGGATTTACTTAGCTACCGCGAAAAATAGGTAGACACAGATGGTAAATTCAGAGACATGGACAAAAAGTTTCAACCTTTGAACTGCTAGTAAAAGCAATTACACCGAGTTAAGCTGATTTTTCGATTCTAATTACATCTGGGGTGAATGTTTGATGCTTGGCTGCTTGTGCCTCGTAACATCTGAGAATCAGTGATGTCAGCTGATCAAAATTAACTGCTTTCACGGTTTTTTTCTTTCTTGACTTGATAAACGACTACTCACGTGGCTATATAACCGCCATCTACAACCAGAGACTGACCAGTTATATATGAAGCAGCTTCTGAACATAAGAAAAGTACAGTCGAAGCTATTTCTTCAGGTTTGCCCACTCGTCCCATTGGAACCATTTTTGCCAACTCTTGACTTGCAGTTTCAGCATCACCCATTTTCTCTGCGAAACTGGACATCATATCTGTATCAATAAAGCCAGGATTTACAGCATTAATCCGGATACCCAATTTAGCATAATCAAGGGCTGCTGATTTTATTAAACCCATAACAGCGTGCTTGCTTGCATTGTATGGTCCAATGCGGGGGGAGGCCATAAGTCCACCTACCGAAGAATTGTTGACAATCACGCCTCCTCCAGTACGAAGCATTTGGACAATTTCATACTTCATGCATAGGAATGATCCGCGTACATTGATTGCCATAAGTTGATCAAACTGTTCAAGTGATTGTTCGTGGAGAGGAGCGTTCCCACCTAGAATACCAGCATTGTTGAATGCAAAATCTAGGCGACCGTAGGTTTCTACCGTCGTGCTCACAAGTGCTTCCACCTGAGATACTTTGGCGACATCTGTTTTAACAAACAAGGCTTCACTCCCAGCTTGTTTAATTAGATTCACGGTTTCTTCACCTTTTTCGTCTCGACGAGCCGCAACGACGACTTTTACGCCTGCTTTGCCAAAAGCGATCGCCGTCGCCTTACCAATTCCCGAATTCCCACCTGTAACAATCGCGACTTTGCCATCAAATTCACTTGCCATCAATTTACCTCTGTAATATTATTTAGACGCTTTTATTGTAAACGTTCACAGGATTTACTTGGCTGTACTTTTGCCAACAAGATTGATAGCAGAGGATGAAACAGTATCCTTGTGTTCCGCTTCAAAATTTAACTCCTTATAGTTTGGTAATGCTTTAATTTTTTTCAAGGCTTCAATTTATTCAGCAGTTGTTAGTAGTTTTGATTCTTGATATTTTTGTTTATTCTCTTCTTCAATATCTTGTTCTATTTTCACTTCAACAAGCTGAGTTATTTATTGACTAAGTGAGCGAGTCATTAACTCTACTAAACTTCCCTGAATCGACTTTTTAACAAAGAGTTCTCTTTTTTCTGTTTTTCTTTTTCTGTAGTTAAAGCATTATTTTAGCTAGCAATCAATAGTCCAAGTTTTTACTTCTCTAAGCTGAATAAGTCTGGTAATTTCTCACAAATAATTTACAATTGCTATAAAAGTTGAGTCAAGAGAAAAAAGTACTATTTTATACTATAATTCAAAAATTATATTTGCAGAATAGCACTCCGCACTAACTAGCTGGAGTTAATATATACTTATTGGTTCAGTTACAAAAAAGGTAGATATAACATGAGTAGCAAAACATCCAAAATTGGTGTGATTGGCGCGGGGAATGTGGGTGCAGACGTAGCAAATGCGTTAGTGCTACTCCGTAAATGTGTAAGAGTCGTCCTTTTTGACCGAACCTTATCAAAAGCTGAGGGGCAAGCATGGGATATTGAAGACAGCATTCCCCTACTTAATGATATGGAGATTATACCATCAAATCAGTATGAAGATTTAGCTGATTCTGATGTGATTGTCGTGACTGTTGGGGTGTCGCATAAACAAGGACAGACCCGATTAGATACGTTGAGCGACAATGCAGAGATTATGCGTTCGACGATGAAAGAATTGGATCGAGTTGCACCGAATTCAATCATACTTATTGTTAGCAATCCAGTGGATGTAATAACGCGGATTGCGATCGCCAGTTCCACGAGAGCAGAAAATTTAATTTTCGGTTCGGGAACCGTTCTTGATACTGCTAGACTGAGATATCAACTTGGTAAGCGACTGAATGTTAGTAAACAAGACGTTCATGTTTATGTGATTGGAGAGCATGGAGACAGTGAATTTATCGTTTGGTCTAGTGCATTTATTGGGGGAATTCCGTTAACGGAATTTCCCATACCACAAGGAGTAACGCTGGAACAAATTCAGCAAGAGTATGCAGAGTTAACGCCTAAGCGAGGCTATAACATTTCTGAACGGAAAGGAAATACTAGCTATGGCATATCAATAGTAGTTTGTCAAATAGTTGATACCATCGTGCGAGATGAAAAGCAGATATTTCCAGTATCGGTGAGAGCAGATTCTAACTATGGAGTTGGCAATCAAGTTGTTCTTGGACTTCCATGTATCATTAGCTCCCAAGGTATTGAGCGCCAACTGGTGTTACCAAGAAATGCTGATGAACAACGTTTATTAGAAGAGTCAGCTACCAAACTCAATCAAGCCTACGATTCTTTGCATAATTAAAATCAACTCATATAGCCTGTCTAAAAATGCCCTTTTTTGAATATGTATAAGATGATAATTGGGATGACGAGTAACTAACCAGCGCATGACTTAATGATGGCTGATGGTGTCGGAGGATGCCGGGTGTAGTACTGTTGTTGGCCCAATCAAGGCTAACATTCTTGTCAGTTCTGTAACTTCCGCCACATCTGGCCATAACAGTGTTAGCACCACTGCGATCATCAACGGGAAGTTAAGAATTCTGTCCCTTAGTCCCAGTTGACGATAGTAGTTTTCTTGTGCAGTCATGTTAGATGTAACTAATGCTACTAGTAGAAGCCATTATACTGAGTTAAGCCGACTTTTCCATTCTAAGATATCATATTCCAAGATGTTAAAACTAAAAAATGGCTCCTTGTCCATGACATTTTTATCACGCAAGTCTGTAAAGAAACGGTACTCAACCCCATTAGTGACGATAGCTACTTTTGTTGTCAAAAGTCCATTAAAATAGCGGCTCAATTGCCCATCATGTGCTTCAGCTTTTTGACCACGGGCTTTTGCCTCTACGAGCATAACTATATTATTGTTAATAGCTAAGGCGTAATCTACCTTTTCAAACTGCCCTGCTTTTTTAATAGCAAAATCTGCCACGTATTCCGGCATTACTTCACTAGGGTCATAGACATCGTAGCCAAGAGCACTCAAAAAAGGAACAATCAGTGCCATCTTAGTAGCTTCTTCACCAACAACTTGGTCAGCCCGCTTACGGACTTGTTCAGACAGCTTGGTAATATCTTCAATGAATCCCATCTTATTTGCTCCTGGTATATTAGTGAGTATTAATACAATATTTTTTGTAAAATAGGAGTGATTGTAAGGTGATAAAGTACATTTAAATTGAAAGTGTTAGCGCGATCGCCTTCCTTATCACTCCTATAAAAGTATTCCCAATCAAGTATCAGACGGTAACACTTATGACTTGTTCCCAGGTGCAATGGCATCGGTAATGAATGACAATAAGTCAGAATAATTTTTGATGAAGCCTCAGTCTATAGGCATTCTCAAAAGAAAAATGCTCAAGCTAACTTGTCGTAGCTGCTTTGTTGCCATTTTTGCTGCCGTTGCCGTTCACACTGGCAATGAATGAGGGTTGCTGTGAACTGTGAACTGGTGACTCGCCTCGCAGTCCCTTGTGGCGCTGGTTCTTAGGAACACCTCCCGCCATACCGTACTCCACACTGCTTTTACCATATTGAGTAGCAACTCCCAACAGCATATGCTCTGCCATATCTGCTAACTCACGCTCTGTTTGGAGCATATCATGGTACATCTTATCAAGGTTGGAAAGAGCAGTGTTGTATAAATGCTCTCTAGTTCGCATCGTCTCAATTAAGGTTGAGAATGCCGATAGTGTGAGTCCATTGCCTACATTTAAATTCGGATCAATTGAGTTGATACCAGCAGCACGACGCGCTGCTTTTTCTAACACCTGAGAGGTTCTTTTTCTCCGAGCCATGATCTAAACCTTGTAATCCAGTACGGTTAATATTCTTTACTTTAAGAAACTTCCGTATTGATCCGCTTGAGAGAACTCCGGCAATTCTGCAATGGTTTTTGTTACATAGCGATCATTGTCATGAATGTGCAATATACCGAAATTAATAAGCAATCAAGCTTTTGAGAAAGTAATATGCCTTTTTGCTTGCTGAATCTACCGAAATTAGTAAGCAATCAAGTATTTTGAGAAACCAATATACCTTTTTGCTTACTGAATTTACTGAAATGAATACGTGATATACCGAAATGAGAAAGCAATCAAGCATTTTAAGAAAGTAATATGCCTTTTTACTTGCTAAATCTACCGAAATCAGAAAGCAATTAAGCATTTTGAGAAAGCAATATGCCTTTTTACTTGCTAAATCTACCGAAATCAGAAATCAATATGCCTTTTTGCTTATTAAACATCTATTGAAATTAATTATGCGTTCCCCGAAATCCTTGGTAGGCAGAATTCATGAATTGTGCCTACGTCGTTTTTGGCGAAGGTATTGTTATTTGAGGATAATTTCTGGGAACTATCTCAATATCAGGTGTTACTGAATTATTTGATGATGCCTTGAAAAGCAGTATTCTTCGATGGCTGGTTTGTAGAACAGCAACAAAGACGACTTCACCCCCGACAAGTTGTAGAGTTTGCACTCATTCTGCTCTCCTTGATTGTCATTAGTCAGATAGCCTTTTGGGGTGGATATCCTGTGGAGTATATGATGATTCTCCCTCTGCTCTGGTCGGCTTTTCGGTTCAGAGCGAGGGAATCAACACTGCTGGTAGTGATCATGTCAGCGATCGCAGTTTATGGAACAGCTCATGATTTTGGCTCATTTGCGAGGAAGTCGATAACAGAATCTCTGGTGCTATTGCAATCCTTTATTGGTGCGATCGCTCTCACCACCTTCGTTCTATCTGCGATTGTTAACGAAAATAGAAAAGCCGCAGCCAACCTCCAAAAAGCAAATGATGAATTAGAGCAACGAGTTCAACAACGCACCACTGAACTCATAGCTGCAAAACTTTTGGCTGACAGCGCCAATCAAGCTAAAAACGAATTCCTGGCAAACATGAGCCATGAGTTGCGTACACCCTTCAACGGTATCCTCGGTTATGCCCAAATCCTGCAACTCTCTCTAACCTTAACTGACAAAGAACGCAAAGGTGTTGAGGTTATTCACCAGTGTGGTTCCCATCTACTAATACCAATTCTCCGTGAGCTTGCACTTAATGATTACTCCTTCTGTCAAGGCGTACAAGGCGTGAACCAGCGCTATAGGCGGGTTTCCCGCCGTATGCGACTGGTGTTAGCGCCACAAAGAGCGAGTCTTCTCCCTACAGCCCTTTGGGCATCCTACGGCAGGCGTTAGCCTCTCCCAATGTGATTCGGGGAGACGATGCCGCGCAACGAGCGTCACCCGTTCGCCCAAGGCGTTCCCGCAGGGTAGGGCGGTTCGTTTAATAATTAAGTGCATCTTCATAGCGAATTGGTATGAGCAGAAATAATTCATTAAAAATCTGAGCGATCGCTATATTCAATTCCCCATACTTATCTTTTAAGTTTCCATCTGTAGGTAATCTAACTTTTACGGTTTCTGGAAAACCTCACTTCCATATAGCAAATTGGTATTAGTTAATTTGCCAAATATGAATAGTACTATCCTCATTGCTACTCGCGAGGGTTTTACCATCTGAGCTAAGAGCAACCGCTAAAACAGGACTTGAACCATCCTGAAAGGTATGCAACAGTTTTAAAGTCTTTAAGCTCCACAGTTTAATACTGCCATCATAATTGCCGCAGATCATAATTTTTCCATCGGGGCTGATAGTAAGAGATTCAACTGAACTAAAATTATCAGGAAACTCATGCAGTAGTTTTCCAGTTTGAAGATTCCATAACTTCAGGGTGCTAATTGCATGATTTCGAGAAACTAATTGACCAAAACTGCCAGTGACGAGCTTTTTGCTATCTGGAGTAATGGCAATAGCATCAACTCCGGTTTTATGTCCTTTGAGAACATAACGCGTTTTTTTAGTTCGCAGATCAATCAGCCTAATTGTATTGTCATCGCCACCCCCAGTACTAACAAGGGTTTGCATATCAGGGCTAATTGTAACGTTACTCACATAATCTGAGTGTGCAGCAATGGTATTAAGCAACTTAAGCGTGTGTAAATCCCAAAGCTTGATTGTGTGATCATCACTGCCACTAACAATCAATCTACCATTTGAACTAATAGCAACGGTTTCTACTGGCAGCGGATGTCCACTTTCGATGTTAAGCATTAATTGAGTGCGTAAATCCCAAACCTTCATTGTTGGGGTGGTTATTCCACCACTTACAAGCAGCTTGCCATCTGGACTAATAGCAATTGAAGTAACACCATCTGAGTGAGCATCTAAACTACGCAGCAATTTTCCAGTCCGGAGATTCCAGAATTTAATAGTATCATCTCTACCTCCACTAATCAGGGTTTGCCCATCTGGGCTAATCACAACTGCTGGAACACCAAAAGTCACTTTTTTATGGCCAGTCAGTGTGTGAACAAGTTGAATATGTGATTGCGACTGAGTAATTGTACTCTTGCTAATGGGAGGATTTGAACTGGAAGAATAGACATCAATGACAATGACAGTGATGTTTACTGCAATAGCTAAAGCTGTAATAGCTAGTTTGGATTTGAGGAAATTTAATAATTTCATGGCAATGAGGAACGCAATTGTCATATAACAGGGTTCCCATTTTATGGGGTGCGTAGTTTACCGCACAACTCTTGGAGACGCTCTTGCTAGCTTGCTTCCCCGTAGGGGTACGACAGGCTCAGTGACCACCGTAGGCATCGCCCTTCATCCTCTTGATTCAAGTAAGGAAATATGCCAAGGGATGTCTGCCAAATCTAAGCAGTCTATCTACTGCTCAATTGCTATGTGTTTTCTAGTACATTACTAGCCAGTTGTAGCGAAGCGATGACCGAGCGCTGTAAGTTGCCTGAGAAGTGATTCTACAGCGTTGGGTCAACAACTGGCGATTTGTGGAGCTACTGAGGCATAGGGTAAACTATTCCTCGTGTAACCTTTGGGCTATCCCGTTCTCTTGATATCTCATTTAAACTGCAAAACAGAGACTTGTAATGCCAAATTGGCAGAATCTTTCTGTGTTCATTTGAAGTGCTACCGTCACTTCACCTTTTTCTTAACGCAGGAATGCAAAGAGTTGATGGCAGTATGGTCAAATACCTCTGCTAGTTCAATAGATAACTTTTAGCAAAGTTCGTTAAGCACGTCCAATTTAGGTCGGTTGTTACACACACCAGTTTGATTGTGATTAGTCATAATGTAGTGTAGTAGTGCAATACATTGCACTGTTACAAAAGCTAAATACAGAGGTAAACTATGTTTCCTTTTTGGGGTAATCCCTGTTATGGAAGCGAACCCATTTCGCGCAGAGCTGGCTTAGAGCGGAAATTAAAATTCTTGATTTGGATGCGAGATGATTTAGAGTCCAAACTAGCTGGCATTAATGCTTCTATTGATACCATTCGGCAGCAAATAGAACGTTCAGACTCAACTGTTTAGAACTTAGTTCTTGCATTTGTACTTAAGCCGATTGTAACTTCTTTGTGACAGAGCGCTGTAAATGGGCTGCATCAGTGTTGTAGGTCTTTGTGCAGCGCCCTGTCATAAACTGGCGCACAAAAGAGGCAGTCTTGAAAAACGAAGTCCAGCCTTTTGTGTCGCTGGAACTAACCTTGAATAAATGACTTAAGACAGAGGTAGAATAACTTAGAGTTTATTAATATCTGGAAGTTAAAGCCGTAATCGTCACTTAACGTGCCAAAACTTATAAAAATGAAAAATATTATCTCGATTGGTTGGAATAGCTGGTTAAAACGGCACAAGGAATTTATTTTATTATTTGACTCAATTGCTGCCGCTAATGAGATTGCCTTTATACTTAACGGTCAATGGGATGGCTGCAATGGTGTGATAATAGCTAAACCTGATGAGGTAGCTGTTAATACTGCGGCCAAACTATTAGAAGCTACATGGTGTTATCAAGGCGCATCAAAAGCTGTTTTAGACAGAGTAACAACTGATGAACTTTTACGCCGTTATGCAATGGGAGAAAGAAATTTTATTAATGCTAATTTGAGGTGTGCAGTACTTGCATCAGTAAAGCTGAGTGAAATTAACCTAAGTTATGCAAAGTTGAGTTGGACAGACTTAAGTCAAGCCAATCTAAGTAAAGCTGATTTAACGGCAGCAGACCTAAGTGAAGCTAATTTAAGTCGAGCCGACCTGAGTAAGGCATACCTAATGAGGACAAACCTAACCAAGGCAGACCTGCAACAAGCAGATATGAGGGGAGCTAATTTAAGTAGCGCTAACTTAAGTGAAGTTAACCTCACTGATGCAGACCTAAGAGGAGCTAATCTAGCATTAGCAGACCTAAGAGGGGCAAATTTTAACTTCTGCAATTTGAGTGGAGCTAACCTAACAGGTGCCAAGTTAATTGAAAGTGACTTGGCTTTTGCTCTCTAATGAGCACACCTGGAGGCGATGTATTTTAAGTTAAAAATAGTAATTTATATTATTTCAACTTAAACCAGGTTTTTGCAATGATTTATATTCAAATTCAGCAACGTTTAAATTTTAATCGTTGCTAAATCATGAGATGATTTTGCCCAATTTGGAATCAATTTTCAATAGTTTCAACCGCTGATTCATCCCGCATTTATGCAATGTTGAAATTTTACTTAGTTTGAAAGATATTTTGTACCATTTTTTTGTCTGCATTCGCTGCCGCCCTATCCAACTCTGCAATTTCACTGGCGTCTAATTGCCAACCCAATGCACCAATATTCTCCCTTGCCTGTTCCACACTTTTTGCTCCAGGAATAGGAATGGTTCCTTTACAGATGCACCAGTTAATTGCTACCTGTGACATGGTTTTGTTTCTAGACTGTGCCACCTCTTGTAAACATGCCAAAAGCGATCGCATTCCTGGTAATATCTGCTTAAACAGCAGACCTCGGATGCCTTTGGGCAAAGGGCCTTGCTCAGAGTATTTTCCTGTCAGTAGTCCCAAAGCTAGAGGGCTGTAAGCAATCAATTTGATTCCCAACTCATCACAAAGGTCTTTAAGCTTTAGTTGAGTGACAGGATATGTAGACAACAAAGAGTATTGAACTTGCACAGTAGTAATAGGAACGCCTCGTTCAGCAAACTTTTTCTGTACCTGCTTAAGCCGCTTAGGCCCATAATTAGATAGTCCCACTCCCCTAACCAGTCCTTGCTCATACAAATCGCCAAGACCATCTAACAGCCCTCCCTCTTGCCAAGGAGCGTAATTCGCTGTAGACCAGTGCATCTGTACCAAATCTACGTTTCTTCCCAGGCGTTGGGCAGATGATTTGCAAGCTTTTACCATTGACTGACGTGTCCATCTCCACGGGTAAGCAGCAAGCTTAGTAGCAATACAAATATTTTCTTTATCTGAACCTACATATTCTCGGTTGAATCGTCCCAGGAGTAACTCACTGCGACCATTCAATCTCCCAGTTCCGTAAGAATCACCTGTATCAAATAAAGTCACAGCGTTGCTTACACAAAGGTTAAAGACGGCTTGCAACTGGTCATCCATACTTTCGTTATATCCCCAAAGCAATTGGTTGCCCCAGGCCCAAGTCCCGCAGCCCATGCTTGGGAGGGAGAGTTGTTGGAGAGTCTGCATCTTTGCTCTCTGTAGATTGCCTTATTAATTATCAGGCATATAGCAGGTATTAACGCGCGAGTAGCATGATTATCAAGCAAATCAGGAGAACCTTTTAATACTTGTGCAACGTTGGCTATTTTGTTTTAAAAATTTACATAGTTTAGTCTGTCTCTATAATCCATCCAAGATGCGATCAGTGAATTAAAACCACTGCGATCGCTTGTAACGTAAAATTAATTTCCATCTGGCATTTGCTAACACCTCGACACCCATGTATTGCGACTACCTGATCCAAATTCTGACTGCCCGTGTGTACGATGTTGCCCAAGAAACACCACTTGAGTATGCCCCAAATTTGTCTGCACGGCTGAATAATCAACTCCTGCTGAAACGTGAGGATATGCAGTCAGTATTTTCCTTTAAACTGCGGGGTGCTTACAATAAAATGGTGCAACTGCCACTAGATATATTGGCGCAGGGTGTAATCGCAGCGTCTGCGGGGAACCATGCTCAGGGGGTCGCCCTTGCAGCCCAGCGCTTAGGAACCAGAGCGATTATCGTCATGCCAATAACCACACCCCAAGTCAAGGTGGATGCAGTTAGAATGAGGGGCGGAGCAGTCGTATTACATGGAAATACCTACGACGATGCTTATAGCTATGCCCGTGAATTAGAAGTAGAAAAAGGGTTGACCTTTATTCATCCTTTCGATGATCCGCATGTAATTGCTGGACAGGGAACAATCGGGATGGAAATTTTACGGCAATATCAGCAACCCATCCATGCGATTTTTGTAGCGATTGGAGGGGGCGGATTAATTTCTGGGATTGGGGCTTATGTGAAACGGTTGCGTCCGGAAATCTTGATTATTGGCGTTGAACCAGTAGATGCTGATGCGATGTCTCAATCACTAAAAGCCGGACATCGGGTGCGCTTGTCGCAAGTCGGGTTATTTGCTGATGGCGTGGCGGTGCGGGAAGTAGGTGAAGAAACCTTCCGTTTATGTCAGCAGTATGTAGATGAAATCATTCTGGTGGATACAGACCATACTTGTGCTGCAATTAAAGACGTGTTTGAGGATACGCGATCCATTCTAGAACCAGCCGGTGCATTGGCGATCGCAGCTGCCAAAGCCTACGCAGAACGAGAACAAATCGAAGGACAAACCTTAATTGCTGTAGCCTGCGGTGCAAACATGAATTTTGATCGCCTCCGCTTTGTGGCAGAACGGGCAGAGTTTGGCGAACGCCGCGAAGCTATCTTTGCAGTCACAATTCCTGAGGAACGGGGAAGTATTCGTCGGTTTTGTGAATGTATTGGCAACCGTAATCTTACTGAGTTTAATTATCGCATTGCTGATGAAAAAACAGCCCATATTTTTGTAGGTGTGCAAATTCAAAACCGGGCCGATGCTGCAAAGATGGTAGAAACCTTTGAAGCTCAAGGATTTGAAACCTTTGATTTAACAGACGACGAACTAACTAAATTACATCTGCGGCACATGGTGGGTGGGCACTCTGCCCTGGCTCACAATGAATTGCTCTACCGTTTTGAGTTTCCCGAACGTCCCGGCGCATTGATGAAGTTTGTTACTTCCATGAGTCCCAACTGGAATATTAGTCTTTTTCACTACCGCAACAACGGGGCAGACTACGGACGAATCGTTATTGGTATCCAGGTTCCCCCCCACGAGATGAGAGAGTGGCAAGCTTTTCTCGATAACCTGGGCTATCGCTATTGGGATGAAAACAAGAATCCGGCATACAAGCTGTTTTTGGGATAAGGGAGTGGGGAAGAGGCAGGGGGGCAAGGGAGCAGGGGAGCAGAAGAAGAATAACAATACTCAATGCCCCGTTTGCCCAATGCCCAATGCCAATTTAGCGAGAACTACCCTCCAATATCAGATTGGAGTCCCAAGTATAGAAGCCAATTTGGTTAGGAACCCTAGAAAATCTGCCTGTCCGATAGCCTCTAGATAATTCATTCAGCACCTTATTTTTGATCTCTCTAAGTTGCTGAGAATCTAGTTCTCCATAAATTCCGGCAATGACTTCAGCAACGCTGAAAACTTTACCTGGATTTTGTTCTAACAGAGAAGTGAGGGCATCAATTAAGAATTGACCCTCAAAGGCTTTGAGCATTGGTACTGTTTTTATCGGAGGTAGGAAAGGCTTCTTATTTTTGTTTTTGATGCTCCTAGAAGCACCATTGCGGTTACTTGAGGCTACCAAACTTAAATCCAGAGTATAACAACCTGGTTCATCGGGAATAGTTACCCAGTAATTCCTTTCTCTGCCTTGGGTGAGGGAAGATTGAACCCTACCTTTAACTACTTTGAATAGATTGGAATCCAACTCTCCATAAAGCGAGCGCACGATAAAATCAATATGACAGACAGTGCCTATCTGCTCTTGCAATAGCTGTTTTATGGCTTCCATTCGCGACAGAGCGTGATCATACTGGGGTAGCATGGGGATTTCCGCCACCTTCGTTGAACTATCGTTGTTCTCTAAGGCGATCTTTGGAGCTGGCGATGTAGTTGAAGATTGACTCTCTTTTGTATCAACAGCAGAAAAAGAATTATCTATCTCAACCTTATCTGAGTCTGCGAGTTCTGATACAGACTCCACCAAGTTGATTTCGTCGATATCATCAAGAGGTGATAAAAACCGCAAAGAGCCTTGTTGAGAAAGATTTGAGGTTTCATCAGCTGCCGTCAGACTTGATATCTGCTTGTTGGTATCAGAAAAAGACCAGTTAGACAACAACGCTTCTACATGATCGAGTTGCGATCGCGCCTGCACAAAAAGGCGTTCATACTCTTCTGTAAGGCGAGCATAATAGTCTCGTAATTCCAACAGTGGTGAAACAAAGGTGCCCGGAGGTGGTTCTAATTGTCCATTTTGAGTCATAAGGCTTCAATCAATTTAAGTTGATGTCACTTTTGTAAGACATTGCTCTGGGTTTTGCTTTGTGAGATGTTGGTTGGGATTTCTTAGGCGGTTGGGGAGGGCGACATCTCTCACAATATAAAGGTCGAGGTCCGAAAGTCTCGCGTTTTGTCAGATCGTTACACTCTTTACAGACAAACTGGAAAACACGAGTATGAATCTGTCTTTTGTGCGCCCTGACAGTATATTCCTTAACATCAATGAATTTACTTGCCATAATTAGGAATTGTGAATTGCCGTCGTATCAATGTCTTATCAATATAGCTATTCAAGCAAATCAAACTGCATCAGTGTGTGTTTATGTAGAAGTTTTATTGAAATCAGTGAATTTGACGCCTAGCATAAAGTGCAGATGAGTAACTTGAGGTTAGCCATTGATTATCCTCTCAGCATATAATTGGTGATAAGCAAACACTACCATTCCTTAGATACAGGCGATTTTCATCGCCCTGATCAGAGAAATAGGGGATGGGGAAGTGGGAAGTATGGGATTATTCACTTCCACTTCCATTGATTGGCAAATCAAGCGATCGCCAGTGTGTCTAATTGCCCATCACAAAATTACCGCACTCCTAACCCCTCTTCCTCATGGTAGTGGGATGATGCTTAATGTAGCCATTCGGATTTAAAAAACAACCGCCTCTTAAAAACAGGAGGCGGCGATCGTCGCTAATCAAAGTATGATTTTTGTAAGTTTTGTCCCTCTACTGGTAGTCTTTGACAGACTACTGCTGACTGGGAGCAGCTGGTTGTGATTGAGGTTGTGGGCGTAAACGGCGCAAAGACTCCCGCAACTTATCCTGGCTAGTGTTTTCTGCTCGCCGCCGCCGAGTTGGGGTTGCTTGTGGCTGTTGTGATGAATCGGTAGCCGCTCGTTGACGCTGGATGTTGCGTAGGGAGTCTCTGGCACTTCCTTGAGTGCGATTTATCCTCGCTTCAGATGATGAGCCTGAGGTAATAATTTCTCGTCTTTGAGGTTCCAACCGTCTACTCAATCCAGATATTGCTGGTCTTGTGGCTGTAGCTTCACTAGATGGGGGTGTCAACTCTCTGCGCCTACGTCCTGGATGTTCTTGTGTGGAGTTAGCAGCTGCTGCCTGCTGGGTTCTCTCTTGTGCTTCTCTTTGTGCTTGCCGTTCTTGAACTTGGCGCGATCGCCGTGAACCTTTTATGGCAAATTCAGTGGCTATAGCTACTCCTTGTCTGCCTCCTTCTGCGGGTTTTAATTTCCAATCACGCGCTTGTCTGGCGGTTTCTTCATCTAATTCGCGGTTTCCACTGGAGCGAGCAATCCGCACATTGGTAACATTGCCTTGTGCATCAGTATCGACAGCTACTTCTACTCTGCCTTCGACTCCTCGCCGTCTTGCAGCATCAGGATACTTGGCACTACATTCACGGCAGGCTGCACGACCATTAAGATTACCATTACCATTACCTGAACTGTTAATTTGTGGAGGTGTTGGCACTGTTGGCGCTGTTGCTACTGTTGGACGGTTTCCTACTCCATTGCCTATACCACTGCCAATTCCTGAACCTCTACCACTGCCTATACCACTGCCAATTCCTGAACCTCTACCACTGCCTATACCACTGCCAATTCCTGAACCTGTACCACCGCCAGAGCCTGTACTTAAAGCAACGCCAGGACCAGAGCTACCATTATCTGTCAGGACTGGACTACCGCCACCACCACCGCCACCACCACTCACAGGTGCAACAGTTTTCACAGGGGCTTCTGGCTTGGGAGCAATTTCCCTATTTGTTGGTTGTGGGTTTTGAGTAGTTTGTTTTGGTTGTTGTTCAACTGGCTGAATTTTTGGTCTTTCAATCAATTCTTGTACTGGTTTTTGTACTACTGCAGTTTCTCTAGGCTGTTTTTGAACAATTTCTGGTTCTTTTTTGGGTTCTTCTGGAATTTTTGCAAGTGGTTTTTCTGGTTCCGGAGTCGGAGAATCTATGATCGCAACCTCTATTGGTTCATCATCGTTTGTGGGCACTCTCGTCAAATAATTACCTATACCTGAGGACAGTACGCCGATATGCAGCGCCAGCGAACCTATTAGACTGTAAGTCAGAAAAGACTTGAGAGCCTCAACTTCTTTGGAACGTTGCTCGACAGTAATGCCATAAAAGCTCATAGCTATTGCTACCTATTCTCACTAATTAAGTTATTTTAGAATGCATGGTTGCAAATATCAAGTAAAAAATTAAAATTATTTTGGGCAGTGTTACGGAACAGCATACTACTCAAAAAAATAAAATATTTTTGAATAATAGTATTTTTTGTCATGATTTCTAAATAAAATTAATTTTTATATTAATTAAATTATTTTATACAAAATAAAAAAAGAGTAAAAAAAAATAATAATAATTAAATTAGATTTGAAAAAATTTTAATTATATCTTAAACTCTATTGAGAAAAAGTTTCATTTTTTTGCTTGATTCTGGTAATCTGATTTTGTATTGTTGATGACATTTAGAGGCACTACATGGGAATTCAGAAGTTGTTTGAAGCAGGTGGTGTGGTTATGTGGCCCCTGTTGCTGTTTTCTGTATTGGCAGGGGCACTAATGATTGAGCGGGCGAAGTTTTGGCTACAAATTGGTAAGCGTCAAAACCGGGTGGTGCGAGAGGTTTTAAATCTTTATCGACTTGATAATGTCGTCAGTGCTATTGATAAGCTGCAAAAAAATGTAGATTTACCTATAGCACGCATTTTTCTGGCTGGACTACAGCTAGAAAGACCGACTCCAGAAAAATTTCGTTTGGCTTTGAAAAGCGAGGCGCAAGCAGAAATCCCTATACTGAAGCGATTTCAACCTGTATTTGACACCATTATCGGTTTAGCGCCTCTGTTGGGACTTCTCGGCACAATTTTAGGATTAATTCGCTCATTTGCTGGACTGAATGTTGGTGATGTCGGAGCTACTAAAACTGGTGCAGTTACTGCTGGTATTAGTGAAGCTTTAGTTGCTACCGCCTCAGGATTGATTGTGGCTATCTTTGTGCTTTTAGGAGCCAGCATCTTCCGGGGACTATACCAGCGACAGATAACAATGATTCAAGAGTACGGCGGACAGCTAGAAATACTGTTCCTTGACCGCTATGAAAAACACGATCGCTACGAACAACAGGAGAAGTCCTATGGATCTAGATGAGAATGAACCAGATTTAGCACCATTTATAAATGTAGTACCTCTGATTGATGTGATGTTTGCTCTTTTGACATTTTTTATTATGTCAACACTGTTTTTAACACGCTCAGAAGGATTGCCAGTAAATCTACCGAAGGCAGCCACGGCGAAGGAACAGCAAATTCCCACTAAAGTTACCATCACGGTAGATGAAAAAGGTCAGATAAGCCTAAACCGCGATCCAATAGCAGTTAATGATTTAGCAGCGCGAGTACGGACTTTAGTTGGTTCTAACCCAGATGCATTGGTGATTATTAATGCTGATCAAAAAGTCTTGCACGGTGAGATAGTGGGGATAATGGATCAAGTACGTCAGGTGAAAGGAGCAAGGCTAGCGATCGCTACCCAAAAATAAACAGTAGAAATATTGTGCAGAAGAAGTTCAGAGAGTCAGGAAAATTATATACTCTGACTCTTAACTCCTTCTTGTCTAATAACTACTACCAGCTACGCTTACGGATCTGCAATTCTTGAGATATAAGTTTAAATAATGAATCTTGGTGGGAATGGATAAAAAAGTGGTCACCGTTAAATTCATGTAATGAAAAAGCAGCGATAGTCTGTTCTTGCCATGCTTGCAGATACTCATGACTAACTTCTTGGTCTTGCAAACCACCAAAAACAGTAATAGGACACTTCAATGGCTGTTTTTGAGTGTAAATATAAGTTTCCAGAACTGCAAAATCTGCCCGTAAAATAGGGAGGAACATCTGCATCAGTTCCGGGCTTTCTAGTACTGCTTTGGGTGTACCGTTAAGACTGTGTAGCTCGTTGATCAAATCAGGGTCTGATAGGACGTGGAGGGGTGGTTTTATCAACGGGATTTGCGGGGCGCAACGAGCAGATATGAAGAGATGAAAGGGAGCAAGACTATACTTAGAGCGAAGTAGATGGGTCAACTCGAAGCTAACTAATCCGCCCATACTGTGACCGAAGAAGGCGAATGGTTTGTCTAAATATGGTAACAGAATTGGAGCGATCGCTTCAACAAGAGGTTCTAATCGCGTTAAGGGTGCTGACTTAATTTGTCTTCCCCGTCCGGGATATTCCACTGCACAGACTTCGACATTACTAGGTAGACTATTAGGCCATGTGCGAAAAATCATTGAGTTACCACCAGCGTAGGGGAAGCAGAATAAACGCAAGTTTGCTTGAGGATTTGGTTGGGGACAGATAACCCAGGAATTGAAGCTTGGTGTAGTTGTCATAATAGACCCGGAATTAGCTGTTTCACCTTTTGTAGCTTATAGAACCTGCTTCATATCATACCAAATCACTGCACAAGGGCAGGTATTTACTACTATGAAAACTGTAAAAAATGTAATAGTGTATTCGTGAAGCAGACATCTTGCTTATTTTATAATAAGGAGTCTTTGATGAGCGTTTATATTATTCGACCCAGAGCAACATCATTAGCGCGATCGCTAAAACTTGGATTTAGAAAATTTACACCAGAAAGTCGTAAGGCGCAAGTTGCAGAAGTTGTAAGTTTTTGGCAAGAAGATCCAGTACACCAACAAATTGAGGACTGGTTGGAGGATGCACAAAAGGACACAAGCGAAGTAGCAAAGTATCCAGATTACTCAGGGATTACTGGTGCAAGTGTTGTAGAAATGCCGGATGAAGCAGCCCAGAGGATTCGTGAGGAGTTACCCAATGTCTTAATTTTACGCGATCAGCCGATTGAGTTGATTCAGCCGCAACGGAATGCAGATACTAAAGATGAACTCACCAAAAATGAATTGTGGCATTTGGATGCGATCGCTCTCAACATAGCACGTCAAAATGGATTTACAGGCACTGGCAAAAACATCACCATTGCTGTCCTCGACACGAGTATCGACTCAACTCACCCAGAATTGCAAGGCAAGGTAACTGAATCTTATAGTTTTAATGATAGAAGCAAGCAAATCCAGTCAATCTCTTCCCAAGATACCAATGGTCATGGTACTCATGTAGCTGGACTGATTTGTGGTAAACAGGTTGGCGTTGCACCAGAAACTAAACTAATTGACGCTGTATTGATCCCAAGAGGTACTGGCAACTTATCAAACTTAATTTTGTGGCTGGACTGGTTGGCACTCCGGGCGGACGTGAATATTGCTAATATCTCCGCTGGCATTCCCAGATATTTCGATGAAATTAGCGATTTGATTGATACCCTGCTGGCAGTGGGAATACTGCCTGTTTGCGCCATTGGTAATGATGGATTTAACAATCATATTGCGCCAGCAAATTGTAAGAATTCGCTTTCAGTTGGTGCTGTTAACTCAAATAATCAAGTTGCCTCTTTTAGTGGCAATGCCAGAATGATCGTGAATCAACAGTTATATAACGTTCCCTATTTGGTTGCACCTGGGGAAGGAGTTTATTCATCAGTTCAAGGTGGCGGCTATGAAGCTTGGGATGGAACCTCAATGGCAGCCCCAATCGTTTCTGGTGTAGCAGCGTTAATCTTAGAGAAGTATAGCAAGCAAATTACAGTAGGGAGTTTAATTGACGGACTGCTCACAAATTGTCAAGATTTGGGACATGACAGGGAACGCCAAGGTAAAGGTTTAATTCAAGTAACCGCAGCCCTATGAAACTTAACGAAAGTCAAATTGCCAAAATTGATCCCCTGCTTGAAGAAGTTCTGATGCGGGCTAAGGGAGATGAGGTAATTCGGGCAATTATGAGTTTGGGGGATGAAAATCAACTCAACTCAAATGCTAGGAATTTACCGCTGGAACCTCAGCAATTTACATCATCTGAGGCTTATCGACAGGCGTTGATTGATCGGCGCAAAAGCCAACTTACCGAAGTGCTGGGTGATACTATCCAAGCACTCCAGCAACTTTCTTTAAAAACTCTTGGAGGTGGACTCAGTCGCGTTGTGGTTGTGGAAGGTTCGGCTGATGCAATTTTGCGTTCATTAACACTGTCTGGAGTTAATCATGTCACTTTAGATCAGCTGATTGCCCTGCCGGAAGTTGCACCAGATGCAGCAGTTAAACATTTTGCTGATATTTATATAAACACGCTTGACCGCCCTTCAGATGAGAAAACCACAAAATTAATTTATCAAGCATCTGAGCAATATATTATTAATTACTACAAGCGTCATAACAAGTTGCAAATATTGGGAATGCAACAGCCTGTAGATTTGGATTCAATTTACACAGCTGTGCAATGTTTGCAGCCAAATGATATCCGGCGATTTGAATCAATTGAAGCTTTACAGAATCTTTTCCGCGAAACTGGAAAACGTGGCTTTCAACTTGAAAAGGCTGGTAAGCAAGAGGGCATTAAAGTTGCAAATCAGCAGCAATATTTAATGGTACTCGGCGCACCAGGTGCAGGGAAGTCTACATTTTTGCGGAAGATAGGACTAGAAGCACTCAAGGGCAAATCTGGTGAATTGCAATATGAATGTATTCCGGTTTTTCTTGAATTAAAACTATTTATCGAGAGCAATATCAATATTGAGGAAGTAATTAGACAAGCATTCAGGTTATGTCAGTTACCATTCTTTGAAGAATTTACTACTAAAGCGTTACAACAAGGCAAGTTATTAATTTTGCTGGATGGTTTAGATGAAGTGCCAACGGTAAATACCGATTTAGCAATTAAGCAAATTCAAAGCTTTGTTGAGCAATACAAAGATAATCGGTTTATTATCTCTTGTCGGACTGCTGCCTATAAATCGCAGTTTAGAAATTTGATGGAAATTGCCATTGCAGATTTTGACGATGCCCAAATTCAGCAGTTTATTCACAATTGGTTTTCTTCAGAAGTAGATAGACAAGCCAGAACTGCTGACAAGTGCTGGAAGTTAATCAAAAACCAAAAATCAGCTAAA
This sequence comes from Nostoc sp., assembly GCF_036917195.1. Taxonomy (GTDB): domain Bacteria; phylum Cyanobacteriota; class Cyanobacteriia; order Cyanobacteriales; family Nostocaceae; genus Nostoc. The sequence continues at coordinate 155,678 of NZ_JBALDG010000077.1, forward strand.
GAATTAGCTCGAACTCCTTTATTGCTAACTTTTCTCTGTTTAGTATATGACGAATCTCAAGACTTGCCTAAAAACCGAGCTACGCTTTACAGTGATGCTCTTGATATATTACTCAAAAAATGGGCTGCGGAAAAACGAATTCAAACCGATCCTATTTATCGTCAGCTTGGCATCGATTTAGAGAAAATCATGCTAGCTGAGATTGCATATCACAGCTTTAAATCACAGCGGCTATTCTTATCTCACGAAGAACTTGTCAGTCAAATTAAAGAGTTTCTGCACAATAACGACAATGCACCCAAGGATTTAGACGCTGAAGCAGTTTTAAATGCGATCGCTATTCAGCAGGGAATTTTAGTAGAACGAGCAAGGGATATCTATTCATTTTCTCATCTGACCCTTCAGGAATATTTAACAGCACAATATATAGATGACCATCGCCAAGTTGAGAAATTAGTTACTGAACATCTTGTAGATGAGCGCTGGGAAGAAGCGTTTTTGCTGGTAGCTGGTTTAATACGGGGTGGTGCAGATGAGTTGCTGTTGTTGATGGAAAAAGAAGCGCAAAAATATATTCAAAGCAATAAATGGCAAAGTATATTTCGCACACCTAAGTTGCAAGCTTTACTCAGATGGGCAGAAGAAATAACAGTTGGATCTCAAGGAAATTATAAACCTGTGGGTAAACGTGCAGTTGCGATTGCGATTGCGATTGCGATTGCCTACGCCTACGCCTACGCCTACGCCTACGCCTACGCCATCGCCAAAGCCTACACCTACGCCAACGCCATCGCCAACACCTACGCCAACACCTACGCCAACACCTACGCCAACACCTACGCCAACGCCAACGCCTATGCCAACGCCATCGCTAACGCCATCGCTAACGCCATCGCTAACGCCATCGCCAACGCTATAAAGTATACTAGGAGACTTGAAGAATTAAAAATCTTCAATAACGTTGATTTTACTGCACTGATTGCCCAATTAGAAGCTCTCAAAGCTCAAATCCCTGACGATAAAGAATCAACAAAAGTGCGTCGGGCATTTGCTAACCGCTTCCAACAAACCTTACTCAAAGCTTTCCATCTTACGCCAGAAATGATCGATTTATCTGAGGAAGAAATAAAAGCACTGGAAAATTATCTCTACGCCAATCACCTCATCATCCAATGCAAACAAGCAGCAGTGCGGGTATCGCCCCAAACCTGGGAAGCAATTGAGGCGCAGATGTTGTTGGTTCCAGGTGGTTAAGCAACAATAGAAAAATGAAAAGCTAGCCAAATAAACGCTCCATGAGTTCATTACAACAGGCTAAAGATACAAAACACTCGAACCTTTACAGCAATCCTGCACTGGGAAGAGGATGTATATGTAGCTGAATGTCCAGAAGTGGGAACCGCCAGTCAAGGAGAGACGATAGAAGAAGCGATGCTAATTTACAGCAAGCAACGGAACTTTATTTAGAAGAATTCTGACTTACTGAGATAGCACGTCGTCGGTTGCTTACCACATTTGAGATAACCAGTGCCTAAGCTACCAAAAGTTCCAGCTTTTGAAGTTATTAGTGTTCTGGAACGCTTAGGAACGTGGATTAAATAAAATGCAAAACTTCATCCTGTATCTAGCTTCCCTCTCCTTTATAAGGAGAGGGATTGAGGGTGAGGTAAGCTAGGGACATAAATTGTATGTTATTTAATTCTTGTTCCTTAGTACAGTTTTGCATAAAAGCGTAGCGTTTTTAATGCAGAGGGATACATTGGCATTGCATTCAGACGCATTAACATTGTATCGGGATGCATTAGCATTGCATCAGGACGCATTAACATTGTATCGGCACGCATTAACAATGCAGAGGGATGCATTGGCATTGCATTCAGACGCATTAACATTGTATCGGAATGCATTGGCATTGTGAGAGTATTGCCAAGTTTAATTTGCTATGAATTAATGAAATGCTGTACTAAGTTCTGTGGTTATGAATGCACAAGCTGTGGTTTTTTCTCTTCATCCACATACAGCGTTTTTCAGGTAAATGAGGTACACAGGTAGGGGCACAACATTGTTGTGCCCTTACAATAATCTATACCTCACTAAGTTGCAATCTGCTGTATATCTCATCTTCTCTGTTGATAAACACCTGAGACAACGCCTGATAAGCTTCACTCCAAGCTGCCATCACTTCTTCTGTAGCTGCTTCCCCTAAAACATCTTTCATTGCTTGCAGTAAACTTTCTCCAACAATAGGATATTGCTCTGGTGTAACATCCGTCTGCACATGGCGATAGGCAATCTTTTCCACCATCGATTTTAAAGCAGGCAAATTATCAATCTGGGCAGCATAGCCATAAACTGCTGTAGCTAACCTCGCTGGCTGAGAACCATTTGCTTGAGCAGACATATCAAATTGTTCTCTGATTTCTGGATGATTTTGAAACATAATTTCATACATCCGAGTTGTAATTTGCTCACCGTTCTTTTTTAAAACAGGTGCTGTAGATTTGACGATATCTATTGTTTGTTGGCTAATCATAGTTTTTTGAACCACTTGGAATGTTGATTGACTTCAATTTAGCGGTTATTCCCATTCGTTACTATGAGCTAGCTCAGTTAAGGAGTAATATCATGTCAAAGCCTCTATACATCTACAGCTAGAGGCATTGTTAAACAATTGCAGCAAAGATGAAAATGTAAGACATGCAGCTATGTACATCGATAATTTATCAAGCGATAATTTTATATGCATACCATTGAGAAAAAGTCAACAACAAAAGCCTGGGCAGGTGCGATCGCAGAACCAGCAAAAGAATTTCCCTCTACACAACTGCCAATTATTTCTGGCAAAATCCCAGATGCCTTGCGTGGCACACTTTACCGCAATGGCCCCGCACGACTAGAACGCGGTGGCGATGGCGTGGGACACTGGTTTGATGGAGATGGGGCAATTCTCGGCGTCCATTTCACTGATTCAGGAGTCACGGGAGTCTATCGCTATGTGCAAACAGCAGAATACCAAGCTGAAACTAAAGCAGATAAATTCCTCTATGGTGTTTATGGAATGCACACCCCAGGGCCGATCTGGAAGCGCTGGGGCCAAAAGATCAAAAATGCAGCGAATACCTCAGTCTTGGCTTTACCTGATAAACTGTTGGCTTTATGGGAAGCAACCAATCCTTATGCCCTTGACTTAGAAACTTTAGAAACGAAGGGATTAGATGATTTAGGTGCTTTAGACAATAACTTACCTTATTCTGCTCATTACAAGCGTGATCCAGACACAGGCGAGATTTTTAACTTTGGAATCAGTATCGGAAGTTCTGTACAACTTAATCTCTACAAAAGCGATGTTACTGGCAAAATTATTCAAAAAGCTGCTTTTAAGCTAGATCGCTACTCTATAATGCATGATTTTGTTTTAACTCAAAGGTATCTAGTGTTTTTTATGCCACCGATACGCATGAAAATGCTGTCAGCTATGCTAGGTGTGACTACCTTTAGTGAATCTCTGTTGTGGGAACCTCAGTTAGGAACCCAGGTGTTAATTTTTGACCGCGAAAACTTATCCTTAGTTAGTCGTGGCGAAACCGATCCCTGGTTTAATTGGCATTTTGGCAATGGCTATGAAGATGAAGACGGTTCTGTGATTTTAGACATGGTGCGATATTCAGATTTTCCCCAAACTAATGAATATCTGAGAGAATTCGCAACTGGCCAGACGCATACAGTTCCTAAAGGAAGATTATGGCAAGTGAGTCTCAATCCCCAAACAGCTAAAGTCACAGCAACGCAAGAAGTTATCAACCGCAGGTGTGAGTTTCCCGTAGTGCAGCAATCGCAAGTTGGACAACCTTGGCGTTATACTTATGTATCATTAATGCCTCAAGGTACAGATACAGGCAAAGAATCGTTCGGTGCGATCGCTCGCTTTGATTACAAAACCGAAACCCTCACTGAAGCAGACTTAGGAGAAAACCGTTATCCTTCAGAACCCATCCACGCCCAAGACACCCAAAACCCTGAACAAGGTTGGGTGCTAACTGTTGTCTACGATGGTAATTCTCATAGTAGTGAAGTTTGGGTATTTGATAGCGATCGCCTGGATGCAGAACCCGTTTGCAAACTAGGATTACCCAGCGTCATTCCCCACAGCTTCCACGGTACTTGGAACCCAGCATAAAAGTTATAAGTTATGAGTTATAAGTGAAGAATTCAATACTTACTTTTAACTCATATAGTAATCCGATTTGATTTTTGAAAAAATCTAAGTATATGTAGGGTGTGTTATCGCGTAGCGTAACGCACCTAGAATCAGAGGTAGTGCGTTAGCCTTTGGCATAACGCACCCTACGTATATTTCAAAAATCAAATATCAGTCCTATAAAAGAACAAGAGTTTCAGAGAGTTATTGCGTAACTCCTAAAATTAAATTTGGCAATGCCAATGCATCCCTCTGCAATGCTAATGCGTCTCTCTGCAATGGCAATGCGTCTCTCTACAATGCCAATGCATCCCTCTGCAATGCTAATGCGTCTCTCTGCAATGCCAATGCATCTCCCTGCAATGCTAATGCGTCTCTCTGCAATGCCAATGCATCTCCCTGCAGTGCCAATGCGTCTCTCTGCATTTAAAAACGCTACGGTTATTATGCAAAACTGTACTTAGCAATTAGCAAAGATGTGTATACAATCTCTTCAAAATCATCTAAACATAAGTATTTTGGCAAAATTGGGATACTCCCCCATCCCTGTGCTGGAAACGATAAAATAAAAAATAAACTACATTCATGCTGTGTTTATGGCAACCCAACTCAGCAAAGCCAAATCACCAACAGAACTGGTAATATCTTGGGAAGCGTTGCCCGACGACTTTCAACTAGAGGATGAACCAGTGGAGAATACGGGTCAGCCAATTTTGGCTGGTGCTTTGCGTGAAAGTCTAGAAATCAGTGGATTCATTCAACCCCAGATGTTAATAGCCTCGAATTTTGGTCTTTGTGCGACTGTCAACGGGCAATTTATTGCGAAAGCACCTGACTGGGTTTATGTGCCGTCGGTTAATGAAGTTGTAAATAATCGGAAAAGTTATACACCCAATTTAAAAGGTGATATCCCGGCGATTGTTATAGAATTCCTATCCGACACTGAGGGTGGGGAATATTCGGTAAAGCGAACTTATCCACCAGGAAAATGGTTTTTCTACGAGCAAATTTTGCAAGTTTCGATTTACGTGATTTTTGAACCAGATAGCGGTTTATTAGAATTTTATCAACTAGAAAATAGACGCTATGAGTTAAAGCAACCTGACGAAAATGGTCGTCATTGGGTTGAGACAATGGGCTTATTTTTGGGAACTTGGCAAGGAACAAAAGAAGCTCGAACTGGTTATTGGTTGCGCTGGTGGAATGAAGCTGGTAATTTGTTACCTTGGGCTGTAGAACAAATTGAACAAGAACGTCAACGTGCTGAACAAGAACATCAACGCGCTGAACAAGAACGTCAACGTGCTGAACAAGAACGTCTGCAAAAAGAACAACTGATTGCTTATTTACAATCTCAGGGTATTGACCCGAATAATTTGCCTCCGTTCTAGTAGAAAGTAAAAAGTTACTAATAACTCCAAGATTTTGTTTTCGTAGAGTGCGTTAGTGACAACCTAACGCACATAGAATAAAAATAAACCTTATATACATTACGCTGATTAAGCATAATTGCCCATGACCTCCTCTAAACGCCAATACCACATTACTACCTTCGGTTGTCAGATGAATAAAGCTGACTCAGAGCGCATGGCTGGCGTTTTGGAAGACATGGGCTTTGAATGGTCAGAAGACCCGAATAATGCAGATGTGATTCTCTACAATACCTGCACAATTCGCGATAATGCCGAGCAAAAGGTATACTCCTACCTCGGCAGACAGGCGAAGCGCAAACATGATCAGCCTGATTTAACTCTGATTGTTGCTGGTTGCGTTGCCCAACAAGAAGGTGAAGCGCTGTTGCGGCGAGTCCCAGAATTAGACTTGGTAATGGGACCACAACACGCCAACCGCCTCAAAGATTTGCTGGAGTCAGTCTTAGAAGGCAACCAAGTTGTAGCAACCGAGTCGGTTCATATTATTGAAGATATCACCCAGCCGCGACGGGATAGTAAAGTGACAGCTTGGGTAAATGTAATTTACGGCTGTAACGAACGCTGCACCTACTGTGTGGTTCCCAATGTGCGGGGTATCGAACAATCTCGTATACCGTCAGCTATCCGGGCTGAGATGGAAGAATTAGGACGCCAAGGTTACAAGGAAGTTACTCTACTCGGTCAAAATATTGACGCTTACGGCAGAGATTTGCCAGGAACAACAGCAGAAGGTCGGCATCTGCACAACTTCACAGATTTACTTTATTACGTGCATGATGTTCCGGGCATTGAAAGGTTAAGATTTGCTACTAGCCATCCCCGTTATTTTACAGAGAGATTAATTAAGGCTTGTGCTGAATTGCCCAAAGTCTGCAAACACTTCCATATTCCCTTTCAATCTGGGGATAATGAACTTTTAAAGGCGATGGCGCGGGGTTATACCCATGAAAAATATCGCCGCATCATCGATACCATTCGGCAGTATATGCCAGATGCTTCGATTAGTGCTGATGCGATTGTCGGTTTTCCTGGGGAAACAGAAGCACAATTTGAAAATACCCTGAAACTAGTGGAAGATATTGGCTTTGATATGTTGAATACAGCAGCATATTCACCGCGTCCAGGGACACCAGCTGCTTTGTGGGACACTCAGCTGAGTGAAGAAATTAAAAGCGATCGCCTGCAACGCCTGAATCATTTAGTAAACTTGAAAGTAGCAGAGCGATCGCAACGTTACTTCGGACGCATTGAATCCGTTTTAGTAGAAGACCAAAACCCCAAAGATCAAACTCAAGTCATGGGACGTACTGGCGGTAATCGTCTGACATTCTTCAGTGGCGACATTAAAGAATTGAAAGGGCAGTTAGTGAAGGTAAAAATTATCGAAGTTCGCCCTTTTAGCTTGACGGGTGAACCAATTGAAGTGAGACAAGCCTTGTCTGTTTAAGAATTAGACATCTGGTGAAATTAAATATGCATCATCCAGAATCCTTGTAGAGACGTAGCACTGCTATGTCTTTACATTCTTTGTCACCAGATATCTATTTCACCTTAACCCGGAAACGGATAAACCCGTAGGAATTAATTGGTGTACCTGGTGCAGTTGCATTTGGCACATTTCCCAAATTCACAACCACCACACCGTTAGTATTACTACCATTACATTTGATACTAGGATAATTATTCGTGGGGTCAACGCCTGGGGATAAATATTCTGCTGTATCCCCATCTTTGGTATTAGTTAAGGATTCAGTTACACCATTGTTTTGCCAAATGATCCCTCGATCGCCACTTGCAAGACCACTTGTGTTTTTGGTTGCGAAATTATTGAATGCAGTTGGTAGGAAAGTGACATTATCAGGAACGCGATCGCAAATCAAAACATTATTTGCTGTTACCTTACCTGCGGAGAGGAAATAGATAGTGTATTCTATTTGATCACCCGGCTTGACATAACCACCATTGATGCCACCGAGCATGAAGCTATTTAAGGATGGCCAATTGTCAGTGTCCTGGGGCGGGTCTGTTGGTGTGGATTGGGTTGGAATGGTGATGTTATTATCATCGTAGGGATTAGTTGTGGCATCAATATAACTGCTCAAAGAATCCCCCCCAAATGTGGTAGTGCCGCCATTAATCGCTGTAATCCGTTTCACAAGCAAGACATTAGGTATTGTAGCGAGAGTGACATCTGCTGCGCTAAAAGTCATACTCACCGTTGCAGGCGTGGGATCAACTTTCCCTGCGGCATCCACGGCCGCATAGGTAAAGCTGACAGTAATCGCTCCATCATTGGGGTCAAGCTGCAATAAAACAGGGTTATAGTTAGAAATTGTCTGCCCTGCGGTGACGGCGCTGCCATTATAGGTCAGCGTGCCATTGGTTGGCAAGGTGACAATCTTGAACGTCTTACCACTGCCCAATGTCCCATCTTCTGGGTCAGTTCCCGTTAATGTTGGCACCTGCACAGTCGCTGTGCCACCAGGATTGGTTTGAGACGCTGGATTTAAGTTGATCGTATCCGGGAGTTGCTCAATCCCAAAGTCTTTACTAGAGATGTTTGTGCCAGTATTAAAAGCAGCTGTTGTTAGTGGGCTAGTATTGACCCAGTTAGGAGGGAGCGATGCTGTAGGGGCAGTATTACCTACTGTGCCAGCAGTTGTACTTAAGAGAATTTTAACGTTGCTTTGATTCAGAGGAACATCGAGAAAAGTGTAAGTACCGTCTGCTGCGATAGATGTTGTTTTTAATACCTTATTGTTAGAATCCACGAGAATAGCATTTAACAACCCACCTGCATTAGTGCCAGTTTCCGAGCCAGTATTAATATTAGTAAAAGTATTGTTAGCGCTATTGTCGGCATCATTCCAAACCTTACCGCTAAGGAAATCATCATCATATATGGTGTAGTTAGAAACAGCTGTTGGAGTACCACCACAAGTTGTTGTTGAACTTGTAAAAAAACTAGATGAAGTTTGTACGGTGAATACGATTGTCCTCACACCTTGAGGAATATTGTTATTAATGACAGTAAAGGGAATGGTAAAGACACTATTAGTGGCATCGCTGCCATCGTAGTTGCCCGCAGGAATAGTGATATTAAAAGTGGATGTGCCTGATGTCGTATTGTAGTCTGTACCCAAAGCCGCTGTACCAGAGACAAAAATCGGAACACTGATCCCCCCAGTTGGCACTAAACCAACAATCCTAAGTTTAGGTGGGTTGGTAGTAGGGTTAGTTTCTGATTCTGCTGCACCACCTGAACTGGCTGTAAACTCGACCACAGGTTTACCAGCAAATTGCACGTCATCAAGGAAGTTACCTACAGTATTATTCCCACCCGCTGTGGAAACGGCCGCAAACCCTACAGGTCGATTACCAGAAGCACCAGTGTAAGGCACTGTGCCAGTGTATCGTACCCAGCCATTTGCTGCATTATTGTTAGTTACATTAGGAATAGTTGCACCATTCTGCGCTACAGGTTGTGCCGTAACTGTTCCATCACTAGTTGTTGAAAAAGTGCCAAAAACAGTTGATGTTGAATCGGTATTTAGTCCAATTAAAAAATTAGCCACATCAGCAACAGTTGCACTTGACCGCCCATGATGTAAAAGAGAGAATGTGATCGTTTCATCTTTAATTAGGCATATATTCTGATACAACTCAGAAGCTTGTTCAGCATTTAACTCAGCAAATTGATTCCCTGCATTGGTTGCTGTACTAACACCAATAAATCCTGAAGTCCAAATTTCAATGAGATTGGACGTTGTTTGTATAAAACCTGAACAGTTGCCTGTTCCTGTTACTGGAGTATGAGTTGTTTCCCAACCAGGGATAAGACTTTTATCCACTTGAACGTAACATTGTTGACCAGGAGAACCAAAAACAGGTTGCTCAAAGCTGGGATTTAAGAATGATCGCTGGATATATTGAGCTTGCGCTGACGTAGGTTGAAGTACTAATGTCACACTGATCAGCCCCCAGCCAAAAATATTAAAATTTTGCCATAAATTCTTCATTAGTAAATCACCATAAAATAACCTTTAAAAGATGCTGATTACCCTAACCATAATCATCAATGAGGGCTGATTAACCTCAAACAAATCTTCAGTCTTTAGCTTGCCCAAAGTCGTAGATAATCTACCATCTGTATTCAGATTTAGTGTGGCGATCGCTTTTAAATACCTAAATAAAGATGTCATTCTAAAAGTAATAATTAATAAATTTAAATTGCTCCATCTTTTTTTACCTGCGCTTCTGTTTGATTTGGCTGCTGTTGCTGACGTGGCACAGGCTTTTGCTGTCCAAAGCCATCAAATAATTCGTTGAGTTTGACGCTGATACCCAAATATGCGCCGCCTGCGGAACGTGTTCCTGAGAAATCTCGGTCATCAACTTTACCAAACACATATCCAGCCGAAACGCGCAGGTTAGGCGTGAGGTAGTAGCCTGTTTCTATGACAAACCCTGTTTCGCTGTAGCTAGACTGACTAATTACACGAGCCTCACCCACTAAATCCCAGCTATATCCCAAACGATAGGTTGCCCGGAATTGTGCCAGATTTACTGTACTAGTACCAGCTAAATCGCTGGCTATATAAGAGGTGCTGTTACGCAAGGCATATTTGCCATAGAATTCCCATTGCCAGTTAGGAGCATAAATAGCTTCTAAGGCAAAAGTATGGTCTTGAGAACCCGTACCACTACCTAAAAGGATGGTGTCAGGGATAGTTGATGGATTTTGACGATATTCATAACGCAATAAAGCATTAAATTTATCGTTATTGGGGTCGCGGTAGGCTAAACCTAGCTTCAGGTTCGCTGTATCCCCCAATCCTGAAAGTTTTTGATTGGAAGAACCAGCTTGTTGATAACGTACCAAAGCTGTGAGAGCCGGAGAAATTTTACCCGTAACACCTGCGGTAATTACTGTATTACCACCACCAGAAGAGGAGCGATGTTCGTAACGAGCGCTGGCTTGAAACTGTGGATTATCAGAGTATTCCAGCCCCACACTGTAACTATCGCCCCCATCAAATCCGATCGCAGATGCTGATTGACCAAAAGCGAAGGGTTGAGCATATTGTTGACCCGCCGCAGTCCGTCCGAAGAAGTTGCCAAATACGTGTTCGTAAGCAACGTTCAGCCGCAATCCCGAAGCAATAGTCCAGCGATTATTTAGACCAATCGCCCCTTGGGTAGTCATTTCGTTAGCACCACCCAAAATTGAGTAACGACCGGTCAAGGTAGTATTTGGTCCGAGTTTGTGTTCACCATTGACACTCAAGCTGGTGATGGAATTACCCGAATATTGACCGCTAGTGTAAAACTGTTGGGCCAGACTGATATTGACACCAGGAATTGCTGCCCAATTCAACCCTAAGATAGTACGGTCTGGGTAAACAGTATCTTTTTGGGAAGATAAACTCAGTTCATTTTGGGCTTGGAAAGTCAGATTCTTAGCAATGGGAACTGAAAAACGCGATCGCAATTGATCAGAATTACCACTCAGGGCACTATCGGGGATGCGGTCTTCCCGATGACGATGAATCCAATCCACATCAAGGGTAGCGCTACCCAAGCGTTGTTGAATCCCAGCGGAAATCGTCGTCAGTGAATTATCAACATTGCTCCCAGGTATGGCCTCAGAACGGGGTGCAAACAGTTCTTCAAAGGTGTCTAGGGGTTGGGGAGCAATCCCAAAGTTGTCTTCGTGGTCATACTGCGCCCTGACATTGGTACTTGAGGTGAGTTTAGCTGTAACCTGCGCTCCATAACGGGTTTGTCCTGGGACAAAGCTGATAGTGGCATTATTAGCAAAACCCGTATCAGCAAAGCGATAATAGGCACGACCTAAAATCCCATTGGCAATTTGTCCCTCAGCTTCTAACCGATACGCATCACCCCTGACTTTTCCCACCACATCAGAATCATTACTGGAATGGGCATATTCTGCGATTAACTTACCTTGATCACCCAAAGCAATCAGTGCATCTGCGCCGTAGAGTTGAAAGTCACGCACCCCCTGATTTTCTTGGACGTAAGTTGCTCCGATCCAACTTTCCTGATTGAGCTTACGGGAAAGGTTATATTGCAGACGACCAGCATAAATATTGCTGTCAGAATCTTGGCTGTCGTATTGGTAGGTAACAACAATGCGGCGTACCAACACTTGTCCAGTTTGATCAATATCGGTGCGTAAAATGGGTTCACGAAATAATAAGGTACCGCGATCGTAGTCGATTTCATAGTCTGGGCCTCGGTTAAGCTGTTTGCGTTCTAGTACAGTCCCAGGACGATTGAGTTCTTCTAACTCGATAAAGACATTTTCACTACCTGGTTGTAGTAGTCTGCGAGAGAGGAAGTAATAGCCACTAGTGCCATCGGGAGGAATAGTATCCCGTTGAAACCCTTCTAAATGGTTGCCATACAAACCTGTAATTTGTAAGTTGCCTAAGTTGTAGTTAGCTTTAAAGCCGTGAAGTTGACGGGTGATAGAAGTAAATTGCTGCGATCGCCGAGCAAATTCTTCTGTGTTGTAGTCACCCCACATGGCATAATCAGGATCAGATCCGGGGATACGAGTTGAACGCTCAAAACGTAGAAAGAAGCTGTCAATAGAAGGAGCGATGGCATCAACTTTGGAGCTATCGCCATAGACAGGATAATTTTGCTCGCTGAATTGGTAAGTTTTAAACAGGCGATTATCGCAGTTGCAATCTTCATTGAGGTTACGAGAACTGTTGTATGCGCCTGTAAACAACCATTCCCCGATCGCACCAGTTGCAAATATTGCTGAATGGAAATCTAATTGCGTTCTGTTGTCTTTATCAGGTGGGAGGAAATCACGGAAACTGCCGTAATAATCTGTACCTCTAGCCCCCAAACGTAAATCTATTACCCCACTAACCAAACTCGGACGCAGTGCAGTTTCAAATTGCAGTTGGGTAAATGCTTCTAAATCATTAGTGATCGCGCGAATTCTGACAGTTTGGGCATTCAGTTGCGATCGCAAAATCGCTGTAAATTGCCCCCCTTTCGCCTCTACTTGAAATCCGGGTTCATCGGGTTTGAAATCTTTGCCAACAAACTCCCCTGCAGTGGGTATCAAAGTGACAACAGCATCACGGTTAGAGCGATTGCCACTTGCATCGATCAGTTGACCCCGGATTGTAGCCGTAGAACGTCCATCTGCTGGAATCCGAGACTCAACAGCTTCTAAGGTTAGTTGCTGTGGCGTTCCCCGGACTGCGACTTGAACCGTTACAGCGGGTTCTGTTCCTCCGATTACTTGTGCAGAGATGGTGTTATTACCTTCTTTTAACGAGACACCATACCATGTCTGCGTTACCAAGTTAGCAGTAGTATCAGTTTCCGTCCGTCCAACTAAGGAGGGGTCTACTAACGCGCCATTCACCCGCAATTCCACCTGACCACCAGCGGGAAATTGCACAATCACCGTGGTAGCTTGTACATCTACAACACTATTAGCTGCCGGAGTCAGGATTTTTATTGCTGTAGACATAGGGAGAGTGGGGGACACGGCAAGATTTTCATTCACCCCTTGTCTTCTTGTCCCTGCGTCCTCTACTCCAGCAATTTTGCGTAAGCCTCTAGGCAAACCTACGGAAGTTGCTGGTTGAAATGGTTGTATTTTCGTTGAAGAAGCTTGCAACTGTATCTCGGTGTCTTTGCGTCCATTGTTCTTGTCCTCGATTCCGGCAATTTTGCGTAAACCTCTGGGCAAATCAACAGAAGTTACTGGTTGAAATGGTTGTATTTCCGTTTCACTTGGCTGGACATCTGGAATTGAAGTATCAGTAGCTGGTGCTGGAGAAGTTGAGGCAACTTCGAGGAGTGGAAATTGCTGCTCAGAACTTTGCAGGAGTTCAGCAGAATTTGGGCGTTGCTCAATTCGACTATAAATCATTCTCCTGATCTCTGCGCCTTTGTCCAGCATTCGCTTGGCAGTTTGAACGGAGGTTCCCTGCTCAACGTACTGCTTCCCCAATGCGCTACCTTGTCTTTGCGTCAGTTTTTCATATCCTGAATCACCAATGCCAGAATTTGAACCTGTACTTTTTTCAACCCCTTTGTCTTGATCCGCTTGATCTTTGATAGCATCCTCTGCTTGCAAAGGGGAATCAGGAAAAACCTGGTTTTCATGGGTAATTTCTGCTTTAACTATGGCAGGATACAAAACGAGGCTGAGAGCTACTGGCATTACCCCGATTCTCTTCAGGTGAAATATAGTTGCATGGTGCAGTCTGGGCTTCATTTCTTGACTGGCTCCTGGAAGGCGGGGGTAACTGCGAAGTTCATACGTACCAAGCCACCAGGCTCTAAACGCACTAGACGAGATTGGCTATTCCGTTCACGGAATTTTTCGTTGGGAGCTAGGGTGTAACCGGGTACACTGCTGAGGTCTAGTACACCCGTATGGTTTCCTGGTAAGGCATTGGCTAAGGAAAACAAACCATTGGGATCTGTGGTGATGCGGTTTCCGTCCTCCAAAAAAATCACTGCATTGGGGACTCCAGGCTCACCAGGTTGTTGTTCACCGTCAAAGTTTTTATCAATAAATACGCGACCGATAATAGTGCCACAGTCGGAAACGATTCCTGAACGAATTTTTAACTGATGTGTTGCAGGGCCATCCTTGGTGCTAAAACGGTTATCAGCCCGTTGGGCATTAACGATCGCACTGTTGCGACCGTTACCACGCAGAGCATCGGCTGTTAGTTGAGCCGCATAGGCAATATTTAGGATTTTTTCTGTAGTAATTGTTACCTCTGTGCGGAATGTCACCGTGTTTCCATTGCGTTCTGAGGTGAGAGTGATTGCTTGACCATCCAACTCTCCCCGCACAGATTTAGGTAAGAACTGGAATCCTAAAGGTAAGTTGTCCGTGACAACTATATTATTCAAACCAGCATCAGCTAGATTTTTTACTGAGAGGCGGTAGATTACCGTATCTCCAGGTTCAGCAGCAGCGCGATCGCCTGTTTTAATAATCTGCAACTGATTGGCTTGACACATATTTACAGTGAATTCAAAGGCTAATAAGTCCAGTCCCACTGTTTCTGCGTTGGGAACTAAGACAACTGTTTCCTCTAGCCTGGTCTCACCTGTGAGACTGATTGGTTGTCCATCCAGAGAAGTAGCGATGTATTGCACGACATTATTATTATTTTTTGCAACAATTTCAATCTTGATGCGCCGTTGTTTGTAGATAGAATTTGGCGGTGGATTGACTACAAAAATATAGGTTTTACCTGGATCAGTTTGACCTTTATTCGGGTCAAGTAAAAAATTGTAGAAACCCGCAGGGTTATTTGTAATGAAATATGGATTACTATTCTCGGTATTTGGCGGTTTACCGCCAGGAACGTTGTTATTATAAATATCTGGTAACTCTGTTCGAGTCAAAGCAAGCAAGCTGCCCAATTCTGTCCCCGTTGGGTCACTAGGGTTAAGTTCGTATACGCCAACTGAAAAACCTGTATAGTCAGGTAAAATAGCACCAGCACAACCTAATATTCGCCCTAATGGGTCAATTAATGGATTCGAGTTAACATTAAGCTGATTAGAACTTCCTTGATATTCATAATTACTAGCAGAATCTGTATAAGTATAAGTAGCTTGATTAGTTATTGGCAAAGACGCAGCCAGATTGTTAGTTGCTTGCGCTCTGGCTGGTATAGATATAGTAGTATGCAAAAAACTTACCAAAAGAACGGTTGCTGTTAACCTTTGACACCAGATATTGTTAGAAGTAATTTGCTTTTCTTTTTGAGGGCGGCTCACTGAATACATTTCCTCTGGGATGCCAAATTTATTAATAAAAGCAATTAGTTGTTGGAAAAACTTCATAACTGTTAAAGGATATTTACCACACCAAAAAATTAGTAATTCATAATTTAAAATTCCTATTACGAATTACTAAATTTCGGAGTTTTTGTATCTTATTAAATCAACGCACTTGGGTTTGATAAGTCGCTTTGACTGTTGTCTTTGCTGCAACTAATGGCACTTGCAAACGGATATGGGTATAAAGATTCGCTGGTGCTGGTTTGGTTTCGACTTTGCCGTCAGGAAGAGTAACTTTAACAGTGGGATTTTCGACAAAGCTGCGTCCGCCATCAATGCTGTAAATAACTTTGGCATTGTTAGTAACAGTGGTTGATTGAAGTACGTACACCATTCCTTTAGGAATAGGTTGATTGAGAATCAAATTCTTCACTGGGCGATCGCTCTTATTTTCACCACTCAAGGTATATCGCAACACATCTCCTGGTCGCACCACAACTTGACCTTTCAAAGGTTGCCATGTCTTGCTTTGCTTACCTTGTTGATCCTGAGCCACGACTTGCTTCTCAGCCTCTAAGCGCAATTGTATTTGCCCTTGAGTTTTGACATTTTGAGCGATCGCACTTGTAGAATGCCATAGAGAAGCTACTCCCGGCACTTGACTGACAAATGGAACTGTAGCAATGAGTACGAACGCTCCTAAACTTGCAAAAGAAAGATGCTTCATATCAATAACCTCAAAAACACTTTCAGAATGTTGATTGTTGATTTATCTTTCCCTGTTTTGGCTAGGGAATAATCAGTTTGTAGTTAGCGCTTCAGCCCTAAATCGCCAACTACAAACACATAGGAGCTATTACACCTCTCTTTGCAAACAAAGAGGGGTGAGGTCAAACTACCTAGTTAACCTTACGTTGGAAGGTAAATGTTCTTTGAACACCTGGTGCAACCTGTCCGGTAGCAGTATCTACATACTTGGTGATATCAGTGTTAACCGTGGTTCCAGTTTGGTCGATGCCAGAATTACTAGCTGGATTACCATTGAAGAATTGAATAGTTGAAGCTCCAGAATCCTTAGCTGAACCAACAATGTTGCTAGTATCAATTTGAGTGTTATTGTCGTTGTCTAGCGCCCAGTTGTTGCCCGCTGCGCCTACTGTACCATCTTCAGTAATCACAACTTTGTTAGCATTCAAAATCACGTTACCGGTTCCAGCTTGAGCATCAGAAATATTTTTGTACCGAATCTGGTACTCAATAATGTTGCCTGGAGCAGGATTTCTGGGTACATCAGCAACTCCTGAATTCGGATCAATAACAGTGGTGGTAAAAGGATTTGTGTAAGCTGGTGTAGACTCAAAATCACCTTGACCTGCACCAACTGCTGGCCCAGTTCCTTGTAAAACTCGTGATACTTTCACCAGTTGTAAGAAGCCAGTGTAGACGCGATCAATGGAGATGTTGTTGATTTCACCAACATCAACTACACCATCATTATCAGTGTCAATGAAGGCAGTAATGGGTACTGGGAAACCTTTGCCAATATCAGTTGATAGTTGCGTACCAGCTGGTAGGTCAACTTCTACACCATAATTAACACTGGCACTAGCAGCAACACCAGAGACTTTAACTGGTGTATTACCGACTGCTAAGCTAAAAGCACCAGTAGTACTATTGTAGGTATAAACAGCAGATTGATTGTTATAGGTAACAGTCACATTTGTACCATTTGGCAAATCTGTAGCTGTTGCTGGTGCGGTTGGCACTATTGTGATGTCGTTAGTGGCAGTACCGTTGTTCTTAATTGTGTTAGTGAAGCCAACTGATTGCGGGTCAAGTGTACTACCAGGCGCTGTGTTAGGAGGAACAAAGGAAGATTTGTTGGTAAAGTCATCGTTGGTTAAACCTGATGGGCCAGTAGCATCAGGGGCACCATTCGGCCCATTCAAAACTGAGTTCGCTGTGGCGGTTGAAATGGTATAGACGTTGACATTCCCAGTAGTAGAATTAGCACCTTGGTTGTTATTACCTGTGTCAGTATTGGCGGGAGTAGTGGGATAGTAGCCAGAATCAGGTGTAGTAGGAAAGGCTCCAGTAGTGGGGTTGATGTTATCTGGGTTTTGGTCACCTGAATCGTCGAAGAGTAGGGGGCTAGCTGGATCACCAGCAGTTTTACCAAACACTTGAGCGATGTTGTTAACATTTGTTGCTGTCGTTCCTGTGATTCCAGTGGTCGTTACTTGTACTGTAAAGCCTGTAACGGTTGTCCCAGTGGCAACTGTAGAGATAGAGCTAGGATTGTTAATAAAACCAACCCGTCTAACTACACCGCCTGTTACTTGAGTTTTGTCAGTTTTCCACTGAGCCTGATCAGCAGTTGTAGTTGTAGGATCTTCGCCAGCGTAAACCACTATCCACCCTGGAGGAGCAGTTGGAATCCCATTAAGAGTTGTGGATGCTGGAAGTGCATCAGAAACTAAGATACGAGTAACTGCACTACCATCTACATTGATACTTGTACCAGCTAAAGCTGCGGGTGTTAGCCCCCGATTGGTTACGTCATTGCTCTCAACTCGCAAGCTTAAACCATAAGTCAGCACATCATCATTGAGTACGGAAGCATTACCAGGGTTGTAGGCTGTCCGAGTTTTGAGTATTGTGGCTAGAGCAACGGTTTTAACACTATTGCCCACTTGAATTTGCTGGGTAATACTAGCTTCTCGTGTACCGTTAACTGGTGTGCCAGCAACTTCCCCACCACCTGCGTTATCAGGATTATCTACAGTATAAACGTCACCACCATCGGGACTCCGCAGTTGGTTTTGAGCATCACCAGGAGTGTTACCAAGGGTAACTTTGATTACGTCACCCGATTGAGCGCCAGTTTGTACAGTCACTGGCACACGCACCAACACAGTACCGCTAACCGGGATTGAGGGTGTATCTACACCACCTGCTGTTACGTTTGTCCAAGTTGCACCACCATCAGTACTGTATTGCAGTGTGCCACTAGCTGGTGTTGCCCCATTTTTATCATTAGGAAGTACACCAGAAACTGTACCAGGCCCGGTTGTTGTTGCTTGGTTGGGAATATGGAATTTGGTGGGGTCGTTACCTACGTTCGTTAGGGTGTAGGTGTAGGTTAGTAAATCGGAAACTGCAACAGAGCCACCATTGTTATCTGTAACACCAGACGCAGTAACGGTGATACCAGCAACTTCTGCCACAGTTACAGTTACAGTGTTAGAAGTGGCATTTATAGTTGTCCCTGGCGCGTTAGGATCTTCGTAGGTCGCTGTCGCTGTGTTACTTATAGCTTGACCACCAGCTGTACCGTCAGCTAGTACAGGTGCAATAAATTGGAAAAGGCTACCAGTTAATAATGCTGTTGCTACTAGAGATTGGTAAGGCTGACGCTGCTTGTTGACAGATTTCTTTCGGTTTACCATAGAAGTAGTTTGTTTATTTGCTGAACTTGTATCTTGGGTTTTGAGACAGGATAAAGTTCGGCAATTCCTTAAAGAATTACCGACTAGACCTGCCCAAAACCTTAATATTTCGGGGAGTGCGTATTTGAGGAGTTAACTTATTGACACACCTGAAAAACTAGATTGAGGCAATACGCAGAAAATTTATTGCCTACTTGTTTTACGCTTACCATTGATTATCAAGGCTGGCAACTACAAATAGGAGTAACTTACTGTGAATTGTCTATGCAAGTAGAAATGTAACTTTTACAGCTAAAAAATTCCTCCGTATAAATAAGTAACTTCTCCAGCTGTGAATGAGTGCATCAAAGCTGAAAAATTAACTTTATCTTGGCAAGACACATAGCAATTTTAGTGATTTAATCAGACGCTAAAAACACTACAACTTATATATGTAAATGCTTTTGAGTTTTTGCTGTTATATATGCATACTACCCTGTGGAGTCATTTAGACAAAAAATAAAAATAGAAGCTTAACTAAGTGATTCAGATCACTTAAATGGGATAGTGATTGAAATAAATGCAAATTCATCATAACTAGAATGCAATTTAATCATATTGCTCCTCAGTGTTAAAACTGAGTTTTTATTAGATGGAAAATTAAAATCTAAATACTAAGTAAAGCAAATAATTACTGACATGAAAGTTTACAATAACAATTTACTTCAATACCAAACATACCCGACAATTTTTGTCGGGTATGTTTGACTGGTATTTTTGCTCGTGTTACTATCAGGTGACAGATAAACAGGGAAAGCTAGTTTATGACTCAGGCAATCAAAACCCAAACGCAAACCAGTACTGCCTACTTTCAAGCCTTAAAGTGTAAAGAATGTGGTGCAGAATATGAACTCAAAGCCAGTAATGTTTGTGAGTTATGTTTTGGACCGTTAGAAGTCAAGTATGACTACAGCGCCCTACGTCTAACTGTTACTCGTGAAACAATTCAAGCTGGGCCCAATTCAATTTGGCGCTACCGTCCCTTTTTGCCTGTCGCAACTGACAATGTTATAGATGTGGGAACGGGTATGACTCCCTTGGTTCGTTCCCACCGTCTTGCCCGTCGCCTGGGTCTAAATAAGCTTTATATAAAAAATGATGCCGTAAATATGCCCACCCTTAGTTTTAAGGATCGGGTGGTGTCAGTTGCCCTCTCCAGAGCGCGGGAGTTGGGTTTCACTACTGTTTCTTGCGCTAGCACTGGTAATTTGGCAAATTCTACAGCTGCGATCGCAGCTCACGCCGGTTTAGACTGTTGTGTGTTTATCCCCGCAGATTTAGAAGCCGGGAAAATTCTGGGTAGTCTGATTTATAGTCCTACCTTGATGGCCGTCAAGGGCAACTACGATCAAGTAAATCGTCTCTGTTCGGAAGTTGCTAATACACATGGGTGGGGTTTTGTCAATATTAATCTGCGCCCTTATTACTCTGAAGGTTCCAAGACGCTAGGCTTTGAAGTTGCAGAACAACTGGGTTGGGAACTACCTGACCATGTTGTTGCTCCCCTAGCTTCTGGTTCACTATTTACAAAAATTTATAAAGGGTTCCAAGAATTTGTAAAAGTTGGTTTAGTAGAAGGTAAGAATGTTCGTTTCAGTGGCGCTCAAGCTGAAGGTTGTTCACCCATCGCCCAAGCCTTCAAAGAAGGATGCGACTTTATTAAGCCAGTGAAACCGAACACAATTGCTAAATCGCTGGCGATCGGCAATCCAGCAGATGGCATTTATGCTGTGGAGTTAGCCCAGAAAACTGGTGGTAACATTGAATCAGTCAATGATGCAGAAATTATTGATGGCATCAAGTTGCTGGCAGAAACCGAAGGCATCTTCACAGAAACTGCTGGTGGTACAACCGTGGCTGTGCTGAAAAAACTAGTAGAAGCTGGCAAAATTGATCCAGATGAAACTACCGTGCTTTACATCACTGGTAATGGTCTGAAAACCCAAGAAGCATTACAAGGCTACGTTGGCGAACCCTTGACTATTGATGCCAAACTCGATAGTTTTGAACGGGCCCTAGAGCGATCGCGTACTCTGGATCGCTTGGAATGGCAACAAGTCCTCGTTTAGTTAGGATTTAGGAGTTATAAATTTTTTTATTCATGACTCCTAACTCTTAACTATATTCCTCACTCTTCACTCTTAACTTTGTACTTGTATGGCTGTAACAGTTTTAGTTCCTACTACTCTTCAGAATTTGACTAATAATCAAGCTAGTCTAGAATCCAGCGGTAGCACCATTGCTGAATTGTTGGACTCCTTAGAACAAAGCTTTCCTGGTATTAAATCCCGGTTGTGCGATGAAGAAGGCAAGCTACGTCGGTTTGTAAATTTTTACGTCGATAGCGAAGATATCCGTCATTTAGAAGGGATAAATACACCCCTGAAAGATGGGGATGAAGTAAGTATTGTCCCTGCTGTCGCTGGTGGTTAATACAGAGAACACCAAATAAAGTAGAAGGCTAGACTAGACAAACCTTTGAGAGATTGCCTCGTTCCCAGTCTCAGACTGGGAATGCTGATTAAAATAATTCGTAATTCGTAATGACGCTCAAGGTCTAAAGCTACCAGGGGGACACAATTCTCGCTAATTACTTTCGGATTCGGCTGTTGTAACTTGTTTAATATGAGCTAGTGATATTTGCCAAAGTTTATTCAAGCGAACAGCTAGTAGTTGCTCTTTAAACGTAAATTCTATCTGCAATTTATCATCAACTATACTTAGGTTCATGAGCAACTTTGTCGTCAGTAATTTTTTCTCTAGTATTACCTACAAAAGTTCTATCATAATCAGTATTTGCTGGAGCTTGGCAAGTGGCAAAATGATTCACTAGTATTATAAAAATATTTTTGAAAAACTAAAATATTATTCAATATAGAGAAACCGTAAGTATATCCAATTTATGGTGCGATGTCTACGATGGGCTACGCCTACACAGGCTTTTTTGATGTTCCAAAGTGGCACACCTTATGCAATATTAATTAACGACAATATAAAACTAAATTTTTTTGCTGCAATTGATATCTAAACCTTTTGAGTAACGATTAATTTGTGCTGATAGTAAAATTTATAGCTGATAAAAATATTAAATTACAGATAAATTAATATTCGCGTCTTATTGGTAAGTATTTGGCAATTTGGCAGATTGTGATTAGAGTCTTTTGATATATTGCAGAAATTACCAAGATGTTTTTACTTATTATACAGAGGACGGGCTAACCCCCGTCTTTTTTGCTGCTGATTATTTGGCATTTTGTCATTATATTACAACTAAATTATCATATAATTAATTTTCTATTTTAGGTATTTCGGGATACTGAGATAATATGATATCAGGTTTCAGGATATTTGCACACATCCTATAGGAAGATGCCTTATGAATATAATAATGAGTAAATTAATTTGGGATGTTGTTATGTACCAATACGGTTGGGTTAAAACTTGATCCTCCCTAACCCTCCTTAAAAAAGAGGAAATTAGAACAAGTCTTTTTGAGGGGAGCCACTCGCTCAGAGGGGTCTCCCAAGTAGAGGAGCCAGTTGCGTGGGCGGGTTTCACACGCCACGACTTGAGCGGACTGGCATTAAGCGATGTCGGTTGGGGGGATCTACCGGGGCAAAATATCACTAACCCAAGCGTATTGTGTTATGCATTGGATTTATATAGAGGTTTGGCGGTGAGCCAAACTTTTTTTATATCTTTTGAAAATCAGGCATGGGGGATTGGAAAAGAGATTTTCATTGTTTGTTGCGCTCAATTGGGTATAAGCGCCTGTCAACATAATTAATAATTATTGAGTCAATACTTAAGTTTTATAATATTTATGTGCAAGCAGAATTAAAAACTAAAAGTACTCCGCAGAATGCCGATAGTAACTGAGCCACTATCTGGTGTGTGACCAGGCTCCAAGATATGAATTATTCCTGGTGTAATGCTGATATTTTCTGTTAGCTGGAAACGATAAAATGCCTCAATTTGGGTGGTTGTCCCTGGTTGTCCACCTGCACGTCCTAAACCAGTATTGACAAAATCAGGGACATTATTCCCTACAGGTAAGTCGCTACTGGTGATTTTAGGAGGTTGACCGACATAAACTCCGCCTAAATTTCCTTTAGCAAATAAATCAGGGAAATTTAGAAACACCATATAATTCGTCGTTTCTACATTTCCCGATCGCCCAGGAATGTAAGATTTAGTATAACCACCCCATGCACCTGCGCTAATGTGGGAGGAAATCTGCCAAGTTACAGTCGCACCCACAGCGTTAGTTTGTAGGGGTGCTGATTTTCCGGTAGCGGTATTGACTGTAGTTAAGCATTCATCGCCAACAAAGGTTAGTAAACAACCATCCGAAGAGTAATTATTAACATAATACAAACTTAAATCTAGAGTATCGGTTGGTGTCAGCAGCAATTGCACACCTGTTGTCGTGTTGCCATCAAATAAACCGCTAGCTTTACCGGGATTTCCTGGTTGATAACTAGTATAAATTGCCTGCAAACTAGCGCGTTTAGCAAATTGCCAATCAATAGCTATACCGCCGTGACCGTATCCTATATTTAAAATTGGGTTTCTTTGGGCAAAATAAGACAACGGCCCTGTTGCAGCACTTTCTACTCGATTGGGGCCTCGGAAAGCAGCTGGCATACTTACACCTTCTGTTCCCACCATTACTGCCAATTTATCTGTCACCAGCCAATGAAAATTGAGGTCACTTACAATCAAGCTATCTGTAGGAAATTCGTAGCCAAGTAAAACATCATTCCGAGAAACACTATTAGTAAATCTCGGACTAGAAGTACCTCTACCAGCTAAAAGACCCGTAAACAAGTAACTACGGGGAGTGATTTGACTAGTTAAATATAGTTGCGCCAGGGATATAACATTAATATTTGTCCCTGTATCATTTGTATCTTTTTGTCCATCTCTAGGATTAACATCACCACGATTGTTAGTCCGTCCTTGAATGCCAACTATCAGTAATCCACTGAGTTTAGTTGTTGTTGAGAATTGGTTGGCTTCGATTTCGGCGGTTCTGGCTTCTAAAGTATCGACACGACCCCGCAAAGTTGCTAATTCAGGGGCAAATTCTGACTGCAATTTTTGTAATATTGCTAAATCTTCGCGGGTGACTAAATCGCTGGCGGCTGTAGTGATTAATTCGTTGACTCTATCTAAACAAGCATTCACACCCGCAGCAAATTCATACCGACTTAAAACACGATTACCGCGATAGCTGCTATCTGGATAGCCAGCTATACAACCATAGCGTTCTACCAAAGACTGTAATGCTTGGAATGCCCAATCGTTGGGTTGTACGTCCTTGAGTTGAGAAACCGATGTAACTTGCGCCATCGAATCTTCTGGGGAGAGGAGAGGAGAATTTAAATCTATACTCTCCTGCGCCTGAGTAGTTTCTGTGTCTGTATACTCTTGTGCTAACGCTTTTTGTGCAACTCCATTTACTCCCGCAATTAGTAACCATGCAAGCATCCAAGTTTTGCGATGACTGCGGTTAATAAGTCTACATTTCAACTTTTTACACTCTGCTCACATACTTAAGTGAAGAGTGTATTCGCGATCATCTAGCGTTCACATGGGGAGATTTACGGATTTTGGACAAAATTAGACTTAATCCTTCTGGGCAACTTCTTAAAGGACGAGTATAACAGGGTATTAAGTACTGGGGACTTTTAAGAGGCAGAGGGGGGCAGGGGAGAGAGGGGATAGCGGGAGAAATAACTAATACCCAATACAACTCTTGGAGAGGCTGCGCCCTAAGCGTAGCTATGCCGCAGGCTTTACGGCTTCGCTCACTACAAGTGCCCAATGCCCAAAAATATCCACTGGATTGATTGAAAACTAATATGGCAAACCGCTCACGCAAGCTGACGCCAAAAGCCTCTAAACTAAATAAACCTCATGCAGGTGCGATGAAACGCATCGCCAAAAAACCCCAGAAAAAGCTCAAACGGGGAAGTTGGTTGTCGTCAATGCTAGCGATCGCAATTCTGTTGAGTAGTGCTAGTCTAATTATGGCTTTTGCCTGGATTAGCGTTCTCTTCATCTTCAATCCAGACCAGGTAAGCTGGCTAAATAAAATTTTACCCGCATGGGCACAAATCCCCCTTAGTAAGCACGAACACCCTCAAACTCTCAAACAAATTCAACTCAATTTGAGTAAAGAAAACAAAATATTTGGGGAAACTCTGCCTTTACATCAGGATGCGAAAAACTCATTTTTACTGGCAGTCTTTCAACAGCGTGCTAATTGTCAATCTGATTGTAAACAACTTGTGGAACTCAGGGTTTACGAGCGCTCAGAAGAGTTAGAGTTTAAATCTCAGTCAGAAAATTACTACTATTTAGCAACTCAATTACCTGTAACTGGGCCAGAAGAATCCTTTGTGATTTCTCCCTTACTTGATGGGACATCAGAACACCAAGATATCAGCATTCCCCTACCTTTAACTAAAGTGCAGCGCTTTGACGGTGGGACACCATTATCAGGGGTTTGGTTTAATTTGCGGGGTCAACGCCAACAAGGGACTGATACGTTCGCCTACGGTGACATCGTATACTACAATCCAGAACGCACGAATTTACTACAAATGTTGTCTTGGACTAGTCCTAACGGACAATTCCCCAAATGGCAGCAGGTAACTGGTGATGGTACAAAAGAGTTAGTTGTCGATCAAACTATAAGTTTAGAACCGTACTTACAGGTCTACCAAGTCAAGCCTCTGAAGTTATTTCTTAAACCAATTCAATTGGAGGCAATTACTCTCCAATCACCAGCCCTCAAGGATTCTGCATACCAAAATGCCTTGTCAATTGCCCGTAGTGGACTATGGACACCAGCCTTTGAATGGTTGAAATTCATCAAAAAACAACGCAAAGGAGTTTTGCCAGAAGTGGCGCAAGCGCAAATGGATTTGATTCGCTTGCATTCCCAACTTACTAAAACCCAAGCTGATAAAAATTGGGCAAGTCCTAGTCAAGAAGTGCTAGCAGATTTGATTGATGGTCGTTGGGGGAAAGCTTTACAGGTGTTTGAAGCGTCGCCACATAATGCCCAAGAAATTGCTACCTTACTCAAAGCTGATAAAAAACGGTTGTGGAATCGCACAGCGGTGGCGTTGCGGGTAAACCCGAATAGACTAGAGGTGCAAGCTTGGTTCGCTTTGATTTTAGCAGTTCAGCAGGGAGAGGAACATGCTAATTCCTGGTTAAAGGCGCAACCAAAAATTACAAAAGATAATTTTGCTTATATTCAAGGTCTGTTAGCAAGACTAAATAATGAGGGTACATCGCAAATATCCTCTACTCACCCTAGTCAAATTGTCGGTACAGTGCAACCAATTACTCAAGTTACCAGCACTGAATGGCTGCAACCAAATTCCCCAACGAACCTGAAACTCACAGATAACCAAGTTTGGTATCAGGTGGAGGTGAGTGCTTTTCATGATGGGAAACGCTGGCTAAATTCCCCCTTTGAGAATTTGAACCCACCCAAAACTGACGCCGCCAAATTTTTCTGGAAAACTTTGGGAATCACTTCTGACCCTGAAATCCAGATTGTGGTCTGGTTGCCAAATGGAGAACAACAAATTACTATAGCCGCTATCAAAGCGGTGCAACTACAGGGTAAAGTTTTGCGCCTATTAGCTGCTGGTCCAAAAACTCCAGAGAATCAAAACGGTGTTCTTCAACCCAAACCTTTAGCCTTAACAAATGCAGCACTGGAATGGGTGCAACCATCTCCAATAACTTTACAAGAACTGCATCAACAAAATCCCCAAGGGGTCAAGGTAATGTTGTCAAGTCTGTGGCAATCTTTACAAAAATCTGGTGAAGTTCCGGCTGGTGCTATTCCTAGCTTTGAACAGATGCAGGAAAAGTTGGGTGATTGGCCCGTTCAAGTGATTGATTTAACAAATAACGCTCAACCAGAAATAATACTGACTATCTCAGCAGCGGCAATCGCATCCTTGAATCAGCCTACATCTGGAATTCAGGGGGAAAACATAGAACAACACCGTGACCGGACTATAATTTTGTCTGATCGCAATGAAGTCATTTAC
Organism: Nostoc sp.; assembly: GCF_036917195.1. Lineage (GTDB taxonomy): Bacteria > Cyanobacteriota > Cyanobacteriia > Cyanobacteriales > Nostocaceae > Nostoc. The sequence continues at coordinate 182,691 of NZ_JBALDG010000077.1, forward strand.
ACTGATTTTACAGGAAATTACTTCCAAAGGCTCTCTGCGATCGCCAAGCTTTCAAGGGTGCAATCCTTAGCTTTATTAATAGAAAATGCTCATAACTACAGTTTGAGACGCTGGTCAGAGAAAAATCAGCGCTTTGAATAGCACACCTTTTACTCAAATTTACCCTTTCTCAAATTTAAATTAGAGAGGGGAAAAGCGATCGCTTTTCTACTAGACTGATTTATTCTTTTTGGTTATTGTCGGCTAGACGTTGGTGCTTCAGGTTTTCCAACTGCTGCAACAGGGAGTCTACCTCTGCTTGTAAATGCATAAACTTAGCTTGCTGATCGTCTTGATAATAAGACTTGGTTAACTTACTGACCCAGTTAGTCTGAGACTCGCGATCGGAAACACTAGATAAACAAGTAGACATCGCTAATTAAATCCACAACTTAACTCACACCATTAGAAATATTATAATAATCCTCTTTTAAGCTTTATTACAATATTGTATATTTTCAATCAATTACTCTAATGGATTTTAGGTTCAATCATAAGAGACGGTGATCATAATGGCTGTGTTCCAAAGAAAACATTGCCCCAAGTATGCAAAGCTTCCGTCTACTCGACGTTACTTAGCAATACTTAATTCATAACCTGTCAATTCAATTATGGTTGTATGAATTATTATCGCCGTTTTCTAGTAGTTTACGTAAGAAATTACATGTAGACTATATCAAGAATTAGACCAAATTATGAAAAGATGTAAGGTGCAGCACTTGCCATACCACTTCTTTTAAAGGTTGCTTGGCGCAGCATCCCCGTAGAGAAGCTAAAAAGAAGGCTACTGCAAAGGAAAGGTAGCTTGTTATGTATTTTCCCCGACAATTGGAGCGAATAGCATGGGAAAATACACATAGACATGTTCGCGGAGCATCTCGCACAAAGCTGGCTTTTTGCAAGGTAGGAATAAGAATTTCAGAGACTTCTAACGTAAGTCTCATACATTTGCCGATCATTTTTCACCCCGTCAGCATCCACAGGCTAATTCGTTAAACCGAAGGTCGCCGTGGCGGTCTATGATAAACTGACATTCAAAATAAAATAAAAATGGCAAGTCAAATGCCTGCACCACAAAAAATAATATTTTTACATGTTCTTTTGGAATTAGGGGACTCTTAACTGGCAACGAAAAATTCACTTTCTTCCTCTTCCCCATTCTGCCGTTCCCTATGCCATTCTCTCTAAATATCCAATCCTTACATTAAGAAATATTAAATCCTGTGACTTTGAGCCTGTCTGTTGCTAAATCTCATCGCCAACCCTGGCCCGGACTGATAGAAGCCTATCGCGAATACTTGCCTGTCAGCGAAAAAACACCGATTGTGACTCTGTTGGAGGGAAACACACCCCTAATACCAGTGCCAGCGATCGCAGAACGTATTGGCAAACAAGTGCGGGTTTTTGTAAAATATGACGGTCTCAATCCTACTGGCAGCTTTAAAGACCGGGGGATGACTATGGCAATTTCCAAAGCCAAAGAAGCAGGGGCAAAAGCAGTAATTTGTGCCAGCACGGGCAATACCTCAGCCGCCGCCGCCGCTTACGCAAGGCGTGGGGGCATGAATACCTTCGTACTAATTCCCGACGGTTATGTGGCGTTGGGCAAGTTAGCCCAAGCATTAGTGTACGGTGCAGAAGTATTGGCAATTAAAGGTAATTTTGACCAAGCCCTAGAAATTGTCCGCGAGATGGCCGAAAGCTATCCGGTCACTTTGGTAAATTCGGTCAATCCCTACCGTCTAGAAGGGCAGAAAACAGCAGCCTTTGAAATTGTCGATGTGCTAGGTGATGCGCCAGACTGGCTGTGTATCCCCGTGGGCAATGCAGGGAATATAGCAGCATATTGGATGGGATTTTGTCAATATCATCAAGGTGGGAAGTGCGATCGCCTACCCCGGATGATGGGATTCCAAGCCGCAGGTGCAGCCCCCTTAGTACACGGTCAGCCAGTGGCAGATCCTGAAACCATAGCCACAGCAATTCGCATTGGCAACCCTGCTAGTTGGGAGTTAGCTGTTGCAGCGCAAACCGCAAGTCAGGGAAATTTTCACGCCGTTACCGATGCAGAAATTCTCGACGCTTATCGACTTTTGGCAGGATCAGAAGGTATCTTCTGCGAACCTGCTAGCGCCGCTTCTGTAGCTGGGTTGTTGCAGGTGAAAGACCAAATTCCTACAGGGGCGACAGTGGTTTGTGTCCTCACAGGCAATGGTCTAAAAGACCCAGATACAGCTATTAAACACAATCACAGTCAATTTAAACAGGGTATTGCAGCAAAACTGGGCGCAGTAGCGGAGGCAATGGGATTTTAACCACTCTGGAATCTAAGAGTGATCGTAATTCTAATTGAAAAATTGCGTAGGTATTCGCACAGCGTCTCTAAGAGTTGCCCACCGTACCCTTCCCTACGGTACACTAGGGGCGAACGGGATCTTGCTAGGCATAGCAGACGCACCAGAAGGGATTGCAGCCAGGATTTTTCAGTCTGGTAAGTGTCAAAATAATCTTAGATAATTTTTAAGCAACTACTTAATCATCTTGTAATGACTCATTCTACTGATATCGTCACCTTAGCCCGCTTGATGGCAGCTGACTTTAGCAATCAAGAACAAGCTTTTGAAAATCCGCCTTTTTATGCCCACATTCGCGTGTGTATCCGTCCTCTTCCCTTGGAATTGTTCTCAGGGATAAGTTTGTTTCTCGAACAAGCTTACGATTTTATGCTCAATCAACCCTACCGGATGCGGGTAATGAAGTTGATTCCGGCAGAAAACCACATTGTTATTGAACACTACACGGTTAAAGAAGAACAAAAATTTTATGGCGCATCTCGTGACCCCGAACGTTTAAAAGTTTTATCCCTTGACCAATTGGAAAAAATGTCAGGTTGCAACATGGTTGTAGAGTGGACAGGTCATAGCTTCAAAGGCAGGGTTGAACCTGGTAAAGGCTGCATTGTAGTTCGTGACGGGAAAAATACTTATCTGGATAATGAATTTGAGATTGACGCTAAAGAATTCTTTAGCCTCGACCGGGGAAGGGATTTAGACACTGATGAACGTCTGTGGGGTTCTATCGCCGGGCCATTTCACTTTGTTCGCTGGGGTAATTTTGCCGATGAAGTGAAGGTGTAACAAGTGACCTTGAGGAGTGAATTAAAACTTATAACTCATTTGTTGTTGGTATAAGGTAGGAGGAAAGAGGATTTTAGCCTAGTCAATATACACATAGTTTGGTTTTATTTGCTGATAGCTATTTGTGTATATTATGTATCGGCTATGACATATTAATGCTATTAAGGGAAGCTCAGGAAGAACCCGGAAACAACCCAGGATGTTACAAATAACCTTGGTGATTTGTTTTTATGGATCAGGACTTACGCACGGGTCATGGAAGAAGGAACCACAGAGACACAGAGTACACGGAGGAATAAGAGTTTGAGAGGTTTTTTGCGTAAGTCTTATGGATAAATAAATATACATCATCAGAAATCCAGGCAGACTCCAGAGCTTCCATTAATCTGCTAAGGGTTGTTTGTGCTATGGTCAACCTCCTTAGCGATCGCCTAAAGACTACCAGAAACATCCAGTTAACCCACTATCTCTACCTCAGAATCCTATGCTATTATGAGTTAACTAGCGCCCTATGGCTACTGAATGGCTACTAAGATAGCTTAGGAACATTAAAGTAGTTTAGGGAATCCTGCTGTGGCGGCATAGCCAAGTGGTAAGGCAGAGGTCTGCAAAACCTCCATCCCCCGGTTCAAATCCGGGTGCCGCCTTTAAATAAATACAAGCATTACAGGGCTTCTAAGTCCTTTTTTAATGGGAGTTGTCGAGCATGTTTCCAGAGCCTTTCGAGATTTTTGCGGTAATTTTGGGTAGTTTGGGGAAACAACTAGGGTAAAACTGGGGTAACACATGTAAGGCAAAGGTTTTTACCCCATTACACATTTCTGGGGTAAAACTGGGGTAAACATGTAAGGCAAAGGTTTTTACCCCAGTTAATTAACCTTATGAAATCTCAAAAATCTTAAAGTATTGCCCGTCGGGGTTCAGTTCAGATAAGCACTCTTCCACCTCCCTTATGGTCTGGAAAAAGGTAAGGCTTGAATTTAAACCTTTTCCTTTTCCCCTTTAACCAAACTGTATTGAGACTAGTAGTTCAGGCATTTACTGGGAGTTTAGAAGGGTTAAAAGCAAAAAAATGAGTGTTGATTACAACCTCACAATTTTCTAAATAAGCAAGAGAATATGTAATTTTTCTTCAAAAAAATAACTTTAATAGACGGTGAGCAACTTGCTTAGTGGATGATTCAATATGATGTATAAGTCGCTGAGATAAATAGATATATTGTTAAAAAGGAAGATTATGACTATTTTAATGAATACTCATTAATTTAATTATGTGAAATTAATAAACTAAATTTAAAGTAGTCTGGTATGTCCTAGAAAATTTATTGATATCAAATTGAGTTATGCTTTCGACAATATCAACTTCTCTTGGTTTTAAATATCTGTAGCTTTGTGGAGGTCTAAAATTATTCCATTCTTGCCTTAAAATTTCTAGGTTAACTGGTCGAGGAAAATTATAAGTTTTCTCAAAAAAAATACCGCAACCTACTGATAAACCTCTATAATATAAGCAAAATTCACTGTAAGATATAGCAGCTTTTTCACTAACTTCATCCCACAAATCTTCAAGAGGTTTTTGAACTACTTTGTGAACTTCAAAAGCGCCTATAAGAGCTTTTTTAGGCGATGAAGCATATACAATTACTAAATCACCTTCTTGAATTCGAGGACGAATTCTACGCAGTTCAACTTCTTTTAGACCTTCAAATATTTTTTCAGCATACTTAGGTCGTACTGAAAGTAGTAGTACTCTGCTAGACATCAGTCTTAAATCCTCTCATCATACATTCCTTTATTATATATCTTATAAAAGTCTTTTCCAGTTATTTTGTATGGTGACTGAAACGTGAAATTGTTTTCTAAAATTTTTTGAACTTCCTCCAAATAAACAGGTGTTTTAAATATTTCTGTCTCACTAAATTTGATAGCCATTATCTTGTTTTCAAGCTGATTATCGGCAGTATTTAATACATCTTTAAAAGTATACACACCTAACCTTCTAAATTGCTTAAAAAGAGATTTTGGTGTATCTATAATTACTTCATCAAGACATGAACAAGCTCTTATAGATTTAACCTGATAATAACTAGCTTGCCCACCCTGACTTACATACCATAAAATTCGCCCTGGAGCTTTCAAACCTCCTGAATTTTTGACTTTGCGGTAATAGACAATCTCACGTTTAAGAGCCAGTTCTTTTTTGGCACCAAAAATATTTTGTTGAGCTAATTCTTCATCGAACAAATTTTCCGCCCAGCCAGGGCGGATAGGAACGATAAAATTAGGAATTTCAGCATCGATAATTTTCGCTGGATAAAGACTGCGCTCAATCTTTGCAATTAAATCAATATTTTTAACTGTGCCCTCTTCAGCAAGTAAATTAGAAATTTTCTGGCAAAAACTATAATCTTGTTTAAATTCATTTGTCAAACTTGTGAGATAAGCAGATAAATCAGATGCAGTTTTAATAGTTGCTAGATTTACTTTTACCCATCCATCCTCAACAGAAAAGAAGTTATCTTGAGTAATTGCTTTAATTGCAAAATCTTCTAGATGTGGTTCAGTAATTCTAGTAAATAGACGGTTTTCTTGTGCAGATGTTTTGATGGATAAAAGAATTAAATGACGCAGAATAGTAGGAGAAAGTACATGATTTCTTTTTATACGAAGCATAGGAATCTTCAATTCATGTGTCTCATGCCGATCATATGTTATTAAAGCTAATGGCTCTTGTTGTTCATTCCAAATGACAATTAACTCAAAGCGATTAGGGTCTATAATCAAATTCCGTAATTTTATTTGAAATTCAGTTTTTTCTTCACCTGTGGAGTTGGATAGAAAATTTTCTGTAAGTAAATTTTGCTGTCCTGATTGGACTAATTGTTTTTTAATCAATGTTCCTGCTAAACGAACAGGTTGATACTCAGATTCTCTCCGCAGTTCATCAAGTCTGATAATAAAATCACTAGGTCTAAGAATAGATAATTTAAATTCTTCATAAATCGATTCTTCTTTATCTAATATTCCTCTATCACGGGTTATAAAAAATGGAGCATTTGAAGCGATCGCCCTAGCTAAATGTCTTAAGTCAGATGCATCTCTCTCTGTCATCTGCTCAGGGAAATATTTTGTTAATGCTTGAGACACTCTTTCAAACTGTTCTTGTTTACACGTCAATCTTAGAAAATTTAATGCTAACTTCCTAAGCCTTTCTCGACGCGATATATTATCATAACGCTCTATTTCATTATATATCTCATCAGTCAAGCACAGTTCTACTTCGGACTGTAACCAATCAGCTAATAAAGATTTTGAATCTTCTATTTGTCTATTGATATTATCTGCATCTAAATCATAAAAAATGTTAGCATCTATGACAGCACAAAACTTAGAACCTATTTCTTGCTGTGTAAGTAGAGTTAATAAACTGGGATGTCCATGTTCTAATTGCCAAACAGTGAGTAGTTTTCCATCTTTACTCTTTCCAGTTTTATTCTGTCGTGCAACAAAGCCAAACGAAGCCCACATATTATTAAGGTTATAATCACGACGACATGATAGCTCTATTAAATGTAAGTCTCTCGTTATACGAACCAAGTGATTGATAAGCTGTTTAGCTATGTCTTGACCTCTCCACTGTTTATCGACACAAAGATGAACTACAACAGCTTTTTGGAAGACAACTCGATACATCAAGTATGCGATACATTTACCCTGGGCTGATAGGGCTACAAATATATGACCCTGAGCTGCATGATCAACAAATCCTCCTTTTGGCATGAAACCCAGTGTTTTTGCATTTTCGCGTCCTAATGCCATTACTGTTTCTAAATGCAGAGAGTTTTGGTTAATCGCCTCAATTTTGATTTCTGGGTTCATGGGTGCTTAATTTTATTTTTAAGTAGTATTTATATTCAGTGTAACCATACATAAGTCACTTGGTATAAGTCTATTAATTTAAATCTGTTGTCTGAGTCTGTAGACTAGGCTGTTGACTTTGAGTATTTTGAGTCAATTTCCAAGAAAATTATTTATGCTACTTTTATTTGTCGGAAAGCGTTTGGAACAGCCGCTTTCCTATAAAAATAGGCAACACATTTTTTGCATGAAGTCTTATGGGATATAGGGTTCAGAGTAAACACTCTAAATGAGGTGCGTACCCTCTGATAAAAATGGCGATGTCCCTATAGGCTCTTTGAGACACACAGATTAGAATAATATAGCAACGGTGGTATCATTGCATCCAAATGATACCGTAATTTTGTCTAGATATAGAATTCTATCGCCCTGCCAACGGTAGATTATTTCTGAAAGGAGTTTGCTGCAATGTCTACAACACCAACTACGCGACTAATTTTGGAGACTTTACTTCCCCATCTCAAAGTAGCAGCAGCTTATGCCAATTTTCTTCAACCAAAAATTGCTGCACTTCCGGCTAAAGAACAAGGCAAAAACTTTTTTGCTGCTGCCCTTACTGATGCAGATGTGGCTATTCAAAATCTAATAGAAGTAGTATTACTGGCCACTTTCCCAGAGATTCGCTTTTTTGGGGAAGAGTATGAAAGTTCTAACAACACCAAGTATTTTCGTGCTACCGAACTAGGTTCAGAAGGTGATTACTTAGTCACACTCGACCCGATTGATGGCACGAAGTTTTACATGGATGGACATTCTAATTACCAAATTATTCTCAGTATTATAAATTCAGATGACTTTGAAGCAGTACTTGCTATTTCCCCTGCCCAAAATGTTTATTTTTACGCTTTTAGAGGCGAAGGTGCTTTTAAAGGGACGCTGGAGATGAACTTAGAAGCCTGTGCCCCATTACACATAACATCTGCCAAACCTTCTATTTTGTTGGGATGGGGAATGAATTCTGTCGCACCTTTACTAAAAAATCAATATAAAGTAATTGATATAGCGACTGATTACTCTAGTGATATTCAAATTCCCAATCTCAACGGTATTCTCAGTGGCGACTTGAGTGGAGCAGTGATCAAATCGGGCAAATTTATTGATAGTGCTGCACTCGCTTTTATTGCGAAAGAGGCTGGCTGGATTGTAACTACTCTGGACGGTTCGACTTTACCGCCACTGCACACTTGTAAAAACTATAGCCTGCCTGGATTGATAGTAGCTGCCTCAAAATCTGTTCATCAAGACCTGCTGTCGGCGATGCAAAGCCTAGCTGTTTGAGGGTAAATAAGTAGTTAATTATTTGCTAACTATCCCTAAAAAAAATGAAAATCTGTATTGTTGGCGCGGGTGCAATTGGTGGATATTTAGGGGCAAAACTGGCACTGGCAGGTGAAGCAGTAACGCTGATTGCGCGTGGTTATCATTTGGAGGCAATTCAAAAAAATGGGCTGAAGTTACTCATGGCAGACGGTTCCAGCCAAATTGCCACTCCGATGGCAACTAGTGATATTCAGTCAGCGGGGCGACAAGATGTAGTAATTTTAACTGTTAAGGCTCCCAGTGTAACTGCGATCGCACCTTCTCTCCCTACACTCTACGATTCTCAGACGATGGTGGTAACAGCCCAAAATGGCGTTCCTTGGTGGTACTTTCGCAAGTATGGCGGTGAGTATGAAGGTACACGCATTCAATCTGTTGATCCAGATGGGATTATTGAGGCTAGTATCGGTGCTGACCGCGCTATCGGTTGTGTTGTTTACCCGGCAACTGAGATAATTGAACCAGGTGTGATTAAGCATATTGAAGGCGATCGCTTTACTCTGGGTGAAATCGACGGCACTAAAACAGAACGCATCCAATTATTGGCGCAGACTTTAAAACAGGCAGGATTCAAAGCACCAATCCGCAATCAAATTCGCACAGAAATTTGGGTCAAGTTGTGGGGAAATGTCGCGTTTAATCCCATCAGTGCTTTAACTAGTGCTACTCTAGAGGATATTTGTCGCTATCCCCTCACCCGTGAACTAGCGCGGCAAATGATGACCGAAACCCAAGCGATCGCCCAAAAGTTGGGTATAAAGTTTGGCATCACTTTGGAACAACGAATTAATGGGGCAGAAAATGTTGGTGCCCACAAAACCTCAATGCTACAAGATATTGAAGCCGGACGCCCCACAGAGATAGACGCTATTGTTGGCGCGGTGGCAGAATTGGGAAAACTCACTCAAATTCCCACACCTTATATTGATGCTATTTATGCCAGCGTCAAGCTGCTGGAGGCGACCAAAGTGAGAATTTGACAGTCCTGAAGTTTTATATGGGATTAAGCAGAGATGTTACCTGATAAAAATGGATATTAGAATTTTTCCCTGCTACATATCATATGATGTCCGTTTGTATCGAAATTATTCCTCTTTCCTCTCCCTCTGCGCCCTCAGCGTCTCTGCGGTTTTTCAATCATTCAGATACTACCGAATTTAATATAATATGATGTCCTGTAAATTACTTGTGATTCCTGCCTAACCTCTCCCCTAAATCCTCCCCTATTAGGGCTACCGTGGTGTACACAAGTCTTTTAGAGTTGCTGCCTAACGTAGGGTGCGTTAATTTTTACAGGTCGATGCATTGGCATTGTCAGTCGATGCATTGGCATTGCAGAGCAAGATGTGGGGCAGCTTTAAAAGATTTGTGTGTACACTGTAGCCTACTAGGGGAAGCCTGTAGCTTTAGCTATAGGCGGGGTGAGGTTATTTTTTTATGGAAAATTCAGAAAAGATGATATCACAGGTATTATCTGCTCGATTGATATAACAGTTTAAGGTGCGGAATGGAATTTATATAATTATCAAGTCTATGAAGAAAAAGAAAGTATGGCTATTAAGGATACTAGTTGTAACAGTAGTAGGAATCAGCATTATCACAGGGCATAGTAATTCTCTAAAAGCTGTCTCATCTTTAGGTAAAGACACGCTGACGATAATTACTTCCCCAGATTATCCTCCTTATGAGTTTTATGATACTAAAGGAGGCGATCGCCAAATCGTTGGCTTTGATATAGATATAGCCAAAACCCTTGCTGAAAAACTAGGGTTTAAACTTCAAATAATGGAATCCGATTTTAATGGATTAATTCCTGCACTCCAAGCAAATCGCGCTGACTTTGTAATGGCTGGGATGACTCCGACTCCAGAACGTCAGAAAAATGTTGATTTTTCAATTATTTATTACGAAGCCAAAGATACGATTGTCGCTCCTAAAGGTAGCAACCTGAAGCAGCCTCAAAACTTATCAGGAAAAAAGGTTGGGGTACAACTAGGAACGATACAAGAACAAAATGCCCAGAAAATTGCTAAAAAAGTCGCGGGTATTCAGCTAAAGCAACTCAACAAAGTGCCGGAAGTAGTTCAGGAAATCAAATCTGGGCGAATTGATGCAGCAATTGTTGAGGATACCGTCGCTAAGGGATTCGCCCAAGCTAACCCAGATTTAGAATTTAATACAATTCCCTCAGAAGAGGCAAGTGGATCAGCGATCGCTTTTCCTAAAGGTTCTTCTTTTGTAGAACCGTTTAACAAAGTCCTTCAAAAAATGAAGGACGATGGCACATTGAATAAACTTGTAGCCAAGTGGTTTTCACAGAATACTACCGCCAATCCTGCATCCTCAACTCCTGCCAAAGGCGGATTGAATCTCGACTTTACCAGAATTCTTCCAGACATTCCCTTTATTCTTCGGGGAATCCCTTTAACTTTGTTGTTTACGCTATTATCTGTATCTTTGGGGTTAATCTGGGGAACAATCCTGTCTCTCTTAAAAATTATCGGTATCAAGCCGCTTACCTGGGTTGCTAACGCCTACACCTCTGTTTTTCGAGGCACACCTTTGTTATTACAGTTGGCGTTGGTTTACTACGCAACACCCCAGCTTACAGGCTATGACATCTCAGCATTGCAGGCAGGGGTGTTAACTTTTACCCTGAATTCTGGTGCTTATATGTCGGAAACCATCAGAGGTGGGATTCAGGCGGTGGATAAAGGGCAAAGTGAAGCGGCGATGTCTATGGGTGTTCCCTATTGGTTGATGATGTGGGATGTGATTTTGCCCCAAGCATTAAAGAACATTCTCCCCGCATTGGTGAATGAAACTATCGGATTGCTCAAAGATTCTGCACTGGTGTCAACGATTGGAGTGGTGGAAATATTACGCAGCGCCCAAATCGTTGGTGCAAACAAGTATATTTATTTTGAACCGCTACTATTTGCCGGATTAATCTACTATGTTTTGGTAATGGGTATGACCTTGAGTGCATCCGCTTTAGAAAGGAGGTTACGGGAAAGTGAATAATGTAGTAATTCGGACGGAATTCTTGTCTAAATCTTTTGGCAAACTCGACGTACTCAAAGATATTTCCACTGAATTTTATCAGGGGGAAGTGGTTGCTATACTAGGCCCTTCTGGTTCAGGGAAATCTACCTTTTTACGATGCATAAACTTACTAGAACAACCCACCAGAGGAAGAATCTACTTTCACGAGCAAGAAATTACTAATCCCAAGGCAAACATCGCTAAGGTGCGCCAGCAGTTGGTGATGGTATTTCAACATTTTAATTTGTTTCCTCACATGAATGTGCTGCAAAATGTCACCTACGCACCGATAAAGGTGAAAGGAATAAACAAGCAAAAAGCAGAAGAACATGGCTTAGAATTGCTTGCGAAGGTAGGTTTAGAGCCAAAAGCTGATGTGTACCCATCTAAACTATCCGGGGGACAGAAACAGCGAGTAGCGATCGCCCGTGCATTAGCAATGGAACCAGAGATGATTTTGTTTGATGAACCCACCTCTGCCCTAGATCCAGAAATGGTCAAAGATGTGCTGGAAGTGATCAAAGCTTTAGCACTATCTGGAATGACAATGGCGATCGTTACCCATGAAATGGGCTTTGCCAGAGTTGTTGCCAATCGGATTATGTTCCTCGACCAGGGAAGTTTAGCAGAAGATACTACTCCTAACGAATTTTTCCAAAATCCTCAGTGCGATCGCGCCAAGCAGTTCTTAGAAAAAATGCTTTAGAACAATTGAAATTCGCCGCATTTCTTGTATTCCTGAAACTTTTCCAAAACAAAGCGGTCATTTGACATTCTGCCTGTTGTGAATTAAATTCAAAGCAAAGAACAAAAAACTATAAGTAAGTTATAAAAACTTCAAGCTATGAAAGGTAAGATATTACTACTTATTGTGTTTCTGTCCGTATTGGTACTCAGTTACCTAATATGTACCTTTTTTGGATATACAACCCTATGGAGATTGTGGCATATTCCTGTCATGATGCCAAACTTTGCTGATACTCGTGCAATCACAAGTGGTTCAGAGGCTAGTGTTCTAGGATATGATCCTTTATTTAATAATGTGCGAGATCCTTGGCATCGTCCTATGAATCTCTCAAGATTATGGAATGTTCTTTTTTATTTTAAATTGAACCAGAGCCATACTAATCTTCTAGGAACAATTTTTATAAGTTCATTTTTTTTGAGTCCTTTTATTTTTCTTAAAAAGCTTGATAAACTGACAGCTTGCATACTTTCATGTGCTTTTATTTCTCCAGCTATAATGCTGGGTGTAGAAAGAGGAACACCTGACTTATTCTTATTCTTTATTCTGGCAATTGCTATAAGAGTAGGATATTTTTCAGTAATAGCTGCATTATGTTTGATTATATTTGCTAGTTTTCTTAAGCTCTTTCCCATTTTTGGCATTGGTTTAATTTTAAAGGAAAAAATATCTCGGTTTTGGGTTCTTTTAGCCATGAGTTGTATGAGCTTTTTAGCTTATCTTATTTTTACATTATCAGATGTCAAACAAATGATTAATGTGACTCCGAAAGGAACTGATATGTCTTATGGATATGATGTTTTTGTATTAGCTTTAGAAAATCATTTTCAAAAATCAAATTATCTAGATTTTTTAAAATTTATACTCCCTATATTTTTCCAGTCATTATTATTTTTAATATTTGTAATAAATTTATTATTAGTATTTAAAAATTCTAATTTAGACGAAAGTAAAAGAGAAAAAAATAAGGATATAGACTCTTTTAGAGTAGGGGCTGGTATTTATATAGGTACTTTTCTGTTTGGTCACAACTGGGATTATAGACTCATGTTTTTAATTTTTACAATTCCCCAAGTTGTTACATGGATAAAACAGAAAAACAGTCGTTACTTTTTAGCTGCATCATTCACTTTACCGACAATAATTCTATCTTTATGGTACTTAATTGTTTCTCGAATAATAAATTACTATTTAACCTTTAATTTAGGTTTTGTCATAGACGAGTTTTTCAATTGGGTAGTTTTCTGTGGTTTAGTTTATTTATTTTTAGCTTCTTTACCTGATTGGTTATACAAGAAAATGTACAAATTAGTTTCAGTAGTCCGTCAAAGATGGCAAATATTAGTTGGTTGAGCAAAATTTCGTAAAGAATAGAGACGTAACAAGTTTGAACACAAATACTTACAGGTAGTATAAGAATTATATCTGATTTCTAAGCAGTATTTCAGAGAAAACGCTGATAAAACTGGTTACTTTAGACTCAGTTTATTTTCAAAAATAAAATTGGAGTTTTATGGTTTTAACCCATATTCCGCAGGTACAATGTTTATAAAGAAAATCTAAAGGTAACAAATAGCGATCGCCTGAAAACAGGATAATGCAGCTGAATTGGCCAATTTATTCCCATTCAACCTAGAACTATGGCATCTACACCCAAAATCCTCGCCTTTGCTGGCAGCACCCGGATTGATTCTTACAACAAAAAATTGGTAAAAATCGCGGCGGCTGGCGCGAAGGCAGCAGGCGCAGAAGTGACTTATATAGACCTTTGCGATTTGCCACTACCTCTTTTTGATGAAAATTTGGAAGCTCAAGAAGGACTACCTGCCAACGCCCGCACTTTTAAGGAGTTGATGATTTCTCATCAAGGATTGCTGATTGCTTCGCCTGAATATAACAGTTCCCTTACAGCAGTTTTGAAGAATGCTATTGACTGGGCATCCCGTCCATATCCAAATGAAGCACCTTTGGCTTTGACTGCTTTTGCAGGTAAAGTTGCTAGTATTATGAGCGCTTCCCCAGGCGCTCTTGGTGGTTTGCGGGGGTTGGTTCACTTACGGTCTATATTGGGAAACATGAAAGTTTTGGTACTTCCTGATCAGGTAGCCGTACCCAAAGCTTATGAAGCTTTTAATGCTGATGGCACGTTAAAAGATCCTAAACAGCAGCAATCTATTGAAAAGCTAGGCGATGGCTTAACAAAGATATTGCTGAAGCTTAATTAAAGTCTTTAATTTGACAGTAAATAACGAATCGCTATCATTAACACAAAGATACCATACAGCTTTTTCATTAACTCGGTGCTAATAAACGGCTGATTTGCAAACAATGCCCCGAACAAGTTACCCACAATTAAACCAACTGCAATAATTAGGGCATATTTAATATTAAGATTACCGTTGTGGTGGTAAACTAAGGCTGCTAAAATGCCGATTGGCAAAATTTGAGCAGCCACAGAAGTTCCTGTAGCTAACTTCTGATCTAAACCAATTACTAATACCATTGCCGGAATCATAATTGCGCCGCCACCAATACCAAACATCCCGCCAGCAACGCCAGAAACTAAACCGATTAACAACAGTTGAATAAAGATATTAGACATAAAAAATGGTCGCTAAATTACAAATTATAAATTAATATTTTTGGAAAAAATTGATTTTGTTAGCATTCCATGCACACCTTTTTGGGGACTGTTCACAACTTGAGTGATATGAAAATTTACAGCTAAACTACACAATACATAAGCATCTTCTGGCGACAAATTTATGAAGCGTTCCAGAAAATCAATCATGTTTTTTAAAGCCAGTTCTAAGGCTTCATCTAAGGTTTGAGCAAAGCCCATTGTGATGATATGAGTTGGAGTTTCGGCAATTGGTGTTGTCAGTTGTAAATCTTTGCGAAGTTTGAGGGTAATTCTACCGTTCATCGAAGTTTCAATGGCGGTAACATTTACTTCGCCGTCTCCCTGTGCAGAATGTCCATCACCAATAGAAAATAATGCACCTGGTACAAAAATTGGCAAAAATAAACAAGAACCAGCTTGTAATTCTCGGTTATCGATATTACCACCGTAAGAACCTGGTGGGACAGAAGTTCGAGAGGTTTCTGGAGTAGCGACACCAAGAATTCCAAAAAATGGTTTGAGGGGAATTTTTATGCCAGCACCCGCCGGAAATTCAGCGATATTGTTTGCTAAATCTAGAGGGATGAATCTCAAAGCAGGTTGAGGAAACTGATCTGGTAAAGCTCCCCAACCTGTACGAATGGCATTGAAGCCGACAGGTAAACGAGGTGCGATCGCATTTAATTGTACTTCTAAAACATCCCCTGGTTCGGCATCGCGCATGTAAATAGGCCCTGTGAGTAAATGCGGGCCCCCAGCAATTTTGCGTTCTGGTAAAAGATTTTGGCAGATATCGAGAAATTCTGGTGTAACAAACTCAGGTGGTGCTTTGTCGTAAACATAATAACCAGTATAAGTTTCTACGTCAACCGTATCACCAGAATCAATAGTGAGTGCTGGTTTTAGCAGATGGGAGAAACCACCTAGATGCACGGTTTCTTTTGAGGCTTTTAAAATGTAATGAGTCATATCATATCTGCCTAATCACTTATCAAAAAACTCTCCGCGTCAGAGCGTCCCCCAAAACAATAAGTCTTTACGGGGATTTCCAAATAAAAAAATAATCAATCGCTCAGTGAGCAGTGGAAGCAGGGGAAAAAGAATCTGATAGTCGTCTTGGATGGAAAAATTGAAGAATTTAATTTTTGGAGTTCCCTAAGCTGTTTTTCAACTTCCGTCATTCCGTCAACCCTCAGATGAAAGGATGCCTACTAGTACTCGTACCAAATCTTCTAAACCTTCAGGAACACGATAAAGTTTAATATCTTCTGTAATTAGCTTCTGTTGTCTATTGAGTGTACCAAATTTCCAGTCATCTCCATTAGTAACTGCGCCAAATAAAATTGATGATTGATTATCTAGAGACTGATCCAGAGCTATTAATTCTACTGCTAGCTGTGTAAACCCCCTTCTGATATCTGATTGTTTTGCTTCAATCACCAATAGTGAGTTAGATTTATGTAAGTAATAATCCAAAGTGCCTTTGAGCTTTTCATCCACATTAAGTGGATACTCACTATATAGTTGAGCTTTTGTCTGATCGCAGATTTCAGTAAGGATAGGAGCAATCATAAATTCTCTGATTGATATCTCAGCCATCGGGTTAAAAAGCTTTATATTGCGCTGTAAATAACTTTGTAAAAATTCTAAATAGCTAATATCAGCAAAGTATGTCGGTAATTCTAGTTCTGTGCGCTCGTAGCCGTACTCAAACTCAGCTACTACATCTATTGTTGGGTTAGGTAACAAAAAGTATTGACTAAAAGTGTAACTTTGCTCAGGTTTTAAAATTTTATATTTGCTCATAATTTTTTATCGTGTATGAACCACGCCGGATATATTACGAATTACGAATACGTAACTTGCTTCTCGCCATTCGCGTAGCGTCTCGTAGAGAAGGCGAGTCAGACGCTACGCACAGTCGCTAACACAACTCTTGGAGACGCCCAAGGGACGCAATCGAGCGTCATTACGAATTAGGAATTGGTATGATTATCTCAACAATTTGCTAAACTCCAACTTTGTGGAGAGCAAATAAAAACAATTTGAACATCGGGAATTTGGAGGGGGTCGCAGAGTGGCTGATGATCAACGCATAGTCAATGCACAACAGATACATCCAAAAGACTTTTCATGGAGATTATGGCCTATTGTGCCACTCTACCCATTTGGTAGGCGGCAGACAATCCGCAAAGAAGTGGTCAAGGACACAATTTGGAATTTTGACCAGATTCAGGGCATTTTCTACGTTGTTGTACCGATTCGCATGACTGTAGTTAAGCTCGAAGCCGGGGGCCTTCTCGTCTATGCGCCTGTTGCACCAACCCCAGAGTGTATTCGGCTTGTGAATGAGTTGGTGGCGGAACACGGTAACGTTAAATACATTATTCTGCCAACTATCTCCGCTATAGAACACAAAGTCTTCGTCGGCCCCTTCGCTAGATACTTTGGGACTGCACAGGTGTTTGTGGCTCCCCATCAGTGGAGTTTCCCGCTAAATCTCCCCCTTAGCTGGCTTGGCTTACCCCCAAAACGCACTCAAGTACTCCCAGAAGATAGTAGCAAAACACCTTTTGCTGACGAGTTTGATTATGCAATGCTGGGCCCCATCGAGCTTGGGCCTGGTCGGTTTGCGGAAGTTGCTTTTTTCCACAAGCGATCGCATACTCTTTTAGTAACAGATTCTGTGCTTTCTATCCCAGAAGATCCACCTGCGATCATTCTATTAGATCCATATCCCTTGCTATTCCATGCCAAGGATCATGCTTCTGATATTGTTGCAGACATTGAAGTAAATCGCCGTAAGGGTTGGCAGCGCATCTGTCTATTTGCTTTTTACTTTCAACCAAACGCACTAGATATACGCCAATGGAGTCAGGTGTTGCAAGATGCCTTGAAAGCACCAGAACACTCAAAGAAAGCTTATTTTGGATTGTATCCCTTTAAATGGCAGTCAGATTGGCAGCGATCATTTGATGCGCTGCGAGGTGATGGGCGTTTGTTTGTCGCACCAATTTTACAGACGCTGATTCTCAACCGCGCACCCAAAGAAACCATTGACTGGGCTGATAAAGTTGCTAGTTGGGACTTTGAGTGGATTATTCCCTGCCACTTTGATTCACCGATTAAAGCCCAGTCGCATCAGTTTCGCCAAGCTTTCTCTTTTTTGGAAAAGCAGCCTGCTGTCAGTGGGGGTTTCTTCAGCAATAGCAGCTATCCCTTACCAGAGGAGGATTTTAAAGCACTTAAGAACATTGATGCAGGTTTAAATAAGTTTGGCATTGTCCCAGCAGCAAAGGAGAAAGTGTAGGAGAATTTTTTGTAACTTTAAGAAAGTGATTACTGATGATTGAAATTTCTAGACCTATGACAAATGGAATAAGACTCAAGTTAGATGATAAAATATCTGAATCAAGAAAAATCGCTTGCTCAAGAGTAAATATATGATGTTGAGTATATTTTAGGGTATTGTTGCTGCACAGATTGCTTTTTGGGCATCAAGATTGGTATTTCATATTGCTGTAAATTTAATTCATGCAGTATTACTTTTAGCTATTGGCCTTGCAATTTACAATTTTTTCAAGGTACGTAATATGTAAATGAATAACTCATGACAGTCCAAATCTAGTATTCAGAAGTCAAACGGATTTTCTGGCTGGCTTTTAGCTCTAATTTGTGTACTTCAGTAACAGGAATTACGCAAAAATCGGTAAAAAACTTAATTTATCGAATCACAATTTAAATAATGATCAACAGAAGAATAAGTGACAGTAATGGCGAATCCTAGAGATACAGACAGTGGATGGTCGCAGTTAACTCGTGGTGCACCATTGGCAGTAATGGTAGCTTTGGTACTCTACATCCTATACCAACTTTTACCAGTATTAGAACTTTTAACCATTGCAGCATTGATTGCTTTAATTTTGCGAACGCTATTACGGTTTTTGCAAAAGTTAGTCAAATCACAGGATCTTGCTGTTCTGTTACTAATTGGATTAATCGTCGGATTTGTTGTAGTATTAGCTACTATAGTCCTACCTAGTGTAACGTTCGAGTCTCAAAAATTAATAAAAACATTACCAACTTATCTCAATAGATTGACAGGAGATGTTGAGCAACTACGTCAGAGATTCAGTTTTATTCCGGACATTTCCCAAGCACTAATACAACTACGGAACTTGACCGACCAGTTACTGGCTGGAGTACCAGTTTTCTTAGGTGAAGCTTTGAGTTTAACTGTGGAGTTGGTAGCGACGTTAATTCTAGCGCTTTACATGGCTTACGATCCTAATTCCTTAGTGAAAGGGATTTTAAGATTAGTACCAAGGCGACATCATCCGCGGTTTAAACGAATCCTTAAGGCTTGCGAGACAAGATTGCGGGGCTGGATTTTTGGGACAGGGATAGCGATGATATTTCTGGGTGTTGGTGCAGCCTTTGGACTTTTGATTTTGGGGATTCCGTCAGCCCTACCATTTGGGATTATTGCAGGTTTATTTGAAATAATTCCTTACTTTGGTTCAATTATTGGTGCTTTTTTACCAGCATTAATAGCATTGAGTATTTCACCGCTAAAGCTAGTATTTGTGCTGATACTTTTCTTTGTAATGAATCAAGTAGATGCCCATGTTGTTCAGCCTGTGGTGATGGGTCAGCAAGTTAATATTCACCCGGTAATGGTAATTGTGACATTTCTGGTAATGGGTAAGCTATTTGGATTTATTGGTATACTGCTTGCAGTGCCTGCGGCAGCGGTGATAATTACGCTGATTGATGAGTTTACGCTTGAAGAACCGACTTTAGAGCAAGTAGCAATTGAAAGTAGGACAGATGTGAAATTGAACGACTAAATGAGCAATTCTTCAGCTAACTATTAGAAGCCATAGTTGATCAAGGTAAACGCACATGATTTCCGAAAAGCCTGTTGATAAGGATTATTGAGTCTCAACGTTTGATTCCCTTAAACCTTTCTTGCGCCGCCTGGAACGCTTCTTGCATTACCAACTGAATTTTTTGGGGATCAGGTTTCTTACCTCCCATTAAATCACCAAAGTAAACGCAGGCTGCTTCCCCTAGTGCCCAGGTATAGGCGGCTGCCCAAGAGGCTGCGATCGCACTACCAAAACCTGGTATAAATTTAATTAACTCCCGGGCAATTGCCTGTGCTAAAAAACCACCTGCGATCGCACTCACAAGGCCTCCCGCCTGGGATGGTGTAAGTGTCTGGCCATATAATTTACCCAACAAACCCACCATTGAGACTTGCAAGGCAGTTAGCACAGGCATTGTGGTAAATGGCAGAGGTACAGCCGCAAGGGTGGCAGACATAATTGAAAATGGCAAAATATAACGGCGTGCAGCATCTCGGTAAAGAGTACCAAGTTGCTTACCAGTTTCTTCTTGATCCAATAGTTGATAAATCGCCTGGGCTTCGGCTTCTGGGAGTAATTCTGCCAGGGAATCTCTCAGCGCTTCTAAGCCATAAAATACCGGAGTGTAACCATCTTCTTCTAAGGTAAAGTCAATGAGTACAGAGCGGTCAGTTATTCCGGCGAAAGCTTGCTGCATTGCGGCAAATGCGCGATTGACTTCCTGATAATCTGGTGGATAGGCAGGATGATCGACGGTATCGCCAGGATAAACCTCGTGTAAACAAGTAACTACCAGCAAACAGGGAATATTTGGATACTGCTGGCGCAACTGTTGAGCAATTTGTCGTAGCGTGTCAGTTGCAAAATCATTGATTTTAACTGTCAGAAGCAGGATTCTGGCAGAACGAGTTTCCTTTTTTAAATCGCCAACTAACTCCTGAATAATTGCCTGAGTATCTTGTTTAACATCACCCAGTCCCACAGTATCAGTAAAAATCAGTAACGGCAGGTCATTGGAAGGATAGGCATAGCGCTGGGTGTGTTGCGTATGAGGACGAAATCCCTGACCGACAATTTCGGCAGAAACTCCTGTCAATCCCCGCACAATTGAACTTTTTCCGGCTTGGGGTTTACCAATCACCAGAGCTTCTGTGGTTGGCAGTTCGGCTCGGATTTTCTCTAAAATCTCTGCAACCTGAGTCTCGCTTACACTAAACCATTCAACAACCGTTTGTGCCAGTTGTTCTACGGGTAAGAGTTGCGTTAGATGTGTTGTAGCTTTATTCCAGACACCACCAATACGGTTTGTCCAGGAATTATCGACCGACTTGGTTGTTGCGCCATCGGTCGGTTTACTCAATTGCTGAGAATCAGTTGACGGTGAGTCAGCATCACGTTGCTCAGTCATTTCCATCTAAACGTAGAAGACCCTTTTACTCATCTTATAGCGATTTTCAATGGGATAACTAGTACCATTAGTATTGTATCAACTTGGGCGATCGCGTTCTGGAGGTAGCGTGTCTCACAATCCTAAAGGAAGCGTTGCTGTAGAAAAACCTAGCAAGGGACTTCCAACTAAAAAAATAATCAATCGTTTTGGAAGGCAGGGGGAGAAAAAATTGGATAGTAACGTTGGATGTAGGAATTGAGTAATTTAATTCTTGGATGTCCCCAAGGCAAATTTATTGTTTCAGGCTGACAATGCGATTGTGATGGCTAACAATGCGATTGTGATGGCTAACAATGCGATTGTGATGGCTGACAATGCGATTGTGATGGCTGACAATGCGATTGTATCGACTAACAATGCGATTGTTTCGGCTTACAATAAGGATAGCAGGCTGCCCATCCGCCTCATCAAGGAGAACATCATGCCAACCGAACGCGTCGCTCTGGTTACCGGAGCCAATCAAGGAGTCGGTTTTCAGATCGCCAAGGAACTTGTAGCGAATGGAGTTACTGTGTTCGTTGGATCGCGCGATTTCGAGCGTGGCAAGACCGCAGCCGAGGAGATCGGGGCGGGCGCGACGGCTCTCCAAATCGATGTTACTGATCGAGTTTCGATCGACGCTGCGGCGGAACGCATCCGTAAGGAGTTTGGTCGCCTTGACCTTCTCGTTAACAACGCGGCTATCTCCAATATAAATAAGGGGAACTTGTCGTTGGAGGAGTACTTCAAGATATCCCGCGCGAGCAACGCCCCTCTCGATGAGATTCGCGCGGTGTGGGAGACCAACGTGTTTGGGGCGCTCTCGGTATACCAAGCGATGCTTCCGCTTCTTCGCGAATCCTCAGACGCCCGCATCGTGAATGTGTCTAGCGGAGTCGGCTCGCTGACGACGAACGCGGATCCTAATTTTCCCTCTCACGCCTCCTATGGCCCGATCTATCCGGCGTCCAAGGCCGCGCTCAATGCGATGACGCTGGCCATGATGATCGAACTGGAGTCGACCGGAATCAAAGTAAACCTCGTATCACCTGCCTTTACCAAGACGAACCTCAACGGATATGCAGGCACGGAATCCGTCGAAGATGGGTCCCGTGAGGTGGTGCGCGTTGCACTGCTCGGTCCGGATGGCCCGACGGGGACATTCACGCGCTGGGAGAACACAACGATCCCGTGGTGATCGGCAAGGCCGAAAGCACGACGCTCGGTGTACCTACTGGCGTCACCTCTAGCATTGTGCGATTTAAACAAGAAGAAATGAGACGATGCTCTGCGTAAAACTTGACAGCTTCACCGTATTCAATTAATGCTGGATGAAAGACGTATTTCATTGCTCCAAAATTTGTCTTACCCTAGCTAAGGCTTCTTCTCCAGGAATGGGTTCAATTGCACCACTGCGAACTTCATCTCTACGCTTCTTGGCTTCATCCGTCCACAGTGTTTGAAGTGTTTCGTCTACATCAAATACAAGACTTTCAACCAGCTTTTCTGCCAACAATGCTCTCGCTGCACTGGGCAAAGCTAAAGCTTCTTTCATGATTTGTTCTATAGAAGTTTTTTTCTCCAACGAAACACTCCCTATGTACCAAAAAACAATGACAAATGACAAATGACAAATGACCAATGACTAATGACTAATTTATCAAATCAACGATCGCTTTCAGCAATACATCTGGATCTACTGGTTTAGAAATATGTATTTGAAATCCTGCTGCTAAGGCTTGCTGTTGATTCATTTCGCCAGCATAAGCCGTCAAAGCGATCGCTGGTACGTGTCCTCCAAGTTTGGGCGATCGCGCTCTCACTTCCCTCATTAGCATATAACCGTCTCTCTTTGGCATTCCAATATCGCTAATTAAAACATCTGGTATCGACTCAGACAGCGCTTGTAATGCTTCCTCTGCTGAGGATACAGCGGTTACTTGCATACCGTAGTCTTGCAAAATAAAGGTAATTAAGTCGCGGATATCGGGTTCATCGTCCACCACCAAAACTTGAGTGTTTGAGAGGAGCGAGGATTCTGGCTCAGAATCTAAAGACTCATTTTCTTCACACCTAACATCTTCACTTCTGACTAAAAGCGGTAGTTTAACAGTGAAAGTGGCACCCGCTCCTTCTCCAGGACTTTCGGCTTGAACTTTTCCCCCATGCATTTCTACAACCTTACGCACGATCGCTAATCCTAAACCTAATCCCCCAAATGTCCGGGTAGTTGTGCCATCAGCTTGGCGAAAGTAATCGAACACATAAGGCAAAAAGTCTGGCGAAATTCCCTTACCTGTATCGCTGACCTGAATTTGAGCTTGGTTAGCAACTTCCATGAGTCGAATTTCTACCCGTCCTTCTGTTGGTGTAAATTTTACTGCATTGGAGAGCAAGTTCCACACAACTTGCTGAAGCCGATTTGGGTCGCCGATCACTTGTCCTAAAGTGGGATCAAATATGGTCTGAATTTGAATTGACCTAGCTTGTGCCGCTAGTTGTACTGTCTCTAATGCTGCTTCAACCACCATTACCAAGCTTACCGGACAGATATTCAAGTTTAATTTTCCTTGGAGAATGCAAGACACATCCAACAAATCTTCAATTAGCTGGGTTTGTAACTTGGCGTTGCGTTCAATGGTTTCCAAGGCGTGGTTAGTGGTTTTTTCATCAAACTTGCGAGTCCGCAGCATTTTTGACCACCCCATAACGGAGTTGAGTGGGGTTCGCAGTTCATGGGAGAGAACCCCCAGAAATTCATCTTTGATTTTGTTGGCGATTTCTGCTTGTTGACGTGCTGTTTTTTCTCGTTCGAGGAGGCGAGCGCATTCTTTCTCGGCTGATTTGCGATCAGTAATATCCAGTACAAAAGCAACACCATTATCCTTGGAGTCATTCAGCAAGGCTATCCCCAAAACAATTGGGACTCGCTTTCCGTTGGGGTGGAGGTACTCTTTCTCATAAATTCTGGAAACTCCAGTGGCTTGCACTTCCAAGAGGGCGCGATCGTCTAAATCCTTATACTCGACAGGAGTAAGTTCTCTCCAATTAATTCTCCCTAAGGTGGCAAACTGATCACGAGTGTAGCCAGCTAGTTGAAGAAAGGCATCATTGGCATCAATAATAAAGCCATCCACATTCCAAAAAGCGACCCCAATCAGATTAGATTCAAATAAACGCCGAAATCGCGCTTCACTTTCACGTAATGATTTTTCTGCCCGTTTGTGTTCGGTAATATCGCGATAAACACTAATTACGCCTTCAATAGTTTGATTAGAATTCCGTAATGCTGTGAGGATGTATTCATAATAATGTACTCCATTAGCGGTAAGATATTCACACTCATCCTTGATTGGCTGCCCAGTTTTCATCACAGCTTGTCGTTGATTATCTACCTGCTCTACAAGGTCTGTAGGTAAATCCAGTTCTGGCAAAGTTTTTCCCATTAAATCCTGGGGCTTTAAACCTAATAAAGTAGCTCCATCACGACTGACATACTGATAGCAACCTCTGCGATTAAAGATATAAATGTGATCGACTGATGCAGTGAGGATAGCATTTAAAATATTTGCCTGTTGTTGGACTTGGGTTGTTAGTTCACGAGTACTTTCTTCTGCCTGCTTGCACACAGTAGTTTCCATACAAACTCCGATCATTCGCACCGCTTGTCCCTGATCGTCATAAATAAATTTTCCCTTGGCAGAAATCCAATGTACACTTTGGTCTAATCGAACTATGCGATATTCATTGTTGTAGTCAGTCTTTTGTCTTAAAGCCTGGGCAATAACTTGCATTACAGATTGCCTGTCTTCACGATAAACGCACTTCAGAAACGCCTCATAAGTGCCCTCAAAACTCCCTGGTAGCAGACCAAAAAGCACTTCATGATTTTCAGACCAGATGACTTGATTGGTAACAATATTCCAATCCCACAAGCCCATCTGGGAAGCATCTAGAGCTAGCCTAAGCCGTTCTTCACTCTCCCTGAGGGAGACTTCTACCTGCTGTCGCTGGATAATTTCTTGTTGGAGTTGTTGTAAACTCACCGCCACATCTGTTTGTAGATTAAAGGCTGTGGATATTCCCTGTTGAAGATGCGATTGAATGCCATACTCGACGACTTGAATCTGGGGATTCTGTATTGCTGTTGCCAGTTCTGTTTCTAGTTTTGTTAGTTGTTCCTCAAGCGCTGCTTGCCTTTGTTGATAAGATATTTCTGATTGCTCTAACTCAGCCACACGCTGCCGCAGAACTGCTAATTCATCAGTGACTTGAAAGTTAGTTTTATCAACATTTGACATCTTATTACACTGCTCATAACTCAACAATACCGATTTGAAG
This sequence comes from Nostoc sp., assembly GCF_036917195.1. GTDB lineage: Bacteria > Cyanobacteriota > Cyanobacteriia > Cyanobacteriales > Nostocaceae > Nostoc. The sequence goes on from NZ_JBALDG010000077.1 coordinate 208,159, forward strand.
AGTAGGTATCCCCTAGCTTTAGCAGTATGAATTTTTTAGCTTAAAAATACAATCCATCAAAAGGTACATAGAAGTTTTAGCCAAAAGACATTCTCTGATATTCAGAGCGATGTCTAACGAGAAGACGCTTTGCATCCAGCAGTGATTTAGTAATCACTCATCTTTTCAATCGCATGTAAGCTGCACCAATCAGTAATCCCACAACCTGCCCCCAGAAGACAACACCCGATTGATTTACACCAACAGGGGGAATATTTAAACTGCCTATACCATAAAATAATTGTTGTACAAACCACCAAAATATATAGAAAAAGGCTGGGAGTTCAATCGGGATATACAAAATTATTAGCGGCAAAATCGTGTCAATTTTAGTTTTAGGAAACTTCATCACATATGCTCCTAAAATAGCTGCGATCGCGCCATTTGCCCCAATCAATGGTACTGTCAAACTCGGTTCAGCCAGAATTTGGACTATCCCTGTGATCACTCCAGCAGCCAGATAAAATCCTAGATAGCGTCTATGTCCCAGAATATTTTCTACAGTCTTCCCAAAAACCCACAAAAATAACAAATTTCCCAATATTTGACTAAAACTGCCATGTATAAATATTCCCAAAATTATTGATAATGTTTGCCAAATTACAATTATCCAAGCAGCATTGTTGAAGAAGAGTGCATTTGTAATTGCGCTACTAATTTGGGCTGGAATCACACCCCAACTAGAGACAAAATACCCCAATTCATCACTAAATTCTAGTTTAAGTTCCCATAAAAATATGGCAATATTAATGCCAATCAGCCAGTAATTAATAATCGGTTTACTCCGACAACGAATATTATCACTAATAGGAATCATACTAATTCGTAATAACGCTCAAAGACTCGCTAACGTAATTTGTAATTAAGAAACACCAAACAAGTCATGATCCAAGCGGTTCCCTATCTTCTCCCTACTCCCTCGTCCCCACTCCCTCACTTCTGCTTAACCTGTGGCAAGATTGAAATCAGATCGCATCGCACTTAACTAGGCAAACGAGATGCTAGGAAACACACTTGTTGGAAGATACCAAATTATTAGTAACTTGGGAGGAGGGGGTTTTGGTGAAACATTTGTGGCTTATGATACTCAATTACCCGGATCACCTCAATGTGTTGTCAAGAAACTTAAGCTTCAGGCAACTGATCCAGTAACTTTGGAGACAGCTAGGCGTTTATTTGATACAGAAGCACAAGTTCTATATAAATTAGGAACTCACGATCACATTCCCCAACTTTTAGCTTACTTTGAGGAGAATGCCGAATTCTATCTTGTACAGGAATTAATCAAAGGCCACGACTTGAGTCAAGAATTAATACCAGGTAAAACTTTAACTCAAGACCAAGTAATTTCACTTTTGCAAGAAATTTTGACAATCTTAGAGTTTGTCCATCAACAGAATGTAATTCACCGTGATGTTAATCCCGGAAATATCCTCAGACGCCACCAGGATGGCAAATTAATCTTAATTGATTTTGGTGCAGTTAAACAAATTACTACCCAGGTGATTACTCCTGAAGGTTCAAATAGAGGTACCGTTGCTATAGGTACGCCTGGATATATTCCTAGTGAACAAGCTCATGGTACACCAAAATTAAGCAGTGATATTTATGCTGTGGGAATAATTGCTATTCAAGCTTTGACTGGATTATCATCAGAGGAAATAGTAAAAGATGCTGATACTAATGAAATCATCTGGCACAATCAAGCCACGGTAACGCCAGAATTCGCTCAATTCTTAGATAAAATGGTGTGCTACGACTTTCGGCAACGCTATCCTTCGGCAACAGTAGCATTACAAGCGTTGAAAGAGTTAACCCAACCACCTGCTCAGACAATAGCGTTAACTCCTATTTCTGCACCAAAGAATATAACCAAACCCCAACCGAAAAAAGGAATACTAGTTAAAATTTTACTAGCAATATTTTTAATTGCGGTTAGTGGAGTAGCATCAATATTTATTTTTAATTACATTAATTCAAATAATGCCATAGAATTATCTAAGCAAGGAAATACATTTTTTGATTTGCAACGCTATCAAGACGCATTAGAAGTATATGAAAAAGCCATTAATATTAGACCAGATTATGCTCAAGGATGGAATGGTCAAGGCAAAACGCTGTATAAATTAAAAAAATATAAAGAAGCATTAGCTGCATATGATAAAGCAATTCAAATTCAGCCAGATTATTTTGAAGCTTGGAGCGGACGAGGCTTTGTATTGGTAAGTTTACAGCGATATCAAGAAGCGATCGCCTCTTTTGACAAAGCTTTACAATTAAATGATAAAAACTCGGAAGTCTGGAATGCTAAGGGTGAAGCTTTAAGTAATTTAAACCAATATGATCAAGCAATTAAATCTTATGAAAAAGCGATTGAATTAAAGCCAGATAATTACGAAGCTTGGTATAAGAAAGGATTAGCTTTACAGAATTCTCAACAATATGAGCAAGCGATCGCAGCCTATGAAAAAGTCGTTGATTTCAAACCAGACTACGAGCAAGCTTGGTATAATTGGGGAAACTCCCTAGTCAAGTTGCGACGCTACAGAGATGCGTTCACAGCTTATGATAAAGCAGTGCAATACCAGCCAAATTATTATCAAGCTTGGTTGGCGAGAAGTAATATCCTCATGAATTTACAACGTTATCCAGAAGCGATTGAATCTTTCAATCAAGTAATTAAATACAATCCTGGTAACTATCAAGCATGGTATAATCTGGGCTGGTCGCTGCATCAAACCCAGCGCTATGAAGAAGCAATAAAATCTTATAATAAAGCAGCAACACTTAAGAGAAACGACTATCAACTATGGTATAATTTGGGGAATTCACAATACAGTTTGCAGAAATACGCAGATGCGATCGCATCTTATAATAAGGCAGTTCGTTATAAACCAGACCATTCTGAAAGCTGGTATAGCAGAGGTAATGCTCTATTAAATTTGAAACGGTATCAAGATGCGATCGCATCTTACAATCAAGCAATAAAATACAAGCCTAATTACCAACAAGCAATAGACGCCCGCAATCAAGCTCAGATTCAACTGCAAGGCGAGAAACCAAAGCCTATAATTGTGCCAATTATCCCAGTTCCTAATCCTACTAATCCACCGCAGAGGACACCTTAGTAGACTGTGGCGTCAGTTTGCCTATTTTTAACAAGGGGATACCCCTTGTTTAGTCCCTTGTTTCGAGAAGTGCTATATAAAAGCGGCAGTGTGGAAATCTTGTAAAGTACGAGCTTGCTGAGACTGCAAAATTACAAAAACAGACCTTTGACACTCATGATATTTACTTTTTCTGCCGATTTTGTTTCTAATTTAGCCTGATTGTTTAAATATTAGGCGATCGCGATTTTATCTCCAAGGCTTGCCTGATTGCACATATCCCATTGATTGGTTTGTTGGTGTGCGATTGCTTAGTATCTAAAACTTATATATTAACAACACTTCTTAGAAGCAAGAATTAGAATTCTATTTGATTTTCAAGAATATTTTTAAATAAAAATTTATAATCCACAGCATTACTATAAATTTATTGACTATTTTAGCAAAAGCTGTGAGCATCGGTAATTTCTTGGGCAATCTAAAGATAACCTAGAATTTTTTCTTACCGAACTATGTGATTAAGGAGCTAACCCTTGATACAACAAAACTCCAGCCTATCATCATCTGACAAAGGAAATCATCCCTCACGAAATTTACTGATTCGATTTATTCTTGGCGGCACTACCCTTGTAGTCAGTATTTCTGCTTATTTCAGCTATCAAGCTGCTAGAAATATGATGCTCAAAGATTTGAGACAGAGCGCTTTTGTAGAGGTACAGAGAGGGGTTATTAAAATTGATCAGTGGTTATACCTTCGCCAAGTGGAGGTAGAAACCCTAGCTAATACTTCAACTGTCCGCTCCTTAAATTGGTCTGCGGCAGACCCCTATTTAAAGGCAGAAGTTAAGCGGATCAATGAATTTTTCCTTTTCCAAATAGCTAATCCAGATGGTTCATATTCCAATACAAAAGTTGGTCGATCAAATAAAAATATTCAGGATCGAGACTACTTTCAAAAAGCAATTTCAGGAAAGAGCAACATTTCTGACCCCTTCATTAGCCGTTCTACAGGAATTCCTTTAATTGCGATCTCCACCCCGATCTGGTCAAATTCTGCTAGCAGTAATTCACCGATTGGGGCTTTCCAAGGCAATGTGAAAGTCGATCACATTGCAGAGGTTGTCAACTCCCTGCACTATGACACCAACAGCTATGCTTTTGCCCTCAATTCCCAAGGACAAGCGATCGTCCATCCTAACTCGGCGTTAATGTCAACCGTAGAAAAACCTGCACCCAGCCTGCTGAAAATGGGCGATCGCAATTTAAATGCGATCGCCCAACGGATGGTAAACAAACAACAGGGAATTGAGTTGATGGAAATTGACGGCACTAAAAAGTATGTAGCTTATCTGCCGTTGCAAGCCGCTAATTGGTCTGTGGCTTTGGTGATTCCCCGCCAAAATATCGAATCTCGATTGCAATTCCTCGATTTGATTGCCTTAATTGTCGGTGGACTGACACTCACCATGATTACTGTCTTGTGGCAGGTGCAAGCATTTGAACAAGCTGAACTGAAAAAGTCTAAAGCTGCATCTGATACAGCCAACCATGCTAAAAGCGAATTTTTAGCCAACATGAGTCATGAACTGCGAACGCCCTTGAATGGCATTCTTGGTTGTGCCCAAATTTTGCTGCGTTCCCCAGCTTTACCTAATCAAGAGCAATATCACGTCAATATTATTGAACAATGCGGCTCTCATCTGCTGACTTTAATTAATGACATTTTGGATCTCTCCAAAATTGAAGCGAAAAAGCTAGAACTGTATCCCCATGATCTGCATTTCCCATCTTTTCTCCAAGGAATTGTCGAAATATGCCACATTCGGGCAAAAGAAAAGGGCATTTTGTTTGTCTATAAACCCGCGATCAACTTGCCTACAGAGGTTCATGTTGATGTCAAAAGATTACGTCAGATACTATTAAATCTGCTGGGAAATGCGATCAAATTTACGGATGAAGGTCAGGTTACTTTCAATATTGAAGTAATCGATCAATCTCCCAGTGATCAGCAGACAGTGAAACATCGCCTTCGCTGTACTGTAGAAGACACGGGAATTGGCATAAGTCCCGCAGAATTGAGCAAAATTTTCTTGCCATTTGAACAAGTAGGTGAGAAAAACCGCCAAGCTGAAGGCACAGGGCTAGGTTTAGCTATTACTCAGCAGTTAGTGCAGATGATGGGTAGCGATATTCATGTTAAGAGTCAGATCGGTCAGGGGAGTAGCTTTTGGTTTGAATTGGAGATTCCCGAAGCAACTGAATATTTTCAGCCTGCGATCGCTGTATCAGAGAAACAAATCATTGGCTTTGAGGGTAGCCCCTACACGATCCTGATGGTTGATGATCGCTGGGAGAATCGCATAGTGATTACAAACTTACTGCAACCACTGGGTTTTAATGTAGTTGAAGCCAGCAACGGTAAAGATGGTTTAGAAAAAGCGATCGCCCTCAAGCCAGACTTAATCATCACAGATTTGCTGATGCCAGAAATGGATGGGTTTGAATTAATTGAACACCTGCGTCACACTCCAGAAATTCAGGATGTCTTGATTATCGTCTCTTCCGCTAGTGTTTTTGAAGCCGACCAACATCGCAGCCTGCAAGCTGGAGGTAACGCCTTCCTCAGCAAACCTATACAGGTAAATGAATTATTGCATCAATTAGAACGCTACTTAAATTTGGTATGGATTTACAAGCAATCTCAGCCTGATGGAGAAAAAGCCAAAGAAGCAACAACAGCAAATAGCCAATCTGCTAAATTAACCCCTCCTTCCCCCAAAGTGTTGCAGGAACTAGTCACCTTAGCCAGTAAAGGTAACTTCAATGCCATTCTCAAGTGGACTGATCAACTTGAGGAAACAGACACAACCTTCGCGCCATTTGCTAACGAACTACGACAGCTAGCAAGGCAATTTGATGAAGATTTAATCCTCAGTTTTTTGAGTCAATATGCGGTGGAAACAGTATGAAAACGACCATTGGAGACCAAAATAATTCTATCAATTACGCTCCTTCCAGGGGAGTTGTTTTAGTCGTTGACGATAACCCTACCAATTTACAAGTTTTATCCAGCTTTCTGGATCAGTCTAGCTTTGAAGTTTGGGCAGCACGCAGCGGTGAAAAAGCCCTTGGGCGATTAGAAAATGATGATTTACCTGATTTAATCTTGCTGGATGTGATGATGCCCGGTATAGATGGTTTTGAAACCTGTAAACAGCTAAAAAGCAATCCTCGTGTCCAAGATATTCCGGTCATTTTTATGACAGCCCTCTCAGAAACTGCTGATAAAGTCAAAGGTTTACAATTGGGAGCCGTAGACTACATTACCAAACCTTTTCAGCATGAAGAAGTCTTGGTGCGGATCGAAAATCACCTAAAGCTGAGAAATTTAACAAAAACCTTGATCGCTAAAAACGTCGAATTACAACAGACTCAAACTCAACTGATTCAAGCAGAAAAGGTAGCAGCTTTAGGTCAACTGACAGCAGGAATTGCTCATGAAGTTAATAATCCTATCAATTTTATAGCTGGCAACTTAAATTTTGTTGAACAGTATGTACATGAGATAGTTAATTTACTGTATCTCTATCAAAAATATCTACCCGAACCCCCAGATGAAATTAAAAATGCAATTCAAAAAAGCGATCTTAACTTTTTGTTAAATGATTTCTCTAAAATTATTCAATCCATGCAAGTTGGTACAAATCGCGTTACAGAAATTGTGTCATATTTGAACAACTTCTCGCGACACAGAGAAGATGGTAAGAAACTAGCTAACTTGCATGAAGGGTTGGAAAGTACATTACTCATTCTCGGACATCGGTTTAAACAAAATCCTAACCACCCAGCTATCAAACTAATCAAAGAATATGGAAATTTGCCACTTGTTGAGTGTTTTGCTGGCGAAATTAATCAGGTTTTTATGAATTTAATTTGTAATGCGATCGATGCAATTGAAGAAATATATAAAAATAAATACCTGGGTACAAATTCTCAATATCATGGTATGATTAAAATTAAAACTGAAGCAATTGGAGAGCAAGTTATTTTAAGAGTTGCCGACAATGGCTCAGGTATAAACAAAGCAGACCAAACAAAAATATTCGATGCCTTTTACACAACCAAACCCGTCGGTAAAGGAACAGGGCTTGGTCTATCTATTGCTTACCAAATTGTGGTTAATAATCATCACGGCAAGCTCACATACCATTCCCAACCAGGTGAGGGCATAGAGTTTATCCTTGAACTACCCATCCGATAAATTAGAATTTGCAAATTAAATAAAAAAATATCACTTTTTTATGTACTAGAACACCAATTCAGTAATCTTGAAAGAACCTCTCCCCCAACCCTGGTGGGGAATGGGGCTGGGGGCTTTCTCTCCAAAAGAAGTCTCTGACTGGGAATGCCTAATGGGAGGCTCTGCCTCAAGACTATATGTAACAAGTCCATTCATCTAAAAATTGCTCTAACTATCGAATATTCACCTCTTGCAGGTAATTTACTCCCTGAAGATATTCAATCTTAGTAGCTAAGTTTTTAGAGGCAAATGAATTTGTTCTTTTTGCAAAAGCTACCTTTTGAGAGTCAGCCAGCAGGCGTTGCTTTTGAGTATACTCATTCAGTTTGACTTGAGCTTGAGCATAAACTAGAGTATCGTTGGGAATATTTTGGAGAAATTTCAGAGCCAAATCAAAATCACCAATAGATGCTTTTTTGTAAGCGTTCTGCAAAAAGTACGCTGCTCTGATCTGCCGCTTTTTATTGTACTCAGCCAGCTTTTCTTGAACTAAAGCACCTGTATGACTTTCTTGAGGAATTTGACGCAGATATTGTAATGCAGTTGAAAAATCTTTTATCTGGGCACTTTCGTAAGCTTTTGCTAATAAATCTTGCGTCTGTACTTCAATGTTGATGGATGCTTGCTGAACTAGTTTATCTGTTTTAGATTGCCAATATAAAATATTTGGAATTTTAGCAACAGCATGAAGAACATCTGACCATCTGCTCTCATGAAAAGCTGTTTGAGCTATTTGGTATTGCTGTGCAGCTACTTGCCATTGTTGTTGCCATTCTTCAACTGTTGCTTGGGCTTCTGGATAAACATTGCTGTGGGAAGGAATTGATTTAACAAGTGCGATCGCCTCTTGCAAATCTCCTGCTTGATATTCTTTTGTGGCTTGAGATAGAGTTTCTGTTTCTGAGTATGCAGGTGCATTATTAATTAAAGAATATACACCAAATCCCATCACTAAAGAATTAGCCGCCAGTCCGACTTTCATTCCTGTTAATAACGGGGATAATTTCCCAGATGTAGGATTTTGAGATTTATCATCTTCAATCGCCGCCTCTAGGGGAAATTGCTCATCTACTTCTAATATTTCTGGTGGCTGATCCCATGTTATTTGTTTGAGTACCCGCAGTACCTCACCCGCAGACTGGAAGCGGTTTTGAGAATCGTAGCGGATCATTTGACTGAGAACAGCGGCTAGATAATCGTTAACTGGCGTGTTTTGAGAACGCCAAAAAATTTCATTAGTATAAGGATCAGCCTTTAATTGTAGTGGTTCTAGCCCTGTTAAAGCCTGAATGGCAATCATACCCAAAGCATAAATATCACTGTTGGGCTGTGTTTGACCAATAAATTGCTCCGGTGGTATGTATCCCAATGAGGTGACGGGAATCCGATAAATGGGCAATTCTGCACCTATACCAAAATCAACAGACTGGATTGAGCCAAAGTCAATCAGAACTAACTTGCAATCGCTAGTACGTCTAATCAAATTTTCCGGTTTGATGTCACAATGGATCACGCCTTGGGAGTGAACAAATTCCAGAATACCTAAGACATCTATCAGGAATTCTACAACTTCCCTTTCACTCCACAGACAACCCCACTGTTGCTTGATGGGCAATTCCGCAGTCAGCGCATGTCCTTCAATCCACTCTTGCACTAAATAAAATCGCTCGTTTTCTTCAAAGCAGGCGATGAATTCAGGAATTTGGTGATGGCTTCCCAGAAGCTTGAGGGTTTGGGTTTCAGTTAGAAACAGTAACCTTAGCATCTCCAAGTAGCCAGATTCGGAACTGCTAACTTTAATCTGTTTAACAACGCATTTGGGATTCTGTGGATAATCTACATCTACAGCTATGTATGTTTGTCCAAACACCCCTGCACTTAGGCTTTGGACAATTTGGTAACGCCGTTGTAGTAATTTACCGATTATGTGGTTGGTCATGACCTGGTTACTCAGTAAGTCCCTTTATTTAGTTTTTCTGACATTCCCACCTGTTTCCGGAATACTTTAGAAATAAATAACCAGAGTTTTGATACTTTAAATGCAAATTGAATTTTTTCAGTGTTTTTACTTAAAAAAATAGTATTTTAAATTACTAAATTTTAGAAAACTTATTAATTCTTAATATGACGATATATGTTTATATGATTAATAAAAAATTTCAAAGCTATTTTTTGTCTCTTTGTAACGGATTAGACGTAATTTAAAACCAAAAAAGAAAGAAGCCATAAAAATTGTGTAAATTTTGTATAAAATTTATGTATTTTTACTAGTATTGTAATTTTTTATCTTAGTTATGCTAAAAACACTATTGTTTGATTTAATACATAATCTTTAGTGCCAATAGAACCCTAGTTCAATACTGAATTTTTCACTACGCTTAGTTACTCTTATTGTGGAGCAACCGTGTCCTTTGAAAAACAGTGATTGTATAGGAAAAAGTTTTGTAGATTTTACCTAAACAGTTCAAATTTATAAGGGTGTCCAATGAAAAAGTGTTACAAATTGGCAATTACGGCTGCTATTGTTGGATTCGGATTAGGAACGCTGAACGTAGCACAAGCAGCAACTTTTACTGTAAATGCATCAGATCAAGGTTGGTGGGCTGTTGTACGCGAATATGGGCAGAATGATGGGAGTAATGATAACGATAATACCAACTATATAACTGGATATCTCCGCGGACTAGATTATCGTAACTTTTTTACATTCGATCTTGGTGCTATAGCAGGAGTCTCCTCAGCAACCCTGCAAATTCAAAGATTTGAGGGTGGAGTAAATCCACCAACAGAGACTCTAGGTTTTTTTGACGTTTCAACACCTGCTAATGTAGTTACTCATAAAAATAGTAGCCCCAACAACAGTATTTATAATGATTTGGGAAGTGGTAAAAATTATGGAACTTTTGATGTCACTACTTCTGGTGATCCAAACGAAATCCTAAGTTTTGTTCTCAACTCCGACGCCATTGCAGATATTAACGCCAGAAGCGGGAAATTTTTCTCAATTGGAGGTGCGCTTCAGGGTGATTTTGAATATGAAAATTATCTCTTCGCCGGTAGTGGTAATGGTTCGTTGGCTAAACTTGTTATTGATAATACCGATTTAACCCCTGTTCCGGAACCTAACACCCTTGGTGGGATAGCGGTTGTCGGTGTTGCAGGATGGTGGCTAAAGCGCAAACAAAAAGCCTCCCTAACTGTATAGGCTAATTTAGTTTGAAGGAACTCCAACAACTAAATTATCCAACTCATGTATAGACAAAGACAAAGAAGCAAGTAAATTCCTTCTTGTCTTTAGACATAGGAGTGAAAAAGAATGTAGAGACGTAGCAGTGCTAAGTCTCTACAAGGGTTCTGGATAACGCATATTTCATTTTTGGAGATGTCTATCAGTTTGAAGTTTGGTTGAGGACATTGGTGTGTCCAAGCGGTAGTCTCCTGGAAAAAGCATTGTTCATTTATTGAAAAAATATATCAATAAAAGTAAATACATATAAAATGATTATTGACAGCTAAATCAACAGCTATCTGATCCATCCAGCCTTACAAGACTTTGGCATAATCAGAAAAAATGCGGGAGAATGAATCTCTCACAAGCAATGCTGACATAGTAGGTTATAGTATTTATACAAAAATAATTTAACAAAATACTTAATTATTGCAAAAAAATTGCAATAATAATTACAATGGATCTAGCGATCGCCAAAACCAACCAAGGGATGATTAACATGAGTACATACGCGCAGGAATTGAGAAACACCGCCAAGGCAATGGTTGCTCCTGGTAAAGGTATCCTGGCAATGGATGAAAGCAACGCTACATGCAACAAGCGATTTGAAAAGTTAGGTATCCCCACGACAGAAGAACGACGACGTGCTTATCGGGAGTTAATTCTGACAACTCCTGGTTTATCTGAATACATCAGTGGAGCTATTCTCTACGATGAAACTATTAGCCAGTTTTCTCAGGCTAAGGTTGCTTTTACGAAGGTGATGCAAGACGCGGGTATGATCATTGGTATCAAAGTTGATGCCGGAGCTAAAGACTTAGCAGGTTGTCCAGGTGAGAAAGTCACCGAAGGATTAGATGGTCTAAGGGAGCGCATTGCTGAATATTACAAAATGGGCGCACGTTTTGCCAAATGGCGGGCTGTGATTACCATTGGTAATGGCATTCCTAGCGGTACTTGCATTGAAGCTAATGCTCATGCGCTAGCTCGTTATGCTGCTTTGTGTCAGGAAGGAGGACTTGTACCAATTGTGGAGCCGGAGGTCTTAATTGATGGCGACCATACAATAGAAGATTCTTACAAAGTAACAAATAAAACATTAGAAGCAGTATTTAATCAACTGCGTCTGCATAAAGTTGAGTTTGACCAGATGATACTTAAACCTAGTATGGTGATTTCTGGCTTGACTTGTCCCAATCAGGCGAGTGTAGAACAGGTAGCAGAAATGACTATTCAATGCCTACTCAATAATGTACCTGTTACTGTTCCCGGAATTGCTTTCCTTTCCGGTGGACAGAGTAACGAACGCTCAACGGAACATCTGAATGTGATGAATGCTAAATTTGCTTCCCAGTGTCCTTGGTCTGTTAGCTTTTCCTATGCCCGCGCTATTCAGCAACCAGCTTTAGATTACTGGCGGGGTAATGATCATAAGACATCTGAGGCACAAAAATTACTCTATCATCGAGCGAAGTTAAACGGAGCAGCCAGCCTTGGTCAGTACAATGCAGAGATGGAAAAAGCACCGACTTTGGTCTGATAGTTTAATTCATGAGTTTTTAGCGACTTTCCTCGACATCAACACAGGATTGTAGCGGTATTTGGAAAATAGTCTTTATCTATCCAGTACCGCTATTTTATTTACACTATTAGTTGCTTGGTAGAGTTGCTTCGACTTGCCCAAGAAACTTAAATGCTTGTTCTTTGGATTGCATGATGATTTCAGACAGCACATCTTCCCGACCAAGAGCTTCATAAAACTTGACTAAATCTTGAAATGTCGCATAGAACGCACAATATGCTTGCGTCCGAAATTCCATTAGTAACTTACTAGCCCCCATTATATCTGATGCACTGCTTTGAGCTTTGAGCAAGTAAGTTTCCGCTTCGATTAACTGTTCCACCGCCAAATGACAATTAGCAAGATTTTGACATGAAAGGACATAGATATGAATTGCCTCAGAATTACTTAAGTGGGAAGTTGCTTCTTGCAATACCTCCTCTGCAACAGTCAATGCTTTTTGATAGCAAGCGATCGCATCGTAGTATAACTTCACTTGCATCTTACTGTTTCCTTCCTGGATGTGGTTTTTCCAAACCGGATGGACTGCGTTCAGGTTTATTGGAGTGCTGTACATGATAAGTAAGGATAAGAATGAGTTGGGGAGAGCCTAAAAATCTTGATTCTCTCAAGAACCGCGATCCTCAATATTTCTTTAAGGGCATCAATACTTACAATTTACAACAATTGCGAATTTATATCAATAAAAAGCTGCAAGATCCACAACTGCGCCGCCTTACTGACTCTTAAGAGCCTCTCACGGACGCGTTTTTCGCTTTCGCAACATATCAAACAAACACCTTCTTCCCCGTTACACCCTTGTGTTTCTTAGGAGTCAATAGCTTGATCATAGACTGAAACACGATAAGCACAGCGGCGATCGCCACTTAAAATATGTTCGACTCGTTCAATGCTAACTGTAGAACCGAGTAACCTTGTGAAAACTTGTAATTCTGAACTGCACAATTGAGGGCACTTTTGGGCAGCAGTACAAATTGAACAGTGATTTTCCACTAGCAGAAATTCATTCGGTGACTCCTCAATCACCTCTGCCATATACCCTTCCTGAGTACGGAAGCAAGCAAGCACAGCTACTCGTTCCCGCCATAAAAGACTATCTGACATTTTGGCTGAATAATTTTGAATTTGAGTTTGAGTGCGCTGTGCAATTAACGCCTCTAACCCATCCATCCCAAATACTTGAGTTACCCCCTCAATTAGATTCACCACCAAGTCAGTATGATGATTAGGGAAAAAGTTCATGGCTTTATCTGTCAAATACCACAGCTTTAGCGGACGACCTACAGCTTGACGTTCTTCTGTATAAGTCACCAATTGCTCATCTTGTAGAGTTTGTAAATGTTGACGAATTGCCATTGATGATACTTGCAAGTGTTGAGCTAAATCAGCTGCCGACTGTTGTCCTTTGATTTTAAGTAAATAAAGGATTTGATTTTTAACTTTTACCCGCTCAACTGTAGCAGATTCATCCATGCTAACTGGATAGACCTTTATTGACTGTCTACCTAGATTAACGCAATTTTAAAATATTTTAAGTGTTTGGCAAGTAATATTGTGCTGTCCACCCCAACAATAGACCTAGCCATGCCAACGCCGTTGAGAAAATAATAAACTTTAACCTGCTCCAATGTCTCACTGTTAATACCATCATGACAGTAGAATTGATTGCAGTTATTAACCCAATGGCAATTGGTTGAGAAACTGGCAAGTTGGATTTTACTTCATGGATGAGTATAGTTATGGCACTGCTCATTAACCCTGAAGTCAAGGCTATTAGCATTTGTTGAAAATAATTTTCATTAGTGTAATGGATGTTTGAGTTATCAAAATTTGCTAAATGCCAATGGTAAAAGAGAATTCCTAAACCCCATAATCCAAAATTAATTCTCAAGTTCCCCAAGGCAAATCCTACAATTGCATAGATTAAAACTGTAATGCAGCTAATAAAAATAACTCTATCAATTTTGGCAACTCGATAATTTTGATAAGTGTAATGAAATTTACGCATATAGCGATTGTATTTAATTTATGAGAATTTGAAGTTATAGATCCCCGAAGGGATATTGTTTCTCAATAAAGATGTGAATTATATCATGTCCGGCTAATCACTTATGATTACTGTATCTGTGTAAAAATCCCAAAAGCCTCTTTCCCCCTGCTCCCTGCTCCCCTGCCCTCTAAATGATAAGTCTTTAACAGGACATGATATTATTGCATCCTTATAGCGTTTATTTGTAAATATGTAATATATTTATCCCTCCAGTTACTGTAGAGTGACAAATTAAATGCTATTGCAACAAATTAGTGTTATCAAGTTAAGCTTTATTTACTTTAGACTTGCAACAATTTGTTTTGATGTAGCCTGTAATTTTCCAATACTGATTTTAGGCTGAACGCAATCTTATTCCAAACTTCACACCCTCGATGACACAAAGCAAGGCATAGCGACAAATAAACAGTAACTGTGCAAAATTTCTGTAAAACTACAAAATACTCGGCCAGGAAAGAGTCAATAGGATGATTAAATTGCTTGACCAAAACAATAGCAAGAGCCACAAAACACTATTAATCAACCTGGGGTTTGCTTGAGAGAAATGAGTGGCTTTGATAAATTGCTGCTCATGCCAAAGTTGCCAAACTCGAAATGCAGTGTAGAGTGTACCAATGAGCACTACTAAACTTGGAAACAAAACCCTACTGACTACTCTTTCGGTCACAATTTGGATTACAAGAACCAGCAAATACAAGTCAAAGATTTTACGAAGTTGAGGATATTTAAACCAAACAACAAATGCAATCGTAGGAAGAATAAGTCCAATTGCGATCGCCAACCAGATCCAGACTCGAATAAATCTCACCCCAGCGTCGCTGTAGTTAATCACTTGACTAATTGGTAATACTTCAATTGAGGTAAGCCAACCCACAAGTACCACTACTAAAGTTGCTAGCAGCACAAATATGAATGCTGTTCTCCAAATCATTGTGTTCTCCAAGTCATTATCTGAATTACTGCGAATCCAGAAGATGATTAATTCGTTATTTTAAGTTAAGTAAGTCGGCGTAAGTATTTGTAGTTAAGGAAAACAGGAGGCAGGAGCGAAGAAGGTTTTAGCCTACTTTACATAGTTTGGTTTTATTGTGCCGACTTACCTAAAAGTTTGGTTTATCCCCCTTACCTACTTAGTACCAGGTTGAACCCTCGTAAATTTGCGAGGGTATTGTTATAGAGAATTAGTATTATATCATGTCCGGCAACGTGAGTAAAAAATGTTCGTAGTCAGGACTGAGTATTCTCAAAGTTTGCTACGCAAACATTACAAACCAAAGTTTTTATTATGGGTATTTTACCGGACATGATATTACTTGATTAATTAGAGACTAGTTGATGTGGCTAAACGGTTGTTCACCTCGTTCCAGTTAACTGTATTCCACCACTGTTTGAGATACTCTGGACGACGATTTTGATAGGTAAGGTAATAAGCGTGTTCCCAAACATCGTTGCACATAATAGGATAATTACCTTCAGACCAAGGACAATCTTGATTAGGTCTACTCGTCACCTCCAATTTCCCATCAACTGTCCGAACCAACCAGACAAAACCACTGCCAAATTGCTTGGCACCAGCATCATTAAACTGGGTTTTGAAGTTTTCAAAGTTACCAAAAGTTTCATTGATGGCTTCTGCAATGGCTCCTGTGGGTTCACCACCAGCATTGGGAGCCATCAGAGTCCAAAATATTGAGTGATTAAAATGACCTCCGCCATTATTGCGAACTGCATTACGAACCGCTTCTGGCAAAGTGTTCAATTCACGAATCAATTCCTCTATGCTTTTACTTTGTAAATCTGGATACGATTCCAGCGCAGCATTCAGGTTTTTAACATAGCCACCATGATGAAAATCATGATGAATCTCCATTGTTCGTGCATCAATGTAGGGTTCTAAGGCATCTGTAGAATACGGCAGAGGTTCCAAATTGTATGGCATAAACTCTTTTTCCTCTTAATGATATTTGATAGATTATTCTATCAAATATTTTGATAGAATAATCTATCAAAAGTTAAGAAAGCTTATAAAGTAAGCTTTCTGGGGATTTTATAGATGTGTACTTTTGCAAAGAAGCAAGCCAAGCTTTGCGTTGCAGGAGGCTAGTACAGCACGGCGTAAATAAGCAGACCACTTTTGACTTTTGAATGAGTAATTTTTGACTTCCGCCTTGCGGTACTAGTGGTGTACAGTAACAAATTAAATGGCGTTGAGACAAATTCGTGTCATCGAGTTAAGCCGGACTTACTTTAGTAGGGCAACCATTTGTGTTGATATAACTTGTAGGTTCCCTGTGCTACTTCTAAGCTGAAGGCTAGAAAGTACAAGCTTTACACCCTCAATGACATTAATTTGGTACAGCGACAAATAAAAAGTCACTGTACACGTGCTTATTTAGCTATATGCTAGGAAAGATGTGTTTCTTAAGGAAAAACTTCCGATGTCATCCGAACAGAATAAAGCAACTGTTCTCCAATTCTACAAAGCTTTTGCGGAAGGAGACTTTGAAAAACTAAATGAGACAACACATCCTAACATTGCTGTTTATATAAAAGGATCTACCGTACGCGGTATTGATAGTTTTTTTGAATTCACACAGATGTTTCGTTCTAGCTTTGAAAATTGCTACTTTACATTTGAAGATGTCATTGCTGGAGATGATAGAGTTGTTACTCGTGGAACAGTCACAGGTATACATCGTAAGGAATGGGTTGGTGTTCCACCAACAGGTAAGCAAATAACGTACTCACTTATACAAATTGCCCGACTAGAAGATGGCTTGCTCATTGAACATTGGGAGCAAGACAATGTACTAGCTGTAATGCAACAGTTGGACAAAAAAGAATAGTATATCAGCTATAGCAAACAGTTCGTGAGCAAAGCAATGTTGTACAGTGACAAATTAAATGGCGTTGAAACAAATTCGTGTCATCGAGTTAAGCCGGACTTACTTTAGTAGGGCAACCATTTGTGTTGATATAACTTGTAGGTTCCCTGTGCTACTTCTAAGCTGAAGGCTAGAAAGTGCAAGCTTTTCACCCTCAATGACATTAATTTGGCACAGCGACAAATAAAAAGTCACTCTACAAGTTTTTTATCTAGTTTGCGGGGTTTTAGTGGATATGAACGGTCTTCAATCGCATATTCTAACCCTTAGCTTCCGTATCTTCCTCAACCACCTCAGATTTTTCAGTTAAGGGCTTAACTACTCGCGCGATCGCTTCTTGAATAAAAGCCTTGATAAATTCATCTCTGCGATTAATCTGAAACTGTCGCTGCACAACTTCCGTCATTCCACCATCACCCCAATCTTGATCATGACGAAAATATTCAATAAAACTTTTACCAGCAATTCGCGTTAAATAAGCTGCTGTCACGCCTTGAATCGCTCTACCAACAATAAAGGTGGCAACATTAAGCTGCAAAGCTGTAGATAATAATTGAATTGCTCCCTTGACAATGCCCAAACTGGCGATGGTTTTCGCTAAAGAAAGGGCTAACTCTCGTCCCCGTTCCATATTCAATTCACAGCCATAGACTCTGCCAATTTCCACAACCATTTGAGCATTAACAGCAGCTGTCGCTAGCAAATCTACCACTGGTATCGGCGTGACTGATACTACACCAGCACCAATCCACTGAAAACGTTCCACGATTTTGTCAGCTTGACGGCGACGCTGGCCATCAATGAGTTTTCGCGCCTCGTCTCCCAATCGCAGAGATTGCAAAAGAATGTTATCTGCTACCAAATCTTCACCCTCAGCCCGTAAAACAGCAGCCGTGCGCCGCAACAAGGGGACAATATCTGGTTCCGGTTGGAAGGTTTCGCCAGTTTCTAGTTGTGCAGGTTGGGGATTAGCAGCGATCGCCACCACATCATTAGTTGCAATAAATCCCAGTACCCGTTGACGCAACCTAGCGAGGATAGCTTCTTTATCTTCATCTGTATAGAGATCAGTTTTGTTAAGTACCAGGAGCGATCGCTTACCAATCTCTGCCAACCCCCGCAGCGGCTCATATTCTGAGCGCCGTAAGTCATTATCTACCACAAACAACAGTAAATCTGCTTCTGTTGCCAGTTCTCGCGCCATTTGTTCCCGTTCCGTTCCCGCCACCCCTGCTTCTAAAATCCCTGGTGTATCTGTAATTAAAATCTTGCGTTCTAATCCCTTCAACCGTAGACAATAGGTTTCTCCAACCTGGGTTGTACCCATCGGTGCATTCACCTGACCAACCATCCGTCCCATAATCGCATTAACTAGAGAAGTTTTACCGGCACTTCCGGTACCAAATACCACTACTTGAATTTCACCCCGTGCTAAGTTGGCTTCAATTTCTCGTGATCGACTTAATAAAGCTTGGCGTGCTACCTCATCTTGAATTTGTGCTACCTGTTGTCGCACAGCTTGGAGAGTTGTAGAAGCAGCATCAGATTTAGCAGCGGGAATTTGCGCCGCAGTCACTCGCTTTACTTTGCGGCGCGATCGCTTTTCCCCAGATCGAATCACCAATACATAATAAACAAAAGCAGCAACCAACGCTCCTATAAGGAGAATCAGCAGCAACAGCAGCAAATTGCCTAGCAACGGCGAATAGGACAATTGCCAATAGAGGCGCGATAGGGAATCAATTAGCCATAGGGCTAGCCCCAAAATGACGATCAGACCAACAATCAGCGTTACTATGCGTGACAGAGGCATGGTTGGGAAATATTAGTGGGTATTCAGTAGGCAGATGCTTCTAATCTTAATAGTTTCAGTATTTTTTACCAGAGTGTTAGGAAGGAGCTTTTGATCAACGAGGCTGAAGTTTGAACTTTTGAGGTTGAACCTTAAGCCTTTGAGTCGATCATAATTATAAAACTGAGTAGGAGCGATCACTTCCAGCGATAACCAAAAAAGCGATCGCATTGTCATACCAATGAATCTGAATCAAATATTCAGTGACCGCCGCAGGTTTCGCTATGCCGATTTCTCAGCCTTGAGCTAGTAGCTTTTGAAATTTTATTCATTCATTATGAAGTTCGCGTGTTCTAATCTTTTAGTAGACTTACGAAAGTGCGCCTACACAAAAGACTTCAAGTCAGTTTTGGCAAACTTTTTGAGAACAAAGGGAAAAACAAACTTATGGGACTTTTCGATCAAATTCTTGGTGCCGTCACTAATCCCAATCAACAGGGCAGCTTAGGTCAACTGGGAGGTATTATTAACACTGTACAACAGTTGAGCGATCGCACTGGTACAGACCCGTCTACCATCCAATCAGTTTTGTCTATTGTGGGTGGTCAAGTACGTTCTGCTTTACAAGATAAGCAAGCCACAGATGGTAATGAAGCTACACAAACTCTAGTGAATCAATATGCTGGTACTTCACCTAACCCCGAAGCCGTCGATTCGCTGTTTTCTCCTCAGATACAACAACAAGTAGCTGAAGTTGCTGCCCAGCGCACTGGATTGGATGCTGGTATAGTTCAACAATTGCTACCTTTAGCAGTACCTTTGGTGCTAAAATTTTTGCAATCAGGTGCCAATGCTCAGAATCCCCAAGCTGGCGGCAATCCTGTACTGAATTCTTTCTTGGATGCTGACGGTGATGGTGATGTGGATATCGCTGATGCCATCCAAATGGCTAGTCGGTACATGAGACAGTAAAACTTTGTAACTCCCCATTTGCTTAGACATCGGCAATTAGGGCTTGCTAGATATTTAGCTAAGATATAGTTTGAGAAGATGGGAAATTTGCAAATATAAATCAGATTGCAAGTAAGTGAGGTACAAAATCCAGGACTGATTTATCAGATATAAAGAATTTCTACCTCTTCCCTCCTGCCTTCTGCTGACGCTTGCGGACTCGCTACCGCTGCGCTATCCTACCTCAAAACCCGTAACTTTGTACTTCATGCAAATGAAAACTGCTGTAAATCAGACAGTCTATGTCTAAATTTTTTGACTGTATTACTGACAAACTGCAAGACTTTATTGCTGCTCAACACCTTTTCTTTGTTGGCTCTGCACCTTTGAGTCCTACGGGTCATGTTAACCTATCTCCTAAAGGTTTAGAATGCTTTCGCGTCCTCTCTCCCAACCGAGTAGGTTATGTAGACCTGACAGGCAGTGGTAACGAAACATCAGCCCATTTGCAAGAAAATGGGCGGATAACCTTCATGTTTTGCGCCTTTGAAGAACCTGCGTGTATTCTGCGTCTTTACGGTCAAGGAAAGACGATTTTACCGAGTTCTCCAGACTGGGACTCCCTCTATTCTCTGTTTTTGCCGATACCTGGAGCTCGTCAAATTATCGTCGCTGATATTGAACAAGTACAGACTTCCTGTGGTTTTGGCGTACCACTTTATGAATATCAAGGTCAGCGCCAGACTTTAGTAAATTGGGCCGATAAAAAAGGTGAAGAGGGAGTTCGAGAATTTCAACAGCAGAGAAATCTCGTCAGCATTGATGGTTTAGCGACACCACTAAGTGAATTACCGTAAATTTGACAAAAGCGGACTTTGGGACATGAGTCATGGATTATTCAATTTGTCCACTCACACAGGAAGATGAGCCTTTTCTCTGGCAAATGCTTTATGAAGCAGCGCCTATGGAAAAGAAAGATAATTTGACAGTGCAGGATGTGTTAAGACCCTTTTGGATTGGTATCACCACCAATTATTGCTTGGAACAAGTTTCCTAGTAAAGAGAAAAACGCCGAAACTAGCACTACCAGCATCAAACTAGCAAGGGCAGCAAAGGGAGAGATGATGAATAAGAGTAAGAGCGCAAGCATCAAAATCGTTAGTAATGTCTTATTCATCTTTTTTCACCTTTAATAGTTGCTATTCTCAAGCTAACCAACTAAGTCATGAACTTGACCACAGTCAATAGAAGGAATTAGTCTTAGTTCTCTGGTTAGATTTTGTAACCAAATGGAGTGCCAAAGTTTAATTTATAAATCAAGAATCTGTCACCTGCCCTCTGTTAGACTTAACCTGTCCGCGCTTAGTTTTATAGTCAAGGCGCTTTCTTTGAGAACTGCGAGTTGGTTTCGTGGGTTTGCGTTTTATCGTCACTACAACTGCGCTTTGAATAAGTTCTTGAAGTCGTCTCAACGCTGACTCCCGATTGTTCTCTTGGCTTCGGTGTTCCTGCGCTTTGATTACGACAACTCCTTCCTGGGTGATGCGTCGATCATTCAGCTTTAAAAGCTGTTGTTTATAATAATCCGGTAATGATGAAGCTGCAATATCGAAGCGCAAGTGAATTGCAGTAGAAACCTTATTCACATTTTGGCCTCCCGCTCCTTGCGAACGAATCGCACTAATTTCAATCTCACTCTGTGGGATAATAACTTTGTTGGAAATTTGTAGCATTACTCACAAGACAAAAGAGGAACTTGTAAATTTGAGATAAAAATCCTTTACTCTGTTTGTTCAGAAAAATCTATTACTACGTCTTGGTCTTCATTGTTGTTCAAATTCACCTCTAAAGTCTGTCCTTGTATTGTAACTTTATCACCCGGTACTAGTCGCCGTCCTCGTCGGGTTTCCAGCATACCGTTTACTTGGACATCACCACCTTGAATCATCAGCTTGGCTTGCCCTCCAGTTGGCACTATACCCATCAACTTTAAAAATTGATTTAACTTAATTGTGTTGTCTCTGATTTTCTTCATAGTAAATAAAACTACATCACCTTAATTGTATCGTGGCGTTATCAAGCCAAAGCGTAAATCTGTTGCAGCACATAATCAGCTATAGCAATCCTATTTGATTTGCTCTCCATTCACAGGCTTAGACCCCCGACTTATTGAAGAAGTCGGGGTCTTTTTGTTCTTAACTCATTTAGGATTGCTATAATAACAATTCTCTAAGAGACTACACAAAATCAAGCTTGGTTAGACTTGGGGAAAATCCCCTTGTTCTATGCAATCTCACAGTAATCGGTATAAGTACAGCATTTCATTAATTTGTAGCGAATTAAATTTGGCAATACTCTGCAATGCCAATGCGTCGCCTGACAATGCCAATGCATCGCCTGACAATGCCAATGCGTCACTTGACAATGTTAATGCATCGCCTAACAATGTTAATGCATCGCCTGACAATCTCAATGCGTCGCCTGACAATGCCAATGCATCGGTTTACAATCCCAATGCGTCGCCCTGCATTTAAAACGCTACGCTTTTACGCAAAACTTTATTAAAGAATGTGGATTTACAGCAGTTTTCATTGACATTGAACCACATATGTTGTGAGGACACAGCATTGCTCATAGGTGTCAACTTAAGCACAAACTTTTAAAACCTTGTTAAGAGCCTCTGGCTAGAAATACTCCTCATTGGGCTGCTTTACCGCAAGTCTTGAGGCAGCAGCCCTCCCATTAGGCATTCCCAGTCTGGAGACTCTTAACGAGACACGACTGTATTCTCTCTTCTACCCAAGGGATGCAAGATCAGGTGTGAGTCAATGCACCTTATGTTTCGACCGATTCTCTCGGTTAGTTACGAGCTACTTCCCCTTGTGGCTAGGGTAGTTGACTATCTATAATGTTGATCGACAAAACTGCCAGATATAGGTGAACAAACTAGTCTGGAAGGTTCTTTTAGTGTGTTCAGGGGACTGGATCTATGATTAAGCTCGGTTTATTAGTACAGTCCCAGAATAACTCTTTGGGTATAGGAAAAGTTACGGAAATATCTGATGCCAATGCGATTGTTGAGTATTTCTGCTCCATAGGGCAACGTCTCCAAAAAACTTTGCCTTTAAATTCGCTCTCTGAAGTCAGGCTTGAACCCCAGGCTCGATGCTATATCAAGTCCCAAACCCAGGATAAATGGATAGTTGGCAGAATTTTCATCTGGGATGAAGACACAGAAATGTATCAAATTGATTTACCAGATAAGAAAACTGCGATCGCATCTGAAGAAGACATTTACGTTCGTTGCAATTTACCCAACACAGACCCCATCGAAACTCTGGCGATGAAGGGTCACGAAACGCCCTACTTCCACGACAAAAGATTGGCTTTCGTGAAATCCTTGATTCAGCAACGCGCTGTGAGTCGCGGGATGACGGGACTGATTTCGGCAAATATTAATCTTTATCCTCACCAAGTTGAAGTAGTCAGGCGGGTACTGGAAGACCCAATTCAACGCTACTTGCTAGCAGACGAGGTGGGACTCGGAAAAACTATCGAAGCGGGTGCAATTCTGCGTCAATTCCTCCTCGATGAGCCGAAAAAAGGTGCGGTGGTATTAGTTCCGCAATATTTGCTCAAACAATGGCGCCAGGAGTTAGAAAACAAGTTTTACATCTCCCATTTTCCCAAACGGGTAGCGGTGCTAGCGGTTGAAGATATCCATAAAATCAACCTGAAAGCGAGGATAGGCTGCTTAATTTTAGATGAAGCCCATCATATCGCAGCAATGGCGACCTCTAAGGATGCAACATTGCGCCAGCGTTTTGAGACTTGCAAAGAACTTGCTCATAAAAGCGATCGCTTACTTTTATTATCTGCCACTCCTGTTCTCAACCATGAGCAGGATTTTCTGGCCATGTTGCACTTGCTCGACCCGACAACCTATAAACTTGGTGATCTAGCAGGTTTTCGTGCCAAAGTTGAAAGTCGTCAGCAAATTGGTAAAGTTCTGCTTTCTTTTAATGAAGGTGCAGAGCCTCTTGTTCTCAAAAGTAACTTGCAGCAACTGCGAAACCTCTTTGCTGAGGATAAGTATTTATTAAAGCTGGCGGATGATTTAGAAAATTTACAAACAAATTCTCCTGAGCAAGACCAAATAGTGCAAGCGATTCGCACTCACGTTAGCGATACCTATCGACTACACCGACGAATGCTTCGCAACCGTCGCGCTGCGGTGGAAGATGTCATATTTGACCGCAATTTTACGCCGAAAGAAGAGTATGATTTAGACGAGCGATCGCCTGATATCCACGAACTGCTAAATCAATGGCGTAGTGTTGCTCCTGGTGAAAAGCAATATCAGCGAATTTTTATGTTGTTATTTCTAGCTTCTGGTACTTGGTTAAAGATTTTAGAGCAGGTAATTACCGCGCGTTTAACTGGTAAACCTGATTCTAAACTCATCCAGGAGTTTAAAGAAGATGATATTCGCCTATTAACTACAACCCCCAAATTCTCAGGGGAAGAAGAGATTCTGCAATCCTTACTAAAAATTATTCGTCAACCTCAAGAGGACGGAGAACGGACGGAAAATTTGAAAACAGTGCTGTTGAATCAGCTAGGTACGTACTTCAAAATTCCCGCAAATGTTCGGAAAAATCAAAACGAATTCATCACGAGGATACAGCAGAGAATCAAGAGACCAATTACTGGGGATATTCTGCCCAAATTTATTGTATTTACCAGTTTTGTGCAAACTTGTGGCGAAATTGTCCGGTATTTGTCTGATACCTTTGGTGACCAGACAGTAGCTAAACATCAATTTGGAGAATCACCAGACAAAGTTGAGGAAAGCTTAAGTAAGTTCAAGAATAACCTAAACTGCTTTATTTTAGTATGCGATCGCTCTGGAGAAGAAGGACGTAATCTCCAGTTTGCCGATTGGTTAATTCATTTTGACCTTCCTTGGTCGCCTAATCAATTAGAGCAAAGAATTGGCAGACTTGACCGGATTGGCAGCAAAATTGGAGTCCAATCCTGTGCCTTGATTGGCCCCTATTTGCCAGATAGCCCTCACAATGCTTGGTATCAAGTATTGAAAGATGGGTTTGGTATTTTCCAACAATCAATTGCCAGCTTACAGTTTTATGTGGATGAGAAACTTACAGAATTAGAAACAGTTTTGTTTCAATCAAGTGCGGCTGGATTGTTAGAAATGATTTCACCAATTCAAGAGCAAATCGAAGCTGAAATAGCAAAAATTAGCGAACAGAATGCTCTAAATGAAATTGATGCTAACGATGAAATTGCCACCCAGTATTTTCAAGATTTAGATAATTACGATGCTTGCCATCTAGAAATTAAACGAGCAATTGAAGGCTGGATTTGTGATGCATTGGGATTCAGGGTACTCAATAACCCAGATTCATCAGAGATCCGACGTTATCAACCGACAACGCGGACATTGGTTCCCATAAATGAGTTAAAAAACCGTTTTGCTGATAGTTATCTAGACCAGTTTGGTACTTATAATCGCAGGGTAGCAAATCAGAATTCTGGTATTAAACTCTTTCGGATTGGGGAAGGATTTGTCGAAGCACTCTTAAACTATATAAACTGGGATGACCGAGGTGAAGCCTTTGCAATGTGGCGCACTGATGCATCTTGGGATGCTAAAGAAGGGAAGGAGTGGTTTGGTTTCCAATGCAATTATGTAGTTGAGGCAAATTTAAGAATCGCCAAACAAGTTTTACTAGATTACAAACTAGATAATTCTCAATTCAAAAACTTGCAGCGACGTGTCGATGCTCTATTTCCGCCAATTATAGAAACTATCTATATTGATGGTCGTAAGGAGCCAATACATGTTGTTGAGGATAAAGCAATCTTAGGTATCCTGCAACGTCCATATAAAGATAAAAACAATAATCAAGGACGAGATTACAATCTGGCAAAAGAGCGCTTAGGAATTATTGACGATTTTGTTGACTCAAGTAAATGGCAAAATTTTTGCTATCAAGTGCGGAATACTTCTTCGGAATTACTTTCCAATCGTCCAGATTTTATTGACTTGTGCCAAAGTTGTGCTAATGTTGCTGAAAAGAAATTAGGCAATAGAGTAGAACAATTACGCCTACGCCTGAACCAGCAAAGTTGGGATAATGCATTAGCTGAAGAATTGAAGATAGAAACTGCTTTAAATGCAGCCATTCTAGAGGGAATTCGTCAGCCTCAGATTCGGCTTGATTCTGTCGGTTTTATTATTGTATCGGGGCGATCACTTGTGCAATTTGAGTGATATTATATTATCTACGGTTAAATAGCCTTAGTAAGTGTACTAACCCTACCCCTTAGACGGGGTGGGGTTTTTTAGGACTTCTAAATAAGAGTTGATAAGTAACTCAACCAAATAAAATATCAGACTTCTCTCCTAAGTGCCTGGTGTTGGGATTTCCTATCCTGCTATCAAAGTTGACTCAGTGTGCCGCAACCGATTATTTTTTGGATTACGAGAAGATGCTATTGTCTACATCTCTAGTCAAGCTGCCTATAAATATCTACCGCAGCACAATTAGATTTATGCAGAAATTGCCCGTCAAGTTCCCAATGCTCAGTTTATGTGCCTTCGCTCTGGGATTTCTCAAGAACGTCTGAAACGGGCATTCGCAGCTAATGAAGCCACTTAAATGTAAGTGCTGTATTAAAATCCTATTTGATTCTTGAATAAGCTCTGTAAGTAGGTAGGCACGATAAAACCGATATATGTTTAGTTTTGTAAAAACGGTGAAATAACGTATTTATCAGGTATGTGCTGAATTTATATTTCGTTACATATTTAGAAATTTTCCCGCCCACTTATTTATATCTGTGGTTCAATTAAATGAAAACTGCTCTAAGAAAATTAATGATATTTTTGACTTTACCTGAAAAATAAGTAAGTATTAACACTAATGATACTGAAACGAAGTGATTATAGTGAAAGTCGAAAATGAAACGTTCAAATCGCCTTGCTTGGATGGCAGCGATCGCAGTAGCTGCGATCGTTTTACTTAGTTTGATCGCGGCTCCCAATAATACTAAACTTAACATTGGCTCTACTTATAACCGCGCCTCTGATGGCTATGGTGCTTGGTATGCTTTTATGCAACAGCAGGGAATTTCTATCAAGCGCTGGCAAAAGCCTTTTAGTGACATTCAGCCAGAGAACAGCCCAGTTACTGTTCTACAGGTAGGCGGCTATCCAAGAAAGACAATACTGGATAGTCAAGAGCGTGAATGGGTAGAAAAAGGAAATACTTTGGTAATTTTGGGTGCGGGAGCGCGGGTTACAAAAGCGGAGTTTAGCACTATGCAAAAATCTCCCCAAGGTGATATCAAAATAGATACGCGTAGACGATATCAGAAAGCTAACTCCAAGCAAGTTGATTTAGGCGATCGCTTTGGTGCTGTTGTCTGGGAAGAAAATTACAAAAAGGGAAAGGTGATTTTTTCTACCACTCCTTATTTAGCCGCCAACGCTTACCAAGATTATTTAAGTAATTTTAAGTATCTAGCCAGTTTGGTTACTGAAAAAGGTAACACAATATTTGTCGATGAATATATTCACGGCTATAAAGATGCCGATATCAGGAAGAAAGAAAGTGAAGGAGATTTATCTAGCTTTTTTGCAAAAACTCCTTTATTTCCAATATTAGTGCAAGTAAGTATCTTGCTAGTGGTGCTAATTTGGGCACAGAATCGCCGCTTTGGCAAGCCAGTAGCTTTAGATACACCACTTGTAGATAACAGCGAGGCATACATCCAAGCTTTAGCAGGAGTCTTGCAGAAAGCTGATACCACCGACTTTGTTGTAGAGATGGTAGGTAAACAAGAACAATTACAACTCCAAAAAGCCTTGGGATTAGGACAAGTACTTTTAGAACGTCAAGCCTTGATCAATTTCTGGATAGAAAAAACAGGCACAAGTGCAGCAGAACTAGATACAGTCTTAAAGCTACAATCTCGCAAACAACCCATCACTGAACGAGAACTGTTAAGCTGGTTGGGGAAATGGCGAAGCCTGCGGGGAATTCAAAATTTGTAATGACGCTCTCTACCAGACGCGCAAGGGACGCGGATTCGCTAACGTAATTCGTAATTAATTTTTTGGAATTATGCATAATATTTCTGCATTGGTTATTTATCAATAAAAAATATGAGCGAAACTCATCCTATCTTAATTCGCCTTGGTCAAGGTCTTAATCAAGTAATTGTCGGACAATCTAGTCTAATACAACAACTTTTAGTTGCATTGCTAGCGGGTGGACACGTAATTTTGGAAGGAGTACCGGGAACTGGTAAAACCCTCCTAGTAAAAGTGTTGGCGCAGTTAATCCAAGGGGAGTTTCGCCGGATTCAACTAACACCAGATGTTTTACCTTCAGATATTACTGGTACAAATATTTTTGACTTGAATAGCCGCAATTTCACTTTAAAAAAAGGGCCAATATTTACCGAAGTGCTGCTAGCAGACGAAATCAACCGTACTCCTCCCAAGACACAAGCGGCGTTACTTGAAGCGATGGAAGAGATGCAGGTAACGCTAGATGGTGAAAGTTTGCCCTTATCGGATTTATTTTGGGTGATTGCAACCCAAAATCCCTTGGAATTTGAGGGGACTTATCCCTTACCAGAGGCGCAGTTGGACAGATTTTTATTTAAGCTGGTGGTAGATTACCCCGATCAAGCTGCCGAAAAGCAAATGTTACTCAATCGTCAGGCGGGTTTTGCAGCACGGCGTTTGGATATTAGCCGTTTGAAACCAATAGCAACAGTAGCCGAGATTTTGCAAGCACGACAAGCAGTCAAAGAAGTTAAAGTATCAGAAGCGATCGTTGATTATTTGTTGGCGTTAGTCAGAACATCGCGTCAATATCCCGATTTAACTTTGGGTGCATCGCCTCGCGCCGCTGGTGCTTGGTTGCAGACATCTCAAGCCCTAGCGTGGTTAGCTGGAAGGGATTTTGTAACGCCAGATGATGTCAAAGCAGTTGCATCACCGCTGCTACGTCATCGCCTCATTTTGAAAGCAGAAGCGATGCTGGATGGTTTACAAATGGATGCGGTAATTGCGTCGGTAATTAATCAAGTACCAGTTCCAAGGTGAAAAAAGGCGTTGTTGAATGCAGGGATGAATAGATTTATTTGCGATTGTGGCAGTTATTGTAATTTGGAGAAAGTTTTCCTACCAAAGACCAACGCTGTAGAAAGGGCTGGGTGTCGAGACACAAACAATTTCGTTCACCTCATCACTACTCCCCACTCTACACCCGCCCTGAAATGGTTTGTTTGGTAACGGAAAATTATTTGTAAGCAGCTTACCGTAGACTACAGTAAACCAGTAGCGAGTTAAGTTGTTTCCCACTTCGCAATGTTTGTTGTTAAACTTATACTGAGTCTTTTTTTTACGAAAATATAAAATAATACTTAACCAATGGTAGATGCCAAAATCGATGAAAATACAGTGATAATTAAATTGCTAATTCTCATTTGCTTCCTTTTGCTTGCATTATCTTTTGCTTATATAATTTTGATACTACCTTTACATTAGCCCTTAATTTTAAGTGTGGGATAATACATGTTATACTTCTTCGTTAGACAATGCGTAGTCTTATGCTTGGTATTAAACAAAAACTTCATCAAAATTACTGACTTAACACTTTTGAGTAAAAATTAATAGAGTAGAATAACTGAATGTAGCTTAGATATTTTTAAAATTAAAAGCAGGATTTTTTAATGATCAGCTTAAGTAATTCGGAAAACAGCACAGTTAGCAGCACAGCAGCCACTAATAGGCTGGCAAGGGCGATCATGGTTTCTAGTGGGGAGTTCTCACTGATATTAGCTTGTTGTAACAGTGTCGAAAGGCAGCAGCAAGTGCTAAATGTGTTAATAGAATTTTCATCAGCAGACATCCAAGAAATCCTGCTTTCACCTGCGGCTGACACATTATATGCAGCTATTACAACTACAATTGGTACTACTCAACCCGAAGCTTTGATGGTACGGGGTTTAGAGTCTGTAGTGGAAATTAACCAATTAATCATCAGTACCAATATTATGCGAGATGAGTTTCGGAAACAGTTTCGGTTCCCGTTGGTGTTGTGGGTCAATGACGAAATTCTCTGCAAGCTAGTGTGGCTAGCACCAGATTTAAAAGACTGGGCAGCCAGTACTATTAGATTTGATATACCTCACAATCAGTTAGTTGAATCTGAACAACAAGCCATCAGGGCTTAATATTGCCTGAGATTGCATTCAAAATCTTGTATCCGCTAGTTTGAGCTGAGCATAACCTAAGCTATGCTTCTGTCGCATTCTTTTCTAAAATTACTTCTATTGAACCCTCGCTTGTAAAGGTGAGGTGAAAAACTTTGCAAGACAGCGTTGTGGATTGTCTTCTCCAACGAATTTCTCATCTAATGAAGCCCTAAGCTTCTAAGTTCTTACTTGATTGCCGTAGGACTATAGGGCGTCTTATTAAGTGCATTTTTATCCAGAATTTGTATAAGGAACAAACAATCACTACAGCAGCGTCTGTCTTTATAGCTGTTTCAGAAGAGAGAGACTAAATTAATTTCAATTGGTGAAGTTATAGGAATTATAAACTTTATTGTATATTCTTGCTTGGATACTATTTATGAGTTCTATAACTCTTGACTAACATCCTTATATTACTATGAAATTCATGCTGAAAGATTACTTTAACCCCAATAAAATGCGAATTTTCACTGCTTTAATTTTGACTGGAATTTTGTCTGTTGCTAGCAGTATAACACTCATCAAAGATGCTACGGGCGCTACTGCAAAGTTTTCGTTAGAAACAAGCAATGAAGTTCTCAAGGACAATATTAAACCAAACCGCTTGCCACGTCCAGTAGCTAACGCGGTACTGCAAGATTTAGGCCGCAGACAGGGAATTTCAACCAGACAAGTGCAAATTATTGATTATAATCAACAGACTTGGCGTAATGGTTGCTTGGAACTGCCTCAACCTGATGAACTCTGTACCCAAGGGTTAGTTCCTGGTTGGCGGCTTGTGGTGTCCAATGACAAACAAAACTGGATTTATCATACCAATAATAACGGGCGATCGCTACGTTTAGCTTCGACAAATACTTCTTCAGATAAATTACCTGCATCTGTAAAAAATGCTGTTTTGCAAGCCGCCTCCAAACGTTTGCAACAGCCGATTTCTCAGCTAACTATCATTCAGGCTCAACAGCGAACTTGGAAAGATGGCTGTTTAGAATTACCTAATGCTGATGAATTCTGTACCCAAGCTTTGGTATCAGGTTGGCGGGTGGTTGTTGGTCAAGGTGAACAAACCTTGGTTTATCATACCAATCAAACAGGTTCTGCAATCAGGCTGAATCAAAAGGCTAGCTCAAGTCCACTGACCCCTGTGCGAATTCCAGTCAGCGAGTTACCAGCACCATTAGCTCAATATGTAGTATTTCGGCAAATTTCCAGTGGTGGTTTTGCTGGCAGAACTTATGAGACTGTTTTACTCAAAGATGGGCGATTGATTCGGGTGCGGATTGGTGATGCCAATGATTCTGAGCGTAGTGTTCGCCGCGTTTCTGTGCAACAGGTGCAACAATTTCAGAGCTTTTTAGAACATTCTAAATTTAGTAAGTTCCGGAATCTGAGTTACCCAGCGCCTAGTGGTGCTGCTGATTATATCACCTACACTCTCACCAGCCAACAGGGTACGGTTCAGTACAACGATATTTCTCTAAATAACCTGCCAAAGAGTTTACAGACAATAGTCAAAGCTTGGAATCAGCTCGCAGCCAGCGCCAAATAGTAAACCTCAGTGATCAGATTAAATAGCGATTGTTTTAGCGCTTACAATCGAAACGATCGCTATTCATGCTGATTGTTCATAATTTGATCATGTCTGTAGCAAATGATGAAAAGGTTTGTAAAGTGGTGTGTTGAGTTTTATTCGTGGTGGAATATTCGCCAAAGCAGAAAGCTAGGGTTATTTGCCGTTATAGTTACCTTGAGTGTGGTAGCTACAGTGATGCTATCGTTCCCATTGAACGCTCAAATTAATCTGCCCCGAACGCCAGCATCTGAGTTAAGGGGAGTGTGGTTAACAAATATTGATAGTGATGTATTATTCGAGCGCGATCGCCTCAAGGGATCTTTGCAACGCCTTGACGAACTTAATTTTAACACCATATATCCGGCGGTTTGGAATTGGGGATATACATTGTATCCTAGCAAAGTTGTAGCCAAAGTTATCGGGCGATCGCTCGATCCCACACCCGGACTGCAAGGGCGAGATATCCTCAAAGAAATTGTTGATGTGGGACATCAAAAAGGGTTAACAGTTATTCCCTGGTTTGAATTTGGCTTCATGGCACCAGCGGATTCCCTGTTAGCCAAAAATCGTCCCCAATGGCTCACCAGTCGCAGCAACGGGACTCGGATTGTCAAAGAAGGCCCACATAATCGCGTTTGGCTAAATCCCTTTCGCCCAGAAGTACAACAATTTATTCAAGATTTAATCGTTGAAATTGTTAAAAACTACAATATTGATGGTATTCAATTTGATGACCATTTTGGCTTACCATCAGAATTAGGGTACGATGCTTATACAGTGGCACTTTACAAAAAAGAACACCGTGGTAAAGCTCCTTCCAAAGACTCTCAAGATCCAGAATGGGTGCGCTGGAGAGCTAACAAAATCACCGATTTTATGAAACGGGTATTCAAAACCATCAAAGCCACTAAAAAAGATTGCCTGGTTTCTGTTGCTCCTAATCCTCAACGTTTTTCCTACGATTTCTTTTTAGCAGACTGGCAGAAGTGGGAACGGCTGGGAATTATTGAAGACTTAGTTTTGCAGGTATATCGGGATGACTTGAATGTGTTTATGAGTGAATTAGAGTATCCAGAAGTGAAAGCGGCAAAGAGCCATATTCCAGTGAGTGTGGGCATTATGGTTGGGTTGAAAAACAAATATATACCGATGCAACAGATTCAAACACAAGTGCAAAAAGTACGCGAGCGCAATTTTGCCGGAGTCTCCTTCTTTTTTTATGAAACCCTCTGGAACATGAGCAAAGAAAAGCCACAAGAACGCCAGATTGGTTTACAAAAAATCTTCCCCACACCCGTAGCTTACCCGAATTTACTAGCAGGCTGGAAACCCTTCAGTTGATTTTCGTAACAACTAGAACTTACGCACTGTGATAAAATTGTTCAATCGATTACCAACAGAGCGAGCAAGTTAAAACTCCCAACTGATGGAGCCGACAATTGTTAAAGGTTCACCTCTTTGAAAAAATACTCCAGTTTCGGGCGATCCAAATAGGGGTGTAAGAACATATTCTGTGTCAAATAGATTATGAATATTAATAGCAGCATTAAAACCACCCTTACGGTAATAAATCGCTGCATCGGTACGCAAGTAATCTTCCACTGTATAGGTGTTAGGCAGATCCCCTGGTCGTGTGCCTATATAAAAAAGCCCCAAACCAAATCCTAAACCCTTGAGATTGCCATTCTGGATTTCATAGGTTGTCCAGAGACTCGCTTGATTCTCTGGCACACCCCGCAATCTCTCGCCTATATTAAGAGGATCGGTATCTTCAGTTACTTCTGCATTGGTATAAGCATAAGAGGCAGTCACCTTCAGCCCTGGCAAAATTTCACCTGTGATATCCAACTCAATTCCTCGGCTCCTTTGCTCTCCTATCTGAATTTGGTAGCGATCCCTAGCTCGTTCGGGATCTGGATCGGGTACTAGAACATTTGATTTGGTGATCTGATAGGCTGCTAAGGTTGCTGAAAGTCTATTGTCTAGCAAGTCAGTTTTAATGCCTGCTTCATATTGTGTTCCTCTGGTAGGCACAAACACTTCACCATCAGGTTTTAATCCATTGTTAGGGACGAAAGAGCGACTGTAGCTGGTGTAGAGAGAAATTTCTTTACTAGGCTGATACACCAAGCCGATTCGGGGGCTGAAAGCACTATTGTCCGGGTTTTCTGTAGTCTCCTGTGTGACGTTATTTATAATTTTGCTGTCAACCCAATCGTAGCGCCCACCTACCAATAGCTTCAGGTTATCTTGAAGAGCGATCTGATCCTGAAGGTAAATTCCGTAACTTTGACTATATGAATTGTTATCAAACGAGAAAACGGGTTCGGGTTTTGTCACATTGTAGTTTGGGTTTAAGATATCCAAATTAGGGAAACCACTGACAGAAAAACTTTTATAAGTTTGGGCATTGCGATTGACATCGAAGCCGAGCAAAAGTTGATGCGAAATCGAGCCTGTATTAAACTTGCCAAGCAAATCGGCCTGTCCAAAATAGTTGTCTATTGTGAAATCACTATCTGCACCTCCTATCCCTTCTAAGAAACGATCATCGACTAATGCTCCCGCTGAATTACCTTCATCTATGGTTCTACTAGCAGATACAGAAAAGTTGTTGCGAATCTGCCAATTGTCGCTGAACTGATGTTTGAACGTATAGCCAAATTTTTCGGTGGTTATATTTATGAACGAAGTGTCAGAATAGCCAATATAGAGATTCTGAGGTAGGAAGCTACCATCACTCAAAGACCCAGTGTAAAGCTGGGAAGGATTTGCAAAGTATTTATTGTATTCATAGTATAAATTCAGGTCTGTCCGATCGCCCAATTTCCAAGTGATTGAGGGTGCGATCGTCAGCAGGTATGAGTTAGTAAAATCTTGATAACTGTCCGAGCTTTGATAGCCGACGATCAAGCGATAGAGCAGGTTTTTTTCTGTATTCAATGGACCAGAGAAATCGATGTTGGGTTGATAGAAACCAAAACTTCCTGCCTCAAATCCAATCTTGTAATAAGGTTCACTTAGGGGTTGTTTTGTGATAAAGTTGACAATCCCACCAGGTTCCACGGCTCCGAACAGAACCGAGGCCGGTCCTTTGAGAACTTCTACTTGCTCAACAGTCTCTATTCCTGTTAGGGAGTAGCCATTATTATCGCGAAAGCCGTTTCGGAAATTTCCTTGCTGGTTAAATCCTCTGATAATAAAGCTTGGTGCTGAAGTAACACCCTGGTAGAAATCGCCAGTCACAACGCCGCTGACCGTTTCTAAAGCTTCAATTGGATTTCTGACATTACGGTCTTCCAGCAGCTGTTGGGGTACAACCTGAATTGATTGCGGAATGTCACGCAAGGGTGTGTCGGTTCTTGTTGCAGTCGTAGCCTCTTGTACGCGGTAACTATCTGCCTCTCCTGTCACCACCAACTCAATCGGCTCATCTTGCTGTGCCGCTGGTGATTCTTGCGGTGTACGAGGTGCTGGCTGTTCTTCGGTTTGTGGTGTTTGAGGTGGCTGCTGTGCTGTTGCAGTAGAAGCTACCGCAAAAACTAGCCCTGTATCATCATCAAATAACTCAACTGTGGGCAAAGCTTTCTCACCTACCACCGTCACCCGCACAGTAGTTGCATCAATGTTTGCAACTGTTATTGCAGTAATTCCCGCAAGGGGCTTCTCGGAACGAAACGTGAAAACTTCGCCCGACGGTAAACGCAACTGTCCACCAGATACATCTACAATAAAATTATTACCTGTACTGCGATTTGTGAGTTGTAGTCGAGTGCCAACAGGGGTCTGTAAAATCACCTCTACACCTTTGTCTGTGGCATTTGCTTTAACTCCCGTAATTGATGTAACTTGACTTCCCTGAGAAGGTGTTTGTACTAGTAATGGTTGAGCGTTGGTAATGGGGGTTTTGAAGTCGCTCAATTGCCGGATTTTTCGCTTTCCCCAATTCTCCTTCAAAGGCAAGACTTTAGATAGCCCGGTTTCCCCTTCTTTAAGGGAAGCTACGGGGGATATCTCTCCTGCCCAGGTAGACGGCGCAATCAACAATGAAACCACACTTGCAACCAATGCCAACTTTAGTCGATACGTCATGACTCCCCACACCGCTATCAACAATAATTGTCATAAAACAACATACCGAATAAACGGTGTGCAGTGGAATAGGCAAAAAAGGGGGAGACGGAATATTTTGGGGGCTAGACGGAATATTTTCGTTTTTTGCGGTAATCCTTGGGGTTTAAGCCAAACTGCTTGCGAAAGGCGATCGCAAACGACTTAGGATCGGCATATCCCACCAAATGAGCAATTTGTTTGATATTCATATCCCCGATTTGCAAGAGTTGTCGTGCTTGTTCCAAGCGATGACTGCGGACATAGCTGAATACTGTAGTGCCAAACACCTCCCGAAAGCCGCGCTTGAGGGTACAGTCGTTTAACCCAACCAGTCGTGCCAGTTCTATCAAAGTTGGCGGATTGTCTAGCCGTTGCAATAATAGCTCTCTAGCACGGTGTAATCGCTCTCTGATATCAGGCTTGAGCGAGTGTAGCGGGTGATTCCCATCCCGCATTTCTACCTCCTGAACTACCAGCATCCCCAGCAAATCCAAAACTTTGCTTTCCCAATGCAGCCGTTTAGAAATCCCCCAATAGGGACACTCCAGGATTTGATGCAGTACAGCCTGCATTGTAGGGGTGGTTATTCCGATATGATGGTAGTAAGTTTGAGTATAAGGTCTAATCAGATGCTGCAATTCTGGGGGCAATTCACAGTCGAGATTGCCAGCGAACGAGCGAAATAATTCTGGTGAGATATGAACTCTAACATCTAGGTGCTCTTGTCCTAGAAGTTGATACGTGCCGCCGGGAGCCATACCGCTGCCATAGAAGCCATAGTGCCCAGCCAGGGTAGGAGTGCCACTTGATAACACCCCTCACGTCAGATGAAAACAATACTCTAGGGAATGGGCGCGATCATAACTCGGTGATATAATCTCATTGTGGAAATGGTTGTGGGCGATCGCCAGCCACAATCCATCTCGTAGCTCAATCTCCCGCAAATATCCCTCTCCTAATTCAGAAGGCTGCTTCCAGGTTGCATCCATCAAGTCTGATGGATCAAAGTACTGTGGCGTTTCATTCGCTGCTTCCCAAAGCGCCCAGTAATCTGGCGATGAAATAGTGATGGTCATGCTGGTGTTGAAAGTCAGGTAAATTCTCAATCCAACCCAAGAAAAACCAGCTTAGATGAGAAAGAGTTGCACCTTTATCGAATCACTAATTGGGTATGAAAGGCAAGGGCGATCGCTCAGTTGTAA
This sequence comes from Nostoc sp., assembly GCF_036917195.1. Taxonomy (GTDB): domain Bacteria; phylum Cyanobacteriota; class Cyanobacteriia; order Cyanobacteriales; family Nostocaceae; genus Nostoc. The sequence continues at coordinate 245,281 of NZ_JBALDG010000077.1, forward strand.
ATTGAGGATGCTCAACACCAACCTATCTTGCAGCTCAATTAGTCGCAAATAACCCTGTCCCAAAGGTTGCGGGTATTTATAAACCACATCCATTGCATCACCGATATCTGGGTGTTGAGAAGTTTCGACAGTCCCCTGAAATAGTTCCCAATAGGCTTCCCGTGAAATAGTGATAGTCATCCTGGCACTTCAATGCAGATAAAAAGCTTCAAGTCTTAATAAAAAATTGTCTTATTAAGCTTTCTTCATCTGATTTTAGTGCCATTCGACTCAGAATATTAGACTTGTCGCTAAATAAGAATAAAAAATTATGAAATGCTATTGTGGATTTCACTCTGGCAATTTATGCAGCCATCAAGTAGAAATTCCA
>NZ_JBALDG010000078.1:0-34044 GCF_036917195.1 Nostoc sp.
GGAACCGTCCACGCCTTCCGCATAAACAGCGAGAGCGCCCGCCTGTTGAACCTCTACACGCCGGCCGGCTTTGAGCGCAGCGTCGCCATGCTCGGTGAGCCAACGCAGTCGAGGAACCTGCCGCCGTCTGGTTGGACTCAGCCGGAAGTGCCGGACTACCAGCGTGCAAGGCTGTTCGCCGATATTGGTATGCGACCGATCGCCATTCCCAACCCCTTCAGATCCTAAACGGACTCGCGCGGATGCCGCGTCCCATTAGGCGGGACAGTTTGGGGACCGTAATGGAATGGCCAGACACATCGTTACTATGAATTTTGAGATAATTGCCTGCTGACGGAAAAATTGTCCATGAGTGAATACATAGAAACGGTCATTATCGGAGGTGGACAAGCTGGGCTTTCGATTAGCTACTACTTGACCCAGAAAGCTTGTCAACATATTGTCCTTGAGCAATCACCTCAAGCGAGTAATGCTTGGCGCAATCAGCGTTGGGACTCGTTCACCCTCGTGACCCCCAATTGGCAGATTCGACTACCAGGAGCAGAATATCAAGGCGACGAGCCAGATGGTTTCATGACCCGTGACGAAATCGTAACTTACTTGGAGCGATATGTGGAGCGCTTCAACCTACCTGTGCATTATGGCATCCAAGTCACAGCAGTAGAACAAAATTCTCCAAAAGCAGGCTATATTGTCAAGACCAGCAGTGGAATGTTCTCAGCGACCAATGTGGTAGTAGCTACTGGTCTATTCCAGCGCCCTAAAATTCCATCTTTCAGCATCACTTTTCCAGCAGAGATAAAGCAACTTCATTCCAGCGAATACCGCAATCCAGAGGCGCTACCAGTTGGTGCGGTGCTAGTGGTGGGTAGTGGACAATCGGGCTGTCAGATTGCCGAGGAGCTTTATCAGAGCGGAATCAAAGTGTATTTGTGCGTCAGCAGTGCTGGTCGGATACCTCGTCGGTATCGGGGCAAAGATATCACCTGGTGGATAGATAAGATGGGGTCTTATGAGCGGACAGTAGATAAGCTACCCTCCCCGAAAGCTAAGTTTAAAGGAAATCCGCATTTATCTGGTAAAGGTGGCGGTCATACTCTCAACCTGCACCAATTTGCGCGAGATGGGGTAGTGCTGTTAGGTCGGATTCAAGGTCTACATGACGGCAAGATTACATTAGCTGCGGATCTTAAGGAAAATCTGGCCAAAGCGGATAAGTTTGAGAGCGATTTGCTCAAAGATATTGACGACTATATCGAGAAAAACGGGCTAGATATCCCCAAAGAGAACCTGCTTAATTTGCGCGATGGCTATGACATGGAAGAAATTTTAGAGTTGGACTTAAAATCCATCGGTGTCACTAGCGTGATTTGGGCTATGGGCTACAAGTTCGATTTCAGCTTAGTTCACTTGTCGGTCTTGGATAGTGATGGCTATCCGATTCACAAGCGTGGTCTCACAAATTATCCGGGACTTTACTTACTAGGTCTACCTTGGCTGCACACCGTGAAGTCAGGCCTTCTGTTGGGTGTTGCAGAGGATGCAGCCTTCATTGGATCAAAGATCGTGGCTCAACAGCAGAAGAAGTAATTCTGGATTAGGAAAGTAGGATGAATCGGAATGTGTTATTTGACAGTAAAATGGCGATCGCAGGGCTTTGTATTCTATAAGACAGATTTAGTATTCAATATAGTCCTGAAAAAACTGGCTTTCTTGGGCTACAATCAACATAATTTCGGTCTTCCCAAACACAAAAAACCAGTTTTTAGAATTTAGTGGATTTGTTTTCTCGGATTTGCGACTAAATCCACGAAAATCTGTCTTTCCCATGCCTCAATCCCCAATCCCCATTTTTCAAATTGAGTTTTAAATTCTTAATCTTCATAAAGTTATAAATATCATTATTAAGTTTTTGATAATACTTGTCTCAGCTTCTACATTTATGTCGTCAAGTACGATCAAAATTGTGTAATCTGAAAACAACAAAGCTAATTATTCAATTGAGGTCTGATGACTCCTACGATTATGCGTCAGCTTTGGTCAGTGGTTGAAACTGCCCAAGCCAAGCTCCTCTTGCAACTGGATGATGCTAGCTTGGTGCAGTGGTTAGTGAAACAAACCGAAACGCAAGTGTTGTTAGATTCTAACGAAACTGATTTTCTGTGCCACTACATTCAATCTCGGCTAGCCCTTATCCGTGATATTGCCCATGAACGTCAGTGTTCATGATAGCAAAATCACGACGAATTAATTGATAGTCAAGTGTTATTACTATTGACTATTGGCTTTTTGGGGAAAATAACCTTCTACTAAGCAGTCAGACCCTACTACACGCCAACGAACACGTTCTAGAGACAACGCCTCAGTCATGGTAGTAAAACCTAAATCGCCCACAGGTGTGGGAGCAATATTACCACCAATGATTTTTGGGGCGATAAATGCTAGAACTTTTTGCACTGCTCCTTGAGCAATCGCACTAGCAGCTAAAGTCCCACCACATTCCCACAAGACGCTACAAAAACCGCGCTCATATAAGTACGCCATAGCTTTATCTGGTGTAAGTGATGTTAATTCCACCACCTCCACCCCAAGTTTTCGCAACAGTTCTTGGAAATCGGGGTTAGCACCCTCCTCTGTCAACACCAAAGTTGGAGCATCCGCAGTTTGCCACAGATGGGCATTTTCCGGTAAGTTAAGATGGCGACTCATCACCACCCGCAGGGGATTATGTGCCTCCACTTGATGGCTGGTTAAATAAGGATTATCCTGTCGGACTGTATTCCCGCCGACAATTATTGCATCACTTGCCGCCCGGAGTTGATGTACTTCAGTACGGGCCTCTTGGCTTGTCACCCAGGCGCTGTGACCGGAGGTAGTAGCAATTTTGCCATCTAAAGTCATGGCATATTTTAAAATTCCCAAAGGTCGTTTGTAGAGAATGCGATGCACAAAAGCTTCATTTAGCTGATGACAAGCTTCTTCCTCTACTCCTACCAACACTTCGATCCCCGCCGCACGTAAACGGGCAATCCCACCTCCAGCTACCAGTGGATTGGGATCAACCATACCCACTACTACTTTTGCCACCCCTGCTTGGATCAAGCCTTCCGAACAAGGGGGAGTCCGTCCGTAATGATTGCAAGGTTCAAGTGACACATAGATTGTTGCACCACGAGAGCGATCGCCTGCTGCTTGCAAGGCAAACACTTCTGCATGAGGCTCACCTGCACGAGGATGAAACCCTTCGCCGACAATCTCGCCATCCTTGACAATCACCGCTCCGACTAACGGATTTGGTGAAGTCCGTCCTAAAGCGCGGCGAGCAAGTTCCAAACACCGCAGCATCATGCGAGAGTCAAAGTCAGTTCCTACCTTTTCCTGCGGTGGTGAATTCGATCCAACTGCTGACTCCACTAGATGTATATTTTCCTGAGTATAATTTGGTAAGGATGCATCTGCTTGAGCGACCACTGGGGAATTATCCATAATTTTAGGCAACACTGTAAATATTCTGCACGCGATCGCGCAGCCTTTTCACAGGAGAATCGCGCTTTGCCCCTGATAATTAAACAGAGTCAAATTCAGGTGCTATTATTAGCTGTTTTAACTTGCATCAGCCTGTAATATTCAGATTACAATTCTTTTTGTAGCCTTTTTCATTTATTTGAACCACAATCTTCTGTTGGGTTGCACAGATATCTGTGCAACCCAGACATTTACAGCGTCGCTGCAAGTTCCTGTAAGCGATCGCTTCCATCGCGGAAAAAGGGCCAACTATCCCTTCGGTAATAAGTTTTGCTTAAGTAAGTGACATTCCACTTTAGGAATATTTCTTTATCTGAAAGTAGTATGATTGGGTAAACGATGCTGTAGCCGACGTTTTATCCAAAAGTTATTCTTAAAGAAGTTGACCCTACCTTGTTCACGATCCGCTCCTGAGTCTGCAAGGTTTTGTCTCTTTTTTCTCCAGTGATCGAGCGAGTAAATATTAAAGCTGTTGCCTGCAAGCAAAATAAACAGCACAATCCCGTAAGAAAGCATGGAGGTAGCTGCACCCCAGTTTTGTATCGATGTCACCCCTAACTTCAGAATTATCATCAGGGCAAAGGTGATAATCAAAGCGCTTCTGGTTGCTAACCCAAGTGTGATTAACACGCCCACAATTAACTCTACAGGGGGCACTAGGTAAGAATTGATTCTCACTAGAAATTCTGGGAAATAAGAATCTGCTAGTTCTTTGACAGTCTCTTCAACGAATCCAGGGATGTTAAAAATGCGAGTGAATCCGTGATTAAAGTAATTCACACCGATGAGAATTCGCAGCAACAAATAGGCAATCGCAACATCTTTTGGTTTGAGACTAATGTAGGTTCTATTTTCAGTCATTGCCTGAACTCCAACTATGGTACGTCAACGGTGGTTGATTTCAATTGCAGGAATTTGGAAATATTTGGCGCTTTTGAGAGCTAACGTTCTTTCACTGACAGAATTAAGTGAACTGAGCGATCGCGTAATAAGTAAGTGTAAAGCCAAGTAAGTAATACTAGTAAACGACTGCGGTAGCCAGGAAGATATATTAAATGAACTCCTAGCCACATCAGCCAAGCCAAGCATCCTGTAAAGGCAAATGCACCAATTTTTCCCACACCTGAATAACAGCCAATAATCGCTAATCTTCCCTTGTTGAAATAGCTAAAGGGCTTTGGTGATTTACCTCGAAATTCCCGCTGAATATTTCGGGCTACAGTAATACCCTGCTGAACCGCTTCTGGTGCAACCCCAGTTAATGGTTTACCGTTCTGTTCTACATAGGCCAGATCCCCAATCGCATAAACATTGGGTTGCTCTAACAATTGTAAGGTGGGATGAACAAGTAATTTTCCTTTATTTGCCAAAGATACCTTCTCAGATATTGTGGGAGAGTTTGCCTCTAACCCCGCAGTCCAAATCACGGTTGCAGTTGAAATTACTTTATGGTTTTGCAGATGTAAAGATTCAAAAGTCACTCTAATCACTTTTGTTTGTAGATAAACCTTCACTCCTAGCTGATGTAATCGTTTGTAAGTGTAAGTTCCCAACTTCTTTGGCAGATCGGCCAACAAGCGATCGCCAGATTGCACGAGAATCAACTTCACTTCCTTGAAAAGTATCCGATAATCTCGACGCAAGTGACCTCGAAGCATTTCAGCGAAAGCACCTACCACCTCAACACCGGTTGGCCCACCGCCAACGATCGTAAACGTCAGCAGTTGTTGGCGTCGTGATGAATCAGATTCCTGGATAGCTCGCTCAAAACAAGAGAAAATGTGATTTCGGATTGCTATTGCTTCTTCTAGCGTTCTCATCGAGAAAGCATATTCTAAAGCTCCAGGAACTCCGAAAAACTGGGTTCGGCTTCCAGTTGCAAGCACCAGAAAGTCATAAGTGATTACACAACTATCTGTTTCAACAGTTTGCCTTGAAAAATCAATTTGCTCAACCTCAGCCATCAAAAATTTAACCTTAGGCTTATTCCGTAGGAAAGAGAATCGCCGTAATATTGTCCGGATTGGGTAAGCAATGTATTCTGGTTCCAATTGACCTGTCGCAACCTGATATAACAACGGTACAAAGGTGTGATAATTGTTGCGATCAATTAACAATACATCTGCACCATAATCAGCTAAAGATTGGGCAGCTTGCAACCCACCGAATCCAGCGCCAATAATGACAACGCGGCGACTGTTCATTCTTTCCCTCTTGATTTAGCTAGTGAGTCAAGTTATTAACGCCAGTTGCGACAACGGATAGGGCAGCCTCAGCCTCTTCTCCTTGGATACCTCCACCTCTGTATGTCCAAGATGCCTTAGCTGCTTCTATAAAAGTCCAATCTTTATGAATATGAACTCTCATTTAATTTGTGTAAATTATTACTATTTTTAGAAAAATTGTCGCTTTTATTTCTCAATTTTCCGGTATTAGGAGCAAAAATACTTAGAAGCAACAATCAACATAACATAATTCCATCAATCAAAGCAGGCATTCTCTAAAGAATTGGAGAAGTTTTAGCAATAGTCTCTTAGGCAGAAAATATTGCCTCAACTTCCCCAACATTTAAACCGATGATCGCCCCCACCCATTTACAGCGTCGCTGCAAGTTCCTGTAAGCGATCGCTTCCATCACGGAAGACGGGCCAACCATCCCCCACCAGCACTGCTTCTATCCGACTCAGTTGAGCCAGCCTGCGAACAGAAGCAACAGCCTTCTCTCGATTCAGCAGCTTGTCATCTGGCAATATAGTTAAGCTACCTGCTTTGCGTGCCCTGACTAAATCTCCTGTAATCAAAGTCGTCTCCTCCAGTAACAGAGCCAATTCACCGGGAGTTTTCGAGCCTTGGAGTTCAATCACCTTAAGTCCTGGTACAAATTCTTCTCCATCAGACAGCCAGCGATCGCAAGGTATGGGGAAAGTGTCTTTTTCTGCCAGAGGGCCAGCTATCTTAGCATAAGTTTGATCGGCAATTTCTTTACTTGCCCTGACATGCTCGGAATTTGTCAGCACAATCCAAACTACACCACCGAGGGATTTCAGATGATTCCAATCATGGTTTGATAGCGCTACTGGGTCAATCAAGATGTTGCCATCTGGGCGAATCCAGGCAATCCCATTGAAATCAATATTTCTTGCCGGATTGAAATTAGACCAGCTATAAAGATCGGGACGGTGCAAAGATTTCATGATGATTCTGGATCAGTACTTCAGTAATTGACTATTAGTATCAATAATTAAGTATATAGATTATAAGGTTGCATTCTCTCTGGATCTGGAATTTGAGTATACTACGATAAATCTATCGATATTATGAATTTTATTTGGTTTACAGAAATTCCCGGATAACGGCAATAGAGATCAATGGAGGTATAGGGGTGAGTGAGATGCAGCGCCAAAAAATATCAGCGAAGGCAGACCAGTTTAGAGAGTCAGTGATTCGGGAAATGACCCGGGTAGCACTGCAACATGGTGCAGTGAATCTGGCGCAGGGGTTCCCCGATTTTCCCTGTCCCTTAGAGTTGAAACAGGCAGCTTACGAAGCAATAGAGGCAGATGTCAACCAGTATGCCATTACTTGGGGCGATCGCCCATTTCGTCATGCGATCGCCAACAAAGTTCGTTGGTATCTCGGTTTAGATATCGATCCCGAAACCCAAATCACCGTTACCTGCGGTTCCACAGAAGCAATGGCAGCTGTGATGCTAGCGACAGTCGATCCTGGGGATGAAGTGATTGTATTTGAGCCATATTACGAAAACTACGGCCCTGATGCGATTTTAGCTGGTGCTAAACCCCGGTACGTGACACTGCATCCCCCCGATTGGACATTTGATGAAGCACAGTTGCGTCAAGCTTTCAATGCCAATACCAAAGCTATTATTATCAACACACCCCACAACCCCACAGGTAAAGTCTTCACTCGTGAAGAACTCACCCTAATTGCTGAACTTTGTCAAAAGTGGGATGTGTTAGCGTTCACAGACGAAATTTACGAACATATTCTCTATGATGGCACTCAACATATCGCTCTAGCCACCCTTCCCGGAATGGAAGAACGCACCGTTACGATTAACGGTCTATCCAAAACTTACAGCGTTACCGGATGGCGAGTCGGCTACATTTTGGCAAACCCCGAATTGACAGGAGCGATTCGCAAAGTCCATGACTTTTTGACCGTTGGCGCTCCTGCACCATTGCAACGAGCCGGAGTTACCGCCATGCAACTGCCACCATCCTATTATCAAGAACTAGCCAAACTTTATCACCAGAAGCGAGACAGGATTTTACAGATTCTAGATCAGGTTGGCATTCCCTATTTCGTCCCCAAAGGAGCTTATTACGTTCTTGCAGATATTTCCAAATTTGGCTACAAAACTGATGTTGAATTCACTTATCATCTAATTAAAAATATTGGTGTTGCCGTAGTTCCTGGTTCCAGCTTTTTCAGCCAACCAGAAAAAGGACATTCATTGATCAGATTTTGCTTTAGCAAAAGACCTGAGACATTACAAACAGCGAGCGAGCGCTTACTCAAACTCCAATCAAATCCAAACTCTGGAAGCATGACGGGCGTTGCATAATAGAGGGATGAATAGAAATGTTCTGCTATGCAATGTCCATACTGCGAGTCTACTGAGGTTAGAAAAAATGGTAAACGAAGGGGTAAACAAAATCACATTTGTGTAAAATGTGGTCGTCAATTTATCGATGTTTACAGCCCGCCAAAAGGGTACTCAGATGAAATCAAGCAAGAATGTTTAAGGGCATACGTTAATGGCATGGGATTTCGAGCCATTGAGCGTGACAAAGGAGTTGATCATACAACTGTAATTTATTGGCTCAAACAAATTGGTGAAAAAATACCCAATGCACCACCAACGACGGACATACCAGAAGTTGGGGAATTAGATGAACTGGAAACCTTTGTCCGGTCAAAAAAAACAAAGTTTGGTTGTGGACAGCAATAAATCACTTTCGAGAGGGGATTTTGGCTTGGGTCATAGGCGATGCCTTGTCTACGAGAGGCTTCGCCAACGGCGGGCAAAGCCTACGCAGCGGGAAAACATTTGAATTATTATGGAAGATTGTTTCCTGTTGGCAGTGTTATTTCTATGTGACAGATGGTTGGAAAGTTTATCCCTGTTTTATCGAGCCAGGAGACCATATCGTCAGTAAAACTTACATGACTAGGGTGGAGGGTGAGAATACGCGTTTACGTCATTATCTAGCAAGACTACACCGAAAAACACTATGCTATTCCAAATCAGTAGATATTTAAATACTCTGTTAGATTATTACTTTAGGATTTAAAGTATAATTAAATACCAATATTTACTTGATTCATCCCGCATTTATGCAACGCCGCATGACGGTACACCATATTAGTTGTGTTTGTGGAATTGGGATTGCGATGTATATCTCTGCGTTCACTCCATCAAAATCAAGCGCAGAGGATCTAAACGCACATACCAAGGAAAAGGTTGGTCTTTCATCGTCGCCCATTTTTCTTTGAAGACTTCAGCTTGCAGATGGTAATCTTGAGAATTTTTGCCAGCAGAATGTAGTTTGAGAAACAACGTCATTCTATGGGGCGTTTCACTTGTTCGTACTAGCCAACAGGGAAAAGTATTTTCCTGTGAAGAGTCGTTGGTAAAAATTAACTGATGGGCACGAATGCCGATGTGGGATAATTCGCTCTTGGCTGGTTCAACAACTTGAAGAGTACAACCCCAATCAGTCGCTTCTACCTGTTGTGATGACTGGAGAACAATGCGGGAGAAATTTTTACATCCGGTAAGTTGGGCGACACTCACAGTAGCTGGATGCTGGAAAATATCATGTTTGCTGCCACAATGAACGGCTCTACCATGCTCCAATACCAACAGATTCGGGCAAATCCGATAAGCTTCTTCCATATTATGGGTGACAAATAGAGTTACACCTTGGTAGCCAGCTAGAGTTTCTGTCATTTGCTCCTCTAATTGACTACGTAGATGAGTGTCAAGTGCTGAAAACGGCTCATCCAAAAGCAATGCTTCCGGTTGACTCGCTAATGCTCTTGCTAAGGCTACCCGTTGTTGTTGACCCCCAGAAAGTTGGTGTGGATAGCGATCGCCTAATCCCTGCAACTGCATCGCTAATAATTGCTCCTCTACCTGCACTCGAATACTCCCAGCAGATAGTTTTTTAGGCAAGCCGAAAGCGATGTTTTGCGCCACACTCATGTGCGGAAAGAGAGCGTAATTCTGCACTAAAAAACCGATGCGGCGATCGCGACTGGGTAAATTAATTCCTTGTTCCGAGTCAAACAGGACTCTACCATTTAAAACTATCCGCCCGATTGTAGGCGTTTCTATTCCCGCAAGGCAACGCAAAATCATGCTCTTACCTGCTCCAGAACCCCCTAACAATCCCAAGGGTTGCTCATCAGTAGTGAAAGCAACTTTTAAATGAAAGCTAGGAAGTATTTTTTCAATATTGACAAACAATCCACCAGATTCAAAGCTAGATTGCAGGGTATAAAGATTTTCTCCCCCCGCTCCCTGCTCCCTGCTCCTTGCTCCCCTCCTCTTTTCCCTCAATTCTTGCCAGAAGTTGACTGCAATAATTCCAGATAGAGAAATCACCATAATTGCGATCGCCCAAAACCAAGCCTCATTCATTGCTCCCGCTTCCACAGCAAAATAAATCGCCATTGGAATTGTCTGCGTAACTCCTGGAATGTTACCAGCCAGCATCAACGTTGCACCGAATTCTCCCAAAGCACGGGCAAAAGCAAGCATTGTGGCAGCTACAATGCCGGGTAGTGCTAGGGGTAAAGTGATACGCCAAAAGATTGTGGTTTCATTTGCACCAAGGGTTCTAGCTACTCGCAGCAAATTACCATCTATTTGTTCAAAGGCTCCCAATGCAGTTTTATACATCAACGGAAAAGAAACTACCATAGCTGCGATCGCTGCACCATACCAAGTAAAGACGATGCTGAAGTCAAAAGCCTGCATGAGTTTCCCTACAGGTCCATTTTTGCCAAAAAATAGCAGCAACAAGAAACCGACAACCGTGGGTGGTAAGATCAGGGGCGCAATAAAGATACCCTCAATCAACGATTTGCCTTTGCCACGATATCCCAGCATCCAGTAGGCAGCAGCGATACCCAAGAAGAAGGTGATAAATGTAGCAAGTAATGAAGTTTTGAGTGATATCCAAAGAGGCGATAAATCCAATGGCATAGTTGTCTGGGGAAGAATTAGCTTAATTAATCCCTAATTTACCAACTTTAATCTCAATATTTTGCTAAAAGTTGGTAAATTAGATCACAAATATAGCAATCTGAATCATTCGTAAGAAACAAGATCCCCGACTTCTCAAAGAAGTCGGGGATCTATGGCTTGCAATTCTCACAAATCAAAACAGGGGTAAGATCACTGAAGCTGGAATCATTAAAAACTGGTAGCTTATTTTGTAGTTACAACTGCTCAACACTCTTTGGTGGTGAAATAAGGTACATAATGTCTCAAACTGAAAGTGATAAACAAATTGAAACAACCCGTGATAAACTGATTACTAAATGGACTCAAATTATTGAGGTGATTAGCAATAGTCAAGTGGAATACTTCTTGCATACAAAGGCATCACCTAAAGAGTCTATTAGCTACTCAAAGATATAGGAAAAAAAGCTGGACTTATCAAAAAAGCTAGTCTTTGCAGAACACTCAGTATTTTACAGGATAAAGACCCAGAGGTATTTGACTGGCTTTTACCATAAGTTAAAAAATGGTATCAAAACCTAGAGAGAGAAGGTTCTCAAAATAGCTGGAATACAACTTATCAAACATATCTAAAAGAATATCTTAATCAGCAGCTTCAAGAAATTGTTGAACTTTTTGATGAGCTATTGAAGGCATAATCGAGCAATAAGGTTGATCAAGCTTCAAAAAGTCTATCTGGTAAGCTTTTTCAAAAATCTGTTGTAGGGGCACAGCAATGCTGTGCCCGTAGGGCGTGGTCTGTAATTAGTCTAGTTGAGTGCTGTAGGCACTAAAACCATAAGCCAAAGTTTCTTTTAAAGCATCTGATGGTTTAAGACTTCTGTTAATAGCATTAGCAAAGGGCACTGGAATTCCTTTAATAGTTTCCGGCAAAATTGCATATTCTTCCGTTGGTTCGACAATGTATTGTGGAGACTTCGTTTGGATGCCAGCAGTCGCTAACATTTCATTAATTTCAGCGGCTGAATATTGCTTGAGATAAACTGGGTTTCTTACAAATGGGTTCAGCCTTCTGATAAAATTATGGATAATATGAGAAGGACAAGACTTGTTGTGAAAGGAATGATTGAAAACAAAAATTCCACCAGGTTTGAGTATGCGAGATATATCAGCCAACAAATTTCTTAATTGTGCATCCGGTATATGCATAAAGACGCAGTTAGAAATTACCAAATCTATAGAATTATCTTCTAAGGGCAATATTTCAGCAGAATCGCAAATCAAGTTAAATTCAGCTTCTGGAAAAAAATTATATTCTTGTTTAACTTTGATTAACCGCCGCAATAAAGGTTCAGAAATATCAATTCCATAATATTTTTTGCATCTCAGATTTTTAGCTTTTGAGAGATGTAAAGGTGCGCGACCATAACCTGAACCAATCTCCAGAATAGAATCAACAGATTTATTCAACGGAAATTTGTTCCAAGTACCTCCAGGCGTGCCAGTTAGCAGAGTGTAATCTTGTTTGATGGGCGATGTATCTGCAACTTTTTCAATTTTTTGGGAACCATAATATGTTTTACCAATTGCGTCCCATGTTTTTTTATGTTGAGTATTATTCAATTGTTCATAGTCACTAGGAAAATAAATGCCATCTCGTAATTCAAAGTCATTCAGACTGGATTTTACATTTGCTAATTGAGTCATTAGAATTATTCCTTATGAATAGTTAGTTCTGTTTTCTGTTATACTCTTAACTCAGCATTAACCGCAAGGGATTTTTACTGAACTGCTTCTCCTTAGCCTTTTTTCAAAGTTTATAGCTGTTTTCAATTCAATGGAATATATATCGTAGGGGCGCACAGCTGGGCTACCAAAGCGCGTATTGCATCCAAAGGAAAACTGCTGTAATAGCAACCCGTCGCCTAATCAGAACACGAGTTCGTATACATTAGTTAATGGACTGCAACAATCGGAGGCTGGGATGGTAGAAGGGTCAGAACTAAAACGGGTGGTAGTTGTAGGTGCAGGTTGGGCTGGTTTAGGAGCAACCTACCATTTGGCAAAACAAGGCTATGATGTGACCCTTCTAGAAGCAGGCCCCTATCCCGGTGGATTGGTAGCAGGTTGGCAAACAGCCGCCGGAAAATCTGTTGAAGCTGGCATTCATGGCTTTTGGTATCCTTACAAAAATATTTTTTCCCTAATCAATGAATTAGAAATTAATCCTTTTACTACTTGGACTCGTTCTTCGCAATATTCGCCAGCAGGTTTGGAAGTTGAATCACCGATTTTTCAAGACTTACCGCGACTCCCCTCCCCACTAGGAACTTTTCTCTACACTCAGTTTAAACGGCTGCCACTAATTGACCGTCTCAGCGCTCTGCCTTTACTTTATGCTGTTGTTGATTTTGACAATTCTGATGATGCTTGGCGGCGCTATGACTTTGTAACTGCCCGTGAATTATTTAAAGACTTTAATGTTTCTTTCCGACTTTACCGCGAGGCTTTTGAACCAATGTTATTAGTGGGCTTGTTTGCCCCTGGTGAACAATGTTCAGCCGCAGCAACTTTAGGGATGCTTTACTTTTTTATTCTGGCTCATCAACCAGATTTTGATGTGGTTTGGTGTCGGGGAACTGTCGGGGAAAAGATATTTCGTCCTTGGGTGGAACGTATCGAAAAAGCTGGTGTGCGAGTGTTGCCCAAACGTCGGGTTACAGATTTAATTGTTGATAGTAATCATCGAGCCAAGGCTGTGGTTTGTGGTGATGAAGTAATTGAAGCAGATGCCGTGATTTTTGCAGTTGGAATCACGGGTATGAAGAAAATTGTCTCAACTAGTCCTAGTTTACAAAGCCGTGAAGAATTCCGTAATTTGAGCAATTTAGGAGCAATTGATGTTTTAGCATCACGACTATGGTTTGACCGCAAAATTGATATTCCTCGTCCTTCTAATGCTTGTTTTGGATTCGACGCAACTACAGGTTGGACATTTTTTGATTTGAATGCTCTACATGATGAATATCGAGATGAGCCGGGAACAGTAATTGAAGCTGATTTTTATCACGCTAATCAGTTTCTGGGTTTGAGCGATGAGGAGATTTTACCAATAGTTCAGGGTTATTTAGCAACTTGTGTGCCAGCGTTTCGGGAGGCAAAGATCATTGATAGCAGTGTAATTCGGCTACCTCAGGCGGTGACTCACTTTGCACCTGGTAGCTATCGTTATATGTTGCCCGCTAAGACAAGTTTTGAGAATGTGTTTATGAGTGGGGATTGGATTGTGAACCGTCATGGTTCCTGGTCACAGGAAAAGGCTTATGTTACTGGTTTGGAGGCGGCGAATTTGGTGGTGTCTTATTTGGGAGAAGGTCAGCCATCTGAGATTTTAGCTGTAGAAGAGGATGAAGTGCATATACAAGTGGGGCGATCGCTCAACCAAACTTTGCGTGACTTGGGCAAATCTATCCTACCTGACTTTTGGTTGCCGTAATCCTTAAGAGCGCAAAGAGTGAATCATTAATTGTAATCTAAATTCGGTAAGCTAAAGAAAGCTATTGCGATACCATCCTTATAATGTAAATCAAATCACATAAGCTTATGGAGCCAGACTCTTTACAAACCGAAGTGATTCTGACGCACCCGCGTGAGTCCCTCGGTAGAGTGCAACTTGATTGGACACCTCAACCCGGAAACTATCTCGATTTTCAAGGTAAAACTTATGCGGTTTTAGAGCGCCGCCATCGATACCAACTTAAAGCTGGGCGATATCGTTTGCATAATATTGCCATTTACGTGCAGTCGGCTAAACGACCATCTGAGAAAAGTTTGGTTGAGGGACGTTGGGTAATTGGTGATGCCACCTGCTGCTACAATGCTCATTCAGAAATTATTCGCTGTGCAGTCAACCCAGATGGCCCTTGCAAATCTTGTCGCTTTTATGAAAACCTAGGAATCATTTAATTTTAGATTTTAGATTTTAGATTTTAGATTTTTTTAATCCAAAATCCAAGTTGCGCTTCTAGTGCACCAAAGGTGCAACCTAAAATCTAAAATTGGCAACCCCTCAACTCCCCGCACCAAAAACTTCTCCCACAGTTAAGCGGGTACCATTAACAAAATCCCATCCCGACTGGGGACGTTTACCAGCTAGCTGAACCTCTCGCAACAGCAACAAACCTTCCCCAGTTTGGACGATCGCTCCAATTCCTTTGGCAATGCTCACTACAACTCCCGGTTTATCTGATACATTTGACAAATCAGGCAGTTTATGAATTAATTCTTGTAATTCTGGTGGTAGCTCGCGATCGCTTACAGAAGCAAGGGGAGCAGAAGCGGTGATTTTCAACAGGTTGTTACGAAAGGTAGCGGTGCAGTTAGGGAAAAAGCCTTTGATTTGATTGTGTAATTGGATAGCGCTTTTTGACCAATCCAAACCATAATCTTGTTTTTGAATCAGAGGGGCATAAGTAGCTGCTAAATTATCTTGGGCAATTGGTTGAATTTCCTGACGTTCCAACTTCAACAGAGTTTCCACCAACAGATCCCCACCGATCACAGCTAGTCTTTCGGCTAAATCTTGGGCATTATCCAGTAATCCTATCGGTGTAGTGGCTATTTGTAACATTGCCCCAGTATCCATCCCCACATCCATTAACATGGTTGTGATCCCCGTTTCTGTCTCACCGTTATACAAACACCACTGAATCGGCGCTGCACCGCGATATTTGGGTAAAATCGAGCCGTGCACATTAATGCAGCCCAACTTTGGTATATTTAGGATTTTTGACGATAATATCTGTCCGTATGCAACAACAACAAACACATCTGCGTCTAATTGTTTGAGTTGGGTTAAAGTTTCAGTGTCTTTTTTGACCCGTTCGGGTTGCCATACTGGTAAGTTGTGAGCAGTAGCGATCGCTTTTACAGGTGTTGGCGTAAGTTTATTTCCGCGTTCCCGGCGTTTATCTGGTTGGGTGACAACTGCCAACACGTCAAATTCTGAATGATTCAATAACTTTTCCAACGTGGGCACAGCAAACTGTGGTGTACCAAAGAATACAATTCTCATTAATAATTTAGTTGTTAATCGTTAGTCATTAGTTAATGGTAAATAATATCGGCTGTTTGGTGATAGAATATTTTCGTATTGGTGAAACCAAAGGCTGCAAGATTTAACTTAATAGTTAAGTTGACAAGTGTAACAGCTAGTATGATCTGCATCTGCCTTTAGTGAGCCTCATCGTTTAGTGGTGTATCGTCACGAGCCGCTAGAGCATCTACCGAGTAAATTTTCTTGTGTTCCCGATCATTTGTTCCCAAATTGGCGTTAAATACAATTGAGTTTCTAAAAAACTATTGCTTGTTTTAGCTATTTTTGTAGTTGAGATTGCAATTTATAACTTTGGGTTGCTGACAGCAGTATTTTCTGAGTATGATGTATTATGCGTCGGCTTTCCTAGGTTTTCACGTAACGCCTCATGTTTACTATTATCAGGGTTTGCGCTGTTATATTTAGTGTGTAGCCTGGCTTATTTGCTGCGTAATAGCGATCGCTATTATGATCCCCAATAGCCGAGTTATCTCATTCTTAATTGCCAGCGTCATCGCCTAAACTATACCCGGAATATCCCTTAACCAATACCTGTTTTTGGTGTGGTTGGATATAGGAACTGCAACATATATCGTGTAGTAATTACTGAGTTTTCAGCATATTTACTATACCCACATATTTCTGCCAAAAAAACTACTACCTGAGTAAAAAAGGTGTAAACAATGATACTTAATTTTTGCAAAAGTCTCCAAACTTTGAAGAAAATATTTCGTCAAAGGTTTTAGTTTCTTGTTATACATATAATTACCGCCTGCCCTATTGCTGCATAGGTATTGCTTCTCACATAGCAACTGCCCCTCTAGAGAGTCTACAAATGCTTAAACCCCTTTTGCTATCAGGATGGTTCCGCGTACAACCATTTCTGAATTACGTTGTCGTTGTGATACTGATTGCACCTTTGCTAGCGGCGTCAGGTAACTCGACCCCAGTCAGATCCGAAGTAGCTAAACTAACACAGATAAATGGAAATTCTGACTCTGTGTCAAAGAAAATAGCTGTAGTTGGTGAACCTGAGAAAGCTAAAATATTAAAAATAGATCAAATCAACTCTTTAACAGAAGAATTTGACTCTGTGCCAACACAAAGTACTGCTGTTGAAAAACTGCAAGTATTACCAGCGGATAAAATTGAGCCTCTGGCTAAAGCTGATAGTTCTGTGTCAAATAGCGATTTAACTGTTCCTGATAGTTTAGCAGCAGTTGAACTCGCACCATTAACAGATGTTCCTGTTAGTCAACTTAATTTAATCCGAAAACTCAAAGCTGCTAATGTCAAGTCTTTGAAAGGAAAAGAAAATTCTCTCTCTAGAGAAAAGTCTTTTACTGAATCATTGACAGCAACTCAAGTTGCACCAACTCTTAGAGCACAACCAACCACAACGACGGAAATACCTGTTGTTGAACCAGTTGAGGAGTCCCAAGCAGAACAAATAGATCCCATAGGTAGTCCTCATCCTATTCCTTGGAAATGGATTACAGCTACTCAAGAAGCAATTAGTTCTAAAGGTGGTTCGGGAGTGCGTCACTACCGCAGCGTACCCGTGGTTTCTCCAGATGGTAAATATGCTGTTTATAGCCGGGTACAACTGGAGGTAAAACCCCAAATGTACAACAGCCGTGTTACCAGCGTTCTGTTTGTCCAAGATATGCAAACTAAGAAGTTGTGGGTGATGGCTTCAACTACTCCTGTTAGTGATCCTTTATTAAAGATAAAGGCTGTAAAGGGAGCGTCGTCAGAAGAAACTGATCCGAATGGTCAAATTGGGGTATTAGTTCCAGTTAGTTGGTCGGAAAAAGGCGATCGCTTCTTAGCACGCAAGTTTGAAGGTATATTTAACACAGGTGATTCCACAGATAGTGCTGTGATTTGGGATCGGCAAAAAAATCACGCTAACACGGTTTCTCCTGTTAATCAGGAAGAAGATCATGAAAAAATTGCAGTATTGTTAGGTTGGAGTAAAAGCCAACCGGATCATGTGCTATTTCGGGCGGGTGAATTGGGTGAGGAAAACTGGCCATTAATGCAAGTTGGTAATGATGGTAAAACTGTCACTACAACAAACGATGATCAGCCAATTACTTTTGGTAAAAAGGTTACAGAAATTTGGGCAGGACCACAAGTGGCCTACCGATAGTTTATAAAAAATCTTATATGCTCCCGTTGTCATCACTGCTGACAAGGGGAGATTTTTTTTAAGAGGAGAAATACTAATAGTTTATTTACACAAAAAGTCGGAGGATTTTTGGTTCTTTGATTCCCCCTTTGAGAGAGGAAAATATCAACAAAACCGCATATCTTGGTAAAAAATATTTATCGCTTTCAAAACTATCAAAAACAGTCAATAAATCTTGGTTGAGGAAAGAAAAATTATTTTGTAAGATTCTTCACACACAGAATTTAAGGCAAGTAGATAATATGGCTGATGAAAATTACAAAGAAAAATATACTCACCCTGAACTGCGTCGCCAACTCAAGGAAGAAATTCTGAAATCCGATAAAGGTGGTAAGCCTGGTCAGTGGTCTGCGCGAAAAAGTCAGCTTTTAGTGCGGGAATATGAGAAACAAGGTGGAGACTACAAGCAAGCCGAAAAAGACGAAGCAGCAAAATCATTGGAAGAATGGTCTGAGCAAGATTGGCAGACTGAAGAACATGAAGACCGCGCCCGTGAGGGCAAAGTCACTAAGCGCTACTTGCCTTCCTCCGTGTGGGATAAGTTGAGCGACAAGGAAAAACAAGAAGCAGAGGAAACAAAGGAACAAGCTTCTAAAGAAGGTAAGCAACACGTCGAATGGACTCCAGCTATCAAGCGAGCTATCCATGAGGTTAAAGATGGGTCTGAGCCATCAAAGCGGGAGTTATATGAGCAAGCGAAAGCGCTGAATATTGAAGGTCGTAGCAAAATGAGCAAGGACGAACTGCTCAAAGCAATTCATGATGCTCAAAGCTGAGGCTTTCGCACTCCATTGGTTGAAACTAATTATTGTGTGTAAGTATACTTGTATACAATACTGGCTTACCTAACTTATCTCACTTGGAATCGCTTTTTTGTAGATACTTTTAATCCAAAAGTTGGGATGATTCGTTGTAATTAAAGATAATTTAACTAGATCATAAAGACTTATCACCCCTTTCCCACTCAGGTATAGCACCTTTGACCCGGCGAATGGGCAAATTAGCAATTAAAGCTGTGGTTCGTTGGTTGCTTTCTAAAGAAAACTCTAAGCCTTCTGTCTCAACTTCGACATAGCGACAGACTACATCTAAGATTTCTTGCCGCATTTTTTCCAACGTTTGAGGGTCTATGTCAGCGCGATCGTGAGCAATCACCAATTGCAGGCGACGTTTAACTTGAGTTCGACTGCTATCAGGACCGCGAAAAAAAAGTCGTTCTAGAAGTTCAATCATTACGAATAGGTCTGGCGTGGAGACTGGAAAAGTAAGTTAAACAATCTTTGTCCACAACAACCTTCGTAGGCGGGCGAAGATGCTGTCTTGGGACGAGTCGATCTCCATAAATTGGACACTTTCCCCTTCCAATCTACGAGCAATGTTCTCAAAGGCTGTAGCAGCTAAAGAGGGATTTTCCGCTAACACTAAGGGTTCGCCGCGATTGGTAGATACAATAACACGCTCGTCGTCAGGGATTACCCCGATCAGGGGAATGGCGAGAAGTTCCTGAACATCTTGCACTGACATCATATCATTTGCTTGCACCATTGCGGGTCTGATGCGGTTAATTATTAAATGAACACGCTTGATACCTTGTGCTTCTAGTAACCCCACTACCCGGTCGGCATCACGAACTGAAGAAATTTCTGGTGTGCTGACAACTAGCGCTTCTTTTGCTGGACCGATCGCATTTTTAAACCCATTTTCAATGCCGGCGGGGCTATCAATAATCACGTACTGATACTTTTGCGCTAAGGCATTCACCAGTAACTTCATCTGTTCAGGTGTGACTGCATCTTTGGAGCGATTTTGGGCTGCCGGCAGGAGTACGAGATTGGGTTGGCGCTTATCTTTCACCAAGGCTTGTTCTAAGCGGCACTCTCTGGCCAAGACTTCCACCGCAGTATAAACGATGCGATTTTCCAGCCCTAGCAGCAAATCCAAATTTCTCAAACCAAAATCCGCATCAACTAAAGCAACTTGACGCCCCATTTTGGCTAAAGCCATGCCCAGATTTGCTGAAACTGTGGTTTTACCCACTCCTCCTTTACCGGAGGTAATCACTATAATGCGAGTCATGATAGAAATGCGGTCAATGAGGGTTCAGAAAATATAAAACAGTAAATTGCAGTATAAAGTATGAAGTATCGTATCAGGTATGAAGAAATATCTGGTCTCCCTGATTCGGGCGAGGGATGAATATTTTTTGATTACGATGTCTGGCGACAAGCCGCTTTGCGTCTGTGCTCAGTTGTGTGCAATACACTTCGTTAGAAAAAAGGGATTAGAGTAGTGTATTCCATCTACATGAAAACCGCTATATTTCATCCTTCATATTCTTCATTCTTTAAGTAAATATTCAGGGCTACTGATTAAATCTTAGTAAATTGGTTTCTAGAAAAATCACTAGCCCTAGCGATACGAATCCCTTGGGGCATAATATGTGCCACTTCTGGAGAAAATTGCATCGGTAATTTTTCTGGTGCTCTAGCTACAGCATCTGCGATCCGCAATTGGGTAGGTTCCATTTGCAAAGCCATAATCAGACACTCACGATTGCCTCCGGCCCCAGCATGAGCAATTCCACGTAGACGACCCCAGATGATAATATCTCCATCTGCAATTACAATACCACCTGGATTTACATCTCCCAAGATAATTACTGTACCAGGATGACGAATCTCTACTCCAGAGCGGACTGTTGTTTCTAGATAGAGAGCATCTGCCTGGGGTGTAGCTGTAGCTTTGGACTCTGAAACAAGAGTTGTTACGGGTTGTAGTTGTTCTACAGAATATCCAGATGTCACAGCAGCGATCGCAGTTTGCCGACGACTCGTCGAGACAGATATTAGCCGGAGTTGAACTTCACTCAAAGCCTCAGCAAGTTCTTGCAGTTGCCTGGTATCTACTAGGCGGTCTTGTGCCATTAGATGTACAGGTGTATTAGATATACGGAAGCGATCGCCTGCATTCAGACGTTGCCTTATTTGTTGCCAAATATCAGACCAACTGAGTTCTGAGGCAGATCCTTGAGACTCCGGAGGCAAAATTAATAATAGCCGTCCCTCCTGACTTTTCAACTGGACTTGAGTATTATCATTTACACGATGTCCTGGTAATGCTAACTCATCGGGATTTAAATCAGTCAGGATAAAATCTGATCCCGCATCAGGATTTGACTCTACATCTGGGTTAGCAGGATTTGACTCTACATCCCCAAGGACAGTATTTGACTTTAAATAAAGGAGGACAGAATTTAACTCAGCATCCGGGAGGATAGAATCTGACTCTAGATCAGAAACAGTAGGATTTACCTCTACCTCAGAAAGGATAGAGTTTGGTTCTGCATCAGGAAGTGCAGAATTTGACTTTAGATTGGGAATCGCAGAATCAGAAGTCATGCAGTACTAGCCAAAAGACAAGGGACAGTTTTAGCCAACAGATTTTGGATTTTCAATTTTGGATTTTGGATTTGTGTCACCCACAAAAGGTGAAAGCGCCTAGCAGGACGTTAATCTGACATGAACCAAAAGATCCTTTAATCTAAAATCTCAAATCTCAAATTGGCACGGTTAACCTCTGATAAACTATCTCCAAGGCATCAGCATCGCCGACGTTACCTGGAAACAGCACCACAGGCAAATTAGGAAACTGGGGATGATCGGATGGCGTTAAGACCATTGAACAACCAGCTAAAATTTGACCGAGTAAGCGGGCTGAAGTTAAGGCTAGTCCAGTACTCAAGACATCGTTTGAGGTAATACCACCCTTGCTGATTAAAAATCCTATATCAGATGGTAAACCCCGCACAATATCCATCAATAAACTTGAAACTTTTGCCCCAAACTCCAATCTGGTGTTGACATCTTTAAAACTCAGTTCCTGACGGCTAGTATAAACCACTGGTGTTTTGCCAGCGTCGTGTACCGCCCGTGTACTTTCTTTGATTTCAGTTAACAGTGCCGCAGATTCATCTGCCCCCTGATCAAGTAATCGTGCTACATTTACTTCGATTCCCACAGTTCCCTCTACTTGCAATAGCGCTGCTAATTGCTGAGTAGTCTTTTTAACATGGGAACCAACAATTACCGCACCTGGTTTGCCTTCTCGCACGTACTGCGCCATGTTTTCGGCGGCGATGGGTTGGGGTGGTAAAGCGGCTAAAGCTGTTAAAATACTGGCTGCACTGCGAAACAGAAAGCGTTTCCCTTGACTTGCTGCTGCTAATATGTCTACTGCAAAGCGGTTGAGATCAGCTTGAGTTTCACCATCGACGACAGCGCACTGATTACCACTCAGTTTTAACAAGCGTTCTAGACTACCAGCCCGAATATCGGCCAGGAGAAACCTTTCTACAGCCTCGGCACTAATTCGTCCTTGAGTCTTTTCTTCGACATACTTGGGTAAATAACTGTGATGGTAGCTGAAGACTGAATCACGGGCAAATTCAGTTTCATGCACTGGGGTGGGTACACCAGCAATAATCAAGTAATGCACACTGTCGCGGGTGATGCGTCCGCCGTCAAAAAATGCAGGTACGAGAAAATGAGCATCAAAGGGGCCGAGTTCTTGTGCGATCGCATCAGTTTCAATGGGATAATGCCCTCGCAAAGTAGAATCAGAACGGCTGACAATCAGAAAATCGTCAATCCCTTCAGCATTCAAGGCGATTTTCAAGTTATGGCAAACTTCTTTGATCACAGATGCAGCTAATTCTGGGGTTAGTGATCTAGTGTTAGTCAGCACAAAGAAAATCGGCGAATCATCCTGCAACCCGCTGCGTAAAGTGTCCACATCCCAGTGCATTAGCAGCAAGCAGCTGTGGACTGTTTGAGAACCTGTAGGGTCATCATCCAGGACAATTATTTTTGGTTTGTTGCTCATTTTAAGTCAACGGGGCAATTGTTTTTTAGAAAAGTTCGGATTTGAAAAGTATTTTGCTAAACATCAAAAATTGCAACCTAACCCCCTACCCCCTTCCCTACTAGGGTTGGGGAGAGATTCAAAGCCTTTCTCCTCAAAAAAGATAGGTCTGTAAGTATCATTTGTGACTTTTTAAACATCAATTCAGCCTTTCTGCAATTTTCTGATTTCTGCTTGTACATCGATCGCAATTTGCAATGATTGATTTAGCAGTTGAGCATATTCGCCTGCTTGACTACTAAGTTGTAAAGCTTGCAGACTGGCTAAATTATTCACAAATAACTCTTGATTATTAGCAAGCAATTTTTTATTATCTCGCAAAATTCGTTCCGTTTTCAAAGCGCGGACTAAATCTTCTCTAATCAGTTGCAGGGCGGCGGTTACTTGATCTCGGTCATGGATACTGCTTTCTACGTTTCCTGATGCTGCCAATTGGTCATTAATATCTATGGCGCCAATCAGGTCATGATATTTATCAACTTCATCTAAAAGTATTGTCAGTCCTTCAGGACAGGTCAATTGCCGCCAGAGCGCTCGCCCAACTAATATCGGGATTGGCACTAGAATTAGTAAAAGAATTCCTAGTCGAATTGAAGATCCAATTGTCGGCAGAATAATAAACGCGTAAACAAAGCCAACAATTATTGGCGTTAGCGCCAGTGTCACCAGCATTTCATTGATCAAAAACCCTAATCGCTTCTTGCTATCTCGCAAAACAGAAGGTCTAAAAACGTCTTCTGGATCGAACCCAGTCAAACGTCTCAGTTCTCCTTTGCTAATTTCCAAGCCTATTAAGTCCGGCTGCACGTCTGCATACTCCTATGGAAACCCAAGTTGCGTATTCACTCTCTGTGGATTAGACTTTAACCACTATTTCTACGTCCACCAGAGACGTTGTGTTCCCAGTATTACAAATGGATGGCTTTTTACGCACCCGTCCAGAAAAAAGAACTGTGTGAGCTATTTCCTGAGATTCAAACACGTTTTACTGAGCGCGTTGGCTGATAATCTACGCAGCTAGTCTAGCAAAGCTATAGCAAGTATACTGACCACTTAAGAAATTCAGCCAAAAGGAATGCGGTTGGTTGCTGTTTACTAAATTAAGCGTAACCTTTAACTATATCATGTATAACAAAAAAATATTCTTTATTATTGATAACAAGGAATATTCGATAATATGGATTAAAAATCTTCTCTTGTGAATGGAATCGATAATATGGTTGATACCTATAGAGCAGGTAAATACGTAGAGCAACTTGCTGGATACAAAGCTTTTATACCTAATCCTTTGCCGCCTAAACCTAAATTATGTATTGACGATGAAATGTTTGAACTTTTATCACAAGCAGATAGAGCGTTAGGTCGTTTAGATGGCTCGACAGACGCTTTACCTAATCCTGACTTATTCGTATTTATGTATGTTCGTAAAGAGGCAGTATTGTCAAGTCAGATAGAAGGAACACAAGCTTCTTTAATAGATGTTCTTGAATTTGAATCTCGTACAGTAGAACCAGACAACCCGCAAGATGTAACTGAAGTTGTCAACTATATTGCAGCAATTAATCACGGACTCAAAAGATTAGAAAATAATTTTCCTTTATCATTGCGATTGATCCGTGAAATTCATAAAGAATTATTGAGAGAAGGTCGAGGTTCTGAAAAAGGGCCAGGAGAGTTTCGCCACAGCCAAAATTGGATTGGCGCTGGAAAATGTTCTTTAAAAGAAGCTACTTATGTTCCACCTCCACCCCATGATATGCAAGAAGCTTTAAGTAATTTTGAGAAGTTTTTACATGACTCTGCCCCAATGCCAGCTTTAATTAAAATTGGATTAGCTCATGCTCAGTTTAAAACAATTCACCCTTTTGAAGACGGCAACGGAAGAACAGGACGTTTGCTAATTACTTTCTTGTTATGTGAAAAAAATATATTAAAACGCCCATTGTTGTACATATCTTATTACTTCAAAAAACACCGTTTGCAATATTACGATTATCTCCAATCTATAAGGGATACTGGGGATTGGGAAAGCTGGCTTAAGTTTTTTCTAAAAGGTGTATATGAAGTTGCTCAGGAAGCATCTACTGTTGCTCGTCAAATAGTTAATTTAAAAGAGGAACATCGTAGAATAGTAATAAAATAAATCAGCAGTCGCAAGTCAGGAAGTGCTATAGCTTTACTTGAAAAACTTTATTTCCAACCAGTTTTTAATATGGAAGTTGCTCAAGAAATTACCCAATTATTATATGCTAATACTAACAATTTAGTCAAAGAATTATGTGCCATAGGAATTGTGCAAGAAATTACCGGAAATAAACGTAACCGAGCTTTTACTTATGGTCCATACTTATCTATTTTTAACGAGCGCTAACAAATAAGGATTAGTATTTCATATTTGGCAAGATTTCTACATCCTCTAATCCTTTGTTAGCAGAGTTACTTAAGAGTATTTACAAAAGTTTTGCGATGCCATTTGTTTAAGTTGAATTCTCAACACTGGGTCAGTGAGGCATTCTTGCAGGAATTCGTCGGGTGGGGATTCATTTTAATCAGCTTTAGCGTGATGATTGTGGTTATATTCGGGAAACCAGTTTTCATCTAAAATTTGCTCTAAAGAACCAATGGGTATCAAGGGAAATATGTCAATGGAAAGTTGAGAGCGATCGCTTGCTTCTGTCCTTGCGTCTTGATAACATTGATCAAATATTTCTAAGATGTAAGGCTTAAGACTAGGACTATCTTTGAGTTCATCCTTAATCTCTCTACGGAATGTCCTGATTTCACCTTTCCAATGCCCTTGATTTCGCTCCCGTTCCACATTCCAGTATGTGAGCTTAAGCAGATGTTCAAAAAGTCGAATTAACAGACTTTTAACCGTTCGCTTCTGGCTCCTGCCCATATCTTCCAACTCTTCAATTAAGTTATCTAAATCCACAGATGAAAACTGATTAGTGCGAAGTTGGTTGATGGTTGTTCTGAGCCAAAGGTAATAATCTTGGTCGTATAAAGTTTGAGTTGATGGTTCTATTTGGCTCACCATACACTTGTTAAACTCCGATAATTTGTATTAGACATACTGTCTTTTGTACACCAATTGTGCTTCAGGTTGTGAATACTCAGAGTTGCCTCCAATCTCTCACCAAAATAAAAATACTCCCTGTGACACCATCATAATAAAGAAAGTTGAGTTGTTGGTTAATTGATTATATAAGCGACTGGTCTGTGGGAAATCTTCAGTTGGTGTTCCAGGTTGGGGTCATAGCCTTGGGCTACTAATGCTGCATACTCAGTATCCATCATGCCAAGGTTATGAATTTCAGTTAGGGTGCAATACCAAAAATATTCCTTAAGTCTGAACTAAAGCTTACTGAAAGAATGAGGTTTTAATTTACCAAGTCACTGAGAATATACGAGATATCATTCATCAACCTCCAAGTTTTCAGCCCTAAAAATCGATTATTAGTGAAGGGAAAAGATAGCTAAAACTAAAGCAACAGACATTCTTTCATTAATTGAAGTAGAAAAACAAACCATAACTTGCACGTAATTAGGGCATTAGGGACTGACAAAAAATAAATTATCCAAAATTATTTGTACATTTGTAGGGGATCTTGGCTTTGCACCCCTACGATGGGATGTTTTTTTAACTGGAAGTCCCTTAAAATTACCAAGCTATTCATCATGAGGTATAAAAATGACTGCTACAAATGATCAGCGTAAAATTCGTTATGCCGTTGTTGGTTTAGGTTGGTTTGCTCAAGAAGCTGCCTTACCTTCCTTTGTCCACGCCGAAAACTCGGAATTAGTGGCACTGGTTTCAGATGACGCCACTAAAAGCGAAGAACTGAGCAAAAAGTATGGCATTAAGCATACTTACTCCTACGAGCAGTATGAAGATTGTTTGACAAGCGGTGAGGTTGATGCCGTTTATATTGCGCTGCCCAATCACTTGCATTGCGAGTACACTGTGCGGGCTGCTAATCAGGCAATTCATGTGTTATGTGAAAAGCCAATGGCAACGACTGAAGAAGAGTGTGAGGCAATGATTAAAGCTGCCAATGACAACAATGTGAAGCTGATGATTGCCTACCGCTTACATTTAGAAGAAGCTAATTTACAAGCAGTCGAAATTGTCCGCTCAAAGCAAATTGGTGAACCACGGATTTTCAACTCGGTTTTTACTCAGCAAGTAGAAGAAGGCAATATTCGTTTACGAGATGCTACAGGTGGTGGCACGCTCTATGATATTGGCATTTACTGCATTAATGCTGCACGTTATCTATTGCAAGATGAACCAATTGAAGTATTTGCTGTAGCTGCCAATAACGGAGAAGAACGCTTCAGCGAAGTGGAAGAAATGACTAGCGTCATCTTGTGTTTTCCCAATGAGCGATTGGCAACATTTACCTGTAGCTTTGGAGGGGCAAGTGTTTCCAGCTATCAGATTGTAGGTACTCAAGGCGATTTGCGAGTAGAATCTGCCTATGCTTGGCAGGGAGAACTGAAGCACTACCTAACAATTAATGGTGAAACCCAAGAGCGTACTTTTGAGGATCACGATCAACTAGCAGCTGAATTTATCTACTTCTCTGATTGTATTCTGCAAGATAAAAACCCAGAGCCATCTGGAACGGAAGGGTTGATTGATGTTTCGATCATTCAAGCGCTGTACAAGTCAATTGAGACACGTCAACCTGTGCAGATAGAAACTCGCGATCGCCATCAACGTCCCACATCGGCTCAAACTATTGAGCGTCCTCCTGCTGAGGAAACGCCAGACCTGATTAATGCTGCTGCACCTTCTAATGAGTAAGGTAGGTTGAAGTATCCTTGACTAAATAAGGGGATACCAAAAAATAAATTATCCATTAATTGTAGGGTGCGTTACGACATTTCCTCTAACGCACTGCGATAGTTGAAAATGGTGTATTACTAAAGAATTGGATATTTTTTTAATTGCAAGTCCCTAAGTATATGATTGTCATCTCATAGACACTTACTACTAGTCATGTAATAGCGATCGCCCAACAAAAAGAAAGCATCCCAAATGTGTAAAAATACAATTTGTCATTGCGAGCGTAACGCAGTGGAGCAAAGCAATCGCAAAGTAGAGATGTTGCGATTGCTTCATTTGGCTTCTTTACCAGACGCAGCGCGTTCGCTTGATTTGCAATGACAACTAATGATCTTGCTAAATTTGCTTGCATTGGGATGCTCCCAATAAAAAAAGGCAGATAAATAAATGGCGGCTCAAGTAAAATTGCTACCGACAATGATTTATTCTGCCCCGTGAACAACTAAATATAAAAACTTAAGGATAAAGACCTCTGTCAGTCAGCGCCTGCGCCACTCTACCTACCCCCAGTGTGTAAGCTGCTAACCTTAAAGGAATTTGCCGTATCTTCGACTGCTGAATCACCCGGCGGTAGGCTTGCACCATCAAATACTCCATTTCACGGTTGACGCGTTCCTCATCCCAAAATACATAGGAAAGACCCTGCACCCATTCCAAATAACTGACTACCACACCACCAGCATTTGCCAAGATGTCCGGTAGCACTGTCACACCCCGCGCCTCTAACGACAAGTTAGCCTCAAGAGTAACTGGCCCGTTAGCTGCTTCTGCCACAATCTCCGCTTGTACCTGATTCACATTTTCTTCAGTGATCTGGTTTTCCAAAGCCGCTGGTATTAAGACATCGCAGGGTAAACTTAATAAATCTGCATTGCTAATTGGTACAGATTGCGGGAAACCCGCAATACTCTTGCGATTTTCAGCAGCGTAGACTTTCAACTTGGGAATATCAAGACCAACTTCGGAAAATACTCCCCCAGCACCCGTTGAAACAGCGATAATTTTCGCGCCTGCTTGATGTAGTAATTCCGCTGCGGCACTACCAACGTTACCGAAACCCTGGATAACTACTCGCACTCCTGCCAAGGATTTACCTTGTTCTGCTAGCGCCTCACGGACAATAATCATCACGCCACGTCCGGTTGCCATTTCCCGTCCCAGCGAACCACCAATAGAAAGCGGTTTCCCAGTCACAACCCCTGGTACAGCATGACCAACATTTACAGAGTAAGTGTCCATCATCCAAGCCATCTCACGGGCCGAAGTACCCATATCCGGTGCAGGAATATCTACCGCAGGCCCAATATCTTTAATCAACTCGCTGATATATCGGCGGCTGATTCGCTCTAATTCGCCAACACTATAACGTTTTGGATCTATAGCAATACCACCCTTACCACCACCGTAAGGAATACCTAATAAAGCACATTTCCAGGTCATCAACATTGCCAAAGCTGAAACTTCGCGCAGTGTCACAGCCGGGTGATAACGAATTCCACCTTTGTAGGGGCCTAAAACATCGGAGTGCTGTACCCGGTGTCCAGCGAGAACTTGTATTTGCCCATCATCTAGTTTCACGGGAATGGAAACCGTGACAACCTTACGCGGGTGGCTGAGAATTTCCAGCAAACCTTGATTTAAATTTAATTCTTTAGCTGCCGCTTCTAAGTAGCTACAGGCTTGATCAAATGGACATATATGTGCTGGAGAAGCAGGTTCTGGCAGCAACAGGGATTTTGAAATCATAAAATTTTCTCCTAATCACGGTATCTTTACGAACCGGATATCATATTTAACTAGCTTATCTTTTTTTTTAGGAAAATAGAGCTTTTGTAGTTTTTGTTACAGTTTTCTATTTAATATCTTGGTATTAGCTGCAAAGCAGTATGCGAAGTTAAGGAATTCCAAAAAATAAATTATCCAATCTTGTGGAGAGTGGCTCTGTAGCCTGCTCAGTTTATCGGATGGGTGAGATGCCCATCCCACAAGAAATAGTTGGATATTTTTTACTTAGAAATCCCTTACCGTTGGTAACAGCAGCCTGAGTATTTGCAGTAAATGCTTAAGCGTTAATAACAAAAAGTCAATTATTTCTTACAAATGCTTCAACGTTGGTAACAGTAGCTTGACTATTTGCAGCAAACGCTTATATATGAGCAACAAATGCTTAATTAAAACTTATAATAGCTTCAATGTTTGCCACAAATGCTTAATTAAAACTTATAACAGCTTCAATGTTTGCAGTAAATGCTTATATATGAACAACAAATGCTTAATTAAAACTTATACATGATGTTGCTCAGACAGTTAAACCCACAAGTTTTTACCTTGCCAGCGCGATCGCAGCATTCTGTCCCCCAAAGCCAAAACTCAAACATAATACCTGCCTAAGTTTACTTAGACGGGCTGCTGTAACCACATCTAAATCAAATTCTGGCTGCTGCAACCCTAGATTAGGTGGTAAAATTTGATGCTTTAATGCCATGAGAGAAAAAGCTACACCTAAGGCTCCAGATGCTCCTAGTGTATGACCTGAGCTTCCCTTGGTGGAACTAATTGCTACGCCTTGGGGAAACAAACCCTGGATTACCATGCTCTCTATCCGGTCATTTAGCTGGGTAGCTGTGCCATGAGCATGAATATAATCAATATCGGCTGGTGAGAGACAACTACGTTTTAGACATTGTTTGATGGCAGCGATCGCATTTTTCCCTTGAGGTTCTGGTGAATTGGTATGATATGCGTCGTTAGTTAAACCGAAACCGAGAATTTCACCATACACTTTTGCTTGCCGCTGTTTTGCCAACTCTGCTGATTCCAAGACAAACACAGCTGCACCTTCACCCAAAACTAAGCCTTCCCGATGTAAATCAAAGGGATAAGCGCCAGTTTTCGCTAAAGCACCCATCTGCTGAAATCCAGCTAAAGTTAAACGTGTAATCGGCGCTTCCACTGCACCAGCTAGAGCCTGTTGACATTGCCCAGTTTGGATCAGCAAAGCTGCTTGGGCAATAGACCAAATTCCAGTTGCACAAGCTGCCATCGGTGCCAAAACTATCCCAGATGCACCGATTTGTCTTGCAGCTGCGATCGCATTCATGTGAGGTAATGTATCTAGCCAATTTCCAAAAGAGGACACGGGCTTCGCCGTGTCTTCATACATTTGCCGCGCCAGCATCTCCCAAGACGCTTGATAAGAGCGACTCGATCCAATGACTACAGCACAATCAGCTAAAGGTGAAACTAACCCAGCATCTTGCAAAGCAGAAGCAATAACCATCTGAGTTAACATTGGCAACTCAGATGGTTGTTGAGCAATCAAACCTAGAGGAAGTGGTGTAATTTCTGGAAATGGTTGATGCAACCGAATTCCAGATTTACCTGCTAGCAAATTTCGCCAACTATCCTCTAAGCTTCCACCCAAGGCAGAAATTAAACCAATACCAGTTACACAAACCTTAACCAATTTGAATTTTGGGATGAGGAGGATGAGGGAGATATGGGGGATGAGGAAGCGTAATTATCAATCCACTTGTTCGGAAATTAGGTTTTGATTCTCGATTTATAACCCTTCGAGATTTAATTTGCGGATATGTCTAATAAACTTCCTCATCTCCCCCATCTCCCCCATCTCCCCCGCTCCTTTTACTGCCCTGGTGTTTTCAGATTTTCAGCACCTTGGGTGACTTTAGCAGATTCAATGCGATCGCCTTGCTGAATTTTATTCACCACATCGAAGCCTTGAGTGACATTGCCAAACACGGCGTAGTTACCATCCAAGAAGGCCAAATCTGCTAAAGCAAAGTAAAACTGGGCAGAAGCAGAGTCTGGTGGTTGCGATCGCGCCATTGCTACTGCACCCTGCTTATGGGGCAATACGACAGGTTGAGCACTAGCATCAAATGGTTTATTGTAAATCGGAGTATCTGAACCTTTTGGTTTAACTTCTAAAGGTATATAGCGAGGATTTCCCGTTTTTGGGTCAATATAGCTACCGGTTCCCAGTCTATTTGCTGGAACTTTCGGGTCTTTGCTTTGGGGATCGCCCCCTTGAACTACAAACGGTTGGGGTTCGCGCACAACTCGATGGAAAGCTAAACCATCGTAAACACCCTTTTGCACTAAATCTACGAAGTTGCCAGCTGTAATGGGGGCATCAGTGCCGTCTACTTCGATAGTAATCGGCGAACCTTTAACCGTGAGCACTACAGTAGCCTTGCCTTCAAGCCGTGGTAAATCTGTGATTCCAGGAATACTCTCACTAATAGTTTGAGATATAGATGTTGCTTCAGTAGTCGTCTTGGTGCTTGCCTGGCTTGTAGCCGAGGTAGCTGTCGAGCTTGGAGAAGACGTATTAGAAGCGACTTGCTGTGTGGAACATCCTCCCAACATCAAAGCACTGATGATCACAAGAGAAAGCAAAAATTGTGAAATTTTTAACCGCATTGCCAGTTACTGATTCAACCACAGTATCTTATCCTTTCAAGGGGCATTGGGGAGCCACTGCGGTCTTGGGGTCTCCCCAAGTGGAGCAAGTGGCGTCATTGGGCATTGGGCATTGTAAAAATTCTTGATTTATCGGCTTGTTTCCCAGTTTATCCTTCTTGTCCTCCTTGTCCGCACTTCCCAATCCGCAATGCCTCATGCCCCATTCCCAATGCCCAATTAATTAAAGTCCTTCTAGTGACACTCCCAAAAAGCGGGCTAACTTTGCGCCTTCTGTTTCCAACTCTGTTAAAGATAACGGTTGTCCAACCCGTGTTAAGGGTATATCTCGCCGGCCCTTAATGCGTAGATAGAGGGCACGAAGCGGATTTAGACCTTCTTTGACGGCTATTCGCACAGATTGCACATCTTCTATGCGGCTGTCAATCTCAATTCGGCGGTTTTTGCCAGGAAATCCCCAACGGAAGATTTTGATTGTGCCAGTTTCCTGATTAAATTCGTTGTAACCGCCACCTACATCTAATAAAATCACTAACCACAAATATGTGGCTAATAGCAAGCCAGCAGTGCCATATAATCCCATCACCAATCCTTGGGGGAAAAATACCAGTTTAGTTGGATCGGAAACTATGAGTAAATTAACTTTTAAATAACTGGATATCCCAGCCAATAAAAAGCCGCTGGCTCCCAAGGTAACGATAGTTGCCCAGGAGTAGTTACTGAAGCGACGAGAACCGAGAACATTTTGATGCAGGAGGCGATCGCCTTTGTTAATCGTTGTTGATGCCATCATTGAACTACCATTGCCCTTGAGATACTCGCTGTGACATACTTGTACACTGAATGCACTTGCATAGAGTGGTGGCTCTCTGTACCAATCCGGCTATTGCTTAGGAGGCACTGAAGCTCTGTTTTAAGTCCACGGGATACTTTACCGCAAACTATGAATTTTTTACCCTGTACCCGACAAATTTTACTGTCCTGGATGATGCTGGCTTACTTGCACTATGGGACAAACCACTTAGGCTAT
Organism: Nostoc sp.; assembly: GCF_036917195.1. Taxonomy (GTDB): domain Bacteria; phylum Cyanobacteriota; class Cyanobacteriia; order Cyanobacteriales; family Nostocaceae; genus Nostoc. The sequence continues at coordinate 33,282 of NZ_JBALDG010000078.1, forward strand.
TTGTATTAGTCAAGATGTGCCAACTTCCTTTCCCCTTGTCCAACGTTTCACATAGGTTTTCCAGAGGTGTATCAACGACCGGGGCGGCGAAGTAACCATCCACATTTTACCAAACATTGTTGACAAAAACTTAACTGCGCCCCTCCCTGTTCCTGCTACCCATACAATCCATATAATTTGTTAGGGCACGTTATATAATTTTTTCACTCAGTAGCTGATAAAAATTCTTTCTCCGTTGCCCCCTGCCCCCTGCCTCTTTTTGACCTCTTGGGAATGAGTTACCTACCTACGTCCATCTGCACTAAATTTTTTTACATTTCTGAGAAAACTTGTGTCAAATTGTAAAATTTCTGATATTCATATTATTTATAAGGTTCGCGTTTTATGCCTAATTTGCTTCTGTGTATCAGGCAAAAACCCCGAGTAGTGTGATAAGTTAAGAATCATTAAGTTACCACAAGCTAGATTACTAGCCGATGGTACGTCTAATGGCATAAAGAAAGAGAAATGCTGATTTCACTGGTCAGCAAATTCTCAGAATCTCAGTTGCTTTGACGCTGTTGAGATTGTCAAAAAAAACGTTAATTCCTCACGCAGTCGGTTACACCGGCTCTCCGTACTGCTTTAGAAACGTTGCAATTTTAGTAAAAAAAGAGGATTTTAGTCCGATGACCATCGCAGTTGGACGCGCCCCTAGTAGAGGGTGGTTTGACGTTCTAGACGACTGGCTCAAGCGCGATCGCTTCGTATTCGTAGGTTGGTC
>NZ_JBALDG010000079.1:0-74416 GCF_036917195.1 Nostoc sp.
ATTTAGCTCTTTGCTTCAGGCACTTATTCAATATAGCGAACCTCCTTAAGCTTGTCAACTATTTTTCCAAAAATATTTTGGACTACTTTTGAGTCCCCTGAAACTGCCCACAGTGCCGGGTTGTAGGCAACAATGGTTTATGCACTGTGCTGAGTAAGGAAGGGTGAAGCGTGAATTTTCAGTCGGTAATAAGTTTATTGCATGAGTTTTGGGGCGATCGCGGTTGCTTGATTGCCCAACCCTATGACATTGAGAAGGGGGCAGGTACTAAGAATCCTCAAACATTTTTAAGAGCATTGGGACCGGAACCGTGGGCTGTTGCCTACGTTGAACCGTGTCGTCGCCCGACTGATGGGCGGTACGGCGAAAACCCCAACCGCTTCCAACAGTATTATCAGTACCAAGTTCTGATTAAGCCGTCGCCAGATAATATCCAAGAGATTTATCTTGATTCATTAAGGGTTTTAGGTATTCGTCCTGAAGACCACGATATTCGGTTTGTAGAGGATAATTGGGAAGATGCGACGGTAGGAGCTTGGGGCACTGGGTGGGAAGTATGGTTAGATGGGATGGAAATTACTCAATTTACCTACTTCCAACAGTGTGGGGGAATAGATTGCCGTCCTGTGTCGATTGAGATTACATACGGGTTAGAGCGATTGGTGATGTACCTCCAGGAAGTAGAGGCAATTACTAAGATTCATTGGACAGACAACATTACTTATGGTGATGTTTACCTCCAGGGAGAGATTGAACAGTGTATCTACAACTTTGAAGCGTCAAATCCTGAATTGCTACTGACACTATTTAATTTGTATGAGCAGGAAGCTACCCAATTGACGGAGCGAGGATTGGTCTTGCCTAGCTTAGATTATGTAATGAAGTGTTCGCACACGTTCAATCTGCTGGATGCTAGAGGTGTGATTTCGGTGACGGAGAGAACTCGATATATTGCCAGGATTCGGCATTTGGCTAGGAAGGTAGCTCATTTATATGTTGAGCAAAGGGAGAAGTTGGGTTTTCCGTTGCTCAAAGATACTGTGAGTTCAACAGGAAGCCCGACATCCTAAAGGGTGCGGCTACATGAACTAAGTCCGCTAGGAACAATTGCATATTTGGTTAGCGTACCACTTTGTGTTCTGTTTCTCCATGCTGCGCTGAGGTTTAAGCTAGGTATATCTTTATGATGTCGCGATTACTAAAAGTCAGAAATACCATTAAATCTTGAGTCTAGAACATTAAGGCTACAAAGATAAGGCCCGCCTATGCGGGCTTTGTTCGTATAAACTTGATGGACTATACTTCACCACAAGCATAAAAATTTTTCGGAGTTGCTGATTAAAGAGATGAAAAGCTCACGCAGAGAGAAGTTTGAGCGACGAAAGCCGCTCAAAACTTCGGTAGGCGCTCCAGGCGCAGATAATAAGAGTTTGGAATATTTTATTTCTGAATTTCATAGCCAAATTCAGCAACACCGATTTTTCTCTATTGCTACCCTAGCTATTTTTAAGTTAGCTGCAAATTCGAGTTGTCAGATGCTTTTACAAAAAATCTTATGATTCAAACTAGTGGTGTAATTATTTGTCTTGGCTACATTTTTGGGTTGCTGTTTACAGCAGTTCCTTGGGGTGGTGTGTGGATTTTGGTTCTGGGGATAGTGGGAGCAATTTTTTTTAGAAGACGCACCACTTCACGGCAACTTGCTCAGAAACTAGAAAATGCTGGAGGCAAAAATAAGGCAGTGCTTAACAACACTTGGCAAACTACTCCCCATGCTCGAATATGGCTAGCTGCTGGCTTAGTGGGATTATTGGCAACTCTATATTTTCAATGGCGAGTGCCGCAACCGGGTGCAAAAGATATTAGTCAGTTCGTCCCGCCTGGAAATAGCAGTAATCAAGAACAACTTGTGATTGTTCGTGGCGAAGTAGCGAGTAATCCCCGCTTGACTCGCAGTCAGCGAGGACAATTTTGGCTGGAAGCGACTCAGTTAGATGAAGTCAAAAATGAAAAAGGTTCAGCAGGTGTCTCAAAAGGGGTAACTGGCAAATTGTATGTGACAGTGCCTATACTTCAGGCTACTGGATTATACCCTAGTCAGCAGATTGCTGTGACTGGAATTTTGTACAAACCAAAGGCGGCTTCCAATCCTGGTGGTTTCGACTTTCAGAAGTTTCTCAAGCAAGAAGGAACGTTTGCTGGTTTGATTGGGCGACAAATAAATGTTTTAGATCAGGAACGTAAATGGGGATGGTGGCAAATTCGGGAGCGAATTGTGCGATCGCAAGTTCGTTGGTTAGGTATCCCAGAAGGGCCTCTTGTCAGTGCAATGGTTTTAGGTAGCAAAGCTGTTGATTTACCCTACGATATCCGCGACTTATTTGTACAAGCAGGATTAGCTCATGCTTTAGCAGCCTCCGGGTTCCAAACTTCCTTAATTTTGAGTGTGATATTACAGTTAACTAGGCGGGCAAAAAAAGCAACGCAATTTACCCTTGGCTTTTTCGCTTTAATCATTTTTCTGAGTTTAACAGGTTTTCAACCTGCGGTACTCAGAGCCGTAATTATGGGTTTTGCGGCATTAATTGGTTTGCTATTAAAAAGAAAGGTAAAACAGCTGGGTTCGCTGTTATTAGCAGCAACTCTGTTATTAGTATTTAATCCTCTATGGATTTGGGATTTAGGTTTTCAATTGAGTTTTTTAGCAACACTGGGATTAGTCGTAACAGTACCTACATTAGTCAACCGCCTAGCATGGCTACCACCTGCGATCGCTGCTTTAATTGCCGTTCCTCTAGCTGCAACTCTTTGGACTTTACCTGTACAACTTTTTGTATTTGGAGTTGTACCATCTTATAGTTTGTTACTGAATGTGGTTAGTACTCCATTAATTTCGATCATTAGTATAGGTGGAATCATTAGTGCCTTAGTAGCTTTAATTTGGACTGAAGCAGGAACCTTTCTGGCTGGAGTGTTGCATTACCCTACTGATTGGCTAATTAAACTAGTGGAATTTTTTAGCAAGTTGCCAGGAAATTCTGTTGCTGTAGGCAGCATCTCTACTTGGCAGCTACTGGCGATTTATGTATTGATTATACTGGTTTGGTTAGTCCCTTGGTGGCAGCGGCGGTGGTGGTTTGCTAATGTGATTGCGATTGCTTTAGTATTTATCCCCCTTTGGCATTCTACAAATACATTGTTTCGGATAACGGTATTAGAATCTGGTACAGAACCAATTGTAGTTGTTCAAGATAGAGGTACTGTAACTGTAATTAATAGTGGCGATGAAGGGACAGGACGTTTCACAATCCTACCGTTTTTACAACAACAGGGTGTAAATCAAATCAATTGGGCGATCGCAACTGATTTCCAAGGCAATGAAAGTAATGCTTGGTTGGAATTACTACAACGTTTACCAATCAAAAATTTTTCTGAATATTCCCCTAAGCCAGAAAATTTTCTTGCAACTCAGGCAATTCAACAAGAATTACAAAAGTATCAAGGAGCTTACCAACCGCTGGCAGTTGGTCAAACTGTGGAAACTGGTTCAATAGTGGCACAATTAATCAACGAGCAATTACCCATATTACGATTGCAAATTTTAGATCAGAATTGGTTATTAGTAGGTAATATCAAGTCTAAAGGGATACAAAAACTAGTTAAAAATGGAAGTTTGCCTCATCCACAAGTGCTGTGGTGTGCCCCTCAGTCATTAAAAGATTTAGTTATTGCTCTAAAACCAGAAGTAGCGATCGCTTCTTTTGGTAACTTTGATCTAAAAGCTTTATCTGAACTTAACCAAACCCAAACCAAACTCTTTTTTACAGGACGAGATGGAGCTATTCAATGGACACCTAATGGTCAGTTTGAAGGATTTATTGAAGCAACAGAAAATAAGTCTTCTATCTTATAAAAAATTCACGACGAAGTAAATTTAAAATTAAAATATTTCTTTTTAAGCAAGACTAACTAAAGATAGATGTATGCTCATTTTAAAGTAAGTAAAATCTCGAAATGTCTGAGGAAGTGAATAAGTTTTTATTATCATATCTGGTGACACTGAGTACTTACAGGAAGATATATTTAAAAAAGGGAAATGGGAAGTTTAATTGAATTTACGTTGTTTACTCCTCGTCACAAAGGAGCAGCTTTAATTGGGTCTTTTTCTGAGTGGAAATAAATCCCAATGGGAAAAAGTGAAGATGGTTATTTCTGCACTAAAGTCAAACTGGAAGACGGCATTTATCAATATAAATTTCGCATTCAAAGCAAAAGCCCAAATTTTGCAGTTGAGGAATGGGTAGATGTTATTGACCCTAATGCAACAGATGTTAACGAGACAGAAAAATTTAGCATGGTGCAGATTAAACATGGGCAACGCATTATTGATACTTACGTTTGGCAACATGACGAGAAACCGTTGCCTGACAATCGGGAATTAGTTATATATGAAATGCACGTTGCAGATTTTACTGGTGATGAGGTTGACCTTGACAAACGAGGCAAATATTTAGGGATAATTACCAAGTTAGATTATCTGGTTGAATTGGGAGTTAATGCAATTGAATTAATGCCAGTTAATGAGTATCCCGGTAACTATAGCTGGGGCTATAAAGTCCGCCACTTCTTTGCTACAGAATTTAGTTACGGTTCAACAGAAGATTTAAAACGATACAATAACTCCGTTCACGAGTCTTTTATACTCGTGGGCGAGTCTTTGAACTCCGTTCACGAGTAATCCAAGTAAAAAAATGCCCATGTTGAATAATCTGCAATCGCACAATTGGCGATCGCCTCTTATATCAACTCTTGCAACAACGCCTATAAATTCCTGTGAAAATCGCAATAGTAAGATTGCCGCAGGTATTGCATTGTGAAGCGATCGCAACTGCAAATACAATTAGTTATGGATTATACTCACTGCCTCTACTACCAGATGAGACTGGAGTCTGGCTCCTGACTTACTTAGTCTTTTAGAGTGCAACATGTAGCAGCAAAGATGATTCCACATCCAGCTTGAGGGCTGTGATATTATGGGAGACTGCTGCATACATTTAGAAAAACTAGAAATTGAATCGATCATGGCTCTGACGCAACTGCGGAAACAAGAAATAATTTCCAACTACCAAGTTCACGAAACCGACACTGGTTCGGCCGATGTCCAAGTTGCCATGCTAACTGAGCGCATCAACCGCCTCAGCGAACATCTCCAGGCAAATAAAAAAGACCATTCTTCCCGGCGGGGACTATTGAAGCTAATTGGTCAGCGCAAGCGTCTTCTAGCCTATATATCCCAGGAAAGCCGAGAAAAGTATCAAGCTTTGATTGCTCGCCTCGGTATTCGTGGATAGGGACTACCGCTTATGTCTGCTGAAGAATCTGAACGCAGCCGCTTGCCCTTTGAACCAAACAAAAAGCGCCAAAAACCCGCAAAAACTCAAAGTAAACCGGCAGCACAGCCAGAGGAGTCTGGCAAACAAGCTGATACAAAACGGCGTTACACCAAAGAAGAGATGGCTATTCCCCAAGTAGTTAGCCAGCGGATGATTCGCCGGGTAGCTGTGTTCTGTGGTGTACCAACAGCTTTGGGCATTACTACCTTGGTTGTCAGCTATCTGCTTGCTATCTACTCCCACATCCAACTAGCTCCCATCGCCGTGTTATTGGTGAATATGGGATTATTTGGTTTGGGAGTCTTAGGGATAACTTATGGCGTTCTCTCTGCCTCTTGGGATGAAGAAAGAGTCGGAAGTCTGCTGGGTTTGGGTGAGTTCAACACCAACTGGGGACGAATGGTCGCAGTTTGGCGCGAAACTCGGCAAAAAAACTCATAATGAACGGCGCTCAGGTATTAGATAACTACGGTATTGGGTAAATAAAAAAGTGAGGCACTCCGTTGGGCGGGTTTCCCGACTTGTACCCCTCCGGGGAAGCTACGCGCAGCGTCTCCCCTTCTCCCAAAGGGAGGGCTAGTGCCTGCCGTAGGATGCCCGTTCGCCGCAAGGCGTCCCGTTAGGGAAGGGCTGTAGGGAGAAGGAAGTGCCGAACCGGTGAATGTTGAAGTTGAAATTTTATAACTTCAACATTACTAATAAAAATTATTATATAATTTTATACCCCATATCCACTTTTTATCAGTAAAATCACTTATTGAGCGTCAAGCTAATGACTGAGCGGTATATTTTGTAAATAAATTTTCTTTTTAACTATTCCTAATTAGGGCAATAGGCAATAATAAAGTTAGCCCATTTACAGAAAAATTTACTCAATTAATCAGGAATTTTCACATGATTATAGTAATGAAAAGTGGTTCCCCAGAGGCGGAAATAAACCGCATTGATCAGGAACTAACTAGCTGGGGGCTAACTCCAGAAAAAATTATTGGTCAACACAAAGTAGTTATTGGTTTAGTAGGTGAAACCGCCAACTTAGATCCACTACAAATTCAAGAACTTAACCCTTGGATTGAGCAGGTGTTACGGGTAGAGCAACCTTACAAACGAGCAAGTCGCCAGTACCGTCACGACGAAGCTTCAGAAGTGGTAGTTAATACTCCTAATGGAGCAGTGGTATTTGGTGAACACCACCCCTTGGTAGTGGTTGCCGGCCCCTGCTCCGTAGAAAATGAAGAAATGATTGTGGAGACAGCGCGGCGTGTCAAAACGGCTGGAGCCAAGTTTTTGCGCGGCGGGGCATACAAACCTCGGACTTCACCCTATGCCTTCCAAGGACATGGCGAGAGTGCTTTGGATTTGTTGGCGAGGGCGCGGGAAGTGAGTGGACTAGGTATTATTACAGAAGTGATGGATGCGGCTGACCTGGATAAAATTGCCGAAATTGCTGACGTGATCCAGGTGGGGGCGAGAAATATGCAGAATTTCTCTTTGCTCAAAAAAGTGGGAGCGCAGGCGAAACCAGTTCTCTTGAAGCGGGGAATGGCGGCTACTATTGAAGATTGGTTGATGGCAGCCGAGTATGTTTTGGCATCTGGCAATCCGAATGTAATCTTGTGTGAAAGGGGAATACGCACCTTTGACCGCCAGTATACGCGAAATACGCTGGATTTATCGGTAGTACCAGTGTTGCGAAAGCTGACTCACCTGCCAATTATGATTGACCCCAGTCACGGCGTAGGTTGGTCTGAGTTTGTGCCTTCAATGGCAATGGCTGCGATCGCAGCTGGCACCGATTCCCTGATGATAGAGGTTCACCCCAACCCTGCCAAAGCCTTATCTGATGGGCCCCAATCTCTGACACCAGACCGTTTCGATAACTTGATGCAAGAATTATCAGTGATTGGTAAGGCGGTGGGACGCTGGCAGCAACCAGCAGTGGTTTTGGCTTAAAATTTTAAAAATGCTAAGTAGCTAGTACCGCAAGGCGGAAGTCAAAAGTTAAAAGTCAAAAGTCAAAAGTATTACGGAATGGGCTTTTTAGGGTTTTTAAATTGTTGCTTTATTTACGCCGTGTTGTACTAAGTGTAAAGAAATTAAAATTTGTAGTCAGGATTTTAGTCTTGATAAACCTCAAGCGCTTCATTTTGCTAACTAGAGATTTGATCGCGGGCGATCGCTTAGGTTCGTTAAACACGCCGATCACGTTTTATGTTGCCAACAACTTTTTCCAAAATCCAGTTCTCTAATTTATCTGGGTTTAATTCTTGTTGATGTGTAATCAACCGATTGGCAATTTCTTCATTGCCACTGATTAAATTAAGAAGTTCTTTGTACAATGGATTATTTTTGGATACTCCTTTTGGTTTACTAGGCTGCCTCTTCATTTTTTTGAGGTCTGGTAATGGCGTATCTGACGGTGGAAATAGAGAAACTTCTGTTTGTATTTGTGGTGTTTTTGAACGTAGTTGTTCCTGTGGTTTTTTGAGCTTCAAGTCACTAATAACTTGTTTTAAAAGCCAGTTCTCAGATTTACCTGGGTACAATTGGCGCTGTTTTACCAGTAATTGATTAGCTGTCTTTACGTTGTTGGTTAGAGCAATTAATTCACTGTGCAGATATTTGTTGTTAATGTCTATTTCCTCTTGAGTTACTTTGAATTGCAAAGGTGGTAGCGATACTGATTGCTGCGGAACTTTAGCTTTTGGTTTTGATGTATCTATCCCATGTTCTTTAAGTAGTAATTCATACTCATTTATAGCTTGTCTGAAAAGCTCTATAGATTCTTGGTATTGTACAGACTGCTTAAATAGTTCTGTGGATTTTCGGTACTGTTCCAAAGCTTTCCTCTGAAGCCAAATCTTGATAATGCATATAACCAGCAAGAGGAATGCAACAGATAAAGCAATCTGTAGCTGAAGGATGAGCGTAAGCTGCATAATGAATTTTGAGTTGGTGGTACAACTCTACAAATACGGGGAATCTCTAGGTGAAGACATCAGAAGAATCCCCGTATTTGTTTCACGCTCATTTATGACAACAGTAATTTATCCTGAACAAAAAGCACATGTGATTAGTAGTGATGCTGAAGCGATCGCTTTGGAACTGGCAGCTGAATTTGTCAAAAGAGATTCAGAACGCCACCAGCAGCAGCGTCTACCCTACGGAGAGGTGAAAAAGTTCTCTATTAGTGGTTTATGAGGCAATACGCTTAGGTTAAGCATTTCTTTCTTCTCTCTGCGTTCTCTGCGCCTCGGCGGTTCGTTAAAAAATTGACTTTGATAACAGAATTTTAGCCATAACCCAAGTGTATTGGGTTATGGGGAATCGCTGTACCCAAGGAATATTGAGGGGTGTTTGTTTCCAATGCCACCCTCGCAAAAGTCATCAACCTGAGAGATTAAACTTCCAACCGCTGATAAAAAAGACCTATGGAAACACAACTGGCAACTAAATTAGCCACCATGTATTAATGGCAATGCGCTTTTTTAGTCAGGTTAGCCAGTAAATTAGATGTAGGGCGTAAAAAAATAATACTGAATCAAAGCGATGTCTAACGACAAGCCGCAAGGCGTCTACGCTTCTTATTTTGCATCTATCGTCGGCGAAGAAAATGCTGTTTGCCTTTGGGAAAACATCGAACTAGGTCAGCAAAAACGTATCCAACAGGCTATAGCTTCTGGAAATCCTCCCAGTTGTATCATTTATCCCCGCAGCGAACAACAGCTAGCAGCAGTCATTGCCACAGCTCACAGTAACAACTGGCGCGTCCTCCCCTGCGGTAATAGTAGTAAAATCAACTGGGGTGGTTTAGTCAAGGACATTAATGTTGTAGTCAGTACAGAGCGGATCAACCAACTGATTGAACACGCTGTTGGTGATTTGACAATCACGGTAGAAGCTGGGATGAAATTCTCTGATCTCCAAGCACTTTTGGCAAAGTCGCGGCAATTTCTTGCCCTTGACCCCACTGCACCACACTTAGCAACCATTGGCGGTATTGTTGCTACAGGTGATACAGGTTCTCTGCGGCAACGTTATGGTAGTGTGCGCGACCAGTTACTAGGTATTACCTTTGTCCGTGCTGATGGACAAGTCGCTAAAGCTGGAGGAAGAGTAGTTAAAAATGTTGCCGGATATGACTTGATGAAGTTACTTACTGGGTCATATGGCACATTAGGCTTTATTAGTCAACTAACTTTTCGCGTGTATCCGCTAGCTGAGGCATCGGGGACGGTAGTACTAACTGGTACGGCGGAGGCTGTATCCCAAGCAGCTGATATCCTTCGAGGTTCGGCGTTAACACCAGTCCAAGCTGATTTGCTATCAACTAAACTGGTGTCCAGCTTAGGTTTGGGTGAAGGACTGGGATTAATAGCTCGCTTTCAAAGTATTAGTGAGAGTGTTAAAGAACAGTCAAACCGAGTTTTGGAAGTAGGGCAAAAGTTGGGCTTAGATGGAGCAATTTATGTAGATGGTGATGAGGCTAGTCTATGGCAGAGATTGCAAGAACGAATACATTATACTGCCACAGAATCTGTAATTACCTGCAAAATAGGAGTGTTACCTACTGCTGCCGTAGAGATTTTGACTCAGGTAGAGTTAGGTTTAATTCACATTGGTAGTGGTTTAGGTTTGTTACAATTAGAGGGTAAAAATCAGGTTTTGAAAGTGCGTGATGAGCTACGCTCCGCTGGAAGCGATCGCACTCAAGCTTATAGAGGTTTTTTAACAATTCTGGAAGCACCAGTGGCGGTTAAAGAACAAATAGATGTTTGGGGCTATACGGGGAATGCTTTGCCGCTGATGCGTCGGATTAAAGAACAGTTTGATAGTAAGAATATTTTAAGTCCTGGTCGGTTTGTGGGTGGGATTTAAGAAATTAACCGCAGAGACGCTGAGGGCGCTGAGATAGAGAGGGGAGAAAAATAATTATGCAAGTTTCTGAAAATTCTGTTAATAACACGGCTAGTTTAAAGAATTTGAAGGGGTTTGATGAGAATCATCCGCCTGACCCGAAGTTGATTGATAGTTGTGTACATTGTGGATTTTGTCTCTCGACTTGTCCCAGTTATCGGGTGCTGGGTAAGGAGATGGATTCTCCTAGAGGACGCGTCTATTTAATAGATGCAATTAATGAGGGTGAGATTGCTCTAAATACGGCAACTGTAGAACATTTTGATTCTTGTTTGGGCTGTCTTGCTTGTGTGAGTACTTGTCCTTCTGGTGTGCAGTATGATAAGTTAATTTCTGCAACTCGTCATCAAGTTGAACGGAATTATCCCCGCAGTTTGCCAGACCAATTTTTTCGTCAGGTGATATTTTCTCTGTTTCCCTATCCCAACCTTTTACGGGTTTTACTAGTTCCGTTGTTGGTTTATCAGAAATTGGGTTTTGCTAAATTTTTTCGCGCTACAGGGTTACTCAATAAAATATCGCCCCGTTTGGCAGCAATGGAATCAATTCTGCCAGAAATTACTCTCAAATCTTTTCAAGATAATTTGCCTACTACTATTCGCGCTCAAGGTGAGAAGCGCTACAGAGTCGGGATGATTTTGGGTTGCGTGCAACGGCTGTTTTTCTCCCCAGTGAATGAAGCAACGGTGCGGGTTTTAACAGCGAATGGTTGTGAAGTTGTGATTCCTAAATCTCAAGGTTGTTGTGCAGCGCTTCCCGAACACCAAGGACAAACAGAACAGGCGAAAGCTTTAGCAAGGCAGATGATTGATAGTTTTGTTAATACTGATGTAGATTTCGTGATTATCAATGCTGCTGGTTGTGGTCATACTTTGAAGGAATACGGTCACATTTTAGAAGATGACCCAGAATATCGGGAAAAGGCGAAGGATTTTGCGGGTAAAGTTAAAGATGCTCAAGAGTTTTTAGCAACAGTTGGTTTAACAGCGAAACTTTCACCACTGACTGATAGACCCTTGAATTTAGTTTATCAAGATGCTTGTCATTTATTGCATGGACAAAAAATTAGCGTGCAACCACGTCAGGTATTGCGGCAAATTCCAGGGGTAAAGTTGAGAGAACCAATAGACGCGGCTTTGTGTTGTGGCAGTGCCGGGGTTTATAATATGCTGCAACCGGAAGTTTCTGAAGAATTGGGTCGGCAAAAAGTGCAAAATTTGTTGAATACTGATGCTGAGTTAATTGCTTCTGCTAATCCGGGGTGTACTTTGCAAATTACGAAGCATTTGCAGTTGCAAGGTAAGAAGATGTCAGTTATTCACCCGATGGAGTTGTTAGATTATTCGATTCGCGGTGAAAAGTTGAAATTGTAAACATTTTTTGTAGAATAGACACTTGTCATTGATTTTAAAGCAAAGAGCCAAAGCTACGTTTTAACTCCCCTCCTCGCTTGCCTACGGTGTATACACAAGTGAAATTACCCCCTTAATCCCCCCGATGTATTGGGGGGAAATAAGAAATCTTGTTCCTCCCCTTGACAAGGGGAGGGTTAGGGTGGGGTAAAACCCTGGTTAATCAGCTATTTCAGACTTGTGTATACAATTTGCTGATGTTATTATTTCGCTGTCTTCAGCAAGAAGACCCACCTTTGTCGACTTAACTGAACTATATTGCTTACTGTATCAGATATTTTGTGAAATGGTGTAACGTTAACCATCTCAGTCGTGACGGGAGCGGTATCAGCCGTGACGGGAGCGATATCAATCGTGATGGGAGCGATATCAATCGTGATGGGAGCGATATCAATCGTGATGGGAGTGGTATCAATCGTGATGGGAGTGGTATCAATCGTGATGGGAGTGGTATTAGTCGTGACGGGAGCGGTATCAATCGTGACGGGAGCGGTATTAGTCGTGACGGGAGTGGTATTAGTCGTGACGGGAGCGGTATTAGTCGTAACGGGAGCGGTATCAATTGTAATTTTCACAACTACAGCTTCCGAAAAATCTGTCAATAAACTCCTGGGAAAACTGAATCAGTACCAATCCAGAGCGATCGCCATCTCTGCGACGATATCAAGTAAGAGCCAAGCGATGTCTGGCGACAAGCCGAGGCAGCGTCTACGGAATTTGTAGGATTATCTCATGCGATGCCTACGCTGGTAAACTACGCTCTTTTAGCACAACTATAATCATCTCATGCGATCGCTGAAAAAGTTTCTCAGTTTTGCTCAAGCGATCGCACTTTTTAGAATTATCTCATGCGATGCCTACGGTGGTCACTGAGCCTGTCGTACCCTTACGGGGAAGCAAGCGGAAGCGCAGCGTCTCGTAGAGAAGTGCGGTAAACTACGCTAAGGTTTTTAACTTTTGCTAAAGCGTTTGTTGCAAAAGCGGTGCGTTAGCCTTTGGCGTAACGCACCCGACAAAGTTAAACAGTAGAGAAATTAGCCGTTAAAAACGCGACTGCGCCACTTATTCAATCGGGCTTCTCCAATTGTGGCAGACCGTCGGGCATCAGCGACTTGCTCTTGTAAAGCTGCAATCTGTTTTTCTTGGGCGTCAGCTTGCTGTTGCAAAGATGTATATTCCTTTGTGCTGCTCACAGAATTGGAAGACTGCGAACTACTAGTGAATTTTGTTGTACCAATGCTGGCAAACGGTCGTAAGTCAGCTAGTTGTTGTTGCAAAGTTGCAATCTGGCTTTCTTGCTCTTTAATCTTTTGCCGCAAGCCTTGTTCAGCTGCTGTCTGAGCTGCAATAAACGGATTAACTGGAGGAGCAGTTTCTGGCTTGCGCTTGAATACTTCAGCAAGTATTGCACTAACATCCGTGGGTTTCTGTCTACCATAAGGAGTGTTGGTAATTAGCGATCGCACCAGCTGAGGTTCATTATTCGATGCTAGATTTTTGTCACTGCTAGAATTGCTCCGCACCAGTTGCAGCATATTGGTAAATTCCAATATCTTTTTGCCCGTTTGAGTTTTATAACCCCGGTAATATGGCACTATGTTATCCCCAAAGGCATCTAGATACTCGTCGCTATCCACATAAGAATCAATATCCGCCTCAAAACCCTTCTCATCTAGAATGTTGCTGTGATGTTTCGTCTCGGAGTAGTCATCGGGAGCGCGACCCAGCAGGTGCTTGAAGTTCAGTTCAATCGCCCGGTAGCGGTAAACTTTATCAAAAAATCTGGAACGATACAACTCTGATTTAGCAACTTGACGCACAAACTCACGGACATCGATTATACCTTGCTTGAGTTGGGATTCTGGAACAATGAGCCGCTCACTTTCCATAATATAGGCATTACCCAACACTTGCCGATAAACTGCCCGAATTACAACTTCAATGTCTTCAACTGAAGCAGTAGTCCACAGTTCAAGGGGTTCTGTTTGGGGAAATGCTTGATATTGGCGGCGTCTGGTTTCTTCGTCTAAGAAGATTTGCATACTTGGTTAGTGTGGGTAGGAGTGACTAATGGTTTTGAGGACGTTTGCTAAAAATCTATATTTTAAAGGTAATGGGAACTAAGTATTTGTTAGTGGTTACGTGGTACAACTAATACCAATTCTTTGTAAAACTGCACAAAACCAAGCTTGGTAAGACTTGGGGCTTGAGCAAATTCTTCTGGAGCAACCTCATAGGTAATCGATACAAGCACTAATAAATCTTAATTCCCTTTACAGTCAGGATTAATTTATCAAGTTTTGGGGAGTGTTTTAGTTACATTTTCTAACAAACTTAGACGGCTAACTGTTAATAAGTAACAGCTAATCATAGTAAACAATTAGCAATTAAACATTAACAATTAGCCGTCAACCCCCTTAGGGAGTATTTAAAATTCAAAACTTAATTTTGAATTTTAGTATAGACACCTGTGAGAAGCATTTCCGCAAGATAGTAACTCTCAAACACGCTCATCAAATCTACTGTAGAAACCACCGTATTTTATCCAGTATTGTTTCAAAGTGTGATGAGGCGTATGTAAACTGGCTTTTGCCTGATATAAAATTACTTGGCGATGATCGCCCATCCAAATTTTATTAATCGGGTCAACGCATATTACTGTCCCTCCTAAAGAAGCTACACATTCAGAGAATCTCTCAATCGTTGTATATTCCAATGTCTCGAATATAAAAAAGTTACCCGAACAAATCAAGTGGCGACTGCGAATCCAGCAGCGCATTTTTTTTTCAGCCAGTGGAGGTAACATGTTAGTTTTAACAGACTCAAGCTGAATCAACATAATGCGCTCATCGCATGTAATTCATCAGCAAAACTTTCCCGTTTTTCAAATCGCAAAGGGCCAGCAGTTGATCCCCATATTTGCTCATGGGTTTCAATATCCATACCTTTATCTAGACTTAACCAAGTACGCTCAGTTACTTCTACTTCGCTGATAAGATATGTCTGGCATCCATTGCGCTTAATCAGACATTGATTACCCGGTTCCACACTGCCTCGAAACATTTCACCTTTTCGCTGGAAAACCATTGAACAGTGATGACGCCGTTCGATGTTCTCTGGGGTGATGGTTTTGAGGATATCTAATTCACGAGCAGCACCTGCATAAAGCATAGGGTCTTTCAAGCTGTAATTTTCGATATAGATGCGATCGCCCCAATCCACTAATCTATGTACTCCCTGGCGATAGGGTGTCCATAAATCGTGGTCATATACTTGTTCTGAATAAAAACCGATCGCAGAAAAAAATTCAATCGGTAAAGGACGAAAAAAAATGCGAATGTGGGCGTAAAGTTGCGGATTTGCAAAAGATTGCTTGTAGTTGCTAAAATCTCCTGCCATCCAACAAGCTAAAGTGAGCAAATCGCTAGCGTTGTTGCTAGATTCACTGGGCGCTATCGTCATATTCAACCTCAGGAGTGACAAAAGTAGATGATTCCTTTTATGTTTTAACCTGATATTGCTAACTGGTTGAACTTGATAAAGAGCGAATCTCTGAAGAAAAGGAAGCTGTTGTCACACCTTTACCATCACTGGTTTTAATCGTCGCTACTCGAAATCGGAGATTTGGGTTAGCAAACCAAATTCGCTCTTCAGCAGCAGCGAGTTCATACTCTGTCAGTAGGGTAAAAATACCATCTTCACTCAAGTGATATTTAGCCACTGCTGGGATTGTTTCGGCGTATCCCTGATCCCGCAGGAGTTTGCCTCTAGAACGATTTTCGACATTGGGAATTGGCACCAGCACAGTACTACCAGAGATTAGTTTATCGTCCCAGTCTGACTCACCTTCCCAAGTCATCCGAAAGGGGTGGGTGATACTGACGGGGTCAGTCTCATACAATTCACAGATTGCTACCACCGCCGGATCATTGAGGGATAGAGACTCAATGTCTATCGTAGACAGCACTTGTTCAAAGTGGGCGAATGCTAAATGATGACCGCTACGCTGCGATCGCCATTGTCCAATTGAAAGTTCAAAGAATTCAGTAATTTCCATTAAAAAAGTGATCTTAAAAAGTAGCTTACAATCCAAGAGATATCTTGGTTAAGTAGTTATTCTCTCAGTCTATATGCTAGCCTCCTTGACCACAACCGCATTCAGGGGTGCTGAGTTAGGAGTTTTTCCCCCCAGTCTTCAGCACCCAGTCCCTTTTTCATCTCTACTTAGACAAATCTAAGCAACTTCAGTGATACTGATGATTTTGCCGCCCGTTCTATGAATGTTTTGCATTTGCCCAGACAGTTGGTTGTAGTTAACTACATATTCAAGCTTGCCCAGACGGGTAGGGATCTTAGCTGCACTTTTGACTGCTTTAATCAAGAAGCGTTTGCTAGTGCTGCTTACACTAGAACCAGCAACAGGAGCCTTGATGGATGTGGGTAAATTTGAACCGACATCGCTGATCAGTTTGGCTTTGCGATCGCTATCGCTGCTAGCTACTCCTCTTAATAAGGTAAAGGTGCAGTTCTAATTACGGTTTCAACTTCCTCATTAGAGCGACTTCACTACAGATCAATAAAAGCGGCATCTTCAAACACAACCCTTAATCGTGATACTGGTTCAAAAGCGATTCAAACTATCTCCCAGTTAACAACTAAATTTTATTTATGAGAAGGATATTCAGCAGATGTTAAAAAACTTTACATCGTTGTAATCAAGGAGAGTCTATAAAGACTTTAAATCCTTATAACTTTTTATGATTTAAGTTTTAACATCATTGTGCCTTTACACATTCTGATACGATGTTGAAGCCATATTTATTAAAATTTGTTAAGTTAAATAATAGGAACCTTTGAGAAATTTCAGCTTTTTTTTAGTATCTGATTGGCGTACAGGTAATGGTGTTGTATTAATCTTCTGACTGAGAGCATTAACAGTGCTTAGTCATTAGTTCATTCGTTGCATCCGCATAATTTGTAAAAGCTTAGTTTGAGCCAGCACCACACTGGGAACTAGTCTAGCCACTTTTGGACATAGCACCATTCGCTCAACTAAGTCCTCAGATCAACTAGACACTTGGCTCAGAACTTTTTACGAGTCGTGATGTTTATATTTCCCCTTTTCTAAAGGGGAGATATAAGCAAAGTCGCAAATTTATTCAACTGTGATGTGAATCGTTAATGTACTCCAGTACTTATTTGTGTGCTGACTTTTCCTGTGGTGTCAAACATATAAGAATGTGTCCACATAACCCCCAAAAGTTTGGGAGGCAAAGACGAATATAAAAATCTCCAAATGTTACACTGACACTGCCACGATGAAAAAACAAAAAACAACTGAAAATGGTTTAGTTGTAAAGTACACATGACAATGTGCCGAATCATTAAGGAACCGTGTAATGGAAAACTATTAAGCACGGTTTTGAAGACCAACGCGGTTGGTGACAACCTCGTTGAGTTTACTGAGTATGTTAATTAGGACTATTAAATTGGAAAGTAGCTAGTTGGGTAATTAAATGGTCAAAATAGGGAGCAATCTCTTGCTGATTGGCTTGACACCGCTTTAAACTAGCAAGCTTAATACTTTTTAAGCCTAAGACCATTGCATCTTTTGGAACTTGTAATTCCTGATAGAGCAAATTCATATAGTGCAATCCTGTGGGACTGGTATACTCAGTGTGACCGCCTCCTATGCCATAGGTAATACAGCGGAGAAAATGCCAAAAATCTCGCCAGCAAGCTTGGGCGCGTTCCGGCGGATAAAGACCTCCTCCAGGCTGGATAATTCCGGGATAAGTCGCCAAAACCTGCTCTCTAGCTTCGTCAACAATTTCGGCGGCGCGATCGCGTAATAATTGAGCAACAGGAATCAATGCCGAATTATCAGGTGACAAGGTTTTAATCTGCAAGAAATCTTCGTCGCTCAGATACCGAAAAGCATCGTCCGCAGCTTGGAATATAATAATCGCTGCTTTGGGATGGGATTCCCACTCAGCAAAGCTGATAATTCTAGCTTTGGCTATTAATTCCTTAACGGTTTGGCTTAATTGAGTCATTGGTTTAGGGGATAGGGCATTGGGCATTGAGGAGTGGGGACAAGGGGACAAGCAGAACAAGGAGAATAACCCATGCCTCATACCCTATACCCTTGATTCAATCTTCTTAGAATGCGATCGCTATTTGGTGACATCTGTAAAATAAAGTAAAGAATAGCTATACCAAATGCACCTATGGAAATCGATAAAATCCAAGCTGAACTGAAGAACCCAGATTTTCACTATCGTCTGAAGGCGATCGCTGCTCTGAATAATTATGAATCAGAAGTTGCTGTTCCTCTGTTAACCAGTAAACTTCATGACTCAGAATTTTTGGTGCGTACTTTTGTGGCAAGGGGTTTGGGTAATCAACAATCAGCGGAATCTTTTGCTGCTCTGATGCAAATTATAAAATTCGACGATACCCCCAACGTGCGAGCTGAGGCGGCAAATTCTTTATCGCTATTTGGTAGAGTCGCAGTTTCTCATCTAGTTCTGGCATTTTATCAGGATGACCACTGGCTAGTTAAGCGGAGCATTTTGGCGGCGATCGCCGAAATGGATTGCCCTGAAGAACTATTTGATATCTGCGTTCAGGGTTTAAAAGATGAAGATTTCACAGTTCAGGAATCCTCTGTTGATGGACTCGGCTTACTAGCTGATTCTAGCCAACAGACTGCGGCATTATCCCAAATACTAACGTTGGTGAATGATCAATCTTGGCGGATACGCGTGCGAGTTAGCTATGCCCTGAAACGATTTAACCAGCCCCAAGCAAAAGCAGCCCTGAACCAACTCAGACAGGATGAGAATCACCGAGTTGTTGGAGCTGCTTTAGAAGACTTGTTGCCACAATAGCGGTATAGTTTTGTTGGCAATATTGTCAGAAAACTCAATAGCAAATATCTTAATTATACCTTAAATTTGCCACAAATATCCGGTTAATCTGCCAAAATCTGGAATAAAAAATTAACTTTTTCGAGATGAGGAGACATTTGTGACTGATATTCCAACTGGTCAAATGACTTGGCGATCACCAGGTTCCTCAGAATCTGCCTTACATTTGCGGCATAATGCTTCGGAACCTTGGCGATCGTATAAAGAATTTCCACAATATGTTCTACCTGATCCGCCCGGTTTTTCTGAAGGATATGCTACATTTTTGGCGCTCCTGAAGAAGAACTGGCAGCCGTTGTAAACTCCCTATAGAACAACTGGTCAAACAATTTTGGATTTATTTCGCCCACAAGGAGCGCAGCTTGCACCTAAAATCGAAAATTGGCACAGTCAAGCACTCAAACTCTCACGAGTTGTTGTGCGCGTGTAAGCGTTCCAAGCGTCGAGTTCTGAATGTGGACGGCTACAAAGCATAGCTTTAGTTGCTTGTGTGAGTCCTTGGGCAAGAGTAAAATCTGCCCCAGCGATACTTTGAAGATGCTCCATTTCTGCATCACTGAGGTCAGTTGCTCGCAGGTCTGTATCATGCAAATTAGCTCCAGTCAATCGAGCATTCCGCAAGCAAGCCCCTGTTAAATAAGCTTTCGTCAGGTCAGCGCCACTTAAAGCTGCACCTTGCAAATTGGCTCCTGTCAAGTCAGCACCACTCAAGTAGGCTCCACGCAGATTAGCGCCTTGTAAATCTGCGTTTCGTAAAGAAGCTGTATTGAGAAAAGCACCATTGAGATTAGCACCTGGCCCCACCGCTCCAGAAGCTTTGTAGTTATATTCTTGGGGCCATTTCGTTTGTATATCATAACGCGCTACTTGGAGTTTGGCTCCCTCCAAATTTGCGCCACTAAGATTCGCTTGCTGGAGATCAGCACGATTTAAATAGGCTCCCTGCAAATTAGCTCCACTCAAATCGGCTCCTCGCAGATTAGCGCCTCGCAAATCTGCCCCACTCAGATTTGCATCACTCAAGATTACTTCACCCAGATCAGCTCCTAATAGCTTGGCTTTACTCAAGTTAGCTTGTTGTAAATCGACTTCCTTTAAATTGAATTGGTACAAATCTACCCCATCGAGAGCGATTCCTGCTTTCAAGGCTGTTAATATTTCAGGAGTTGGACTGGGGCGTTCGCTAGTAATAAGTTGAATTTCACTATTTGTCATCAGCTGATTAAAATATGACTTTTGGAGTTATTCTACACTTTAGCTATATCGAGACTTCATCTTCTCACTCAGTATTCAGTAACGCCAAAATTCGATTCCTAGCTCCTCACCAGAGCAATGGAAACGTCTCCGGCTTTGCTCAAAACTCCTAAATTTTAAAAAACGAGGTTTCAAAACATATGCATTTAATACCACCCTTGACTATGATCGACTTCTTCCGTAAAAGTGAGGGGACATGGTTTACGGAACGCTCCGTTCATCATTTTGACTCAGCGGCGGATGAGTCGGGGGAGTCAAATTTGATTATTAAAGTCATGAAAAAGGATGATCCTAAAATCCAAGAAGTCTGTACAGCCCAAGGGATAGACCCTACCAAAGCAACAAGCGGTGCTAGTTTTGCATGGCAGGCTAACCTAGACATTAGGCTACCTAATATCGATAATGCCGCCATTTTAGTTGATGTACCCGACGAAACGAGGCGTTCTGGAAAACTAATCCGCAACCAAGGCTATGTCGAGAGTATTCCGGTTGTGAGTCGGTATCAGTTTGCTGATGATGGAGTCTTGACGATTGATACTGACTATGACAATAACCAAGGTCAGGAACGTTGTTGGTTTGTTACAGATGATTTTCGCGTTAGGGTGAGTACAGTGCGAATGATGAACGGAGTCAACTTGATGACTTATTGTTCTGAGCGTCGCTGTGTTTCCCAAGAAGTCTTAGAAAAAATGATCAGTTGGAATCATGCTAGGTAGGGAATAGGGAGTTGAGGACAAGGGGGATGAGAGGGACAAGGAATAACTCATGCCCCATGACGCCAGTCGCGCCTACAGCGCTGGCTCTCTAATGCCCCATTAAGGAATGTTGCTTAGTTTCTCATAAATGAGACGTGCATGATTGACATCCATTATTTTCATTCAAGGGTTAACAAATCATGCTCCATGTATAAGCCTTTCCTGGAATTTTTAGAAAAAGAGCTATTTCAGCGGTTTGATTTACAAAGTAGGGTTATTCCCCCTGGTTTGGAATTCAAAGTTAGCGATCGCGGCAGAAACCCAGCAACTATCCGCAGTTGGTGTCACCAATGTCAAGAGTTGCGGAAGATTCGCTATACCTACATTGATGCTGGGGAAAGCGCCCAAATTTTTAACAGCGTAATTTATCCCAATCATCACTACGATCTACCTCTATTAGGGATTGATTTTTTATCTTTTGGTAAAGTCAAAAATTTGATTGTGCTTGACTTTCAGCCTTTATTTCAGGATGAAGATTATCAAAAAAAATATATAGTTCCGCTAAAATCTCTTCATGATAAATATCCAGATTTGGCGCAAAATTTAGAAATGAAGTTTTACGATGCCAACCAGTATTTTTCTAAATATCTATTGTTTGCCAAAACAGATCCCGAAACAGTGGCAACACGAGTATTTGAAGCTTTTCAGGATTATTTAAACTTGTATTGGCAAATGCTAGCAGATGCCCAACCTCTCCAAGACCCTGAAGATATCCAGCGGATTGTCAAAGCTCAAAAAGATTATGATCAATATAGTGCAGACCGCGATCCAGCATCTGGTTTGTTTAGCAGTTACTTTGGTCATGAATGGGCAGAGCGCTTTCTCCATGAATTCTTATTTGAAGATGCTGTTCCCCTAGCAGTCAGCGCCAGCAAAAGATGACCGAATGAAAATGAGCATTGGGGATTATTAATTTTCAATGAGTGAATTTTGAATTGGAGCGAAGCGACGTGACACTCTATCAGCCATTTCTCGATTATGCGATCGCCTACATGCGATCGCGCTTGGATTTACAACCCTATCCTATCCCCACTGGGTTTGAGTCTAAGAGCGCTGTTGTGGGCAAGGGAAAGAATCAGGAAGAGGTTGTCACCACCAGTTATGGTTTTCAAACGGCAAAATTGCGCCAAATTCGTGCAGCTCATGTACAGGGTGGCAATTCGCTGCAAGTACTGAATTTTGTGATTTTCCCGCGCCTCAACTACGATTTACCCTTTTTTGGGGCGGATCTGGTGACATTGCCAGGAGGACATCTAATTGCTTTGGATATGCAGCCCCTATTTCGCGATGATCCAGCATATCAGGCAAAATATACTGAACCAATTCTGCCCATTTTCCACGCCCATCAACAGCATCTATCTTGGGGAGGAGATTTTCCAGAAGAAGCACGGCCCTTTTTCTCTCCCGCTTTCCTATGGACTCGTCCCCAAGAAACGGCTGTAGTAGAAACTCAGGTGTTTGCTGCTTTCAAAGACTATTTAAAAGCTTATCTGGATTTCGTGGAGCAGGCAGAAGCTGTAACAAATTCCCAAAATTTAGCAGCCATTGAGCAAGCTCAACTGCGATACCTGCGATATCGGGCTGAAAAAGACCCAGCACGAGGGATGTTCAAACGCTTCTATGGTGCCGAATGGACTGAGGAATATATCCACGGCTTCTTATTTGACCTAGAGAGAAAATTAACACCCATCAAATAGAGGCTCTTGTGCAGGAAGTCATTGCTATATCTTGATTCTTTATTTTAAATCAGGACTTACGCACGGGTGATGAAAGAACGAACCACAGAGATACAGAGAAGCCAGTGCGTTGGGCGGGTTCCCCGACTTGTTCGCGCAGCGTCTCCGACAGGAGAAGCAACTGGCGCAACACGGAGGAATAAGAGTTTGAGAGGTTTTTTGCTTAAGTTTTATTAAGTTTTGAATTTTGAATTTTGAATTGATATTAGTTGTGTTCTAGCAGGTTTAGAATCTTCCTCACTAACTCCTGTGGTTCTAATGGCTTGGTAATGTGAGCTTGAAACCCAGCAGTCAGTGCTTTTTGCTGGTCAATATCTGCGGCATAAGCGGTAAGCGCGATCGCCGGAATTGTTCCTCCCTGATTGGGTGGGCGTGAACGAATCTGCTGAATCAGCATATAGCCATCCATATCAGCCATGCCTACATCACTCACAATTACATCAGGAATGAAACTATCAAGTACTTGCAATGCTTTTAGCCCAGACGCTACAGCTGTAACTTTTGCGCCATTTTGTTCTAGCAAAAATGTTTGAAACTCGCGAGTATCAGTATTATCATCTACCAGCAAAATTTGCAGGTTGCTTAAGGGAGTCTGGGCGCTTGATGTTTCAGCGTCGGCTGACTCAAGTACAATTTTTGCTGACTGGTTCAAGATAGGTATTTGAACTATAAAGGTTGCACCTTGATTCTCACCCAAGCTTTCTGCCTTGACTGTGCCACCGTGCAGTTCCACAATTTGGTAGACGATCGCCAGCCCCAAACCTAAGCCACCAAATCTGCGTGTCGTCGAGCTATCCTCTTGCCGGAAATAATCAAACACATGCGCTAGAAATTTCGGTTGAATGCCAATGCCAGTATCGATCACTCGGATCTGAGCTTGCCCTGCAATTTGCCTTAATTCAATGATTACTTGTCCGTCATCTGGTGTAAATTTGACGGCATTGGTAAGCAAGTTCCATACTACTTGCTGCAAGCGGGCAGCGTCACCAGAGATAGGTGCAGTCGGATCAAGATCGATCCGTAAGTTAATATTTTTTGCTTCTGCTGCTAAACGCACCGTTTCCAGGGCAGCAGAAATAACAGAGATTAGATTAAGGGGAGCCACTGTTAAGGACAGCTTGCCCCGCATAATCCGCGAAACGTCGAGTAAGTCTTCAATTAATTGTGATTGCAGTTTGGCGTTGCGCTCAATCGTTAGCAGTGCTTCGCGTTGACGGGCGGCGTTGAGCTTGCCTTTTTGCAGCAGTTGTGCCCAGCCCAAGATGGGGTTGAGGGGCGATCGCAACTCATGAGACAGCACCGCTAAGAACTCGTCTTTAATCTGGTTAGCTCGTTGCAATTGTGCTGCGTGTTGCTGAATCGAGACAATTAGGTTGGCTCGGTCAAGGGCGATCGCTATCTGCTCAGAAATCAATTGCAGCAAAGCGATTTCTTCTGAGGTAAAGCAAGTGCGAGTGCGGCTACCAAAGCAGATGGTTCCCAATAACCGTTCTTGGATAATTAACGGTTGACCGACATAAGTGGTGCCACTCAGGTCGCGGATGGTGTGGGCACGAGGATGAGTGGCAATTTGGGCGCGGTTGAGAACGATTTGCTGGCGTTCTTGAGCCACCAATCCACAGAGGTCTTCACCAAACTCAAGCCACTTGATCGCCTCTATGATCTCTTGAGTAATGCCCTGATGGTTTTTCAAATGTAGGATGGGGCGGTTGTCTTTTGACTCGACGATGTAGTTGTAGTAAAAGTCCAACCCTAGCTCGGGTGCGAGTTTGCCAAATAGGTTGTGCATTAGCGTCATCGGTTGCTCGACCTCCAGGAGACTGCTGGTGATGTCATAGAGCAACCGCAAGCGTTCATCAGCTTGCCGCTGTGAGGTGACATCGCGCATGATTTTAATAAATTCTTGCACGTCGTCCGCTTCATCGCGTATGGGCATCACAAAGCCACTACCCCAAAAGCGACTACCGTCTTTTCGGATATGCCAGCACTCATTTTCTGCCTGTCCTTGAGTTTGGGCGGTCTGCAATTCCCACCCCACGCGGTCTTGTACGTTATCTTCAAGCGTGTAAAGGCTGCGACTGTCACGGCCAATCATTTCTGCTTCTGAATACTCGAACAATTCTTCGGCACCAGCACTCCAACTGGTGATCGCAGCGTTAGTATCAAGGGTTAAAATCGCATATTCTTTTGCACTTGCCACCATTAACCGAAAGCGAGCTTCACTTTGTTTCAGGGCAATTTCAATTTGTTTGCGAGCGGTAATGTCGTAAGACATTGCCAGCACAGCATCAACTTCACCGCGATCGTTGCGTAAGGGTGTGCCATGAGAGATATAGTAGCGATCGTGGCTGTTGTGTTCTAAGGTAAATGATTCGCCATTGAGAGCTTGGCAGTAGTAGGGTTCGTGGCTGGCTGCCAGCGTTGGGCCGAGGGCTTCCCAGAGTGTTTTGCCGACAAAATTTTCAGTAGTCATGCCGACTCGCTCCAGCGCTTCGCCTTCTGCCAGCAGGTAGCGCAAATCTCGATCCACAATGAACACAGCGCCATGAGGCAGGTTTGCCGCGACTTGACGCAGGCGGGCTTCGCTTCGGTGCAGTGCTGCTTCGGCTTTTTGGCGATCGCGCTTTTCTTTGGCTTCTTGCAGCGCTCGTTGGACACAAGGCACCAACCTCCTTAAGTTGCGCTTTAGCACATAGTCGGTGGCTCCCAGTTTCAGCGCTTCAATCACCAATTCTTCGCCCATACTGCCAGAGACGAAAATAAAGGGCGTGTCAGGACAGAGGTTTTGGGCAATTTTCAAGGCGGAAATCCCATCAAAACCGGGCAAGGCATAGTCTGCCAAAATCAAGTCAAACGCATTGGTTTCTAATGCCGCCACAAACTCAGCGCGAGTTTCCACCCGTAGCAGTTCACAATCAGCACCGCCATCGGTCAGTGTGAGATGTATCACCTCTGCATCAAGGGGATTGTCTTCGAGCAAAATAAACCGCAGTGCTGTCATGACTATGCCTCATGTTTTGGCAGCGAAAAGTAAAACGTTGCGCCTTGGCCAGTCGCACCTTCTGCCCAGATGCGTCCGCCATGTCGATGAATGATCCGCTGCACAGTGGCAAGTCCAACTCCGGTGCCAGCAAACTCCTCCTGCGGATGCAGCCGTTGAAATATACTGAATAGTCGATCATAGTATTTCATGTCGAACCCTGCACCATTATCTTTGACAAAGAAAATCACTTCTTGCTCCTGTTCAATGCTACCGATCGTGATTGCGGCTTCAATATTATTACGGCTGTACTTGACGGCATTCGACAGCAAATTTTGCAATACTACTTGCAGCAGCGCCGGATCGCCTTTTACCGCTGCTAATGGCTCAATTTGCCAGTGAAGCCATCGCCCGATTAGTTCCGGCTGCAATTGTACTTGTACCTGCTGCACCAATTGACTGATATTAACACTAGTCAAATGCATTTCTGTCTGCCCCAGGCGGGAAAATTCCAGCAGGTCATTCACCATTTTTTCTGCCTCAAGAGCTGATTGGGTGATAATGTTGAGAGTCTGCAAACTGGATGTATCGACGAGGGTTGGATTGAGCTTGCCTTGCAACCGTTCGGCAAAGCTGCTGATGTAGCGTAGCGGCGTTCGCAAGTCGTGGGATATCCAGGAAGAAAACGCCTCCAGTTCTTGATTGATGGCTTCTAGTTGAGCCGTCCGCGCCCTCACCTGTTGCTCTAAGCGTTGATTGAGTGTTTGTACTGCTTGCATCACCTGTTCGCGGTAGACCGCTTCGCGTCGTAGCTGTGCCAATTGGAGGTTGGCATTGACTCGCGCTAACAGTTCTCGTGCCGAGAAGGGTTTAATTAAGTAGTCATCTGCGCCAGTTTCTAACCCCTCCACCCGTGATTCTTCGCCAGCACGGGCAGAGAGCAAAATAATCGGGATTGTCTGGGTATTTGGTGAAGCCCGTAGCGATCGCAGCAACTCAAAGCCATCCATTCTCGGCATCATCACATCTGCTAACACCAAGTCATAGATGGCACTCCCACCACGCCGGATCGCAGTCAGTGCGGCTAACCCGTCATTTACAGTTTCCACCTCGTAGTACTGGTTTAACAACCGCCTGAGATAGCCGCGCATGTCGGCATTGTCATCCACCAGGAGAATACGCGCCCTTTTGGAGCCTGGAGCTTGAACCTCTGAGCTTTGAGCTTGAACCTCCGAGCTTTGAGCTTGAACCTCCAAGTTCTGAACTTGAACTTCCGAGCTTTGAGCTTGAACTTCCGAGTTCTGAACTTGAACTTCCGAGTTCTGAGCTTGAACTTCCGAGTTCTGAACTTGAACCTCCGAGTTCTGAGCTTGAACTTCCGAGTTCTGAGCTTGAACTTCCGAGTTCTGAGCTTGAACTTCCGAGTTCTGAAATTCTGTGCTTTCTTCAGGTAGCCAATGTAAGGCTTCTTCAACAAAAGCATTTGCAGTTACAGCCGTCGATGCCAGTGTCGAGGCAACCCAAATTTGGTCGGCGGGTAGATGGGCGATTCCGGTGGGGATAGTGACGGTGAAGGTTGTGCCTTGGTCTACTGCGCTCGTAACCGCGATCGCGCCGCCGTGCCGCTTGACGAGTTCCTGCACCAGAGACAAGCCAATGCCTGAGCCTTCATAGCTGCGCCCCTTCGCGCCTTTGACTTGATAGAATCTCTCAAACAGGTGAGGCAGTTCGGAAGCGGAAATACCTACGCCCGTGTCGCTGACCATCAATTCAACTGTGTTTGCTTTGGGTTTGAGCGAGACAGAAATGATCCCCTCGAAGGTAAATTTTAAGGCATTGGAGAGTAGATTCAACACAATCTTTTCCCACATCTCGCGATCTATGTAAATGGGGTTAGGTAGGGGGGGACAATCGACAACTAACTGTAAATTGTCATTCTCGATCGCCGAGCGGAAAACACTTGCCAGTTCAGCCGTGTAGGTGGATAAGTCGGTGGGTTCGTAGTTTGCCTTCAGGCGAGCGGCTTCGATGCGGGAGAAGTCGAGTAGGGTATTGACTAATTTCAGCAAACGCAAGCTGTTGCGGTGGACGAGTTCTAGCCGTTCCCGTTGTTTTTGAGTTAGGGGATTGGCCGAATCGCTCAAGGCATCTTGCAGGGGAGTTAGCAGGAGCATCAGCGGCGTGCGGAATTCGTGGCTGACGTTGCTAAAGAAGAGAGTTTTGGCGCGATCGAGTTCTGCCAGATTTTCGGCGCGTTCCCGTTCTCGTTCGAGGACAGCTTGTTCTCGCACTCGCTGAATTTCTGATTCCCGTAGTGCTGCTTCGGCGCGGGCGCGCTCCACTGCTGCCCAAGTACGTTCGGCAGTTTCCTGTGCAAGTCTTATTTCCTCTTCGCTCCATTCTCGCGGCGACGTATCAGCCAGCAGAAAGACCGCGATTAGCCGCCCTTCTTTTACAAGCGGCACACCCAGAACTGAGCGCATACCGATTGAGGTGTAGCGTTCAACGACGCGCGGGTTGAACAATGGAAAATTAGCGAAGTTCGGGGCATTCAGCAAGCCTCCAGAGTGCAGTAAATCGGTAAACTCAGGAACGTCCGATAGATCATGAACGCCAATCATCGTCGGCAAGCCTTCCCTCACGGAGTCTTGCAGGATCGTAGCAACCGTGCCGGTCTCATCGAACTCGTTGTAGTAGCACCAGCCAACATCGAGTTGCTCGCGCAGCAGGCGTGCCGCCTCGCCCTGAATGTTAGCAGGATCAAGGAGCGATCGCAGCGCGTCGTTCAACTTCAAGATAAATTCCTGCCACCGCTCCTCGTTGCGTTTGCGCTCGGTGATGTTGTTGAACAGCACGGCGACCTTACGCTCTTGGGGCAAGCCCACGCGGAAGGCGTAGAGATCGAACGACCTTTTGAGAGTATCGGACGATTCTTTAAAGCGCAGGCTTTCGCCCGTCTCGGCAACGCCCCCGTAAATTTCCATCCATTTCGGCTCGATGGAGGGCGCGAGTTCGCGGATGGTTTTGCCAGTGGCGTTCGTCAGTCCGTTGTGTTTTTCAAATGCCGGATTGACTTCGAGAAACCGCCAATTAACTGGTTTGCCTTGTGCATCATACAGCATTTGGATAATGCAGTAACCTTCGTGCATCGAATCGAACAGCCCGCGATATTTATCTGACGACTCGTGCAACGCTTCCAGCGCGACTTGTTGCTCATGAATGTCGATCACAGCAGCTAAAATCTCTTGGTACGTTTGAATGTCGCCTTCGGTTACAAGCCTCGCGCTCAATTCGTGCAGTAGTTGCGTATCTTTCAGGTCTGACTCGACGGCTGCTTCGGCCTGTTTGCGCTTGGTAGTATCTTTGTCAAGTTCCGGCGCTTCCTGCAATGCCCGTTGTACCGATGGCACTAACCGCCCTAAGCGTTGCTTGAGTACATAATCTGTCGCGCCCTGTTTGATAGCTTCAATTGCCAATTCTTCGCCCAAACTGCCAGAGATGAAAATAAACGGTATCTCAGGATGTAGGCGACGGGCGATCGTTAGTGCCGCAATCCCATCAAAACTAGACAAGGCATAGTCTGCCAAAATCAAGTCGATTTCCTTGGTTTCCAGTGTTCTGATAAAATCAGCGCGACTCTCTACTCGCAGTAGTTCACAGTTAATACCGTCCTCAAGTAGCGTGGCTTGCACCACTTCTGCATCGGTTAGATTGGCTTCGAGCAAGAGAAATTGAAGTGGTGACATTATTTTCCGCCTTTATAAGGGGGGATTACAAGATTTATTATTTCCCCCCTTTATATCGGGGGGATTAAGGGGGGTAATTTGACTTGTGTATATATAAGTCTGAAATAGCTTACTAATCTGGTTTTTCGCGTCAGTTTTACCCCACCCTAACCCTCCCCTTGTCAAGGGGAGGGAACTAGATTTCTGTTTCCCCCCTTAGAAAGGGGGGATTACAAGATTTATTATTTCCCCCCAATATATCGGGGGGATTAAGGGGGGTAATTCGACTTGTGTATACACGGTAGCCTTAAAAAGGGGGAACCAGAATCAAAGTCCCCCAATTTATCGGGGGATTTAGGAGGATCAAGAACCTTTTGATACCTACAATAGGACTTTTCAAAGATTCTCTAATATCAATTTACATTGAAGCTGCATAGAAAAGAGCTTCGAGAATAAAGTCATAATAAGTTAAAGAAATAACGCCTTGCGATTATGATTTTTGTTGATTAATTTATTTCTTGGAAGTCCCTCGTCAGAAAATGTGACATCGCACCAACTTAATTAGGATATAGCAACATTCTTGAGGATGGTCATCGGCCCTTGGGCTTTGAGAATCTCCATTTCTGCTGGATTCCGCACTAGCAAAGCACCAGCGAATCCTAATGAATTTACAGAGATAGATTGGAAATGCTCCTGCGATCGCGGTACGATTAACATCCATTCTCGTGTCGCTAGCAGATTGTAAGCACCAGATTGCCTTGCATCCAAACCCACAGCATGTAGCAAAGTGCGATAAAGTTGCTCTGTTGCTTGGGCCGCTGCGAATGGGGATTGCACCCAATTGGAATTTAGGGGTGCGAAAGCATGGACAAAAGGAAGTTTTGGTAAAGTTGTGTTCGAGTTCTGAAATTGTGCTGATGTTAGCAGAGGTTCAATAGGTATCTGTGGCCCTGAAGGTGCAAGTGGTAGCGGCACTAATTGCAAGTGCTTATGTCGCTGACTAGCACCTGCGGTTTTACCACTGTTGTAAAATGCTAAACCATCGAAATCAGCTAAACAAGCCCACATAGCCACAAAATCTTCTAGGGTGAGCAAGGTTTCCTGTTCCTCGAAAGCACGGGTAATAATTAGCAAATGATAATCAACAACATTGAATTTATTTAAAATACATACATGGGTATCAGATATATCCGCTACAAATAAATCCTCTTCGTAGGGCAAAAAAGGATTAAACTCTTGACCAGAGGTAGCAGATTGTTTTTCCTGTTTCTCCTTAGCTGCTTTTTTGCGATTCAGGTTAGACAAAATCCGCACTAAAAAGCGCACGTTATCCTGTTCGATAAATTCAAATTCCGTCGGTATCGACAGCAACGCCCCACATTGTAAAGCATGTTCAGTCTGTTCTTTCACACTTGTCCATAAAGTGCCAGGCTTAAGTAAGATTTTACCCTGTGCCATTTTATTCCTTCAGACATCGAGGTAACACGCAAGCGGGACGCACATCTGTGCGCCCCTACGAATGACTATATTCCAATACAGTTGAGTTACAGCTATTTTCAGGTAAATAGACCACGCGGTAGAAGCGCAAGGCCTTGCGCCCCTACGACAGATGTGGTTCAAATAGATGAAAACTGCTGTAAAATGCGATAAGTAAAATACCAAACCTTTCACAACAACGCAATATTTCTGCAACAAAACTGTCACAAATCATATCTACATTAGTAATACATTTAAATATCCTTCCAGACAGCAATGCAAAATGAATCTCGCGACAGAGAACACCCATTAAATAGCATTTCACATAACACTACTGATGCCAAATACCATAATCTAGCACCCTGGAAAAAGGCTGCTGCCTCTCTATCGTTGGTGCTGCTGGGATCAGGTATGACATTGGCAGGCGGCTATATGGCTGGACATCCTCAGCAAGTGTCTGAAAGTGCATCTAATTTGGCAGTGAGTCGAGTAAATGCCGCTCCTCCATTACCAGCCACCACAGATCCTAACTTTGTTATCCAAGTGGTACAAAAGGTCGGGCCTGCTGTGGTGCGAATTGACTCTTCCCGAACCGTAAAAACCCAGATACCAGATGAATTTAACGATCCATTTTTCCAACGCTTCTTTGGTTCTCAACTACCAGAACAACAGAATCGGGTAGAACGGGGTACTGGTTCAGGTTTTATTATTAGTGCTGATGGTCGTATTCTCACCAACGCCCACGTAGTTGATGGTGCTGATACGGTAACAGTAACACTCAAGGATGGACGTAGCTTTAAAGGCAAGGTGTTAGGAAAAGACGAGTTGACCGATGTTGCTGTTGTTAAGATTCAGGCAGACAATCTACCGTTAGTAGCATTGGGTAACTCAGATAAACTGCAACCAGGAGAATGGGCGATCGCGATCGGCAATCCTCTTGGCCTAGATAATACAGTAACTACTGGAATCATCAGTGCTACCGGACGCAGTAGCAATCTAATCGGTGCTCCCGATAAGCGAGTAGAGTATATTCAAACCGACGCAGCGATTAATCCCGGTAACTCCGGCGGGCCTCTGCTAAATTCCCGTGGTGAGGTGATTGCGATGAATACAGCCATTATCCAGGGGGCACAAGGATTAGGTTTTGCTATTCCCATCAACACAGCACAACACGTTTCCAGTCAACTGATAGCTACAGGTAAAGTACAACATCCTTACCTGGGAATTCAGATGGTAGGGTTAACGCCTCAGATAAAACAGAATATCAACTCAGATCCCAATAGCGGTTTGAGTGTGAATGAAGATAAAGGTGTATTAGTTATAAAAGTTGTGCCAAATTCGCCAGCTGCTAAAGCAGGAATACGTGCTGGTGATGTGATCCAAAAGCTTGGTGGGCAATTAGTCACAGATGCCAGTAGTGTCCAAAAGGCAGTAGAAAATAGCCAAGTCGGGGGCGATTTACGGATGGAATTACGTCGCAATGGGCAGAATCTTAACGTAGCTGTACAACCTGGTGCTTTCCCCATACAACAAGTACAATAATCGCTTTCGTAAAGGGTTTTAAGCAATTTTTGAGTAGCAAATGAGTAGCCTCAAAAATTTAGGGCTTCTGACTCGGTAATATCTGGGTGGCAGTAGTACATAACCACTGTCTGAACAGTATCCCTAAGCCAGTAAGCCCTTTAATCTGGTGAAGCACCATAAGCGATCGCCAAAATAGCAAATGCGTACGCCGAAGTAGCAAATGCGTACGCCGAAATAGCAAATGCGTACGCCGAAATAGCAAATGCTGTCGCTGAAGTAGCAAATGCGTACGCCGAAATAGCAAATGTGATCGCCGAAGTAGCAAATGCGTACGCCGAAATAGCAAATGCGTACGCCGAAATAGCAAATGTAGTCGCCGAAATAGCAAATGCGTACGCCTGTTGTGGAAAAGTGAATGCGTTAGCGTTCGCGAAGCGTCTCGTAGAGAAGCTTACCGAAGGTATCGCCTTGCGGAAAACCTCATAAACAAAGTGTTCGCCTGTTGTGGAAGAGTAATCGCTGTGTGTATATTTGACTTAAAACAACAAAGTATGATAATGAGTATCAAACGTTATTTGATAGAATATCATTTGTTACTAATCACAGAGAAGTTATCTTGTGGATTCTACATTTAACTGGAAACCAGAACAGACTTTACTTGAAAAAGTCATAAATTTGGCTAGTCAACGAGGCGAATCTCCTGAATCAATTGTTAGTGAAGCTGTTAAGCTGTATCTCGAAACCCAATTGCTAGAACCAGTTGATAATTATGTATCTGACCCATTAATTGGCTTATTTACAGAAACACCTGATTTGCCTACAAATTCTGAAGATATTCTCCAACAGGAAATTACTGAAAAATCTGGTTAGACGTGGAAATAACCTCAGTGGTGGCTGATACAGGTTTTGTTGTAGCATTGTTGAACCCTTCAGATGCAATGCACAGTATTGTCACAACAGTATATATACAACAAAAGCAAATTCTGTTGCCACAAACAGTATTGGCAAAGTTAGCTTATTTGGTAGGACGTAATGCAGGTGTAGCGACGGTAGTAGCTTTTTTATAAGGGCTATCTGCAAGTCGATTTAGATTGGTAGCTTTGACAGACCAAGATATAATTCGTGTGACAGAAATCTTGGATTTTATGCTTGAATTATCTCGCGTGTAAGTCGCGGACGTGATTCTAGTTGTAACTTAGGGTGAACGCAGTGAAACCCAACGAATAAACTATGATCAAGAAGCAGACTTGATATACTGGAGTCCTTTGCATGGTTTCAGCAGAATTAATCTCCACTTTGCGAGAACTTAGTCGAGCAGATAAATTTTACATTATGCAGGTTTTAATCTCAGAGTTAGCCCAACAGGAAACCAATCTGATTAAGCCTGATCAGTCCTATCCTGTGTGGTCGCCTTATGATGCAGTTGAAGCAGCAGATACTATGTTAAAAGTGCTACAAGCTGCTAAAACTCAAGACCATGCGTAATGCTGAACGGTATTCTTTTATCCCGATTGATGTTGCATTGGGCGAAGCCAGTTTCCGCCCCTATTTACCCCTTACTTTGATCTACCAGCAAAGTTCTGTCATAACATCCGGTCTGTTGGATACTGGAGCAAGCGTGAACGTGCTTCCTTATCCAGTAGGAGTTGAGCTTGGTTATATGTGGGAGCAGCAGACAACTGTATTGAGTTTGACAGGTAATTTAGCTCAATATGACGCGCGTGTCGTGGTTCTTCAAGCAGTCGTTGGGCAATTTGAACCTGTACAACTTGTATTTGCATGGACACAGGCTACAAACGTACCGCTGATTTTGGACAAGTTAACTTTTTTATGGAGTTTGATGTTTGTTTCTACCGTTCCCATTTACAGTTTGAGATCAACTCTAAATGGGTAGCGTCAGAGTAGATTTATTGTAGTTGCCTGCCACTTTACACTTCAGAGTAGCGGACGGAAGCCGCTAGTGGAGGGCTATTATGAACAGTGATCGCCTGTTGTGGAAAAGTGAATGCGATTGCCTTGCAGAAAACCTCAAAAACAAGGCGATCGCCTGTTGTGAAAGAGTGGAGCGATCGCTTTGCAGAAACCCTCAAAAACAAAGCGTAGACGCTTCTTCGGCTTGTCGTTAAACATCGCTTGTTGTCCAAGAGTGAGCGATGCCTACGGTAAACTACGCTAACGCACCTCACACTCTCAAAATGCCACTTTGCAAACTACCCAAATATCGTAGTTTCGCAAAAAAGATATTTAAAATCGTTGACTCTAGGTATTGATTACTTTATCCGCAGCAACAGTTAAGATTTCATCCATCCAAGCATTTATGCTTTTGCCAGCCTTTTTAGCAGCAATAAATATTTTGCGGTGGTGTTCTGGAGTTGTGCGGAATGGAAGTTTACCAGAGAATGGTTTATCAGGCTCCTCTCCTAGTTCTTTGCAAAAAGCAAGATAATCATCAACAGAATTTTGGAATTCTTGACGCGCTTCATCTACAGTTTTTGCCTTAAAGGTAATCACGTCATTAATATCTAGGACTTGACCAAAAAGTATTCCCGCCTCTACATCTACTTTTACACTAGCTGTGTATCCGTTATAAGTCATCATATTTCAATTCCTGCTTTAATCAAAAATTCTCTAACAGATTTGACTGCTCCTTTATCTGTCTCATTTTGAGGATGCGGTTCGTGAAAAATAGCTTTCACATCATTTAATTTCACTCGAACCCGCGAACCTTTACCTTGAGTAATATCAGCGCCTAGAGCTATGAATAAACTTTCAATATCTTTCCAAAGAATATTAGATGGTATAGGATTTGTAAAAATTAATTCTAAAATCTGACTTTGTTTATTATTAAGATCCATTTAATCAATACAATTACAGGCATCTTACAGTTAAGTATAGTCATTAATGTAATGATATCATAGTCTGATATCATTGACAATATAGAAGCGATCGCTTATTCCTACATTCCTAATAAGCGATATCTACGCCCTTACTAGACATCGCCTGTTGTGAAAGAGTGAGCGATCGCTTTGGAGAAAATCTCAAAAATAAAGCGATCGCCTGTTGTGGAAGAGGGAGCGATCGCTTTGCAGAAAACCTCAAAAACAAAGCGTAGATGTGTAGTGGCAAGTCGAGTGACATTGCTCGTAATTATAGTGTTAGGTTCGCGTCTGCCAGGATTTTGGATCTCTACGACCATGAAAAATTGCCGTCACTATTACTCGACTCGACACAATCCGATAGTATACAGCATAGGGAAATCGCTGCACTATTGCTCGTTGAATATCACCGTAGACAATTACATAGGATTCTGGCATCTGAGAAATTCGATTCACCATTTCGTCTACACAGTCTAAAAACTCGTCACCCAGACCGGGTTTCTGACTCTCGTACCAATTGTGTGCATCATTGAGTTCTTCTCGAACCTCTGGGCGAAATACCAGGACATAATTCATTGCTGGCTCTTAATTGATGCTTTGATTTCCTCCCAAGTCAGCACATTATTTGGATTTGAATTATAGTCAGAAGTTCGACGATCGAGTTCTTGCTTTTGTGCATCGGTTAAATCGGGGTAAACTTGCTCCGCAGCGATAGTATCCCAAATTGCCTGTACAATACGGATTCTATCTTCAACACTGAGAGTTGCGATTTCGTTCAAAGTAGCTGTGATATCCATACTGATTAACTTGGAGTGAGGAAGCAACTGGTACAGCTTAAATATAGCGGACAAGATTTTGTCTATCAAATCAAACGTTGCATCTGCTTTGATGCCCAACAGAGCGATCGCTTTGCAGAAAATCTCAAAAACAAAACGAGTAGACTTAACTTTATCAGCTATGCTGTGGTCTATTTAGTGTTTATGTATTATTGTAGGGAAATAATAATGCCTACCACAGCACAAGTGCTGAAATGTTTTCAGCTTTGCTGCGACCTTACCAGCAAGTACTGCTCTATCGACTTAGTGACTCTGGATAAGCGCACTGGGAATGTGATTATTCTAGTAAAACAGGAAATAAATATTGAGATTGAGGCTACTGGAGAATGGAGGTTTGTATGAGTGTAAAACCAGACTTTGCTAGCATGACTACGATTGAACTTCGAGCTTACGTCTTAGAACACCGTGATGACGAGGAAGCTTTACATACCTACCTCGACAAACTCCATGCTGAGAAATCAAGCTCACGAGTATATAGACCTGAAGAAGACGTAGCTGAAGCGATCGCAGAATACCTGAAAGGTAAAAGACATAAGGAAATATAAGTTTCCCTGGAAGCGATCGCCTGTTGTAAAAGTGTGAGCCATACCTGCGGTAAGCTCTGCTAACGCACTCCACACTTTCAAAATCACACTCTGAAGAGCGATCGCCTTTCAGAAAACCTCAAAAACAAAGCGATCGCCTGTTGTGAAAGAGTGAGCGATCGCTTTGCAGAAAACCTCAAAAATAAATGTCATGACTCTTGTTTTGTTATTCAGTTACCAAATCGGCTCAAGGTTTAAAATAAACCCCTGTAAAACATCTTCTCCTGACAAAGTAACAGGCGATTCCAACACCTCAACCTCTTGGTCTTGCCGATAAATCTCTACTTGCCGCGATTTACGATTAATTAACCAACCCAAACGCACACCATTATCTATGTATTCTCTCATCTTTTCTTGAGCAACTTTCAAACTATCACTTGGCGAAAGTAACTCAACGACAAAATCAGGACAAAGCGGTATAAATTTTATTTGTTGTTCACCAGTCAGTGCATTCCAACGTTCCAGTCTCAGCCAAGAAGCATCAGGTGAACGGTCTGCGCCATTGGGAAGTTTAAAACCTGTGGAGGAATCAAAGGCAATACCAGTGCCATCTTGATCAGACCAATTAAATAACTGTTGATTGAATCTACCATTGCGATTTCCCGTTTCTCCCCCAGTGGGTGGCATGATAATTAATTCTCCCGTTGCAGTGCGTTCAAATCTCAAGTCACGGTTTGCCTGACATAGATTAAAAAATTGTTCATCTGTCAGTTCCAATACTGGTTTGAGATTGATTGTTAAGGCGTTCATAAGCAGAATTAGAGCATAAAGCCAAGAAGCTACTTATTTTATGATGGCATGATACAAGGCGATCGCCTGCGTGGAAGATTAGTGCGATCGCTTTGCAGAAAACCTCAAAAATAAAGCGTAGACGCGTAGCGGCTTGTCGTTAGACATCGCTTTTTGTAGAAGAGTGAGTGCGATCACCTTGCAGAAAACCTCATAAACAAAGCGATCGTACTTCGCACATTCTGTAAAGCGATCGCCTTTTAGAAAACCTCAAAAACAAAGCGATCGCGTGTTGTGGAAGAATGGTGCGTTAGCGTAGCTTACCGTAGGTATCGCTAATTCTATGATTGCACGCTCCGGCTATGGGTTTTGTCTAAGAGTGAGTGAGCGGCATAATTTTAGGGAATACTAAGAAAGCCCAATCAGTTGCAATAGCTTTCATGTCTAGTGCGTTAACAGCTGAAACTTTAATTCCACTTACTGTTCTAGAACGTAGAGCCTTAATTTTACATCATGCTTCGTTAATTGATGTAATTCACATTGCCGATAAAGATTTGCATAAAGCATATAAGTATGCAAAAGTTATTTCTTCAATAGCACCTGCTTATTTTGAATATCAAATTGCACAAGACAAGCAGAATGGCTCTGTTTTAGAATTAAATATACAATCTCAGTTAATTAGCAGTCAAACTGATAAATTTGCAGATAATTTTATTGACTGGCTAAAAGCAGACTTTGAAAATAAAAGCGCAATAATTGACCATTATCCTAACCCAAAAAATCTTTTTGAACTATGTGGAGCAAAATTACTGGTAACTAGCAACTCAGCAACAAGGAGCCTTAGCACAACAATGGGAAATCTTTGGGAAAAAATATCTAATATAAGTCCTTATATTATTAACCCAGAATTGGAATTTGGAATTAAAATTACTGGTATTGATATTATTATTTTTTCAGAAGAAACGGTTAAATTTGCACAACTAAAAACTCTAAAAGGTACATTAACTGGTTCTCAAGCGCCTAGAGCAAAAAAAGAATTAACTATTCATCAAAACCCTTTATTTATAGCAGCTTTTAATTTAGGTCAGTGGACATTTAATGCTCCGAACATTCCTCGCATTGCTGGTCAAGCATTTTGGGAGCAAATTCACATGGATTATAACATTGTTGAAAGCCATGTCAGAAATATGTTACAGAAAATTGATCTGGCTTTTACGGAGTTAGCTGCAAAGTAAATTTTCTCAATCAAACAGCGAAAGCTGTTGAGCCATCTCTTTACCTTTTAGTCTATTTCCTTGAATCAAGTTAAAAAGATAACTACCAATTTCTTTTGCAAGTAGTACTGGTACCGCGTTACCAATTTGCTTATATTTAGAAGTTACCGAACCATAAAAAATCCAATCATCAGGAAAAGTTTGGATTCTTGCAGACTCGCGTACACTTAAAGAACGCAACTCCACAGCATGACACATATCTGTAGCTTTTTGGTGTGGACTTGTTGTGATTGTTGGTGAAGGTTTATCCCAAGACAATCTTCTATAAAAACCGACTTTTCCACCTCCTGAGTTATAAGCACCTCCCATAGCCTCTTTTTTTAATTCTTCTGGTAAATGTCTCCAGTTTTGTCCTGATTTCAATAATTTTAAAAATTTCAGACGATTTTCAGAATAAGCGATAAACTCTGGTTCTGGATCAACTAAATTTATTAAAGCGTCTCTTAAAGTTAGCCATTTAGGTAAATTTTTACCATCTTTACTATATTTAGCAATAGGAAATGTAGCCACTTCTTGATCTCTAGAACCAATAAAAATTACACGCTCTCTGTTTTGAGGAACACCGTAATCTGCTGCTTCTAAAAGGTTATAAATCACGTAATAGCCTAGTTCCCTCATTTCTGCTAATACCACTTTTAATACAGCGCCAGCTATTTCATCAGATTCTAAAGGTGGATAATCTTTTCCCCGTTGGTTAATTGGCCTGTGACGAAGAGGAGCAGACAGCAAACCTCTCACATTTTCCATTAAGAAAAAACGAGGTTGGACTTCTTGAACAATGCGGATAAAGTCCATGAATAAACTACCACGAGGGTCTATTACTGAACCTCTTTTTCCTGCGGTACTAAATGGCTGACAAGGTGGTCCACCTGTTATTAAGTCTACCTCACCAGGACGTAAGGCTCTACGTAAATCTAAAACTCTTCCTCCTTCCTCAAGTAATTCTTGGGAACTGACTTTTTCTATTTCTCTAGGAACTGCACTTTCTTGCAATAATGGTCTATTAATAAGAATAGTTTTTGTAGCATCAGGGTCTTTTTCTACTATACTTACTGTATGAAATCCCGCTTGTTCCATACCCAAGTCTAAACCAAAAGCCCCTGTAAATAAGGAAATAGAAATAGCTTTACCATCTATCATCGTGATTGCTCCCAAGCAATTATTGTCATGAATTATAGTAGTATATTTATACTATAATGTCATAACTTGCTCGTATTCTTCTTTATGGCTTTGCAAAGCATCCCAAAGCTCAACTTTTTGCTGAAGATTGAGCCAAAGTCTTGGCCCATTTCCTAAAGCTTTACCAAGACGTATTGCTATATCTACTGTAATTGGTCTTTGACCATTAATAATTTCCTGAGTTGTTTGATTAGATACTCCTAAAATTTCTGCAAACTTTGCGGTATTAATATCTAAATCATCTAAAATATCTGCAATTACTTCGCCAGGATGTATTGGTTTTATTAATCTATCATTAGTAATATCTTGCCAATTATCCATAATTAACCTTATCTCATTGTTAAGGCAGGCATAATGCCTGCCCATGTAATCCTACTCTATCCCTTCAATCCGGTCTTCAACTTCTTGGTACAACTCGCGCAGACGATCTAAATTCTCCTCGCTAGTCTCCCAATAACCGCGTCCATTTACTTCCAATAAAGTTGATACAACCTTGCGGAAAGAATGGGGATTAAGGTTCATTAACCGTTTCTGCATTTCTTCATCTTTGATGAAGGTTTCATTAGTATCCTCGTAAATCCAGTTATCCACAGCGCCGGCTGTCGCACTCCAACCCATTGTATTTACCAATCGTTTGGAGAGTTCGCGCACACCTTCATAACCGTGATTCAGCATCCCCTCGTACCACTTGGGATTTAACAATTTGGTACGCGCATCCAAGCGCACAGTTTCCGATAATGTCCGCACTTGCGCGTTAGCTGTGGTTGTATCTGCAATATAAGATGCTGGTTTTTTACCATCACCCCGCAGACTTGCCACAAGCTTAGTGGGATCTGAATCAAAGTAGTGGGAAACATCCGTTAAGCTAATCTCGGAAGAATCCAGATTTTGGAAAGTTGCATCAGCAGTTTTCAAAGTACTTTCAAAAATCTGCCGGGATTCGTCCATTATTCCGGGGTTATCGGAATTGAACGAGAAGGATTTCCGGTTGAGATACATGTCCTGCAACTCGGCTTCGCTATCCCAAGTACTGTTTTCTACGGCCAAGTTGATATTTGACGAATAAGAACCAGAAGCATTGGAGAAGACGCGAGTCGCTGCTTGACGCAGATTAATCCCCATATCCTCAGCTTGCTGCAAAGCATGTTTGCGAACAAAGTTCATTTCTAAGGGTTCATCTGCTTCAGCCGCCATCTTCACGCCTTGGTCTAGGAGGTTCATTTGGTTGATGAACAAATCACGGAATACACCTGAACAGTTGATCACCACATCAATTCTGGGGCGTCCCAACTCTTCTAGAGATATCAATTCCAATTTGTTCACGCGTCCCAAGGCATCAGGAACCGGACGCACGCCCACCATCCACATAATTTGCGCTAGGGATTCGCCGTAAGTTTTGATGTTATCGGTTCCCCAAAGGACACAGGCGATGGTTTCTGGCCACTTACCTTCGTTTTCCGCTTTATTCCGTGCTAAAAGCCTGTCAACGACGATTTTGGCTGATTGTACTGCTGCTGTTGTGGGGATCGATTGGGGATCTAGAGCATGGATATTCTTACCCGTGGGTAATACATCCGGGTTGCGGATGGGATCACCACCAGGACCAGGTAGGATGTACTCGCCTTCTAAGCCTTTGAGTAATGCTCCTAGTTCGTTGTCGGCACAAACTTGCTGGAGGCAGAATTCCAAATACTCAAATAGGGGTTTGAGTGTGGCTGTGTCAACTTTGGGATAACCTGCTTTATGCAATGCTTCTACCCAAGGTTCCTTTTTGCCCATGTTGAAGAAATTCAACCGGGAAACTAGAGAAACTCGCCCTTGTGCGTCGGTTTGCTCTTGGACAAGGGCGCTAACTGCTGCACGGGTTGCTAAGGTGATATCTTGCAGTAATTGGACATCTTCTAAAATGCCTCTGTCGTTACTTTGGTAAATATCGTCAATATTACGCCCAATGCTATTAGCGATAATTCCCGGTAAGCCTTGAAGTCCTTCTTCCTGACGATCTAGACTAGCAATATTGACGAGAGTTGCGATCGCTTCTTCTGCACTTGGGGGTTTCCCAATCACGTGCAACCCACAAGGCAACAACCGTGACTCAATTTCCATCAACCGGCGGTAGACGTTGCCAACAATATTATCCCGCTCATCGGCATTCATATCTTTGGAATCGGTTTCTGGCAGATTGATATCCTTATCCAGATTCACTATCCGGCATTTATCCATGATGCTGTTAACAATGGGAATGCCGCGTCCACTATCTTTCAAGGTTTGATAGGAAGCAATTAACTCGCTGAGTTCCTTTAAACCTTTATACAAACCAGCATTTTCTGCCGGAGGTGTCAAGTAGGAAATTGTTTCGGCATAACTCCGACGTTTGGCAATTGTCGCTTCACTCGGATTATTGGCTGCGTAGTAATACAAGTTGGGAATTGAGCCAATCAAGTTATCTGGATAACAATCACCTGACATCCCCATCTGTTTACCTGGCATGAATTCCAAGGAACCGTGTGTACCAAAGTGGAGTACAGCATCAGCTTTCCAAACTTGCTCTAGGTAAGTGTAGTAGGCAGCAAAACCGTGGTGAGGACTAGCTGAACGGGAGAACAACAGCCGCATCGGATCGCCTTCGTAACCAAATGTAGGTTGGACACCGATGAAGACGTTACCGAATTGCTTACCATAAATCAGCAGGTTTTGCCCATCACTATTGAGATGTCCAGGAGGTGGGCCCCAGTTTTCTTCTAGGCGTTGAGAGTAGGGGGTGAGCGCCTCATACTCAGGAACCGACATTTTATAAGCAATGTTGAGCTCAGGGCTGTTGTACTGCGCTTGGGCGTCATGGATGACTTCTTGCATCAACGCTTCGGCTGACTCTGGCAATTGGGGTAAGTCGTAGCCGTTATTTTTGAGGGCTTTCATCACCTCATAGATGGAACCGAATACATCCAAGTAGGCGGCGGTTCCGACGTTGCCTTTATCTGGCGGGAAGCTGAAAACGGTGATCGCGACTTTCTTATCAAGCTTCGGCTTCCGGCGGAGGTTAGCCCATTTTAAGGCGCGTTCAGCTACCGCTTCAACCCGATCGCGCAGGGCGATCGCTTTCCCTGTAGTCCCATCCCTACCTGACAAAATTATCGGCTCAATTGCCCCATCCAATTCCGGAATCGCAATTTGCAAAGCTACTTGAATGGGATGCAAGCCTAAATCACTATCTATCCACTCTTCTGTGGTTTGGAAGACTAAAGGTAACGCCACCATATAAGGACGGTTTAAGCGTTTGAGTGACTCAATTGCTTTGGGATGGTCTTGTCTGGCTGGACCACCCACTAAAGCAAAACCAGTCAGCGATATCACTGCATCTACCAACTGGATGTTGGTAGTCGGTTCATAGAAGTAGGCATCTACAGGCTTAGAGAAATCCAAACCACCAGCAAACACAGGTAATACCCGTGCGCCTAGTGCTTCTAATTCCTGCACCATAGCTACATAATGGGCATCATCCCCTGTAACTAGGTGAGTGCGTTGCAATACTAACCCGACACAAGGAGCTAGGGGATCTTTTAGATCGCTAGAAATATCCTTACGAGCTGTATACCAATTGAGGTACTCTCTGACATCTTCAAACATATTGGGAGCCAAAGGATGCCAAATCCCTAAATCGGGATAAACCACCGGTTGTTGATATGTAGAAGCTGCAAAACTTTGTTTCTCTAAACCTTTAAATACGTATTTATCAGCTAGCATCAGCAAGAAGTTTTCCAGATTTTCTGGAGAACCGCCTAGCCAATACTGAAAACTGAGCATGAAATTTCGGGCATCCTGTGCCTTGTCCATTGGGAGGAACTTCAGTACTTGCGGCAGGGTTCGCAAAAGCTTCAGCATCCCATCTTGGAATCCCGCACCTGATTTTTCTTTGCGTTTCCGCATGAATTGGGCGATCGCACTTTTTGACTGACCCAACTGTGCCAAGGAAAAAGTGCCCATTTTATTTAGGCGCATTACTTCTGGCATGGAGGGAAAGACAACGGCAACATCTAGG
This sequence comes from Nostoc sp., assembly GCF_036917195.1. Classification (GTDB taxonomy): domain Bacteria; phylum Cyanobacteriota; class Cyanobacteriia; order Cyanobacteriales; family Nostocaceae; genus Nostoc. The sequence goes on from NZ_JBALDG010000079.1 coordinate 43,622, forward strand.
CGATCGCGATGTGGTTCTACTGCTGCTACTACTTTCTGTGCTAAGTCTTCGATAAAAATCAGGGAGGCAATAAATATATTGGCACTTTCCATATCCCGTTTGAACTCCTGATAGTTCTCTGGGTCTCGGAGTTCCTCAATTAAGTAACCACTGATTTCAATCGCCAGGTCTGGGTTGCTCGCGTTAATCGTGCGAACTGCTTGCGACAATGCACTCTGGTACTGAGACTCAAGCACGACATAGACCACCTTGATTAAATTACGTCCGCGTAAATTATCAGGCGCAATATGTCTAATGGTGGACTTGACGTGGGTGAACATGCAGATAGGCTCCTTTGATGCGTGTCCTCTACTAGAAGTTCTTAGCAGCATTAACCACTAAAGTTACTTCTTTATCTTCGGCAATAAGAGTTTTCTATCAGAAAACACTTACCCACTGGACATTTATCGTCTATCTGATACAAATCGATATAAAAAACGAAATATATTTTCACAAAAAGTGGTAAATCGGTAAGTATTTACTTCAATTATTGTAAATATTTTGTTACGTATTTTTTATCGTTAAATAGTTATTTAATAATATTGTGATCGGATAGTTAATAATAAACCCACAGTTTATGATTAGTAAGAGACTTACTTGTGAGTAGCTGCTGCGATTGCCTCCGGCACGCTACGCGAACGCAGTTAAAGTTCAAACCTGACAAAAGTGCAATCTATCTATTAGCAGATTTACAGCAGATGAAATAGTCTCAGAAAAGAGTTAGTATATTTAATTGACTTATTTTATTTTTTCTAGAGTATTTTGTAAATGTTTTCTTCTAATCTAAAATAATAGCTATTGGAGGTAAAAATAAAAGCAAAATTCATTTAACAGTATCGGAATTAAGGATTATATTGAGTGATATACCCATAGAAGATAGTGACGAAGAAAAGCCAGGGGTAATTTAAGATCACGATGAAGACGGAAATATTATTGGGTTAAAAATATTAGACGCTTTCAAAAGAATTGATAGTCCATGTTCCCTAAAGGATTCAATTTTTACATAGTAGAAGTTTGAGAGTTTTAGCGAACAGCTTTTCTTACCTTTCAGTGATCGTCTTTTAACCAAAGACACTAATACACAAAGATAAAAATATTTAACCTTCCCGCACCATCAAAACTAACATCATTAGTAGTATTTGCAATGAACATACGGTATAATAAACTAAATATATTCTCAGTGTTTGCCCTTAAATTTAAAAAATCGTCAAGCTGTAGCACTGCTGACGCTGCCATAAATTTTCTTAATTGTTATATTATTAATTTCATTGAAATTTTTGTACGGCAATCATTTCTGCTGCACATTGTGTAATTGGTTCACCGAGTAGCCATGTTGCAAAGTCGGCTGAAAATGACTCTGTAAGAAACTCGCAGACGTTATCGAACATAGCCTGCAATTATATCAGTAATGTTGTGCGTCTAGAAATTAGGAAGGAATTAGGTAATATTTCCCTCTTGACTAATGGGCCCTAACTCCTGAACATTAACTAATGACTCAAGTAGATATTCTCATCCTATCGAATGGCCCAGGTGAGGTAACAACCTGGGTACGTCCAGTAGTGAAGGCGTTGCGGCAAGAACTAGGTGATGACCGTTCTGTGGTGAGAATTTCTGTGGCATTATCGCCTTGCTCAAATGCTAGTGGTAAAGAAGCTGCGATCGCTCTTTCTTACCCAGAAGTAGACAGAGTTCAGGGAGCAGAGCATTTTTGGCAATTTTTGCTTTGGGGCAAAACATTTGAAAATTGGGACTGGAGAAGTCGCGGTGTAGTCGTTTTCCTCGGTGGTGATCAAATTTTCCCCGTAGTCATAGGCAAAAAGCTCGGATATCGCACAGTGATTTACGCCGAATGGGAAGCCCGTTGGCATAACTGGATTGATCGCTTTGGCGTGATGAAACCCGAAGTTGCTGCCCGTGTCCCCCAGAAATATGCTCACAAATTCACCGTTGTCGGTGATTTGATGCTAGCAGCAGGTGAAGCCGGAGAGAGCCTAAATTCAAATTCCACTCTGCCTATTACTTCATCATTCAAAACTGAATTGATTGGTTTACTGCCTGGATCAAAAGCGGCAAAATTAGCCCAAGGAGTGCCATTAACTTTAGGCATTGCCGAATACGTTCACGCAAAAAGGCCCCAAACCAAGTTTGTGATTCCTGTAGCCCCGACTTTGGATTTACAAACATTAGCTAGTTTTGCTGATCCCCAAAAGAACTCTATTGCTGAAACCTTTAGCTTTGGTGGTGCTGACTTAATTGTCCCAGAGGACGCTAAAGGCAAGGCATTGCTCAAAACAACAACGGGCTTAACTGTAGAACTGTGGCAAGAAAACCCTGCCTATGATTTATTATCCCAGTGCTGTATCTGCTTGACTACAGTGGGGGCAAACACTGCTGAACTCGGTGCTTTAGGAGTGCCAATGATTGTTTTGCTACCAACACAGCAACTTGACGCTATGCGTTCTTGGGATGGTTTACCTGGGTTGTTGGCAAATCTGCCGGGGGTAGGTACCACCTTTGCGAAGATGATTAATTGGCTATTCCTGAGACTGGTGAGAAATAAAGGTTTATTAGCGTGGCCAAATATCTGGGCACAGGAAGAGATAGTGCCTGAACTTATGGGTAAACTCCAACCGCAAGAAGTTGGGGAAATGGTACTAGACTTATTAGCCCATCCAGAAAAATTGGATGAGATACGAAGCAAGCTACATAGCGTTCGTGGCGAAAACGGCGCAGCACAGAAGATAGCACAGATTGTTTCTCAGGAAATTGGCAAGTAGGGGTTTGGACACAACCAAAGGGTGCAGAGGCACTAAGGGCTTCGTAGGTGTACTTTTTAATAGACCTGTTGCATAAATCCGATTATCCCCTGAGATTCAAAGTCACTGGCTCACATATTTAGCCTGCCTACGCAAGCTAAATATGTGTGGGACTTACGCACAACTTACGGAATAACGAACCGCAGAGACACAGAGAAGCCAGTGCGCCCTTGCGGTTAAGAGACTTGTTTGCTCTTAGCGTTCCCGCAGGGTAGCAACTGACGCGACACGGAGAAATCAGAGTTTGAGAGATATTTTGCGTAAGTCCTAATATGATTTAATTTCAAAAATCTGGTTCATCCAGTCACAAATTTAATTCATTAAACATTTGTGCAATTAGAGACTATACTATTAAAGTATTTGTCAGTAAGTGAATTTGAGCACATTAATAATGTGATTCAAGTCACTTATCGGCAAATAAGTACAGTCATACCATCTTCTGGAATTGAGAATGCAGTAACAGGGCATGGGAAACTTGATACCCCCTCTGGGGATAAAGGGCGATGGAGCATGAGGTGTGTTACCAATGCCCTATGACGCCAGTTGCTACCCTGCGGGAACGCTAAGAGCGAACAAGTCGGCAGAGCCGCAAGGGCGCACTGGCTCCCTTATGCCACAAGCCGCTTTCATGAAAAGTTTTTCAAGTATAAATAGGAAAGTATAAGATTTACTATGATCTCAAGTTTACAGAGGAAATTTAATTATTTCACAAATCATAGGGCTTTTAAAGAGTCCCCTCTGAAAGTTACTTACCGTTTAATATATTGGTGGATAGTTTGTCAGCTTTCTATTCCACAAACGATTTTAGTTAAAAAGTGGAATGTTCGCTTTTTTTTACCGCCTGGTTTTTATAGAACAGGGAATACTAGTCTTTTTGTTTTCCGTGAAACTTATGAGCCTGAATTAGGTTATATTGAGCGCACCCTCTCATCAGGTGAAGTGTTCATAGATGCAGGAGCTAACTGTGGTATTTATACCTTGTTGGCTAGCAAATTAGTCGGAGATTCTGGATTAGTTCTTTCCTTTGAACCAGGAGAAGAATCTTTAAAAAGTATTGAGCATAATCTAGAAATCAACAGCGTGACTAACGTCAAGTTATTTAAATCGGCACTTTCTGAAGAAGAAGGTACAGCTAAGTTGTATCATATTGAAAATGCACCTACGAGTTATTCTTTGGGATCAGATAAAAGTGAAGAGATAAGTTTTGAAGAGGTTCCGATCACGACTCTAGATCATGTGTTGGCTCATGAAGGGATTGAGCGAGTGGATTTTATCAAGATAGATGTAGAGGGAGCAGAGGAACTTGTCTTTCGGGGTGCAACTTCATTATTTAGCCGGATGAAACCGAAAGTAATATTTGAGATCAGTTCTCAGACAAGTGCAAGACTTAATTTGTCAACTGATGGAGCCTTCAATTTTCTTAAGGAACTTGGTTACCAGTTTTTCAAAGTTAAAAATACAGGCGAACTCTTCAGCTTTGAATCTCCTGAAGGCAAGAGAGGAAATATTCTAGCAATTCATAAGGATGATTTAGTGACAGGTTAAGATAATTGCACATTTGTCAATAGGTAATCGGAAAAAAGGGATAAATTTAGCTGAGGTCAAGGTTTGCTGATGGCTTAGACCACACCTAAACCCTGGTTTATAGAGGCGACAGCTTACTTCACCGGAGCTGTCGCTTTGTATTACTGTTGCTAATCCGAAGACTGTCCATCTCTTCGCCCTAGTTCATAAATGCCGCAACCAATACAGGCTAGTATGCCTGTGCTAATTGCCCAACTGCGACCTAAACTGATTTCCACACCCCAGTTACATAAAGCGCCAATGACCAGAAAAGGCACAATGCTAAACAGTGAGGCGTAAAAAGCGTTTTGGGATTCTCTGGCTTTACGAGTTCTTTCAAATTCTGACTGGCTGGTGTAAAGCGATCGCTCCGCAAAGTTAAACCAGCGGTTGAGTTGCTCGATTACCCATTCACTGACTGGGTTGAAACCTAGATATAGCGCCAATGACCACAAACTCGCTCCAGCAATCGCGATCGTATCTAATTCAAAACGGAAAGGCAAAATTTCAGTCAGCATGGCTTATGGGAGTACTGCAAAGGGTTGACTTTAGCTGTCAGTAGATGCTAAATAAACCTCTTGTGCAATTTTAAGCATAAACGTCAACAAGATTTCAACTACTTGGCAATTATCCCGCTCCTTTAAATTAGGCAGGACTTACGCACAGGTAACGGAAAATCGTAGACGCAAAGCGGCTTGCCGCAGGCTACTACAGAGTCCGCAGAGAAGCCAGTGCGCCCTTGCGGTTAAGAGACTTGTCCCTTGCGCGTCTCCCCGAATCACATTGGGAGAGGCTAGCGCCTGCCGTAGGATGCCCAAAGGGCTGTACGGAGAAGCAACTGGCGCGACACGGAGGAATAAGAGTTTGAGAGTTTTTTTGCCTAAGTCCTACTAAGATATCAACATATAAGTAGATATAAGTAGGTCGGCGTAAATAATTCTTGTTGGGATAAAGCAGGGGGCTTTCTAGCAGAGAGAAAAAAGGTTTGAGCCTTGTTTACTTTTCTTGACACAGTTTGATTTTATTGTGCCAACTTACTTACCTCTGTCCAACCAGCTACATTGGCAAACTGAAGATGCTCCTGATAAAACTCAGTTGGTAGCCTAAACGCTGCACTCTTATCAATTTTGCTAAGACAAATGCTGTAGGAGTTGCTCATCTGCAAGCCTATCTAGATGACGTACTTAGATGATAGTAATTTATTACGCAATGCATTGGTCTGCATTAGTTAATGCGTCGGCTTGCAATCTTAATGTATTGGCTACATTGTTAATGCATCGGCTTACAATGTTAATGCATTTGTCTGAATTGTTAATGCGTAGGCTTACAATATTAATGCATAAACTTACAATGTTAATGCGCCGACCGCATTGTTAATGCATAAACTTACAATGTTAATACATCGGCCTACAATGTTAAGGAAATACGGTAAGACATCAATCTAGATTTTGCAGCCCCATCGCAATCTTACTGTGTTTCTCAATTTGTCCCATAACTTGTTTTGCTCGTTGAATCACTACCGCTGGTAAACCCGCCAATCTTCCCGCTTCAATCCCATAAGACTTATCAGCGCCTCCTGGTTGGACTTGATGCAAAAAGATAATTTGGTCGGGTAATTCTTTCACCGTGACTTGATAATTAGCCACATTCGGCAAAATGCTAGCCAGTTCATTTAACTCATGATAATGAGTCGCAAAAATCGTTCGTGCCCGAATATCCACTGCTATATATTCCGCCACCGCCCAAGCTATGGAAAGACCATCAAAAGTTGCCGTTCCCCGACCAATTTCATCTAACAACACCAGCGACTTAGATGTGGCATGGTTAAGAATATTTGCGGTTTCATTCATCTCCACCATGAACGTAGATTGACCAGTTGCTAGATCATCTACTGCACCTACACGGGTGAAAATGCGATCGCATATTCCCAATCTGGCAAACCTAGCTGGCACAAAACTACCAATCTGTGCCATTAACTGAATTAATCCTACCTGACGCAAATAACAACTTTTGCCACTAGCGTTTGGCCCAGTGAGAATAATCAAATCAGGAGTAACAGAGGCAGAGAAAGGAAGAGTGGAGGATTTCTTCTCCTTCTCCTCTGCGTCCTCTGCGTCTTTGCGGTTCGTTTCTTCCCCTCCCAATTGAGTCGAATTTGGCACAAAGAAACCCGCAGGTAAAGACTGTTCCACTACTGGATGACGGCCATCAACAATGTTTATCTCCCTTCCTGGCAACATTTCTGGACGACAGTAACCTTGATGGACCGCCAACTCAGCCAAACCACACAACACATCCGCCGCCGCCACTGCCCGAGAGAGATTGCGAATTACCTCCGCTTCTTGTGCTACCTCTTCCCGCAACGCCGTAAAAATCTCATATTCCAACTGATTTAAATCATCCCGCGCCGTTAGAATCCGGGCTTCTCGTTCTTTCAAATCTGGGGTGATGTAACGTTCTTCATTCGTCAAGGTTTGCTTGCGGATGTAATTAGCGGGTACTTGGTCGGCTTTGGTGCGGGAAATACTGATATAATAACCAAAAGTTTTGTTAAATCCTACCTTTAGTGTCGAAATTCCCGTATTAGTCCTCTCATCAACTTCTAAATTGGCAATCCATTGCTGGTCTGCTTCTACAGTCGCTTTCCTTTCATCTAATAGGGAATTTACGCTAGGGCGAATCAATCCGCCTTCTTTGATTAGTATGGGTGGCGACTCCACAAGATGCGCGTGTAACTTTTGTGCCAATTCTTCCAACACACTTGGGACTTTCTGCAAAGCTTTGAGGAAAGGAGAACGCGCCTCATTTACTAAGTGGGATAATTCCGGTAAGCGGGAGAGAGAATCTGCCAAAGCTACTAAATCTCTAGCATTAGCTGTACCAGAACCCGCCCTTCCTGTGAGTCGTTCCAGGTCATAAATTTGGCGTAACAACTGCCGCAAATCTTGACGCAGGGGCGTATTTTCCATCAATTCTTGAATGGTATCTTGCCGTGCTCGAATGCCTTTAATATCGAGTAGTGGCTGCAATAACCACCGCCGTAAAGCACGCCCACCCATCGCTGTACTAGTTCTATCTAGTGCCCAGAGTAGAGAACCGTGAAAAGTACCATCCCGGACAGTTTGGGTAATTTCCAGGTTACGGCGGGTTTGATTGTCAACAATTAGATAGTCTTTGTCTGTGTAAGTACGAAGTTTCTGGAGGGAAACTGGGTTTTCCTTTTGGGTATCTTCCAGATATTCCAGAAGACCACCAGCTGCGCGGACGGCGAGGGGAAGATGATCACAACCGAGTCCTTCGAGCGATCGCACCTTAAATTTCTGCAATAATCTAGGTCTAGCTTCGGCTTGGGAAAAGGGAACTTGCGATCGCAAACTATAGCAAAATGATGGTGGCAAACACTGTGGGAGATGTGGCGAAGTTTCTCCCGGACGCAGCAAACTACCCAAATCGGGCGCATTTGTGGGAACTAATACCTCTGAAGGTTGCAAGCGCATTAATTCTTGTGTCAAATGTTCTAAATCATTACCTTGAGTCGTGAGAAATTCCCCTGTAGAGATGTCTGCATAAGCTAAACCCCAATGATTTGCGGCAATTACTACTGCTGCTAAGTAGTTATTGCGACTTGATTTGAGCATTCCCTCTTCTAGCAAAGTCCCAGGAGTCAAGATGCGCGTTACTTCTCGCCGCACCAATCTCCCAGCAGCTTCAGAAGCATCTTCTACTTGATCGCAAATTACCACTGCATAGCCTTTTTCTACCAGCATCGTCGTGTAGCGTTCCCAAGCGTGGTGTGGAACACCAGACATCGCCACTCGTCCCTGTTCCCCAGCTTGCTTACTAGTGAGAACTAATTCCAATTCTTGCGCTAGTTTTACAGCATCTTGGAAATAGCATTCAAAAAAATCTCCTACCCGATACAGCAATACCGCGTGAGGATATTTATCCTTCGTCTCAACATAGTGCAGATACATTTGACTTAGCTTACTGCGGTCTACCTGTCGATGGTCGGAAATAAAAGTACTCGCGTCGGGTTTGGTAGATGGAGTTTCAGAGTGAGAAGCGGTCATAGATGCTATTGAGTTACGCACGGAAATTTCACAATATTCGATGATAGCGTGATGTGAAAGTTGAGGGGCGATCGCTCAAGGATTTTTTACCCTTTGTTATATTACCTTGCTGAGGTACCCATTGTTGCAGCTAATACCGCAAGGCGGAAGTCAAAAGTCAAAAGTCAAAAGTATTACGGAATGGGCTTTTTAGGGTTTTTAAATGGTTGCTCTATTTACGCCGTGTTGTACTAATGTGGTGAACAGGCGAACGCAGTATGGCGAAGCTTGGCGAACCTTAGTTACATTCAACAACGCTAAAAGCTTCAAAGCGTATGTCCTTCTAGTTCTTTTTTCATACTTGCTATTTTTTGAATGACGGGTAGCTGTCTTTAACTGGATATACAAACTTTCTTTATAAATTTGCTCTATATTCTGATATTGTGCTATCAAACGCTCAATTCCATCTTCCCTAAATTCTTCCCCATAAAATTCTCTTAAAGCATCAATATCAGCAATCAACTATGCTTCCATTTTTTGCACCATCAAGTGGCACCGCTCATCTTCAGAGTTCACAGCATCTAAAATCCAAGGATGATCTTCTGTTCTATTTCTCAGATGTTCCCAATGTGTAGCAGTGGAATCAACTGGAGATAGCGTGGTGTAGAATTCAAGAAAAGTGATCAATTTACTATAAAACAGATCAGTTTTTTTTGTGATTGTTCTAGTAGACAATTGGTGGAAAAGCGCCTTTAAGAAAAGCTTAATTCGGATAGTTGAATGAGTGCAGTAATTTTTTCCTTAAGTCTGTCAGCGAGTAAGTGTGGAAGAAAGAACACAAAGAACCAAACTAGTAAGTCCCTCATCCTGAATTGCTGGAAGTGGTTGGGAGTTGGATTTTTGGTGTTGGTGCTAATGCCGAGTCAGGTGTCAGCCCAGAAACCAACGAAACCTCTACGTGTGGCGACGGGATTAGCCACACCCTTTGTCTTTGAGAAAAACGGTCAAATTACTGGATTCAGTATTGATCTTTGGCGTAGCATCACTGAGGAGATGAATGTTAAGTCTGAGATATTTGTCAATCCAACTACTCAAGATTTGCTGTTTGCTATTAAATCTGGTAAGGCAGACGTGGGAATTGGCAATATATCTATCACTGCAGAGCGAGATAAAGACTTTGATTTCTCTCAACCGATGTTTGAATCAGGACTTCAGATTTTAGTACTAAATCATAAGAATGGTGTCAGATCAGTACCTAGTCTATTAGCAGTGATTTTCTCACCTGCCCTAATACAGCTTGTTGGCATCATTTTGGTAATTATTCTTGTGCCAGCCCACATTATCTGGTTTTTTGAGCGTCAGCGGACTGAAGGAATAATCCCAACTTTGTCCTACTTTCCTGGTATTTTCAAAGCTTGCTGGTGGGCAGCAGCAACCCTGGCTACCCAAGCTGACGAAATGCCTAAGAGTGTAATCGGACGCGTAGTAGCCGTAGTCTGGATGTTTACCAGTGTTGTTTTTGTTGCCTACTTTACGGCTACAGTGACTACTTCGCTGACGGTGGATCAACTACAGGGAAATATTAAAGGTCCAGATGACCTAGTGTCCAAGCGTGTCGCTACTGTCACCAATAGTACATCGGCAGCTTACCTACATGAACAAAACATTCAGGTTCTAGAGTTCAATAAGGTTGCCCAAGCTTATGATGCACTTTTACAAGAAAAGGCAGATGCAGTTGTTTTTGACGCGCCTGTTCTCCTTTACTACGCGTCTGGTGAAGGCAAAGGAAAAGTAAAAGTTATTGGCAGTATTTTTCACAAGGAGAACTACGGCATTGTCTTTGGGACAAATAGTCCCTATCGAAAGCCTGTTAATAAAGCCCTGCTAACACTACAAGAAAACGGCACTTATCAAAAGCTTTATCAAAAGTGGTTCAGCACCAATTGAAGAACAGGTTCACTTTTGCTTTATGGTGCTATCACCATCGATTTCCTCCAATTTCACCCATCCGCCAGAGGTCGCCAAGAGTATAATTTTCTAACCAATTTTTCAGTTTATCAGGTTCAAGGCGACGGAGGTGAGAGCCTTTTTCATCACGTTCACACACCAGCACTGATTCAGGATATTCACTCAAAGCAGAAACTAAAACATCAGAATGGGTAGTGACTATGATTTGAGTTCGTTGAGATGCTTCGATTAACATTTCTGCAATAGTCGGTAAAATATCTGGATGTAAACCAATCTCTGGTTCTTCAAGACAAATAAGTAGTCGTGGAGTTGGGTCAAGCAGTAAAGCCATTAAAAATAAATAACGAAGTGTCCCATCAGATAAACGATTTGCAGAAATTGGTTGAATAAGTCCTTCTTCACGAATAAATATCTGTACTGTACCACCATATATTCTTACATCCAGATCCTCTGCTGGTTCATAAAAGTTTTTCAGCTTTTCAATAATATCCAATGATAACTTGATAAGCGTTGTTGATTTGGCGATTTCTGCCTGAATTTTTTGATTTATATCAAGTTCGGGTGATTACTTATAATAAAATTTCTCAATGTAGGTTCGTTGTAGCTTGCTTCCCCGTAGGGGTACGCCAGTAAAACCCAACATTTACTTCTTGTCAATGTTGGGTTGAGGAACGAAACGCAACCTACAGATATTATAAGTGTTTAACCGAACCTGATATTACACGTTCAAAATGGTAAGCGTAGCCATGCCGTTAAGCTTATCGCTTGCGCTCTTCTTGAGTTTGGGTATTAGTGGTAAGCGAAGCCATGTCGTAGGCTTATCGCCTGTTCAATTGCCGTTGCTGGAATCGCCATCTCGATTGCTTTAAGTAGGTCAGCACTTTGTATATCAGGACACACCAACGAGAAATCCTTGAGATACATTACACTCAATTTTAAGGTTTGGGAACAATGCTTAATTTACATGATTTTCAGCCTTAACTGAACCGTATTGGCATATGCAGGGGATTTTTTATTAAACTAAGCTAACAGGTATCTTCATGACAAATTCTGCACCCTTTCCTGGGGTAGAAAAACACCTAAGTTCTCCCTTATGTTTTTCAACTATAATCTGATAGCTTATAGATAGCCCTAGTCCAGTACCTTTGCCCACAGCTTTAGTGGTGAAAAACGGATCAAATAGCTTTGAGCGAACTTGTTCATTTATCCCCAAACCATTATCAGCAATACTAACTGCTATCCATTTTTCATCGATTAACTCAGTTTTAATTTGAATTTGGGGATTATTTTTTATCAGTTTTTGATTGTCAGTTGTTTGGGGATTTACTGCTGACCACTGACTATTGTTTGCTGATGCCTCCAGCGCATCGATCGCATTAACAAGAATATTCATAAATACTTGGTTGAGTTGACCAGCATAGCAAGTTACATTCGGCAGTTGACCGTATTTTTTGATGACTTTGATTTCTGGATACTTATCATGCCTAGCTTGCAGGCGATGCTCTAAAATCATTAAAGTATTATCGATTCCTTCATGGACATTAACTTGCTTAAGTTCTGCTTCGTCAACTCTGGAAAAGTTACGTAGAGATTTAACAATTTCGTTAATTCGTTCTGTTCCTACTTTCATTGACTGGAAGAGTTTAGTTATATCTTGAATTAGAAAATCTAAATCTATTTCTTGTATTTTATCTTGGATTTCTGGGGGAGTAATTGGACAAAGTTGTTCATAAATTTGCACTAATTTAAGTAAATCCTGAGTGTATTGATAGGCGTGGTGAAGGTTCCCATAAATAAAACTCACGGGGTTATTAATTTCATGGGCAATACCAGCGATCATCTGTCCTAAACTAGACATTTTCTCAGCTTGGATAAGTTGAGTTTGAGTAAGTTGTAGTTCCTTTAGTGTTTCTTGTAAAGCAGTTGTACGTTCCTCAACCCGAATTTCTAGCTCTTGATTTGCTTTTTTGAGTGCTTCTTCCGCTTCTTTACGTCTGTGAACCTCTTTTGCTAACTGATCGATTTTCTGATTCAGAAGGACGAAATTACTGCTGGCTAAAGTTCTATTTTCCAAACGCAGAAGAATTAAAGCTGAAGATTCAGGAGACCAAGGTTGAATAACGGCTCCTTGACTACGACATCTTAACGTTTGTCCATCATTCTTTCGTAAAGTTAAGGAGCCAATAACCATTGCTCTGCTACTTGAACAGGCTTGCAGGTACTTTACAACATCGTTAGTAGACTGGGTTACAAGTTCAAAGAGCATTCTCCCCCGCAGTTCTTGACGGCGTAACCCCAGTATATCTGCTACTGGTTGATTGGTGGCTAACAACTGACCCTCTCCACTCACCAGAAGTAAAGGCTCTGGTAAAACTCTGGCAAATTCGAGAAATTGTTCAGGAGTCATAGGGGTTGCGATTTCAGGGTTCGACTTTACTTTACATATCTGCACTCAAGTTTTTATCTTGGGGTTAGTTTAGTGCTGAAGGGTTTATACAGATTCTAGTCCTCTAAAGTATTCTCGACCTTCTGCATCTTCTACCTCCTCTGTAAGTTTTAAGTAAACAATAACTCTACATCCAGAAGCACCCTGTGCTATGGTCTCTTGCAATTCTACTTTCGCATATCCCAGATTATTAGCTGCGATCGTCCCAAAGACGTTTGAAGTCATCATGCACATGGCAGGGCGATTCAGCACTTTTTCGGCAAATGGGCAGACGCGATTGCCAAAGACAATTTTTTCATCATTCTGCTCAATTACATAAAAATCGCCCTGGATTCGTCTTTTTAAATCAATCAAGACATCAGCTACCTGCTTACGAGAAAGGTTGGAGACTTCCAGGGCAGATTTGTAATCTTGGTTAATCTGCCTACCCATCCTTTCACCAACTACGCTAATAAATCCAGAGGCTTCTTCTAAGCCAACTACGTCCTGCAATGTACCAGATAATTCTCTGATTAATGTACGTAAAAATATATCGCGTTCTAAAGAAAGATTAAGTGTAGCTACTGAGTGGTTAAGTGCATTGGTCATAAATTTTGAAGACACAATCTTGGAACTACAGTTATAGAGTTCCCCTAAATGCCTTTCAAGTAACTTTTTATTGTCTTTATTAAGAAAAATTGAAGCTTGTCGTTGCGACAGTTCCCGGTTTTGCAAAGTCTCTTTTAGCTTACAGCAGTTTTTATCTATTTGAACCACATCTGTCGTAGGGGCGCAAGGCCTTGCGCCCCTACCGCGTGGTCTATTTACCTGAAAATAGCTGTAAGTCCCTATTATTGCCCCATGCATACATCAGGGCAAACGCATCTAAAGTATAAAAATCATTTTACTGCAAGAGTTCCAGTCTTGATATCAAAGACTATTTTTTAATAACAATCCAGTCCGTAGTCAATCTGGGAAAGATAAATTTGTAACAATTGATGAACTTTGAAATTATAGAGACGGGTATTCATGATGTTACCAGAAATATTACCTCAGCAGTCAAGCCTTGAGAGTATGCTAACTATGGGTAGCATAACAAATGCTAATGAGTCGAACTCGCGATTAGAGTCAACTTTGCAAGAATTACCCTTTTGGCAAGTTCACATCGAAGTAGAGCGTCCGGGCAATGATGCGGAAAAACAAGCAATAAGCTAAGGATAGACATTTTTATAAATAGTTAACATTGTCAACTTTCCTTCACTTACAGATTGAATTTTAACTATAAGTTCCTGCTCTCTCAGTAATGACTTTTACAGGTTCTGACACGATATCATTTAACTTATTAAACTCTCCAGCCCGCCAGCTATCTGTTATATCCTTGATAAAACTGGCAATAGGGATCGCAATTAACAAACCCAGCACTCCTCCCAACTTTGCCCCCAATAACAAAGAAATCACCACCCAGACGGGATTTAAGCCAGTCAAATTACCAAGAATTCGAGGTGCAACAAAATTAGAATTAACTTGGTCGATCGCAACAGCTACACCTAAGACTTCAACTCCTAGCCAAAAGTTTTGCAACGCCACCAACAAACTTACTATGGCGATACCTACTCCTGTACCAAAGGGGAAAAGAGAAAACAAGCCAATACCGATACCAAAAAGTAAAGCCAAGGGAACTTGCAGCGCCAAAAACACCAGTGTAATTGTCACCCCTAACACAGCTCCCAATGTTGCTTGACCAATGAAGTAATTTTGGAAATCCTCTCGCAGTAATTCCCGCACTTTTAACCCAATGCTACGGGGAAACCACTGAAAAACTCCGTCCCAAAGGGGTTCGCCATTCAATATTAAGTAAATAGTCAGCACTACTGCCAGCAGCACGTTGAGGACAATACCAATGGTATCGACGGCAAAACCGAGAATTCTCCCAGTGAAGGACTGAAGTTGGTTAGATAATCGGTCGAGAACTTGGGTAAATAAACCACTTAAATTAATCGGAAGCTGTTGTTGACTTAACGCCCAATCCTGGAAAGCTTGCAGCTGCTGAGTACCAGAATCAATCCAACTGGGCAAAATATTAGCTAGCTCGTTGAGCTGTTGGATAATCAGAGGAACCAAGGTGATACCTAAACCCACTAAAACCACCACAGTCAAAAGCAATACTCCTGTGATCGCCAGGTTGCGTTTTACCCCTTGTTCCTGAAGAAACTGGATTGGATAGTTTAATACAAAAGCCAGTAGGATGGCGGCAGCAATAATACTAATCAAGGGTTGAAAATACTGTACAACCTGGAGTAATAGCCAGCCGTTGAGAATAATAATCGGAAATGCCAATCCTATAGTTAACCATCGCGGTAGTTTGTTTACTGATTGCATTAATGATGACTCCACAAGAGTTATAACTTTATTTTGGCTTTTGAGGATTGGGACTGGGGACTAGAAAAAAGTTTTCTTATATACCCATACCCTATGCCCAATTAAGTCTGTTGATTTGTCTCGATAAAATCCAATATAATTCGCTGATGCACATTCCCCAAAGGTCGCACTTCGCCAGCGTTTTCGGAATAACAGTTACCTTGGTTAATATCTTCTAGGGTCAATAAACCCATATCCCAGCCTTCATTCAGAACCAGTTGATTTAATTCCACTAAAAGTGGTGCATGAAAGACATGACGGACTACTCTTTCGTCAAAATAACAGCCAAATTCAACAAAGGATGGTAAATTATAGCCGATTTCTTCTAAAATTTCTCGCTTCACTGCTAGATCCGGCGTTTCATCAGGTTCGATATGACCGCCAAAGAGTCCCCAGTAACCAGGGTAGAGAATACCGGGAATATTGTCCCGCAGTTGCATGAGAAACTTATTTTTTTGGTAGAGAATTGCGATCGCCACATGTATCGGCTGATTATTCATATGTTGATTTTTAATTTTTAATTGCTGATTACTCTTCTTCTAGATAAACTTCCCCCAATTCTTTACCAGCCAAGGGGATACTTCGGTAGCGAACTTTACCCTTAATCACCACTTGTGCTCCCTTGACCAGATTCTTTTGATTGGTAATAACCCAAATTTTGCCAGTCGAATCATTAATTTGATAAGCCCACTGCTTGATCAGAGGAGCTTGCTTTTCCACCTGACCTTGGATGTAAACTGTAGCCTGATTGTCTTGTTCTGCTTTAATCTGTCGAATTGGGGTGACATTGCTACCAATTTTAAAATTAGTCCCATTCAACCCAGACGAGGTTAAACTACCACAACTACAAAGTCCCACCACCAATAAAAAAATCAACCCTAGGCGGTAAGAAATAATACTCTGCCCATACAAGAATGAAAGGGACAAATTTCTCCTTTGTTGCATGAAAGCCACCGATTGAGCAAATTTTTGCTTCACTGCTTGCTTTGTCGCTAGTTTCATCAGGTCAGTTCCCATTTATACTATTCTCTGCGGTTTCAGAAACATCCTCTCAACTGAGCAAAAAAATGTTCTGAATTTCATCCTTAATTCTTTATTCTTCAGATAACGTCGTTGATCTGAGAAAATAAAGATTATGGATTTACTGTGAGAAAAACGCTACGACATCAAACAGGAACATAATAATAGTCAAAAGTCAAGAGTAAAAACTCAATATTTTCACTCTGGATTTTGGACTGTTGACTCCGCCTAGACCAGAAGCGGCTGAGTTTTGACAAAAGGCAATATAGCTGAGAATTCTCATGGAAACAAAAACTGCCAAACTCCTTGATGGTAAAGCAATAGCTACAAAAATTCAGCAAGAACTTTCTGTTGGCATTAGACAATTACAAGCAAAAATTGTCCGACCGCCTGGTTTAGCAGTGCTGATGGTTGGCGATAATCCAGCGTCAGCGGCTTATGTACGTAATAAAGAAAAAGCCTGCGCTAAAGTTGGTATGGCCTCTTTTGGTAAGCATTTTCCCGCCCAAACTACCCTTGGAGAGTTAGAAGAGGTAATAGCTGCACTAAACCACGATGAACGGGTTGATGGCATTCTTGTGCAGCTGCCCTTACCTAACCACTTGGATGCTGTAACTCTGCTACATCAAATTGATCCCGATAAAGATGCTGATGGACTACACCCAGTTAACTTGGGGCGACTAGTCCGGGGAGAAAGCGGTTTACGCAGCTGCACTCCAGCAGGTGTTATGCGCCTTTTACAAGAATATGAGATTCCTTTGCAAGGAAAACAGGCAGTAGTGGTAGGACGCAGTATTTTGGTGGGTAAGCCGATGGCGCTGATGCTACTAGAAGCTGATGCCACAGTCACGATCGCTCACTCGCGATCGCATGACCTCAAAACCATCACCCAAAATGCTGATATTCTAATTGCAGCAGTAGGTCGTCCCGGACTGATCACTGCTGATATGGTGAAACCGGGCGCTGTTGTGGTAGATGTGGGGATGAATCGCGTCACCGATGCTAGTGGCAACAGTCGCTTAATTGGCGATGTCCACTTTGAATCAACCTCTGGTGTAGCAGGATTTATTACCCCTGTTCCTGGTGGTGTTGGCCCTATGACTGTAGCCATATTGTTGCAAAATACATTTGCCAGCTATTCTAGGGCGGTAAGAGAAGAAAGTGATGAGTGATGAGTGATGAGTAATGAGTTAAAAGTTAAGAATTCTTATTGGTAACTCCTAACTCTTAATTCCTAACTCTTAATTTCTAATTCTTCATTTTTTCAGCGCCACAGCACCTTAAAATTGTGACGTATAAGACAAAAATCCCAAAATGTCAGGAATTTAAGAATGGTAGCAACTGATAACGTTCAAAAGACACCACCAGAGGAAGCGACGTTTAACTTAGCAGCTTATCTAAAAGAGCGACAAAAGCTTTGTGATAATGCTTTGGATCAGGCTATCCCCATCATTTATCCAGAAAAGATTTATGAGGCGATGCGCTACTCGTTATTAGCTGGAGGCAAGCGTGTACGTCCCATTCTTTGCCTTGCTACCTGTGAAATGATGGGTGGAACCATCGAAATGGCCATGCCAACGGCTTGTGCTGTGGAGATGATCCACACAATGTCGTTGATTCATGACGACCTGCCGGCGATGGATAATGACGATTACCGTCGTGGGAAGCTGACAAATCATAAAGTCTATGGCGAAGATGTGGCGATTTTGGCTGGGGATGGCTTGTTGGCTCTCGCTTTTGAGTTTGTTGCCATGCAAACCCCCCAAAGCGTTAAGAGAGAGCTAGTCTTGCAGGTAATTGCCCGTCTTGGTCGGGCGCTGGGGGCAGGTGGTTTGGTCGGCGGTCAAGTCGTCGATTTAGAGTCGGAAGGTAAATCAGATATTTCCCTAGAAACCCTAAATTTCATTCATAAACACAAAACAGCCGCCCTTTTGGAAGCTTGCGTAGTTTGTGGCGGGATCATAACTGAGGCATCACCTGAAGATGTGCAGCGATTGACCCGTTATGCTCAAAATATTGGGCTAGCATTCCAAATCATAGATGATATTCTGGATATCACTGCTACTCAAGAGCAATTAGGCAAAACAGCTGGTAAAGACCAAAAAGCGAAGAAAGTGACCTATCCCAGTATTTGGGGACTTGAGGAATCGCGCTCAAAAGCCCAAGAGCTAGTTAAAGCAGCTTGTGCAGAATTAGAACCATTTGGAGAGAGAGCCAAGTCACTCCAAGCGATCGCTCATTTTATTACCAGCCGCAATAACTAGTACCGCTTTGCGGAATTTGGAATGATGCTGATGATGCTCGATAGCGACTGTGCGTAACGTTTGACTCGCTCTAAGCGAACGCAAGAGCGTCTCTAAGAGTTGCCATGCCGCAGGCTTTACACTGCGCTATTGCCTTTGGCGTGCCGTAGGCAAAACTTGTTAATACTACGCTTACGCTAACGGAATTCCTTTACCGCAAGCGTTTCATTGATTTGGAATCAGTGTTTTATTTACACTATGGTGTACTAGTGCCCAGCGGAATTCAAAATTCAAAAAGCTTATCAAATAAGCTTTTAAGCTATTTTGAATAATTGGTCTGTTTCCGCCGTGATGTACTAGATTAATTTCGGATTTTAGGTTGAATCTAAATGTTTCCTCAACCAACAACTGCTGTTAATATTTACTAACCTAACCAAAATACCATGCAGGACATAGGCAACATTTTAGACAACCGGGTGCTGCTGGTTGCTCTGGTAGCTTGTTTAATTGCTCAAGCATTAAAGCTCGTAATCGAGATCATTAAACATCGCAAACTGAATGTGCGTGTTTTGGTGACAACCGGAGGTATGCCCAGTGCCCATTCAGCTTTAGTTACAGCTCTAGCTGCTGGTGTAGGGCAAACACTTGGTTGGGCATCTCCTGATTTTGCCGTTGCTACGATTTTTGCCATCATCGTCATGTATGATGCAGCCGGAGTTCGCCAAGCGGCTGGTAAACAAGCTCGCATCCTTAATCAAATGATTGATGAACTATTTGATGAAAAACCAGACTTTAGCCAAGACCGTCTGAAGGAATTACTCGGACATACACCTGTTCAGGTAATAGCTGGGTCGGCTTTGGGTATAACCATCTATTGGTTAGCTAGGTCTGCTTATTAAGCTCGGTCAACGAATCTTTGTTTGAGCAGCTATTTGTGATTGGTAACTGGTAATTTGTCAACCGATTTCGGACTTCGGCTACGCTCAGTCGAACGATTTTGAATTTTAGATTCACCTGATGAATAAATTTAATAACTTAAGGATTTTGAATTTGTTCCACAAATAAATACGTTCACTTAAAACCTTTTTAAATTTTGTATTTTAAATTCAAAATTCGGTCAGTTGACAAATTACCACCCTGATAGTTATATATCAATATTCCAGCAAACTTAATTTTATTTAAATGCCAGCAGCAATGCTTAAAAATTAAGACCTACAAACGCGAACGCTGATATTGTACTCGCAGACTGTCTAAATTGCGGCAGATTTAACGTAGGTGACACAAAATGCAAAGTTTTTAAACTATATGATTTAGTTTGCACTTTATGTCAGCTGATGCCTGATAAAATCTATCATTTTTATAATGTTACCTATAATAAACCAAATTAAGTTTAAAAATTTGAAAATCAATTTATTAGCTCATTGTTTTGTGTCATTTAGTCACTAGTACAGGTGTTCCGATTTTCACCAATTCATAAAGTTTACGTACATCCTTATTATACATCCGAACGCAACCATGAGAAACTGCTTGCCCAACAGATTTTACACTCGGAGTACCATGAAATCCAATTTCATCCTTTCCATCTGTCCAAAATCCAATCCAACGTTCTCCTAGAGGATTATTTGAGCTTTTTGGAGGAACAATTTCTCTATTAGGAACGAAAGGGTTTTCCCAAGCTGGGTTTTGCACCATGTGAAGAATTTTAAATTTGCCTGTAGGTGTTTCCCATCCAGGTTTACCAATAGCTACTGGGTAGCTGGCTTGCAAACTGTCACCCCGATAAACGTAAAGTTTTCGTTCATTAAGTTTAAGTAGCAAATGAATTTCTTGCTCAGAAATGTTGGGAATTATTGGCTGTATGGGATGCTGGAGTTTGAGTAATAATCGGCGCTTTCGCTCAGAGTAATTTGGAATATTTGACTGTAATGGTAGAGGGTTTGATTCAACTTGAGGAGAAACTTGAGAAAAGTTTGGTTGACTATTAGTAACCTGAGCAGTGGCGTATGATTGAAGCGAGATCAGTGCTGCTATTGTTGTCAAACTAAACTTGAAAGTTCTACAAAAATACATACTACAAATCATTTTCTGTTGCATTAATTATTAATATTATAATTACTTTTAATCACCAGTAAGAATTCAGAACTCAGATATCAACTAGCTTAAAGTCTGAATTCTGAATTCTGAATTTCCAAATTACTAAATATCGCAAATCAAAAAAGTTCTATCCTCGTGCTCTTACAGGAGATGAAGGTGCTGGTTGGGAGTTTGGAGTTGAGCCTGAGTCTTGTGTTGGAGTTGGGGCTTTTGGTTTTTGTCTTCTTCTTCCACCTGAGTCTTGTGTTGGAGTTGGGGCTTCTTGTCTTGGTCTTGGTCTTGTACCTGGATTTGAATTAGGATTTGAACGTTGGTCTGGTTTTACGGGGGTTTGCGGTTCAGTGGCAGGTTCCTGTGGAGTTGGGGCAGGTTCCTGTGGAGTTGGGGCAGGTTCCTGTGGAGTTGTGGCAGGTTCCTGTGGAGTTGGGGCAATTTCCTGTTGAGTTGGGGCAGTTTGCTGTGGAGTTGGGGCAGGTTCCTGTTGAGTTGGGGCAGTTTGCTGTGGAGTTGGGGCAGGTTCCTGTGGAGTTGGGGCAGGTTCCTGTGGAGTTGGGGCAGGTTCCTGTGGAGTTGGGGCAGGTTCCTGTGGAGTTGGGGCAGGTTCCTGCTGTGCTAGAGTTACCTGTGGCAGAATAACTATACCAAAGCTGGCGAATAAAAGTAACCAAGCAGTAGAAACAATGAATTTCAATTTTTTAGATAACTTGTGTTTCATTTTTCGTTAATCAAGCGGATTTACATTCAATATTAATATTTATCATTCTTAAGTCATATTACACATAATACATGAAAAATTTTTATATATTACATGATAAATTGCTTCCTGGCAATTTTCCATTCTGCCAAATTCCACTCTTAAAAGAGCCATCTGCGAATTCAAATATTCCTTGGCCTTGACATCTCCCAGCTTTAAAATTGCCTCGATACTCATTACCATCTTTCCATCTAATTTTTCCTAGCCCCTCAAATTTATCGTTGACAAATTGACCTACATAATCTTTATAAAAACTGGTGCTTGGAGAATATAAAAATATGCCACAACCATTGCGCTGATTCTTGTTGAATTCTCCATCGTATCGACTACCATTTTTAAATATCATTACTCCCTTACCAAATAGTTTGTTTTTTTTATCTTTAGCCCCATAATATTCAGTACCATCTGCAAACTTTATATCAGGTTTTCTAGTTGAAGGAAGTGAAGTTAGTTCCGAACTGCAAGGTAGTGAAATAAATTGTTCAGTTTTTTCTGTTATTTGGGGAGATTGCTGTTTGGGAAAATCAGTTTTTTCTGTTATTTGGGGAGATTGCTGTTTGGGAAAATCAGTTTTTTCTGTTATTTGGGGAGATTGCTGTTTGGGAAAATAAGATAATGTAAGCATCGCCACTACTCCTGCTGCAATTACAGTTCCAGCTAAAACTGTCCGATTAAATCCAAATATCCACCTGTCTGTTAATTTTGGTTTTACAGGAGAAATTGAATAAGTTTGATCTACGATGCGAGTCAAAAATGTTGAGGACTCCAGTGCTTGTAACGCCTCTGCTGCTGACTGGTAGCGTTGGCTAAAGTTGTAACGCACCATTTTTGTTAAGATATCAGCTAGGCGATCGCTGACATTTGTCCAATGACGCCAGATAATTTCCCCATTTGCATCTTCTGAGAATTCTTGAGGTATTCTACCTGTCAAAGCTTGAATAGCAACAATCCCTACTGCAAAGATATCGCTAGAAAACCTTGGTTTAGAACTAGCTTGTTCATTAGGCATATAACCATTGGAGCCAATGATAATAGTCGAAGTCACTTGACCTTGAGTGTTTTGTACCAAACCTTTAATTTCTTTAACTGCTCCAAAGTCAATCAGCATAATCTTGCCATCATTTCGCCGGCGCATCAAGTTTTGTGGCTTGATATCTCGGTGGATAATATTCTGCTGATGTACCACTACTAAAACTTCAAGAATTTCCTGCAACAGTTGAACTACCTGAGCTTCACCCCACGGCTGGTCAGGAATTATCTCTGTAGACAAGTTACGTCCATCCACAAATTCTTGTACTAGATAAAATTCCCCATTTTCTTCAAAATGAGCGAATAATTTGGGTATTTGCTTGCTCAGGTTACCTAAGCGGTATAAAACTTCTGCCTCTGTTTCAAATAATCGTCTAGCGATTGGTAAAACTGCTGTATCAGAGGTTTTCGGTTTTAAGTGTTTGACAACACATCTGGGCTTATTGGGCAAATCTAAATCTTCAGCTAAATAGGTATCACCGAACCCACCGCTTCCTAAAAGCCCTACGATTTTATAGTGGTTGCGGAGAACTGTATTTATCGGCATCCATCTTACTCCGTAGGATGTTGTTGGCTTGATTGTATCACTTTGGCTGCTTATCCCTATTTGGCAAGAAGATGAAACAAAGGAAAAAATATTTGCGAGTTATCATTGCGAATTAAAGAGACTATACGGATACTGCTCATAACTGAGAAAATTATGGCAGTCAGAAAGAATGGTTAAAACAAATATTGGTACTACAAGTTACAAATGCATCAGCCGTACTTTCAATGCGCGATATGATCAAAACTAAGTACAGTTTTGCATAAAAGCGTAGCGTTTTTAATGCAGGGGGATGCATAGGCATTGCAGGGGGATACATTAGCATTGTATCGCGATGCATTGGCATTGTAAGGGAACGCATTAACATTGTATGGGGATGCATTGGCATTGCAGAGGGACACATTAACATTGTATCGGGATGCATTGGCATTGCAAGGTATTGCAAAATTTAGTTCGCTACGAATCAATGAAATGCTGTACTAAGTAAATGCAAATTTAGGCAAAGCTGGGACGGCAGAACATATTAATGTAGTCATGTCTGTTTTCAGACGTTCTATTTGGAATGAGATACAGAAAATAATTCATACCCTTGATGATTGCCTGTTAGACATTAGTTCTGGGTCTGAGCAAAAAGAGGAACCAAAAGATTGAATTCCTATATTATTCGCGAGTATTTATCGCGAATAACATGGATTCTTTTATTTCTGCCAAATAAGGATGTTCCCACTACTGGCGTGATTGAGGGTGCAATTCGTTACTTAATTAAAGACAGAATGGACATTACTGGCGCTCGATGGAGTCTTGAAGGTGCTGAAGCTGTTTTACGTCTTCGTTCTCTCCATGTTAGTGGTGATTGGAATGAACATTGGCGCTTTCATTTACTGCAAGAACGTCAACGTCATCATCTGGCTTTACATCAAGGTGGCATTCCTTTGCTCAAAGATGTGACTCAAGCTCGTTGTTCTACTACTAATAGCGTTGGTTGCTTGACTACATCTTCTTAAAAGAGCCGCACCCCAAACTTAATATCACTACAACCGCACAGTTGAGCGCAGCAGAATCACCTTACGACTATCTACTATACTTGCAACAAAACCGCCATTGTTCAGCTTTTGCAATGTGTTGTATGCTTCAGTTTGGTTAGTGGTATAAACTGCCAACAAGTAAGGGCGTTGTCCATAAGAAACAAAACCCACGTTACCTCTCACTACTTGCTGCACACTATTTACTAGTTCTGGACGGTTGTAATAATCTACCAGCACTGCATAACCCTCTCCTAAGGCTTGAGGATTATAGTTAACTGTTTGCTGAGGTGGCTGTTGCTGTGCCTGAACATTTGGCGTTGTTGGTCGAGTGGTAATTATGGCAGACAAGCCAACAATATTGCTGACATATCTCGCCCAACGATTGGCATCGTCAATTTTGTTAAAGCCCCCTACTCGCGTCACAGTTTCGTTGAGATATTTGCAAGTAATGGTCTTCAGTTGAGGTGGTAAGGCACTACGTAACTGCTTTTGATTATTTGCTGTGGGACTGACTACTAATAAAAGATACTCACCCGCATTTGGTGGTTGACAAAGGGGAATGGCTTGTTGAGCAAAGACAGAACTCATGCAACCAATCAATCCTGCGTAAGCGAAGCTCGTCGTAGACATCGCTAATCTTAAAACACTTGGTAAAGTCTGAAATCTATGCACAAAAGTTAGATTATGTAAATCAAGGTGTCCTAGAAGATTTTATAAGAAAAAAGTTGAAAACCCAGTTACTTCAGTATGGGAATGAAAAGAGTGTAAAAAAATATATTTTGTTATGTGCAAATAAAATAGGGAGTGGGAGATCAGGGGGACGAGGGGGATAAAGGAGAATTTACTTCCCCTTCTCCCTTGTATCTATTCCATACCCAATGCCCAATGACGCCAGTTGCTTCTTTTGTTTAAAGACGCAACTCTACCAAAAGCAGACGATGCCGCGCAATGAGCGTCGGGAACCTCCCAACGAGAAAGCCAGTCGCCTTCGGCGGGAAACCCGCCAGAGAGCGCTGGACTCACCGCAACGCACTGGCTCCCTAATGCCCAGATTAGGAAACAGTAGCAAGTGATGCCAAGGCATCGGATATTGTTTCAGAAGGAGCCTGAAATTCTCCAGTAATGACGTACTCTAAACGCAGTTTTAACCAAGTAATAAACTGGGGATTAGTGGAAATAATTGCTACTGCTGGTTGGGGACATTTCGCCTTTAGCTCTGTAAACTGCGGTGTTTCTAAGAAAGCTGGTTGCTGAACCAACCAAAAATCTATTTGTTTTTCTTGTTCGTGGTAATGACGGGTGCGCTCTTTGATAACTTCGTGTATCGGTTCTTCTTGGAGAAGAAAGCGTTGACTGGCCAAAACGTAATAGTATGTTTGCATTTTCATCCTTTAGTTACTATGTAAATAATTTAAGGGTACAGAGTGTAGCACTGTACCCTTACAAACTAACTTTTTTGGAATTTCTTGAACCAAGAACTGAACGGACAAGCACTTCGCTGGTTTTCAGCATTTGTTTGTTTGCCACCAGATGTTAGCTTTTCCAAGAACAGACTATTGTCAAAGTAGTGTTCTAAGGAAACAATCTTCAAGTCATCGCTAACTTTTGCAATGCTCATGCCGATAATTTCTATTGTCTCTCCAGTCGGTGCATGGTCTTTGTATTCTCCGTTAAAATGTCCCCAATGCCGCCACTTAAATGTCACATTTGGTGGGCCTGAGAAGACTTCCACCACTTCCCAAGGAAATCCTTGAGGAAATGTTGTGTGGAAGAGTTTTCCGGATGATTCAAAGGTTTCTTCTGAAGCCTTGTAATCTTCTGAATCAGCCATAAACAAATTGTAAGTACCTTGGGCTGATACATCTGCTGCTGTGTACTCTACTCCACCATTGGTACTTACACGAAACTTGTCATTCACAATAGACAGCCACTGTTGCGGGTTAGCTTTGAAGGATACCTCCATCTCGAAGGTTCGTACTAAGTTTTGCACGATCGCTTCCAGTGTACCTTCAAGGTGATTGTAGTTACTTTCTTGGGCGAGATTCTCGTTTGAACGGGAATAATCAGGCGGTGTCTGATAGCGCCACTTGACATCAGTGCTTTCTGCTATCACCTTATCTCTATCCTGTACCCAAAGCGGCAGGTTGTTAGACTGTGTTGCGCTCATAGAAGTTTTTGCTGAAGATTTGATCCCAATTTCTAGATTTCGCAGTGACAACCCCTCTTTTAAGCCAGGTTATAGGGGAGCAGGCAGAGGGGAAATTGTAGTAAGTGTTTCCCCTCTGCCAATGCCCTATGCCCCATTTCCTCGGATAGCTTGTTTCATCTCACGGACTGCCCTTTCCATACCTACTAATGCTGCCCGACTGATAATGGTATGACCAATGTTGAGTTCTTCCATATCTGGAAGCGCAGCCACCGGATAAACGTTCCAGTAGGTGAGTCCATGACCAGCGTTGACTCGTAATCCAGCTTGAATCGCTTGTTCACACCCTTTAGCTAATATGGCTAATTCTCGCTGGCGATTTGTTTCATCCTTAGCCTCAGCATATTGTCCAGTGTGCAATTCAATAAACCGCGCCTGTAGCTTGACAGATGCTTCAATTTGTGCTGATTCTGCATCGATAAATAAACTAACTGGAATGTTAGCGCTTTGCAATTTATCAACTATCTCACCTATTCTAGCAAGTTGCCCGACGATATTTAGTCCGCCTTCTGTTGTAACTTCTTCTCGTTTTTCCGGGACTAAAGTCACGTAATCTGGTTTGATATCGAGAGCGATCGCTAGCATTTCATCTGTAGCGGCCATTTCTAAATTCAGATGCGATCGCACTGTTTGCCGCAACAGTAGCACATCCCGATCTTGGATATGCCGCCGATCTTCGCGCAGATGCACCGTAATTCCATCTGCACCGGCTAATTCTGCCAGCACCGCCGCCGCTACGGGGTCTGGTTCCACCGTCCGCCGCGCTTGCCGAATGGTGGCGATGTGGTCAATGTTAACACCAAGTGTAGGCACCCCAAATTTCTCCCAAATCCACAGTCCTCAGAACTTGATTTTACCGGAAATCTTACAGCATTCTCGATCAGCCAACTAGCCTGCCTCCCAGTTTAAGTGCAAGCCTAATAGCCCAAGTCCACTTAATTGTACTTAAACACTACTTGGAACAATGTCTCCATCAGTGGTAGAATTCCGGGACGATCGCAATCGATTCCATACCGGAAGAGGGGACATTATCTCTCGCATTCGATTTGAGAATTATGAAATTTTCGGAGTTCCTGAACTTTGGTAACATACACAACAAGGTTTATAAATTTCCTTGTTAAAAGAAGGAAAATATATAAAATCTAAATTTAGTCCTAATTTTCCTGATATTCCAGTTGTTGAATTAATCCAATCAATATATTCAGCAATGTTTAACAATTGGGAAAAGTCAAGCTATGCGTAATTTTCGAGATTGGGTGAAGAATAATTTATAAAAATATGATCGCTATTTTAAAATATCACAATAAATAACTGTGATCGCTATTGGGTAAATCTGCAAAATTCAGGTTGAATTGGCACAAACTCATAAGTGTCAGTGCGGGGTTTTTGTTGAACTTTGATTAAGCAGGTAAGATTATTTTTGCGATCGCCTGATTTTGAAAACTGAAACTTTCCTGTTGCACCATCAATAGGGTAACTTAAATTGTGCAACGTCTTTTGCAGTTCTTCACGGGTATTACTTTGCCGCAAACCTGCGATAATCGCCAGAGTTGCATCATAGGTTGTTGCCGTTCGCCAATTCACAGGCCCGCCCCAAAGTGTCTGAGCCTTTTGTGCAAAAGGATTACTGGGAATTGCTTGAGGATGCCAAGGTGCAGCAAGTACCAAACCGTTGACATCAGCCTTCCCTTCTCCTCCTATGGTTTGTTGGGTGTAGAGTGTTGGACTACCAAATAGCGGCAACTGTCCTCTATTAGCTCGTGCCACTTCTAGAGCTTTATTAATTCTTTTTATAGAAGGAGCTAATAACAAACCATCTGCTTTGCTGCTAAGAGCCTGAGAAATTATTGCCTTAGGATCAATGGAGTCAGCAAGGTTGCAAAGAGTAGGATTAATTTTGTATTTAGCTTCTTCTGTCGCTTTGATAAACTGGTCTGCGAAACCACTATTATCAAGAGAATCAGCATCAACACAAATAACAATATTGGTTTTCCCAGCAGTATTGATGATATAATTAGTAAGTCTTTTTGCTAAATTATTAGTACTAACAGTACGGAATACATACTTGCTAAGACCAGATAAACGTTGGTCAAAACTAGTAGGAGAAATCATCACTAACCTTCTTTCTTTATACTCTTGTGCTGCATATTCTTGTGCTGCGGCTAGGGCAGCTTCGCTCGCGTTGTGACCCACTACAGATAGAATGCTTTGATCTTTGACGAATTGTTTAGCAATATTTTGGGCTGGGCTTTTCTCATTATCATCATTAGCGATTACCACCTCCAAAGCTTTGTGATTAATACCATCGCTACTGTTGTTTACCTCATCTTGAGCTTGAGCGACACCCCGTAGCATCTCTTTTGCTACATCTGGATTTGCATCTGTACCACCAATAGGTACACTTACAGCAATTTTAAGCTTGTCTCCCTTCAGCCGAGCCTTAGCATTGTTCAAGTAAATCAATGCTTCTGGGTCCCTGAGATTAGTTCTTCGATATGAATTGAACTTATCAATAGCAGCTTTACAATCATCGTTGGCTAATGCTTTAACTCCATCTTCTTTATCACGGTTCGTATCTTGTTTGACTAAAATTTCTTCGCCCAAGCTAATTCTGTTACCCAAGCTATACTGCTCTTTGTTAGCACAAGAGTTTGGTATAGGTTGAGATTCTTCTCTAAGTAAAGCGTATATTATAGCACCGCCGATAACTACACCAATAATACAGGCTCCTATGTAGCGAAGAAAATCGCTATTTTTACTTGTAGTAATTACAGTTTGCTCAATTACTCTATCTGTTTGTTCGGCAAGTATAGGAGCTTCAACTAACGTTATATCTTCATCTCTAAGCCCTAAAACTTGCTGAAGACGTTGCAATAAAGCGCGAGTATTATCGGTGAGAGGAAATTTACGTTCTATCTCATTGCGTAATGTCTGTTCATATCGCTGCAATTTCTGTTTGTAGACTTCTATAGGTTCTAAAACTTGAGTCTCAATATTACCAGCTTCTTCAGGTGTTAATCTCAGACTTTGTCTTAACTCATTTAATGTAGCGCGACCAGCCAAAGAAATCTCACCATTACCGCTTTTTAAGCAAAACTCAACTTCTTCTCGATATTTGCGTTCTTTGATCTTTGGCTCATCGGTGGGTGCTTTGGCAAGCTTAATTTTAAAGCCTTCTCTAACGGCATATATCTCCGGTCTCATAGCCGGAGAAGCTTCTTGTACCTTTCTCGTAGCATAATCATGCAATTCATCAACAGAGATCAAGCCATCTTGATCTCGGTCTGCTACACCAGTCTCTAGTCCCTCAACTATGTAACGGGTGTAAGTTGAAGTATCCGCCCCTTGCTGTTCAAAAGAATATTGGGTTGAGGTACTAGATGTCAGGACAGCTCGCCCTTCTCCACCCAATTGGTTCCTAACATCCACAAAACCATCATCTCTTGCTAACATACCCTCAGCAAACGCCCCACTAAAGCAACAATCAAGAATAACTACCTCACGCCTAGAGCGACTATCGCTCATGAACTTATGTACAGAGCTAGCTGCTACTGTAGTTGTCTCAACAAGTTTCCCATGTGAATTCTTGCGGGTGTTGCGAGCTGCAAAATAAAGCTTACCGCTCTCATCTTTAATGCCATGACCAGAGAAAAATAACAGCAAGAGGTCATCTTTTTGGCGACCAGCAAATAAGGTTTCAATGGCTTCCTCCATTGCTTGTCGTTGAGGATTTATTAACAGTGTTACGTCATCAAAACCGCCTATCTGTGGGTTTAGCAAAACTCGCTGCATCGCCTCCACATCTTTTGTCGCTGCTGGCAATGGGGTAAGACCAGGCTCATATTCACTGACTCCTATTAGCAGGGCTACTTTTGCCATCTCGCTACTCTTCCTTACTGCTGGGATTTTTTAGTTTCCTGCGATGAACTTTTGAGCTTGTTCAATGGCGGCGGTTAACTCTTGCTGACTGCTAGCTTTTACCTTAAGTTTTTTACCGTTAGCCTCAACTTCCAACTCAATAGTTTTGTTACCTAAGCGATCGCCCAAATATCCCAGCAATTTCTTAAAATTGGCAAGACTCACCTCTGTCTGCAACACCCCCACTAGAAAACCGCCAACAGACCTGGCTCCTTCCGGTATTTCTGTAACTGCTACGAGTTCAGCACTCTCTACATCTAAGTCCTTAATTTCTCGGAGGAGATTTCGCGTTTCCCGTTCTTGCTCCTCTGCATCTAAGTCTGGATTAGAATGAGCGATCATCAATTTGACGTTAGATTCAAAACTCATTTTGTACCCTTTTCGGTTTCAAGCAGTTAACAGTCAACTATATTTCCGTGATTTCTCTATTGACATCATATCTGCTCTGTAAATTTCCTGAAACTTTTTCAAGATTTTTACAAAAACTCATAAAATTTAGGTAAAAATTACTAGATATCAAAAAGACGTAGCACTGCTACGTCTCTACATTCTTTTTCGGAGATGTCTACGACGTGAGCTTAATTAAAATAAGTCCAAATCTGTCACAGCACCAATGCTGCTAGAAGATACCAAAAAGGCATATTTCGCCAACACGCCTTTAGTGTAACGTGGTGCAGGAGGTTG